>JAJDDB010000017.1 GCA_029260575.1 Phycisphaerales bacterium
CGATTGTCTTCTTCTCCGAATCGTTCACGAAGCACAGCAAACGGTTGCCGTGCCTCTGCTTGCCTGCACGAAGACTGCCGCCACTGCGAGAAGCGGTAGCCCTGTTGCAGCCATTTGCACGTCTGCGGGTCCATGCCGAGATGCGCCACGTCCGATGGCTTCACAACACTGCTGTGGCGGCGATACAGTGCAAACGGTGCAGGCCGTGTGCCGTGATCGAACCAGAGCTGTGGTGTTCCACTGTCCCGTTGGTCCTTGGTTCGTGGCCAACGCACGATGTTGCGCAACTGCTCCTCCAACTCCCAGTCTGCAGCAGCAACACGTTGAGCTCCGGCGAGCGTTCCAAATCCACCAAGAGCAGCACTCCAAGCACTCCCTACAACACACAGTAGCAGCGATGTACCACTGCTGCTGTTGCCATACAAGAGAGCAGCCTCCCCAGTCTGTCGATGACGACCCATGCGCCAATGTGATGATGATGTGCGACTCTGTTGCAATCGCTCCACAGTGCCACATTTGAGCAGAGCACGTGCAATGTGCCACACAAACAAATCGCGAGCTGCATGTCGCTCCAGCTGTGGCAGAGAGGAGAGAAGAATCGACTCGTGACTGCGTAGCTGGTGTCGAGAACGCCACTCGGCTTCCTGGCCGCGTAGTGCATGCACCCAGCTCGGCACACGGTGTCCCAGACGCTCCTGCAGCAACAAATGTGCATACCGCATTGCCAAACGGGCGTGCATTGCTGCTGCCATGCCCCGCACGTCAGGCATAGCCAGTCCACCACAATCGCGAGGCAGATACAACACGTCCGTCGCCACAGGTTGAGAGTTGCGACCAGGACCGTTTACAAACTGCACAATGGAGCGTGAGAGAGTCGTGTACACACGCTCTGACAGCACCATCAGTCGATACCACACAGCATCGGAGCCAGTCGACACTGTGCCAATCGTGCACGTCCCAGCTGCGAGAGGCCACACGCAAGCCACGGCGTCGCCTTTTGCCGAAAGTCTGTAGCCCATGCCTCCATGGCACGTGCCACCGCGCGAGAATCGGCACTGACTGGGATCCCCAGGCAAGGAACCACGTCCGATGCAAGCAACACACGCCAGGTTGCGTCGTGTGCACCCAACTGTGTGTTGTCACCAAACAACATGATCGCAGTCTTGTCCACATTCACTGCAGCGCCGGTTCCGCGTTCGTACACACCCACAACATGCTGCAACGCTGCCAGTGGTGGCTGCAGGCTGTTGGAGGCAGAGTCCGTCGCAAGAGCAATCGTGACGTCGTCTGCATGCAATCCTACACGTGTGCGTTGCACTCCACCCAGCGCATCACACCCAGAAGGCATGCCTCGGATGCCCTGACATGCATCAATCATGCGTGCAAAGCAGTCAATCACAATGGCGAACAGAACCGGCGACAACCCATCGCCTTGTCGTACTCCACTGCACAACTGAAAAGGCCGTGATTCCAAGCCTCCATGGCACACTTTGCTGTGTGCATTGCGGTACAGCGACTGCACTACATGCAGCATGCGTGGGCCTACTCCAACACGGTCCAGCACCTGCCACAGGAAAGCATGTGACACGCGGTCAAACGCTCCAGCAAAGTCCACAAACACCAGTGCTCCACCCGTGGCACGGCGGATAATCTCCTGCACTAGCAGTGTGTTCTCACGGATGTTGCGGCCACGCAAGTTGGTCTGGTTGGCGTGCAACTTGACCTTGGCAGAGCGCATCAGTGTTGCGCATCAGTGTTGGTGGTGTAGGCACAAGGGCAGAGTTTGAGAGTGTCCGCCAACACATTCGACACCCAAACTTGATGCGACGTTTCCCCATGGCCAAGCCAGAGGAGGCAGCAGCTTGGTCAAAGGCACAGCTCAAGCAGGGAGAGCGTATGGTCATTACACCACCATTTCCGCAGCTGGTCGAAGCCAGCCGGCTTGCTGTACAAGACTTGCTGTGGCAACAGTGTACGACCAGCACCCGAGATGCTGATACCAACATCAACCACGACAACAGAGTAGAACATCCTACTCACCAGCCTCTAGCCCCACCCACTACTATGTAGTCACCATTGGCCACGTCATTGGCAAGTTCCGATGTCGCTACTCCACCCTGTCCCCGGCAATATCTGGAGTACGTGGTGCAGCACACTACAAGGTAGCTCCCGGCACAGTGTCTACAGAGGCAGCAGAGAGGGCACTTGAGATGAAGCTGCAACGAACCACATTGCGCTGCAGTGATGCTATCAACGGATTGCCTTGGATTGATGTGGCTGTTGGTGCCAACAAGATCAAGTTCGAAGCTCTGCTGACACACCAGCGCAGCTCACCTTCTCCCACACCAATCAAGTTCACATCTTCTGCTGTACTCAACTCCTGGGCCGTGTCGACTGCAACTGATGCCGAGGAGACCCCGCCAGCTGCACCAACGGGTCCTGTTGCAGCAACAACCGCAACTCCAATGGTTCCTACTGCTGCACTGGTGGACAGTTTGGTTTTGGGAGCAACAGCCACTACTGCATCGCCAGCTACAGACACAGCCACATCAACAACAATGACAACACAGCTACCACCGGTTGTGTGTCCGGCACTGCACGACATCATTGCAGGAACAGGAAACTCTCTTACACCGATCCACAACGAAGGACAAGAGGCATGGGACAGGCGAATCCACCAAGAAGAAGGGGGAATCTGGAACTTTGGAAACTCGTGTGCCTTGAGCGCAATGGTACAAACACTGGCCAACTCCACTCGCCTGCGAGACCTGGTGGCTTCTCAAGCACAACGCAGTGACCTACCAGTGCTCTCACAGCACATCTACAACCACATGAACGATATCATCATCAACACTGAGGCCCGTGCTCGCGATGTGTATGAGCTCTGCTGCATGTTGGGGACGAAATGGAATGACAATGCGCGCCGGTTTGCACTTGCTGATCCAGCTGAACTGTGGTCAGAGTTGGTTGCTGCAAGTGCTGAGTTTCGGGCCATGTCAAACGTGGCAATCGACACCGAGACAACATGTTACGACTGCCACAACAATGGCTGTGCAAAGCATGTGATATACAGTGCCACTTTCTGCCATCTAAGCTTGCCTTCCTCACCTCAGATAACCTCATTGCAAGATGCTTTGGAATCGAAGCTGGTTTCGACTACTTTAGTTTTGGCTGCAGAAGCCGGCGATACCAGCACACTGCTCTGCTGTGGAAAGGGCTATGTGCATGTGACCGAGCGGCTTGCTCACCTTCCTGCAGTGCTACCCATCCTCACCATGGACGAGTCGGAGGGGAACAACGGTGTGCAGCTCACCAACGACGACCTGGTGCTCAATGTAGAACCATTCTGCAATGCTGCCATTCAAGATCAGCACCACACCCATGGTGGAATCAGCACGGCATACCGCCTCAGCAGTGTAGTGCAAAAGAAGGGTGCCCATGTTGTGATGTGGAAGCTGCCAGAGACAGTCGGCTCGGTA
>JAJDDB010000018.1 GCA_029260575.1 Phycisphaerales bacterium
GGCCGGGCATTCGTACGCGCAGCGCCGGCATTTGTCCGTGGGAACGGGCGATGTGTACGTGGGACTGCGTCTCGCGCGCGTGGGAACGAAGGAACCTTCTGTGTAAACGTTCCAAACATCAGGCGCAACGAAGGAAACTTCGAGTGCGACAAGGGAAACAGACAAGCTGTGAATCTCGCACGCGCAGGATTCGCACGTCCGGACTGTTATCGAACAGCAATCCGCGACTTCCCAAACACCATCCGACCCGCTTTTGTTCCAGAGAATTGTTCCCGGATATCAATGGAGCGTTCCCGGGTATCAATGGAAGACTCTCTGGAACAAACCCCCGCTCCATTGCTTCCAGAAAATTCCTCACTGGAACATGAACCGCTCGCATTCGTTCCAGAGGAAGCGTCAGGGACACGAAAGGCCACTTCATTTCTTCTAGCGACCGCTGGATTGCTTCCCGGAAAGCGAGCAAAGATATCCGGGAACCATTCTCTGAGAGAAAACACGTCCGTTGCTGAGGTATTCGACAGAATTCGCGACCGAGACTTGACGGTCGTGGTCTGGCAACACAAAGGCAGGTATTCACGCTGGTGTTTTGCACAGTAGTGTTCTTGTCACTTACATCACTCATTATTGCAGTCGTGCTCGCAACCTCGAGTGACTTGTCCGACGCTGGACACCAGATGCTTGAGACGTGTTCCACTTGTTGGAAGCTTGGATTTGGTGCGATTGTTGGAATGATTGGAGGCAAGGCAACATAAGTACAACTTGTCTCCCAGTGATTCCCCCGCGATGATGTTGCCATGAGTGCAGCAAAGCAGAACCAGCCGCAGGCTGAATCCGGCAACTACATCACCGCGCTGCGTGTGGTCATGTTGCCGAGGGATACGAATCAGTACGGCACGATCTTCGGCGGTGTGATCCTGAGCTATATCGACCAGGCGGGGTTCATCGAGGCCCGCCGCCACGGCGTACACCGCTGGGTCACCGTCTCCGTGGATAAAGTCGATTTCCGCGCGCCCGTACTCGTCGGCGATGTGGTCACCTTTTGCACCGCCACCGAGCGCACCGGAACAAGCTCCGTCAAGGTGTGCATCCGCGTGGAAGCGGAACGCTACACCACCGGCGAGGTGATCCTTGTCACCGAAGCACGGCTGACGATGGTGTCAGTCAATTCCAAGGGCAAAGCAATCCCGTTCGCAAGTACACCAACGGTGACAATCGATGAAGGCCCGCCTGTGGATGAGGCGAGCAATTGAACAGTGACCGCGCACAACCATTGAAACTCGCAGCGCTCATCGGCGGCGGCGGGCGGACGCTGCTGAACATTGCCGATCACATCGACCGTGGCGATCTTAATGCGGAAGTCGTCTGTGTGATTGCGTCCAAGCGCAGCATTGCGGGCACCAGCCGAGCTGAAGCGCGCGGATTCACCGTCCACGCGCTGGATGATTTTCCGGATGACAGCGCCCGTCAGCAGCAGGACCGCATAGATAGCTGGTTGGAGGAAGCCGGAACGGAGTTGGTGTGTCTGTGCGGGTGGCTGCAGTGGTTTCGCGTTTCCCCGAATTGGGACGGGCGGGTGCTGAATATTCACCCGGCCCTGCTGCCGGAGTTCGGGGGGGTGGGGATGTACGGCATGAATGTCCACCGGGCGGTGCTGGCAGCGGGCAGAGCCGAGAGCGGGTGTACGGTGCATTTTGTGGATGACCAGTACGACCACGGGCCGGTCGTTGTGCTGCGGCGGTGCCCGGTAAAGCCCGATGACACGCCCGAGAGCCTTGCGGCGCGGGTGTATGCTGAGGAATGTCGGGCCTATCCGCAGGCAATTGCGGAATGTGCCGATGGAGTTGTGCGTTATGTCGATGGAAAAGTGGTTCGCGAACTTCGCAGCCGTTGACGGGTCCAACCGGTTGAACCATCTACAGTATTGCATATGCACCACAGCACACGCGAGGCGATGAACAGATGACGATGCGAATTCGAGCGCTGCACCTTTGGGTTCTTCTTGGAGTGTTGCTGGCGACGTGCAGTGCTGCGACGGCGCAGTCCAATGAATCTGCCGCGGCGCTGGAGCAGCGCATCTACCAGAGCTTTGATCAGCAACGGCATCACGCAGCGCTGCAGCAGATCAATGAGTTTCTCGAGCGCTGGCCGAACCGGCCGAACATGCTGTACAACAAAGCGTGCGCGCATGCACTGATCGGCGAGCGCGACAACTCAGCGCAGGCGCTGCGCGATGCCATCGAAGCGGGGTTCGATTCCTTCGATCACATGCGCCGCGATCCGGATCTGGAATCGATCCGCGATCATCCGACGTATCTTGCAGTGCTTGAAGCATTGCGAAGCACGCAGCGCAATGATGCGCAGCGGCTGATTTCCAGATGGCGCAACCGGTTCAAGGGCGAGGATGACTATTCCTTTGAAGTCGATGATGTGCATCGCATCTGCTACGCAACAGCACTGGACAGTGTGGCCCATGCAGAGATGCGCGACATGCTGCAGAAGCAGGCGGATCATCTTTCTGCGATGTTCTTTGACGGCATGCCGGACTATTACGCAATGGTTGCAGTGCCGACGCCGGAGCATGTGGATCAACTTCTCAAAGGTGATGCAAGCGTGGGCGGGCTGTACGACCACGGCCAGCGCGTCTTGGTGACACGAAACATCGGCGGCTCGCTTCGCCATGAGTTTTTTCACCTCATGCATTACGGACATATGGATCGCACCGGACAGGAACATCCGCTGTGGATTCAGGAAGGCATGGCATCGCTGTACGAGGATTACCGCCTCGATGATTCCGGTAACATCGATTACCTGCCCAACGAGCGGCACAACGTTGTGCGCGGTCTGGCCCGCGGCGGTGGGTTGATGCGCTGGGAGCGATTGCTCGAGATAGATAACGAACGGTTCATGCGCAGCGCATCGAAGTTGTACCCGCAGGTGCGCTCGATGTTTGAATTCTTCGCAGACCGCGGCAAGCTGCAGGACTGGTATCGCAGTTATGTGCGTTCGTATCGTGAAGATCGATCGGGCAGGCAGGCACTTGAAGACATATTCGGCGCATCATTGGAAGACATAGAACGGCAGTGGCGCCGATGGGTGCAGGATCGGCCGATGGTTGATCTGTACATCCGCGAGGGCGATGCGGCACTGGGGATCATCGCCGAACCACGCGCAAGCAACGATGGTGTGAAAATCTCGGAGATCGTCGCTGGATCAGCAGCGCAGAAAAGCCGGCTGGAGGTCGGTGATGTAATCGTGTCAGTCGATGGCACATCAACGCGATCGCTGAAGGAACTGCAAGGCGTTATCGGACAACTGTCGCCCGGCGATTCGGTTGTGGTGCGAGCCCGCCGATCTGACGCATATTTCACGACGCAATTGCGCCTACAGGCATTACAGCCGACACGGCGAGGTCGGCCGTAAGACTTGATTCCAGTGGAATTGAACTGCACATCGGCGGCGATTACACTCCTGTCGGCCGGTCGTAGTCGTGCATCGACTTCTCGTTTGCACGAATAAAAGCGGCGTCGGCTCCGGAATCCTCCATGTCCGACAACGCCCCTCGCACCTTTGGATCAGACTTCAGGCAATTCTTCTTACGGGGTCTGGTGATCCTGTTGCCGTCCGTGTTGACGCTTTGGATTGTCGTCAAGGCATACCAATTCGTGGACAGCACGATCGCTGAACCCATCAACCGGGGCGTCCGTACCGCCATAGTCAACGGTTCGAAAGTCTGGGAGCCGCTGCGCAACCAGTTCGACCCCAGTGAAACTGATATCGAAGAAGCATGGCAGGTGCTGCCCGCTAGTAGTCGGACGACCGGTGCCCGCGACAGCCTTCGGCCGGAACTTCGCGCTCGGAACATCAACGACTGGTGGGACAGTCACTGGTACATGGATCTGATCGGCATCGTGATTGCGATCATTGCGGTGTATGTCGCTGGTCGGCTGCTCGGCGGTTTTGTCGGCAGGCGCATCTATAAGCGAATCGAACGGCTGATTACATCGTTGCCTGTATTCAAACAGGTGTATCCATACGTTAAACAGATCGTGGATTTTCTTTTTTCCGATGAGAAACCGATCAAGTTCAATCGTGTGGTGGCTGTGGAGTATCCGCGCATAGGCATCTGGTCCGTCGGGTTCATGACCGGTGCGTCGATGAAGACTGTTTCGGTGAAGGCTGGTGAGTCCGTGACCGTGTTCATTCCCAGCTCGCCAACGCCATTTACGGGCTACACGATCACGGTCAACGTGAACGACATCATTGAACTGCCGATCACAGTGGAAGAGGCGATTCGTTTCGCTGTTTCAGGCGGGGTCCTGATCCCGGAACATCAGATTCCCGATGGTCTTGAAGATGAGGATCTGCGAACTGCCCGAGGAGAAACGCTGTCACCGAAGCAGACGAAGGCTATAACAGAAGTGACGAAATCTGCTGCGGAATCCGCTGATGGAGAAGATCACGCAAAACGATCCAAAGCAAAGAAACGCGCACCCGAAGATGATCGCTAACATACTGTGACTTGAATCAATCACTGGAGGTGTACTGACCATGCAGGTGCAAATCACCAGCAAACACATGGACGTGACAACCGCCATCGAGGAATACGCCACGCGAAAGGTCGAGAAGCTGCCACGATACTTCGATCGAATCCAACAAGTTGAAGTTATTATGGATTCCGCACCGCTCGGCTTCAGCACCGAGATTCTTGTAGACGTCGAACATCACGAACCGTTTGTCGCCCGCTGCTCGCACGAAGATGTCTATGCTTCAATTGATCTGGCGATGGATCGCTCGGTCCGGCAGCTCACCGATCACAAGAGCAAACTCCGCGACAGCAAGCATCACACACCGACCGGCAGGACCGAATCATGAAGCTCCGCGACATCGTTATTGAAAAGGCAATCATTCCCGATTTGCAATCGACGACACGTGACGACGTCATAGCGGAAATGATTGATGCCTTAGTGGATGCAGGCTCTATTGTGACAGCAAATCGTGATGCGTATATCAAGTCGGTGGTGCGAAGAGAAAAACGCGGCTCGACCGGCTTCGGCCGGGGCGTGGCGGTTCCACACATCAAGGACGCCAGCATCAATGCCATGCACGTTGCGATCGGAATCAGTCAGGAAGGTATTGACTTCAATGCGCTCGATCGCATGCCGGTGCACTCCATCTTCCTGCTACTGAGTCCGGAAGACAAACCCGAAGATCACCTCGACGCAATGGAAGCAATCTTTACGAATCTGCAGCAGGACACGTTCCGCAGATTCCTGCATCAAGCTCGAAGCGTTGACGATGTGCTCACACTGCTGCAGGAAGCAGACGAACAGGCGACGGCCCGCTGAGAACGGCCCTGCAGCGACAGTACGATGCCTCAGCATCGGATTGCAACCTCTGATAATCTGGGCAAAGCCGTATGAAAGCGGCGATTGCCTTCCAACTGACCCGTCGATCCAGGAGACCGGCTGCGTGGCGACCGCCTCAGGCAATGTGACCATCTCGAACAAGCTGGGGCTGCACGCGCGCCCAGCCATGATGTTCGTGGATACAGCTAACAAGTTCGATTGCGCAATTTCAGTTATCCGCACCGACAACCCTGATGAAAAAATCGATGGCAAGAGCATCATGCAGATGATGATGCTGGCTGCGACAATGGGCACCGAACTGCAGATCGAAGCGGATGGAGATGACTGTCAGGACGCAGTCGATGCGCTGATCGCGCTGGTCAAGAGCAACTTCGAGGAAGAGTGAACTCCAAGCCCAATCCGCATTTCCACATCGCTACGAGTGGTTCGGCGAATCATCGGGCGCTGCTTTTTCGCAGTTTCTCTGGAGATCGCAGCGATCCGTCGTAGGCTCTCGCTAGAGAGATACATTCCAGGGGATTCCGGTGGAAATGAGAAGAATCATGCGCCACCAGAAAAAGATGGCGAGCGCCACCCTATTGCAAAGGCGATTATTTGTTCTTGCTCTGGGTGCCGCAGTGTTCCTGATCAATGCAGCGGCGCCTGCCGGAACCGATCCGAATTTCTTCATTGACAAGGCCGAGTGGCAAACTGCAGTAGGCGAGTTCACGACGATCGACTTCACCGGTTTTGCGCCGGGGACGATCATCACCGATCAGTATCAGGATCAGGGTGTCACGTTTTTCAACGGTATTGACACCATCTTCTTCAATTCCAACGCCTTTCCGAACGATGAGTTCGGGCTGGATGGCAACGGCGACATCTGGGTGCAGTTCGATCAGCCGATGCACTGGGTTGGCGCCGACTGGTCGGGCTCAAACTTTCAGATTGATCTATATCGAGAAGGTGAATTGCTCTCGCAGACTTTCATTCAGAGCGACGAGAATATCGGCAACTTTCTGGGGCTCTACTCCGAAGTATCATTCGATGTGGCCGTGCTGATTGATCCTCTGAATCAGGCTGAGATAGACGATCTCTTCTTTGCCGTACCGACCCCCGCAACGCTCACAGTGCTGCTGCTTCCATTGCTGCGTTCATGTCGCAGACGCTCATGAAGGCGTCTGCTCACTGCGGCAGGGACGCCTCCACATCTTTTCCCTTCCACTGAAAAGGGGGCATCCCATGGCCCGGACTTCAACTATTATCGCACGCGCATTGTGCGCAACAATGTTCGCACCTGCGCTGTGCGGATGGCAAATTCTGCATCGCAGATGTTGCCGGTCCGCTTGATCTGCCCAATGAAATCGATGGCGAAGTCAAAGTCTTTGATCTGCTGTACATCCACGACAACTGGAACACCTGCCCCGGACAGACCGGCCAGGTCACGTCGCTGGAAGATGAACTTGACGAAGCGGGTCTCGATGAAGACGACTGGGACGAGTACTACGACGTGATGACGATCGGCACGGAGGCGGAGAAATCAAACTACAACTGCTGGATGTAGCACTATCTTTATGATCACGACCCCTCTTGCAACTACATCGGCGAATGTGACTTCTGCCCGGATGACGATCCGTTTGGCCCGACGCTGCATATTTGCAGCGGCCCGTAAGCATCCACCCGTTCCAGTTCGATGAAAACACCAATCCCCGCGTCGAAGCCCGGCGCGGGGTTTCTTCATGCATAAAGCTGCCTGACATCACCAGTCTGCTGTGCTATCGTTGCACCGTTCGCGTTCTCCCGAGCCAGTTGGAGCCTTTATGGGTGTTCCCATTTCACAGATGTTCACGGTCGCGCGGTACGTGCTCAGCCAGAAGCTGCGCCGCCGGGGCCGCTATCCGCTGGTGCTGATGCTCGAGCCGCTGTTTCGCTGCAACCTTGCCTGTGCCGGCTGCGGGAAGATTCAATACCCCGCCCACATTCTGAAAAAAGACCTGCCGCTTGACGATGCGCTCAAAGCTGTCGATGAATGCGGCGCGCCGATGGTGTCAATCCCCGGCGGCGAGCCGCTGCTGTACGGCCCCATCCGCGAGCTTGTTCAGGAACTGGTCAAACGCCGCAAGTACATCTATCTGTGTACCAATGCGCTCAAGCTCACCGAAGCGCTGGATGCCAAGTGGTTCACGCCGAGCAAGTACCTGACGTTTTCCGTGCATATGGACGGCCAGTCTGATCATCACGATTTTGCGGTGTGCAGGGAAGGCACATACGACATTGCAATCAAAGCCATTCGCCAGGCAGTCGAAGAAGGCTTCCGCGTCACGACGAACACGACGCTGTTTGAAGGCGCAGATCCGAATTCCGTGCGCGGGTTCTTCGATGAAATGATGGACCTCGGCGTCGAAGGCATGATGGTGTCACCCGGCTATGCCTATGACAAGGCGCCGGATCAGCAGAACTTCCTGATGCAGCAGGAAACGAATTCGCTGTTCGAGATGATTCTTTCCAACCGTAAGAAGCGTTGGAAATTCAATCAGTCGCCGTTGTTTCTTGAGTTTCTGATGGGCGGGCGCGAATATGAATGCACGCCCTGGGGCAACCCCACGTACAACATCTTCGGCTGGCAGAAGCCGTGCTATCTGCTGCAGGAAGGCTACGTCGACACATTTGATGAGTTGATCAACGACACCCAGTGGGACAATTACGGCAAGGCATCCGGCAATCCCAAGTGTCAGCAGTGCATGGTGCACTGCGGGTACGAGCCGACGGCTGTCGACCACACGTTCAGCAGCTTCGGCGGGATGTGGGGCACGGTGAAGGCAATGGTGTTCAACAGTTATGCAAACCCCGCAGCGGACAAGCGCCTGGCGGAAGAAGCAAAGAAAGCGCACAGCCCGCTGGCGCGGCTTGTGGAACTCGGCTTTGCAGATGATGTGAAGGACAAGGGTGCGGCGTAGTCTTGCATTTCGTTGCCTACACTTGCGAGATGTTGAATATCACCATTCTCGGCACGGGTTCCGTCGGCTCAACACTCGGGCGGCGGTGGGCGCAGCGCGGTCATCGCATCACGTTCGGCTCGCGCAATCCGAATGCACCGAAAGTCCGTGATTTACTGTCCCAATGCGATGGTAATGCGAGCGCAGCAACGAATGATGAAGCCATAACCGCCGACACCCGGGTTGTTGTCATTGCCACGCCCTGGCCGGTGACGCTTGATCTTGTGCGCGTTCTTGCAGATCAACTTGCTGGCAAAGTCGTCGTCGACTGCACGAACCCTCTGCGAAACGATCTCGATGGCCTTTCAATCGGTCACGACACATCCGCAGCAGAGCAGATCGCCGCGGCCGCACCCGGCGCGAAAGTTGTCAAGGCTTTCAACTCCACCGGTGCCAACAATATGGAAAACCCGAAGTTCGGCGAGCAGAACGATGACGCGTTTATCTGCGGCGACGACACGCACGCAAAGAACATCGTCACCGACCTTGCACAGCAACTGGGTTTTGATGTCATCGACAGCGGCGCGCTCAGGGTTGCTCGCTATCTCGAACCGCTCGCAATGTTGTGGATACACCTGGCAATGCATCAGCGCCTCGGGCGAGACATTGCGATCAAGTTGCTGCGGAGAGAGAAACCAAGTCAACTCACTCCTGCACACAGCCGTGTATGATCCGCACAACGAAATGGAGATCGGGAATCATGCAGCAGATCCGTATATTCAAAGGCGTTGAGACAGAGCTCCGCGAGTTGGAGCGTGACATCAACGGCTGGTTGCAGGAATCTCATGCCACGATCGTCAACATCTTCGGCAACATCTCACCGCAATCGCCGAGCGCGCCGTCAAAGGTGGGCAGCAAGTTTTCTTCGTCCGACATCATGATTGCCATAGTCTACGAAAAGGATTGATCGGTTATGGGCTGGTGGGTTGCGGAGGTTTATCACAATCGCGGCATTGCAGTGGTGCTGAGTTGGGCCTTCTGGGTGATCTTCTCAATCACACTCCACGAGTTGTCGCATGGTTGGGCAGCGCTGTGGCAAGGTGACACGACACCGCGCGATCTGCATCGCATGACGATGAACCCGTGGGTACATATGGGCCCGTGGTCGCTGCTGATGTTCGCTCTGGTGGGCATTGCCTGGGGCGTGATGCCGGTGAACCCGTCTCGCTTTCGCAATCGGAGGTGGGGCGATCTGTATGTCGCCGCAGCCGGGCCGGCGATGAATATCGCGCTGGCGCTGTTGTGCATCATCGGCCTGGGACTCTGGTTGCGGTATGTTCCACCGAACACCGGACCGCAGACGAACTGGGTCGATCACGCACGCGAGTTCTTCTACATCGGCGCGTTGTTGAACATCGTGCTTGCGACGTTCAACATGCTGCCTATGCCGCCGTTGGACGGCTCGACCGTGGCGAAGTCGCTGTCGCCGGCGTACGCGCGATTCATGGCCGACCCGCAAAAACAGATGATCGGATTCTTCTTCGTGCTGGCGCTGCTGTTCCTGACGCCGCTGTTCGACTGGCTGTTCGAAGGCGCGGCATATCTGACAATCACCGCCGCCGGCAACCTCGTCAGGGTGCTGCCGTAGGCGTGGTTCGCCGTGGAATTTGCCCGACCAGCAGGTTCTGCTATCCTGCCCGATTCTGATTCACCCGCGGCTGAAGCTGGTTCGCACGTGGCTGGGACGTTCCCTGCCTCCCCGACACAGCGGTCATCGGACTCCGATGACGAAGTTGCGCCTGGAAAGGACTTTCCTGACATGGTTGTTTTGCGACTAATGCGTATGGGCCGAACCCACCGGCCGTTCTACAGACTCAGCGCGATGGACAAGCGGGCCCCCCGCAACGGCCGAGTGATCGAACAACTCGGCTGGTTTGACCCCGTCGCGGCGGATGACAAGCAGATTTCGTTCAAGGTTGATCGCGTCGACTACTGGCTCAGCGTCGGCGCCCAGCCGTCCAATACAGTGCGCAGCCTGCTTCGCCGCATCGATGTCGACCCCACGTCGGGCAAGAAGATCGAAGCGTCGTAACGCTGTCAGAAACGTGCTGAATGAAATGAATTGTTCTGCAGGCGACGCTTGTCGCTACGATTTCCCATGCGCATTGACGTTCTGACACTTTTTCCGGAGATGTTTCCCGCTGTCCTCGGCGCGAGCATTCTCGGCCGCGCGCAACAGGCGGACGCTGTCAGCTTCCACACGCATAATATTCGCGACTGGGCGGACAATAAACACAACAAGGTTGATGACCGCCCATTCGGCGGCGGCCCCGGCATGGTCATGATGTGCCAACCCCTGCATGATGCGGTCACTGCAGTTGAAGCGATGGATGCGGCACCTGCTGAGCGCATACTGCTGTCACCACAGGGCGCGGCATTGACGCAGCCGATCGTCGAGCAACTTGCCGCTGCGCAGCGCCTGCTGCTGATTGCGGGGCATTATGAAGGTGTTGACGAGCGCGTTATCGAAGAACTGCAGCCGCAGCAGATCAGCCTCGGCGATTACGTCCTCTCCGGTGGTGAGTTGCCCGCACTTGTGCTGATTGACGCAATCGTTCGGTTGCTGCCAGGCGTGCTCGGCCACGAGGATTCCGCCGCGGAAGATTCGTTTGCAGCCCGCCAGTTGCCCGACCTTGGCACCCGCCGTGTACTGGACTGCCCGCATTACACGAGACCCGCTGTCTGGAACGGCCGGGCTGTGCCGAAAGTGCTGACCTCGGGCGATCACGCAGCTGTCGAAGCTTGGCGGCAGCAGCAGATGTTGGAAAGGACCCGGAAACTGCGGCCGGATTTGTTGGATGAGCTTTGATGAACCCGCCCCTTCGAAGACTCGGGTGCGGCGTCGCCCGGCTTTGATTTTGCCCGTAGAAACGCTATGATCCCCGCCCGCGACAGACCGGCCGAATCAGCGTGGTGGGCCACAAACCACGGCCGGTACAGCCAGACGGCAATTGCGTTCGTGAACTTGCCATCGAAAAGTTCGCTCGAGAAGTTCGCTCAAAGAGGTGTGCTATGAACCGCCAGCAGGTTATTGAATCCGTCGTCGAACATCAGCTCAAAGATGAGAAGGACATGCCGTACTTCTCCGTCGGCGACACGCTGAACGTACACGTGCGCATCATTGAAGGTACGAAAGAACGCATTCAGGTCTATCAGGGCGTTCTCATTTCGATGAACAGCCGGGGCATCAACAGGACAATCACCGTCCGCCGTATCGTCGCCAACGAAGGCGTCGAGCGCGTCTTCCCCGTGCACTCACCGCGCATCGCACAGATCGAAGTCGTCCGCCGTGGCGATGTCCGCAGGTCAAAGCTGTATTACCTGCGCGATCGTGTCGGCAAGAGCCGGCGTCTTCGCGATCAGCGCCGCGGCCTCAAGCATGCAACCGTTTCAACCGAACCAGCCAAGTCCAGCAGCGCTGCAAAGAAAAACGCTGCTGAAGCGACTGGCGAATAAACAGGATTCGCACAATGCAACTCTTGAACGACAAAGCCCCGGCATGATCCGGGGCTTGTTTCGTTTGCGCGATGATCGATCCTAGAACGTTCAGTGATCGGACATTCTGCGGTTCTCAACGTGATCGATCGCTGCCATGACATCGGTGCAGATCGGGAACACGCGATCCAGCCGAGTGAGTTTGAAGACCTGATGCACGGTATTGCCCGCGTTGGCCACAGCAAGCCGCACACCGTTGTCAGTCAGATCGTTACATGCACTCACCAGGCAGCCGAGACATGCAGAATCGATTGCCTGCACGTTTTGCATGTCGAGCACGAGTTGATTTGCACCGCTGTTGGCCAGGTCATAAAGCAGCTCAGCGAGCTGTTCGACGCCCGATCCTGTGCATAAATCGGTGATGGTCAGCGTGGCAACACCTGTTGTGCCGACAAATTCGACATCCGCGATGCTGCTGGTAACTGACTTACATATGTGTTCCTGTTCGCCAGCGGCGACAGCTGCGGATTCGGATATATCGTGCATCCGACCTGATCGCTGAAAGAGCTTGAACATGTACGTGACCCTTCGCTGAGCCTCGCCAACTATCAATCGCACATCATGACAACGCACATCGTGACAACCGTTCCCCCTCTTGCCACACAGTGCACCAGCAAGAATCGACCATCGCGCGCGCACAATCAAGGTGCAGCATGCTGATACATCATTTGCTTGTGAAGATGGATGACTTCAGCGAACGGGGTAAACCTCAGCCGGTAATTCTCAACCTGCTTTGGCCCCATAAAACGGCTGATCCGGTCCGGATGAGAAACCAACAGGACGCTTCGGTCGCGCCTTGAGCCGTGCTTTGCCCGGCTCGGGTTGATCGTTCTCGCTGTTTTGACGATTGGGCGTGCCGTGGTTGGCATTCGTGTGCGAACGATTCGGCACTGCGATCAATTCATCGCGCTTGTCGATCGGTTGCGGAACCGCAGAATTCTGCATCGGCTGCGCTGACTGCTGCCCGGACGCAATGTTGTTGTGTGCAGGCGGATCCTCTTCGATATGCAATCGACGACGGCGCGCAGAATCTATCGAGCGCTCCATCGCAGCAAGAATCGGTCGAACTTTATCCGCAGCCTGTCGTTTGGTGGTATCCATTGCCGCCGTACTCCCTTTCGCCAGGTGGTCTATCGGCCCATCGCTGCAGCAGCTTTCCTGCAAGCTCTCGCAAAGATGCATACTTCTCCCGGACCCAGTGGTACAGGTCCGACAAATCACCACCGAGCACGCCCGATTGCCAGGTTCGGCCTTCCCATCCTGCACCGCCTGCCCTGATTGCAACTCGTTACAAATCTGCCGGTTGTGATGGATGTAACAGCTGGAGAAGCCCGTGCGCCAAGCCGATGAGTGGGTATCCTGAGACTCCCGGCTGTGGAGATGGAGAAATACATGCTCTGGAAGAATTTCCGTATCAATTCGCTGTCGCAGCGCACATCGATCACGATGGCTGCGCTTGCTGTCATCACCCTGGCCGGCCCTGCCGCCGCAGGAGATGGCAATGTTGACCTTCCGCGCTTTCCTGCTGTCAGTCCCGATGGTGAACACGTCACGTTCACATGGCGCGGCGACCTTTGGAAAGTATCGGCCGATGGCGGACACGCCGCCCGGCTCACCAGCCATGCTGCTGATGATCTGTACTCGACGTGGGCACCCGACGGTGCGTCGATTGCATTCACTTCTGATCGCGATGGGTATCAGAACATCTATCTCATGAATGCGGATGGTTCAGGTGTGCGGCAGGTTTCCAATCTTGACCGGCCGTGCGCGCTCGATGCCTTCGGCGTTGATGCTGATGACAACACCGTTGTGACATTCTCCACAACACTGGAAGCTGACGTGTATCGTTCAGCCCGACCGTACATGATCGATCTCGACGGCGGCGAACCGGTGCGCGTGCATGATGCATTCGGAAGCAATCCCCGCATCAGCCCCGACGGGAGCAAAGTTGCATTCGTGCGCGGCGGCTACTACAGCGGGTTTGCGCGCCGGCATTCATTCGGCCCCGAGACAATGGATCTGTGGCTGTACGATCGTGACGACGAAACCTTTACGCAGCTCACCGAGTGGCCTGGCCACGATGGCGAGCCGCGCTGGCTCGATGACAACACCATCATGTTCATGTCCGAGCGCGATTTTGACACCGTAAACCTGTATACGCTGGATATCAACCGCCCCCGGCCGAAGCGCATCACCGCATTCAAGGACCGCGACATCAATTCATTCGATGTCGCAGCCGATGGTTCGGTTGCCATCATTCAAGTCTGGGACACGCTGTACCGTCTCGATCTCACAAAGACCAGCGCTAAGCCCAAAGCGCTTGCCATCACCGCTGCCGAAGACGCTTCGGACAACTACAGTCTGCAATCCATCGGCAGCAACATTGACGAAGCGGCGCTCAGCCCGGACGGCAAGGTCATGGCGTATGTCGCCCACGGTGAGATTTACGTGCGCAACATCGAAGACAAAAGCGACACCCGCAGAGTCACCGATTCCATTGCCCGAGATCAGGACATTGCATGGTCCGCTGACGGACTCACGTTGTATTTTTCCAGCGATCGCGGCGAAACAGAGAACATCTATGCAGCAACGGTTACGCTGACACGCTCGGAGATCAAGGATTCGTTCAAAGAAGCGTCTAGCGACAATGATGACGATGCGGAGGATGACGATGCCGATGGCAAGGCGTCGCCCAGCGGTCGATGGACAGGTACGTTTGAAGATCCTGATGCCGGTGAAATTGACTTTGTGATAGTTCTGAAAGTCGATCGCAAGGGCAAAGTCACCGGCGACGTCGAAGCTGATCCATATTCCGGCGACATTGAAGGCACGTACAACAAGCAATCCGGATCGTTGAACCTGACGCTGACGGTCAGCGCTACCGAAACGGAAATTGCCGTGCATCTGAAACTCGAAGACGATGCGCTTGTCGGCGCAGCGGTTTCAGAGGACAACGTCATTCCCCTGCGAGCCGAGCGCGATACCGACTACAAACCGGCGCCCGGCGACGCTGCTGCCGATGACGATGCCAAACCGGAGCTTGACCCTGAACGCTGGCATGATGCAATGGCGTTCAAAATCACGCCGGTTGTGAAAACTGCATATCACGATCGTCTGCCCAGCCCGTCGCCTGACGGCACCAAGCTTGCGTTCAAGCGCGGTCGAGGCAGCATCGTCGTACTCGATCTTGAAACCGGCGATGAAACCGAACTGCTCGAACATTGGGACTACTGGCTCGAATGGCGCTGGAGCCCGGACAGTCGGCACATTGCTGTCGCGCGATCGGATTTGGATTTCAATGATGACATATACATCATGGCTGCGGACGGCTCCGGCGAACCGGTGAACATCACTCGGCACCCGGACAATGAAGCAAACCCGCGATTTTCAGCTGACGGGCGCATCCTCAGTTTCGTTTCCGAACGCGTCAACGAGGAATTCGATGTCTGGA
Organism: Phycisphaerales bacterium; assembly: GCA_029260575.1. Classification (GTDB taxonomy): domain Bacteria; phylum Planctomycetota; class Phycisphaerae; order Phycisphaerales; family SM1A02; genus JAJDDB01. The sequence goes on from JAJDDB010000018.1 coordinate 15,288, forward strand.
TGGTGTACCTCGATGAAGACCTGGAAGCGCTCACGCCAAAGGAACTGGAAACGTACTACACCGATGCGGTGAAGGCTGCGTCCAAACGCAAACCCGTCGAAGTCGTTGATCCTGATGAAGAAGATGAACAAGACGATGAAGCATCAGATGATGACGATGCGGAAGAAGAAGATGTTGAACATCCGTGGGAGCTGGAAGAACTCGAGGATGCGTGGATGCGCGTCCGTCGGGTGACAAGCTACTCCGGAAATGAGACCGGGCTGGAAATGACGCCCGGCGGCGATCGCTACATCTTCAACGGCGCGCACGGTCAGTCCGGCCTGTATTCGATCAAGTGGGACGGCTCAGATCTCACACGCCTCAACAGTCCGGCTGCGGTGCAGCACCTTTCCCTTGATGGCAGCAAGATCGTCTTTGTTTCCGGGGGACGAGCAGCAACAATCGCGCCCGGCGGCGGCAAGACAGAATTCATCAACATCAGCGATCAGATTCGAATTGATCTGGCCGCACAGGCCAGCCAGAAGTTCATGGAAATGACCCGTGTGCTTGGCATGATGTTCTATCACCCCGACATGAAGGGCGTGGATTGGGATGCACTCACCGAGCAATACCACGACCTTATTGTGCGCACGCGAACCGCACACGAATTTGACTACGTCGGCGAGCGCCTTCTCGGCGAACTCACCGCGTCTCACCTCGGCATTTTCCCGGCTGGCGGCTTTCGCTCAGACATTGTGCAATCACACGGCCGGCTGGGAACCATACACCACCGCGTCGAACTCGAGGATGGCGACATCGGCTTTGAAGTGACGGATGTCGTTCCGGAATCGCCCGCAGCAAAAGGTTCGATGGCGCTGGAGCCGGGCGATGTCATCGTTGCAATTGAACTTGAACCATTCGAGGAAAACAAAACAGTCGAGGCGAAACTTGAAGGTCGTGTCGGTAACGAAACGGTCGTCACAATCGAACGCATGATCAACAGCGAACCGCAGCGGCTCAATGTTCTGATTACGCCAACAGGCTTCGGGAGCTATCGTCAACTGCGCTATGAACAATGGCGCAACGAAAACGCACGGCGTGTTGATGAGTGGTCCGATGGCCGCATCGGCTACATCCACATTCAGGGTATGAATCAGCCATCGCTCGATGTCTTTGAGCGCGATCTCTTCGCTGCGGCTCAGGGCAAGGACGGACTGCTCATTGATGTGCGCAACAACGGCGGCGGCTGGACCACCGACCGCGTGCTCTCATCGATTATGGTCAAGGAACATTCATACACCGTCCCCCGTGGCGCGCCGCACGAGACCGGCCACTACCCGCAGGATCGCTTGTTCATTCAACGCTACACGATGCCGATCAACGCACTGTGCAACGAGAAAAGTTTCTCCAACGCGGAAATCTTCTCGCACGCATTCAAGACGCTGGAACGCGGCACGCTTGTCGGCCAGCAGACCTGGGGCGGCGTCATTTCCACGGGCGGGTTCGGATTGATCGATGGCACGTTCGTTCGCCTGCCGTTCCGCGGGTGGTATCTCACCGATGATGCGGACATGGAAAACAACGGCGCGATGCCGCACCTTGTCGTGCCGCAGACACCGCAAGCGGAGGCTGCCGAAGATGATGAACAACTGCAAGCCGCGGTGGATGATCTTCTCAAACGGCTCGATTGAGTGATTGCATCACCACATTCGACTGAGACGCGCCCCACTCAAGCGAGTGGGGCGTTTTCGTACAGCCAGTCGTAGTGTTGGTACACGAGTGTGCGAGTCACTGCTCCGCAGCAGTCGAACCGTTGACATCAATATGCTCTGCCCGATCGCGCATACCGCGGGCAGCGTCAGCAACGACGTCGTACACACTTGCAAGAAGCCCCACCAGGGGGAATTTTCCGTCCAGCGGTGACGGCCCCAAACGGCGCAGCAGTGCATGCGGCGCATGTGATGCCGGCGGTATCTGTTCCAGATCGGTGAGCATCGAACCGGAACCCCAGAATTCTTCCAGAGACTCTTCAAGTGCGGGCAATGGTTGCGATGTTGCGACGATGAACGGGTCACCGTGCGCCGATGCCGCCCCCTGCACCTGCATCACCCGAAGTTCGCGCAACTGTTCCAACACAGTTGTAATCGACAAACCGCGCAGCAGAAACACGATATGCGGCTCCTGCACCATGCGCTCCAGCATGCACAAACATACGATCGCGCCAGCCCGTTGGCATTCTGTATCACCGCGCCGCGGGTCACTGTCGATCTGCACGCGCTCTTCATGCGATGGCGTAAACTTCACGCCATGCGCCTCCGCAAGCGCCAACAGCCCCGGCGGCAATTCACTGGAAAGCAGGCTCGCTTCAGACATCGCTTCCTGCGCAAGAGCTTCCAGAAGCTGTCGCCACTGCGCTGCCGGCAGTTCGGGAAAGCGCACGGTTACTGTGCTCGGCCGGGTTCCTCCGCGCACCGCTGCAATCGCAGATGATTCGCTGAGGTGCAAACTGGCAAGCCGCCCCTGCCGAGCCTCTTCAACTGCGTTTTCCCATATCGACGTGCTGAACTGATCTTGCGTCCACAGAAGCCACCGCTGCACAATCGGCTGCGCTGCCAAAGGCGCACGTGCAACGAGTTCATCAGGCGCGCTGCGCAGGCGGGTTCCGCTACGGCGTTTGCCGGTTGGGGGGCGCGATCGGCTCATTCCTCAACCTCCATTGCTGTCTCGCGCAACTGCAGCATGTCGTGCAACTGCGATGTTGTCAGCTCTGTCAGCCACTGTTCGCCGCTTCCGATGATTGATTTGGAAAGTTCCGCCTTTTGTTCCAGCATCTGATCGATGCGTTCTTCCAGCGTTCCCAGACAGACGAACTTGTGTACGTGTACTGTGCGCACCTGCCCGATTCGGAACGCCCGGTCGGTTGCCTGATTCTCCACTGCAGGATTCCACCACCGGTCAAAGTGGAAAACGTGATTCGCTGCAGTAAGATTCAAACCAACGCCGCCTGCTTTCAGTGAAAGCACAAACACCGGCGTGCGATGATCACCACTCTGAAAACGATCGATCATTTTCTGCCGCTGCTTGGGCGTTGTCCCGCCGTGCAGGAACAGCGCATCGCAATCAAACTCATGCTGAACCATCTGTGACAGCAGATGTCCCATGCGCCGATACTGTGTAAATACCAGGGCTTTTTCGCCGCTGGCGACGACTTGCTCCAGCATCTGCAACAGCCGTTGGCACTTGCCTGATCGATCCGCCGTCGGCAGACGATTGGCAAGCGATCTACCGTTGCTGTCAAGATCGCCGCTGACCAGCTCCGGATGATCGCACGTCTGTTTCAGTTTCACCAGCGCTGCCAGAACCATGCCCCGCCGCTGCATACCCTCTGCACGATCCACATCTGCGAGCACATGATCGACAACGTTTTGATACACCGCTGCCTGTTCCTTGGTGAGCGTGGCATACTCCTTCGTCTCCACGCATTCCGGAAGATCGCTGATCACCTTCGGATCAGTTTTCAACCTGCGAAGCACAAACGGCTGCACAAGTTGTCGAAGTCGCTGAGCAACCTGCGCATCACGATGACGTTCGATCGGCACAGCAAACAACCTGCGGAACTCACCTGCACTGCCGAGATATCCCGGGTTGCAGAACTCCATGATCGACCATAACTCACTGAGACGATTCTCCAATGGAGTGCCCGTCAGCGCGACACGGTACGCAGTATCAAGGCCGCGCACAGCAGCGGTCTGCTTGGTCGGCGGGTTCTTGATGTACTGCGCTTCATCCAAAACGACGCGCCCCCACCGCCGCTTGGACAGTGAATCGACATCGCGCGACACCAGCCCGTACGTTGTTATCACGACATCGTGTTCATTCGTCTCGGCTATGAATTCTGCGCCGGTCGGCCGATCCGGTCCGTGGTGAATCTGCACACGCAGCGCATTTGCAAAGCGCTCGATCTCACGATTCCAGTTGGCGATCAACGATGTCGGCACGATCAGCAGCGTCGGGTCGATCGTTTCATCGCCGGCGTTCTCGCGTTCGTGCAGCAACAGCGCGATCAACTGAATCGTCTTGCCCAGACCCATATCATCAGCAAGGCATGCACCGAAACCAAGTGACTCCAGGAAGATCAGCCAGCGCAACCCGTTGAGCTGATACGGCCGCAGCGAACCCGCAAAACCCTTCGGCGGATCAACCGCAGGTAAACGTCTTTGCCCGTCTTCCGAATCGAACAAACCGCTCAACCACCCGCGTGCATCCAAACCAAGCAACGGCAGCGATGGACGATTGCGCTCCATCCCGAACGCCATGCGCACAACTTCACCAAGCTTGGCCTGACCATTCTCTGATTGCTCGACAAGTTCGGACGCGGTTTTCAGATCATCGGGCCGAAGCACAACCCAGCGCCCGTTGACGCGCGCTAGCGGGCTTGCCTGACGACGAATGTGATCGAATTGCTCTGCAGTCAACACGTCGTCACCGATGGCGACGTTCCAGCGATATTCCACAAGTTGGCGCAAGCCGAGCGATGAAACGTTGCGGGCTTCTGCGGTGTGTTCGGTCGCAGTCGGTGGATCCTGTGTCGCATCAATCGTCAAACGCATACCCAACCGGCTTGCTGCATCATCCCACCACGGCGGCGGATCAAGCATGACGCCGGACTCTTGAAGGAGCGGACGAAACTCGCTGAGCAGCGCAAATGTTTCGTTGGTTGTAAGAAGAAGCGGCTGCGGCGCCGAACCGGACAAAGCCTCTTCAAGCTTCGGATAGACCCTGCTGGCCCTGCCGAGTTCGCGCAACATTAATTCCTGCGGCTGCATTCCAGCCATACCGCTTTGTTGCCGTGATGCTGCCCCAGACCACAACTCTTCAGCATCGAACGCAATGCTTGGATCATCTTCATGTTGCAGGTACGCAGTCAACGTCCAATGACCATCCGGTTCGCCTGATTCCGACATGCCCGGTTCATCCAACCGCAGACACAACCGTAGCGGTTCATCGCCGCCGGTCTCATCCAGACGGCTGATCCACAGCGACACATCACGAAGCAGATATTCGCCGCCGGCAAGATTGCCATCAGCGCCGAGCAAACCGCCCAGCCACGCGACATTCGGATCACTTGCCGGTCGATCAGCAATGGCGTCGCCGAACCCGTCCTCGCGCAGCACATTGCGAACCACCGAATCGGTCATGGCCAGCAAAGCATCTCGAAGGACCAGCCACGGTTGATCTTCAGTTGCAGGAAATGCCGCTCGAACCACAGGCGGCATTGCGGTCAGCAGTGCTTCCAGCCGTCTGATGGCATCTTCATCGTGCAGCCAGGGCTGCCAGACCGCCAGTGTCCGACGGGCGTCCGGGCGAATGACGGAAGGTATAAACCGTTGATCACAAAGCATTTCGATCACAAATCGAGCAACTGCGATCCAATATCGCAGCGAATGCCCGGCCAGCAGTTTGTGATCAGCAACAGTTTCCTCGATTGTCAGCAAGCCTGCAGCGGCATGGACCGGATCCAGCCGCAGGCACGGCACATCAAACCACTGCAGCCGTGCATCAGCGGGAATTACATTCGAGCCGATCAGCGTTGCCAACCTCTCACTGGCAGCGGGAACCGCATCCACAACCGGAAGCCGCAAGCGAAACCGGCCTTCTGTTAACACAAGTTCTTCTATTCCAGAAGTTTGTGATTCAAGCAGCTGCTTGAGGCCACTGCTGTCAATCGCAAACGGGTGTTCGGATGCCGATCCGAGCGTTGCTGTGAGTCCCGGTTCCGCAAGAGCGATGCCGGTCGCAGCTCCTGCGGCCGAACCTTCAAAGCCGAGCTGCGTCTTCTCCGCACGTCCAGCCTCAAGACACCGGTCAAGAGACTCCGCCCAAAGGCAGATAGCGTGGCGTGACCAATTCGCGTGCAGTATCTGCATAGATTGCGCGTCGCGGACGTTGAAGGACGTGGCTCGAACGACACCGATCTGCCGCACGGTAAATGATCGCGCTGGGACTCGAACCCAGGACCTACCGCTTAAAAGGCGGTTGCTCTGCCAACTGAGCTACGCGATCGCGAATCGGACAGTGTAGCCGCAACTGCCGCTCACCGCGATGATTGACGATTCATCCACGATTCTGCTGCCTCGTCAAACACATCCTTGCTGCAACTCCGGCTCAGGCAAGCCGCTCATGATGCCGATAACGGTGCAGACTTCGGTCCGAAATCCTGTGACGGTGGTGAAGCCCACCCCTGATTTCGTCCGATAAAGGGCTGGCTCGCCGGAGCCGGCCACGACCCCAGGGCGGCTCACACAGTCGCAGTACAAGACAGATCATCGGCTGCGGTGGGTTCCACTCGTTTGCCGGTTCACAACGTCAGAGGTGTTCTCCGTGACTGGATATTCGTCATACATGCTCACTGCGGCAACCGCACTACTTGCCGGCGCATTGCTGGCCGGCTGCGCGACCAATCTCTCAAATACCTCGTCCGCGAAGCGCCCACCGCTGACGACGGGTGCCAGCAGCAACAGCGCCGCCCCCGTCACCCCCGGCCAGCGCGTCAAGCTCAACGATCGCCCATACAGCAATCCCGAAGATGTCAGCTTTGAACAATCTACAACCCGGCGCAGTGAAACCGGACTCGATGCATCGTTGATCGGGCTGTACGGCGAACTCGCAAGCAACGCACCCAAGCCGCCTGCCAACCCCGATGGCGCGCGCAACATCGTGCAGGTCACGACCGCAAGCGAAGGCGCTGTCTTTGACCCGGCCATAGATCCAACCGGCTCGCGCATGGCGTTCTCATCAACCATGCATAGTACGAGCGCAGACATTTACCTGCAGTCAACAACCGGCAGCACGATCACGCAGCTCACCGATGATCCCGGTGACGATGTCATGCCGGCCTTCAGTCCCGACGGGCAATACGTTTCCTTCGCATCCAACCGCTCAGGGAACTGGAACATCTATTACACGCCGACATCCGGCGGACGGCCGGTGCAGCTCACATTCGAAAACGAACATGAACTGCACCCGAGTTGGTCGCCCGACGGCACGATGATTGCGTACTGCCGATACGGCCAGCAATCCGGCAGGTGGGAAATCTGGACAGTCGATATTGAAAATCCATCTGTCCGCAGGTTCCTGGTGTACGGCATGTTCCCGGAGTGGAACCCCGACGTCGCCCGCAACAAGATGCTGTTCCAACGACCGCGTCAGCGCGGCAGCCGGTACCACGGCGTGTGGACAATCAACTACGTCGATGGGGAAGCCAAGCAGCCGACGGAAATCGTCAGCGCCGCAAACGCCGCAGCAATCAACCCGTCGTGGTCGCCTGATGGCAACCGCATTGTGTTTGTGACCGTGCTCGACCCCGAAGCAGAACCAGCAGCCAGACCCGGTCTGTGCGATGTCTGGGTCGTGTCGATCGACGGCACCAATCGAACAAACCTCACCAGCGGCAACTCGGCAAACTATCAGCCGACGTGGGCTTCTGATGGGAATGTATATTTCGTTTCGGATCGTTCCGGCGTAGATAACATCTGGTCCGTCGCCGCCGGCTTCAACGGCAATTCACCTGACATGCGTCCGAGCAATATGGTGAATGTCGATCCCAACATGCAGCAACCGAACGACCAGCCCTGACCGGCTGATCGTTTCTTTGTTCCGGTATGGATGCCGGGACGCCAAGACAAGCGGAGCTTGTCGCTTCGGCAGGACGCCATGACAAGTGTACAGTCCATGTTCAACGTATCGTTGCAGTTGCACCGTACGCTGATGCGCCTTCGTGCGCGTTGGTGTTGCATACCACTCACGCTGCTCATTCTTCTGGTGGCGGCTCCGGCCTGTCAGCGACGACTGCAGCAGCCTGATCTGCTTGCGGCGCCATACCAACAGCCCGAATTGTGGGCCGTTGCGCCGTTTGCAAATGAATCCGGCGTGTCGATTGTCGATACCTATCGCGTCGCTGATATGTTCACCCAACAAGTGCAGCAGATCAATGGCGTCGAAGCAGTGCCGGTCAATCGTGTGCTCTCTGTGATGCGGCTTCTCGGGCTCAACGCGATCGAATCGGAACTCGACGCTGTTGTGCTCATGAACACGCTTGAAGTTGATGCACTTGTCATCGGCTCCATAACTGCGTGGGATCCGTATCGCCCGCCGACGCTTGCTGCTGCTGTCGAGCTGTATCGCTCAGATGCAAGTCAACGCGGACAGATTGATCCTATTCAAATTTCGCGTCATCCAAGTGGTGATCCACTACCCGGGCAGATGTCTGACGGCCCCGCTGCTGTTGCTGCTGGTGTCTTTGACGCTCGCAATCATCAGACACTGTACTGGCTCGAACAGTATGCCGAATCGCGCACGCTTCCCGACAGTGCCTACGGCAATGACATCTACCTCGTGAGCATGGACTTGTACATGCAGTTCGTCAGCTATCGGTTGCTGCATGATCTGCTCCAGCAGGAGCGCATCAGACTTCACCCGATCGCCACGGCGGACGAGGAAATGAATACGCGTTGACGGTCGTTTGTGGCCGCCGACGTTTGGCGGAGCTCCACGAATGGACCAACGCAAGAGAACAAGACTAACCCGTCAGCCACTGGCCACGCGCTCGGTGCGCACTGATTCGAGCTGACCGGCTTTACTCCGGCAGCGTCATGTGTCGTGACCGCTCTGCGCGTCACAAGGTTCAGATTCCCAAGAGAAACGGCAGTTGAACGATGACCGATACACCACACCAACACCTCCCGATCGTTGATGAATTCCTTCATTATCTGCTCGATGACCGACACTTCAGTCCGTACACAGCCCGGTGTTACGGTGTCGACCTTCGGCAATACACCGAATTCCTCACCGATGAATTCAACATTGATTGCTCCCGTGAGGATGAACAGAAGGCCTACCAGCGCCGCCTGAACAACCACGCGCCGCAGACCAACCACGCACCAACGAACGGCGAAGCCAGCCGTGATGTGCTTGGCACCGTCGGCCGGCCGTCGACTGTCAGCGCAGCAATGCTCGACGCCGATGTCGATCGCATCCGGGCGTTTCTGGCCAATCTTGGTGAACAAAACTATTCCGCAGCCACGATGGCTCGCAAGATCGCCACGCTTCGATCCTTTCACCGCTGGCTCGCCAAGTGTGAAGTGATCGAATCCAACCCGATGCTGCTGATCCGTACGCCGCGACAGTCCAAGCGGCTGCCCAAAGCGATTACTGTCGAACAGGTCGAACAACTGCTGGCAGCTCCCGATGAAACAACACTGCTCGGCGCACGTGACCGCGCGATTCTCGAAACGCTGTATTCCACCGGCATTCGCGTCAGCGAACTCGTCGGCCTGAATCGCGATGGGTTTGATGATTCAAGCCAGGCCCTGATCGTCCGTGGTAAGGGACGGCGCGAACGCATGGTTCCGCTGGGCACCCACGCACTGGTTGCGCTCAAGCATTACACCGATATGCTCGACACCGAACAGCAGCAGGCCGGCGTCGCAGGCGATGAACAGTCTCCCATGTTCATCAACAAGCACGGCACCCGTCTTTCCACGCGGTCGGTCCGTAGAAAAGTCAGCAAGTATCTAGCCCAGTCAGGACTCGATCCGGAAATCAGCCCGCACACTCTTCGCCACAGCTTTGCAACGCACCTGCTCGACAATGGCGCTGATCTGCGCTCCGTGCAGGAATTGCTCGGCCACCAGTCGCTTTCAACCACGCAGGTGTACACACATCTGACCACGCAGCGCATGCGGCAGGCGTACGACGATGCACATCCGCGCGCAGAGGCATCCTGAATAATTGCGATTCTGGCGAGACAGCTACTGCGTCGCCGATACTGAATCGCATAACAACTGAACGTGCCGCACGTCGGCACAATGACGGGGCGCTCGGTGGGAGCGCCCCGCTCTTTTTTTGTGTATTCAATATATCCTTCGAATGCGCAATTCATGCAGCCTGATCGCGCCATTCGCTCTCGCAATCGATCGATAATGCACTTGGCACCTGCCCGAGCAGTGCTTCGACTCGTGCATCAATCGCGCCGCCACACTCCGGACAACGCTTCGCATTCGGCTCGTGACCCAGCAGTGCATACCCGCATTTCAAACACACCGGCACACCGAGTTCAACCAGCCGCAGACGCAGACGCAGTGCAGCGCCAAACCGCTGTGTTCGACTGATCAGCATCCAAAGTGTGATGATCATCGTCGTCAGCCGCAGCCAGTAATTTGTCGCGCCGGTTGCGATGCTGCCGAGTGCAGATGCAGCTAGCTGTCCGACAGTGAGTCCCACTCCCGCAGCCAGTAGCGCCATCATGCTCAGCATCATCCAATAGCGCCAGTCGCGCACATCACGCATTGATGTGCCGAAGGCGCGCAGCGTTTCCCGCCTGTCATCCGCATTCGGAAACAGCGCTAGCTCCGGCAAACGAGCAAGCGTCAGCCGCAATATCCAACTCGGATCGCGCAACATTCGCGCTGCAGGCCGTCGCATGAGCCGGTGCAGCTGCTCAGCGCATTTTCGCATGACCAGACGGCGCACCATATACCAGTCCGGATACGAATGCCTGCATCCAAGGCGCGTAGCGCATAAATTGACCAGTCGCGTTGACATTGCTGAACATCCTCTTGCACTGTTCATAATGCGCCGCTGCGGCTCCCCGGCTGCAACTGCATCCCGCAAGCGCTGCCTGCCTCCGCGATAGCCCACGCAGTACGAACAGCTTTGCCACATACCCCACTTCTCGGACCCTCATTGCCATCGCGCCGCAGCCGTCATACGCTGATCCCATGGCCAACGAAACCGAACTGCGTGATCCCTGGCTTGTCGCCGTCTGGCCGGGCATGGGCAACGTCGCTGTCGGCGCGGGTGCGTATCTTGCTGAACAGATCGGCGCGCACCTCGTGCATGAACTGCCCGCAAGCGATCTCTTTGATATCAAGCACGTCGAAGTCAAACAGGGCCTTGCAACCGTCGGCCGACTGCCGCGCAGCATGTTCTTCGAATGGAAAAACCCCGCTGAAGACGGCCGCGACATGCTTATCTTCATCGGCGAATCACAACCGTCCACAGGTGGGTATGCGCTGTGTCAACGACTGCTTGATTATGCACTTGCCCGCGGTGTGCGCCGCATCGTCACGTTCGCTGCGATGGCGACGCAACTGCATCCGACCGATGACCCGCGCGTGTTCGGCGTTGGGACCGACCACGACACGCTGCAGGAACTGCGTGATCTTGAAACCGATGTTCTAGCGGAAGGACAGATCGGCGGGCTGAACGGCGTGCTGCTCGCAGCCGGCGTCGAGCGCGGCCGCTCGGGTTTGTGTCTCATGGGTGAGCTGCCATTTTTCGCAGCCGGTGTGCCAAATCCGAAAGCATCACTTGCTGTACTCAAAGTCTTCAGTAAACTCGCAACCATCGACATTGACCTGACACAGCTCGAAGAACAATCCAAAGCTGTCGAGCAGGGTTTGCTCGAACTGCTCGAAAAGATGCGTGAAGCAGCCCGGCAGGAATCCGATGCCGATGATGAAAGTTTCTCCGTGCCCGAATTCGCCAACGCGCCTGATAATGAAGACGACGAAGACAAGAATAATCCCGAAGCGAAAGAAGACAACGGCCCGAAGCTCGACTACAACGCCCGCAGACGGATCGAAACGATGTTCGAAGAAGCATCGCACAAGCGCGAAAAAGCGTTTCGCCTGAAAGAAGAACTCGACCGCCTCGGCGTGTTCAAACAATACGAAGACCGCTTCCTCGATCTCTTCAAGAAAGCGGATTGAGACAAAAACGAACCGCAGGCGCGCACAAAATATGAATCGCCGCGACTTGTCGCGCGGCTCCATCATCAATCATCCGCCACGACCCCACGCGCACCACCGCGCGTGAATTCAATCGGCAGGCTCATAAACACCGCCAACTCTTCCGCAAGCAGATTCGCTTCACTCTCCCGCATCTTGCGTGTCAGAACGATGTCATCGCCCTCGCCTTCCGTCGACCAGATGCGCAGTTCACAATAGAAGGATTCACCCGGCTGGCGCGTGCGGTTGAAGTACCAGTACTTCTTGACCTCGATCGCTGTACACGAATCCAAATCGTGCTCTGATGCGCGTTGAAGACCTGCAATGGAAATCCATTCGATGATGATGTGCGCATTGCGATCGATCGTGAAACCCGATCTGCTGATGAGTACATACACGCCGCCGAGCAGCGCGGGCACCGCCAGTAGTGAACTGATAATGCCGTACACGACATGCCCGCCGGAGTTGGGGGTGAAGTTGTGAATCGCTCCCGCCGCTGCACCGCTGCCGACAACGAGCAGACACAACCCGATCAACCGGCGCCATACCACCGGCGCGCGCAACTCCAATCGTTCCGAATGCAGTTTGTCACGTACAAGTTTCACAACACGTCGCTGCGATGCATCAACTTGCTGCTGTGGCGCCGGCCTCGGCAACCGTGTGATCGTTCTCAACACTTGAGCCGCTGACACCAATCGCGCCGATGACTGTGCCGTCGCCGTTGGTGATCGGAACACCGCCGGGGAATGTGATCAAGCCGTCGTTGGAATGTTCGATGCCGAACAACGGCGCGCCCGGCTGACTGAGCTTGCCGATTTCGCCGGTGTTCATGTCGAAATACCGCGCGGTTTTCGCTTTGCGGATCGAAATATCGATCGACCCCAGCCAGGCGTCGTCCATGCGCGCGAACGCTTTGAGGTTCCCGCCGACATCGACAACAGCAATGTCCATCTTCGTGTCAATGGCTTCCGCCTTGCGCATCGCAACTTCAACAGCAGCCTGCGCCTGCGTAAGTGTGATGTCGTTCATCGTCATGGTAACTGTCATCGTACTTGTCCTTGTTGTTAATCGGTTGAGACGCGATTGTAACCAATTACACAACGCGCGACGAAGCGCCGCGATTCATCGCGCGTTTCATATAGCCGGCTCATACTCGGTCAAAAATCCCCAGTTCTGCGCCGGCATGCCGGCCTTGAGCGGATTGTCCTGCACATATCGAATTGCTGCACGCATATGCGATTCGGAATCAATGAACGGACACCAATATCCTCGCGCCCACGGCGAAGGCACACGCCCATTCTCCGATGCATACGTCTGTAGCGGATGTACGTTCTCCGTGTTCATCTGCCGTGTCGCTGCAGATTTCAGATGCGCAGCAATCTGATCAATATGCACCGAATGGCGTCGCATCACGAGATGTACATGATCGCGCATGATGGCCAGTGCATGCATGACATATCGACGTTGCCCACCAGCATTGACAAAACCGCGCGCGATCGCGCGAGCCTGTTCGCCGGTGAACTGTACCGGCGGATAGCGCAGCGCATCCTTCGCTGCAGCGCGTCTCGTATAATCATGTGGCACATGCGCGACGGATCGTGTTGTAATCACCTTCGTCGCCGGCCGAACACGCGCAAATCGATTCCACGCACCACATCCGACCACGACCCACGCGGATCGTTGGGCAACCAGAATCCATACGCGCTGAAGATAAAGTGATACCCCAAAACCATAAAATCATTATACAAAATGAAACGCCGCGATTCATCGCGCCATAGCGCGACAAGTCGCGGCGCTCAATGAAAATGGTCACTCACGCCGTCATTTTCAACGATGCATCCGCCGCGCGGTCATCGTTCGCTTGCTTCTGCTTGCGCAGCGCTTTGATCGCAAGCACCATCGACACGGGCAGCGACCATTCGCTGACGTTCGGGCCCTTGTTGTCGTTGTAGCCGGCCCAGCGCGCGTAATACGTCGGCCGCAGGCCGCGCGCGAGCATGTCAAAGTCCTGGCTCACGAGCATCTTGCTCTTCGTGAACGAACCCACCGGCCGCGCCTCGGACACCTTCGGCCTCGGCTCGCCCGGGCCGCTGTATGCCACCCATAACTCCAGCCGCGCCGCACCGTACGGCCTCGCGGGGGACGTCGGCGTGTTGGTATGGTGATATCGCAGTTCATCAATACCCGGCAGCGAACCAATGAACTTCAACAGCGGCGGCGTATTCGGACACACACGCTTGTGATGCGACACATTGCGCGGCTGCACACCGATGCCGAGCTTGTCGCCATCCGTGATGCCATCGTTGATCTTGATGAATGCAGCCTGCTTGCGGATCGCGTCTTCAAGAATCGACCGCGCATCGTCCTTGTTGGCAATCGCGCCGCGCGTGCGCGTTCCGGGGCTTCGGGCAGTCTTTAGAGCGGCATTGAACTCGTTGAACCACCGCATCAGCGATGCAGCTTCGGCCGGAACCATCATGTACCGCGCAGGATCAGCGCTGATGTTATTGCAGAACGCCTCAGCGAAGAGTTGAAACTTTCCATCGGCACGCGGAATGTTCGGTTCGGCAGCCATGTGCAGCACTCTTTATCGGCGCTAGCGAGTCACCGCTGAACCGAGAAACCCAGCAATTGCGCCGAACACGCAAACGATTTCGGTGAATGCGTTTACCGCGGCGAGGAACCTGCAAACAACATTAACGTGCATAGTACCGCTCGTATCGGTCGCGCAAACGGTGATTTCGAATATGCGAACGGGGCCTCCGTTTGCACAGACCATTCGTCCGATTGTGCAAACGGCGCGGACGGATGCGCCGACGGCGGTGAAACTTCAGTCAATGATGCCCGCCTGAATGAAATGGACTCTGTCTTAATCCGAGTCTCGATCACTCCTCCGCAAAAGTGGCTATTTCCGTGAAGGTTTCGGGGATACCGTAAAGGAAGATATAAATAGATCTGGCAGTAGTTGGTATGTCGATAGCAACTTGGCCACTTCTGCAGACTTCCCAAATCCCGGAAGCCTCGACACAGCTACACAATATTGTGTAATCGATTCTCTAAACTTTGAGAGCTTCTCTGCCGTAATCACTCTCGTTCCCGGCGCGGGCGTAGCGGCATCTTCAAATGTGGATGACGGATGCACCATTATGGGAATAGCAGTACACGTCTGATCGTACTCCATCCCGAACCAATTGATTGATCCGGCAAGCTGATTACAGTCTTTTTTGTTGATCTTGCTAGATGTCGCTTCGTTCTTACATTCGATGACTAGATACCTCAGTGCACCGACTGCCCACAACACATCAGGTCCAGCGCCGTATTCAGCTTCCGGCAATTGCGACTGACATCCAATCATGCGAGCAGCGTCCTTTAAGGCTCGCTCGAATCTTTTATGCGAGTTCGGTCTAAACGCCAGATCATCTACGGTTGCATTTACTGCCACAATAAGATCGTTTGGCCGTTCGAATTCACCCCTCAGATAAGAGATACTCGCACTCGCCTGTTCACCTACAACAGGCTCAATTCGCTGGTAGTCTACTCCGACCAATGGCCTAATCAATTGGCGATTGAGCTTTACTGCCGACATAAGTATTTGCTGCGCCTCTGCCTTGTCTACAACATGCGTATATTCGGCAAGTTCTGCCATCAGCCACCCTTTGAGCATGAGATTATGGACTGAATTAACGCGTTCTTGTATCAAGTTGATTGATGTATTGTAATCGTCAATCTCAGCGGAGTTAAACGCACGCCGCCGTGCCACTGCAATCTCAATGTCAGTGCTCGCCGTTGCATATGTAATGTGAACGAGTGCTGACTTCGCCGCCCTTACCCATTCTGGGTTGCGGGTAAGGCAGTAGTCGATTGCACCGCCAATTTCCTCAATACTCTTGCCGCGCACTTGGTTGCCAACTTGCTCAGACAAATCAAATTGAGCCCGAGTGGCGGGCGTAAATCGATCAATGCCATGGTTCGTGAAGAGCTGTGATGTTAGAGTTGCGCCCATCAAAAGCACTACACAATAATCGTCACTAGCGCGAACACCACGTCCCATACCCTGTTCGATTTGCTGAATCGACTTTCCCACAGCCAAGGGGGTTCCATAGAGAAGAGAACCCTGCTCTATCTGGTCAATGGCTCGCCTAGCGGCTGGCAGGCCATCAAGAACCAGCAACCTGCATGCGTCATACGGCAAATCAATTCCGTCGTACTTGTTCACAAGGACTACAAGTCCAACGTGACCCGCATTCAACTTGGCCACGCCATTCTCAAGGTTTTCTGCGGTCAATGTCTCGGCCGCAACATCAGACCAAAACTCAGCACGATAGTTTGAAGGAACTATTACAACTACATTGCATGTCTTCGCCAGTCTTGACGCGTATAACTTGATTTGTTCAGCTGTGACTTCAGGATTCAACTCTTGGGGCACAAGAACCAGTCGATCCCCAATATCACTTGCAGTGGCAGGGGCAATCGCAGTTGCAATGTTCTCTGGATTGGCATTGAAGTCCGTAATGAGCACACTATCATCCGCAAAAGTCGCGCTCATGAAGATTCTGCGTTCAGCCTGAGCAAAACTTGGAATGACATCTACCGGGAGACATTTTGGTGATATCTCCACATGGCCACCGCCGAACACGCAACGACAAAATCGGAGATGTTCCCGAATAAGTGGCCAGCAAAATTTTATGTTGTCATGCTCTCTGTGCTCGTGAATGATTGTTTCGACCTGCTGAACCTTGTCAAGCCACGCCCAGAAAGGTACGAGCATGAGCCGATTCCGCTCATGCTGTTCAATTTCCAATACTTTGCTGGTTGACTGTGACTCAAGATCACTTCGAAACAACTCAAACAGTTCATCATAAACAGGACTGGTAGCCTCAAGATCGAGGGTAAACTGTTGTTCGGCAGTTGCCAAACAGGCATGAACGTCATCTAAGATTAGACTACCGATAGGAATCTGCGGCCCCTGTCCACCAACTCCAAATTTTGACTTGCCGTTCAACAGCACATGAATGTTGGTCACTAGAATGGCACTGCCGCGAGAAACGGCAATAGAACGAGGTTCTGTTTCCACCGCTAGACCAAGCGCTTGCGCCTCTTGAACGACCTGCGATACAAGGTAAGGTGTAGGTGCGACGTAGACCGCCGGACCTTTCTTTTCGTTTAGACACGACTTGAGAATAAGAAGGCCAACGACTGTTTTGCCGCCCCCAGTATTCATCTTCAGGCGATGATCTATTTTAGATCTTGCCTGAAACCATTGGTCGAGCACCTCCGATTGCACGTCGCGCAGGTATCGGTACTTCTGCTGCTTGCCTGGAAGAACAGCAAAGAGATCCCGTGGATTGATGACCGTATCTGCAGTGGACGGCGCGGCAATTTTCGTAAAATCGAGACCCATTCACACCCCTATCTGCCGAATGAGGTTAGCTCCTCATGCCCCCGCCATGGCCGGTTTCCCAGCGCCCATGTGCTTGATGATGTCATCTGCGAACTCGCTGCACTTGCGCAGCGTTGCTCCGTCCATCAGGCGTTCGAAGTCGTAGGTCACAGTCTTTGCGCTGATCGCGCCTTCGATGCCTTTGACGATGAGGTCTGCAGCTTCTTCCCAGCCCATGTAGCGCAGCATCATTTCGCCGCTGAGGACCACGCTGCCCGGGTTGACCTTGTCCAGGTTCGCGTACTTCGGCGCGGTGCCGTGCGTGGCCTCGAAGATTGCGTGGCCGCTGTCGTAGTTGATGTTCGCGCCGGGGGCGATGCCGATGCCGCCCACCTGGGCCGCCAGCGCGTCGGACAGGTAATCGCCGTTGAGGTTCATCGTCGCGACCACGTCGTAGCTCTTGGCCCGCGTGAGCACCTGCTGGAGGGTGATGTCGGCGATGGTGTCGCGGATGAGCAACTTGCTCTTCCACTTGCCGTCTCCGTGCGTGTCCCAGAGCTTCATGGCGGTTTCCACTTCGGCGCGAATCGTCGCCTGCTGGTCGGG
>JAJDDB010000019.1 GCA_029260575.1 Phycisphaerales bacterium
GCGCGCTGTTGCAGGCGACCGAGCGTACAGTTGTGAACGCATTCGAGCGTGGCTCGCGTTGCGCGGCATCGAAGCGGTGATTCCGACGCGACGCAACCAGTTGCCCGAACCACTGAACAGAACAAAGTACAAGCGGCGCAATGTTGTGGAGCGCTGCATCGGCTGGTTGAAGTGTTGCCGACGACTCGCCACGCGCTACGAAAAACTGGCGATGCACTACCTGGCGATGGTCAAACTTGCCATGATTCAACGCTGCCTGCGAATTCTCGATCCGTCAGACAGGGCCTAGCCTAATCCATTCTAAACGCATCTGCTATCGATACAGCCACATGTTGTATAAGATATGAGTGTTCAATGAATTGGAGACAAATGCAATCACACGCAATAATGAATGATGCGATAAGCCACGAAACGCGGTAGCCCGCGAACCTGGCAGATACTGAGTCAATTGGGACTTCACTACGCTAAGAAGGACATACAATGAGATACGCCAAGAGTATTGTGAAATGGAACTTGTATGCAATACCAGCACTGGCCATGGGGTGTCAGTGCTGTGAGACAGGAAATGGGGATGGGTCAGAAAGATCTCCGATTGTCTCTGTTTCGCAGGAAAGTCTAGGGCATGTTGGAGAAGAAGGACGCATTGTCCTGGTCGCAGAGAGCGGAACAGAGCCACTTGAATGGATTAATACTGAACATCCCATGAGTTGGAGTGTAGAAACGTCGTCAGATGGCAGGCAATGGCAAGCATCAGGCCCACTCTTTGTTGGCGCGTCGCAACCAGGAATTCAAGTTGCCGCGACAGCAGAAGATTCACAGGGATCGCAATCTGAGCGGTTTGAGAAGCAACTCCATGCAGATTCGTACACGTACGAGGCAACAGTGACCTTCGTGGACGAGCCATTCGATGGACTGAAGCAGTACAGTATTGATCTTGGATCGATTCCGCGTTGGCCAGAGGATAGTGGTGGTTCAATCCGATTATGGATTGACACTGAAGGACTTGCTCCTAGAAATCCCCAGGACGATCGAATCAAGCTATTCAATAATGACACACCTCCAAATCCTGAAGTAACCAGTAATATCGGGGGCGTTGGACTCACAAGAGCCGGCATTTCAGACGAAGGTGAGACAATTGTGATTCGAGGAGAACAATGGCGTCAAGCATGCCAGGATAGAAAGATCGGATTATCGTTGCGATGCTTTCACGACAACGATTTTGATGTCGTCAAAGTTCAAGTGACACTTCGATAGGAAAGGTAGGTTGTAGTCTAGGAAAATTGTGCACAGCTCGGCGACATTCAGTCGAACGATGCAGACGGAGTGTGCGAATGGGCAAGAGCAACAGTATTAGAATTTGTGCAATTTGCATCTGTCTTGCGGCGTGCTTGCAGTTGACGACACTTGCCAGTGCTTACGGCAATAAAGAACCCTGTCTTGTGTTCGAAGAATCCAAGATCTTGGCCGCAGACGGCGTCGAAGATGACTACTTCGGGTTCTCAGTGGATAGTGACGGTTCAAGTCTCGTCGTCGGCGCTTACGGCTATGACTGTAACGGGATTGCTCAGTCAGGTGCAGTGTTCGTTTATCGTGTAGCAAACAGAATCCCAGTGTTTGAGCAGAAATTGCTTGCGTCAAGTGCTGGTGCCAACCATCTGTTTGGCTATTCGGTAGCGATCGATGGCGACGTGATTGTTGTCGGCGCATTTCGAAATGGCGAGGTTGCTCAGAATTCTGGTGCAGCATATGTCTTTCGTAGGAATGGCACGACTTGGATTGAGGAGCAGACATTAACCGCCTCTGACGGCGCCATGAACGATGAGCTTGGCACTGCTATAGCCGTAAATGGAGACACCATTGTTGTTTGTTCGTTGCGCCATGGCTCAGGCCAAGGTGCGGCATACGTCTATAGACATACAGGCGCAGAATGGGCCGAGCAGGGGAAACTCCAAGCAGACAATCCAACCGCTGATGATCGATTCGGATCTTCTGCTGCAGTAGTTGGCACCACAATTGCAATAGGCGCGGATCTGGACGATTCGAATGGTTTAGATGCGGGAGCAGTGTATGTGTACAATGAGCAAGATGACGGTTGGGATCTGATTCAGAAGCTCATAGCAACTGCAGGCGGTTCTGGCGACATCTTCGGGCATGCTATCGCCATTAGTGGAGACCGCATGCTAGTTGGTGCGTATCGAGATCAGGTTAACGGAGTTGATTCAGGCACTGCTTACACTTTCCTGAAGACAGAGCAGTGGGACTTTGAGGCAAAGTTGATTCCATCTGATGGAGCCGTAGGAGCCAACTTTGGGTTTGATGTTGATCTCTTTGACGATGTAGCTGCTATTACTGCGCTTCGGACGGATAACGACTCAGATTTCAATCGCGGATCGGTCTACATTTACCATCTCGTCGAATCGGTCTGGACCGAGAGATCACAGCTCATTGCATCAGATTGGATTGTCTGGGGATTCGGTAAGTCAGTAGCTCTGGGATCTAGTGACAGCTGTGTAGTTGGAGCTGTTTACGATGACCAATTGGGGCCAAGTTCCGGCTCTGCTTACGTGTTCAATGATGTCGAACCTGTTCCCGCCTGTGCATGTCTTGCTGATGTTGACGGTGATGGCAGTGCAGTAGACGTATTTGATCTGCTGCAAGTCTTGGCGTCGTGGGGGCAATGTCCTGAGCCATGCCGGCCCTACTGTGCAGCAGACATCGATCATAGTTGTGCTGTTGATGTACTTGATTTGCTGGAGGTTCTCGCGAGTTGGGGACAGTGCAGCTGATGGGTGAGATTTCTTCCAAAAGCAGCATTTGTGCTGCCAGCATCCGCTATTTCGAAGCTAGCTCAATCTCAATTGTTGTGTAGTAAATTCCAGTAAGCCCTTCAAAACCTGAATCCGTCCCAATCAACACCCAAAGTTGACCGCTATCGTCAGTTGTCACTGGATGTCTGTGCTGGCCTGATCGCATAACGAGTTCGTATTCCGTCCTGTTCCAATATTCCGCCGACGTGCAAGTAACTGCTGTTTAGGAAGATGTGATCAGGTGAGATGGTGGATTTCGGACGATTGTGCGGTGATTTGGAACGCTAGACTGGCGTCGTGTTGGCGATTCCAATGCGAATACTGCTACTCGCGCGATTGCCGGATGCCCGGGCGAGGAGAAACGACGTCAAGGGTTTGACTCCCCGGGGTGACCGCGCACCAGCACATTGATCAATAGATGCACACCAGTTGACCGATTGTGGTGCGTGCCGAATCATCGTCTGCACAGTCGATTGTCTGCCATGAACGACTTGTTGAAGTGCTTCGGTCGCATCACAGGAGAGCAGCGTGAATATGAAATGACGAACATCTGCACCATACGCGCGCCGTCAGACGGCTTTCTCACCATCGGATGCCTTGATCGCATGAATCAGCAACGCTCAGCAATCTGACCTAGCTATCAGACCGATGAACGGCTACGGTATCGCTGTCAGGTTTCGAATGAATGAGCGGGGCTCTCGCCCCGCTCATTGAAGGAAACTACGGCCCCGACCCGACTCGAACGGGCATCTCACCCTTAGACTGCGGTGGCTCTTTCCTTTGAGCTACGAGGCCGCAGGCAGAATCCTGATCATCCCGGCATTGGCTCGAAGCGCCTATGCCGGGTTTTTTCAATCAACAGGTTGCTGAAACCTCAGCATCCATTGAGAATATATACAGCGGCAGCACCAATTTTTCGGAACGTTTTCTGAGATTCGAACACATCCACACTGCGAATCAAGGTCTTATTGCGCTGGAAAAAAACTTTATCCACTTCCAAGCTGGGGCATGATTATCGCCCGAGGGCATCTGATTGATCGTCTCAGTGTGGTAGACCGCGGATCGATACGACCTATCTCGTCTGAACGCACGGATGGTGTCGCTGGGTGCTTTCTTTTTGACGGTCGAAAATGGATTTGCAGCCAGCTACGGGACGTCCCGCCAATCAAGCCTGAGCGCGCCTGCTCGAACCGTTCAAAAACTCTGTGCGCTGCTTCCTCTTGCCACGTTGAGCTCCTTTGGTTTCAGCCCGCTGAGCCTGCTATGCAGCTTGTCGGTAATAGTGTTTCAACAATCCTCCCAAGCGGTTGTCGCTACGAACGATGCCGTCGCAGTGAAAAGGCCCTGCTCGTAGTGGAGGCAGGTAACCGCGTCCGGAATGCGGCCGACACTCGTTGTAGTAGGCAGCATACTCATACACCAGATGATTCAAATGCCGCTCACCAAGAATGACGAAGTGGTTCAAGCACTCATGTTTCACCGAGCGCACCCATCGCTCTGCGTAACCGTTCAATGCTGGCGATCGCACCGTTGGCAGCACAATCTTGGCTTGCTCAGATACGAAGACCTCATCGAACGAGTTCGTGAACTTGCGGTCGTGATCGCGGATCAGATGTGTGATCGCATCACCATGATCCAAGCAGAAATTGCGCGCCTGTTGGGTCGTCCATTGACGATCCGGATGCGCCGTGGCTGAAGAGACCCACACTCCCCTGCTCCTCAGGTTGATGAAGAACAACACAAAGTACGGCACGATGCCGCGAAGTGTGCATACAGGCATTGAGAAGAAGTCACACGCCCAGAGCGTATCGGAGTGCATCTTCAGGAACTGCGACCAGGTGCCATGATCGCGCTCGGGAGCTGGATTGATCCCATGCTCCTTGAGGATGTTGCGCACAGTTGCTCGTGAGATCGAATTGATGCCGAGCTTGCGAAGTTCTCCGAGAATTCTGGTGTACCCCCAGGTATTCTCTCGCGCCAATTGGACAACCATCTGTCGAATGGACTCTGCCGCTCGATGGCGACCAATGGGCCGTTGCGCTACCACTCGACGTTGACAACTTTCCCCTGCTCTCTGATCCAACGTCTGAAAGTCTCAGGACGGACAATGGTCACAAGGTCATAGATGGCATCCCCCACTTCCAATCCGAACCGCACCAAGCGTGCTCGTTCAGCCGGCGTCGTGCGGATCTGCTTCGGCAGACGACCCCGCAGCAATTGGTTTTCCTCTTTCAGATACTGCAGATACTTCGTC
Source organism: Phycisphaerales bacterium (assembly GCA_029260575.1). Taxonomy (GTDB): domain Bacteria; phylum Planctomycetota; class Phycisphaerae; order Phycisphaerales; family SM1A02; genus JAJDDB01. Next base: position 5,062 of record JAJDDB010000019.1, read on the forward strand.
AGCTCGGATTCTGTGCTGCGAGCGATACAGAACAATAGAGGATGGAAAAAACGAGCCATGATCAACTGCTCCCGAGGTGGAACAGAGTTTTTACACCCCACGCGCAACAGCCTGCAGGCAAGCGCAACCGTGTACACCGACGGTCCCCCGCCAGCAACGTTTTGACCCCGCGCGCGCCAAAAGCGCGCCAAAAACAACGGCACTCTAGTGGCGTGTGAGAGGTAAGCGGAAGGATCTGTTCAATTGTTCGAAAACCCAACCATGAATTGGCATGCCAATGACGAACGCGCCCGGATAGACAGCGAAGCTGCATCGTGAACACAAAAATACCGCAGGTCGTGGATTTCACGAGCTGCGGTGGTCGTCTTTCGACGGTGCCTGCGATTCTCTCTTGTTGCCGAAAAGCACAGGCCGAGATCGATTACACTAATGCCATCTTGACATGAATCAGGTGTTCTTGTCAAGCCATTTTTGGTCTTTGATATTCGTGAGGGGGCGCTATGAGCCAACGGATATTGGGGTTAGACATAGGTTCCAATTCGGTCGGTTCGGCCTGGATCGACCGCGCTACTGGCAGCATCACAGTAGGAACATCCATATTTCCAGCAGGCGTTGATGAATCTGACGATAAACGAGGAGAACCAAAAAACGCAAAGCGCCGGATGACACGGCGAATGCGAATCACGCTCGCGCGTAGAGCTGCACGTAAACGTCAGTTGAAACTCGTACTTCGAGAAGCCGATCTCTTACCGAAGAATGAAATCTGCGAACAGTGTCGGACCAACGACTCCTGCGACGAAAACGATCAGTGCTTCAGGCGCTTGTTGAAAACGACAGATCCTTGGGAACTTCGTCGCCGCGGTCTTGATGAGAAACTATCGCCCCACGAATTTGGCCGGGTGCTGCTTCATCTTGCACAGCGTCGAGGGGCGCTTGGGCTAAGGATCAGCGATCCTACCGAGTCCGACACTGCGGAATCAGCTGACGATGGCAAGGTTAAGGCATCCATTGTCGAGGTTCAGCGCAAGATGAAAGCGAGAACTCCGAAGGCTCGAACATTCGGAGAATTCATAGCGATGCTCAGGGACGAGCGTGTAACAGCAATCACGTCCAAGGATAAACGGCCACAGAATAGACGGAATGGACCTCGCCAGTTTCGAGATGCCATTCGCAATAAGGCAGACAGTTACGAACATTGTGCGGATCGAGAGATGATCCACCGTGAATTCTCTACGCTTTGGGACAAGCAAAAGAGTTTTGATAGTCCGACAGCAAACATACTGACCGACGAACTTCGTCTCACGCTCGACAATGAACAGGGTGACGCGATCTGGCGGCACAAAGGATTGCTCTTTGGTCAACGTAGAGCGACATGGGATCTCGGAACACTTGGCCGATGTGCGCTCGAGCCTACAGAACGGTGTGTGCCGCACGCCGACATGTACGCTTCGCGCTATCTTGTAGTTGAAACCATCAACAACCTCAAGATTGTTGAACGCGATAAGCCCTCCTGGCCGTTAACACGTGAGGAGCGGGAGAGGATCAAGACATATCTCAGTGGGCCACTCGGCAAGATCACGAGCGGCAAGCGCAAAGGCGATCCAAAAACGACAGTCACCGTCTCCGACCTTCGCAATGTCATGGGAACGGCAAATGACGGCTGGGGCCGATCTTCCAAGAAGAGTCTCTTTCACTTCAATATCGAACAGCGCGACGAGGACCGAACGATCAACACTGACTGGTTTAGCCGCGAGATCGTCCATGGTGCGATCACGCCAGAACTCTGGGAAGCCATACCGGATCAGTTGCGAGAAGGAATCAATCGCGCGATTCTCAAATACGATCCTGATCATACAGATGATGCGATGGCGCTCAGGACAGGCGTTATCAAATGGGGACGGCTCACAGAGGCGCAGGCAGATGCACTTGTGACAGCGTGGAAACAGCGACCTCGCCCCGATCGAAAGCGCCTCAACATGAGCCGTCGCGCTGTCCGAAACCTGCTAATACTGATGGATCGCGCCGAACCATGGCCTGATCCGGATCATCCTGATCAACCGCGCTGGATCACCCAGATTGAAGCGAGGAAACTAATCGCGCAGGATGCTGACTTTCGTGATGTCACCACGGGCGCGCCACTCGACGATCTTGCGCGGCGACGTTATGCCACCGGCACGAAAGGTGCAACTGCACGTGATCGCTACTATATGAACAAGCACGTCCTAAGGGACTCGAAGGGCGAGCCTATTGTTGATCCGGATGGCAAACCATTAGCCGAACCTCCGCCAGCACCGTTAATCAGCAACCCGGTTGTTCGGAAAGCCATCCACGAAGTACGGCGCCATCTTGTCGAATACATGACAACATTTCGCTGTAAGCCGGATGAGATCTACATCGAACTCGCCCGCGAAGCGCGGATGGGGAAAAAGGATTCGGATCGTCAGCTGTTCCGAGGCCGTTTGCGCAATCGCATTAAGCGTGACATCATTCGTGAGTTTCAGTTGGAGTCACAATCATCGACCCAGCAACGTGAGGCGGTCAAACGTGTGGTTCTCGCAATGCAACAGGCATGCGTCTGTCCACTATGCGGCGGAAGAGTTGCCGAAGGAGAGCACGATGGCATCACGTTACGAAAGGCAGCAGAAGGAGAAGGGTGCGAAATAGCCCATGTGCTTCCCCGTGCAAGTGGCGGCGACAACCGCTGGTCGAACATTGTGTTGTCCCACACCAAATGCAACCGCGATATGCGCCGGCGAACCCCCCGCCAATTCTGGTCGGATGGAAAGGGGTTCGAGCAAGGCATGGACTGGGTTCAAGGTATTTACGGCGAGGTCAATCGCCCAAACCCCTCCGAGGTTAAGAATGCCACCGGCAATTCCCTTTGGGCGTGCTATTTCACGAAGCGTGATGACACTGCCAAGATTGAACAATTCAAGAAGGACATCACGGACATTCAGCAGATGACTGCCCGGCAGGACGCGGCAACGAAGTACGCCAGTCGCCAGATTATGGCGTACCTTTCAGATGCCCTCTATGGCGGCAAAGGTCTCCCTGAACGAAGTACAGGTGATGACAAGCGCCGTATTTTCACCACCGAGGGTTTGTGGACCAAGCGTTTCTGCCGCGAATGGGGGCTGTTCTTCGATCCACATAACAAGAAGGCGAAAGGGCTCACTGCCGATGAAGAGCATAAGCGTCGGGAGAAGGATCGTGGCGATCACCGACATCACGCAATTGATGCGGTAATCATCGCCCTTTCCAGGGATAGCAAGCGCAAATGGGAAGATCGTGAACGGCAAGCCGATCGCGATGGCATCAACACGGCAGATGAAGAACAAATGGACAACTACAGGCGAAACAATCAACTGCCTGTTCCACCACCCTTTAAGAGCCGAAAGGAACTTCAGGAAGCTGTACGCCTGGCTGTCTTTGGCGAGAGAGATAATGAGAAACCGATCTGCCATCGACCTGTGAAGCGAAAGCTAGTTGGCGCTTTTCACAAAGAAACGCTTCAAGGACCGGTTCTCGATGTATGGGTCCGCAATGACATTATTCATCGAGAACTTGTTAAGGAACGTGTAACGGTACGGCAGAGAGTTCTTGGCCAGACGCAGACCGACTTCCTCAAACCGGCTCACCTGCGGTTACCGCGACCGGAGACGGACAGTGAGGCAATTGATCGAATTGCCCGACGAATGCGCATTGGCAAGGCTGGTCTTTCGGAAAAAGACGCTCTCAAAACCGCGCGCAAGCTGGTCAGGTCGAGTGGGTTTACTCGGGCAATTGTCGATCCTAAGCCTGAAAAAGGAGGGATTGTACGCGACGTTGGTTTGAGGCACCTCATTCGCCGACGGCTGGAGGAATGGGGACTGAATCCTAATAAATACAGCAAAACTGATCTCAAGCGAGCAATCGATAAGAACGGCCCACTCATAATGGACAGTGGTGTGCCTATCCACCGCGTTGTCCTCCTTTGGAGCAATCGAGAGCCCGTCACGATACGGCGCGATGAATACGACTATTCAACGGGCAAGCGCCGGAAGCTTGACAATCCGGGCTCGCTCCGGCTCTATGACAGCCAAAACAACCATCACATCGAAATCCGAGTTGATGCGAAAGGCAAATGGTCTGGCGAAGTGATCACGGCATACAAGACGGCACAAAGAAAACTCGACAGACTGCGTGCTTTTCGTGCGGCTGGTATTCCAAAACCTGACGAGTTCCGCAAACTCAGCCGAACAGAGCGGCGCAAGTTCCGACCGACAATTCGAGATATCGAACTGGCCCACCCGATTGTGGATCGGCGCGACGACGATTCAAAAGATGGGCGGTTCGTCATGAGTCTGTGCGAAGGTGAAATATTGCACATGAGGAACAAGAACACGGGCGATGTCGGATACTTCGTTGTCGCCAAGCTAAACAAGCCAAAAAGAATCGTCGTCGTCGTGCCCCATTGGGATGCTCGCCCGGCCAAACTGCGAAAGGACGCCGATAAAAAAGAGATTCCGGATTCCAAGCGTGAGTCGTTTGATATCACTCCTGCTGATATCAAAACACTTGCACCACGAGGACAGGGTCACGCTGCGAAGGTGTCAGTCAGCCCTCTTGGGATTGTTCGAGAACTTAAAGGCGATTGAAGTCACATCACGGTCGTGTCGATAACTCCGCGTGGACGAATTCGTCGCGGATAAGAGGCTCGCCTCGTGATTAAACGAACGATCGAGATATCCGAGCAACCTGCGCACCTTGCTGTGAAGCTTGACCAATTGCTCATACAACCGTTTGACGAACCGGTCTCATCACATGCATCTGTGCCCTGTGAAGACATCGGTGTGCTGATCCTCGATCAGGCGCGATGTACAATCTCACAAACCGCTCTTGCTCGACTGGCACATCATGGTGCTTCGGTCATTGTCACCGGGCGAAATCATCTGCCCTCTGGCGTTCTTGTTCCCATCGCAGACCATTCTGAAGTGCGCTGGCGCGTTGATGACCAAATCGCAGCGTTGCAACGTCGGCCATTGTGCAAACGGCTATGGCAGCAGATTGTTCGTGCGAAAATCAACGCTCAAGCAAACAACCTCGAAGACAACACTCCGCAACAAGGGCGACTGCGAGCGATGGTAGGTGAGGTACGGTCGGGTGATCCCACTAACGTTGAAGCACAAGCCGCGCGATTGTATTGGTCAAACTGGGCTCCTCCTTTAGATGATGGCGAGAGATTCCGCCGGCGTACCGACGGCGACGATCCGCTCAATGTGATGCTCAATTACGGCTATGCGATTATGCGAGCTGCGCTTGCACGTGCCATCGTGGCTGCCGGCCTTCTGCCCATGCTGGGTATCCATCACAGTTCGCGCGCGAACAACTTTGCACTAGCCGATGATCTGATTGAACCGCTGCGACCAATCGTTGATCGACGGTGTCGCCGACTCTACGTCGCTGGCTGTCGATCGCTTGAGCGAACAGCCAAGACTGGTTTATTGGAGTTGCTCACTCTGAGAATGCAAGTGAGCAATGACACCGGGCCGCTGACGGTGCAATTGCAGCGCATGGTGTCGAGCCTGGTGCAATGCTTCAAGGGCGAGGCTCAGGAACTAGCCATACCTCTATTGGATTGCTCTGAGAATTCCTAATGCAGGTCACCGGGTATCGAAGCATGTGGGTAGTAACGATGTTTGATCTGCCGGTGGATACGAAACAGGCACGGCGCCAGTACACACTGTTTCGTAAATTCTTGCTGCGCGATGGGTTTACAATGATGCAGTTCTCAGTGTACATTCGTCATTGTGCCAGCCGGGAGAGTGCCGATGTCCACATCCACCGGATCCAGAAGAATATCCCGCCAGATGGCGAGATACGGATCCTCACTATTACCGACAAGCAGTACGAACGCATGCGCGTTTTCTGGGGAAAACGACGTAAGCCACCCGAACCTGCTCCGAAACAGTTGGAGTTTTTCTAGTACTTTTGAGCACAACTCCTTTCTCTGCAGACGTTTGTGGCCGAGGTAGTGTAATCGATCTCAGCCTGCGACCAATCCGCAACGGGTTGTTTTGCTGGCTGCTGTTCGGCCAAGTGTAATCGATCTCAGCCTGCGACCAATCCGCAACTGACAATCGCGAGGTGATGTACATGAAAAAGTGTAATCGATCTCAGCCTGCGACCAATCCGCAACAGTGTAAGACGGAAGATCGTGATTGAGAGGACATCAAACAGAGAAAGAAGTGTCGGCATATGACTACGGAAGAACCTTGCAACTACTGTTTCGTCGAATCACGAACGCATGGGTTACTGGCACTGACACACTCTCGCGAGGAATTCGACCGGTCGAAGAATCCCGCACTGCTCCTCATAAATGTGATACTGGTCCTTCAGAAGACGTTGACTGCAGTCCACAACGGACAATAAGGTCCTCTAGGCCAAGTGCTTTAGACACTGGAGGAGCTAATGACCCGAACGATTGGCCGGAAACCAAAGTGCTTGATTCTCACTCCGTTTGATGCTGTAGGTAGCCGAATTTACAACGCCTCGATTCGAGCCCTTGAGAATCTGCACATAGAGGTAATTCGAATTGACCACGTGACTTTTGGCTCAAATATCAGAACGGCTGTGCTACGAGCAATAGATGTAGCGGATCTAATCATAGCTGATATCACACGCCAGAATCCGAATGTGATGTATGAGGTCGGCTATGCACATGCGTTGCGCAAACGCACTGTCCTTCTCATTAGTCAAGAAACGAGCCGCCTACCTACAGATCTGCTCGGTCATATATACCTCACTTACGATCCATCAAATCTCCGTTCATTAAGTGAACAGATTGTCCGTGAGGCTGATCGATTTATCAAACAAAGCGGGAGTGTGCAGTGAACTCCGCCCCTCTTTGTTTTGTAGTGATGCCATTTAGGGCAGATCTCAACTTCTTCTACCTATATTTGCGACAGCACTTAAGGAAGCGACATGGCTTACAAGTTGAGCGGGCCGACCATCGGATTCTCACCGTACCGCTACTTGAAAAGATTAAGAGCCAGATCTTAGCTGCGGATCTAGTGATAGGCGATATTACAGGGCGGAATCCTAATGTATTCTATGAATTGGGGTTTGCCGATGCGTACTCAAAGCCGGTAATTCTCGTCACACAGGATGATGCGCATGAAGTGCCAACGGATATTCGACATCTTGAATTCATTCGCTACGACCTATCGAATGATGAGGATCTAATTCGCAATATCGACAATGCGGTCCACCATGTGCTGATTGAACGATACCGTCAATTCTTTGATCGGGCGACAGAACTCCTGTCTAACTTCCGTCAAGATGTAAATATTCATTGCGATGCTGTTACCGAGAACGAGTTCACTGTGCGAGTTGTGCGCGGTGAGCGAACACATGGATTGCCAGATCCACAGGACAAACGTGCGGAGGCAGAATTCCTAGTGCCGCGCATATTATTGGATCCATCAGACATCAAAACGATGAGAGCACTTACCGCTTGGTTGGATTCACGATTCTGAACATCACCTGAGCTTGTACTTGCCAAGATGACGTTTCACGACGCAGAGACCAGATCACTAACTGAGCACTCAGCTATCGCTAGTCTAGTATCGCTCCACTCGTAGTTCGAAGCATTTAATGAGTCAGATTGCCCGAGTCGTAGACTCGGGCATCTTGGGTGATATCCACGCCCAGATCATGAAGCACAACTGGCGATGCTGAGACGAGAATCACGTGCTTTGAACGTAACTGCTTTGATCGTAATACGTGGCAATCATGAGCGGCGCTGAAAACAAGCATTCGAGACGCCAGCAATCACGATCACTTTGCAATTGGCTCTTGACAGATGTGGTTCGTCATCCATGATTCTGCACAAATTTTCTAAGGTATGGATCAGTAGCCGCCTCAGTTTGAAGCGGTAGTGCGTGCTATTCAAACAAGAAGACTAAGGCCAATAATGGTGTGAGACATGATCGGGTGCATGCACAATTGCTTCTACAACAGTGACTTGTGCCACATCACTACTTTAAGTGTTCTTTGATTGCCATTGTCGAGAATATGGCGTATTATCTCCCTCTAAGCGACAGTCTTGGGCGATAGATTTATATATAGGCGTCTATACGGATGTGCAATGAAAAAGGATTCGCTAGCGATTGCGGCCAACAAGTGGTATACCGTCGATCAAGCAGCGACGCTCTTTGGTGTGCGGGCCGCGACAATCCGTGACTGGCTCAAAGACGGATATCTTGAAGGATCGAAGCGCACATATGGATATGGACGACGCGAGCGGTGGATGATTTCAGGTAAGGAGATCGCCCGGCTGCTACGCGAGCACCGACAATCCTGAATCGATACACTCTTCAAATGACGTTCGAAAAACTTCTTGAACTTGCAGAGCGCACGGGCGCACCGATCCAGCCAGTGGAGCCTATTTCTCCAGAGTTGCCAGAGTTGGCGCGCAATGCTCGAGAAATACGTCTGGTATCCGGTGAATATCAGCCGGCTGTCTATAACAACTCCGATCTCATTCGCGCACTTGAAGCGCGATGGAAGAACGATACAGACAGCGAAGCGAGTGCATGTCAACAAGTATTTATGACGGGCGGACCAAAGGTTTACTTTGAGAATACTCCGTCCCACTTCAACTTGCTAGGTTGTAAGAATGATCTCTTCTATTTGATCAAACAGCATTTCTCCTGGGCAGGACAAGCATATCGAAAATTCTATAAAGCCACTGTGCGGCAACATTTGCACTATTGGCTCATTGATCGTTGTGTTGCATTTGTCCAACGACCACACGATGACAGTGTCCAGGTTGAAGATAGAGAGTCTTTTCGAATTGAGTCTGCGAAGATTGGTGAGCAACTGGCCACCGAGTATGATCAGCGTATCGAAAAAGGAGAATTTCGGCATCTCCCAAATGCCGAGAGCCTTGTACTATATGAGCGCTGGAATGTGATGACTCGAATAGATGAATTCGCTGTCAAGCGGGACATAAAGTCAGCCCGCCGGCGTGCTGAATACGTCCTCAAGAACCTCTCTGAAGCCGCACCGGACACACCATCTGATCTCGGCGCTCATCACGACAAGTATCTCTGATGGATTACACCGTGTGGGGGCCATAGTATGTCAGCTGCAGATCATGTTTTTTGTGATACGTCATTTCTCGTTGCCGCGTTTAATAGTCGCGATAACGACCATGAAGCCTGTCATTCAAGTCTACTGCGATTAGTGCAGAACTCTACGAAACTCCACCTTTCGTGGTTTGTCTTCGCGGAGACTACAGCGCTTTTGCGCAAGTGTGGATTTCCCGTCTTGACAGATTTTTTGACGTTCTTGAGTACGCTCAATGTCGAATCTACCAATGGTGAATTCCATCTAGAGATGATTGATGAATACAGACGTTGGGCCAGGAAATCGAGGGTGTCGTTTTGTGATGTCATCTCCTACAAGCTAGCCGAGAACCACTCTGCCGAGATGCCAATCGCAACTCTCGATGCCGAATTTCGAACCGTCTTTGGAACAACAGTGCTCTCATTTCAAGTCTCATCCTAAGAGATGTCCGACACCCGTATGGGTCCAATATTTAGCCCAACCGCAAATCGCAGCAGTACAGCATGTTAAGGCACTGTGGAATAGGAAGTGTATGGCCGAGATTCGCGCGGTGAATCGCCAATCTGTCGGCACACATTTACGCCAATGAACGTACATAGAAACTGAATAACAGCTGAGGGAAGGTCAAGAGCACGGGCCCCAAACTCCAAGAACTTCCAGAAGATCGAATACGTCAACGATGTGATCGCCGTTGAAATCCTCTGGACAGCACGTGCACGAACCCCACTGAGAGAGCACGTCCAATAGATCAAACACATTGACCGTCCCGTCATTGTTCGTATCACCAAAGACAAGATCGGAAGGCGTACCGGGGAACTCGTATGCACCTATGTCAACTACGACCGAGGTACCGCAGCCGGTGTCCTTTACTCCCGCATCATCCGCAAATCGGGGGTTGCGGTCGAGGTCGATGGGAATGCGCTCGCAGGTGATGCCATCGTCATCGAGGTCGAATGTGTCCACTGGTACAAGGTTGTTGAATCCAGCGTCGATGGCCGGAGATCCGGGCACTAGTCGATAGTTGTCATCAAGCGTGCCAAAGATCAGGTCCGGACCCTTGAGTGCTGATTCGTCCAGCCAAGGATTCTCACCAATAGTTGTCGAGTTCGGGTCGTACCAAACCTCAGGCCACGTCTGTCCGTTGGTTGCCGAGTTGCGGACTGAAATGTCAAACGGACCCGGGGCTCCAGCGTCCGCGTGTGTGACGTGAATTTGAAAATTGCTGTTGACCCCGCTTGCTGTGGTCCCTCCCTGATTGTCGTAAATAATGCAGTTCTGAAAATCGACAAAGATGCGCCAATGCCAGGCGCCTTCAGTCACCAAGGCCTTCAGAAAAGCGCCTCGATCTATGAGTGCGCCCCTATTTCGGGTGAATGTGCAATTGACGAATACTGGCATCGATCCTGCCGGCTCCTTCCGGATTCGGATTTTTCCAACTCGAGTAAAGTGAAACGCCACCTCCTTCAGATGCCCAGTTTCCGACGAAGAGGCAATTCACGAATAGCCCCCCAGCCCGCTCGTCAAGTCCGGCCAGACTGCGAGGTTGAAAGATGGACACAGCGCCACCTGCACCACCACCTGCCCAATTGCCGACGAAAACACTATTGAGCACTGTGCAGTCATGAACGGCGCTAATTGCGAGTCCCCCACCTCCGTGTTGAGGAAAACCGAATTGTCCGTGCTGCACCGCACCTGCTGCGTAGTTCGCATAGAGTGTGCAGCGCACGATCGTTGAATGATGGCCGTTGACATGGACACCACCGCCGACGGTCCCACTCTTCCCACCACGGATCAGTAGTCCATCGAGTGTGCAATCCCCTCCTTGTATCTGCACAACTGGTCCGTCGTTGTCCGCATAAGTGCCGCCCCAAAAGGATGCGGGCGGCGAAGCGCTGACCAGAGAAAAGACAACGTCGTTGTTGTCTTTGTCTCCGGAGAGAACGGTCAGATTCGCGTCCGGAATGGGAAGCGTTCGGTCCGAGAGAGCCTCTTCGGTTCCAACCAGACCGCCATACATCCCAATGCCAGCGGTCATATTGAATCCACCGCCACCGCTGCCCGGCTCATGCACACCCGTTCCGTTTGGAATGAGCCCTCCATCCAACATGTATGTTCCTCTGACGATCCAGATCTGAACATTACGCGGCTCTGGAAAGCCGTTCGCTTCAGACAGTGCGTCGAGCGGATGACGATACGCGCTCGCCCAGTTCGTCCCATCGCCTCCCGATGGAGCATCAGCATTGACATAGATGATCGTTTGACCCCATCCCTGCGCACACACCGCAAGCGCCAACGCGAAACAGGCTGGTACCAGTCGTAACCTTCTGATCCTTGACTTCGCTTTCATGAGTAGTCCTCCAGGCAGTCATGACTGATTCGACAGTTCCTACCTCCTCTGTACGACTCCATCAAATAGGTATGAGTTGAGTCAGTCGCCATTTTGATAATAGGGTGATTTGTCAACCAAGAGCATCATTATGATGCTCAATTGTCCTATCCAAGAATCCGCCGACTGTAGGTCATGTCCGACCAAGCGGTTACAAACTCATTAATGATCGCAATGTGTTCGCCCGAGTACGAAACCGCGACTTCCGCGCACGTTAACGCGCGCATGCCATATCTGCCTTCAAGTCCAAAAACTCCTAGGCCGTCAATCACGCTGCCTGCCGATAGTAGTGCTTCAGCAATCCGCCGAGGTGCTCGTCACTACGAACGATACCGTCGCAGGGAAATGGCCCTGCTCGCAGTGGAGGCAGACAACCGCGCCCCGAATGCGGTCGGCATTTGTTGTAGTAGGCAGTGTATTCATCCACCAAATGATTCAAATGCCGCTCACCTAGAATCACAAAGTGATTCAGACACTCGTGCTTAACTGAACGAACCCAGCGTTCGGCGTAGCCATTCAATGCGGGTGATCGCACTGTTGGCAGCACAATCCTGGCTTGCTCAGATACGAAGACATCGTCAAACGATGTTGTGAACTTGCTGTCATGATCACGTATCAGATGTGTAATTGCAACTCCATGTTCGAAACAGAAGTTGCGCGCTTGCTGCGTTGTCCATCGACGGTCAGGGCGAGCTGTTGCTGAAGAGACCCACACTCTCCTGCTCTTCAGATGGATGAAGAACAGTACGAAATACGGCACTACTCCACGAAGTGTGCACACGGGCATTGAGAAGAAGTCACACGCCCACAGCGTGTCAGCATGCATCTTCAGGAACTGCGACCACGTTCCATGATCACGCTCGGGAGCCGGGTTGATCCCATGCTCCTTGAGGATGTTGCGGACCGTTGCTCGTGAGATCGAGTTGATGCCGAGCTTGCGAAGCTCTCCGAGAATCCTCGTATACCCCCACGTGTTCTCACGCGCTAGGCGGACGACTAATTGCCGGATGGATTCCGCCGTTCGAGGACGACCAATAGGCCGCTGAGGCGCCACTCGACGTTGACAACTGTTCCCCTGCTCTCGAACCCAACGCCTGAACGTCTCAGGACGGACAATGGTCACGAGGTCATAGATGGCATCCCCCAATTCCAATCCAAACCGCACCAGACGTGCTCGTTCAGACGGTGTCGTGCGGATCTGCTTCGGCAGCCTCGCTCGCAGCAGCTGGTTCTCCTCCTTTAGATACTGCAGATACTTGGTCAGCTCCGATTCTGTGCAACGGGCGATCCAAAACAATAGAGGATGGAAAAAACGAGCCATGATCAGCCGCTCCGAAGGTGGAACAGAGTTTTTACACCCCTCGCGCAGCAGCCTGCAGGCAAGCGTCATCGTGTGCACCGACGGTCCCCTGCCGAGGCCGTTCTGACCCCGCGCGCGCCAAAAGCGCGCCAAATACAGTGGAGTTCTTCCGGCGCTCCAGTGGTCATACAGTGGCTTTTTTATCGAGGCAGGGCCGATTCAGCCCCGTGAGAGGGGCCTGCACGCTAACTCTTAATCAGCGGGTCGCCAGATCATGAAGGAATCGATTCGCCAGATCATGACGATGCTCAAGACTTCTACGGTCATCAGTTGAAGGCTTATCACCTGACCCGGTTTCATCTCGGCATGGACAATGTTGATCAATTTCGCACTAATGTTTCTGAGAGGAACTCCGATGCGCTTCAAGTTCAGGTTCTGAAGGTACTCGGCGATCTCTTGCACCAGTGCATATCGATCGTGCAGCGACTGACATCGACACTTGAATCAACAAACAAATGATCGATCCTCCAACTCTGCGAATTGAATATTGACATCGACCCGTGATTGCCATGGCGCTGGTCTGAATCGTAGGATTACAAACATATGTGCGGTCGCTATGCACTGAACATCCCGCCTCACATCCTTGCGGAGTGGTACGACCTGATGAACCGTTTCATCTGGAAGCGGCGTTTCAATATCGCGCCTTCGCAGGACGTGCCGGTTATTCGGCGTACAGATGATGGCCAGTGTGAAGGCGTGCTGATGCGCTGGGGATTGATTCCGCATTGGGCCAAAGACTCGAACATCGGATCACGCATGATCAACGCTCGCAGTGAGACCGCTGCCGACAAGCCATCATTTCGTGAGGCGATGAAACATCGGCGATGCCTTGTTCCCGCCAGTGGGTTCTATGAGTGGAAGACAATCGGTACGCGCAAGATGCCGTATTACATCTGCCCGAAAGATGACGACCCCTTGTCGTTCGCAGGGCTTTGGGAATCATGGACAGACCAGAACACCGGCGAACACCTTGAGACCTGCACGATTCTGACGATTGATGCCAACGAGTTGCTGGCACCACTGCATCCGCGGATGCCGGTGATCCTTGAGCGTGAGTTATGGAATGCGTGGCTCAATACAGATGAGCATGTGCCTGATGAGGTGACGCCCCTGCTGAAGCCGGCGCCAAGTGATCGCTTGCAGGTTCATCCGGTCAGTCGCCGGGTCAACAATGTCCGCAACGATGATCCTTCATTGGTCAATCCAGTTGATCTGGATGAAGGCGAAAACGGGCTCTTCAACTCGTAAGGCACGACTCAGCACGACTGCCCATGCGTACGTAGAACTACCTATATAAGGATGCGACCGGCCCCCTGAGCTCCAATTCACTCTTGCGTTGCCCTAACATATACCTATAATACAGTGCTGGCTGATGGCGGCTTCGGATTCAAATCACGGACGGCTTCTCTTCTGTTTAACGAGGGCGACTCATGGTTGCGGATCGTCGTGACATCATGTCGGGTGGCATAGCACCGGACACGCTGTTCAGTACGCTCGGCTCGGCGCACTGCTGGGAAGTGCTGGAGTGTCTGCTGCGGCACTCATGCACGGTCTCCGAGATTGCGTGTGCATTACAGCTGGACATGAGTGAGATCAGCCGAAGTCTGCGCCGGCTCGATGCACTCGGCCTGGTTGAACATCATCAATTCAAGAAGTACCGCATGTACGCGGTGGCAGCACGTGTGCAGTGTGCCCGGGATGGTTCCAGTCTCCGCCTGACGATTCAGACTACATCTGCGGCACGGCTCTCAATCGCTCTTGCCATCCAGTGAGAGCTGCGGTGATCCCCCACTGCCCTCGACCGAAGTCGTTCTCCGACGTGTCATTCCAAACATCGTGTAGATGACATCTGTCGGTGCAGATTCTGGCATCTGCAACCTTGTGAAAGTTGTCACAGTTCAAGTATCGTACTGTCGGGAATGCTGCGAGCGGGTCAAGGGGAGTATATTGTGAATACGGTCACAAAGAAGGACTGTGCAGTGCTGCAAACCATGCCCGATGCGTTCCGGGTACTCGAAGATGACACTCGACGTGCGGTGTTGTTTACGCTCGGTCAATCGCGCATTGCGACAGTCGATGAACTGCAGCAGCAGATTGGATGCGAAGAAGGCGATCTTCTGGACCAGTTGCGTCATCTTGAAGAAGTAGAACTCGTGGAAGTCGATCGCTCGGTTGATCCGTGGAACTGCATCATGGATTCCAGCGTAACTGTAGAAGAGACACCAACTGATATCACCTTGACGCTGTTGGTGGCAAAGCAGCAGCGCCTGCAGTTGTCATTACGCAAAGATGCTGACGCACTCTGAGCGCAGCATCTGCGCCACATTCAATTCTGCAATTCAGTCTTTGGTTTTGTCGTTGCTCAAGTATCATGTGCAGCGATGAGTATGTCGTGTTTCGTGGGAATCCGGGATTATCCGGGATTATCCGGGGGGGCTCATTGCGTACGCCCCTTACGACTATGAACTGTCGCGCAGTAGTGCACGTAGTGCAACTACTTCAATGAACGAGCCGACGACGTTGCACGGACGAATGCGCATGGTGTTCATGGATGATCGAACAGTGTTGTGGTGGAGATGAAGGGGCACCGGCCATGACGCATGTCTTGATCAGCACACCGTTTTCTCACGTCAACACCTCTTTGCAGTTCCTGATCCGCCACGTGTCGATGGCCCACAACTGGGAAGTCATTCAGGTTCTGGCCCGCGCATCCTGTTCCGTGCGCTACCTTGCCGATGCATTGGAATTGGGCGAGGCAGAGATCAGTCGCAGCCTGCGGATGATGAATGACCTGGGACTGGTGGAATCGCACTCCATCAAGAAGTACCACTTCTATGCTCTTGCCGACACAGTGCGGATGTCCATGCGCGAGAATCGTGCGCTACACCTGCTGATCCAGTGGGATGCAGAGACCTCGCTCGCTATTGAACTGGACGTTCCATCTCGCCTGTACTCACATTCATCGGAAACCACTGCGTCTCATCCCCCATCGACAATCTGATTCCAAGTTGCGGTGTTGACAGCCAGATTGGCAGCAAGGTTGGTGCTGGCGAGAGCGACATCGAGATCGCCTCGTTCACTCGAGAGGACTGCTGCAGCGCCGGAATCAACCTCTTCGCTGTGTTTGCTGGCGTAGCGCTCCGCGGCAAGAGCCTCACGCAGCGTCACCCACTGCGGCTCACTGTGATCGACAACGTGGAATTCCCACGGCATGCGCCAATCGGAGCTT
>JAJDDB010000020.1 GCA_029260575.1 Phycisphaerales bacterium
CCGGCGGGACGAACTACATCAACCACAGCAAGGGCATCCTGTCCTGGCTGCTGACGATCGACCACAAGCGGATCGGGTTGATGTACATGATCTGCGTGCTCACCGCCTTCCTCGGCGGCGGCCTGCTGGCGATCATGCTGCGCACGATGCTGATGCTCCAGACCGCGTCGCCCGAACTGGTCGAGACGGGCGCGAAAACCGCGGCGGAATTGGCCAAGAGCCAGAATTTATACAACCAGGTGTTCACCCTCCACGGGGCGATCCTGGTGTTTATGTTCATCATCCCCGCGGTCCCGGCGATCCTGGGCAACATGATTTTGCCGCTGATGCTGGGCGCCAAGGACGTGGCGTTCCCCCGACTGAACCTGCTGAGCTGGTACTGCTGGGTGGCTGGGGCGATCTTCTTCCTTTTCGCGCTGCTTAACGGCGGGCTGGACACCGGGTGGACCTTCTACACGCCTTACTCCAGCTCGACGAGCACGGCTGTCACGACCGCGACGATGGGCGCGTTTGTCCTGGGCTTCAGCTCGATCCTCACGGGGCTGAACTTCATCGCGACGATCCATATGCTGCGCCCGGCGGGCATGGGCTGGTTCAAGATGCCCCTGTTCCTCTGGGCGTTGTACGCGACCAGCATTATTCAGGTGCTCGCGACCCCCGTGCTGGCGATCACGCTGCTGCTGCTGATGGCCGAGCGCGTGCTGCACGTGGGCATCTTCGACCCGGCGCTGGGCGGCGACCCCGTGCTGTTCCAGCACTTCTTCTGGTTCTACTCCCACCCCGCGGTCTACATCATGATCCTCCCGGGCATGGGCATCATCAGCGAGCTGATGGCGACCTTCTGCCGACGCCAGGTCTTCGGCTACAGCTTCATCGCGTTCAGCTCGATCGCGATCGCGCTGCTGGGCTTCCTGGTCTGGGGCCACCACATGTTCACCTCCGGCCAGAGCGCGATGACCAACGCGGTCTTCAGCCTGATCACCTTCTCCGTGGCGATCCCCTCGGCGATCAAGGTCTTCAACTGGCTGGCGACCATGTACAAGGGCAGCATCAGCCTGGCGGCCCCGATGCTCTACGCGCTGGCGTTTATCTGGCTGTTCACCATCGGCGGGCTCACCGGGGTCTTCCTTGGCGCGCTGTCCCTGGACATCATGGCCCACGACACCTACTTCGTGGTCGCCCACTTCCACTACGTCATGGTCGGGTCCATGCTGACCTCGTTCATCGGCGGGATGTACTACTGGTGGCCCAAGATGTTCGGGAAGATGTACCACGAGCCGACCGCGAAGGTCGCCTGGTTCCTGATCTTTGTCGGGTTCAACATGACGTTCTTCATCCAGTTCATCGCTGGCAGCCAGGGCATGCCCCGGCGGTATGCCGACTACCTGCCGGAGTTCGCCTTCTATCACAAGTTCTCGACGATCGGGTCGTACGTGCTGGCGATCGGGCTGTTTGTCGTGCTGTTCAACTGGATCCACTCGCTGATGGCGGGCAAGAAGGCCCCGCAGAACCCCTGGGGCGGCAACACGCTGGAGTGGCACACCAGTAGCCCGCCGCCACACGAGAACTTTGATGAGGAACCGCACGTCACGGAGCCTTACGAGATGCGTGCCTGGGACTACGACGAATCGATCGACGGCTATGTGTACAACAAGGAACGGGCCATCGAGCTTGATGCGCAGGGCCATCACTGACTTGATCCATCACGGACCCCGAACGGACGGGACCCCCGGAAACTGACCGCTTATGAGCAGCGAAACTGAACAACACGACCACGCGGCCCACGGTGGCGATCCCCACGGTGACAACCACCACGGCGATCACCCGCCGCATCTGGCGCACCACTTCGAGACCCCGGCTCAGCAGTTCGAGTCTGGGAAGCTTGGGATGTGGGTCTTCCTCGCGACCGAAATCCTTATGTTCGGCGGGCTCTTTTGCGCCTACGCCATCTATCGGGGCAACCATCAGGACGTGTTCCTCTACGGCTACGGCGCACTGGACAAGATGTGGGGCGCGACCAACACCGTCGTCCTGCTCGCCAGCTCACTGACCATGGCCTGGGGTGTCCGCGCCGCACAGAAGGGCCAGCAGAAGCTGCTGCTTGCGATGCTTGTCTTGACCTTCATGGGCGGCGTCGGGTTCATGTGCATCAAGACCGTCGAGTACAAATCCAAGTGGGACCACCACCTGTTCCCCGGCACGTACAACGCCTTCTACTACGAAGGTACTTCGCCGAAATACCCCGAGGAGATGGCCCACGCGATCGAGTACATCAATGCGAAGAACTCCGGTGGGCACGCCGATGAGGGCCATGGTTCGGACTCTCATGGCGAAGCCGTCCACGCCGAGGAGCCCGCCCACGAGGCAGACGCGCATGCGGTTGATGAACACGCGGATGAGGCACACGCCGTCATCCCCGCCGCGTTCGGCCCGCCGATTGATATGTCCGTCGTCATACCACCCGCCAGCCCGTCGGACATGGGTGTATTGGATACCGCGATCGACGCCGCCGGCGTGACCGAGGTGGCCGGTGCCGCCCACACGCAGGTCCTCTGGGACGACCTCTCGGCCGATGAGCAGAAGAAGGTGCACCTGTTCTTCGGCATCTACTTCATGATGACCGGCCTGCACGGCCTGCACGTCTTGATCGGGATGGGTGTCATCGCCTGGCTCATCTGGAAGTCCGCCAAGGGCACCTTCGGCAAGGATTACTTCACCCCCGTCGATATCGGCGGGCTCTACTGGCACCTGGTCGACCTGATCTGGATCTTCCTCTTCCCGCTGCTGTACCTGATCCACTAATACCGCTTGCGGCTTAGCGATACACGAGACTCACCATGAGCGACGCACACGCACACGACGACCACGGCATCGGGCACATCAGCCCGGTCTGGATGCTGCTGCTGATTTTTGCCCTGCTGATCTTCTTCACGTTCATCACGGTTGCGGTGACGTACATCGATCTTGGCGCGGCGAACATCTGGATCGCGTTGGCGGTCGCGGTGGTCAAGGCTGTGTTGGTCGGGCTGTACTTCATGCACCTGCGGTACGACTCGCCGTTTCACAGCCTGATCCTCATCAGCGCGTTCCTCTTCCTGGCCGTCTTCATCGGGTTCGCCCTGATGGACACCGGCGAGTACCAGGTCGATCTCAGCCCGCCCGAGTCCGTCCCGGTGAGCGGCTGATCTTCTATTCTTGTAGTGAGTTTCATAACAGCCCGCGGTCAACGACCATGCAGCAAGTTTGCCGTGGGCCATCGGTTTGTCTTATGGTGATGCTCTTATGAACGTACCCGCATCCGACAAGCCGGGGTTTTTCGAGAAAAAGCACACCCACCTGCCCAGAGGGACCGGGACGCTTGGGATGTGGCTGTTTATCGTGACGCTGGGCATCCTCTTCGCCGCGTCGCTGTTCGCGTACCTCTTCATCCGGCTGCAATCCCTGTCCGAGGTAGTCGACCCGGTCTCGGGGGCTGTGGTCCGGCAGGCCGGCCCGGCTTTGGGGTCGATCGCGATCCCGTCGGGGCTCTGGGTCTCGACCACGGTGATGCTCCTATCAAGCCTGACGATCCACCTGGCGCTGCGGGCGGTGCGGCAGGAACGGCTGCTGGTCTTCCGCCGATGCCTGCTGGCAACGCTGGCTCTGGCGGCGCTGTTCCTGGTGATCCAGACACCGAGCCTGATGTCGCTACTGTCTGAGCACCTGGCCCATCAGGAACTACGGCGTGACGACCTGAACCTGGGGGCGGTCCCGCAGGGGATGATCTTCTTCCTGATCGTCGTCCACGCACTGCACCTGGTCGGCGGGCTGATCCCGCTTGGCATCGTGACTCACCACGCCTGGCGCGGCCGATACGATCACGAGTCCTGCAACCCAGTGAAGTACGTCGCGATGTACTGGCACTTCCTGGATATCGTCTGGCTCTGCCTGTTCTTCGGCCTGCTGCTGATCGGGTAAAGCTTAAAGCAAAGACCGTATCAGGCATTGTGTGACCGAGGTGAAATGTCAGCGCGATTGTTACGTCAGTTATAATACGTCAGCTAAATGGGGTTCACGTGGATTTTCAGGCTGTGACACGGGTGTGTTTGTGACTTGTAACCCTTTCGGAGGTAATGCGATGTGGCGATTTACACTACTGCTGGTGATCACGTTTATCGCCGCTGGCTGTACCTCGGCGGCCTCACATTACCAGAGTCACGGAGACGGACCTTCGCTGTATCGTGTTCTTTACAAGAATATCCGCACGGGCCAGAGTATAGATCAGGTACGTGACTGTCTTGGTCCGGGGGAGATACCCAGCGACCAGGATAAATTTCGAGATATTCAGCGACGGATATTGGCTAAGGAACCATCGAATGTGCCGGGCGGGGTTGAAGATGATGACCAGTTCGTTCTATGGCAATATGATGGGCACCCGGTCATGATGCTTCAGTTCCGAGATAATATCCTCGTGAACCATCAACCGGATCTCTACAAAACTTACGAGCCGTTTAGATCGGTGAGATAGCCAGCCGGGTGATTCTGGCTTTTTCTTGCTTCGAAGTGGGCTAATGTATATCCGGGCCACGCACCTCAAGAATCAAAGGGCCTGTTTCTGTCGTCAGGCTTGCCGCCCGGGGCCGGGGTGTCTATGTTCGGGGGGTGTTCAGCCGGGGCGGGTCCGGCTGTGAAGCGATTGTTTTTCCGTGAGAGAGAACCCACCCAACAAGGCCGTCGGCACCGATTTAAACGGTGACGGCAAGATGCAGGATGCCCAGGCGTCCAACGCCCGGCTTGTGATGCGCCTATTCAAGATGGGCTGGGCGTACCGGGCACCGGCGGTCGCGGTGGTGGGGCTTCAGTTCGTGCTGCTGGCGATGATGCTCACGGGGCTTGGGCTCACGGGGCTTGGGATCGACGTGATCCGGAAAGGGCTTCACCCCGAAGCGCCCGACCCGGCGTACCCGTTTGGGTGGACACCGCCAGTGGACTGGTCCGCGATGCAGATCGTCTGGCTGGTCGCCGGCGCGGTGCTGGGGATCGCGGCGGTGCGTTTCTTCCTGGACAAGACCTCGCGGATCGCCAAAGCGGTGCTGGTGCTGCGGATCATCGTCGATCTGCGCGCCAAGGTCTACAACAAGATGCAGCGTCTTAGCTTCGGCTTTTTTGATGCCAACAGCTCCGGTTCGATCATCAACCGGGTGACGTCGGACGTGCAGGCGGTGCGCATGTTTGTGGATGGCGTCTTGATCGAGGTGCTGATGCTCCTGATCTCGCTGGTCTTCTTCGTCGGCTACATGCTGAGCATCCACGTCTGGCTGACGGTGTGGTGCCTAGCGACGACGCCGATGCTCTGGCTGCTCACCTGGTATTTCTCTCGTCTGGTCAAGCCGGCGTACCGTAAGAACCGCGAACTCTTCGACACCGCGGTGCTTAGGCTGTCTGAAAACGTGCAGGGGGTGCATGTCGTCAAGGGCTTCTCGCGCCAGCCCCAGGAGATTGAGAAATTCACGCAAGCCAACGCGGCGGTGCGCGACCAGAAGCGTTGGATCTTCTGGCGGATCTCGACGTTCATCCCCCTGATCAACTTCCTGCCGCAGATTAATCTGGTGGTGCTCATCGTCTATGGCGGGCATCTGTACATGAACGACCCGGGCTTCCGGATCGGCAGCGGGTTCTTCGTTTTTGCGGGACTCTTGCAGCAGTTCTCGACGCAGGTCGGCAGCATCGCGATGATCGCCAACAGCGTGCAGCAGAGCCTGACCGGGGCGCAGCGTGTGTTCGAGGTGCTGGACACGCAGCCGCACATCGAGAGCCCGCCGAACGCAACGCCGCTGGCCAAGGCGCGGGGCGAGGTCCGCCTGGAGTGTGTGACGTTCGGCTACGCGCCCGGGGAGCCGGCGGTGTCGGGTGTGAGCATCACGGCGGAGCCCGGACAGACCATCGCCATCCTCGGCGCGACCGGGGCCGGCAAGAGCACACTGCTTAGCCTGATCCCCCGGTTCTACGACCCGCAGCAGGGTCGGGTATTGATCGACGGCAAAGACGTGCGCGGGTACGACCTGAGCGACCTCCGCCGCAACATCGGGCTGGTGTTCCAGGAGAGCTTCCTGTTCAGCAACACCATCGCGGCCAACATCGCGTTCGGGCACCCGGAAGCCACGCAGGAACTGATCGAACGCGCCGCGAAGATCGCCTCGGCACACGGGTTCATCATGGACCTTGAGCACGGTTACGACACCATCCTCAGCGAGAGCGGCATGAATCTCTCCGGTGGGCAACGCCAGCGGCTCGCCATCGCCCGGGCCGTGCTGCTCGAGCCGGCGATCCTGCTGCTGGACGACCCGACCGCGGCGATCGACCCGCAGACCGAGCACGAGATCCTCGAAGCGATGAACAGCGCGATGGCCGGCCGGACCACGTTCGTCGTCGCCCACCGGCTGAGCACGCTGCGCCGCGCGGACAAGGTGATCGTCCTGGAGAAGGGGCGTGTCGTGCAGTCGGGCACGCACGAGGAACTCATGGACGCGCAGGGCCACTACCGCCACGCCGCGAGTCTCCAGATCGCCGACCGTGAGAGCAAGCGCCTGCTGGGCATGCACGCCGACGGGCGGGGGGGCGGATCATGAGCCAAGCCAACCCACCACGCACACTGACCCACATTGTCCGCGACCGGGAAGACCACAAACGGCCGTTGGATATGGGGCTGATCCGGCGTGTGATGGAACTGATGCGCCCGCACAGGCGGTCCCGCAACCTGCTGCTCATCGTCTGCCTGATCCGATCGATTCAACTACCGGTGCTTGGCTGGGTGATCGCGGTCGCGATCAACGGCCCGATCACCAACGGCGACGCCGAGGGTATCTGGCGGGTCGCGATCGGATTCGGGCTGCTGGCCGCCTTCACCTCCATCACGATGCACGTCCGGATGCACCTGGGCCTAGAGATGGGCGAGGTCGTGGTCTACGAGCTGCGCAACCGGATCTTCGAGCACCTCCAGCGGATGCCGATGCGGTTCTACAACAAGACCAAGCTCGGGCGGATCATCAGCCGGATGACCTCCGACGCCGAGGCGATCCGCGCGGGCGTGCAGGACGTCTTGTTTGTCTCGATCGTCCAGGGCGGGCAGATGTTTTGGGCCGCACTGATTATGCTCTACTACGACTGGGTCCTGTTCCTGGTCGTGCTGACGATCGCGCCGGTGCTGCTATTAATCAGCAACTACTTCCGGCACCGGTTGAGTCAGGCCTGGCGAAACATCCAGGAGAGCTTCAGCCGGGTGACCGCGACGCTGGCCGAGTCTGTCACCGGGATCCGTGTGACACAGGGGTTTGTGCGCGAGGACGTAAACGCGGAGATGTTCCGCGACCTGGTCGCCGATCACGCGGGCTACAACATGCGGGCCGACCGGCTGGTGGGCGTGTTCCTGCCATTGATCGAGCTGAACAACCAGCTCTTTATCGCGGTGCTGCTGGTGCTTGGGGGTTTTAAGGTGTTGGTCGGTCTGCCGTTCGGCGGGGGGACGCCCGATGAGCAGTTCGCGGCGATGTGGGTGTTCTTCTTCATGGTCCCCAACTTTTTTGGCCCGATCACGATGATCGGCCGGCAGTACAACATGGCCCTGACCGCGATGGCAGGTGCCGAACGCGTCTTCGCGCTGCTGGATAGTGAACCCGAGGAGCTGGACGACAAAGACGCGATCGACCCCCCCGAATTGCGGGGCCGCGTCGAGTTCAAGGATTTACAGTTCGAGTATCTCAAAGACACACCGGTCCTCAAGGGCATCAACTTCACCGCCGAGCCCGGCCAGACGGTCGCGCTGGTCGGACACACCGGCAGCGGCAAGAGCACGATCACCAGCCTGATCGCCAAGTTCTACCTGCCGACCGCAGGCGATCTGCTGATCGACGGTCTGGACATCCGCAAGATACGCGGGGCTTCACTGACCCAGCAGATCGGGATCGTATTGCAGCAGAACTTCCTGTTCTCCGGAACCGTCATGGACAATATCCGAACCGGGCGGAGCGACGCGAGTGATGAAGATGTCGTCGATGCCGCACGTCGGCTGGACTGCCTGGACCTTTTCGAGTCGATGCCGCAGGGATTGATGACCGAGGTCGGCGAGCGCGGCGGCAACCTGTCGCTGGGTCAGCGTCAGTTGGTTTGCTTCACAAGGGCGATGCTTGCCGACCCGCGCATCCTGATCCTGGACGAGGCGACCTCCAGCGTCGACACGAT
Source organism: Phycisphaerales bacterium (assembly GCA_029260575.1). Taxonomy (GTDB): domain Bacteria; phylum Planctomycetota; class Phycisphaerae; order Phycisphaerales; family SM1A02; genus JAJDDB01. Next base: position 8,218 of record JAJDDB010000020.1, read on the forward strand.
GACCGAGGCACGCATCCAGAAGGCGCTGGCGGTCCTGCTGCAGGGCCGGACGAGTTTCGTGGTCGCGCACCGGCTGAGCACCGTGCGGCACGCCGACATGGTCCTGGTCCTGGACCAGGGCGAGATCATCGAGCGTGGCACGCACAACGAACTGCTGACGCACGGCGGGACCTACGCCAACCTCTACCGGCAGTTCATCCACGCATCAGAGGCGTAAGGCGTATCCAAAAGAAAACCCACGCTCGGTGAGCGCGGGCTTCAGGGATTTGGTTTTGTTCTGCGTCGCTATCGGGCCCGTCGGCGAAGCATCGCCAGGCCGCCCAGCCCGATCAGTGCGAGGCTTGCGGGTTCGGGGACGAACACGAGGTTGGTCAGGCCGGCCGATGACGGGTTGCCGTCGAAAGCGACACTGAGCTGGACCACGTCAAGTGGGTCGAAGCCCGCGTCGTTCTGGATGACGGTGGCGTCTGCACCCGTCGCGTTTGCTTCGGATGGCTGAGGCGTCAGGGTGTTCAGGAACAGGGTCTGCCAGCCGTTGAGGGCTACGGTTACGTCGGTGGTCCACTTCGAGGGCACGTCATACACCCGCAGGTCGCCGCCGGAGTCGGCCAGGGTCAGGGTTACATGGGCACCGCCGTTGATATCGACCATGTCGATGGAGGTCAGTTCACTGGGATTCAGGAAGTCGAAGACGATGCTGCCGCGGTCGTCGAAGTTGGCTTCGTCGTTGGGGGTGTCGAATACCAAGCCGTGCGTACCCGTGAGCGTTGTGTTTGTGGCGCTTAACGGGTTGTCTGTCTGGAGGATCAGGATGTGACCCCGATCGACCAGGAGGTCGGGGTCGGCGCTTCCGGCGTTCGGTCCAGCCGGGTCGGAATCGAAGACGACCGCATCCAGGTGCCCGTCGCCGCCGTCGATGGTTGAGCTGATGTTCACCAGATTGCCGAACTCAAGGACGTTGTCGGTCGAGAACGGCACGCCGTCGCGGTCGGCCCGTGCGAACGTGCTGATGGACTGGCCGTTGACCAGCGTGGTGACAAAGTCGTCTTCGGTCTGGAAGTCAAGTGTGACCGCCTGTGAAACGGACACACCGGTTACCGCGACGATTAAACCCGCCGCGAAGGTTGATTGCATTAACAGATTGCCCTGTGCCATCTTTCTCTCTCTCCTCAGACGCGGATTATCCGCGTCGTGTTATGTGCAGACAGACTAAGCCGCCAGCATCGTGCAGATTATGTGTTTGCGACTTTCCCCTCCAGGAAAGACACGTACCTTCAAGTCCAACCCATTCTAAAGGCACACGACGCCAATACAAGCGTTTTATGCCCTATGACCATAAAAACCCGCCTGGATTACAATGCGGTGTTAATCTGGGGCGTTATGAGGAGAAGGGGGGTTGTTTTCGACCTGACACACGAGGTGCATTTATATAAAAACTTTTCAGTCGTATTTTTGAGCTATCGAATCAAGCCTTGTCGCGTAGCAGTTCCATCGCCTGATCGACGGTCTCGACCACGCTATAGAGTTCCCGGTGCCTGGATTTGGCGAACTTCTGATCGATGAAGTGCTCGAACAGATCAACCAGCCGGTCGTAGAACCCGTGGCAGTTGAGGATGATGATCGGGCGGTCCTGGTATTTCAGGACGCGCAGGACGATGACCTCCGCCAGCTCCTCAAGTGTGCCGAACCCGCCGGGCAGGATGACGAAGGCGTCGCCGCGGGTGAACATGAGCGTCTTACGTTCGCTCATCGTCTCGGTGACGATCAATTCGTCAGCCTGATGATAGGCGATCTCGGCGGTCTTGAGTGACTCGGGGATCACGCCGACGACCTTCCCGCCGTGCCCGTGACAGGACCGGGCGACCTCGCCCATGAGCCCGACGCTGCCCCCGCCGTAGATCAGCGTGTCGCCGCGCTGGCCCAGGGCGATGCCCAACTCGCGGGCGGTGTCAAAATACTTACGATCAATGTCGTTACTGGACGAACAATAAACACAGATGTTGCTAGGCATAGTGCGGACGTTATACACCAGGAGCCGGACTTGAGTGAAACACAACCCAAAACCAACGCCTGGCGGCTGCGTTTCACCGCGCTGTTGGTGCTGGGCGTCCTCGGTGTTTTAACAGGCACGCTGATGGGGCTGTTCGGTCCGTTCTGGTGGGTCGCGGACCTGGCTTCGCACTTCGCGGTCTACTACACGCTGGCCGGGGCGGGGCTGTTTGTCCTCGCTCTGCTGCTGCGGCGGTGGGTGTGGTCGGGGATAGCGCTGTTCATGCTGGTGATAAATGGCATACTTATCTGGCCGGCCTTCATGCCCGTAACCACGCCGGTCCCCACCGGCTCGTCATTGCTGACCGTGGCGCAGCTCAATATCCTGCATATGAACCGGAACAAAGAAGCGGTCGGCGCGTTTCTTAAAGACTGTGACGCCGACCTGATCTTCATCCAGGAGGCGGACCCCTGGTGGGACCGGGAACTGCGCGGGATGGGGCTGCCTTACATCATCGCGGAGTCTCAGCCGCGCGAGGGCTCGTTCGGGATGTCGTTGCTGGCGCATAGATCACTGGCCGAGGGCGACGCGATCGTGTTGAAAGACACGCACGTGATCGACCTGGCCGACGGGTTTACCGGGGCCGAACGCCCGGCGATCGAGGCGATGCTCCTGCTCAACGGGCAACCCGTCCGCATCCTAAGCGTCCACCCGCCGCCACCGGTCTCGGCCAAGTTAACCGCGCTGCGCGACTCGGTCCTGCGCCAGGCCAGGCGGTGGTCGGAGGAACAGACCGACCCGCACGTCGTCATCGGCGACCTGAACACCACGCCCTGGTCCTACGCCTTCAGGCTGCTCACCGAGGAGGATCAACTTATGAGTACGCACGTCGGGTACGGCAATCAGGGCACCTGGCCGACCCGGCTGCCGATGCCCTGGTACCTGCCGATCGACCACTGCCTGCACAGCCGCGAGTGGGTCTGCATCGACCGGCGGGTCGGCGCGTACACGGGTTCTGACCACCGGCCGTTGATGGTCACGCTTGCTCTGTCGCCGATGTCTGGTCCACCCCCCGCAACAGAGCCGCAGGTTGACCCGACCCCGGCTCACGCTAACGCCCCCTAGTTCCCGGGGGAGGATATCCGGGCAAGACCGGCTACAATATGGCTATGAGCGACACACCCGACAACAAACGGATCACCCTGCGGGACCTGCGGAAGTGGGCCGGATCAGGCGACCGGTTCGCCATGCTGACCTGCTACGACGCGACCACGGCCAAGTGGCTGTACCGCGGCGGTCTGCGCACGATGCTGGTCGGGGATACGGCTGCCCAGTTTATTCTAGGGCACGACTCAACCCTGCCCGCCCCGATGCCCTTCATGCTGGAGATCACCCGGGCGGTGAGGCGGGGGGCGCCCAACGCGCTGATCGTCGCGGACATGCCTTTTGGCAGTTACCAGGTCGGGGCGGACGAGTCGATGAGCAATGCCGTGGCGTTCGTGAAAGACGCCGGGGCGGACCTGGTGAAGCTGGAGGTTGATGAGACCCACGCCGGGCTGGTCGAGCGGATGAGCCACGCGGGGGTCCCCGTGATGGCCCACCTGGGCTCGCGTCCCCAGCAGGTCCGGGCGACCGGGGGCTACAAGGCCGCCGGCCGATCCCCGCGTGACGCCGAACTGATTGTCGATACCGCCGAGGTCATGATCGCCCGGGGTGCCTCGGCGCTGCTGCTGGAGGCCGTGCCTGGCGAGGTGTCCCAACGGGTGGTCCAGATCGCCCGCAGCCGGGAGGATGGCGAACCGGTCCCCGTGGTCGGCTGTGGGGCCGGACCCGCGTGTCACGGCCACGTCGTCGTTCTGCACGACCTGCTGAAGCTCTCCGACTGGCAACCGCCGTTCGCGCCGCCCGCGATCGACCTGGGCAGCCAGGTCCAGGCCGCCGCCGCCGCCTGGGTCGCGGCCGTCTCGCAGGGCGATTACCAACGAGACGGCGGGTCGTACCACCTGCGTCCGTCCGGTAAGTCCGCCAAGAAGCCCGATACCCCCGGTTCCTCCGGTTCCGCCAAGGCCGGCGAACCGACGCGCCCCGGCGTCGTATAAATCTCTAACACGAGCCGGATCGGTCGATACCCCTTTGGGTGCCAATACTTAACCGACCGCACCACGCCGTCCGCCCGGCTCTCGATGACTATCCCTACGCATCACGATTGAATCCCAGGAGTTTTACGATGTCCCGAATCCGATGGTACGGCCCCACCATTGTCCTCTTGCTTACCGTCCTGCTGGTCATGATCCTCGGCCCGGGGGTCGCCCGGCAGATCGCCTACACCCACACGCAGTCGCGCGTCACCTTCGTCAAGAACAGCCTGTCGGAGAACCCGTTCCTGGCTGAGCTCAGCGAGTCGTTCCGCAAGGTGTCTCAGGTCGTGGAACCAAGCGTCGTCGCGATCCAGGTCCTGGCACGCACTAATTCAGACCCCAGCGACACCGTCCGCCGGTTCTTCGGCCCGGATAACACGCCAGAGGACCTGCTCGAACAGTTTCGCGACCAACGGCCACGCGAAGACCGCTACGACCGCTACGCGCCACCGCGACTGATCGGGTCGGGCTCCGGCTGGGTCTACCGGTACACCAACCCCGACGATGTAGACGATTACCAGGATTACATCATCACGAATAATCACGTCGTGCGCAACGCCGACGTCATCAAGGTCCGCTTCCACGACGGCGCGGAATACGAAGCCAAGGTCCTGAACACCGACGAGCGCACCGACATCGCGGTCCTGACGGTTCAAGCAAGCAACCTCGTGCCTACCTCGATCGCGCGTGAAGATGTCCAGCAGGGCGACATGGTGTTCGCCTTCGGCTCGCCGTTGAGTTTCGACTTCTCCATGAGCCAAGGCATCATCTCCGCCACCGGCCGGGAGCTTGGCATCATCAACGTCAAGGGCGGCGGCTACGAGAACTTCATCCAGACCGACGCCATGATCAACCCCGGCAACTCAGGCGGCCCGCTGACCAACATCTACGGCGAGGTCGTCGGGATGAACACCGCCATCGCCGCGGGCAACGGACCACGCACGCCCGGCAACGGGACGTTTGTGGGTCTCGGCTTCGCCATCCCCGTCGATATGGTCGTGGAGATCGCGGACCAGATCATTGCCGACGGCGCCGTGCGTCGCGGATTCCTGGGGATCGCGCTGCCGATCGACGATCTGGACGAGCGCATGGCTCAGACGTTCGGCTACGACGGCAAAGGTGTCCTGGTCAGCGGTGTCAACGCCGACGGCCCCGCTGGCGAGGCCGGCATCAGGCGCGGCGACATCATCACAAAGATCGACGATACGCCCACCCCGACCATCGCGGGGCTGCGCAACCTCATCGCACGGTATAAGCCCGGCACTGAGGTCGCCGTGGAAGTCTTCCGCGACGGTGAGACGCAGACCCTCAACGTCACACTGGGGGAGTTCCCGAGCACGGCCGTGGCCGCCGGTTCCCGGTCGAACCCGTTGGAAGATGAGATCGACGCCGAGGGCATGAGCACGCTGCGCAAGCTGGGCATCGCCGGCGTGCAAGACTTCACCGAGGACACCGCCGAGCAGTTGGGGGTCACCCACTTCCCGGCTGTGATGGTCACGTCTGTCCGCACCAACTCCGTCGCCGGCGCAGAGCGATTGCAGCGCGGCATGCTCATCACCCACGTCATGGGCGAGCCGGTCGCTGATGTGGACCAGCTGGTTGCCGAGGTCGAGAAGCACGACCCGACCCAGGGCATCCGCATCAGCATCAAGTCCTGGGACCGGATCAACAGCGAGTTCGTTTCCCTGTTTATCGTCCTGCAACTGCCGGAGGAATGAGGCCAAAAACAGGAAACGCAGGAAAGCAGGAATCGCAGGAAATACTATTGATTTCCGACTGATGGCTTTGATTTTCTGCTTTAGTGTGCCGCTTTTGAAGCCGTCCCAATTTCCTGCGATTCCTGCTTTCCTTTACACTTACCCCATGACCGCGACCGCCACGCACACCGTGCCGAACCAGGCTGCACCTTCCAACGACCAGCCCCTGCTGAGCGTGAAGAACCTCAAGACCTACTTCCCGGTCAAGCGCGGCCTGATGCGCCGCACCGTCGGGCACGTCCGCGCCGTCGATGACGTCTCGTTCGACATCGGCAAACGTGAAACGCTCGGCTTGGTCGGTGAGTCGGGCTGCGGCAAGTCCACCGTCGGCCGAACCATTCTCCGGCTCATCCCCGCGACCGAAGGCTCGGTCCATTATGAGGGGCTTGACGTCCTGGCCAAGACCGCCGGCGAGATGAAGCGGCTCCGCCAGCAGATGCAGATCATCTTTCAGGACCCGGTCGGCTCGCTGAACCCGCGCATGACCGTCGGCCGGATCATCGGCGAACCCATCGTCGTCCACAAACTTGCAAGCGGCTCCGAGCTGCGCGACCGCGTCGCCACGCTCCTGTCCAAGGTCGGTCTCGAACCCGACCACGCTTTCCGCTACCCCCACGAATTCTCAGGCGGGCAACGACAGCGCATCGGCATCGCACGCGCGCTGGCGCTGCAGCCAAAGCTCATAATCTGCGACGAACCGACTTCCGCGCTCGATGTTTCGGTGCAGGCGCAGATTCTCAATCTATTGCGCGATCTGCAGCAGCAGCGCGGCTTGTCGTATCTCTTCATCAGTCACGATCTGGCGGTCGTTCGGCATATGGCTGATGACATCGCAGTTATGCAGCACGGCAAAATCGTCGAGCAGGGATCGGCATCGCAGATCGTTGACCAGCCCCAACACGAATATACTCGCCAACTGCTCGATGCTGTTCTCGAAGTTGCGGTCTGAATACTGCAGACGGACACACCATGAAGTACATGATTCGTCTTGAAAACGGTGATGAATACGGTCCTGCGGATATCGCACTGTTGCGCGAATGGGCGAATCAGCGCCGCGTTCCCAAGTCGGCAATGCTCGTGCCGACTGATGGCACCGATCCAATACCTGCAATTGACTTGCCAGAGCTTGCTGGAGCGTTGCAAGCCATCACACCGCCGCCAACAAACGCTGCGCACCCGCCCGTTGAGCCAACAGCGCCGGTCCAAACCAACGCGGACTCCGGCGTCGGCGTCATCATCCCCTACCGCAACGGCCCGGCACTGGCAGCGTACTACCTTGCGGTGTTCTCGTTGATCCCGTTTCTGGGTATTCTGCTCGGCGTGTTGGCATTTGTGTTTGGCATCATCGGCGTGCGACTGCGCAGTCGAAATCCTGAAGTCCACGGAATTGTGCATGCCTGGATCGGAATACTCGGTGGCGGCGGACTCGCCCTCCTCTGGATAATTATCCTCATTGTCATGATCACCTCAATAGCAATCGCATGAATTCAATACAGTCATTTGATCCCGCAGCGACAACGCGCCCCGATGACTCGCTGTTATCGTATTACATACTTGTCGCAGCAATGACGCTTATTGGCTTCCCGTTCGTCGTGTTGCCGCTGTATTTCAAGTTCCGCACGCTCAGTTTTCGGTTCGATGACAAGGGCGTGTCGATGTCATGGGGCATACTCTTCAAGCGCGAAATCTATCTGACGTATCGCCGCATTCAGGACATCCACGTCACGCGCAATCTGTTTCATCGCTGGTTCGGTCTAGCATCCGTCAGCATCCAGACCGCAAGTGGTTCTGCTGGCGCTGAAATGACTATCGAAGGCATACGCAACCCTGAAGCGCTGCGTGATTATCTGTACGCACAGATGCGCGGCGCGCAGGATGATGCGCTTGAGGCGATCGCAGAATCATCGCCGAACGAAGCTCAAACAGCAGGTGATATAGCAACACAATTGTTGCGAGATGTCCTCGATGAAGTCAAGCGCTTGCGTGTTATGCTGGAACAGCGTTCATGACCGCGCTGCAAGACCAGACCGTGTATCGCGGATTGTGGGCAGTGCTCGTCCAATACTTTCGCGTGCCGCAGGATCCGCCGGAAATCCCCGGTGGCGGGCGCGACAACACATCGCCGTTCAAACCCGCACAGGCATTCCTCGGCTATCTCAAATTCTGGTTCTGGATGCTGATGGCAATCATCGACATCGGCGTGCTTGTCGGCTGGATTGCAATCATGATTGCAGACTGGCGCATCGGCCTTGCCGTATTGCCCATCGTTGTAATTGTGCTCATCGCGCCAACGATCGTTGCCTATATCGCGCTGCAATTACGTTTCGACACGACGTGGTACATCATGACGGACCGCGCGCTGCGCATTCGGCGTGGCGTGTGGATCATTGATGAACGCACAATCACCTACGAGAACATTCAGAACGTCAAGGTGACGCAGGGTCCGGTGCAGCGCCATTTCAAAATTGCGACAGTTGTCGTCGAGACTGCCGGAGCGGGGTCGGCCGGGGGCAAACAGCGCGCAGCAGCAGCCAACCAGGGCGCTCTCGAAGGCGTTACGAATGCCTCCGAGATTCGCGATCGCATCCTGCTGAAGATGCGTGAATCAGGTTCGACCGGTCTGGGTGATGAATTGTCGTTGCAGCAGCAGCGGGGCCGCGCGGCTTCATGGTCGCCGGCGCAGTTTGATTTGCTTCGGGAAATCCACAAGGAACTGGCTGCTATCGCATGAGCGTGTTCAATTCTCGTGTACAAGACGCCAGCGGAATTCCGAGCCGCGCGAACCCGCTAGGATTCTCGTCGTTATGAAACAATATCTCGAACTCATGCAGCACGTGCTGGACCACGGCAGCGATCGGCCGGACCGCACCCAAACCGGCACCCGCAGTATCTTCGGTTGGCAGATGCGCTTCGATTTGCAAGCCGGCTTCCCCGCGCTGACCACGAAAAAATTGCATCTGCGTTCAATCATTTACGAACTGCTCTGGTTTCTGCGCGGCGATACGAACATCGGTTGGCTCAACAAACACAACGTCAGCATCTGGGACGAATGGGCCGACGGGAACGGCGAACTCGGGCCGGTGTACGGTTCGCAGTGGCGCAGCTGGCCGACGCCCGACGGATGCACAATTGACCAGATTACAAACCTCATCGAACAGATTCGCACGAATCCACACTCGCGCAGATTGATCGTCAGCGCGTGGAATGTTGCAGCAATCGAGAATATGGCGCTGCCCCCCTGCCATGTGCTGTTCCAGTTCTATGTCGATGAAGACGCCGATGGCAACGGTCGATTAAGCTGCCAGCTCTATCAGCGCAGTGCGGACATCTTCCTTGGCGTGCCGTTCAACATCGCCAGCTACGCACTGCTGACGATGATGATCGCACAAGTGACCGGATTGAAAGCCGGGTCATTTGTCCATACACTCGGCGATGCGCATCTGTACAGCAATCACTTCGACCAGGCCCGCGAGCAATTGCAGCGTACGCCCGGAAGCCTGCCAACTATGCAGATCAATCCTTCAGTGGCGTCGATCTTTGATTTCCGGTACGAAGATTTCGAATTGATCAACTACAACCCGCACGCGCACATCAAAGCCCCGATCGCGGTGTAAGATCCAATTCAACCATGCTCTCGCTCATCGCAGCTATGTCGGAAAATCGTGTAATCGGCGTCGACGGCGACCTGCCGTGGCGGCTGCCGGATGACATGAAGCACTTCATGTGCACGACGCGCGGGCACGCCGTCATCATGGGCCGCAAAACCTGGGAGTCAATGGACGGCCCGCTGTCGAACCGCACGAACATCGTGATCACACGACAGGAGAAATACGAGGCAGACGGCGCAACAGTCGTGCACAGCCTGCCCGAAGCACTGCGAATCGCGCCGACAACCATCGATGAATCGTTCGTCATCGGCGGCGAAGCGATCTTTCGTGATGCGCTGCCGCTGGCTGATCGAATCTACCTCACGCTTGTCCACGCGGAATTCCAAGGCGACGCATTTTTTCCGGAGTTTGCCCAAGAGCATTGGCGGATCGTCGACGAGCAACACCACTCCGCCGACGAGCGCCACGAACATTCGTTCACGATTCGAACATTCGAGCGCAAACCCTGATCAAATCAATTGCGGCTTCACTCGTAGCGAATAATCTCAACTTCGGGAATCGCAATCAGCCCGACTAATGCATCGTCTGTTGCCTGCTGAATTTCGACCATGCGCACCGGGGTCGGCTCGGTCGTGCGGAACAGACCGCCCGCGTTCATGCGCTCGCCGCGGACATCAAAGAAATCCCACAGTGAAATCGTCAACCGCTTGCCCGCAGGGAGCGATTCAACCCGCTTGAGGTATCGCTGGTTCACCCACAAGTCAAAATCCTGATAGCTCATCGAGGTGGAGTTGATCAGTTCAATGTCCGACCCGTCGCGGAAGACCTGTATGTCCACCACGTTGGTCGTGTGCAGCTCGCGCGGGTACGGCCGAGTCGCCGATTCGGGAACGAACCTTTGCTGTTCGCAACCCGGGACGGTGCTCAGCAGGCTAATCGCCACGACTGCTAAACCTGCTCTTCGATATTGTGTGCTGCTCATCACGATGGACAGTGTAACACGGCGGCACTGATGTGATGATCGGCAGCCGGCCGTCATGGCTATGATCAGTCCTGATGCTGCAGCCCACAGCCATCGATGAACCATGCCGGAAGGTGCCGCGGCCGATTGATGCGGTCGCGCGATCGGTGCGCATTGATGAGCGAATCACGCGGCTGGTTCCCGGTTTCGATGCGCCGTTCTTCCAGGCGGGCCTCGCTGGATATTCGGACGGCGCGATGCGGCTGGTGGCCCGTCGACACGGCTGCCCGTACTGCGTCACCGAAGCCCTGCTCGACCGCACACTGATCAACGGCGGGAAGGGGCGAACCCGCGAAGACCCCGATCTGCTGGCTGAAGAATGCGGCACCGGCGACGTTACAGACAACCGCGCTGCGGGGCTGGATGATCATCCGATTGCCGGTCAGATCATGGGCACCCATCCTGATGAAATGGCAACTGGCGCGGCGCTGCTCGCAACGATGAACTACGAGGTCATCGATGTAAACCTTGCGTGTCCGGTGAAGAAAATCCGCAAACGGAATCGCGGCGGACATTTTCTTGCACATCCGGTTGATGCAATTGCGATCCTCAAGTCAGTGCGCGATGCCGTACCGGGCGACATCCCGACGACTGTGAAGTTGCGACGCGCCTTTGATGACACGCCGGAGATGGCGGCGAATTTCGATCGTGTTTTCTGTGCTGCGTATGAGCTTGGTTATGCGTGGGCAACAGTGCACTGTCGAACAGTGCAGCAAAAGTACAACGGCCCCGGCAGATGGCAGGCGCTTGTAGATTTGCGTGAGCGCTACAACGACCGCATTCTCTTCGGCTCCGGTGATATCTGGTGTGCTGCGGACATCTTTGCGATGCTCGAAGTCACCGGCGTCAATGCTGTCAGTGTCGCGCGCGGGTGCATCGGCAACCCGTGGATCTTCCGCCAGGCCCGGCAGATGATGGCCGGCGCTCAACCCACCCTGCCGACGATCGAAGAACAACGCGATGCACTGCTGCAACATTTCGAATTGTCAATGTCCCTGCATGGCGAAAAACCTGCATCACGCATGATGCGAAAGTTCGGTATCAAGTTCGCGCACCATCATCCGAAAGGCAATGATGTCAAAGCAGAATTCATCCGCTGTCAGTGTGCTGATGATTGGCGCGCAGTGATTCACAAGTGGTACGACCACGACATAGTGGGACAAGGCGCAATTGCCACCGCTGCGCTCACTGAATAGTAATCATTGCGTTGGTGTGGCTCGCTTGTCGCTGCGCAAACCGCCGCCGATGATGACGCCGATCGTATTGAGCAGTGGATTGAGATAGAGAACCAACGGGGGTTGCTTGGCGCTGTTCGTTGCTTCGAACATTTTTAAATCGTCCGGCCGGGTTGGCTTCTCGTGCTGCATGCTGTGGTTGTAGAACGAACCCAACGCGGCAAGCACAAGCACGAACACCGCGAAAACGATGATGACCTTTTTCGAACGGGCGATGAGATGACAGACGAACCCGCCGACAACGCCCGCAACCAAGCCGACACCAAGCATTGCCGCAGACCACTTGGGGGAAATAAGCCATGTGTCATCGACGAATGCGCCGTCCTCACCTATCACAATCCACGCGACTGTCAGTGACAGCGCGGTAACGACGGCCAATACTATGTAGCTGACAATTATGCTGAGGATTGCGCGAATCATGTCAGGCCTCCATGACAAAAAAATCTGCTCATTCAAAATGCCATTGCCTATACATTTCGGTATCGGGCGGGTGCCACGTTCATCAGCAGCAATTGCGTAACATGCTCATGCGCCGACTTCGCTGTCGATGTCACAAGTAGGCTCTACAAAGAGCGTTATGACGACGGCTACTTTGCACACGCGCCAATGACCTGCTCGCCGTTGTGCCACGCCCGCCCATCGCGCGCCAGCAGTTCATCAGCTGCCGACGGACCCCAACTGCCCGCTTTGTAGTTCGCCCGAATAGTGTCGCGAAGAATCTGCGCCTTGTCATCGAGAAACGGCATTATTGCCCGCCAGGAACCTTCAACTTCATAACGATGCGGATACAACGTCTGATCGCCGCGCATTGCATCCAGCAGCAGCGGGCCGTACGCCTCGGTTGGTTCGCGACCGAACCAGTCGATGAAATCAAACTCCATGATCGCAGGGCTCAGCCCTCCGCCCGCGCCTGGCACCTTGCCCTCAAAGCGCAACGAAATGCCCGGACGCGGCGCGATCTCTATCACTAATCGATTCGGCGGTCGGTTCACATCAGACAGCGGCTGTATCTTTGCGAACAGATCCGCTGCCGGTGGTTTGAACTGAATCGCCACTTCCGTGCGTTTCATTGCCATCCGCTTGCCGGTGCGCAGATAAAACGGCGTACCTGCCCAGCGCCAATTCTCAAACAGCAGCTTCACCGCAGCAAATGTCTCCATCGTCGATCCATCGGGCACATCGTCAATCTCATGATACGCAGTTTCACTTTCATCACCGGCGTATTGTCCAAGCGCAGCGGATTGGGCCAGTCGATCCACAGGTGTGATCTTGATCGCATCGATCGCTTTGATCTTTTCGTTACGAATATGCGGCGCATCGAAGCTTGTAGGCGGTTCCATTGCCACGAGGGCCAAAACCTGCAACAAGTGCGATTGAATCATGTCGCGGATCGCGCCGGATTCGTTGTAGTACCCTGCCCGCTCGCCGACGCCGACGGTTTCGACAGCACTGATCTGTACGTGATCGATGTAATGATGCGTCCATAGCGGTTCGAATATCGAATTCGCAAATCGCAGCACAAGTAGATTTTGTACGAGGTCTTTGCCGAGATAATGATCGATGCGGTAGATAGCATCTTCTTCAAATGCTCTTCCCAGTGTACGGTTGAGCGCTTCTGCGGATTCAAGGTCGTGTCCGACGGGCTTTTCGACAATAATCCGTTGCCACGGCGTTTGCTCGCGATTGATCGAACACCATCGCTTGCCTTCGAGAATCATGCCGGACTGTTCAATCTGTTCGATGATCGGTTCATACAATGATGGTTTGACAGACAGGTAAAACAGCACATTCCCACGCGAATCATTGTCGTTGGAAAGCGATTCGATGCGCTTGGCGAGATCCGGATACGTGTCCTGCTTCGTGGCATCACCCGCATAATAGTGGATTCGTCGGGCGAATTCGCGCCAGGTGGCTTCGTCGTATTCGTTGGCGTGCTTTTTCACCCACGGCTGCAGATCATCGCGCCATTGTTCATCGGAGTAGTCTGTGCGGCTGATGCCGAGCATGGTTGTCTGCGCGTGCAACTGGCAGGAGCAGTGCATTTCGTACAGCGCGGGGATGAGTTTGCGGGCGGTCAGATCGCCGGAGGCGCCGAAGATAACGATGACACATGGATCGGGAGCGCTTGGCATGCGCGCATGATCGTGGGTGAGCGGTGGAAGTCAAATGCGTTGTGCTGCTGCTGTCTGGTTGATTTCTGCGCTATGGCATTTTTCATGGAAGAACGAGGGCTGCTGCTTCAACCGCTCTGGCCCGGCTTTGCGATCAACACCGTGTTCTATACGGTTCTCCTTTTTACTGCTCTTTGCTGCGCCGTTTGCACTCCGTAGCCGGCGGCGTGTGCGCAAGAGCCTGTGCCCAAGATGCGCGCATCCGGTTGGTGAATCAACGACATGCACGTCATGTGGGCGTGATGTTGCGCGGCGGGGTGCGACATGAAGAGGCGACAGCCGGTCGCGATCTTGTGACATGTTCACCGCACAGCGCGGTTCATCGCCTTGCGCTGTGCAGTAGTCAGCGCCGCGTTGAATGCATCACGGACTTGTGATCGTGCTGCCTTCTGCTCGCCGGTGATGCGGATCATCTGTTCATAGACTTCCGCAGCATCATCAGGCACATCAGTCGGGTCCATCATCGGGTGCATCGGAACCGCAAGCGTCAATCGCGCATCGACGATCAATTCAATCATTGATTCAGCCAGCACGCGCCGCTGTTTGCGATACAGCGTATATGCCTGTTCGATCTGCGAAGAAGCTGGGTCCGCCAACGACTGTTTGCTCAGCCAGTCATACTGCCGATCAGCAAGCGCATCATCGAGAAGCCAGGGAAAGCACGCAGTGTGAAATCGATCCATCAATGCCTGGCTGTCAGCGGGATCGGCAGCCAACCCGGCAATCGCCTGTGCGGTGCGGCGGTTCAAGTCGTACAGTTGCTGCCACGGTTGCAACAACCGCGCGTCGGCTGCGCGCTCGGCGCGATCATCACGATCAATTGACGCCAGTCGACGATCGACGGATGCCTGCCGAAGCTTCGCCGCAACATCGGGAAGAACCTGATCCAACTGCATTTCATAGGTACGAAGCAGTTGCTGCAACTGTCTGTTGTCGACGCCTGCCAATTCTCCGCCGTCGGTTCGAGCTTCAGCAACAAGATCGAGCAGACATACGCCTTCACCTGCATACTCACTGCTGTACTGCTGCATCCGAGCCGGCTCAAGATAGAGATCACGCCGAAGCCCGAGCAGAACCGGATCAGCCTGCTGCGCCTGCACACTATTCAGGATTGCCTGAGTGCCTTCCAACAGGTCATACAGCGCAGCATCAACGGTCGGCCAGACCGTGGTATGCGCCTTGAGCACATTGACGCGAAGCGAACGCAGTTCGTCAGCGGTCATTCGAACCCGGCCCGAAAGCACCGCATCAACGGTGTCGCGCCCTGCATCAACCGCCAACTGATTAGCCGCGTCGACGGCATCGTCAATCATATTTGCGTAATCGGAGTAAATCGCAGTCGCAATAAACTGTTGATCGCGATCAAGATCAATCGACTCAAGTAATTCCTGATACTGCACGCGGGTGACGTATGGCTGCACATAATCGCGGGCCGTTTCACCTGCTGCGCCGATCGCAGCACTGCTGAAACTCACGCAGAATGCAACAAACAGGGCAGCACTGTGCAGTACTGTTTGCGCTGCAGTGCCGGAAGTCTTACTTCGCAGATTCATCGGGCGTGATGGAGCCAAGAGTGTGTATCCCCAGTGAATAGACAACAGAAGCGCACGAGCAGTACTGTAGACGATGCGCGCAGCCGCAGCTTTCTTCCATGCAAACGCCCAAAACGCTCGGTCATTGCGCTTGCGAAGTGCTACGGCCGAGGGTGATACCGCTTGAGGACTTCGCGGAGGCGGCTTCGATCCACATGGGTGTAAATCTGGGTGCTGGAAATGTCGGAATGACCGAGCAACTCCTGCACGACGCGCAGATCCGCCCCGCCTGCCAGCAGGTGCGTGGCAAAGCTGTGTCGAAGCATGTGCGGATGGACATTTCGAAGGCCGGCCTGCCGGGCATGGCGGGTGACAATCTGCCAGACTGCGACGCGCTCAAGCGGCCGGCCTGTGTTGGAAAGCAGCAATCGCCCCTTGTCGCGGCCGTCACCAAAGCGGGCAAGCTCCGGCCGCAATTGTTGAATGTACGTGTCAGTCGCATTTCGGGCGGGATCGCCGACCGGCACGAGTCGCTGCTTGGAGCCCTTGCCGGTCACAAGCAACACTGCAAGCGTCGGGTTGTAATCCCTGAGTTGTAGGGCGCCCACTTCCGACGCTCGCAGGCCGGCTGCGTACATGAGTTCCAGCATCGCTTTATCGCGGAGCCATAGTCTGCCGGTCTCCGGCGATGGCGAAGCAAGCAGCTTCTTCATCCGGGCCGGTGATATCACTCCGGGCAATCTGCGCCAACGCGTCGGGCGCTCCAGCAGCAGCGCAGGGTTGTCAGCAATGCGGCCGTTGGCGAAGAGGAATCGAAAGAACACGCGGATCGTCGAAAGATGCCGGGCGATGGATGACGGCTGCATGCCCCTGCCGCGATACAGATTGCGCAGATGTTCCGCAAGATCATGCGCGCGAACATCATGTAGTGCCGACACGCCGGAGTCGTGCAGGTGGGTGAGCAGGTCGTTCAGATCTCGGCCGTATGCTTCCAGCGTTGCGTCGGCGAGACCGGCTTCGACCTTCAGATACGCTGTGAAATCACGTACCTGTGCGGCGAAGTGTGCTGGTGGATCCATTCGTGGTCAGGGTGACTCGCGGCATACAGCCGACGTTTTCATTGCGGGCGGAGCTGATTTCGCAGTTAATCCGGTGGTACATAGGACAGGCGTTGAACGATCCGAGACAGACCGTGAACGCCTGGTCAAGTCGAGTAAGCGTGAACCGGTTACCGCAACGTTGATCGTCGCGATTGATGTGAGGACAGGCGCATGCGCCAGCCGGGGTCGTTCCGTCGTCCATGACGTGCCCTTTTATATATCGCTGCTACGCCATCGGTTGGCTCCGTTTCATTTCGCCAGAAATGGTTCTGAGGGTTATCGGCGAGAATTGCGCGTTCGATGAAAAGCCCATCGGCGAGCTTTGCGCTCGGCGCAGTGTTCGAGCGATTTTCTCCTCTGCAAACTCTGCTCACACCCTAGCACGGGCGCTTCCCAACAGGCATGGCGATTGCATCAGTGCATCGGAAGTGTCCAAGGCAAGGAGTGCCACGTGCGCGAGCACACGAACACGATTGATCTGAACGTACGACGAGCCGAGGAGTCGGTCGGCGTGCGAAGCGAGCGCAGCGACGATATCGCAGCGCTGGCGGCTTCGGCCATTCGCATCGCCCGCGCGGCTACTTCGATTCACCTGGCGCAATCCGTTGGTCTGCCGTCACCAGACGATCAGCCAACCGACAACGCAGCCAATGGTGCATTGCGGTTCGCGCGGGAGCAGTGCTCATGAACTACGGAATGTATCTGGCTGCGTCGGGCGTGCTGACGAACCTGTACCGGCAGGACGTCATCGCGAACAATCTCGCCAACGCCAACACTGTCGGTTTCAAACCCGACATGGTTTTCAGCCGGGCTCGTCTTCCGGAGCGCCTTGAAGGCCCCGTGCCAACAGCCGATCCGCAGTGGCTCCTCGAACAGCTCGGTGGCGGCACGTTGCTCGCGCCGACAATGATCAGCAATGATCAGGGACATCTCGAGCAGACAGGCGGGCCGCTGGATGTTGCGATCAAAGGCGAGGGGTTCTTTCTCGTCGAAGGCAATAAAGCTGACGGCACCGAGTCGTTTCAGTTGACCCGCGACGGCCGATTCACCATGAACAACAACGGCGAACTGGTGATGGCAACAACCGGACGACAGGTGCTGGATGTTAATCACCAGCCAATTACGCTTAATCCCACCAAGTCGGTGCAGATCAATAGTGACGGCGCGATCATGCAGGACGGCGCATTGGTGTCGCAGTTGCAACTCGTCGTGCCGGCCGCCCCCGCAGCACTGCAAAAAGTCGGCAACAACCTTCTGAAACTCGCAGGTGATGACAAGGGCTTATTGCAACCGGCAACCGGTTCGATCAACCAGGGGTTTATAGAAACCAGCGCGGTTGATTCCATCATGGCGCTCAATGCAATGATCGGTGCGACCAAATCCGCACAGAGCAGCGCGCGGATGATGCAGTATCACGATCAGGTTATGGAACAGGCAATCGGAACATTCGGCCGGGTTGCGTAATTCGCACCTGCTTGGTTGAGCTGCGCAACGTGTCGCGCAGTGTATGAAAAGGAACACGACAATGGCCATCGTCGCATTGCAGGCCGCATCAACCGGACTCAGCGCACTCAACACGTCGCTGGATGTCATTGCCAACAACCTGGCAAACGTCAACACCGACGGGTTCAAGAGCAGCCGAACCAATTTTCAGGATTTGCTGTATATGGAACGCGCCCAACCCGGCGTGGAAAACGCCAACGCAGATCAACGGCCAACCGGTTTGTACGTCGGCCTGGGAACAAAAGTCTCCGGTACGCAGCTCGATTTTGAACAAGGCGCGCTGCGCAACAGTGGTCGGCCGCTCGATATTGCCATCGAAGGCGACGGATTCTTTCCCGTGCAGGTGGAAGACGACTTGAGCGAAGGCGGCGTCGCCTATACCCGGGCTGGCAACTTCGTCGTGAATTCAGATGGCGAAATTGTCCTTGCCAACGACACAGGCAGACGCCTTGATCCGACGATCACCATTCCTGAAGAAGCCACAGGCATCACGATCACAAGCGACGGTGTGGTCGGCGTCACAGTCCCCGGGCAGGCGGATGTGGATGAAGTCGGGCAAATTGAACTGGCAACGTTTATTAACCCTGCGGGGCTGCGGCAGATCGGCGAAAACCTCTACGCACCGAGCGCAGCCTCCGGCGACCCGAACACTGGCGAACCACTCGACGGCGGGCGCGGCGGCATACTTCAGGGTTTTATCGAAGCGTCAAACGTTGACCCCGTCACCGAACTGGTGGATCTCATCCGTACGCAACGAGCATTCGAACTCAATAGCCAGTCAATCCAGGCTGCGGATGAAGTGTTGCAAACCATCAGCAACATCCGCCGCGGGTAATAAACACACTTTGAATTGAGACGCCGATGACCTACAACGCAGGACGCAACACAATGATCAGGACGATCGCAGCAGCAATTCTGACATTCACATTCGGTGCGAATACCGCACAGGCGGATTCGATCGCGATAATGCAGTCGGTGACGCTTGCGCCTGACGTACAGACTGTCACGCTCGGCGACGTTGCCAAACTCACCGGCGAACATGCGCAGCGATACACCGATGTTGTGTTGACAACCATCGATGATCCCGCACAACCGATGACGATCACCATCGGGCAGGTGCGAAAAACGCTGAGTGCTGCTGGCGCACACTGGGGTTTGATTGACCTCAACGGCTGCAAAGCTGATGTGCGATGCGCGTCACGACTCGCTGGCGCTCCGCAGGCAATGACCGGCGCAACAATCGGCGAAGTTGCGCAAACGCTCGAAAGTAGCGCCACAGACAACAACAGCCTGCGTGCCAATTCGATCCTGCGCCAACGAAATGCAGCAAGCATCATCGCGGCAACACTTGCTCAGCAGCTTCGACTCGATCCCGCACGGCTCCGATTGACGTTCGATACGAAAGATCAGGAGTTCCTCAGTCTGCCGACTGCGCAATATCGATTCGAAATACAGCCAACGAGCAGTTTTGAAGCGGATCGTGTGATCTTGCAGATCCGAGCGTGGCACAACGGCCGCATCGCACTGCAACAGACCGTACACGTCGATGTGGAAGTTCATGTGACTGCCGGTCAGGCCAGCCGTGACATTCGCAGGGGTGCAGTGCTTGACGCGAATGACGTGCAAACAACAAACCAGTGGGTGCAGGGAAGCATGGTGCGCGAGATGATCAGCCCAGCCGATCTCGCCGGGCGCATCGCAACAACATCTTTGAAACAGGACGATCTGATCCGACTGCGTGATGTGAAGAAACAAACTCTGATCGAACGCGGTGATGTTGTGCAAGTGCGCTGCCTGGTCGGCGGTGTTGCCTTGACCATGCAGGCAGAAGCTCGAACTGACGGCTCCGAAGGCGACACTATCGAATTTCGCAAACTCGGAGAACGCGAGACATTCCTCGCCCAAGTCACCGGCAGAAACCAGGCAATTGTTGACCTCGCGCGGTGATAAGTCATTCGCCTCGCAGATGCAGAGAACTCAGAGATGAAACCAAAGAAACAGCACATGAAAATGACCTTGATAGTGACCGCAGTGTTTCTGACGTCAGTGGGAACTACTGCGTCTGCACAAGAAGTGCCTGTCGTTGAAGAATCGCAATCCGTTATGGCACAGGCCTACGCAGCGGATGTGGCGCGGGCGGAGTTGCATACAGATCGCGCCCATGCGATGCGTGCAGTGAGTCTGTTTGCGATCGAACAACCGGAGCCGCGTATCTTCGAACGCCATGATCTGATCCAGGTCATTGTGCGCGAAGTGAGCAAAGCCGAAAGCACGCATGAACTGAGAGCGGAAAAGAAAGGCGAGATCGGCGCGAAGGTCAATGCCTGGCCGCATTTTGATCTGGTGAGCATGTTGCAACTGCAACTCGAAGCAGGCAGCGGCACAAACCTGCCTGAAATTGATGTCGAAGCAAACAAGAAATTCAGAGGCAAGGGTGATTACGAACGCGAAGATGAATTCACCGCACGGCTCACCGCTGAAGTCATCGAAGTCCTGCCCAACGGCAATCTCATTCTCGAAGCCCGCACACACATCAAACAGGATCAGGAAGATTCGACGATGAAGGTGACAGGCGTATGTCGGCCGGAGGATGTCACGCCCGCCAATACGATTCTTTCCAACCAGATTCACGATCTCTCCGTCGAGAAGGTAAACAGTGGTGAACTAAAGAAAGCCAACGAAAAAGGTCTCATCGCCCAGGTCTTCGACGCCATCTTTGCATGGTGAGACCGATTCATAAAGCCGCGACCGTTGGTCGCGTTCAGCGGAAAACGAAGGAAGACTTGCGCAGCGCCGTCCGATCCGGGCGGCGTTGTTCATACACCGTGAGCACTGCATCGAATGCGGCGCTGGGGTTCTGCGATTACTTCAATACGATATCCCGTTCGAAGAACTTCAGCTTCGCTGCGTCCTTCGCCATCAACAGCGTCTGCTCCGCAATGACATTCGCCTTGCGGGTGCCGTCTTCGAGAATATCGATGATCGCTTGATCATCGCCTTCGTATTTCGCGCGCCGCTCGCGCATTGGTTCGAGCAATTCGTTGATGGCATCAGCGACTTCGACCTTGATATGCCCGTCGCCGATGTTTTCGCCTGCTGCGTACGCTCGCTCGAGTTCTTTGACACGCTCGACATCAGGAATAAACGTGCGCACGTACTGAAACAGCGCGTTGTTGATATCGCCTAGGTCGGTAGGATTCTGCCTGCCGGTGTAGAGCTTGCCAAGTTTCTTCTTGATCTGTTTATGCGTGTCGGTGATGAAAATCGCGTTGCTGAGGCTCTTGGACATCTTGTTGACGCCGTCGGTGCCGATGAGTCTGCCGATGGTTCCGACATCTGCTTTGGGAACGGGGAACACACCGCCGAGTTTTTCGTGATCGTCATCTTCTGCGTGTTCATCGACGCCGCAGTACATCTGATTGAACCGCCGAGCCACTTCGCGCGTCAGTTCAATGTGCGGAACCTGGTCTTCCCCCACCGGCACGGAATGCGCGCGGAACGCAAGAATGTCCGCCGTCTGCCCGACTGCGTACAGCGGAAAACCGAAACTGTAATTCTCGCCGAGATTCTTAACCTTGATTTCATCCTTGAGCGTGGGGTTGCGCATAACGCGGTTGAACGGCAACAGCATCGCAAAGAAGTACGTCAGCTCCGCAATGGCGGGCACTTCCGTCTGCAACACCATCGCGCATCGCTGCGGTTCCAGCCCCATTGCAAGCCAGTCGCGCACGATCTCAAGACAATCCCTGCGAATCTCATCGGGCTTGTCCGAACGAGTCGTGAACGCGTGCATATTGGCAATGAGAATGTACGCTTCGTACTTATCCTGCAGTTCGACCCGGCGTTTGACCGAGCCAACGTAATGGCCGAGGTGCAGCTGCCCCGTCGGCGTATCACCGGTGAGAATGCGCGGTTTGGCGGTGGTGGTAGTCATCGGGGCGGTCATGGTAACAACGCTGCAGCGGATGTTGTCTGCGATGCAAGCATTGCTATCCCCAGATTGCCCGCATTGAACAGCGCGTGCATGACGATCGGCGCGGTGAGCCTGCCGGTTTTTTCGTAGATCCAGCCGAAACCGATGGACAGCACCGCCAGCGAGACAAGTGCATGAATTTCCACGACCGTCCAATGCATTGCCGCAAAGAAGATGCTCGTGCCGAGAATTGCCGGCCAGGCGCCGAGCCCCAACCTGCGGAGCGTTTCCTGAAAGATCCCCCGGTATAGAACCTCTTCCAGAACCGGCGCGAAGACTATGACGAGTACCGCCTGCGCGAAGAACCACCCGTCAGCCGGGCGTTCGAGCATTTCCCGCAGTGTTTCATGCGCCAGAATGCGAATCGGCTCATCCGTCAACAGCGTCTGCACGAAACCCGCAGCTGCTGCGACGGCCTGGGAAACCGGCCAGGTCAACAGCAACGCAGCCCCGCCGAGCATTCCAGCAACCCAAAGCCGCGATCGCTGCTCGGTCGACTGCGTTGCGGCCCTGAGGACCAACACGAAAAACACGATTGCAACGAGACATTGCAGCAGGTACGCACAGGCCTGCACGATCACGCTGTCCTGAAACGCCGGATCAGCTGCGTCAAAGGATTCTGACACGAATGCCGGCGCAATGAACAATGCTCCAAGAATCGCTGCGAGATAGATGGCGATGTATAGCGCGACGCCAACAACCGGCGGAAACGCTTCCGGGCGATTTGAATGTCTGGGCAGCCGCCACAGCCGTGCTCCGAAAAAAATTCCGAGACTCAGTGCTGCAAGACCGAGCATGACAGCATCAGCGACGGTGAACCGCCCGGCTTCACCTCTCAGAACAGCCGTCTCGACCGGCGGTTGGTCGCCAGCCGGGGGCGCGGCTATAACTGGAGCCGCTGGTTCGTCCTGTGCCCATGCAGTCGAGCCGACCGGCACGACAGCCAGAGCAGCCCACACAACGACCGCATACACGAGGACATTGCGAACCGTCATGACCATCGGCCTGGAAACAATCATCGCTCGCAAACGTGTGGAAGTCGCCAAGGCAATGTCACAAACGCCGCTGGAGACACTGAAACAACGGGTCAATGAAGTCGGTCGACCTCGGAATTTCTTCAAAGCTCTTGTACGCGAACGCAACACCGAAACCAGCAGGATCATTGCTGAGGTGAAAAAGAGCAGCCCGTCAGCAGGACTGATCCGCGAAGATTTTGATCCGGTGGCCATTGCTCAACAGTACCAGCGCGGCGGCGCTGCTGCGATTTCCTGCCTGACTGATGAACGGCACTTCGGCGGACACCTCGGCTATATCCAGCAGATTCGCACTGCCGTCGACCTGCCTGTGCTGCGCAAGGATTTCATCGTCGATGAGTACCAGATCTGGCAAAGCAGAGCAGCCGGCGCCGATGCAGTGCTGCTTATCGCTGAGGTTCTCACCGAAGGCGCGATGCTGGACATGCTGATTCTCGCACGTGAACTGGGGATGACTACGCTTGTCGAAGTTCACGATGTTGAAAACCTGCTGAAGGTGAAACGGCACATCGGGTTTCCGCACTCCGGCTATTCGCTGCTGGGGATCAACAACCGTGATCTGAAAACGATGACCACGGATGTCTCACACACGCTGCGGATGCTGGACATGGTCGATGACACGCGCATCGTTGTTAGCGAATCCGGAATTCGCTCCGCCGAAGACCTTGCGAAACTGCGCCGCCAAGGTGTCTACATTGCACTTGTCGGCGAGCATCTGCTCCGGCAATCCGATCCCGAACAATCACTTCGAGCAATGTTGACGCCAACGCATCTACAACACAAAGATGCCGACGACAATAATAATCCAATGAAATAACTCTTCCGACACGGAATACACGCCGCGTTCACTTAGTCTCTCAAGAATACGAGACAAGGGAACAAGAATCGAGTGCAATGCCGAAGTTCGTGATTGAATGCTTTCTGCTTGCCTTGAAAGGACCCGCCATGAATCGGATCGCATGGATCGGAATTGGAATTGTATTCAGTTTGTCCGTCGTAGCTATTGGACAAAACACTGTAATAGACGACGACGAGCAGAGTGATCAGAGAATCGTACTTGATGAAACTACGCCAGAGCGTCTTCAATCATTGGAGACGATTCGGCCGAGTCAAATCTTTGGCGATCCTGTAAAGGCCGACGTTGATAATGACGGCAGCGAGGAACTGATCGTGACGACAAACGGCAACGTCGTCCACGTAATCTCCGCCGACGGTTCTACCCGATCAGTGCGACTGGAGGGGCTGCCGCAGCAGTATCCCGCCTATATACGTGTCATCTCTATTGACGGCATTCCACACTTCGCGGCGGGAACACAAATAGACGCGCCAGCGGCGGTAACCAGGTGTTACACCGGTGTTTGGCAAACCGATGGTCGACAAGTCTGGATGGAACAATTGAAACTGCCTGACAATACCGCTGTATTTCCATTATTTGCGACGCATGATATTACGGGTGATGGCGATGAAGAGTTATTGTTGGCTTTTACTGCAACGAGATTCGACGAACAGTACGAACTTGATCTAGCTTCTCAGAGTTCGTACCTCTCGATCTACAATACAGCCGGTGATCTTCTCACGATGCGCCAACTTCCGGACATGGCGAGATCAATAGAATTTATTGCTGACGATCGTGGAATCACGATACTCCATGTCATTACAATAACCACAGTGCTGCGTTTCAGATTTGAAACGAGTGCGATTCAACTCACTGAATGACCAGCGATCTGATTATTCCCGCGCTGGATGAACAGGCGAATATCAATGCGCTGTTTGATGTGCTTGATGCGTTGCCGGCGGGTTTGGTTCGGCGGGTGGTGCTTGCGGACAACGGATCAACCGACCAAACCGCAGCAATGGCTTGTGCTCGCGGCGCAATCGTCGTACATGAACCGCAGCGCGGGTATGGCGCTGCGTGTCTAAAAGCACTTGACTTTCTGCGCAACAACGACCCGCCGAATATTGTTGCGTTTGTTGATGCGGATCTTGCGGATGACCCCACCGCTCTGCGTGCGGTTCTTGAACCGATACTGAGCGGTGCCGCGGACGTTTCAATCGGTTGCCGACCTGCACAAGCAGAGCCGGGTTCGTTGAATGCAGTACAGCGCTTCGGCAACAGACTTGCATGCACAATGATGCGCGTTCTGACCGGCGCGAAGTATCGCGATCTCGGCCCGATGCGCGCTGTTGCCTGGGGTGCGCTGCTCCGCATGCACATGGCTGACCGCACATGGGGCTGGACTGTGGAAATGCAGATGAAAGCTGCGTTGTTGGGATTGCGCGTGGCGCAGGTTGATGTCCCCTACCGCAACCGCAGATCAGGCACCAGCAAGATTTCGGGATCACTGCGCGGAGCGACTGCTGCGGGCACGAAAATTATTGCGACCATCTTGTCGTTGTGGTGGAATCGGCGCGGCGTGCGCACGTCCAGCAACGCGTGATCTGCCACATCCGGCTCTGCCTGATTACACTTCAGCCATGTTTCGTGTGCTGCAAAGACATTTGCGACTGATTCGCTATTACTCTGCGAGTTCCAAACGAACACGATGGTCGACCGCCACCGACATCGCGATGATCATCGCCGTTGTGCTTGCGCCGCTTCTTGTCTGGCTGATGAATTCGCTAATAGTGACGCAGCGCATCAATACTGAAGTCTTCGGGCGCACGATGTTTGACTCCGCCGGCTCCATGCGTGCTGAACTTGTGAACAAGGAACGATTGCTCTCGCCCTGGCCGTCAGGAATGACCCCCGTAGGCGAGTTTCATCTCTTCAAAGCTGTTGAGCTTGGCGGGTGGCCGGTGCGAACAGCCAGTATTGCCCGCCCGCCGCAACTTGATCTTACGTTGACTGTCGATCGACAACTCACAACCAACGTAACTTTCAATTCCAACGATGCAGAGCTGGCATCGATCGCTGCGACACTGCGCGCAAAAGAACATGATGCGCTCACAGATGAATGGCGACAGGCGAAATCCAGCAGCGAGACGCTCGTTTTGGGTTGGATATTCGGCTCGGTGCTGTGGTGCATAATGCTTTGGGTTGTGCTGTTGATTGCCATCAACATCACACGATTCATTGTTTT
This sequence comes from Phycisphaerales bacterium, assembly GCA_029260575.1. Classification (GTDB taxonomy): domain Bacteria; phylum Planctomycetota; class Phycisphaerae; order Phycisphaerales; family SM1A02; genus JAJDDB01. The sequence continues at coordinate 34,360 of JAJDDB010000020.1, forward strand.
CATCTTCTCAACGAAGCGACAGGTGCGCGGCGCCTTGCTGCGGCAAGCCAACAAATGCCCGAACTGCGGATACGACCTGCGCGGTCTGGAATTCAAGGATCGATGCCCGGAATGCGGACAGTTGAGCTGGTAAACCAAGATTGCGAGAACCCGCGCCACAGCAACGCGTTACACTGTCACGCATGTCAGAAGAGCTTGCATTGCTGGAATTCGAAGACGGTGTTGCGACGATATCAATGAATCGGCCGGCCAAGCGCAACGCGCTGTCGGTGGGGTTGATCGATGCACTACACGATGCAGTGAAAAGCGTAACTGCGCGCATTGAAACCGGCGAAATACGGGTGCTAGTGCTCGCAGGAACAGGCAAATCTTTCTGCGCGGGAATGGATCTGCGCGGCGTGATTGATGATGCCAATGCCATGGCGGGCATGTTGCAACGGCTTGCTCAGGTCGGCATGCAGATTCGACAGTTGCCAGTGCCGACGATCGCGCGAGTGCAGGGCGCAGCGGTCGGCGGCGGGTGCGGGCTTATGGTTGTACCGGACTTTGCAGTCACGCATCCTGAATCAACGGTCGGTTACCCGGAAGTCACGCTCGGCGTGTGTCCGGCGGTCGTCGCACCGTGGCTGATCAAGAAAATCGGCGCGGGTCGAGCACGCCACATGCTGCTCGGCGGCGGGACAATTTCCGGGCAAGACGCATACGACATCGGCCTTGCAACCCATCTATGTCCGGCTGACCAATTGGACGCAATGGTACAGAAGATCGCAGCAAATCTCGCCACCGGTGGCGCACATGCCATGACTGTAACCAAACGCTGGCTCAATGAACTTGACGGCTCAAATGAACAGCCGGTCTTCGAGAAAGCGTGGAAGCTCTCAGCGGATGTCATCGCTGGCGAAGAAGCGCAGCAGCGCTTACGAAAGCTGTACGGCTGACGGACAACCTGATGCAGTGGCTGAAGATCATCGCATTGTGCACGTTGGCTGCCATCACCTATGGCATTGTTCATGACCAGGTCACCGTTCGCATCTGCATCGAGTATTTCACGATCGGCCATCCGAGGATCATTGAATCTGAAGACCCTACACTCCTTGCCCTTGCATGGGGCGTTGTGGCGACATGGTGGGTTGGCTTACCGCTTGGCCTCGGTGTTGCATCTGTAGCACGTTTGGGCCGATTGCCAAAGCGCAGCGCCCAATCGCTCGTACGTCCGTTGCTGATCGTCCTGGCGGTAACCGAAGTCACGTCGATCATCAGCGGATTTCTTGGCGCGATCGCGTTCGCATCCGGCGCCGTACGACTGCTTGAGCCAATAGCATCACGCGTGCCCTCCGATCAGCACATCCGGTTTGGAATCTGCCTTTGGGCGCATAGTGCTGCGTACTTCGTCGGCGTGATCTGCTCCTTCGTTCTGATCGTGCAGATCTGGCGATCACGAATGCGATCGAAATCGCAACAGAATTCAACCCATACATAACTCAAACAGACTGGCTACAAGCTGGCCACTACGATCATCCTTTGCTACCATCAACCCAGCGGAATACGGCTACCAGCCGGCCTGTGTGCAACGACCATGTCGCTTCATTGACTTCGTCTCGTCCTTGGCGGCTTTGTCCGGTCCGGAGGCGTCTGTTCGGGATCGTTCTCGACGCAGAACGTGTGCCGCGTCGGCGAACGAAGTCGTTGCGTTGCCCAGCCCACCGGCTGGCCCTGATTTGACCGCGTGCAGGACGCTCGCGTTCTACAATGCGACAGCGTATCGAGCGATGGGCGATTGGTCTGTCCGGGTGCATGAGAGCCATTGGCGGCGCGGAGGTCGCAGCCGCAGGCCGGGGCGACAAGGAGAATGAATCGGTGTCCGAAACCAAGCTGACCGACAAACTCAAAAACGTCTCGGAAAAAGACCGCAAGCAGATCGATCAGGCTCAGGAAATGCTCGGCCCCGATCCGAGCACAATGGGACTGCTCAAGAACTTCTTCTGGGGCAACTACCGCGAAGAGCTTGCCTTCCCCTATCCGCAACTCCAGCCCGAGGAAACCGCACGCTGCGATCAGTTGCTTGCTGCACTTGATGAATACATGCGCAACGAGCATCCGCATGTCGAAATCGACAAGACCGAGGAAATCCCGGATTGGGCAATCAAACGCCTGTTCAAACTCGGCGTCATGGGCATGATCATCCCCAGGGAGTACGGCGGCGGCGGCTTCAGCATCACCAGTTACAACCGCGTCCTCTCACGCATCGGCGAGACGTGCGGCTCCACAGCAGTCATGGTCTCCGCGCACCAGTCCATCGGCTGCGGCGCGATCAACCTCTTCGGCACCGATGAACAAAAGAAGCGCTACCTGCCGCGCATGGCAACGGACATGCTCAGCGCGTTCTGTCTCAGCGAACCAAACGTCGGCTGCGATGCCGGCGGACAGGAAACTCACTGCGAACTCAGCGCAGACGGCACACATTACATTCTCAATGGCGAGAAGAAGTGGGCGACAAGCGGTGCGATGTCCGGCCTGTTCACGGTCATGGCCAAACAGAAAATGCCGGATGGCAAGGAGCGCATCACCGCGCTCATCTGCACGCCGGACATGCCGGGCATTGACATCTTCAGCAGAAACCGCAGCAAATGCGGCATCCGAGGAACCTGGCAGGCGCGCATCCGTTACACCAACGTCAAAGTGCCTCGCGAAAACCTGCTGCACAAAGAAGGCAAGGGACTCAACGTCGCATTGACGTGCCTGAACTACGGCAGATGCACGCTCTCCGCCGGCATGGTCGGCGCGGGCAAGGCTGCATACGAACAGGCTGTCAAATGGGTGCAATACCGCCACCAGTTCGATCGGGCGCTGTTCGAGTTTGAACTCGTACAGGAAAAAGTTGCGTGGATGGCTGCGTATGTCTACGCAATGGAAGCCATGCTCTACATGACCTGCGGCATTGTCGATCGTGATGATGAAGACATCATGCTCGAAACCGCAGCGTGCAAAGTCTTCTGCTCCGAATACGGCTTCTGGACCACCGACCACGCTCTGCAGATCATGGGCGGCGAAGGGTACATGACCGAAAACCTCGTCGAGCGCCTCTGGCGCGACAGCCGCATCAACCGAATCGTCGAGGGTGCAAATGAAGTCATGCACAACTTCATCTTTGCCTACGGCTCCAAGCAACTCGGCGAATACATGATCGGCGTGAAGGAAAAACCATTCTCAAATATCGGCGCAGCACTGCGCATCGGCGCAGAACTCTTCCTGGGTATGAAACGACCCAAACCCAGCATCACCAGGGTGCACCCCAAACTCACGCCGCTCAGTGATCGCCTTGAAAAACTCGTGCAGCGGTTCAGCCATAAAGTCAAACTCATGTTCAAGGAACACGAAGAGCGACTCATCACCCGCCAGACCATTCAGGCCCGCCTCAGTTGGACTGCTGTCTGGCTGTACGCAATGACATGCACGCTGTCAAAGATCGACGCCTCCGTGCGCAGCGGAGTCAACGGCACCGAGCTTTCCGATGAAATGACGCTCGCCGAACACGTCTTCAACGTCGGCGAGAACTTCATCAACGAACAGCTTCGCGGTCTTCGACATCATGCCGACGCCATGATCAACGCTGCGGCGGACGTCGCCAGCCGGCACATGGATTCCAAACCGAATTCCGATTACGTTATTGCGGAAAAGACGCCCAACGACGAAGCCCGCGGAACCGGTCGAGAACAGGACCAGACGCATATCAATCAGTTCGGTTCAGGATCGCTGGTCAACCCGCAGGACGTGCCGGCGTAGTGTACAACGTAGCGACGGGTGGGAAACGAAGTCGCCCAGACAATCAAGCACGAGCGTTGCTTCAGTTGACGGCGCACCCATCGCCTTCGCTGTGAAACTTCGCCCGATTGAAAATGGACAACCGTTATGAGGGATTGGGATCAGATGAACATCTTCGAGCAGATGACCGAACGTGATCATGAGCGCGTGTGCTTTTATCAAGATCGCGCAACCGGCCTCAGAGCCATCGTTGCCATCCACTCCACAGCATTAGGCAACGCGCTCGGCGGAACCCGCCGCTGGCATTACACCACCGAAGCTGACGCCATCTACGACGTGCTGCGCCTTTCTGAAGGCATGACGTACAAAGCTGCCTGCGCCGGCCTGCCCATGGGCGGCGCTAAGAGTGTCATTCTGCTGCCGCAGCGCGGCCACGAAGCTACCGAAGCCGAAGCACGCGCTATGGGCCGCTTCGTCAACAACTTCACCGGCCAATACATCGCCGCTGAAGACGTCGGCGTCAACACACAGTTCGTCGACTGGATGGCTCTGGAAACCAAGCACGTCATGGGCGGCGAAAAGGTTGCCATTGGCGGCGACCCCTCGCCATACACCGCAAAAGGTGTCTTCAACGCAATGAAAGCATGCCTTGCCCATCGTGGTGAAGCGGTCGATTTCACCGGCAAGACCATCGCCATCCAGGGCGTTGGCTCCGTCGGCCACTACCTTGCCAAACTGCTCAGCGATGCCGGCGCACGCATCATCGTTGCTGATATCAAGGAAGGCAATCTCGATCGCGCACGTTCGATCAAAGGCGTCGAAATCACCGACACCGATTCGATCCTCTCTACTGAATGCGACATCCTCGCGCCGTGCGCCCTCGGCAGCGTCATCACCGGCTCCAACATCAGCACACTCAACACCCCAATCATCTGCGGCGCTGCCAACAACGTGCTGGAAGATCCCGATGAAGATGCGGTATTGCTCAACAACGCGGACATTCTGTATGCACCGGACTTTGTTGTAAACGCAGGCGGCCTCATCGAACTGGCCGGCCTGTACCTCGGCATGACCCGCCAGCAGCTCGATGAGAAGCACGATCACATCGAACAAACAACCGCACAGATTCTCACGGAAGCAAAGAGCCAAAGCTCAACGCACGCAGCAGCAATCGCAGTCGCCCTGCAGCGCATCAAAGCCGCAGCAGGCAAGGAGCAGGTGCACGCGCATTGATGAACCCCGCCCACCTGCCTGATGTGCTCACATCAAGCCCCCCATGCGATCGAGATACCCGAACGCATGGTGCATAGGATTGTGTGTGATGAAACAGCGATTGACACCACAGCGAAAAAAGCAACTGAGCCTCGCAAAGGATCAGCGCAGCGCCTATGGCAACAATGACAAGGCAGCCCGCACCGGGGTGCGCCGCAAACGTGCGCTGAAGAACCGCAAGTATCGTCACAACATTCGAAACGCCATTGCCAACCTGTTGACCAAAGCCTCCGATGCCCCCGAAGCTATCGACGAAGCCACCAGCAAGGTGCAGCGCAAAGAGTGGCGAAAATGGCGTGACATTCCGCTCGGCAAGGTGATTGAGGAAAAATTGAAAAGACGCAACCGAACAGGCCAGACACGCAAATGATCCAGATCGCGGTCATCTCCGGCTGCGATGCCCGCCCACTGCTTTGATACATAGAAATAAAACCGCTCGCCGATCTTGTGCGTCCGCATCGTGCTGTACTCGATCGTCTTGACCCCCCGCAGGATCAGTATCCGGGGGCGGCATACGGTTGACGGATGGACAGTGCGAGCATGCTACAGTTCATCGACTCGACACCGTTGGGACTTCCCCTAAACGCTGGACTTGTCGCATGACTCAATGTCGAAAGTGCAAATATTCGCTGGAGGGATTGGACGGCGCAACCTGCCCGGAGTGCGGTTTTTCGAACTCACCTGATGCCATCTTCGACCTTGAGCGACGCCGCAAGCGGCGAGAGACAGCAGTGGCTAGCACGATCATTGTGCTCATGGTTCTGACCTGCGCCTTCACTTCGCCGATCGGCTTCCTCAACGTCGGTTCGCCATTCGGTTACTACGGCGACTTGAACCGAACGAAGTGGCGCATCGACGCAATCGACGGCGTGGACGTCATTGATGTCAAGGCGAACTATGACCTCACCGTCGAAGAAATGTTCTTCGAGGTGCTGATCGATGACACGCATCGCGCACGGATTGATATTGCCCAAGGCTCGATATGGCAGAAGTTTGCCGCCGTCGATGCGTGGGAAGAGAATGTCCTGCCTGAGTTGCGAACATCCGGCAGTGATTCGAACGCCAGCAGACCGCAGACGGAATAACCCCCCACAGGTCCACGAGTCGCCTCAGGAGACTTGACGAATGGACCGGGCGAGCCAGAGGCAAGCCTCGACGCAATGCTGGAGCAGATTCAGTCGTAGCGATCAGCCGGAAAGTCGCCTCCTGAGGTAGATTTGCAACCTCGGGCGACTTGGCAACCAGCATGTCCGCCAAGATCGGTCAGCCTGAGTAGGGTGTTCAATTTGTTGTCTGTCTGGTGATCGTCGCGTACTCTCAGAGCATGGCGAAGAAGCGCCCGAAGAAAAAAGTACAACCCAAGAAGAAGACGCGAGCTAAGCGTGAAAGCTTCGTTCAACGAAGCCGAGTTGGCGACTACGCATCGGATGATGATCTCAAGGGGCGGATCCCGGATGACATCCTCTCGATGTACGAGTGCCGCCAGTGGAAGCACGCTGGCGCAATCCTCGCCACTGATTTCCCGAAAGAATTGAGCGATATCGTTGCCGTCCTTCGAGAGATCAAGCTCAAGAAAAGCGTCATTATTTCCGGAGGCGGCGGAAAGACGGAATATGCAAAATCAATTGATCGAGCATTTAAGTTGCTGGGTTGGATGCCAAAACGTTTCGACACCGCAATAGTCGTCGATCAGACCGAATTGGCAAGCCCTACCCACGAAGTTGATTGCGTGAAGGGGCGAATAGCACTCGAATTGGAATGGTCCAACAAGGACCCATTCTACGATCGTGATCTAAACAACTTCAGATTGCTTTTCGAATTGCGCGTCATCAGCGTGGGTGTCATAATCACCAAGTCGGATGAACTTGCGGGACTCATGTCTGACCTTGGCGTATGGCGCAAGTATGGAACGACCACAACATGGATGTCGAAGCTACTGCCGCGCATTCGCGGTGGTGGTGGTGGCGGGTGTCCATTACTCGTCGTCGGTATTCGAAAGAGCGTTTACGCGGAGGATGGATGATGTCTTCAGAATTCTGCATCGACAGCGTTGGCATGGAATTGCTGACGAAGTACAAGAGAAAACGTTACAAGACAATTCTCGCTGACCCGCCTTGGCGTTTCTCGAATCGCACCGGCAAGATGGCACCCGAGCACAAGCGATTGAGCCGCTATGAAACGATGTCAAATAAGGACATAATGAACCTGCCCGTTGGCGAAATCGCCGCGAATCAGTCGCACCTCTACCTGTGGGTGCCCAACGCGCTCATTCAGGAAGGCCTCGAAGTCATGCGGCGGTGGGGCTTCACCTATAAGACCAATATCGTCTGGTACAAAGTTCGCAAAGATGGCGGACCCGATGGCCGCGGCGTCGGCTTCTATTTCCGCAACGTTACCGAACTCGTTCTCTTCGGCATTCGCGGCAAACTTCGCACCGAGCAACCGGGACGAAGTCAGACCAACATCGTCGTCACACGAAAACGGGCGCACTCCGTCAAGCCGGATGAACTCTACAACATCATCGAGGATTGCAGCCCCGGTCCATATATGGAACTCTTCGCCAGGTTCAAACGCAAAGGATGGTCGAACTGGGGCAACGAAGCCAATATGAACGGCGAGCAGATCAAGGTACATCCCATGTACCGTGGGAATGGGACGAGTAACGGATCCCATTGAGGCAAGTGTTTGGCCATGACGACCTTCTACCTCCTGTAGAACACCTCGTCGGTGTCGTGCGCGTCCCGCGTTTACGCAGCGTCCACGGCCAAGAAACGCACTTCCACGACCTAAAAACACCTCTCCATGCTCCGTACTCGCGCGTGGACGACTTGAAAACGCGCGGTTTCGTCGTAAAACTGCGCACTATCATCGCATAACTGCGCGTTTTCGCCATGTAAGCGCGCGCTTTCGCCGCATAACTGCGCGTTTTCGCCGTGAAAGCGCGCGTTTTCGCCGTGAAAGCGCGCGCTTTCGCCGCGTAACGGCGCGTTTCTATCGCAAAAACATCTCTTTCCATGAAGTCGCCTTGCACTTGTGACGAACATGTGTGCATCACGCGGCTGGCAGGGCATCGACTGTATGTCGATTGCTCTCTCGCCGCATCTTCAACACATACATATGTAGAGGACACACTCATGGCGACCAACTTCATTCCGAGCCGTGAAGCGGACCTGCTGGCATGGGCCAACAACTTTGCCACGCTCATTACCGCCGATCCGACCGCGTACGGCCTTGATGCCATTCAGGCGACGACCTTCAGCACCTATCGCGATGATTTTGCGACGGCGTACACGACCAGCGTGGAACCGACCACGCGCACGCCTCCCAGCATCGTCACCAAGCGCAACGCCAAGGCCGTGCTGATTCAGAATGCCCGGCTACTGGCCCGCATCGTGCAGGCTGATCCGAGCGTCACTGACACGCAGATTGCGGACCTTGGCCTGACTGTTCGTGATGATGAGCCGACGCCGGTTCCTGTGCCCGACGAAGCGCCTGCGATGGACATTGTGTCGGTGACCGGCAGGATCATCAGCCTGCGGTTGCACGATCCGAAATCCGCATCCAAGCGCGGCAAGCCCGCTGGTGTACAGGGTGCAACCGTTCTCAGTTTCGTCGGCGATGAAGCGCCTGCGGACATCGACGATTGGACTTTCGAAGGCAGTATCACACGAACCACGATCGATGTTGAAATCGCAGCGACCGTGCCCGGCGGTTCCAAGGTGTGGCTGACCGCGTTCTGGTTCAACCCGCGATTACAGTCCGGCCCCGCAGCAGCCCCGCTGAGCACACGCATCGGCGACGGCCTGTCACAAGCAGCGTAACCCCCGGAAGTGAAGAAAGAGGACACGCGTCAGAGGCCGGATGAAAGTCTGGTCTCTGGCTTTACTTGTCTCATCGCAGAGGGTTGAAAGCGAAACATCCGAACAGCCAAGATGCCAAACAGGATAAGGAATAGAACAATGACGCAGACAAATACAAGTAAACAAGGCGGATTGTGGTTCGGCCCGCAGGACGAGGCCACTGAAAGCGAACCCGCGCAGCAGATTGAAGAACACGAGACGCTCGCTGAAGATGCAGATGCCGAAGTTGACTGCGAACCCGCGCAGGCAACGTAAGGCAGACTTCAAGTTCTCTCTGTGTCCTCTGTACCTCTGTGGTGAATGTCTTCTTCTGGACCCCCGGAGTTCAGCCATGACCGACATTGTTCTTGAACATGAAAACACCGAGTCGAATCTGATCGCCCTGCCGCAACCTCGGCATGCCATTGATATCCGACAGGCGAAACTCGGCGATCTGCCGTTTGTTGATGATCTGCAGAAGAAGCATTCGAAGATGGTCGGGTTCTTCCCGAAGCCGTGGTTCGAGAAGAACATCACCGATGGCAAGGTGTTGATTGCAGAAACAGTCAACGAGCCGCGCCCGTCAGGAAGCGGAGCCGGCGAGAACGATTCAAGCGTCAACGAAGTTCGGGCGCACAACCCGCTCCCTCACCCCCGGAATGGTCGCGGCTCGTCACATCCGCTCGGGTACTGCATTGCCCATGATCGCTACTTCAAGCGTGATGATGTCGGCGTTGTGTATCAGCTCAACGTGACCCCCGGAAGGCAGCGCGGCCTGATCGGCGCGTCTTTGATCAAAGCAGTCTTTGAACGTGCTGCGTATGGGTGCAAGCTGTTCTGCTGCTGGTGCGCGCAGGACCTGGATGCGAACCACTTCTGGGAGAGCATCGGGTTTGTGCCATTAGCATTCCGCACCGGTTCACGAGGAACCCCCGGAAGAAAGAACGCGGAACCTCGTATACACATTTTCTGGCAGAAGCGGATTCGGGAAGGTGATTGCGAAACTCCCTATTGGTTTCCATCGCAGACGCATGGCGGTGCAGTTCGTGAGAATCGATTGGTGCTGCCGATCCCGCCGGGCACGCATTGGTCTGATGCGAAGCCTGCGGTGCTGCCGGGCATGGAGAAGATGGAAGCGGAGCGACAGGCGCTTCTGGAAAGTGACGCGGAGAAATCGAAACGCCCCCGGCAACGCGCACCGCGCAAGAAGAAGGTGGTGCAGAAGCCGAACGCGATTGCCAATGGCGGCTTGCGCTTTGGTCCCCCGCCTGAAGCGAAACCAGAGAAACCAAAGAAGGCAAAACGCGCACCGCTCAAGCACGATCCGAAGTACGTCGCAGCAGCGCGGGAGTTGAAGGATCGTTATCTGGATGAAGTGAATTCAGGGCGCATGCTGCCGAGTGCGGATGGGAAGTATGATGTGTCCCGGCAGTTGGAAGCAGCGCCGACAGTGTTTAATGCTGGTGGCAGCGCTGAGACAGTTGAGGAAATGCGCTTGCTTGATGCAGCGTGAGTCTGTTTCTGATGCTCATTGAGGTGTAATGCCGACTTTTTCTGTATGAATATCTGCATAAAGCGTGACAACCGCGTAAGAGTGTTGCGACAGGTACTTGCAATGTCAGCATTGTATATGGGCACGACGCAGGCAATCGCGGGAGTTACAGTCACGATCGAAGAGGTCGGCAATGACGTTGTTATGACCGGGGCAGGGACACTTGATCTCACGTTGTGGATGTATTATCTCCAAGGTGCCGGCAATACCGTGATCGAAGCATCCAATGGCATAACGTTGGGATCTCCTGCTGATATGGATATTTATTATCAGCCGATTGGGCTTACGGGTGCGTCCAATCTTGGGCCACTCGACAGCCCCCAGTATCCCGATGCCACGTCGGGAGATTTCCTGGGTTTGTGGTGGGAAGCGGATTTCCTGTTCGCGCCGCTCGGCTATGAATCCGGCGCTGAACTCACTGGTTCCGCGCATTATGAAGATGAATCTTTTCAGTCAATCGGACTGACCGAGGGGGTTTATACCTGGATGTGGGACACAACAACAGGGACAGATTTCTTCACTGTTCATGTTGTACCTGCACCGGGCGTGCTGGCGCTGCTCGGCATCGCAGGGATGTTTGGCGCGCGGCGTCGGCGAATGCGCTGATTCAGTGAAGCGCACATGCTGCCGTGCGCGGATGGGAAGTACGATGTGTCGCGGCAGTTGGATGCAGCGCCGACGTGCAATGGATTCTTCACCACGAAGGGCACGGAGAGCACACAGGCTGAGACGGTGCGATTACTTGACGCGGCGTAAACGGCTCTGCTCGTATTTGGTGCAATTCAGAAATCGACGTCGATAATGCTGACAGTCGATCACGAGTATCGATATACGTTGTCGACGAGGTGTTCTTATGCGAGACGTTCTGCTGGCTTTGGTCTTTCTCTGTCTCGCCGGATGTGCAAAGTCCAATCTACGATCGTGCATGGAACGCGCTGCCGCACCATCGAAAGGTGTGAAGCAGACGCAATTCGCTCACATTGGCGAGTTGCACATCGATGATCGGGTGTATCACGTCGCTACACAACGCCTTGTCCTAGAAGTGATGCTTGCCCCGCGTGGACTGCGGCATCGCCTTCTCATCTTTGATAATGATGCACGACTCGTTTCAACGTACGAGTACAACTTTGATTCGGCAGAACCACTGTGGTGCCATGGATCGCGCGTTTATCTCTTCGGCAACGGATCGTTCATGGGAATCGAACCTGGTCCGAGACTTGTATTGATGGCATCCGAAGATGAGCAACCGATCGGAAACGTGATCGATTTTTCGAACGGGCCAACCTCGCCGATTCTGACTCGTGAGAAGCAGTACGGCAGTTCCGGTGGTATTGAAGATGATCCGTGGCGATGACGTCGGTGAGATACGCTCTTATGTCGCACTAACCACTTTACGAATCCTGCCTCCGCGATTTCCCCGGACTCCGTAGTGAATCCCTCCTCCTGCCAGTACCTCTATCTCCCCTGCTCGTGGCCTGATTCGCGGTGGTCCGCTATCCTGTAGGGGCCCGAAGTGGGACGGGCGACTCCAGAATTCGGCCGGCCAGAGCTTCTGAGAAGTGCTTTCGCATTGCCAGAAGTCATCGCAGCGAGGTTCTTGCGCAAATGCCTTTGAAAAAAGCTTTTACGACCACGATCGACAACGTCTCGATCCTCGATGAACACGGCAGCTTCGATGCCAAACTCGGCGCACCCGGAGGCAAGCCGATTATCCCTGATGACGATCTGGTCAAGCTGTACGAGCACATGTGCCTGTGCAGGAAGTACGACGAGGTGGCGTTCAAGCTGCAGCGGTCCGGCCGCATGGGCACCTATCCCGAGAACCGCGGGCAGGAAGCGACGTCGCTCGGGGCTGCCTATGCCCTGAACGGCGACGACTGGCTGGTGCCGTGCTATCGCGAGAATGCGGGGCTGTTCTGGCGCGGGCTGCCTTTGGAATTTGTCCTGCTGCACTGGATGGGTGATGAGCGCGGCAACGCCATTCCCGAGGGCATGTGCATCACGCCGCTGGCCATTCCGATCGGCACGCAGATGCTGCACGCAACCGGCCTGGCGTGGGCGTCGAAGTATCGCAACGAAAAACGTCTTGCGTGCACATTCTTCGGCGATGGCGCGACAAGCGAAGGCGACTTCCACGAAGCAGCGAACTTCGCAGCCAACCTCGACATCCCGGTGATCTTCTTCTGCCAGAACAACGGCTGGGCGATCTCCGTGCCGACGAAGATTCAGTGCAGCGCGCCGACGATCGCGCAGCGCGGCATTGCATACGGCATGGACAGCATTCAGTGTGATGGCAACGACATCTTCGCTGTTGTGTACTGCATGAAGGAAGCAGCGAAGCGGGCTCGTGAAAACAATCGGCCGACGTTCATTGAAGCAGTCACGTATCGCCTTGGCGATCACACCACCGCTGACGATGCCCGTCGGTATCGCGATGCCAAGGAAGTTGAGAAGTGGAACAATCGCGATCCGATGATCCGCCTGCGAAACTATCTCGTGCAGCGCAAGCTCTGGGATGATGCCAAGCAGGAAGCTGCTGTTGCCCGTGCAAAGGAAGCAGTGACTGCTGCGGTAAAGCGTGCGGAAGAAATCGCATCGCCGAAGACGGCAGACATTTTCAATTCGATGTACGCAGAGTTGCCGGATGATCTTGTGATTCAGCGTGAGACGATGATGACGCATTCATTGGGACAACATCCGGAAGAGTTGCCGCCAACCAGTACGCAGCAGCGCACGCATCAGCAGGCATAGCTCAACATTCGCATTCAACAAACAGCTCTTGAGCTTTGATTCACTATGGCAAACCTCACACTCGTACAGGCAATCAACCTCGCGCTCATCCAGGAAATGGAAGATGACGATCGCGTCATCATCCTCGGCGAAGATGTCGGGCCCAACGGCGGCGTCTTCCGCGTCACCGAGGGTTTGCATCAACGATTCGGAAGCGATCGCGTCGTCGACACACCACTTGCAGAATCCGGCATCATCGGCTCAGCAATCGGCCTGGCAATGGCGGGCCTGCGGCCGATCCCTGAGATTCAGTTCGAGGGTTTCCTCGGCCCCGCGTTTGATCAGATTTGCACACACGCAGCCCGCATGCGCACCAGAACCCGTGGGGCGCTCACCGTTCCGTTGACCATCCGCGTGCCCGTCGGCGGCGGCATTCACGCACCGGAACTGCACAGCGACAGCCCTGAATCGTTCTACGCGCATCAGCCCGGCTTAAAAGTCGTCATGCCGGCCTCGCCGTATGACGCAAAGGGATTGTTGATCTCCGCAATCCGTGATCCGGACCCGGTGATCTACTTCGAACCCAAACGAATCTACCGCGCATTCCGCGAAGAAGTGCCCGAAGATGAATACACGATCCCGATTGGCAAGGCCCGCGTAGTCTCGGAAGGCGATGACATCACGATTGTTTCGTGGGGCGCTTCGGTTGTGCAGTGCATGAAAGCTATTGAAGCCAGCGATCGTTCAATCGAACTGATCGATTTGCGAACGATCTACCCACTGGACATTGAAACGATCGAAGCATCAGTCAAGAAAACCGGACGCGTTGTCGTCGTCCACGAAGCGCCGCTGACAGCCGGCTTCGGCGCTGAGATCGCTGCTCGTGTTATGGAACATTGCTTCCTGTATCTGGAAGCGCCTGTGCAGCGCGTCACCGGCTTCGACACAATCATGCCGTACTACAAACTTGAACTGGAATATCTCCCCGAAGCGGAACGCATCGCTACTGCGATCGATCATGTTGCGGCGTATTAATCGAGCTGACATTCTTTTCCTTACACGCCTCTGCGGTGAATACTCATGGCTGGAATCAAACAACCCAATGACAAGTCGTACTTCATCCTTCCCGATCTCGGCGAGGGTGTACACGAAGCTGAACTCGTCAAGTGGCGCGTAAAGCCCGGCGATACCGTTGATGAACACCAGACCCTGGCGGAGATGGAAACCGACAAGGCGCTTGTCGAAGTGCCCAGCCCCTGGGCGGGTGTCGTCAGCGAACTGCACGGCAGCGAAGGCGAAATCCTCAACGTCGGCAACAAACTCGTGAGTTATAAAGTCGCCGGCGGCTCATCCAGCGCAGCCAAGGCGCAGGCCGCCGAACCGAAACCAGCCGCCGCAAGCGGAGCAGAAGAACGCGAAGATGCAGGCACTGTCGTTGGTTCGATGGGCGCGGAATTGACCATTTCCCAGCGATTTGCGCGACGCGAGTTGGAACATGCAGGCGCAGCAACCAGCGGCAGCAAAGCGCTCGCCACTCCCGCGGTCCGGCGCATTGCACGCGAGCTCGGCGTGGACATCAACCACATCGACGGCACCGGCCGAGGCGGTCGCGTCACCGCAAGTGATGTTGAAGCATTCGCAGGCAGCGGCTCGCCTGCCTCGACTCCTGCACCAGCGCGACAACGCGACCTGCTTGAAACCGCAACACGCGCACCATCTCATTACAAGACAACACCCGCAGCTGTTGCAGACGGAATCGCTGAACGCATTGCCTTCCGAGGCGTGCGTCGCAAGATCGCTGAATCACTACACCGGTCAATTACGACGGCTGTACACTTCACCGTCGTTGATGAAGCGGACGTCACAGCGCTGGACAAGAAGCGCCTCGAATACAGCGCAGTGCTCGGCCGCAAGCTGAGTTTCCTGCCGTTCATCCTCACTGCTGTCTGCCAGGCGCTGCACACCCATTCCACACTGAACGCAAACGTTGATGATGAGAATCAGGAAATCCTGCTCAAAGCAGTGGTGAACCTCGGCATCGCAGTGGACACGGATCACGGGCTTATGGTTCCGGTCGTGCATCACGCAGATCAGAAGAGTCTTGTGCAACTTGCCGAATCCGTCAGCGAGCTTGCTGCCGGTGCTCGCAGTCGAACAATCGATCGCGAGAAACTGATGGGCGGCACCTTTACGGTGTCGAACGTCGGCAGTTACGGCGGGCGCTTTGCCACACCAATTATCAACTATCCGGAAGTCGCTATTCTTGCGGCCGGCCGGGTCTATGAGAAAGTGCTGACGCGCGACGGCATGTTCTATGCGGGCAAAGTACTGCCGCTGAGCATGAGTTGCGATCATCGTGTCGTTGATGGCGCTGAAGGTGCTCGATTCCTCAATACCGTCGTCACGCTGCTGCAGAACCCTGAACAGATGTTGCGGGACCGTTGAACCGCCGATCAACTTTGACACTATGTGCTATAGAAGGCGAACTCCGAAGCGTCAGCCGGTCGTTGACGTGTGGGCGGTTCCAGAAGTGATGAACACACTATGACAACTGCTCGACAGACTGCGGAGATTGTGAGTATCGACGTGCCCGACGCAGCATCGGAATTGCGAACCAAACTGCAGCAGAAAACCGCAACGATTGGCGTGGTCGGGCTCGGCTACGTCGGCCTGCCGCTTGTGCGGGCTGTTCATGACAGTGGGTTTCCCGTCATCGGTTTCGATGTTGATGAAGAAAAAGTCCGAATGCTCAAAGCCGGTGCGAATTACCTGCACCATCTCGGCGACGATCTGACGGCCGAACTCGCACAATCTGATCGATTCGAACCAACCAGCGATGCATTGCGGCTCGCAGATGCTGATGTCATTGTCCTGTGTGTGCCAACACCGCTTGGTGTGCATCGTGAACCGGATCTGAGTTTTGTGCTGCGCAGTACGGAAATGGCTGCAAAGGTGCTTCGGCGTGGCCAGCTTGTTGTACTCGAATCAACGACATATCCGGGCACGACACGCGGTGAGATGCTGCCGATTCTCGAAAGGACCGGCCTGACCTGCGGGACGGATTTCTTCCTTGCCTACAGCCCCGAGCGCGAAGACCCCGGCAGGGCTGAAGTCACGACAAGCAGCATTCCCAAACTTGTCGGCGGCGTCGATGTACACAGCACCGACCTGTCGATGGAGTTTTACACCCGCGTCATCGACCAGGTCCATCGCGTGTCAACCGCAGAAGTCGCAGAAGCTGCCAAGCTGCTTGAGAACATTTATCGCGCGGTGAACATTGCACTGGTCAACGAATTGAAAGTCCTGCTCACGGAAATGGATGTCGACGTCTGGGAAGTCGTCGAAGCTGCATCAACCAAGCCGTTCGGTTTTCAGCCGTTTTATCCCGGACCTGGGCTGGGCGGACACTGCATCCCGATTGACCCGTTCTATCTGTCGTGGAAAGCCCGCGAAATCGGCCTGGACACGCGGTTTATCGAACTGGCCGGTGAGATTAACCGGCAGATGCCCAAATACGTCGTCAACCGCGTTGCAGGCGCACTGAACGACGATGGCAAGGCTCTGCACGGCGCTAATGTGCTCGTCGTCGGCATCGCATACAAACCAAACGTCGATGACATCCGTGAAAGTCCTGCTGCGGAAGTCATCGAATTGCTCATGGACGGCGGCGCGAATGTGTCGTATCACGATCCGCTGGTACCGAAGTTTCCATCGATGCGGAAGTACGACATTCAACTCGAATCCACATCGTTGAGCGAACAATCGCTGCAGAATGTTGATGCGGTCCTGATCGTGACCAATCACAATGTGATTGACTACAACCTGCTCGGCAGAAGCGCGAAACTCATCGTCGACACACGCAACGCCATGGCCGGTCAATCCGATATCGCAGCTCGAATTGTGAAAGCATAACGTTGTGACGACGTGGTCCTGGCAACTGCTTCGCGCTGGTGCGTTTCGCCTTGATGGCGGGAGCATGTTCGGCGTCGTACCCAAAGTCCTCTGGCAGAAGCTCGCCACGCCGGATGAATCCAATCGCATCGACCTCAACTGCAACTGCCTGCTGCTGCGTAATGCCACCGACACCGTCCTGATCGAAACCGGCTACGGCGGCAAGTGGACCGAAAAGGACCGCACAATCTTTGCCATGCAGCAGCGCACCATTGTCGATGCGCTGTGCGAAATCGACATAGCGCCTACTGACATCACCCACGTCATCGTCAGCCACCTGCACTTTGACCATGCCGGGGGGCTGACGCATCTGAATGACGCAGGTGATCCCGTCAGCAGCTTTCCCAATGCTCGCATATTCAGCCAGCAGCGAGAATGGGACGATGCATTGGCAAACCGCAGCACGATGACGCGCACTTACCTTCGCAATCATCTCGATCCGGTCGCTTCGCAGATGCAGCTCGTCGATGGTGAAACAGAAGTTCTGCCGAACATCACGGTTTGGCCGGTGCCTGGGCATACATGGGGCCAACAGGCAATTCGTTTCGAGGATGGCAATGGCATGGTTGCGTTCATTGGCGACGTGATGCCGACGGTGCAGCACATCGGTTTGGCGTTTTCACTTGCGTATGACATGGAACCGTTCACCAATATGCTTACCAAACGCGATCTGCTGAGCCGCGCAAGCAGTGAGAACTGGCGGATCGCGCTCGATCATGAACCGGGCGACCCGATCGTCACTGTCGCGCCGGATCCGCAAAAGCACGGCCGGTATGTGCTCAACGCAGTACCCACTCCGACAACGGCTGACTAACATCAGAGTTCGCGGTCGTGTATCGTCACCACCATGCGTGTCGTGCATATCACATATCAACACTCCGCAGATGATGCGCGGATATTGCACAAGCAGTGTCGCTCGCTTGCTGAAGCAGGGCTCGACACGCATCTGCTTGCGCCGCCCCCCAAGCCGCCGAAGCTATTCGGCGTGACGCTCCACTCTTTGAATACCGACATCACCGGCAACAAACTACGACGGCTTCGTAAATGGTTCACGCAGATAAAAGTGATTGTTGCGGACGTTTGCCCCGACATCATTCACCTGCACGATCCTCTGCTGCTGCGTCTTGCCAGACACTTTTGCGCCGAAACCCGCGCCCGGCTTGTGTATGACGCACATGAAGATCATGCACGGCAGATCCGTGCGCTGTCGCATTTGTCGTGGGCACGGCGCACTACGCAAGCAGCGCTGTACGGCCATCTTGAACGTAATGCACCAAAATGGATTGACCTGTTCGTCGCTGCCACGCCGGGGATTGCTGACCACTATCCTGCGGATCGCACAATCACTGTGCGCAACCTGCCGCGGCTGTCAGACTTTGAACCTACTCACGCGCAAGCGCGAAACGCGTCGATGATATACGTCGGCGGCCTGACCCGTTCGCGCGGCATCATCGAAATGATCGACGCCATTGAGCTTGTGCAGCATGATGATGCACGATTGATCCTTGCGGGAAAGTTCGACAGCGACGAAACGCGACGCGCTGCGGAATCGCGACCGGGTTGGAAACATGTTGATTTTCGAGGTTGGGTGGATCACGCGCACGTGCCGACGTTGCTGGACAATGCTGCTGCCGGTCTTGTCGTCCTGCATCCCAAGCCGAACTACCTTGACGCCTGGCCGGTAAAATTATTTGAGTATATGGCTTCCGGCCTGCCGTTCATTGCATCCAGTTTTCAGCCATGGCGCGATATGCTCAGCAACGAAAAATCCGGAATCTTTGTCGACCCGCTGGATGTGCGCGCGATCGCTGCGGCGATGGAGCAACTGCTGCACCATCCAAACGATTCCGCCGCAATGGGCGCAGTCGGCCGCGCACGGATCGAGCGCGATTTGCACTGGCAGCGCGAAGCTGCAATTTTGTTGCGCGGCTATGAAACGCTGGGCGTACGGACCTGATCCGCAAATGTTTCGATTGCCGGGGCGCAACACGCTGAAGACGCGCCGCAGTCACCGACAAGTGTTCGCGCGACATCATTCCACGTCTGAATGTCCGCCCGCCAATCATCGCTGCGCGGCAGTTGCAGTGCGGTACTGAACGATTGCAGAGCAGATTGATCATTGCCCGGCTCATACGTCACGACATTCTGCCGATCGCTTGTAATGAACTGCGGCGCAACGATCGGCAGCCGACACCATGAGTATTGCATCATCTTCAGACTGTCTGCGAACGACTCCGCGCCCGGGCCACCTGTAATCGTTTGCAAGCCGACGTCAGCAAACTTCACAAACGGGACACTCTGTTCGAACGGAAGCTCGCCGTGGTAGAAGATGTTCGATCGCTGCGGTTTCTTTTCAACCGGCCCGATGATATGGAAATCGACATCGCGTCGGGCGTTACTGAGCACATCGAGATACCAGTGATCAAATCGGGCCACGCCGGTGAACACCGCCGTCGTATGATCGTTGGTGAACGGCGATGTCTCACAACTCTCAAAGAGTTGCGCCGGCACGCCGTGCCGATCCAGCCGAGCGGCAGGCAGATGCGCAAACTTTTGGTGAATTGTCTCCGTCGGTGAACTGATGCAATCGAATAGTTTCGCCAGTTGCATCTCACGTTCGTGCAAGGTCGGCGGCACACGCAACGTACACAAATCATCGGAAACGCGGTACACCATGCGGGCGCGAGCATTGAGTTGCCGAAATCGGTCCGCCAATACAAGTGCGGAAGTACTTTCGAAGATAAAGCACTCCGCATTCTCGACTTCTGATTCGATCGCGCCGAGCTGTTGTCGCTCAAATCGATCAAAGACTGGCCGGGCAAGCTGGTTGAGCGCTTTGTATTTCAACGCAACAGGATGCACCGCCGTCCACGAGATGTAACTTCCCAGTCGATCATCCGACCAGATGATCCGGCCGGCCTGTTTGCGCACGCCGTACTGCATGCGGTGATCGCGATTCAGCCAGGAGAGCCAACTGATCGGCGTGGTCATCATGATCACCCGCCAACCGCAGCTATGTAGCGCATCCGCAAGCCAGTGAAACCCCGCCCGCCGCTGCGAGTGCAAGTAATGGCCGGTGATGAGTATGACTGTTCGCATAGTCAACCACAGTGTAGCCGCACAAGGCTCATGGCAGAGGCTCAGTATTCGCACAGACATCGCAGGTGTCTCTGCAAGCGCCTCAACACAAGAAGCCGCTGTCTAAGAATTGGCGGCTGCACACGAGGTCGAATCCTCTTCGTCCTCTGCGTCTCTGCGGCGCCATCAGGCCACCGATGCGTGCTGCTTGACGAATTCGATCACCGTATTCGCAACATGGTGCAACTGCTCATCCGTCAATTCAGGATAGATAGGCAGCGCGATCGTTTGATTTGCAGCAGATTCAGACTGCGGCAAGTCGCCGGTCGAGTAACCGAGATATTCAAAGCACTGCTGCTGATGCAGCGGCACCGGATAGTAAATCTCTGTGCCGATGTTGCGATCCTTCATGAAATCACGAAGCGCATCGCGCTGATCTTCGGGCACTCGGATGACATACTGATTGTAAATGTGCCGAGCGGGTCCATCCGGGCACGTCGGATAGCGCAGTGGCAGCCCGCCCTCCAGCAGTGGATGCGCAGTCGTCTTTGCCCCGGCATCTGCAAACAGCTTGTCATATGTCTTGGCATTGCTGCGTCGACCTTCATGCCATGTGTCCAGATAACGCAGCTTGACCTGCAAGACAGCTGCCTGCAGCGCATCCAGACGTGAATTCACACCGATGATGCTGTGGTAATACTTCGGTTTGCCGCCGTGCAATCGCAGAATGCTCAGGCGTTCGGCAAGTTTGTCATCGTTGGTTGTGACGATGCCGCCATCACCAAAGCCGCCGAGGTTCTTGGATGGGAAGAAACTAAAACACCCGATTGTGCCTCGGCTGCCTGTGGGTGCTCCGGTGTCGTCAAGCGTACCAATCGCCTGCGCTGCATCTTCAACAATCGGCACGTTGAACTGCTTACCGAGTGCAAGGTAGGCATCCATATCACACGCCTGGCCAAACAGATGCACGGGCATAATCGCTTTGAGGCGAGTGCATTTTGCTGCTGCTTCGCGGACAAGTTCCGGGTCCATGTTGTACGTCACCGGGTCGATATCAACGTACACAGGTTTGACGCCGAGGCGGGCAATTGAACCGCCGGTCGCAAAGAACGTAAATGACGGGCAAATAACTTCATCGCCTGCCTGCACCTCGAGAGCCATCAACGCGAGCAGCAGCGCATCAGACCCGGAAGCGCAACCGATCGCATGCTTGACGTTGCAATACTGCGCGATGTCCGTCTCAAGCGCCTGCACTGTCGGCCCCATGATGAAGTACTGACTTTCGATAACTTCCGTAATCGCAGTCTGAATTTCATCGCGAAGCGTGGCGTACTGGGCCTTCAAGTCAAGCAGTGGAACGTTGATGGAGTTGCTCATTAATCCTGAACCTCATGTTTCGGCGATAGCATCTCGCCGAGTTGTTCGTATGTGTTGCCGCAGGCATCGCAGGTGTACGATTCGCCCCTGGTGTTGTTCAATGTTTCGCCACATCGGCAGGCCCATGCCCCGCGCCGTGCAGGCACGCCCAGCATCAAGCCGTAATCGGGAACATCTTTGGTCACAACCGCGCCTGCACCGATGAGCGCATATTTCCCGATTGTTGTGCCGCAGACAATGGTGCAATTTGCGCCGAAACTTGCGCCTCGCTTCACGAGTGTCTTTCGATATTCATCACGCCGGGGAATCTCACTACGCGGGTTTATGACGTTGGTGAACACCATCGACGGACCGCAGAAAACGTAGTCTTCTAATTCCACGCCGGTATACAGCGACACGTTGTTCTGAATCTTGCAGTGATTGCCAATCGTTACGTTCGGCGAAACCACAACATTCTGCCCGATGTTGCATCCCATACCGATCCGGCTGTTCTTCATCACATGCGAAAAATGCCAGATGCTTGTGCCCGCGCCGATTTCGCATGGCTCATCAATGCATGCTGTCTCGTGAATCTTTGTGTCCGGGAATGTCGATGTTGCAACGCTGCTCATGATTGTGCTGTGCTGACTCGCGTTCCTGCACCGGGTACAACGGTCACAGCAGGCTCAATGTCGCGCGATCGCGAACGCAACTCATCAAGCACAACATCCGTCGGCCGGCCGTTGGTCATCATAGATCGCTGGGCTGCGTGCAGAATCTGCAGCACCCGCACACCGCTCACACCGTCCGTCAACGGCTGCTGCCGCGATTCAATACAGTCAACAAAGTGCTGGCATTCACGATCGAGCGGCATTTCGTCACCAAACGCAACAGCAACGCCTTCACCTTTGACCGGCACCGGCTGGCCCTTCTCCCAATCGACACGCTGGTCATACAGCAGCAGCGACTTGGAAACATCATCGAAGCTTGCCATCTTCTTTGAACCAACCACAACGAGCTTCTGTTCTTTAAACGGATGCAGCCAGCTCACGAAAATGTGCGAGCGCACACCGTTGTCGAACAGCAGTTGCGTCACGGTCACGTCAGCAATATTCGGGCTGACATATTCCCCGCCGGTGGCGACGACTTCGATCGGCGCGCTGCCGACGAGCCGGAGAATCACTGCAATGTCATGCGGCGCGAACGACCACAGCGCGTTTTCTTCCGTGCGAATCTTGCCGAGGTTCAATCGGTTGCTGATGACATAGCGAATGCTGCCGAGTTCACCGGACTGAATAAGTTCGTGCAGCTTGAGGATCGCCGGGTGGTACTCCAGCAGGTGGCCGACCATCAGAATCCGACCGAGGCTGCGTGCCAATCGCACCAGTTCGCGTGCTTCATCGACATCAATGGTCAGCGGCTTCTCGACAAAGACATCCTTGCCTGCGGTCAATGCCCGCCGGGCCAGATCAAAATGCGTTTCCGCAGGGGTTGCAATCATGACCCCCCGGATCGACTCGTCATCCAGCACCGCCTGAGGGTCGTTGTAAAACGCCGCATCCGGAGCAAGTTCGCGCGCGGTGGCCGCACCCGTTTTCGACGGATCAACAACCGCCCGCAGGTGCCCGAGTTTACTGAGGGTGCGAACAATGTTCTTACCCCATCCGCCGCACCCGAGCACGGCGATGTGTGCTGCACTATCCAATGTCATGTGCTCCAGGTATTTGGAGGTTTGGGTGACGGCCACGCTGCTGGGTCACAGCAGTCTGGCGGCTCCGCCACGGGCTGGATAACCTACCATTGACCTTCTCCCCGGTCAACAATTTGTTGGCCACAGCAGCGTTTCTCGCAAGGAGCAATCCGTGTCCACGACGATCAGGCCGGTGTATGAATCCTCAGCTGAGGCGCTCGCCGCAACGGACTCCTTTTACGGCTCCGCAGCCGGGTTCGAATACACCCCCGAGCAGGTTCGCAACTGGCTGACGCTCTATATCCCCCGCCTGCCCAAAGCCGGCCGGGTGCTCGATCTCTGCTGCGGCGATGGCGTGTGGTCCGCAGGGATTGCAGAATTGAACCCGAATCTGGAACTGCATGGCATTGACATCAGCACCGGCGGAATCGACAAGGCCCAGCGAAATTTGCCCGGGCACAAATCGAGATTCGTCGTAGGCGACGCTGAACAGCAATTACCCTTCCCCGATGGCACCTTTGATCTGATATTCGCTCGCGGCCCCGGCCTCTTTAATCAACACTCGATGGACCGCCCCGCTGCAATTGCGGTCATCGAGAAGTGGCATCGCGCTCTTGCGCCCTCCGGCCGAATGATCTCGATCTTCTATTCCAGCCCGGAACTGATGGGCACGTATACGAACCCGCTCAAAGTCGCCCTGCCATACAACCGTGCGCCGCGTTTGACCGATGCAGTGGACTTCACCGGCGGCAAGTTCCACCACACCATTGCAACCTTCCAACTTCCGTTTCGAAAAGCCGCCAACGTCAAGCTCGGCGAATATCGTTTCGTGCGCAACAATCACATTCTGGAAACCCGGCTCAATGCCGAAGGCTGAGGGAGAAGAATTCACCACGGAGATCGCGGAGGGCGCGGACCTCAACCGCACGGCAGCGCACGCACCTCCCGCACATCGGGCTTCGCCTCGATCTGCCCGCACATCTCCGTCATCGGCATCACACGAAAATCCTCGTGCCGCCCGCCCGCCAGCCGAAACGGACTCGCACCACCCGGCAGGTACTGCGGCGCGTTCTCCACCGGCGCTGCGCAGGTCTGCGAAAACGGCCCGACACCGCCCGACGCATCCGCCCATCGACCCCAATACACAACGCGCATCGGCACCGGCCGATCACCATCAAACAGCCTCGGAAAATCAACCTCGAACCGGCTCGTCGTAAACGAACGCAGATACCAGAGCCGCCCGCCGCTGCGGGCACCGGGGTGCGTCGGAATCGGCTCATCGATCGGCACCAGCTCCACAAATAATTCCAATCGCACCGTCCCGTGCGGCTTGGCGGTGCTCGCGCGATCGAAGTCATTGCGATATTCGAGAATGTGCCTGCCGCCCTGCGCCGCATTTCCGTACGGATCGGTCGAGCCGATGAACTTCAGGATCGGCGCGACCTGCGGGCATACAAGGCGACGTGTTTGACGCTTGGATCGCTTGGGCATGTTCAGATTCATGCGATCGACCTCGGTCAGCGAATCCTCCGCCGTGCCGCGCACAAACTTTGCCACGCTGCGGACGATTCGCTCCGCTTCCTTGCGCGCATCGTTCTTGATCCGCGTCGCTCGCGGCCCCGCGCTGCTGTGATGAATAGTCCTGGTCAGCGCATCACGAAACGCTGCAACGGCATTGTTCAGCTCATCAACCTTTTCCGGGGCGACATCCAACCGCTCCGCATGCTGCTCGATGTGCGCTGCGAAGTGTTTCGCCATAAGCGCAAAGGCGCTGTCCGCATCGGGGATGAAGCGGGTTGTCCGCGCCTTGCCGCCGCGCAGGCGATATTTGCGCTCGCGAAGCTCTTTCAGTGTCCGGTCGATGCGTCGTCGTCGTGCCATGGCAGGGCATCCTTTGCTTCAACCGCTTCCTCACGGGCGCGGCTCGTTCTGGTTGCGCTTATCGGCCGCACCACCGGCCAGCTTGACGCCAGACCGCTGTTTCACCGAAAAAACGCCGGTGTCCGCCGCTCACATGCCTATTCCGCACGCTCACACTCGAGTGTGAGCCGCCCACGCAGCCGTGTGACCGGCAGATTCATTCGTGTCAGCTGCCCGCGCGGCGGTGTGCAACGCATCCCCAGCCGTGTCTTTCGCACACCCGGGCAGGTCAACAACACCCCCGGCCGTGTGCATCGTCGGCACAGCCATGTCGGCAGCAGCCCCGTTTGCGCATCGGTGCGCACGAGACGAATTCAGGTGCGCGATGACGGTGAATGGTTTCCCGACGCGCCGCACGGGACGCGCAATCGCCGAAGCATGATGCGCAGCGCATGCCGATGTGTGCGCATCTGCCCGATCACTGTGCGACACAAAGGTGCGCAGACGTGCGCCGCACGGCAGCGGGTTTCGGCAGTGAGTCTTAGGATTCAAAACCAAGCGTGCGGAGTTGGAAACATCGTCGGTCAATCACAGTTCATTGTTAGGGAGTTGGTTTGATGCTGGTTCGTTCCATTGCATTGGCGGGTCATGCGGCAACCGTTAGCAGTCATTGGCAAAAGCAAGCCAGCGCATCTTCGACCGTCTGGAGCATGCGCGGGAGTTCGTTTCGCGTCGCACGCCAGAGAACGCCATAGTCGATCGAGTCATAGTCCTTCCGGATTGCTTCGCCGAATCGAATGGCGGTTTCAGCATCTTCGACGCGGTGCCACGTCTCTTCGTCGACATTGCGCAGCCGGGTCAATGCCTCCGCGATCACTTCGAACTGCCGCTCCACGGCTGCACGTTTTTGCTTGTCCGCCCACAGTTGACGCTCGTTCACGTCCACGGACCAATCAAGGATGAAGCGACCGGCCTTCAGTACGCGTTCCAAAGGATCGCGCGCCTCCTTACTCGGGGCGGGATTGGCTGAGTGCTTTTTCTGCATAACATACGTAGCTCAGTTGCCGGCCACACACGAAAGCAGGCATCCAACCGGCCACTGGATTCTCCATCTATTTTCCGGGGGCAGGCGTCGTTGGTCAACTGCGGTTGCTGATTAGGTGGCCGTCTCAAATGCAACCAGACCACTACCGGAATCAAAGCGGCGCTCGCGGCAACGGACAGTCTCGCCAGGACCAAACTGCCACTGCTCGTCGTCAGGAATCTTCGTCTGGGGATCAATACGAAACACGTTGTGGCCTAACGCTTCTGCGTTCACCGGACGCCACACGTCGGTGCCTTCATTGAGAAGCGCGACATAGATCATTGCGGAGGCCATCTAGTGTCTCTCGGCTCAGTTGCCGCCCGCGACCCGGAGAGCAGGCGTCCAACCGGCAACCGGATTATCCATCACAGGCGCAGGAAATGCTACCCGTATACTGCCACGCATGGCGTGGACGCAGAAGAGCGATGGATGGGACCGCAAGAGACTGCCAGGTCCTGATCCGTTTCAGCACTGGTATCGCGACAACCAGGTGTACTTCATCACCGCGCGGTGCAGGGATGGGTACCCAGCGTTTGCCAGCGATGCAGCATGCTCAGTGTTCTGGGATCGGTTCGAGCATTACACCAAAATGCACACGTTTGATCCGTGGATCGCAACGCTGATGAATAATCATTACCACTTTGTTGGCTATCTCAAGGTTGGCGAAGAACTGCGCGAGATGATGCGCAAGCTGCACGGCTCGGTGGCGAAGCTGGTCAATGATGTATTACCTGAGCGGCGCGTACCGTTCTGGCGCGATGACGATGGCCATGATTATTTCGACGGCTGCCTGCGTGATGATGAGCAGTACGTGAAGGCGTACCGGTACACGCTCATGCAGGCCGTGCGGGCTCGGATCGTTTCAAGCTGGCGCGAGTATCCGCACACGCGGGTGTTTGTGGATATGGAAACCGGGCTGGCGCTGGCGCGCACCCGCAGGGCGTTCCTGTATGGCGTGCCGTACAAGCGGTATGAACAGCGCGACAACCAATAATGGCCCGGGCACTTAAGTGCCTTGGGCCTTTCAACAGGGTTCAGCCGTCACATCCGCGCCACGACGTAGAACATGTTCGAGAAGAACTCGAACTCATATTCCGCCCAGTCAGCGAACAACTCACGAATTGACTTTTCCGTGAACGACCACATGTGCCCCTTGAGGCCGATGTTGCCCAGCGGTTCGCGCCCCCGGGTCCACACCGGCCGCATGACCGGGTCCCACAGGCCGCCGCGCACCGGATGCGTGTCCGCGGCGAAGCCGAACAATGACACACCGTTCGGCTTTGTCAATTCCCGGCACGCATCCACCGCACGGCTCGGCGAGTGAATGATCGTCAGACCGAACAGCAGAACGCAATCAAACGAACCCAGCATTTCGCGTGGTGGATTGGTAATGTCCGCAAGAACATCAGGCCGACGGGCAGGATCGATATCCATCTCAAAGACTTCCGCACTGCCAACAAAATCAAGCGTCTCGTTGCGGCGATCGGGCGGCATCGCACCGACATTCAGAATTCGGCCGGTCTTCGGCGCATACGCATCAAGCATGCGCCACCAATACACGCGCGGATCGCCCCACATCCAAGGCGACTGGCGCACAAAGCGTTCGGTTCGCCCTTCGTACAAGCGCTCAACCGTTGGCCCGATACGTTCGCGCGGCGTCATCCCCGCAGTTAACGGCTTGTGATGATTTGCGCGACTTGTTCGCAATCCCATCCGGTATTCAATGCGATCATCAATCCAGCGCGTCTGTTTTTCAATAGCGCGATCAATCTGAACGCGCAGTTCATCCGTCGCGCGCCCGCCGACGTTCGTGATGTCTTCCGCAACCAACGGCGGAACATCAAAGTCCGGATCGTAATTCGCATATTTTGCGGGATGATTACGAATGAAATATCTGCCGCGATTGAATTCTGCCAGACGCTGCTGCAGCGGCTTCGGCCGACTCTGAAAACCGCCATCGGAATAGCTGCGATCAATCGTCGCCCACAGATCGGCGTTGAATGCCTTATCTACGCACACCACTTCCGCGCTGACAGGCACCGGCGTGCGATGGTTGACGACATTGCCGCCGTGATGCGTGAATACCTTTACATCAAACCACTGTCGAAGATGTTCAACATCATCTGCAAACCGGCGCTGGGCTTCGATCAACACGCCTTCGCTGTAATCACCTGCCCGATCGGTTCGCTGCACGTTGCCGATGCTGTTGTTGTGGTACCCAATCGTCCAGCCGTTGGCTTCCGCTTCCTGCAGCAGATCACAATCGAGATCTTCAACTTCGTATTCATACCAGTCAAAGCACCTGCGGTGAATCATGATGGAACCACGCACCCCCAGCCGATGCAGCTCCGGATACAGCCGTGCAAACGATTTCGGCCCAGCATCCACATCAAACTGCAGCACGATTTCGTGATTACTCCTCGGCGCAGGATTGTCAAGCAGTTCGTTCCACGTTCGGAACGCAAAGCCGCGCTCGACTAATGCAGCAATACAGTCCAGGTAGTACGTCCATGGATCGCGGTAATACGCAGGCAACTCGTTCACAAGCATGCTCGATCCGTCATAGCACGGCGTCCGGAACCAGCGCACATCGGCATCATCGGGACAATTCGGCGGCAGCGCCCACGGATCGGTGACTGTCAGCACGCCGTGGGCATCACGATCCGCCATCAGCGAAAGTCTGTGCTCTGCAATGCGAGCCTCGTGTGCCTGCTGCTCATCGCGCTTGCGCCATACAGCCAACTGCAACGGCTTGGACCACGGCGACCACATCGCTGCATCACCCTGCCATGTCTCGACCGGCATGAGTTGCCGTACTCGAACGGCATACCGCCCCGGTTCGATCCCGCGCTTAAAGCGCTTGCGGTTGCCCTGCACGATCATGCGCCGCGTTGTCGCAGCATCGCCGTCTTCATCCTCATCATCGCTGGATGTTGTGCCTTCTTCTATTGGTCGAATGACCATTTCATAGAACCCGCCATCCGCAGGCGCACACTGCAGCAACAATTCTTCGCCCGCAACAAACTGCGCATCCGGCGTCGCGGTTGTGACAATCGGCACATCCCCAGCCACCCGCGGCAGCACCAGCATCAACTCGGACAAATCTGTGGGCGCTGATTCTGATTCAACAATGTTCTTCCAGGGTTGATCCCGCAGCATGCGCGCCCGCATCGGTGTCGCAAAGTCGTATTGATACAGACCCGGCCGTATCGACAACACCGTCGATTGCGCATCAGCAATTTCCACATCCCACGCTTCAGCAGTCGGCGGCAGATACAGCAGACGCTGCTTCTTGATGAGCTTCGGCTGCTGCACATCAGTCCGTGTGCCGTTACCAGTTTGAATATCAACCGTCACGACCGGCCCCTGTTCGGAGACATGTGGATTCATGCGTAAAGCGTACCGGCCCGACACGTTGCCGCCAAGACTCAGCCCTGCCTGATTCCCATACTGCCTGATTCAATGCGCCCACGCGCTGCGAATTGCATCTGCCACCGCTCTGCCGAGCAGTTCCGCCCCAGCTGCACTGAGATGAATTCCATCGGCAATCAGGCACTGTTCCAGTCCACGCTCAACCACCGTGCTGTACAAATCGTTGATCGGAATGTCATGCTCGCCCATGACTTCCGCAGCGGCCTGGTTGTATCGGATCACATCAGCGTTCATGCGCAACACACCACGGCTCTTGCCGGTGCGAACATCAACATTATGCCAACCATCATGAGCCGGCGTCGATGAACCCCAGATGATCTTCCGCGCGCCGCTGTTGCCAATGGCAGCAATGATACGTCGCAGATTCTCCTGATACTGCGGAATCGTATTGTGCCACGGAGGCAACACATCCGTGCTCGGAACGGTCGCAAGATCATGAAGGCCGGCGTTGAAATGCACGATGGCAGGCGAGTCCTGGAGCCAGTCCTCAATGAAATGCAGCACCAACCCGGAGTTCTCTGTGTTGTGCGGAATGTGTGTGATGTTAAAGTCATCAACGAGGTGGCGATATGCGTGCAGCCCGTAGCCGGTCGCGTCCGCCTGCCGCATGCGGATTGAATCGCCGATGATCAGCACGCGCGGATGGATCGGCTGTTCCTGCGATTCCAGCCACTGCAAAATGTGCAATTGCAGAGCACGCTCGAATTCATTGCGCCCACCAACAATGCGCAGGCGCTTCTCCGGCATAGTGGACCGATTTGCCAGATATACCGCGACAGCTTCGTCGCGCGTCAACGTCTCGGTCGAGCCGTCGCTGAACTGCATCGTGGCGGATTCGGGTATCAGCGCGCGCATGCCGGGCTCCCACTTTGCGCGACGACATCACGAATCACCGATGCCAATTCCGATCCCACCGCGTTGCGGTCTGTTTGTGAAATATGAACCCGGGCATCCACAAATGTTGCCTCGTAGTCCGCGCACAACTGCTGCGCGATCCCGACGTATTGATCCGCAATCGCAACGTCATAGTCGTACCCGTTGCGGACATCGCTGAATTGTGCTGCGGCCGGAGTCGCCACATACACAACACGGCTGCCCGCTTCCGTGCGCAACACTTCAAGCACCCAGCGCAATCGATATCGAAACTCATCGCGATCGACATTCGGCAGGTTGACCGCGCAATCGATCTTGAAATCCTCCAACCCCGGGCCGATCACCACAACGTCCGGCCGATGCGCGGACCACTGCGAAACGCATTTACACAAATGCCGAACGGTCGCAATCATCCCCGGCCAGACGAGCACATTGCACCGTTCATGCAGCGCGTCAGCAATCGGCTGGTACACATCAGCCGCTCGCGCATTCATCATCCGCACACGACCGAGACCGAGCAGCACACGCGGTTGGCCGGGCACGAAATGTACACCCGCATCCCGGGTTCGATCCGCATGACGTTGTATGTCCTTTTCCTTTGCGCCGGGCTGCGGATCGAATGCGACAAACTGCTTGCGATCGGCAACTGCACGAGTTCGCTGCAGCCGCTGTGCGGTCAACGCGTCGCCGGAGACGAAAACCGACTGTTCGGAATTGTCGTTCATATGAAAAACAATGCGACGCGGCATTGGTGGTTGTATCGATGGTGCATGTTCTGTATCCGCAGCTTTGCGATAGACGCAAATGTATGCACTGTCATCTTGAATCAAGGCAGCCGGCCCAAAGACGCTTTCTCCAACATCAAAGATATCTGTATCCCAGTCTGCGCAATTGTCGTTGGACCACACCTGATAGAACTGTTTGTACTGCACGAACAGATATATTCCGCCGACCCGAAGCAGCCGGGCGATTCCTGAAAGCATTGTGCGGTATTCATCTGCAGATCGCACCTGTGTCAGACCGCCTTTGTTGATCACCAGATCGAACGTGCCGATGTACCGCCTGCTGTCTTCGCGATCGAGAAAATCCTGGAAGCTGTCCGCAATCCAGTTGATCGTTGGTTCGCGCTGCTCGCACTGCTTGATTGCGACGTCGCTGATGTCAATTCCGAACAGTGCACTTGCGCTGAGATGTTGCGGCGCGTTGCGCTCTATGAACTGCCAAACATAGCTGATGACCTGTCCCTGTCCGCAGCCAAGATCAAATGCGCGAATCGGCTGATCGACGTTCATCCGGCCAGCAAACAGTTCATCCAAAGCGCGAAACGTGATCGTGTGCCCGAATCGATCAGGATCGTGACGATAGGTTTCGTCATACGCCTCGCCGGTAAATATTCGATTCTTGTTGCTGTAGATAATCAACGCATATCGCTCCGCACTGCAAGCCTACCGGCGTGCGTCGGCGTCGGCAACGGCACGTGTATACTTGTTGCTCAGCCGGCAGCCGATGTCAGCTTGTGAATCTTCGGAACGACACGATGTACCACTACAACCCCGATCGACGCGGACTCAGCGAAGTGAAGCTCCTGAAACTGGAGCCGTGGCGGCTGTATCCCAAGGGTGGCGACCTGTCCGTTGACTTTCTCAAGACACACAGACCCGATCAGCCTCGCCTCGACCGCTCGACACCGATTGCCTCCATCGGAAGCTGCTTTGCCCGCGAAATCAAGCTTTGGTTGCAGGGCAACAACTACAACTTCATCGAAACCGCTACCGGCCCTTCCGCGGAAGCCGGCTCTGCTCGGTACGACCGTGTCTACAACACGTTCACACTTCGTCAGGAATTCGAACGCGCCTTCGGCGAATTCGCACCAAGCGAAGACCGCTGGGAGTTTACCGACGAAGACGGCACGCATCGCCTACTCGATCCATATCGAAAAGGTGTTGCGTGGAAATCCGAGCAGGAGATGCGCGAAGAACTTGCGGAACACCGCGCAAACGTGCAGCGCGCGTTCACCGAAGCGGGTGTGCTGATCATCACCGTCGGCCAGGCGGAAGTGTGGTATCACAAAGCTGACAATTACGTCTACCCGCTCGTGCCGCCCGTGCAGGTGTTCGATGATGCACAGCACGGCTTCCGACTCACCACGTATGAAGAAAATCTTGCCAACCTTGAACGTGTATTCGAGTTGTTCACAGCAAACAATTCAGCCGGCCACATCGTCATCAGCGTCTCGCCGGTGCCGCTGCGTGCAACGTTTCGCCCGATGAACGCCGTCATCGCTGACACCGCAAGCAAGTCAATGCTGCGGGCTGTGGTT
Organism: Phycisphaerales bacterium; assembly: GCA_029260575.1. GTDB lineage: Bacteria > Planctomycetota > Phycisphaerae > Phycisphaerales > SM1A02 > JAJDDB01. The sequence continues at coordinate 67,159 of JAJDDB010000020.1, forward strand.
GATTCGTTCGTAAGTCGCCACGAAGAACGTGTGACATACTTCCCCGCATATGAAATCGTCACCACCATTGATGATGCGGCGTATGCCGATGACAATCGTCACGTGCAGCCGGAGTGTGTGCAGCGGATTATGGAAGTATTCGAAGCATGGTTTGTGGATGATCCGGCTGCCAATGACATCGCCGATGCCGATCATGCAGGCGTCTCACACAAGAATTGACTCTATCCGAAGTCGCGCAGCTTCTGTTGATACCACTGCTGTTCGCTCAGTGCAGGGTTGTACGCACGATTGATGTTGTACCCCCAAAGCTGCGGGTGAATAAGCGCAAAATACCGCCGGCCGGGTTCGAGCGCATTGAGAAAACCAGCAAGATTGAGGCGCTGTAAATGCTGCGGATCATTCACGCGCCGCAAGCCCCCATCGCTGAACCTGCCTGAGTATCGAAGTGCATAGCGGTTGTACACCCAGCGCAGTGAATCACGCAGCACATCAGGAACCGGTACGTCGAAGTTGTGCAATCGCCGGCCGTCAATTTCCACCGCTCGGCCGCCATGCGGGCAGAAGTATCGAATGTCATAGTGCTCTCGCAGCGCCATGACATCATTCGCAAACTGCTGCGTCGCATCTTCAAGATTCTTCGTCACAGACAACGCATTCTGGTGGTATCCGATCACAAACCCCCGCTGCTGCATCGCCGTGAAGAATTCGTGATCAACAACATACGGCGAGTCGTCGTACGGGCTGTCCGCAGGAATCTCATCAACAAAACGATTGAAAACAAAAATGCTGGATCGAATGCCGTACAGTGCTTCCAGCGCAACCATCCGCTTCGTAAAATCCGGCACGAAATCCACATCATGCTGAATGAGCAGGTATGTCGCCTGCGGATCGCGAATGTGTTCATGCCAGTGTTTGAATTCGCGTTCGTAACAATTTTCCCAATCGCGGTCATCACTGTGCGCAAACAGATCACTGTAGGTCAGCGCAACAATGCCGCGCTGCTGAATTTCCTGCAACAAAGACTCGTACCAACCAAGCGGAAATACGCAGCCGTATTCAGTGCTCGGATCATTCGGCGGCTGCGCAATTTTGCGCAATGCAGCGTCATCGAATGGTGCAGGCACCGACATTGATTCAGGCATTGCTCACAGTGTGTCCTGACAATTCGTAGCCGAGTTCGTGCAACAACTCGCCCGCCCCGGCTTCGAACGCAGCGATTTCTTCCGCCGTCAGGTCACGTTTCCATCGCCCGAGACTTCCTGCATTGATCGGCTTGCTGACCTGATCGCGCGAGAGATGCCCGGTCGGGTTCTTATAGATCGTCAGATCCTGATCGTGGAACGACATCAATCGATCACTGAACGGCAGGTCGAGGAACGCCGCTATTGCACGCAACTCCGGCTCCGGATCGGTCACCAGTTTCTCATAGTGAACAATGTGCGCGTACACATCATCGCGCTGAGCGAATTTCTGGAAGTTGCGAATCTGATCCCGCCACGCGCCGGCAATGTGTTCAATGCCCTGCCCGAAATCACCAACCGTTCGGCGTGACGCTGCAACGTCACGACCGTCACGCATCATGAACAGAAAATACGAATCCGGCCACAATTCCTGTAACGGTCGAACAATCCCGCCAATCTTCGTGCCCCAGTTGGCTTTATTCTCGCTGGCGCCCTTTGCAAGCCCCAGCCGTTCGATGAAATGCATTCGCTGCTCAAACGTCGTGAAGTCGCCACCGCTTGCTTGATGCTGATTCATCATTTCAAGCAGCACGTCAGCTTCGATACCCGCACGCATGGCACGAAATACAAACTTGTTGAGGTTCCCATCTTCAAGCTTCTTCAATTTCAGCGTCTTGACCACCGGAAGATTGCTGAGTGCATTGCGCAACGTCGTGACAAGGCGGTCAAGCGAATCTGTTTCATCATCTCGCGGTGCCAGCAGATGCTCATATACCTCATAGCACATCGCTATATCCGGATGAGCATCGAGCACCGTAGCCATCAGCGTGCCGCCGGAGCGGCTCATTCCACGAACAAAAATGCGTTTCATCAATGCTGCCCTTTCGGGGCGTGGAGGTTCTTCAGGAACAGCGGGTGATTCTCGACCCTGCCGGTGACACCATAGTAGGCCGCCTGTTCAAGCGTGAGTTCATAGCGATCCCAGCCACACGCTGCAAACGCCATGTCCTGTGCTTTCAGCAGCATTGCAGCGAGATCATCATCAATGCCGTGCTTCGGCCGGCCGTTCCATGGTGCGATCCAGCCCCAACCTTCGGGCTTCAGAAAGCTGTCCAATTCGCGCACGAAATGCATCGTGTCATCTGCTGTTGTGAACCAGAACGCGCTGATCGAGAATTTGCAGAACACGCCGTCGTACCGACTACGCTGCTCTATTGCATCCAACTGTTTCATATCCATATTGATACAGGTGAAACCGAGGTATTCGCCAAGCTCAATCACCGCTGGGTCGTAATCAATATTCTCACAGTCCCCGCCGAAGTCGCGAATGATTCGAGCGAAGTCGAACTGCCCGGGACCAAGATCAACAAGCAACTGCCCTGCAAAGCCGGCTGATCGTGCCCACTGTCGAAAAAAATCCTTGAAGATGTGCCGAAAATCCTTGTCGGTCGTGCGCGGCTTGGCGACGTTCGGCCGTGTAGCCTTGCTGATGATCTCGATGGCTTTGGGGTCATTGAGCGGCATGATCGCCACATCTTACCGAACACCGCCCCGATCCGGTTCAACATTCGCATCGGCAGGGAGCACCGGAAATAGATGCGCTGCTGCAAAGTACAACAGATCACCACCAAGCGTGATCATTCGCATAAGCAGCGCCGCCACGATGGCCTGCGATTCGCCGAGATAGGGCGTCAACGGCAGAACAATCGCCGCTTCGCGAACTCCAAGCCCGCCCGATGCGCCCGGTACGAGAAAACCCGCCAGCCAGGCAAAAGCAAAGACACCTACAACCAACGGAGCTGGCGCGAGGTCGTCGGTGACGAGTCCGAACCGAGTCACCGCGACCAACAGCCCACCTGCAATCACCATAAATACAAGTGTGCAAACATACGGCAACAGCAACCACGAAAGTCTGCCTGCCCCGGTTGACTCCGATATTGCCTGAACCCGCAGCGGTCCGGGCAGATGCCGTGCCGCCATCGCTACAACCAACGGCAACGCAATCAGCACACCAAATCCGATGACCGCTAGCGCCGGATGCAACTGTGATGTTGCCTGCTGCAGTCCGAACCACCCGAGTCCGCCCGCAGCCAGCACCGCAGCAGCGGACACCAGCGCGAGAATTTCCATCACCGCCGCTGCAACCATCGGCGTATGTCCGAAACCAACGTTGCGGCCAACAACATGCCGGCCGGCAAAGTGAAAAACATTGCCCGGCAGATATTTTGCGATCTGCGTTCGGCCGTAAATGCCGTGACATTGTGACAATGTTGCCTGCGATTCGCCCGCCCAGCGCAGCCAGGCGCACCACGCAGTGGACAACAACAGACAGTTCAAACCGTAGACAACGGCGCCGCAGAACACGACCAACAGTGCCCTGCCGAGCGAAACATCTTCCAGCGTCCACAATCGGCTGACCCAGATACGCTGCGCGAGAAAGACCAGCGCCGCAAGAATCGCCAGCCACCCGAGCGCACGCAGAATGTTTGCTCGCGTGCTTCGGCCCGCCGCCGGGCTGGCGAGCTTCTCAACCGCCATAGCTTTTTCGAGCCTTGCACAGCGCGAACGTCCACGGCAACGGCGTGCGCATCTCCAGCACATCAACATGCCGCTGAAGCATTGCCCGAAGGCCGCGTCTGGACCAATGATTGAGATGCCCAGGCGTGTTGCCGAGATCGCGCAGATATTTGCCCCGCGCCATATTCAGTCCCCGCCACAGCGGCTCGCGCGGCACACTCACAAGCAGCCACGGCCGGGCCAATGTCGCAAGCACTTCAACTGCACGCTCGGGTTCTTCCACGTGTTCCAGAACTTCGCAGCAGATGACAAGTTCAGCAGCATCTTCCGGCGGCTGAAGATCATATACACTCGCAACACTGAACGGGATCGGGTGCTTGGCGTGCGCTGCATTTTCTCGAGCCTGTTCAATGACCTGCTTGGAAAAATCGCTGCCCCGCACCGTCAAACCCACGCCGGCCATGTGCAGACTGAGGTGCCCCTCGCCGCAACCGACTTCATGCACATCAAGCGCCTCGGTGCGCGCAATCAATGCATCAAGCGTATCGTGAAACCCCTGCATCAACTTGCGGTGCAACGGATTCGTGCTGCCGTACTTGTCCGTGTAATTCCCTGCGATCACGCCGCCTTCGACGATGACGCTGCGCTGCGAAGTTGACCCAGTCGTCTGCGTCATTGTTGTTGCGATCCAGCAGGTTGCCCGATTCGCACCGGGCGCGTGGTGACCACCGGCGGCTGCTTCTGCGCGTCCAGTTCGTCATCCGCAACTGTCACGCCGCGCCGCTGCTCTCGAACTTCTTCATTAAGCAGTGCGATCTTCCAGTCAAGTTTCTCCAGCAGCTTGCGGTTGACCGAAATCAAATCAGCCATGAGCCCGATGATGACAAGGAAAAACCCCGAACCCATCAGCAGTGACGCAAGAATGACCGATTGAATGTGTCCCGCGCCTTCGCCAGCGATGTAGAACGACAGGAACCGAATACCCAGCACGAAGCCGATCGTGAAACTGATCAATCCCGGGATGCCGAAGAACGGCGCGGGTTTATAGGTCATGAAAATCCGCGCGATGGTGACAATGCTTCTGCGGACGTAACTGGGAATGCTGCGCACCAGCCGCGACGGACGCAGATCAGCATTTGTGCGAATCGGCACCGATGTCACAGGAATGCCCTTGTGCCCAGCCTGAATAATTGTTTCCAACGTATATGTATAACTGTTGAAGACATTGAGCTGCATCGCGGCGCTGCGGCTTATTGCGCGGAAGCCGCTGGGGGCATCGGGAATGTCAGTGCGGCTGACCATTCGCACAACCGCGCTGCCTAATCGCTGCAACAACTTCTTGATCGGTGAAAAGTGCGCGATCTGTTCGATCGGGCGAGCCCCGACAACCAACTCTGCTCTGCCGTCAAGAATCGGCTCCACCAGCTTGGGTATGTCGCCCGCTTCGTACTGATTATCCGCATCGGTGTTGACAATGACATCTGCTCCGTTGCGAATGCACGCTTCCAGACCGGTCATGAATGCTCGCGCCAGGCCGAGATTCATCTTGTGGCGAACAACATGATCCACTCCCTGTTCGCGCGCGATCTCACTCGTTGCGTCCGTCGATCCGTCATCAACGATCAACCATTCAACGACATCGAAGCCGGTCACATCGCGCGGCAACTCTGCCAGCGCTTGAGCAAGCGTTTCTGCTTCGTTGTAACACGGGATTTGAATGATCAGTTTCATCAACGGCAGGCATTGTAGCCGGGAGAATCGCTGCGCGAACGATGCTTAACCACCCAGTTTGCCAGCGAATTCACGCTGGAACGAACGCCTGGCCACGACGCCCATTGCCAGCCACAGACAATACAGCGTCACTGCAAGAGCCAGCAACAGTCCGATGTGATTGAAATCCATATACCGCACAAGTGCATGCACGAAGTTGTTGAACACGAATTTCGCGCCGAAGCAGCCAAGCAGCAGCACGCCCATATCCCAGCGGCGCAACAGGAAAATCCCCACGATCGCCAGACCAAGAAGCAGAATGTCCAGTGCAAACGGCAATTGATATTGAATGAACTTTGCCCACAGCACGAGCAGCGAAATCTTCCACATTTTGCCCTTGCGTATGAGCTGCCGTTCGTGCTTCAGGACGTAGACTTCCTGTCCGCTTATCGTGACTTTCTGGCCTCGGCCGTCCTTCTCGAATATTTCCCAGCGATCACTGCCGCCATAGCGATACTTGAAAAATCCCAGACCGTGCTCGTAACTACGCAGCACCGCTGTCGAAAAGAAGTATCCAGACCGTTCCTGCACCGCTGCGACAAGCTGCGGTTTGTACACCAGCTCATCCGCCGCAGCAGAATGACGAATCATCGCAGTGTCCGGCAGACCTGTCTGTTCAACAATGCGCTCCGTGCGCGTCGAGCCACGCTTGGCAAACCAGAACGCGGAGTGCTCGTCATATAACCCGTTGGCCGCCCAGAGAATCTCCGGCACGGTACTGCTTGCCCACGGGTAATCCGGTTTGACGTATCGCTCGCCGAGTTTTGCAACGTGACGCCCGCCGATGAATGCGGGAATCATCAGCACCAGCAGAACTGCAGGGCCGAGCTGCACGAGAGTCTTGCGCTCGCGCAGCGCCTGCAGCCACAATCCGAACGGCACAAGCAACAACAAATACGCTGCGGTGACTTTCGCGGTCATCATCACAAAGAACGTCAGCACCATAATGACGATTGCGCCTGTGCTGCGTCGCCCGCCATACGCGTACGTGATAAACGCTGCCAGGAAAATCGTAAACAGCGGAATCGCATACGCATCATCGCAGATGTTGTACAGATCTACGATGAACGGGAAGAACGAGCCTGCAAGGATGCCGAAGATCGTTGCGACCGCGCGGTTGATGTATGTCCACACTGCAGCGATCAGCAGCGGCAGCCCGCATGCAAACCACGCAAACATGATGTATCGCGGCGTCGGCAGCGTACTCAACATAAAGTGCCGATCCTTCGACGCAGCCAACCCTTCGATCATGAACGTCACAACCGGCACGAGCATGTAACCCGTACTGCGGTATTGCTCTGCCTTCCATTCGCCTTCGTTGAAGAACAGGTGCGCATCGCCGTACGTTGAGAGAATCGAATCTTCGGTTTCCTCGAAGAATTCATTGCTGGTGAATGCTCCGCTGTGCAACGGCAACATGACGCCGAAGCTCAGCGCAATCGCGCCCAGAAGCAGCATATTGCGAAAACACTGCGCAAATGCCAACAGGAACATCATGCCGTAACCGAGCACTGCAAACAACACGATTGGAAACCAGTATGTAACGCCGACAATGTTCGTCGACAGCGATATGTGCTCGACGACCGGGCCGGTATCCGCCGGGATGAATCGAATGGATGTCTCATTGCGCTTGCCCGCTTCGGTCACCCACGGAATCGTGTGTCGCTGCTGCAGTGTGGCGGACAACGGCACATCGACCGCGTTCACCACAACATCGCGCACGCGATTTTCAATGTGCAGTGTGCCTACCGTCGCAGCAGCAACCGCACCTTCCGGCACCCCGTCCATGCGAATGAAGAACTCGATGCCCTTGTTCTCCGCTGCATCAAGCACACGCACGGAACCGTAATGCAGAACGAATTCATGGTTTGGTTCGAGACGTCTGCCATCGAAGTAGACAACATCCCTGAACATAAACTGTTCAGGCTGGCCGCCTTCCAGTTTCCTGGCAAAATCCTCCAGTGGAAGCGATACGAAGAACAGTTGATATGTCAGAAAGTACCCCGCCGTAAGCAGAAACGCTGCGCACAGCACTCGATACACCCAGAGCATGGGGCGCTTGCGGAACCATGACTGGCGCGCGGTCGTTGGAGTGATCTTGGGTGCGTCTTGCTTCGTCATCGACAGCGCATGGTAACATCCTGGCACTGCGATGAGTTACTCGCCGGGTGCTGGCGCCATATCACTTGGCCCGCCTGTTGGTTCCTGAATGTTCGAGCAAACCGTCCCCGGATACTGTCTGCAAAGCTGTTGATACCACTGCTCATCAACCAGGACCGGGTTTGCATCCACCTCGATATTGAAACCCCACCGCTGCGGGTGGATCAGACAGAAATTCCGCGTTCCCGGCTTGAGTTGATCCACAAACTTCTCAATCAGGTTGTACTCGCGGATCTTCTTGCGATCGCGCGTGCGGCGCATCCCGCCGTCGGACCATCGCCTGGTAAAACGCACGCCGTGGCCGTTGAACACCCACCGCAGATTCGTTCGCAGTTCCTCCGGCATGGGAACGCTGTAATTGTGCAGCATCTTGCCGTTGACTTCCGCGCCAACGCCTCCATGCGGCACGACATAACGGATGTCATACAACTCACGAAGCTCTGCTACATCACTGCGATACCTTTGTACCGCTTCGTCCATCTTGAAATCCGTAAGCTGGAACGCGTTCTGGTGGTAGCCGATGACAAATCCCTGCTGCGCAGCCGCCTGAAAGAAATCGTGATCGACCGGATACTCCGGGTTCGCCTGTTTGCGAGAATACCGATTGCGGAAAATGAAAATGTTCGACCGAATCCCGTAGATGTGCTCCATCGCAACCATCCGCGATGTGAAGTGCGGGTGGTTGTCGACATCGTGTTGAATGACGAGATAGGTCTGCGCCGGATCCCTGCGGTGTTTCTGCCAGTGCTTGAACTCCGCGACGTAATTTGACTGATAGTCCCAGTCATCCGAGCCTTCAAAGATGTCATCAAACGTCAGGACGGTAATGCCCCGCTGCTTGATCGCGCGCAGAAAATCTTCGTAGAACCCCAGCGGAAAGTTTGCTCCGGGTTCCGAAGCGGGGTCGTCAGGCGGCGCGTAAAACGCCCGCAATTGCTCGGGATGATCGAAAATACTCATGCGCTCGTTTCTGAGTCCCTTGAAGCAGCTTCACATGCTGCGAACCGCTCAGCATAGCAGCAACCCGAGACGATTTGATCGCGTCAGCGGCTCAACCGGTCACCGCGGACGGCCGATTCAACGTCGTGCCCGGCCCGGCCTCGGGGCGCGCGGTGTACCGGCGATCCATAGTGTGAGCCTCCACCCGTACGCGCTCAAGCACAACAGTCTGACTCGGCTGGGCCGTTCCCAGATGCAAAGCAAGCGCGAAATGTGATGCACCCATCGCAGGTGAGAACGACACTCTTCGCTGCGGCGTGTCCGATCGAAGCGTCGCTACTTGAAGTTTTCGAACGAGGGTTTCATTGCTGTCGTAGAACAAGACAAACAGGCGTACCCGAACGTCCTTATCGACGCGCGATGCAATGCTGCACGTGTAATACACATCCGGCCGACACGCAACGCCCGATTCCGCATGAACCTTCGACCAGGCCCCTTCGCACAACATCAGAACGCGATTCTTCACCTCGGCGCTGCTGTCGGAAGCCCAAACGCTCAGGCCGGCTGCTGTGAACGCAACTTCCACGTTCTTCGGAGACACGGCCGGCTCCGGACCGTTAGACATTTCAAGATCAAGAACAATGTGCGATTCGTTGAGCGAATCCTGCGCAGGTGTCGGCTCGTGTTGTGTACGTGCTGAAGCCGCTCGACGTGCTGAGCCATAACCAAGAGTGCTGCGCAGCAAATCACAGATACGATCGAACGTCTCTTTGTATGCAGTTGGCCAGAGATCATACGAACCAAACACTGATTCACGAGATTGATTCATTGGCGTGTCAAACACCTTCTCAGCCAGCAGCGGATGCACAACAATCCCAAGCTGTTCAAGCTGGCGCGACAGATACGCTTTGTCGGTCACCATATTCTCAAAGCGCAGCCGTGCCGATGTATGCGGCATGATCGATTCATTCGTGTACTGCCAGTACCAGCACGCCCGCTCAAACTGTGTGAGCCTGTTCCAGTGCGCAACCGGCATCGCGCGATGTTTGTGATCCTGCGGGCTTGCATACCAACCACGATCAAGTATCGATCGCACGACATCCCTGCCGTCCCTATGCACGTGTACCAGCACAGCATCCGACGCCAACTCCCGAAGCTCCGTCAGAAATGGTTCCAGATAGACGTTGGCCTCAGCGATATCGCCGCTCTGCTGGCGCATCCACCGCAGCGAATGCCGAATCAGATTGATAGCCGTCGACTTATCATTGCACAATGTGTCGAAGTCATCGGTTGTGCGCTTGTCAGCAACGAGTTCATCATTGTCATACCGATGATTGAACGTGAATTCGTGTACGCCCGCGCAGGACGTCGCCCTGTCAATGAAATTGCTCAGCCAGGCTGTGCCCGATCGTGCTGCGGACAAGAAGAAATAGCGCTTTTGCTGCCCGCGCCACCACCACGGATGTATGAGCACCTGGTGCCTGCCAGCTGACAAGTCGTGCGCCATCGGATCGCCTGTGCGCGACCATTTGCCGCCAGTGTCGGTCCAGTAGTGATCGATTGGAACGTGTATCGCATCGCATTCCAATCCATGCGCAGCAAGAGATGATTGCCACAGTTGTAGCTGCTCGCCATCAGCACGATGAAGAACATGATCAGCCGGATAGGTAATCTGCCAGCGTTCTTCGTCAACAGCAATGCCTTCTGCGCTCCTGCTGTGCTGCGCTGCAATGGGGTCATCGCCACGAAGCTCCTGCCAGATCCAGTAGTTACTGAACCCGTGCTCATAACACGCCCGGTCGCCGTGCGCGCTGGTGCTGGTGATAACAACCCCGGCTTCATGGAGCGGCGTCAACACATCGGCGATTGCAGCATCAATATCGTTGCACGAACCGTTGATCCACTGCGTGAGCACATTCAGATGCAAGCCAACTTCGTGGCCGTACTCCTGCAACTGTCTGCATTTGAGCACAAGATCAGGATCCTGCCAGTACGAATGCGTGTGCAACAGATAGTACGTCGCTCGTATGCCTCGCTGGTGTTCGTAATGCGCGAGCTCCAGCGCCAGATCGAGGCTGTGATCAATGTCATGACGAAGCGCGATGACGTTCGCAACATCGTCCTGCTGCGCGAGATCGCGCACAGGAACCGTACGACCGAAGTAGTCCAGATATTCAAAGAGTTCGAGGCGTATGGTCATGAACCTGCCCGGCCTTTGGTGCTGTTAGAACTTCGACAGTAGCTTCCTCATCTGCAATGCAAGGCGGTGGCACCGGACGCGCCCGACCCTCGAGGATGTTTGCGTACACCGTTCGCAGCGCAAACTCTTCGTGCTCCCAGTTCAACTCCCGGGCAGCACGCACGCAGTTTCGCTGCATATGTTCGTATTGCGAACGGTCTGCGAAGAGTTGGTGTACCGCCTCAGCAATCGCACGCGGGTCGGTTTCGTCAAACAGCACACCGACGCCGAATTGCTCGGAAATACGCCGTTTTTCAATGTGATCACTCATCGCAAGCGGCACGCCGCCCATCAGACAATGGAAGATCTTGTTGCTTGATTCGAACTGATAACTCAGGCACACATTTTGCGTAGGGACTATCCCCGCATCAGCAGACACTGCATAGCGCACGACATCATCGATCGGAACTGCATCGCGGAAGAATACAGTCGCTCCGAGCTGACCGTTGTCGCGTGCTCGCTGCTTGAGCGTTTCAAGGTATGCGGGATTGCCCGCATAGCCCATGATCACGTACGCAGCGCCGTGCAGATGCACTGCGGAATCGATGAGTTGTTCCAGACCGCGATTGATCGTAATAGCGCCTGGGTATAGCACAATCGCTCGTTCGCGATCAATACCCAGTTCATCGCTGAGCACGCGCGTGTGCGGAGCCGGCGGTTCATATGGTTGCACATTCCGCACAAGCGTCGGCCGCGGTATGCCGTACTGCTCTTGCAGATGATCACAAATTCCATCCGCCACAGTCATCACCGCAGAACACTTGCCGATGAACGCGCGTTCCACCGGCCACCAGAACAGCTTGTCCATGAATCGGCTCTTGTCGCCGATGTTGCGTTCGAGATACAACTCATGTGAGTCATACACGACAGGTGTCTTCGTAACTCGGCGGACAATCATCGCCCCGAACAACGTGTTCAAATCATGTGCGACAATAATGTCCGGGCGCAGGCGAATTGCTTCAGCAGCATGGCGATGATTCAACGCCAGCAATCGTACTGCAGGTGGAAAGAGCGACCGAGACCGTTGTGCCAGGGTCCGTATCGGTCGTGCACTTTGCCTGTAGGATGCTACGCTGCCCCGGCGAACAATTCGTGCCACACCGAGAACAACAACATCGTAGATCCGGCCGGGAATGGACATCACGCGCCGCATGAAAATCGAAACACTTTTTCGTATACGTCTCCAATAGACCTTGCCTCGCCGATACGCGCGAGCTGGCAAACTGCGATTGAGCGGAGCAGGCAGCGGTTCGTGCTGCGTCGGACCGGCCTTGGAATCCGCGCTGACGACGCCGTTCGATGAAATGCCTGCCGGGCGCATGGAACCTGTGTCTAATACAGGCGCAGTATGTTCAACAACGATCCGCGACGGTTGGGCATCAGCGCGACACACCGTTCGACGCAGCATCGTACGCGACCACCACAGCCCCACAGCAAACAACACATCCCGGAAGCTGCGCGCATTAATCGGCACTCGATGCACCATAATTTCCCGATGCACCTCTTCAGCGGGTAGATGCGCCTTTGCGGTAGCCACGACATGCACCTCGCAGCCCCATTCGATCAGGCTGCGGGCCTGCTTGAACACGCGCGTGTCGTGCGTGAAGTCGTTGGCCAGCAACATCACAATGCGCGGCCGCGCTCGGTGAGCTGCATCGCATTCCGGCGAACTGTTTGTATCCGACTGATCCAGCATTAGTCTTCGTCGTCATCATCGAGCAGTGAGCCCGCAGACTGCGTCTGCACAACCTTCGCTCGAGCGTCCAGAGCCGGTCGCCATCGGCTGACCAACTGCACCTGGGCAGACTCATACCATAGCCCGTCACCGATTCCGATGACATCATCTTCCACAACAACAGCCGATTGCGCGATATCAGGCATGACCCGGGGTACATCACCCGCCGCAAGCAGCAACACTCGATCGTTCAACACGTCTGCAACTGCTTTGACAAACGAATCCGAATGTGCCGACAGCGCAGACCAATCCAACACAATGATCGGCCGATGTGTAATGACACCCTCCATCAAGGCGATGGCGTAGCGCAGACTCCGACTCATTCGCAGATCGACAGTCGTGTCGAGAATCGTCTCCAGACCGCCGGGCAGATTTCGATACTCCTCGAACACGCCAAGTTGATCGAAAACTGCTTGCACATGCGCCGATTCCCGGCTGACGATCGATGCATCGTGTGCGACAATCTCACTCAACCGAAGCATCGGCAGCCGCGATACATCGCCCAGGTAATACGCCTGCCACCACAACTGATCGCCAAGCTTCGCGCCGGCGCACAATTGCCTGCTCCACCGCCGTAGCGATCCAACGTGCAGCGGCAACATGTTCACCACCAACACAGGCTGGCCCGGCCCGACGTCACAACTCGATGCGCTGCCTTCAAGCGCCGGTTTCGCACAACGAATCTCGAATTGCGAAAGCGGGTTCGCAGCGACTGAGGTGTGCTCCACTTCATCAGAGACAGTTCGAAGACGACTGCTGCGGACGAATTCGACATACCGCCGAACCTGCGGCACGAAGCGATTGCTGCTGGTTATAAACGATGCGATTGATTTCAGCGCAGCCGCCGCAAAGCGCAGTGCGACGAGATACATCAGAAACAGCGCCCACGACGTATCGCCATCTGCAAGCAGCAGCGCGAACACAATGAGCGACGCCACAAGAACGAAACCGAACAGCACATCCTGAAGCAGCCCAACGCGCTTGCGGGCAAGTAGAATATCCTGCAATGCTGACAGGTTTTCGTCGATCGGCAGCATGTCGTGATACACATCCGCCCAGTTGCGCCGCTGCTCGCTCGCGCCCCGGCGGTTCATGACCATAGGCAGCAGCCGGCGAATCCCCGATCCGACACCAACACTGTGCTGTTCACGATCACGCGATGCACGAACAACGCGCGCATTCAAAAGGAAAAACGGTGCTGCGTAAATCGCCAGAAACACCAACACGATTGCAGACAGCATCGCGTGAATCATGACCATCCACACCGCTGCGACAATGACCGTCACCAGCGGGATCACACACCGCAGCAGAATCAGCGTCGCCCGCAGCACCATGTTCAGATCGCGCGACAACAGCTTGCGCACGTGATCCTGTTCCTGATACAACGGAAGGTTCGGCACTTGCGGGCCGCCCCCCGCTTCAAACGCGTGCAGCACCAACCTCGCGGCGCGGCGCATGTACCCACTTGCAATTTCAAACGCAAGCCATTCCGCAGCATACGTACTTACCGCAGCAATGAGCGCGAGCACCAGCGTCGCGCCCGCCCATAACCCGAGGCTTTCCAACTCCGTCGTGGCCGCAATCGCAACTCCTGCAATGTTCGCATCCGCACCCGAACCGAGTGCTTTGACATACGCAAGCACCAGGCCGATTGCCCCCAGCCGGGTCATGATTCCGATGACGCTCAGCAGCACAACACTGATGCTGGCAAGCGGCATTGACCGAGCGACATCGCCGACCAGCCAGCCGTACACCTGCGCATACGCTGTGAGCTTCGCTCGTATCGTGGCGACGTTCATTGAATTGCGCCAACCTCCTCAAACAGGAATTCTAAGCTGCCTGAGCCGCCATCGCTTCATGGATTGTGAGAGTAACCCCACCCTTCGCCAGCATCACAGAATCGACTCTGCTTCGCGCTCGACCACTGCGGTGAATAATTCCGACAACTTGCCGGTCATCGGCCCCATCGATCCGCTGCCGATCATTCTGCCATCAACCTGCAGCACCGGCGCAAGCTCCCCCATCGTGCCCGTGCAGAACATCTCAGGTGCCCGATAGACCTCCGCCAGGCCGATGTCACGCACAGCATTTGGAATGTCGTTTTCTTTGCACACATCCAGAACCACCTGCCGGGTAATCCCCTCCGGGCAAGCCGCAACAGTCGGCGTATGCACGACCCCCGATTCATCAACGATGAATACATGCGTCGCATTCGTCTCCGCAATGAATCCACGCAGGTCAAGCATCAGCGCATCATCAGCACCCGATGCGTTGGCTTCGAGCTTCGCAAGAATTGATGTCAACTGGTTGCACGAATGAATGCGCTGATCCAGCACATCGCTGGGCGGCCGACGATGCGCCGCGGCAATCAACGTCACACCCGCCTTGTCATACACCGGCGGCTTGTGCTCGGCCAGCACGAACAGCGAACACCCTGCATTGTTGATCCGCGGGTCCAGGCCGCTCGTATATTTCACACCACGAGATAGCGTCAACCGAATATGCACGTTGTCGCGCATGTCATTGGCCGCCAGCGTCGCTCGAATCTGCTCGATGATGTGCTCGCGCGATGGAATGCCCTGATACGCAAGCGCCGCAGCGGAATGAAACAACCGATCGATGTGTGCGCTGAGACGAAAGATCCTGCCCTCATACAACCGCAATCCTTCCCATACACCATCGCCATTTTGCACAGTTGAATCGAATGGGCTTACCCCGGCTTCGTCGCGATGCACCAACTCGCCGTTGATGTTGACGATGAGATTTCGATTCGCTTCATAAAACTGCTGCAGCATGAATACTTTCCCTGCGGCCGCACCAGTAGATCATCCAACTGAATGAGCCGGATGAATGCGACGATCCGCAAGTTGATCGTACAGCAATTGGCATTCATCGAGCACCGGCTGAAGGTGATCCGGGACGTTGTCCTCGCTCGGACGATACGGTTGGAAACCCGTGCTCTGCCAGACATTGGCATACCAATGCGATGCCCATGAGCCGTCGGTATCGCGCCGGCCCGGCTCCCAATGCAGCATCACATCGGTGTACGGCACATCCAACTGTTTGCACAACAACTCCAGCATCGTCGCTGGATCGCGCAGGACATCAGTGGAATCAACAATCGGCGGCGGCGCACCCTGCTCCGAAAGCAACTCATACAACACGACCTGCTGCGGCAGGCCGGTCTGATCTGCTGAAAGATTCGGCAGGACTTTCGACAACGATGCCAGCATGGACCTTGGATCGCGAATAAGCAGACAGTTGCGGAGCGACCCAAGCCACTGCTGATCCATCCCCGGCAGCAGATGATGGGCCATGTGTTTCTGATACCAGATCGGTTTGTCGTTCGGCACAGGCCCGCACAAATACTCAACGACACGCCGCCAGTCTGTTTCACCAGCTGCAATCACGTCCGCACTGCCGGGATGGTCGATCCCGGTTGCGTGCAGATAGTGCGCATAAAGCGGTTCATCGCTGACGAACGTGTCCGGCCGAGCACCCCACGAGCGCAGCAGCGCGGTGGAAATATTCCGCGGCCCGGACCACATGGCTATGCGAATCGGTGTCATGATGAATCGAGAGTGAACTGCCGTACGAAAGTGGGCCCGGTGGGACTCGAACCCACACGAGGGTTACCCCTCAGCGGATTTTAAGTCCGCTGCGTCTGCCAATTCCGCCACAGGCCCTGTGGTCGTTGCATTGTAGCAATCGCTGTTTGCGGGCGATGATTGCGGGTTCTTAGACATTGAGGCGGACACCGGCTGCGCACCGCCGTGTATTGAATTAAGTTGCTCAGCGCGCTGTTGCGACAAGCAATCCGCCGAGCGCGCAGATACATCATCGGCGCCGTGTGACGGATCAGGTTTCATGCGGATCGCACTGTCGTTTTCACAAGCCCCATGCCCGCAGGACCGCTAACAGATCGAATACGTCCACGATGTTGTTTTCGTCAACATCAGCAGCTTTATTGGCTGTCGACCACCGTTCAAGCACTTCGACCACATCCGCGCTGTCGATGACGCCGTCAACAGTTACATCTTCCCGAGGCGTCGGTGCGATTGCTGCAATGTTGACAATCGGCGTGGCGTGCGGCTTGAACAGCTCCATCTGCACATCAACCGGTCGTGGCGGCCGAGGTGATCTGAAACGAAAGTTGTACATCGTCCCCCACCTTAGCGCGTTTGCATTGCTGTTGATCTCGAATACTTCGCCAAACCAACGCAGCACATCGTCCTGATACTGCTGCGTCCAGTCCGTGTTGTCGAAAGGCTCACCGGAGTGGTACCGCACATCGTGAAACTCGATACTCGAAAGTCCTGTACTTGCAGCAGCAGGCACCGCGAAACTCCGAGCAGCGCGATCGGAGTTGTAATTCAAGAGTGCATACTCGTAGTCATACAAGTTGTCCATCGCCAGCGTGGCGCGAAACCCGAAATAGAATCGCCCATCATTGGGTATGTCCACAACAACGATCTGCACACCCGGGTCCGCATCCTGCCAGGCATATATCGCAGGCAATTCCGCAACAGTATCTGCGAGATACCCTTCGATTCCCTGCTGATCCATATTCACTTCACGATACGCGCTGTTATTGAGATCATTTCCCCATATCGATTCATCTGCTGCGATGTATTGGGCTGCGACGAAATACCTGTCTTCCTGAGCTCGAGGAGTCCCGCCGGGATCAGGCGGCTCCGGGAGATCAAGCACACGTACCTGCAGACGTCGCGCGGTAATGCCGGTCCATTCCGGGTTTGATGGCGGGTACGGAAAGCTGCCGTTGGAAGGATTGACCTCGTATTTCGGTCCGGCTGCGATCTGCGTTCCGTTGAGTGATGACGAATACGGATCAGAACATCCAACCGCAAGCGATGTGCATGTGCCGTTGCCGACACATCCCGTGCAGAAGTCGTCGCCATCCACAGCGCAAAAACCATGTTTGAGCCAGCTTTGCCCGATCTGCTCGAAACGTCCGTCTGTCAGGCGATACAGATTCTGCGCAATAATCGGATGGCGACTGTCGGGAAAGTCCGGCGTGCCGATGCGCCAAGACACCGGCAACGAACCAATATTGCACGAACGCGTTCCGATCGAAATCGCAGCGATGCCGTTCTCGACACCCCAGTTCCGCCAACCATAAATCTGTGAACAAATGATGTCCGGCCCTGTGCCGCGCGGGCCGGTGCCGCTGCGAGCAGTTTCACCGGTTTCCTCAGCCGTACCCGGGTGCGCGATGATGGCGCACAGCAACAGCGCTGCTGCCAAACCCGCACTGGCTCCAAATCGCCTGAACATCTGATTGATCCTTCCCTGCTGCGCTGCCAGCCAGTCCTTCGACCTGAACAGCCTCTGCCATAAGCAACCTGCTGCTGCAGCCGATAATGCACCGCCCCAACCGAGAATCCCGCAAACCGTCCCACCGACGGTGTATTCGAACCAGCAAAAGGATAGGTTGCCAGACGCACCCGGTGGTGCGCAAAATCCGCTCGGCAATCAGTTTGGGAGGTGTTTGCCGCAATGTCGCCCCGGAACCGCCAACAACTGCGTGCAAAGGCCGAGGTGGGATTCGAACCCACGAATAACGGATTTGCAATCCGTCCCCTTAGTCCACTTGGGTACTCGGCCGATCAATCAACTCCGGATTCGCACCGGATCAACCCCGCAGGATATCCCCCCAGCCGAGACCGGGCAATCAGCAGCAGCATCGAACCCCGCCCCCAAACGCAGCACAGTGGCGGATCACAAAGCCCCATCGCACCACGCAGTAAGGCGTACTTCAGCATGCCGCTCGATCAAAGATCAAGCCGAACAGCACCTGCACCATCAACAAAGTCAATTTCGACGGCGATGTCAACTGCGTGGTGATTCTTGTGAGTCAACAAACTGAGGAATCCACTACGCCGCATCGAATGGTAAAACGGCCTGCAATTCGACTGCGGATGGGCCGATAGCACGCGAGTCAATATTGGCCATGCGTTGCGTAGACAATTCACAATCGACAACTTACCGGCCGCCTGATTCCGCCTGGGTGACTTCCACCGCGGTGTTGGCCGACACACTGCCCTGCGTTGCGGAAGCTGCATCGTCGACTTCCGCCACGACCGGCTTGGGATCTTTCGGCCGGCTGCGCAGCAGGCGCGTCCCGCGAATGGGTTGGTCGACAGATGCACGTCCGATCAGCCACGCAGTTGCTTCATCACTGTCAACGTCCGTCACCTTGGCGACAAGCGGTTGATTGGTATCAACATCGCGCAGGGCGACATATTCACCCGTCGTGGGATGCAGCGCGCACACGAAATACTGCTGGCCGACGATCAGACCCATATTGCGGCCGGCGTTGAGTTCAACTTTGCGCGAATCAATTCTGCGGACGATCATCGGCTGACCCTGCAAAAGCGGCACAGCTTTGTGAATGCGCTCGGCTGCTTTCTCCACTGCTTCGCGCGTTGCTTCACCAAGCGGGGTGTTCCAGAACACGTAGGACCCGAAAGCGATGTTCTGGTATTGATCGCGGCTTTTCATGTCATCGCTGACGCCGTCGGTACCGGTGACGTGATCATCAAGCACGACTGCGCCGCTGGCGATGTCGACAACTGTCAGCCGGATGGCGACGATGGCTTCGCGCTTCTCGCCGAAGATGCTGCGCTGCCGCGCGGATTTGGGCAGATCGGATGAATGATGGAAGTCTGTCACCTCGCCGATGACGACGTAATCAACATCGGGATAGCTGTTGCGGAATTTCTCCAGCCGGCGCCAGCGGTCGCCCGCAGCACGAACCAGCGTCTGCTCGATGTCGCTGCCCAATCGTCGATCGCTGCGCACTGCGTAGCGTTTGTTGTTACGAAGCTCGCGAACGATTGATTCGGTGACTCCCGAGCCGATATCGCGCCAGCGGACCGATGCAGTCTGCGGATTCTCCAGCAGGCCGAGCACGACGACTGTGCGTTCACCCTCGACAGACTGGCTCTGCAGCCGCACGGACGATGCCGGCGGGTCGTCGTAGCCGAATGGATCGATTGACGAGCAGCCGCCTGCAGCGCCAAGGGCCAGAATCGCCGAAAGCGTCAGCACGAACAGTTTGCGCAAGTCCAGTGTCATTGCACCTATGAGATCGACCTTCGAGCATCAGCCGCTTGAAACTCCACCCATTTACGGCACGATGACGATCATCGAGACGAGAGCGGTCGTGCTAGACTGGACCGACGAATGACGAGGCTGCTGATGAAACGACGATGTGTTCGCTGTCTGATGACTCCTGCTGCAATGGTGCTGATTGCGTGTCTTGGCGATGCAGCACAGCTGGCAGGTGCGCAAACGGAGACGCCTGGCGCGGAACATGCCCCCGTGGCGCATTCCATGGCAGAACTGCGGCCGGGCAGAGTTGTGCTGCTGCGCGAGGGAAGTGTGCTGACGCAGACGACCGGCGTGCTGCGCCGTAATGCCGATGGACAGTGGGTGTTCGTCATCACAATGCCCGATGTCCAGAAGCAGCAAATCGAGCTGATCCTGCTGCCGAATTCCACACTCGAAGAAATGCAGCGCATCGCAGAGTCGATTGAAGACCGCGAACTCGCATTTGAGACGACCGGCGAGGTGTTCGTCTACCAAAACCGCAATTATCTGCTGCCTACGCATGCACCGCATTTGATTGAAACCCGAAACGTCGTCGAACCCGAACCAGCCCAATCGCAGCCTGCTGATGAGGCAACAACACCTGATGATGAAGCGGATGTTGCGGAAGAAGACGATTCGATCGAATCGATCATGCAGCGGCTGGAAGAGCGATCCGGCCCGATCGCGCGCAGTAGTGCAGACGATAGACCTGCAACATCGCAGCCGATCGGGCAGATGGCTGCAGCGAATAACAGCACGCTGCGTGAGGGAATGACGCTTGTGGATCGTCGTGGTCATATTACACGCGGGTCGCAGGGCGCGTGGATGTTCGTGTTTGATGCGGATGCGGAAGGGTTGGCGGATCCGCCGGTGCGGATTTTGCCGTGCATGATGCTGGAGCGCATGCAGGAGTATGCACGGCTGCGCAGCAACATCGCGCCGATGTTGCTCAGCGGGCGGGTGTTTGAATATCAGGGGCGGCGGTATGTGCTGCCGACCCTGTATCGGATTCCGCGCACGCGCACGCCGATGACGCCGTAAGCGCGACAAGTCGCAGCGCTTCACTTGACAATTTTGTATGCCCGGATGCAACGCGTTTGTGCGCGCCTGTTGCAACGAAAAAACACAGCGCTGCGGCGCGCGCACGTCTCTCAGCAGGCGC
The DNA here is from genome assembly GCA_029260575.1 of Phycisphaerales bacterium. Lineage (GTDB taxonomy): Bacteria > Planctomycetota > Phycisphaerae > Phycisphaerales > SM1A02 > JAJDDB01. Next base: position 87,975 of record JAJDDB010000020.1, read on the forward strand.
TTTTTCAGAGGGTCAACCCCGCTGGCGCGTTGCAATCGATGCATGCAACATCGCAGCGCGCGCCACATGCAATATTTTGCGCTCTTGCAGTGAGAATCCGAGACAAACCGAAGACTTCTGCTGTGGAAACGTTCTGCGCACAACCACAATCGAGAACAATCTGCTGTTGAAAAACGACAATCCGCGCGGCCGTTTTGGACGTTGCGCGCGCCAG
>JAJDDB010000021.1 GCA_029260575.1 Phycisphaerales bacterium
ATCAGATAAAAGGTACTCCGGGGATAACAGGCTGATCTCCCCCAAGAGTTCATATCGACGGGGAGGTTTGGCACCTCGATGTCGGCTCGTCGCATCCTGGGGCTGTAGGAGGTCCCAAGGGTTTGGCTGTTCGCCAATTAAAGCGGCACGTGAGCTGGGTTTAGACCGTCGTGAGACAGGTCGGTCCCTATCTGGCGTGGGTGTAGGATGATTGAAGAGGTTTTCCCCTAGTACGAGAGGATTGGGGAGGACGAACCCCTGGTGCTCCAGTTATCACGCTAGTGGTATAGCTGGGTAGCTAAGTTCGGAACGGATAAGCGCTGAATGCATCTAAGTGCGAAGCCTTCTCTAAGACGAGTCATCCCTATCAGTCCCCTGGAAGACTACCAGGTTGATAGGCCGGCGGTGTAAGTGCAGCAATGTATTGAGCTTACCGGTACTAATCGGACGATCGGCTTAACTACTCTTTTCCATTCGTCGCCAATTGGCCAAAAGCCTTTTGGAGACGGTCGGAAAAGGGTTCTTTTTCGAGTTTTCTGTCACTCTCCCAATTCACCTCCTTTAGTCGACTGCCAGCTCCGCTGGCAGTCGAAGGCATTCCCGGTAACTATAGGCACCTGGCCATACCCGTTCTCATTCCGAACACGGTCGTCAAGCAGGTGTTGCCGATGATATTGCGTAAGCGAGAAAGTAGGTATTGCCGGGGTTTATCAAGGCCCCCGTTGAGGTTTATCCTCGGCGGGGGCTTTTTTTTGTCCGCGTGGTTTCTGCTCGGTGGTACGCGATTCTCGGCTTTGCCGTATCGAGTCAGCTCATGCTTGAGGCGGCCGCGTGACTGGGTTGCTAACCGATGGAGCGTAGGCACCCCATGAGAGCGCGCATGCCATAACTCAAACCGATCGTGCGGCAGTGGTTCTCGACGCTGCACTTCTCCTTCTTCACCTCTCCTTGCCGTGCAGGGGCTTTACCAGCGCCTTTCCCTCATGAAGACTAGCGTCGTGAAAAAGGTTTTTAAGCGGATCGCGATTGTCCTTGTCGCCATGGTCCTCGCTGTAGTCGTCGTGGAGTGCAGCATTCGGCTCATTGATCCGTTTGGTGTGAGTCACTTCATCAACATGAAGCGCTACCGTCTGGATCTCTGCGTAGCTCGGCTAGATTCGGTTCGGCTCTTTGCACATCACCCGGATCAAGTGATGGAGCTCGCTGGTTGGGAGATTCGAACAGACTCGAGGGGGTTTCGGGGACCTGAGCGATTGATCCCCAAGCCGGTCAATACGAAGCGAATGGTCTTTGTCGGTGACTCCGTCACCTTTGGTTGGGGGGTCGATCTTGAGGACACTTTTGTCCACATGATTGGCGAAGAGCTTAGTGCTCGTGGAGCCGGCAAATGGGAGACGGTCAATGCCGGGCATCTGTTTCACGATACGACTCAGGAGCGAGGAGTGCTCGAGGAGGATGGTCTGGCTTACGAACCGGACGTCGTTTTCTTGGTCTACGTGGCGAATGACATTCATCTCACTTCTCAGTTGCTAAAGCCGGCAACCGAGAGGCCCGTGACCTTCACCGAGGCCGATCTAGTGGAGATCGAAAACCGTGCTGCCGTTCTCGATCAGCTGAGAAAGCTCGATGGCTGGCTGCCGTACACGCATCGACTCCTGTCGTTCGTTTACTCCAACTACCAGAACGCCGCGTTCAAGGAACGGCCGGGAAATGAAGACCGAGACCCTTACCTCTTAGACCGCGCCGGAATCGATCAAGACGAGGGTTGGGTTCTCTGTCGTGAGGCGATGATCTCGATGAACGAGATGGTGGCAAAAACGGGGGCGGTCTTTGTTGTCCTCGACATTACCAAGCACCCGAAGGTCGAGGATTTTTGCGCGGAGAATGGTCTGCTCTACGCCCGCATTACTCACGGTCCTGATGAGATGGACGATATCCGTAATAGCCATTCTGATCCGCATGCGAACAGGAAAGGTCATCGCCAATACGCAGATAAGATTCTGCAAGTCATTGACGACTTCGACCTCGTCGATTGAACGAGTCGTTCGCGTGATGCTCGCTCTTCGAGGGAATGAGCTTCCTCAGTCTCTACAAGCTAGACCCGCGCCCCATGTCCCTCTGCCGCGATTCGTCTTGTTTTCATTCCATCGGGCAGAGCTGGTCCGACAAAACGGAGCCACCCGGTTAGTTAGAATTGGTAGCCGAGCCGACCCGGCAGGCATCCCTAACAACCGATGAAGAACAAGCGCAGAACGCACAGTCCCGAGTTCAAAGCCCGTGTCGCTCTTGAAGCCCTGAAGGGGCTCAAAACGATTCATCAGATCGCAGCCGACAACGAGATTCACCCTGTCCAAGTCTCGCAGTGGAAGAAGGAACTGCAGGAGCGCATGTCCGAGCTCTTCGAGCGCAAGAACGCGCGCTCGAAGACTACCGATGACGATGAGAAGCAGATCGCCCGTCTCGAGCGCAAAGTCGGACAGCTGGTCGTCGAAAGGGACTGGCTTGCAAAAAAGTCCAAGGAGCTGGGTCTCGATTGATGAGGAAGGGCTTCATCGACAAAGATCATTCCCAGCTCAGCGTTCGTCGCCAAGCAAAACTCGTGGCCGTGAATCGCAACCGACTGACGCTCTTGCCTCGAAGAGTTAGCTCTGAAGAGATGACTCTGTGTCTCGAAATCGACAAGCTCTACTTGGCCCGACCCTTTTACGGTTCTCGGCGGATCGCTGACGAGCTCAGCTCTAAGGGATTCGAAATCGGGCGCGACCGGAGCCGTCGATTGATGCGCAAAATGGGTTTGAGGGCAATCTATCCGAAACCGCGAACCTCACTGAAATCGCCCGAGAACAAGGTCTATCCCTATCTTTTGCGTACTCTCGAAGTCACGCGACCGAATCAAGTCTGGTGCACCGACATCACTTATCTCCCGATGAAACGCGGCTTCGCTTATCTGGTCGTGATCATGGACTGGCACAGCCGAGCGGTGCTCGGCTGGCGAATCTCCAACACGCTCGATACGGACTTTTGTCTTCGAGCGCTTGAAGATGCTCGCAAGGTCGCAGGCACTTGGCCTGAGATCATGAACAGCGATCAGGGCTGTCAGTACACGAGCAAAGCGTGGACTGGTGCACTAAAGAAAGCAGGCGTCAAAATCAGCATGGACGGCAAGCGAAGATGGATCGACAACGTCTTCGTCGAGCGGCTGTGGCGAAGCCTGAAGTACGAAGACATCTACCTGCACGAGTATCAAAATCTGGTGCAACTCGAAGGCGGTGTCGGAGCGTGGCTGATCTTTTACAACCATGAGCGCCGACATCAAGGGCTGCAGAACGAAACACCATGGCGAGTGTGGAGCGGAGGCGCTTCGAAGCTCGTCGCGTAGCACACAGCCCAGAGGGGAGGCTCCGGCCTACGGCCTCCACCTCCCCTCTGGGCTGTACCTGACACTGATCACTAACCTCTAACCAAGACCCGCTACGAGACTCGATGCCATAACCTAAACCCGCCGGCCACTGGCTCCGATCATCAACCCAGCTCTCTCTTAACCTGTATCGGATTGTTCCAACGACCGCTGCTGGCACGCTTGGATAGCTTTTGCCGCGGCTAATCGTCGCGGATGGTTGAATACCGGTTCTGAATCAGAATCCGAGTACCGAACATTCCTGATGCAGTTACCCTAGGGCAGGGCTGGGGCAACTTCACGATCGGGTGGAATTGACTAATCTTGAGTGGTTACGAATGTCTGATGGCTCCTTGAGTCGGTGTATTGAGAACTAGATCATTGGGCGGAGTGACTATGACAAAGTACGAAGTACGGAGCGGCTTGTTCTCGATGCTGATTGCGATGGTTGTGCTCCACACTAATCATCTTCCGCATTGTGTGCAGTCCACGGTCGTCCGCCTCGGGTTCGTGTGATGACAGAAAAGTGTTCAAGCGTGCCGAGGATTGCCTCGCGTACGGCGCGGCGTTCTTCACGCTTGTTTGTTG
>JAJDDB010000022.1 GCA_029260575.1 Phycisphaerales bacterium
GGGCCGCGGCCGCGGGTGCCCCCCCACCCCTGGCCCACTCGGGGGCCGGGGGCGGGGGGGCGGGGGGGGGGCGGTGGGGGAGGGACGGAATGTTGCGCACGGGGATAGTCGTTTGCGAGAGGATCGCGCACAGGGCGTGGAGAAGCGGCGAGGTTGTTAGAGGGTCCAGCCGGTGGTGCTGGGGCGGCCGTCCTGGCAGTTGGGGCATTTGCGGAGATGGATGTCTGTGCCGTTGGCGGCGTAGTTGTGGCCGCAGTGGGAGCAGGCGATCTGGTAGAGGGACTGCCCGTGGTCGGTGCCCGGGATGCCGAGCGGGCGGACGTTGATCTGCCCGTTGTCGTTCGTGAAGCCGATTTTGGTGGTGGGGTAGTCGGGCATGTGGGCAGTTTAGCGAGCGGCGGGGGGAGTCGAGGGGGAAGCGGGGGAGGGGCGGGATGTTGCGCACGGGGGGTGGAGGTGTGAGGCGATCAGCGAGCAGGAGCAACGAAACTATGCGTTTCAGTGAGTGGATGCATTACCGAAGAGGGCGCTCATTGCATGCCCAGCTGTAAAGGCCACGGAGTATGGGAAAGAGAGTCTCGGCGTGAGAAATTGCAACTGATGGCGATGTATATGTTCTCGTTGTGCCGGCTACGTGTGTGTGGGCGAGTGAATCGCGCTCACTCTTGAGCGTTGACAGAAGGCTCAAGAGCGTGTGCCGCTCGCCCCTGCTCGTGAGGTGAGCATCCATTCGATCTAATGCATGTACTCCTGTCAATCGAGACACCATTCGAATGAAATTTCTCTCGTAGTCGAATCCGTATGTCCGCTTCACGGCTTCGGTCTTTTCATTTCTTGCAGTTCGTGTGTGAACCGCGCCGGCTGAGGCTCGCTCGGCGATTGCATCGAGGCTTTGCTCTACCCAGCCACAAACTTCAATAACTGCAAGTTTAGAGTAGAATACTTTAGTCTTTGCGCTATTGGGGCCAGTGGCTCCGTCGTATAGCGAATTAATAAGTAGAAGATCTTCAAGAATATACTTCTTGTAGATTGGCATGCTCTACCGCGCAAAAATGCCAACAGCTCGCTCAAGTCTGGGGAGTTGCTTGGCACGGGACGTAATGGCGTTCTTGAGTTGTTCCGCTGTAAACTCGGGGGCTTGGCGCATTTCATCAAATTTGGCAACAAGTCTCTCAGGCGAATCTGATTCGCATGTGTCAATGTTCCGCATTACCGCAACAAATAGAGCTTCCTTTGTCGCCTTACTGACGTCCGGCAAAGGTTGTCCATCGGTGATTTTGTTGTAAATGCAAGCGCATGATCGAATGAAGCTGTCTCGTAGGGCATCGACGGTGGGGCCGCCATCTCGATTGTCCATCATGTGGCCGTTAAGGAATCGAGATAGATTTCCTTCGTAGCCCTCGTACTTGTCGGCAAATGCAAGCGTTCGAAGGACAAACTCTTGGTAGATAAATCTATACGTCTCCCCAGCTTCAAGTTCGAGGAGTTCTCTAAATGTTGTTAGCCCAGCGAGGTCTCGCAGTGTGCTGTTGTATGGCCCGGAGTAAATGCAATTGCGTATTTCTTGGTTGTTTAGTTTGTTTCCGCCAGCGTTAAGGCGGTGAAAAATAGTAAACAAGAACTCCATATGATTGCGCTTCTTGTAGTCGCATCGAAGTACTGTAATCGGGATTGTGACATTTTCCACTCGATCGTAGATCGCTGGGTGCTTGTCTTGAATGTGCTCGACTTTTCGGCCGGAAATCTTAGGGTCAATGTCGGGAAGTGTAGAAAGCCGCCATTGATCATTAGTAAGAAACTGAATGATCGATTGCATCCGCTGAAGCCCGTCAATGACAAGTCGTTCGCCAGTGTTGTAGTCAAGACTGATGCACATGGACGGAATGGGGAGTTGCTTGGTAAGCGAGTCGATAAAGCGTGTTTGGTCGGCGTTCTTCCAGACTATATCTCGTTGAAAATCCGGCTTGATATCTAGTTGTCCAGTGTCATACATCCGGACTAGATCAGCGCATGATCGCAGCTCATTAAATGCGACAATGTCGGAAGGCGGCTGTTCGGAAGAGTCGTCAGACTCGTAGCTCTCGTCCTCGAGTTTTTTTAGGTCGTCCGGGTATTCTTCGGTCACGCGGTTCACCTTGGATTCTCAGGTCATGTGCTTGATAATCGCGTCCCCGAACTCCGAGCACTTGAGGAGGGTGGCGCCCTCCATCTGGCGTTCGAAGTCGTAGGTTACGGTTTTGGCGGCGATGGCGCCGGAGACGCCCTTGAGGATGAGGTCGGCGGCGTCGGTCCAGCCGAGGTAGCGGAACATCATCTCGCCGGAGAGGATGACGCTGCCGGGGTTGACCTTGTCCTGACCTGCGTACTTGGGCGCGGTGCCGTGCGTTGCTTCGAAGATGGCGTGGCCGGTGTCGTAATTGATATTGGCTCCGGGTGCGATGCCGATGCCGCCGACGCATGCTGCCAGTGCATCGGAAATGTAATCGCCGTTGAGGTTCATCGTGGCAATGACTTCATACTCCGCCGGCCGGGTAAGTAACTGCTGCAGGAATGCATCGGCGATGACGTCCTTAATAATGATGTCATGCGGCACGGTCTCGCCCGATTTGAGCTTCGTGCCCTTAGCAATGATCTGCCAGGGACCACCTTCGTAATCTTTCGCGCCGAAGTGATCCTTCGCGCACTGGTAACCCCAGTCGCGGAAGGCGCCTTCGGTGAACTTCATGATGTTGCCCTTGTGTACGAGCGTGACGGACTTCCTGCCGCGCTCGATCGCATATTCAACCGCAGCTTTCATCAGCCGGGTGGTGCCGTCCTTGGAGATGGGCTTGATGCCGATGCCGGTGGTTTCGGGGAAGCGGATCTTGCTGTACAGCTTTTCGAAATGCTTCTTGAACAGCGATTTGAATTCATCGCACTCTTTCGTGCCTTCTTCAAATTCAATGCCTGCGTAAATGTCTTCGCTGTTCTCGCGGAAGATGACCATGTCGGTTTGTTCGGGGCGCTTGACCGGGCTGGGCACGCCGGCAAAGTATCGCACGGGGCGCAGACATGTATACAGATCGAGAATCTGCCGCAGCGCGACGTTGAGCGAACGGATGCCGCCGCCGACGGGCGTGGTGAGCGGGCCTTTGATTCCGACGAGGTATTCATCGAACTGGTTGAGCGTTTCCTTGGGCAGCCATTCGCCGGTAGCGTTGAATGCTTTTTCGCCGGCCAGGACTTCTTTCCACTCGATGGAGCGCTTGCCGTTGTAGGCTTTTTCAACCGCAGCATCAAAGACGCGCACGGAAGCAGCCCAGATATCGGGGCCGATGCCATCGCCTTCGATGAAAGGAATGATCGGGTTGGCGGGCACGTTCAGCCCGTTTTTGGTCATCGTGATGCGGTCGGCCATGGCGGTGGAAACTCCCATTCCAGTAGCGGGTTTGATGGTCGGAAAAGTGATGAACGCGGCAGTATAGCAGACCCCAAGAGCGGGTAATCAGAGGGCACAGAACAACGGAAAGTGTGAAGCCAGCGGCATCCAGGCCGCGCATGAACCGGCGCCTGTCAAATAAACAACCGCGGGTCTGTTACCCGCGGCTGTGATGAATCTCGTGTGTGTCGTTCACTACGGTCAGTGCCCGACCGTTGCGTCTTCCTTCCACGGGTCCGTCACGTGACACGCCCTGCCGGTCTTGACGACGTAATCCTGGTGGTAATCCTCGGCTGACCAGAACGTTTCCGCCTTCTCAACCTGCGTGACAATCGGGGTGCTGAATCGTCCAGACGATTCCAGCTCCTTGATGTACGCGTCGGCTTGCGCCTTCTGCTCGTCATTCGTAAACCAGATGCCGGAGCGATATTGCGAACCAGTGTCCGGCCCCTGCCGATCGAGTTGCGTGGGATCGTGCATCACGAAGAACGCTTCGAGCAACCTGCGATACGAAATCCGATCTGGATCAAAGACAACTTTCACCGTCTCTGCGTGGCCCGTCTCTTTGTACGACACATCTTTATACGTCGGCTGATCGACCGCGCCCTGCATGTACCCGCTTTCAGCGTCAATGACACCATCACCCTTCTGGAAATAGTGCTCGACACCCCAGAAGCACCCGCCTGCAAAGTACGCTGTCTCAAGCTTCGGCATGCTTGCCTCCGGACGGTCCTGACCGTCTTCATAAAACGTCAACGATGCAGAGTTCAAACAATGTCGCTCGCCTGTCGGTTTCGGGCCATCGTTAAAGACATGGCCGAGATGCGCGCCGCAGCGTGCGCATTCGATCTCCGTGCGAGTCATGCCGTGGCTGCTGTCAACTATCTCTGCGACGTGACTCGGATCAAACGGGGTATAGAAACTCGGCCAGCCCGTGCCAGAATCGAATTTGTGTTGACTCGAGAACAACGGCAACCCGCACACCACGCAGGTGTACACACCGTCTTTCTTGTTATCGAGAAGTGTGCCGCAAAAGGCGCGCTCCGTGCCTTCTTTTTGTGTGATGCGAAACGTCTCTTCATCCAGTTTGGATGCAAGTTTCTGCACCGTTTCCTGCGGAAGCGGCGTGATGTCGTAACCGGTTCGTGAGTATTGCACGTTGCCGTCAGTGATGGCGGATGTCATCGTGATGTGGTGTTCCTTAACTGAAGTGAATTGCGCAGGCATCTGCAGAATCATCGCACCGGCAATGATCACAACGATGATGCCTACAACGAATGCTGTTGTTCGAATGGCCATTGATGTCATAGTCACAGTCCAACCAATATTGCAGCAAGACTATTCAAATCCGACGCCGAACAAATCGACGGATACCCCGATCAGGTCATACATTCGATCATAGGTCCAGCCATTTGCTTCCATCGACGGGGCTGTTTGTCCGCATGCCAGGCACTGCCAGAACTGCCGTATCGGGTAATTGACTTCCCAAATCGGCTGCACGACCACCGAAATAGCGGAGGTTGACGCCGTACCTACAAACCCGTACGATCCGTCCCGGTATTGCAACTGAGTCTCAATTGCATCAAGAAACGCCAGAAAATACCCGCTGGGGGCACGGAATCTACATCCATGCGAATCAAAGGGCTACAAAACCTCGTCCTGCCGCCCGGAATCCTTGTGATTGCGATGGCCTCTGCCTCCGCTGGCGCTTCTGAACGGCGGTTCACCTACATCTACGAAGCCGACACCCAACCCGTCGGTGAGATTGAGTACGAACAGTGGGTCACCTGGAAGACCGACAAGGACTCCGACTCCAAATTCGATCGCATTGAATTCCGCCATGAGATCGAATTCGGCCTGACCGACAACCTGCAAATTGGTATCTACCTCAGCGATTGGCGCTATCAGGACGGCAGGTCCGTCAGCGATGATGGAACCGAATGGCGCAATGCAGCGGTTGAACTCATTTACAACGTTGCGGATCCCGTCACTGATCCGTTCGGCCTCGCACTGTACGGCGAAGTAAAGCTCGGCGATGAACTGCTGGAACTTGAAGCCAAACTCATTGTGCAAAAGAACATCGGCAAGTGGGTGCTCGCATGGAACGGCACGATCGAAGCGGAGTGGGAAGGCAGCAGATACGACGAAGACAAGGCGGAACTCGCACAAACATTCGGCGCGAGCTATCAGATCAGTCCAGCGCTACTCATCGGGGCTGAAGTGCTGCACGAAATCGAGTACGACGACTGGTCGCAGTGGGGTGATCACGTTGTTTATGCCGGGCCGAACGTTTCCGTGCGAACTGAGTCATGGTGGCTCACCATCACGCCACTCGTGCAGCTCACAGATGTCAACAGCGAACCGAATTTTCAGGTGCGCGCCATTCTCGGGTTTCACTTCTGATGCGGATGCGTACAAAAGCAATTGTGTTGACGTGCTTCCTCAGCGGAATCGTGATCAGCGGCTGTGCGACCATAAATGACCTTGCGCCGCAAATCAACGATACAACTGTGCGCCTCGGCGCTATGCGAAAGATCAATGCAGACCAGCTCGAACAAGGCCGGTCAATCTATCTGACCCAGTGCGCCCGCTGTCACAGCCCGGAGCCGGTCACGCGGTATTCGCTGCAGCAATGGAACACGATTCTGCCACGCATGTGTGACAAGGCGGAACTGAATCAATCCGAACGCGCGATGCTGGCTGCATATGTCGAGATAGTTCTTGAAGCTGAGCGTCAATCTAATGTGCAAACTGATGCTGAAATGCGCACGGTGCATTCGCCATCAAATTGAATAGCACTTGTAATTCAAACTGCCGTCCGCTCGTTCGTGTGCATCAATCTCCGTGCAATCATGTGCCAAAGCAATCCCGCTGCGACAAGACCCAATCCAGCGAGCCAAACCGCTGGCTGCACCCAAAACGCCAAACCAAGACAACCAATCAGACCAGCAACTGCAATCCATTTTGGATACAGCCGATGCGGTGCATCAATCCGCAGCGCAGCCAGGTTTGTCAACGCGTAATACACCAGCACTGTGAACGCGCTGAACGACCACGTCAGTTTCACATCGCCAACAAGACACAAACCGGCAATCACAGCAGCATTCACCAGCACCGCAACCACCGGCGTTGTGCGCGACGCATTCAAACGTGCTGTCGCTTGAGGCATATCACCCTGCCGACCCATTGCGACCAACACCCGCGACAACCCGAACAGCAGATTCAACAACACGCCAAGCATCGCAGCCACCGCGCCGACAGCGAGTACCCAGCGCGCACCCGGCACATCAAACATACTCGCAACAATTTCGAGCGGCGCTGCATTGCCTTGCACCGTCGCAGCAAACGTTGCTTCTCCAACCGCCGCAAGTGCGGTGCCCGCCACCGCCAGATACAACACCAGCGTAACGCCAAGTGTTACCAGCACCGCAATGGGAATTACCCGCCGAGGTTCGCGCACTTCCTCGCCAAGCGTCGCAATTCGGCCGTAGCCGGTGTACGCAACGAACAGCAGCGCTGTGGCGTGCATCAGTGCGTGCGTGCTGTTCCAGTCACGCGGTATAGCGTTCTCAAGAAATCCTCCTGCCGCGCCGGTACCCGCTGCATGGACAGTTCCTGCGACAACAAAGAACAACAGGACCAACACGGTAATCCCGACAATCACAGTGTTGACAACAGTTGTGCGCCGCAGCCCCGACAGAACGATGACTGTAATCAATGCGACGCTGCCGATTGCGACAAGAGTGTTGAGCGTGCCTGACGCACCGCCGGCCAGATGCAGCACATACCCTGCGAATCCCAGCGCTGCCGTCGCCGCCGATGCTGATTTAGCCCACAGGAACATCCACCCGGCAGTGAAGCCGGCAACAGGATGCAGGAATCGATACCCATACGCATAGGTTCCGCCCGCCATGGGATGCGCTGCAGCAAGCTGCGCGCTGCTGAGCCCGTTGCACAAGGCAACCAGCGCCGCAAGAACCAGCGCGGGCAGGATCATCGCCCCGGCTACATCCGCAGCAATCGCCAGCGACACGAACACACCCGTGCCGAGGATGGATCCGAGGCCAATGACCACAGCGCCGGGCAGGCCGACCACGCGTTGGAGTGATGCGTGTTGTGCAGAGGCGTCGTTCAACGTCCGAGCAATATACGTTGAACCGATTCAGAAGATGTAAATGCAGCACTATGCGACGCGCGGCGGGAAACGCCGTGGGCTCAACAACCTAACGCGTTCTGCGAGCGCTTATTCGGCAATCTCCGCCTGCGTGGCCGGCTCTTCGAATTTCACTTCCGGCTGCGTTATCGGTTCGTCCATCGCAGCGCTTTCTCCAACGCCAGCAGCCGGCACCGCCAACAACAAATCGTCTACTTCATTGAAGAATCGCTGGGCTTCACTCAGCGTCCAACCGGGGATCGTCGGATTGCGGTTGCCGAACGTCAGTACAACCGGTTCGCCGCCCTCCATTGTCACCCGGAACTGCCAGTTGCGTTTCTCCGGCGACGATTCCGTAAACGGCTCGTGCGTCAACCGACGAATCTCGCGCTCAATTTCCATGCGAGCCCAGTCATCGTCAATCCACACATGATTCCGCGTGACGTGCCAATCGCCTTCATAGTCCGGCGACTGCGCGACCGACATCGCTGCTGCCCAGACCTGCTCCGGACCGTGACCGGGATATTCATGGCGATACGTCGAACAACCGGTCACAGCGCACGCGCCGCCGGCCAGCAACACAAGAGCAATGATTCGTCGCGGAAGAGTCTTCATCATCCGCGTAGCCTCGCACAGCACGCAGGTTTGTCAAGCTGTCGGACCGCAGCCGGAAGCCGCGTCTGCGTCTTCAAACGTGCGGTTAAACTGACATAACCACGCCTACGCCCTTGCCCGCTTCAGCCGCGCACTGCAAACCCATCGAACCCACCCGTCGCCTCGGACGTCTGAACCTGCGTATCTGTAATGTTTGCGGCTTTGGCCTGCTGAATCGCAGCGATGAAACGGTCCAGCTCTGCCGGCTCCCCCTCGGCTTCCAGTCGAACGCTGCCATCGGGATCATTGCGCACCCACCCGGTCACCGCAAACGCATCCGCCAGCTTCACAGCAGTCGCCCGGAAGAACACACCCTGCACCCGGCCCGTAAACACCACTACATACCGAATGTGCTCGCTCATTGGTACATTGTATCCATTGCCGAGCCGCCGACCGGCTCGATGGCACGGTCGATGAAACACACTGTTGATGGAGTCTGCCATGACCACACTGCCAACCCTTGCCATCTGGATCAGCACCGTTTTTCTTCCCGCGTACGTTCAGGATGCGCCGCCTCAGCAAACACGGGAGCAGCGCCAGGCGGAATTCCAACGGAAGATGGACGAACGCGCTCGGGAACACTACATCAAGAACGCCCGGCAACACGGATACATCAGTCAACCGCGCACTTCATACCTGATGCTGCCGCTTCCAAAACCCATCAGCAAGAACGAACTGGCGCACCTTGCAGATGTCCTGGAGCTCAGCGATGCGCAGATGCAGCAGTTTGATGTGCTTCATGAACAATATCTCGACGACGGCTGGGCGTATCGCAAAACAGACGTTCAACCGCTGTACGATCAATCTGCGAAGCTGTCGAATGCGTCGAATCGCAATTCACCGCTATGGTCCGATGAAGTCGCAGCACTGCATGACACCTGCTACGACATTCGCACCATGCTGCACACATACGACAACAAACTTCTGGAAGCGATGCGCCCGTTTCTCAGTGATGAACAGTTGCAGTACCTGAAGCGCGCGTACTCACTCCGTCAGCGACAGCGCGATCGACAACGCATCGCTGCCTATATGGGTGCACGATACGATCTCAGCGAACGGCTATTCGAGCTGAAACAAGCCGGTTCTGACATGTCTGCCAGCGATCCGGAACTCTTCAACAACCTGCTGCGCGACTATGAAACACAGGCAACGACGCTGTTTCATGCGTTCGATGACCATCATTGCGCCATCCGGTCACAAACACGCGCGCTCTCGTCGCGCATGGCAGAACTCAGTCAACTCGTCGCCGACGGCAAAAAGACGCGCGATGAAGTGTTACCCGAAGCTACCGTTCTTCAGGATCAACGACTCACACTGCGCGATCAGGCATTCGGCTACGAAGGGCGACTTCATGACTTGAACAACAAATACCTGCATCTTCTGGCAGAACAGCTACCCGATGCAACCGCGTATGAACTGATCACCTGGTGGCGCGAAGAACTGTATCGATACACTTGGCCGGACCCATTCAGTCTCGACTATGTATTTGAACTGGCAGCTACTCTCGAGCAACTCAACACCGACCAGCAGACCGTTGTCAATGCAGCATATATCGAATACGACAACAGGCGCGCGACACTTGAAAATCTGATGAAGCAGAAGTTCACGACGTGGAACAAAGATGTTGCCAGGAAGAGTGGGTACGACCCGGCCGATCATGAAACGTACGCGCAGGAGATGATGCGCGTGCAGAATCAACGGCGTGACAACGCAGCACGTACCGTGGATCGACTTCGCGCTGCGCTTACTGACGACCAGTTTGAACACCTGCAACCTGCCATCGACCACTACGAATTGTGCGTGCAGGCGTTTGACGAATGCATCGAGCGGGTGCAGCAGCGCAATTCAAACTGGCCCGGACCGTACGGCATGCCGCGGTCATATCCCAGATACCCCGGCAAGCCCGGCGTCAAACCGGTGCCGCCCTCGCCCTCATCACCCGGATTCATTCCACCCCCACCCGGTCCATAAGCAAGTCCTGGATTCGAACCGCCGGTACGCAACCATTCGGCAAGCACAACAATCTGCGGAACAATTCGCCGGCTGCAATGGTTTATCATCGACATCGCAATCTGATGTAACTGTGAGCAATCATGACGACCAGACGAATCCAATGTCGACGCATTTACGACGACCCGTCACCGGACGATGGCTTTCGTGTGCTTGTGGACCGACTCTGGCCGCGCGGTGTGCGTAAGGAAGATGCCCAACTCGATCAATGGGCAAAAGACCTTGCTCCCAGTACCGAACTTCGCAAATGGTTTCACCATGACTCGTCGCAATTTGATGCGTTCGCAGAACAGTACCGCGAAGAGTTGCAGGAACTGACACCCGCACTCAAAGCTCTACTTGATGAAGCGGGCACTCGCACACTGACGCTGCTGTACGCAGCTCGGAATACTGAACACAATCACGCAAATGTGCTACGCGATGTGCTCCACGCTCTCGACTAAAACCCGAAGTACGTTTCTTGAAAGGTCAGTACATGCCTTATGTTAACGTTCGCATCACACGTGAAAGTGTCACAGCCCAACAGAAGGCACGCATCATTCGCGAGATAACCGAAACGCTTCAGAGTGTGCTCGGCAAAAACCCTGAACACACGCACATTGTCATCGATGAAGTCGATCTCGAAAACTGGGGCCTCGGTGGAATGAATGCCGTTGAATTTCGCGCACAACATCAGTAATTACTTGTGACCAATAAGCCCAAACCACAACAGCCGGTGCCGGATGTCACGCAACATGATGTGCTGCGCATTGTGCAACGCGATTTTCCACCTGAGCACACCGAAGAAGTGCTTGCAAAGCTAAATAGTTACGGCTGCGAATCGTTTCATACAAACCCGCCGCGCGTTCGACTGGCAGCGCTGAAAAACGCAGGCGGTAATATTGACCGCCTGCATGGAGAAATACACACTGCCTGTGCGGACTATCGCGATGCGATTATCGCAGCGGAATATCCGAACTATCATCGCGAGGTCCGCTTCGATGCACCCCGGCCGCCTGCTGCTGAGCTGCAACGCATTTATGATCTGGACTGGAACCAGTACTCAAACTGGTTACACCGCAGCGCCGATGAAACGACGAAGCAATAACGAGCACTGCCAATCACGCAGACCCGGCGCAGCACACTGATGTATCGCAACATGACTCCTCTGTTTCCGCATTGACATCGCCACGATGTTCGATGTCGCTGTTGACGTGGTAGATCTCCCACTGCCGACCGTCCGGATCGGTGACCCAGAACTTGTCCTGGTTGGCGTAACAGCACTCAACTGACTGTTCGATGCGCACGCGCAACCCCGCAGCAGTGACGCGTCGGCGATGTTTCTCCACCTCACGTGTGGAAGCAACCTCGATTCCAAGATGCGCCTGCGCTGAACTTGCTTCCACCTTGCCGGGACTGAGCGCAAGATTGAGCGGCGCGATCGCAGGCAGAAACTTTGCGTAATCACGCTGCTGCTTGACAGGCTCATCGCCAAGAAACTGCGCGTAAAACCGAATCGATTCCGCCAGATTATGTACCGGCAGATGAACATGAATTCGTGTCTGATGTGTCATTACTGAATCTCCTTGATTCGTGTCATGTGTTCAATCATTGCGTGAACCCGCAACAGTTACCCAATTCCTGCTGGCGACTGACTGCTGTCCATACCACCATAAAATCACACGCCGCCCTTAAAACAAACCACCCCAAAATCAAACCGCCCTGCCCCTCCGAACTGCGCCGCACGCCCCCGACATACGACGTACATCTCACAGCCACCTGCCACCTGCCACCTGCCGCCTGCCGCCTGCTACTGAGCGCCGTCCACACTCCCATATTATTCGATATTTCTATAATTGTCGAATTATCATGAAAAATCAACCGCGATCGCGAAATTTACGTTCATTCTCTCGTTGCGTCAGTCCCCGCCCTAGCCCGCCGAAGCGGCTCGTGCGTTCCCCCGGGCCCATGCAGGGCTTAGCCAGCCGTAGCAGCGGCAGTCAGCAACACGCCGTCAGCAGGCGCACCATCTCACTCACCATGCCCGGCTGGACGCTGTAATACACATTTCGCTGGTCCCGGCGGCGCTGCACCAACTGCACCTGGTGCAGAAGATTCAGATGATGCGACAGCGTCGGGCCGGGCACTTTCAGAAGCGTGGCAATCTCACCGGCCGGCAGTTCACCGCCTCGCCTTGCCAACAGGAAGAAAATTTGCAGCCGCGTCAGGTGCGATAGTGCTTTGAACGCATCCGCGTGCCGTTGCCGCGCTTTCAATGCCTGGTTGGCTCGGGTTTGTCTGGCCACGCAGCAAGCGTACGGTTGGCCGGCTGCCGGGTCAAAACACTGCGCCGTCGCAGCCATCGCACATTGACTCGTATGCCAACAAATACGATGTCGCGCCCTACCATGCACGCATGTCCAACCGCGCACTTGACAGAATCGATCGTCACATTGCATCGACAATGCAGCGCATCGGAATTCCTGCATTGCGGTACAGCCTCGCAGTCATTTTCATCTGGTTCGGCATACTCAAACCGCTTGGGATATCGCCTGCTGAAGATCTTCTGCTGAAAACTGTCGACTGGCTGCCGCTGTTCAATCCGTCTACCTGGCTGCACATCATCGGCTGGTGGGAAGTTGCCATCGGCATCACATTCCTTTCCCAGAAAACCGTGCGCATCGCAATTGCACTGCTTGCGTTGCAGATGGTTGGCACGTTCATGCCGCTGGTCATTCTGTCGAACATCACGTTCCAACCGGGGCGTATTCCCTACGCTCCTACATTGGAAGGCCAGTACATCATCAAGAATCTGCTGATCATCTCCGCAGCGCTGGCCATCGGCGGAACCGCCCGGCGCATAAACTAAACTTCGTACTCTCTTAGTATTGCGAATTCGTTGTGCATAAATTCGTCGCTCCATCATTCCAACACGAAAGCGCACCACATGACCAACCGCACCCGCTCACGTTCAAGTGACTGGCCGAAACTTCCGCATGATTCGTGGGCAGACACGCTTGTCACGCTGCACCTGTGGACACAAATTGCAGGCAAGGTTCGCCTCGAACAGACGCCGTGGACGAATCACTCCTGGCATGTGCCGCTGTACATCACTGCCCGTGGGTTGACGACATCGCTCATTCCATTTGCTGGCAGCGCTCTCGAACTTGAATTCGATTTTCGGAATCATCAATTGCATCTGCTGGCGACCAATGGGCTGCCGAGAACGCTGAAACTCGAGCCGCGCTCCGTTGCGGACTTCTACACCGAATTCATGACAACGGTTACGGACATGGGTTTCGGTGTTTCGATTCACACTACGCCAAGTGAAATTGCCGATGCGATTCCGTTTGAGGATGACCAGACGCACAAACACTACGACAGCGATGCAGCGCACACGTTCTGGCAAGCGCTTGTGCAGATTGATCGCGTATTCAAAGAGTTCCGAGCCGGCTTCATCGGCAAGTGCAGTCCTGTTCACTTCTTCTGGGGCAGTTTCGATCTGGCGGTGACGCGGTTTTCCGGCAGGGAAGCCCCGCCGCACCCCGGCGGCGTGCCGAACTTCCCGGACTGGGCCGCACGCGAAGCGTACTCACATGAAGTCAGCAGCGCCGGCTTCTGGCCGGGCAACGCCGATGCGCCGACGCCGATCTTCTATTCGTATGCCTATCCCGCGCCTGACGGATTCGCAGAGGCAACAGTCGCGCCGGAGTCCGCATCGTGGTCGAAGGAACTTGGCGAGTTTGTGTTGCCGTACGATGCAGTGCGCGAATCGGATTCACCCGATGATACGCTGCTTACGTTTCTGCAGTCGACATATAAAGCCGCAGCGGACAAAGGGAACTGGGACCGCGCCGCACTCGAACGCCAACTTCCGCCGCCACACTAATATTCTGTAGCCGCGTCGTTCCCGCGCAGGCGGGAACCCAGCGAACGCTCCTACACCGTCCATGCGGCGCTGATTGCCCGCCGTCGCGCGCATGACAAGTCGGGCATGCTATCATCCACCCATGGGTATCTTCTGGAATCTCTATCAGCAAAGCCAGATTTCCGACCATCGCAGCCGCGCCGATTCACTCAAAGGCAGAGTCGATCAACTCGAACGCGAACTGCACGAAACCCGCGCCACGGTCAACGAACTGCTGCACCTGCTTGAAGAACACTTCGGCAAAGACATCGATGGCGACGGCCAAGTGGGGTAAGTTGCGTTCGCTGTGATCTGTGGGAAGGAATCTCGACAATGCGCGAATCAGCAACTATGTGGATGGCACGCTGTGAGGGCGGCTCGCTGTTCGACGATTTCATTGAGAATAGTTACATCGCAATCGGCGAACAGGGCGGTTCGCCAGATATGTCCAAAGTGACGGGTCGCACGGATATAGAGAAGTTCATCCGATCCTTCTGGCCTGACCGACCTGCACGCCGCGTCTCATATGGCACTGGAGTCTTTGAACGATATGTACTCAAGATGAACATTGGTGACGCTGTCGTTACGTACGATCCCAGTCAAAGACAATATGCCGTTGGAACTGTGACATCCGGGTACCGTTATGAGCCAGCTGAAGACAAGCAACACTTTCGGGATATTCACTGGCAAGGCAAAGTGCGTCGGGACGACTTGTCGACTACCGCACGCCGATCATTGGGAAGCATGGTCTCCGTATACCTGATTCCGGAACCGGTCGCCGCTGAAATTGCAGCGCTACAAAAAGGCGAGAGCCCTGTAGTGCCAGCCTTGAAAGCTCTTGAGATCGAAGTTGCCGAAGAATCAGAAGAGTTGGACGCTGAAAGTGTCGCGGCTCGTGGCCTTGAGTTGATTAAAGACATGGTCGTGCAATTGAGCTGGCGCGACATGGAGGAAGTGGTTGCAGGACTATTACGAAGTATGGGATACAAAACCCGTATGACCGATCGCGGTTCTGACCGTGGGCGTGATGTCCTCGCCTCGCCTGATGGTCTTGGTTTGGAACAACCTCGAATAGTCGTTGAAGTAAAGCATCGACCGAATACTGCGATTGACGCCGCAACAGTGCGCAGCTTCATTCCGGTACTGCAAACTGCAGATCGTGGTTTATATGTGAGTACCGGCGGATTCACAAAAGACGCCAAGTACGAGGCAGAACGTTCGCCAATTCCGATCATGCTCATTAGCATTGATGAATTCGTAAAGCTGCTCCTTGAGTATTATGACTCATCCGACACGCGTTTACGCACTTTAGTACCGTTGCGATCGATATATTGGCCATTGGAGTAGATCGGCCAAGACTGGCAACGGTTTGGAATTGTTTTACGCGCTTCGGATGCGTTCGTTCACACCGACCGCACTGACTCCAATTGCATGGTGTGAATACAACCGTCGAGCTACCACGAGTAATATTCGTACACTGCTTTCTAACGGTATTTTATCTAATGCTCCTGATCACTCAGCATTGTACAATTCCAAGATCACTCGCTTTGGCTCTGGCGGTTCTGGGCTGCGCAGCGCCAGGACTCGGGTACATGCACCAATTGAGTCCGTCCTCGCAGTCCGCAGAATCGCGAGCAGAGACAATAGCGACAACGGCCCAGGAAATAGCCGCCACAGAAGCACGGGAACGTGGCTACAAAATCGCTCCCGGGGCGGCCTACATCGATCTCGTTATTCCCAGCAGAATCAGCCACGAACAACTCGCGCACATCGGCGAGCTTCTCGCACTCAGTGAGGCCCAATACCAGCCGTTCTTCAATCTCTATGAACAATACATTGAAGATGACTGGGACCTGCGCGCAGAACATGCACAACCGTTGTGGGATCGCTCAGCCGAATTGCAGTCGGCTGGGACACACAATCGCTCTGTGAAAGGGGCGGAACAATTCGCCCAATTGATGACTGATCGTGGCGGGTTCGTAAAGCTACTCGCAAGCCTCGAAGACCGTCTGTTTACCGACATGATCCCATTTCTGATACCAGAACAGATTGAGAGGCTTGACCGGGCTCGCAATCTACTGACTCGATATCGCTGCAGAGCATCGCACGGCAAATTTCCCGGCTCAAATGTTGATCTGTCCGCGAAACTCTTTAACATACAGCGAACTGCGATGGCCCCGATCGCTCTCAATCATCCGCAGTTCGACCTGCATCTTGCAGACTATGAATCACGTGCAACCAGATTGTTCGAGTCGGCATTGGCTCAACGTCTGGAGACAATACTGAGCGGCACTCGCATTCGTGCACAACTCAACGAATCGGCGATGAGTAGAGCCAGCCCAGATCAATTGACGAACACTATCGAATCGTTGCAATCGGCATTCAAGGAGCAGACGAATGCGCTCTTGCGAGCCAATCGAGCAATTCATGATCTGAACCGGAAATACGTTGCCATTTTTTCTGACGATCTGTCCGAAGAACATGCCTTGGAATTGATCCACTGGTTCCGCAACGATGTGTATCGTCCCGTATATCCTGACATTCATGACATTGCCGAGATCATTGACGCATCACTGCAGCTTGAAGGAGTTTCAGAAAACACATACGCAATACTGAAAGCAAAGCAACTTGAGTTTCAAGATCGACAAAATGAATTATCCAGATCGATGATCCGTGAATACCTTGCGTGGTGGGAACACGTCGAAGTGCAGAGTGGCTACCGGCTCGATCTCTACGAACAATACACTGCGCGTCTGCAGGAACTGCAGACGCGCAGACAGCAGAATGCTCAGCGTGGTATCGAGCTGATCACCGCAATGCTCTCGCCCGATCAAGTCGACACCCTGGCGCCGCTACTGCAAACGTATGCTGACAAGGTTGATGCATTCAACAAGAGGCGACACGAACTTCAGCAACACAGCCGATTCGACTGGCCTGACCCCTACGATTAACAACTGCAATCGAACGGGTGCCCATCCTCACGCCGGCTGCGCTGCGGGATCGCTGCCGCCATCAACGGCGCGCTTCAGATCTTCCAGATCCTTCGCAAATGCTTTCTTCACCGCGCCACTCATCATCCACCCCATGACGCCGTTCATCACCTTGGCCATGAACGTCAACGGCTTTGCGTCCATCGACATCTCCACCAGCGTGCCATCGCCTTTAGGCGTGCACCGCACTGTCGTTGTGTAATGACACCCGCATGACTGACACTCCATCGTGTAATGGCTCGGCGGAACCCATTCCGTGATCGTCATTTCTTCGGTGTGCTGCTTCTTGAACATCACACGGGTTTCACGAACGACCGTTCCCGTGCCGATGGGGCCGTCGCCGACGATTTCGATTTTTGTAATCCCTTCGATGCGCTTTTCAGCATTGCGCCAATCGGACACGACATCCCACACCTGCTGCTGGGGCGCGTTGAAGTACGTTGAATTTCCGAATGTCGCCATTTCCTGATCCCTTTCACAGTTCCTCACCGAACACTCTTCTACGCGCGTTGTGATGCAGTCCGATGAACATATGGCTGTCCGGCTGTTTGGCTTTTGGTGTTCAGCCAAGTTCCGCCATCACGGCATCAGGGATATCCGCGTTGTGATGCACCTTCTGCACATCATCATGATCGTCCAGCGCGTCCACAAGTCTCATGACTTTTGCTGCCGCCGATGCATCGCAGGCCACAGTCGTACTGGGAATCATCGTAAGTTCCGCTGAATCGACCGCAATTCCCGCCGATTCGATCGCCTGACGGACTGTCATGTAGTCCGCCACTTCGGTGGTGATTTCCCATGCCCCGCCGACCTCTGCGACATCTTCGGCGCCGGCTTCCAGTGCGATTTCCATCAGTTGATCTTCCGTGGCTTTGCTCGCTTCGATCAGGATCACACCCTTGGAGGAAAACCCGAACGAGACAGCGCCGGGCTTGCCGAGGTTGCCGCCGGCCTTCTCAAAGATCTTGCGCATCTCCGGCGCAGTGCGGTTGACATTGTCTGTCAGGCAATCCGCAATCACCGCCACGCCGCCGGGGCCGTACCCCTCGTAGCGAATCTCTTCGTAGTTGTTTGCGTCCTGCCCTTCACCCGAGCCTTTCTTGATCGCTTTCTCGATTGTGTCCTTGGGCATATTTGCCGCTTTGGCTTCATCGATTGCGTAGCGCAGCGTCAGGTTTGAATCGGGATCGCCACCGCCCTGCTTGGCCGCAACGATAATCGCCCGGCTGCACTTGGACCATGCCTTGCCTTTCACCGCATCCTGTCGAGCCTTGCGGTGTTTGATATTGGCCCATTTACTATGACCAGCCATTGATACACATCTCCTTCAACTGAAACAGCAGCTATGCGCAGCACGTTTCATTCAATATGTTCACTTCCAGCATCCGACCGCAACTCCGCAAAGGTCGGCGCCACCGCCGGCGGCGTACCCGCCTTCACCGCATCCAGCTTCTGCTGTGTCCGCTCGAGAATCATGCCCCAGTTGCGATCATATATCGCCTCGGCATCCACGACGACCAGCCACCATAACTGCTGCTGCACGCGCTCGTACATCTCAATCGTCTGGCGAATCTCACGCCGATCGCTCAGCAAGTCGATGACGCGATTCCATGAATTGACAGCCTCGCGCTCCTGTCCGAGCCGCCAGTGCACATCGCCCAGGTGATCCAGCGCTTCCGGGCTCGGGCTCGTGTCAATATCGTTGGCTTTTTGTATGTACGACAGCGCGCCTTCGACAACCGCCACATCCGCAGCTCGTTGT
The DNA here is from genome assembly GCA_029260575.1 of Phycisphaerales bacterium. Taxonomy (GTDB): domain Bacteria; phylum Planctomycetota; class Phycisphaerae; order Phycisphaerales; family SM1A02; genus JAJDDB01. The sequence goes on from JAJDDB010000022.1 coordinate 18,874, forward strand.
TCAGCAACACTGACCGCAGCGTCTGCGTTTTCTTCAACAACGTTGACTGCAGCATCATCAACATCATTCGCTGCGTCGTTCACTGCATTGTCGAACTTCCCCTGCTTGTAGCGCAGCCACCCGATCGTATCCAGAATGTTCGGCTCGTTCGGATCGAGGCTTGCTGCAAGCTCGATCATACGGATCGTTCGTTCATCACTGTCGCCGCGCTCGATCAGCATGTATCCGAGATTGTTCAGCGCCATTGCGTGTTGCGGTTGAATACCGATCAACTCGCGCAGGATCACTGCAGCGCCGTCCTCGTCGCCGAGGATGTGATACATCTGGCTCAGCTCGTACAGCGACTGCACAAGATCGGGCGTACCGTTGATGGCCGGCCACAATGGCAGACGATTGCGTTGCCGCAGTTCGCGCATGAACGCTATCGAGTTCTCCGCCTGCCCGCCGACTGCTGCCTGGGCCGAGAATGCTGCCAGACACAGAACCGAATGCGCCCCTTCATCCTCAAAACCCCGCTGCACAAGCACGCGCGCCATTGCAGCCTCTGCTGCGGCCTGCGGATGACCTGCATCAACAAGCTGTTGTGCAAGCCGTTGCCATTGCAACGCCTCCTGCTGCTCGTCATCGCCGCGCTTGCGCACATCAAGCGCTACGCGTTCTGCAAATGCTTTGAAGACGCCGGAATCCGCTTGGCGCCCAGCAAGAACCAGCAGCCCCGGCCGATACAACTCCAGCGGCAATTGATCGAATCGCTGCGCTGTCGCTTCGCTAAGAGCGACCACAAGATCGTTGCGCCCGGCCACAGATTCATCAACCCGCGCCGCCAGCGACACCGCTGCGACAAGCTGCGGACGCGTTGCCACATCCGCCTGTTGCAACACCAGTTCCAGGCGCTGCAGCGATTGCGTTTCGCGCTGCGTGCCGCCATACAGCGATGCAAGTTCCAACTCCCTGCGAATACCTGCCGGCCGCCCTAGCAGTCGCTGCTCGCCAAGTTCCACCGCACGATCCAACCGACCCGCAGCCTGGTAGGTCGACTCTAACAATCGCAGCGCTGCGTAATTCAGCGGATCAGCATCAACCTCCTGCTCGAGATACGTCAGTGCCGTCTCAGCGCGATTCATGATGAGCTGCACTGTCGCCCATTGTTCCATCAGATGCGGATCGCCCGGCCGATCATTGAGTTTCTGTTTCAACCAGCGGGCTGCATCTTCCAGCCGATTCATATTCCGCCACGCTGACACCGCCATTTTCAAACTTGCGGTGTCCGACGGCTGCGTTTCATACAGGTTCAGCGCCTGCTCCAAAGCCTGTTCGTACCGTCGCCGTGACAACGATTCTTCCGCAACAAGCTGTTGATACAACCGACTGTCAGGATTCTCATTGAACAATCGGCGCGCTGCATCGCGCAACTTTGCGGGATCAGCCAGCGGCCCACCCGGCCCGTACACCGCAGTCAACACGTGATACGCCTGTTCGTGCGTTGCATCTTTTGAGATGGCTTGTTCGGCATATTGTGCAGCATCCTGGCCATGCAATTGCGCGCGATCTGTTATTTCCAGCTGCACACCAAAGGAAAGATGTGCCCAGGCAAGTTCCGTCAATGCTTCCGCAGATTCGCCGCTGTGCAGTACTGCACGCTCCGCCGCAGCAACCGCTTTTTCACCAAGCCCGGCCCGACGCAGCGCCCGCGATTGCGCTAGCAGAGTTGTGACATCAGGCTCGCCCGGCCAGGAATCAATCACATCCAGCAGCAGCGACGGCTCTTCCAGACTCGCAGCAAGTTCCATGCGGCTGTGCTGGAGCGGGGTATGTTCCGGCCAGCGCGCTGCCGCCGTCTCCAACGTTGACCATGCAGGTCCAAGACCGCCCGTCATCATCAGTAGACGACCTTCCACGACCGCTGCTTCCGGTGTCGCAGGAAGGCTGCGGGCTGCCGCAATGGCATCGCTCGGCCGATCAACTGCATGAAACAACTGTTGAACAACAGCATTCGTAAGCTGCGACTGCTGCGTGAGTATGCCCACTGTGAATTCCACCGCAGACTGCACGTTCGATGCTGCGAGCCATCGCAACAATTCGCCGATGACTTCGACGTTGTCCGGCTGCTGTGCGACATAATCGCGCAACAGATTCGTCGCATCGCGATCGTTGAGCAGCGCCGCTGCGGTCCGCACCAGTGTCGGATCTTTCGGATACTGTTTTTGCAGCTCAACAATCTCACGCGCCAAAGCATTGAGCGAACCACCATACTCGCGCATGTACATGCACAATCCGATGAGGCGTTCGCTGACATGCGGCGCTTCCATACGCAGTGCTGCATACAACTCAAGTTGGGCGTGATGAACCTGTCCCAGACGAAGATTCGCATACAACACGCGCGGCGCAAGCGCAAACGGATCAGGCATCGGCAGCTCCGCAGACCGGTCATAGGTCTGCAGCGCTTCTTCATACTTGCCCTGCCGGCAGTACGCATCACCGATCGACCGCCACAGCTCGCCGCGCTGCCGAAACACCGAACCCAGCCGTGCGCTGTACATCGACGAAACCGGCGTGCTGTCCAGCCGTGCCAGTACACGTCGGGTCATTTCGATCGATGCTTCGTCATACCCAAGGTGCCCCAGCGACACACCGAGCACATATTCAGCAAGTGCATCCGCCCCGGGGTCATGTTCAAACGATTCACCACGCGTGATCTTTCTGCCAAGCAGTTGTGCCGCTGTTGTAAAATCACGCTGATCCGCCGCTGCCAGTGCCGCCATAAACGCAGCTTCGGAATGCCTCGGCTCATGTTCGAGAATCTGTTCGTATGTCTGCAGCGCCTTCGTGCGATTGCCCAGTGCCAGGTAACTTCGCGCCATCTCGCGCAGAACCGCAACATCGCCCGGCGTCATTTCGAGCGCTTTGATGAAATGCGTCACCGCCGAAAGATGCCTGCGCTGCAGCGCATCGTCACGGCCAATGGCGTATTCGCGCAGCGCCTGGTCTGCATCAGCCGGGGCAACAGCGATCTGCTGCGCTGCCTCGTCATCGGGTGTCGCTGCACCGTCGTCATCGATCTTCAGAATCAGCGCGAGCGCTTCGTCCACGTTGATCTGCGAGAGCACCCGACCCACACGGCGCTCCTTGAGCAGTTCCGGTTCCACTCCGGGCGGAGCAGGAACGTCCATCGGCTGCAATGTGCGGCTGCGCTTTTCAATGGATGCCAGATGCTGCAGCGTCGACGGCAGCGCATCATGCGGGCCGAGCGCTGTCACGATCGGCTGCTGTTTCGATGCGGGTGTAGTGCCCGGCTGAATGCGGCAGCCCGCCACCATCAGCAGGCCGGCCAAGGCGGCGGTGGTCAACAACCGTAAGATCATGTGCACGTGCATAGAGGCCTTCCGAATGCGTCACAGCCCCGGCTGCGGGCGCTTGTCTGCTGCGGCATCAACGCTTCACAGTGTATGCGAGGGCCCAGCCGCTCCGGATGCAGATTCTTCAAAACGCGGTCACGCAAACTGTGCCCGCCGACCACTGTGAAACCGTCGATCGGCTGTTTACCGGGTCGTCGCGCGGCTTTTGGTTTTCCGCTTGGTTTTCGTCTTCGTCTTGGTTTTCGTCTTCGTCTTTTTGCGGGTCGTCGTCGTGCCGGGCCGCTTGCGGCCGGCCTTTTTCTCAACCCACTGCTGCAGAGCATAATGCGCGCTTTCGCCGTCTGCGGACTTGATCTGCCGCGTCAGCCAGGCGGACAGATCAATGATTTCTGCAGATTCATCGGCTGCGCCTTCATCGATCAGCGCTTCGCGCAGTTGTTCATCCACCGGAATGGCATGGGCGCCAAACGCTACGAGTTGCAGCCGGGCAGCAACGTACGGCGGGATGCCGTCCAGCGACTCAATATATTTCTTCACATCGCGCTTACCCTGTTCGTGCAGCGACTTGAGATTCACACCGTGTTCACGGTTGAATACATCGCGCAGCGTTGCCCGCATTCGCGATGTTCGCTCTTCCACGTTCGGATAACGCACACCAAGCAGATCGGTCATTTCGTGCGGCAATGTCACGCGCAGATCGTTGAAGTCAACAACACCCGACATGAGTTTGTCATACCCGGTGCGAGCTTTCTCCGCGGTTGTATCCCATAGCAAATACGACTGCACGAGCACTGCTTCGGGAACATCGGTTACGAAATCCTCGGGCGGCTGGGCCGTACCGAGTTTCTTCAACAGTTTCGTCAACGCCTTGCCACACTCGGTGGAATTATTCAACCGTCCGACCCTTCCGTGTTCTGTTGTTGGGCATCCATTTCATCATCAGCAGTCTTGATCGAATCAAGTGCCGCCAGAACTTCTGCCTGTTTCTTCAGTGATTTATCCACTCTGAAATGCAATTCAGGCATCCGCCGAATGCGCACTTCGTTGCTGGCCGCACTGCGAATATGTCGCGCCGCAGCCGTCAATCCCTTCATCGTGATCGTCGTTTTCTCTTCCGGATGGATCGATACCAGAACAGTCGCCTGCGCAAGATCCGGTGCGACGTTAATTGATGTCACAGTGATCATCCCCTGCACGCGCGGATCGCTCAGACCTTTGCTGAGAACCGTCTGCACCGCGCGGTGCAGCACTGCTGCGACTTGTTCACGATGTTGATCCATTGGTTTGTGTACACCCACGCCTTTGAACATGCAGGCGCAGCGTTTGAAAATCTGTCCTTTGACGCTTCTGGGCTTACTCGCTCAGAGAGCGCCGCACTTCCTTCGTTCGATAACACTCCAGCACATCGCCGACCTTGATGTCGTCGTAGCCGTCAATCTTCATGCCGCACTCCTGGCCGGCGCGCACTTCCTTGGCGTCGTCCTTGAAGCGTTTGAGCTGCTCCAGGCGCCGGTCCTTCTCGACAACAACACCATCACGTGTCACACGAATCTTTGCGTTGCGCTCGATGACACCTTCAGTCACATAACAACCAGCGATCATGCCGACCTTGCTGATACGGAAGACCTCGCGCACCTCAGCATGGCCGAGCACTTCAAGCTTGACTTCCGGATCAAGCAAACCCTCTGCTGCCTTGGTGACGTCGTCCGTCAGGTCGTAAATCACATCGTAATAGCGGATGTCAATGCCGTGCTCATCCGCCTGCTTACGCGCCTTGGGCGTGGCAGTGACGTTGAAGCCCACCGCAATCGCACCCGCCGCTTCGGCAAGCGAGATGTCGCTTTCATTAATCGCACCCACTGCGGAGTGCTTGATCGTCACCTGCACTTCTTCGTTGGCGATCTTCACCAGCGTGGCGTTGAGCGTCTCCAGCGAACCATTCACATCCGCCTTCACAATGAGCGGCAGTTCCTTGCGGCCGCTTTCAGACAACTTCTGGAAGATGTTGTCGAGCGTCACCTTCTCAGTGGTCAGATCACGCTGCCGATGCATTTCCTGTCGCTCGCCTGCAGCTGCTTCGGCTTCGCGCATGTTCTTGACGATATAAAACTTGTCGCCTGCACTTGCGATTGCGTTGATGCCAGAAATTGCCACCGGCACAGACGGGCCAGCTTCCTCGATGCGCTTGCCCTGGTCGTTGACCATGTCACGCACTCTGCCGTAGGCATGCCCAACGACAACCACATCGCCCTTCTTCAGTTTGCCCTGCTGCACAAGCAAGCGCGCTACCGGGCCGCGACCTTCTTCGAGCTGCGCTTCGATGACCGAACCTTCCGCCGCGCCGCCGAAGTCCGCTGTCAACTCCAGTAGCTGCGACTGGTAGTCGATCACTTCCAGCAGTTCATTGATGCCCTCGCCTTTCAATGCGCTAATGCGAACCACTTCTGTTTGGCCGCCCCATTCCACCGGGTTCAGTTCATGCTCCGCCAACTCGCCGAGGATGCGCTGAATGTTGCCATCCGTCGCTTCGGGTTTATCAATCTTGTTCAGCGCAACAACGATCGGCACACCAGCCGCTTTGGCGTGGTTGATGGATTCAACAGTCTGTGGCATAACGCCGTCGTCCGCTGCCACCATGAGAATGGCGATATCAGTGACCTGTGCGCCGCGCGCCCGCATGGCGGTAAACGCTTCGTGGCCGGGCGTATCGATAAACGTGATCAGGTGATCCGTATCGCCCACATGCACCGGAACCTGGAATGCGCTGGTCGCCTGTGTGATGCCGCCGGCTTCGCCCTCTGCGACCTTGGTCTTGCGAATCTGATCCAGCAGCGACGTCTTGCCGTGATCGACGTGCCCGAGAATTGTCACCACCGGCGTGCGTGGTTGCTCATCGACCATCGTCCGATCGCTGAACTGCTGCTCGATCTGCTGTTCCGCAGTTTTCTGTTCTGTGACATCCAACTCGATGCCGTATTCCGCCATCAACTCCATTGCGGTTTCTGTTTCGATGATCGAATTCACCGTCGCAGGCGTTCCCGCAAGCAGCAGCTTCTTGAGGATTTCATTTTGCTTTACGCCCGTCGCTGAAGAGAGCTCTTTCGGCGTGATCGGTTCGGAGATTGCAACTGGTCCACCACCCTGTGCGGGAGTTGTCGCGCGCTTTCCACCGGCTGCGCGCTTGAGCGTGTCGCGCCGATGCGATCGGAAATACCCACCACTGCGATTCAATCGTTGTGCGCGCTCGAGCAGATCCTGCTCGCGCCAGTTGGCTGAACGTCCCGTGCTCTCCGAACCTGTGCGTGCCGTTCGGCCGGCATCTTCACGGCCTGTCGCACTGCGGCGCTTGTTGCGGCGCGATCCGCCGCGGCCACCACCACCGCCACGACTTGTATCCGGTCCGTCCGGTGCGCGTCCCGGTACTGCCGGTCCGCCAGGCGCTCGAACGCCCGCTCCGCCGACACCACCACCGCCGCCACCACCACGCGGTCCACTGCGGCGCGGCGCTTGAATGACTTCAGGCGCTTCCACGCGAATGACCTTCGGGCCGGCAAGCTTTGTTTTCATCGGCTGCGTCAACTGCGGACCGGCAGGCATCACCTTCGGGCGATCCGGCACGTTCATTGCCGGCTGCTGATCCGCTGCCGCCGCATCATCAGTCTGCGTTGGCGCATCGCCTGCGTCGGGCGCCTTCCCAGCAGCGTCAACTGGCGGCGCTGCACCATCAGTTTCGCTGGGCGCAGTACCAGTCGGCGCAGCTTCGGGTGCTTTGCCCTGGGCATTCGATTGCGCTTCAGCTCTCGGCGCCGGCATCGTCTCAACGACAACTTCATCAGTCGTCTCGGTAACTTTCTTCGTCGTCACCTTCTTGCGCGACGCCTTCTTCTTTGCCTTGGCGCGCGCCTGCTCGACGTCAACCTTCTTTGCAGTTTCCACAGCCGTAGCGACTGCACTATCGCCGCCGAACCATTCTTCGATCGTGGCTTCCAGGCCGCGCGACACCGAGGACATGTGGTTGGTTATATTGCCGATTCCTTCTGCTTCGCACTTGGTAATGATGTCCTTGGACGTCACTCCCACACGCTTGGCAATCTGAAAGACCCGCGTTGAACCCGTTTTCTTAGCCAAGTTGAACTCCGATTGGTTCCTGCGTTCCTGCCTGTCCAACACTCACATGCTCAGCGACGGCACACCCGCCACCATGTTCGACTCACTCATCAAGCGCCGGTCTGCTGCTTGACATCTTCATTCACTTGCACATCAGGCGAATCACTTTTATCTGCATCCGTCGTTTGCGCAGCCGCATTGTCGCTGCTGTCTGCGGAATCTTCAGCAGCCTGATCATCAGTCACCTTCTCGTCAGGCATTGGAGCCGATGCATCCAAGATGGACGCTGCTGCTGCCTCTGCATCCTGATCTGATTCAGAATCACTCTCCGCAGGATCGCCGCCATCCAGCACAGCCGATGCTGCAGCTTCATCTTCAACACGCTTGCGCTCTGCTTCTTCCTTGTCGCGCTGCTGCTGCTCTGCAACAACTTTCGCTTTGGTAGCGCACAGTTCGACAACCGTCTTTGCGAGCGCTTCGGGCATCTCAAGTTCTTCGAGCAGCACATTCTCGCCGACCTCTTCGACATCGAACACGCTGATCATGCCCATTGCACCCATGCGATCGAGCATTTCTTCGGTGACGCCTTCGATCGGCCGCACCGTCTGCTCCAACGTTTCCAGACCCTTGGCAAATTCCGCCGGGGTCAGAATGTCAATGTCCCAGCCGGTCAACCTTGCTGCCAGCCGCACGTTCTGACCACGCCGACCGATCGCCAGCGACAATTGATCATCACGCACAATGATCGTCGCGCGTCCAAGTTCGAAGCACAAGCTGACTTCATCAACCTCTGCAGGCTTGAGCGCGTTGCCGATCAAAATCTGACTCGATTCGTTCCAGCGAACGATGTCGATTTTCTCGCCGCCGAGCTCTTCGACAATGTTGCGGATTCGGCTGCCACGCACACCAACGCACGCACCAACCGGATCGACCTTTGAATCAATGGAGGACACCGCAATCTTCGTGCGGAAACCTGCTTCGCGGGCCATCGCTTTGATTTCAATCAATCGCTCAGCGACTTCCGGCACTTCCGCTTCAAACAACCTGCGGATGAATTCCGGATCGCTTCGCGACAGCACGATTTTCACCTGATTGCCGACATCTCGCACATCCAGGATCAAACACCGCACGCGATCACCGGGGTAAAACTGCTCTCCCGGAATCTGCTCGCTGCGGGGCATGAAACCCTCTGCACGTTCAATCTGTACGACAAGCGAACCGCCTTCGTAACGGTGCGCTGTTCCCGTAACGATTTCGCCCTGTCGCTTGCTGAATTCTTCCAGCAGCGATTGGCGCTCATCCTCACGGAATTTCTGGATCATCACCTGCTTGGCGGTTTGTGCCGGGATGCGCCCGAGTTCTTCCATCGGGATGACATCACGACTGCCATCCATCTGGTTGCGCCAGATCGTGATGGCGCCGGAGATGCGATCGATCTCGCAGCCGAACTCATCAGCATCAAGCGAATTGAAGTGCTTGCGCGCAGCCGACACCATTGCCTGCTCAAGGTCGCCAAGCAAAACATCACGATCGATGTTTCTGTCACGAGCTATCGAATCAACGATTCGAAGAATTTCACTGTTCATTGTGAATCAAGGTCCTATTCAATTACTTTGTTGTTGAGTTTTCCTTCATTGCCAAACATCAAGCTTCAGTGCGTCTCCAAAAAGAACAAGGTCACGAGCGCCTCATCAAAGACATCTCGTGACCTGCGTCGGCGTCGGCTCCATAGCAAAGCCAATCCGCCTCTGACAGCGATCTGTACGCTGACCCTAGTTCATGGCAGGTCCCCTCGGACCCTCTGCCATGGGGGTCACAACAGCATCGCCGCACGCAGGTCGGTGCGGTGCTCGCACGAGATTGCGGCAATTACCCGTCATGGTGATTGCCGATTGTCCGCAAAATCCAGCGCACGTTCTCGCTCCCACGAATCAATAACCACGGCCGAATCCGGCCGAACACCTGTAACAGTAGCCTCCACAGGGCTGAAATGTCAATTGAACCGGCCGTCCTGCACACACAACTCCCCCTGACACCCCCTTCTGCGCTCCAGATGCCCACACCCAATCCCATGAAGATTCAATCTCCTGTCCTCAAACGAGTAACGCCCCCGATCGCGCCACGCGGCCCGGTCCACTTCAGTGGATCGTTCGAGCGCAATGAGAAGATGCCCCGCACCTACCGTCGCCGGTACTGCGCAAACACCAACAACCCCAGCAGCGCTATCGCCCCCGGCGCGGGCACACTGATCGGCGGGCCGAAGAAGAGATCGTCAAGCACGGTGAGTTTGTCGCCCAGATCGTAGATAAAAACCCGATCAAATGCCTGTGTTGAGATCGCGCCGCCGAACTGGCCGAGCCCGCTGTTCCCGACGTGAATGGAATCAATGAAGGTGTCCCCCGAGTAGAGATCAATGCTCATTGTCCCGATGAAGTCCGCTGCAATCCAATTGATCGGTTCATCAAAGAACAGGTCGTTGCCATTGAAGATGCGCAGACCCCATTCGTCATTGAATGATGGAACATCAAGTGTGATAAAATTCAATCCGTCAAATCTGACTCCTAAGGTGTCATATTGATCTGATATAGAAGTATTATTGGCAAAGCCAATAAAATCAATGGTTGCAATCTCGCCCAGTGCATTCACATCTGTGAACCACTGGTCCCGATCTTCGGTGTTGTATTCGACAACATCAGCCATAGCGGTGGCAGGAGCAAGCAGAAGAAGAAATAGCGCGATTCGTTGTCTGAACATAGTTGTTCTCTCGTTGTGTCGAGATCAATGATGTTGTGCGTAAAGCAGCTCGGCCGCATGCCTGCGGCCGAGCCAAAGTTGGTTCAATCAATCAAAACGGATCAGGGCCGCGACACGGCTGGCAGACAACGCAGCCGGTCAGGTATCGTTCCATCCAGCATTTCCAGTTGGCCTTCTGTTGTGCAGTGCCGTTCATCATCACATCTTCGAAATCATCCCAGTCGGTCATGGTGAGGCCGGTTATGATCTGCATTGCGCGTTCTCCCGCTTTGACGATAGCGCATCGCTGCCATCGCACAACAACAATCCTCAGCGTTGGCTTTCATCCAGCGCCACACCGGCCGGTGAACCGGCCGAGCCGTACCGCGGCAACACTCATTACGACGCTGA
>JAJDDB010000023.1 GCA_029260575.1 Phycisphaerales bacterium
TTGCGCGCGGACGTGGTGCGCCTGTGAAGTGGTCGCACGGCTGTACCCGCCGCTGTTACAAGTGCATCACATGCTGCGAATGGCCGATAAAAGGCGTATGCCAAAGCCTGTCGTTTCAATCCTCATCCCCAACTTCGACCACGGCATATGTTTCTTGCGTTCAGGTACCGGCTCAATGCCAAATTGTTTCAGAATCCACCGTACACTCGAACGCGAGACTGTGAGTCTCCGTTTGGAATGCTCACCACCGATCCGGGTGTAGCCCCAGCCTTCATTGTCAGTTGCCATTCGAACAACCAGTTCGCGAACGTCTTTGCTGACCCGCGGCCGGCCTGGTCGTCGCTTGGCACTGCCATCGTATTTGCGAGCAATCAATTCACGGTGCCAGCGCAGAATCGTATCCGGCGTTACGATCGTTCCAAATTCACATAGCACACGCCTTCCGAGTCGTTTTCCCTTGGCAGCCAATCGAGATCGCTGATCATTAGTAAAGCGAAGCCTGCGATCGCCATTGAGTTCCAGCAGCACACGAACCTGCTCCTGAAGAAATTCGATCTTCTGCCGCTGCTCCTCATTCAGCCACCCGGCAATGGCAAGTAGCAGCATTTGCATTGGGAACGTCAACATGACGCCAGTCTACCGTACCAGATTACGGTGATGTCGTCCGAAACCAGCCACTTCGCATGCGTTGCATCTTCGCACAAACAAACGACTTATACGTAGGCTGATAAATGGAACACGACGGGACTTGCGATTCGGCTGAATAATTGCACCATACGCCGTCAGTCAGAACCTAACGGACATTCTTGACAGGCGGTGATATTCTGGATGCGAATATATTTTCGAATATCACAAATACAACAATGCCAACAATAATATTTACAGTGTACATGCCAACTGCCATCACCCCGTGTTCCATCCAATTTGGCAAGTGATCGCCGTAGGCTTGGCTTGCTAGAGCTCGCAATACTCCATATGGAAAATACGTTACGTAAGTATTTCCTACACTGAACATTGTACCGAGAACAATTGCTATAGAAACCGCAAATGTTCTCGCGCCAATTATGGATCGCATGTGTGTACTCACTCTAAAAGCTTTTGAGAAATGACAGTTCTTGCGTACTGCTCCCAGTCGCTACACTCTTGGGCATCGATTAGGTATTCTGGATCTACATTCTCAAGCACATATCGTACTTGTTCACATGTATAGGTATCGCTTGCAGGAGCATCAAGTCCTTTGTTAATGTGAATAATTGTTAGCGCGCACTGATCAATATCTGGGCCTAAATCTCTATAGGCAGCAAGCAGCTGCAATCGCCTTTGATCACCAATTGGACTATCTTGGAACGCCCATTTAATGAATAACCGCATCTCCGGCTGAAGCAACATGCCTTTGGCACGTCGTTCGCGGCATTGTTCGTTAAAATCACTCCATAGTGACTCTATGTCCGTTGATCCAGTGTGCAAACTGTTGGGCGGAAGTACGAATCCAAGACCGGACAGAGTAGCGTCCAGTTCTCTGAGCTGTTTGGTGGAGGTGCCTTTTGTAGAGATGTCTTCGTACATTGTGAGGAATGCCGGTACGGTTGCCGCATATGCGTTCCGGCACACTTTGATGAACTCCTGCTGTTGTGAGGTAGATGCAAATTGAGATTCTAATGACCATCGACAGATTGCGTGTATTTCTTGCGGGCTTAGTTCGGGTAAACGTTGCTTGAATAGTCGTATGAGCGACCCCTGTCTTGCAGGGTTGCTGTTTGACTGGCGTAGGTCATTCACCAAGTCCATTTGTTGAAATGTGTGATCATCAATAATTCCTAGCGGCGCATGTGTTTGTGGGGCGGATCTCATAAAAGGAAGTACAAGGAAGACGAATCCGGTTAATGCGCCACCTAGAATGAGACTGGAAACTGTAATAATCAGCCAACCGGTATCTTGTCGCGTGCGATTTTTGTTCTTTGTCAAATCTGCTAAATTGTTCAATTGGGTTCCTTGTGCCGTTGGTCTAATTATAGAGTAAACCATCATCTATCATACATTCCGGCTTGCACTCGGCTTCGTACTGAAGAAAATCTGTACAGTCCCTGTTGGCGTTGCGCCAAGCTTTAAGAGCATATTCGTACTCCTTGTGCCCGGCGAGTTGCCAATGACGATTCGACGAGCAATAGAGGATGTTGAACTTGTCAAGACATTTGATCCATTTATTGTGATTGGATCGGTGTCTATTTATCTCTTTTTGCAATGCCGGTAACGCTGCGCATGGATCTGAGAGGCATAATACTTCGTATACGCGAGCAAAATTACCTTTTTGGTAGCCGACAAGTTTCCGCTCTTTATCCTTTCTAGCATTTCTTGTGACGGGCATCTGGCTTTCACCAACATATCGTATGGCAGGGTATCCGCCACGATCGACGCAGTCTTGCACATACTTCTCCATTAAGGCATTGCTTGCAGCGTCAAACAGAGGTTTGTACATCACGAGCCAAACTTGGGGGGCCTTTTCAATTATTGCTTTGATAGCAGTGCCACGAGCACTGAGGCCTTTTTCTTTGGGGCAGAATATGTTGCCGGGCTTGGGAAGTTGGCGTGTATACGGTTTTTTCTTGCCAGGAGGTGTCTTGTATCCTTTTGGCGCTGGATACTTGGAACCGGAGCCCAGACCCGAGGGATCCTGCAAGTCAACTGGGGATGAATGTACATACTCAAAGAGATTCAACGAATCTTCGTATTCAAGCGGGTCCCTTTCCATCCACCGCCCGTATGGTGCAAGTATTCGTTCAACCAAATTCACGCCGCCCTCCGATGATAGGTGCGAAGCAGGCCATCGAGCCTAGCGGTACATTCAACTGATTGTGCCAGTGTTGACTCGACACGCACAGGATTGATTGTCTGGTTGCCGATTCCCTGATGTGGTCGTTCTTCGTTGTAGTGATCGATGTACTCGTCGATCGCATATTGCAAAGAGCGTTCACCAAAGAAGATCAATCGATCAGTGCATTCAGTCTTAATAGAGCGAACGAATCGCTCAGCATAGGCGTTCAGGTTTGGTGAGCGGGGTGGAAGGCGCACTGGTGTGACTCCTGATTGTTCCAGCATCTGCCGGAATTCATAGGAGTACTTGCTGTCGCGATCGATGATCAGGAATCGTTTGCCGAGAAGGAAACCTTCAAATGGATCGGTGAGGTTCCTCGCCATTTGCAGCATCCAACATTCGTTTGGATTGCGCGTGATGCCGGCAACATGCACTCGACGTGTTGAAAGATTGAGAACGAACAGCACGTAGTGCGTGACGAGCCCGCGGCAGGTCCAGACTTCGACCGTGAAGAAATCTGCGGCTGCCAGGCATGACCAGTTTGCGCGCAGGAATTGGCGCCACGTTGTTCGTTTTCGCCGTTCTGGCGATGGCTCGATCCCATTCGCCTTCAGAATGTTGCGCACGGTTGTCGGCGAAAGTTGATGCCCGAGCTTCTTGATCTCACCTTCGATGCGGTCATAGCCCCACAGTGGATTCTCCAGCGCCATGCGAGCTACCAACCGGCGGAGCAGATCGATCACCGGTGGCCTGCCGGGTTTGCGTCGATTGCTGAAGTCGAAATTGGCCGCGATCAATCGTCGATGCCAGCGCAGAATAGTGTCAGGCGTGACTAAGGACGCCCATTCACCCAGCAGTTTGCGACCGAGCTTCTTGCCGAGCACAGCAAGTCGAATTCGTTGGTCATCTGTCAGTCGGGGTCGTTTGCCCAACTGTTCACGCAGAATGCGATTCTCTTCTCGTAGATACAGGTTGATTGCTCGCTCACGCTCGGTAAGCATGCCAGCGAAACACAACAGCATCAATTCGAGCGGTCGAAGGAGTTCAAGCATGGCCCGAGCGTATCACGCCACAATGTCGTCGGCCGAGATCCGCGTGTATTCACACTTCATACACTCTTACAAACACAGGACTTGCAGCTCGGCTGAATAGTTGCACCATACGCGGTCAACACTTCACTTCAATGGCTCTTTCACCAGTTGGGCGTGACCCACAACTGGGAGATTCTGCAGATGCTCGCACGAGCATCGTGCAGCATTCATCATCTCGCAGAGTATTTGAAACTGGCCGATGCAGAGATCAGTCGCAGCCTGCGCATGCTGAATGAACTAGGGCTTGTGACGTTTCGTAATCTTAAGAGGAACCAAATCTATGCGCTGGCGAAGGACGTGACGCTCACGCTACATGATGATGGAGCGTTGAAGATTCAGTTTCAGTGGGAATTGAACACCTCGATTCTGATTGAAATTTGTCCGACTGGTGACATTGACTTGGCTAGAGACTGACGGCCTCCGAATCTGACCTGCAGCGCAGACTATTCAGCCTCAAACGCTGTCGCGAACTGGGATTCAACAGTCGCCAGATGAGCGCTGAGGCGCACTTGGGCAGCGATTACGTTCGAGTCACTACGAATCTCCGCCAGCAGCGCCTGCTCGGCGTTGTATGCATCGACTTCCTTCTTCGTCGCCGGCGCGTGATGAGTTGCACGAATGCCAACGGCGCGAATGCCCCTGGCGCGGGAACACTGATCGGCGGACCGAAGTGCAGGTCGTCGATCACAGTGAGATTGTCAGTTGGATCGAACACTCGCACGCGGTCAAATGCGACGTCGGAGATCACACCGCTGAACTGCTCCGGAAGCGGTCGCTGGAATTCAAAGAGCAGTGTGTCACCGAGATACAACTCCATTCGAACAGAGCCGAGATAGTCCGAAGCAATCCAGTTGATCGGCTCATCGAAGAACAGATCATTGCCGTCGAAGATGCGCAGTCCCCAGTCGTCGGCAAACGAAGGTACATCAAGAGTGATGAAGTTGGTTCCTTCGAAATTCAACCCCATCGGCGCATATTGGTCAGTGAGGCTCGAGTTATTGGGAAGTCCCGTGAACCCGATTGTGGTGATGTGTGCAGCGCCACCTGCGTCTGTAAACCAATTGTCCCTTTCAGACTCTCCGTAGACGACGAATTCGGCGTGGGAAACCGTCGCAAGGAGCATTGGAAGCAAGAGCGCTGTCTTTCGGAGTTTCATGGAAGTCTCTCTCTCTTCAAAGTCCTAAAGCGAGCCGCCCGCCGCAACGAGCGGCTCGCGCAGTAGTTGTCAATCAATCAAAAGGATCAGTATCCGGGCACGGCGGACATGTCGTGCAACCGCTGAGGTAGTTTTTCATCCAGCAGTTCCAGTTCGTCTTGACCTTCCCCGACTCCTGGCTGTCGGTCATCACGTCTTGATAATCGTCCCAGTCGTCCATGGTCAGGCCGGCGCCAGTGACCTCGTCTTCGAGCGAAAGCACTTCGCTGGGAATCGCGCCGATCTGGCATCCCCAGTCGGCGAGGAGGTCCAGCAGATCAAAGACGTCGACAATGTTCGTCGGGGAGGCGATGTCGCGACCTTCCTTGTCCGTGTTCCAGTTGTCAAGTAAGGCAAGTAGATCGAACACATCCACAACACCATCCGGGTGCAGTGTCGTCGGGCTGGCAATATCCCCGGGGCAGACATTTGTGCGGTATTCATCGTACGGAATGAGGACACCGGAGCGATACTCGATAGGGCTGGCTCCCTGTTCGCCCCAAACGACAATCCAACCATCGTCATTGATCGCTGTTGCACATATCAACTGATTGAAGTCGCGCAAATCGTCGATCACATCAGCGGTGTCACCGCTGATGTCAATCGTTGACCACGAACTGGAGCCGTCATCGTAGCGCCACAACAGCGCTTTCGACGCCGTCGTGTTGCGGCCGACGACTTCGATCGTGCCATCGCCGAGAGTATCGCGAATGTCAAGCGCCATTTCCGAATGCGATGACTGAGAAACAAGCAGCGGCAATCGATCCGGACTATCACCGGGGCCGTTGCGCCAGACGTATCCGAACTGGCGGCAGGTTATCGAGTCAACCGGGTCGTGGCCGAAACCTGCGACCAGGGCATCGTCAATTCCGTCGTCACTTACGGCATGGCCGACGATAAACTCGGTTGGCTCAACCTGCCCGTCCACGTCTGGCTCAAGATCGATGCCATTTGCAGACGGATCGGGCCAGAATGCACCGTCGGTACCGTCGTCACAGCCACCGCCAAAACATATAATTGGGTTCTGATCACAGGATTTCAGGCCGGAAATGAGTACGTCGCCCTGCGCTATGATTGTGTCCGACACACCGAACGCGACCCCTGTGAGTGGACTCGGCAGGGGAAGGTCGGTGGTGCTGCCGCCAATCTCATGAATGAAACTTTCTTTGTACGTCGGAGAAGGAAAGCTCGAGAACACGTATTCGTAGTAGGCGCCGTCGCCGCCGACAAGGATCGCATCGTCGTCGTTGTTGATGGAAAAGGCGTTGAACCGATCGCTGAGAATTGTACGTAGGCCCGGACCCGACAGATCCCAGATGATGGCGTCCTTGTCCGTGCCCACGTGGCTTCGCCCGACGGCTACGCCTTCATCGTTAATGTCAAAAGCGATCGTTCCGTCATCGGCTGCAGTCGCGCCGGGGTTGAAAGTGAAGATCTCGTCGATTTCCTCCAACCCCGCGCCGACACCATACCCGCCAAACGGCAGCCAGATCACCGCTTCAAACGGATCACCCGCGTCGTCCAGCCGAAGCCCGACAACCTGGCCGAGGTTGTTGATGCCGAACATAATTACTCTCTCATCCTCAGAATCGATATCGCCGCATTCTATGAGTATGAAATCAGCAGGCTCATACGTCGCGGCGGAGGTTGGCGCAACGGCAGCGCCGAGCAACCCTCCAATCAGTATGGACTTCAACCATCGTGATGAGCAAGGATTCAGCACCGAATTTGTACATTGCATCATTCAAGCCTCCAGAAGGTGGTGATTCTGGGCAACGCACAATGCGTCGCCTCTACATGTAGGTGCGTACCCAACCACCCAGATGTGTACAAAAGTGGCGACTTCTGGCAACGTGCCGGTTCTGGGAGGCGAATGAAATCCAGCTTTAGATAGAGCTGATTGTTGGTGTAAGCGGTTGGACGTGAGGTGGTCATTTAGCTCGGATATTGGACCTTCGACCGTTGTGAGCCCAGAACCCGTATGGTGGGTTAGTTAGCCGAACAGCCGGTGGCGGCTGTAGCCGAGACATCGGTTCCCTTGTTGTTCGATTTGTTTGAATCACGGTCTATTCCGCATCGAATGCCGTTTCGAACTGCGATTCAACAAGATCCAGATGAGCGGTCAGGCGAACCTGAGCAGCAGTCACATTCAGATCACTACGAATCTCCGACAGCAACACCTGCTCAGCGTTGTACTCGTCGATCTCCTCTTCTTCATCGAGATCACCGGTGCCGACTCGTGCTATTCGCTGTTCCGAGCGCAGTGCTTCTTTCACTGCTTTCCACTCGTCATCACTGCGATCCTGTGCACAGAACGATGCCGGCATGTCATGCCCGGCGGCGTTCTTCCAGATGGCTAGTGCTGCGATCTTCTGCGCATTCAGACCGTCTGTTACGCGTTCAAGAAGCTCTGCTTTGGCATTGTCAAGTTGGCTGTGGAACGTCCTCAGGCTCTGAACTGCAGTTCGATAGTCCTGAAACGCTTGCCCGACGCCTGGATTCGCTCGACAGACTTCGAGTCGGTTATTGACGTTGGCTATGCCAAGCTGGCAATGGCCTTCCAAAGTATCGATGGCGCTGATCAGATCGCGGTTGGATTCGAATCGGCCCAAGATTGTGCCGGCGTCAGCCTGCAGATCGGCAACGACAATCGATTCCGGCGTGATGCCGACATCTGCTGCCGCTCGAGCGAGATCAGTCTCTGCTGCAGCAATGGTGCAGAATCCGACTGCGACAATAGCGGCAAGAGCGGTCTTCATTGGTCGTGGAATCAGGAACATGGTGCGTCCTCCGAGTTGTGAGAGGCGAGGTGAGCTGTTTCCGCAGCGCCTGCATTCAGGTTGCTGACAGACGAGACAGATTGAACACTCGTATTAGGACGCCCCTCAGAGGCCAGTTCAACTATTCCTAATTCCTAAGGAATTGAGAATAGTTGAAATCGCTTTCCGCATGCGCATTTATAGAGTCATGCAAGGCAACCGTTCTCACGACAATTCACCGTTCGAAGGCATTGACCCGAACATCGAATCGATCCGCGAGAGATGGCGGCAATTCGACCTAGCCTCCTCCCGCTTCGTTGGATCCGCATTATGCGTGGCAATCATCGTATTCATGAGCGGATGCGTGGATCGCACGGCGAAGGAAGATTCAACTGAGCGTTTTGGCGTACTGAGTGATGCTGCTCCTCAGACAAGCGATGTTCCAGAGGTTCGGCTCGATCCTCCGTCAATCGACTTCGGCTTTGTTCATCCGGGAACAACTCTTCACGCATCTGTCCAGATTATCAATGGTCTGGAAGATTCAGTTCAGGTTCTGAAGACCAGGGCAAATTGCGGCTGTACCGTCGCGGAGAAGCCTGAGCAACCCATTGATCCCGGCAAGTCTGCACCGCTTGAAATCCGATTCACACCTCGCGGAGATGACGGCGCAGTCGTTGCCAAGAGCGTCACTGTACTCATGGATGGCGAGCATGAGCCGTTGACGCTAAATCTTCGGGCAACGATTCGAGAAATCGTCTCGATCAAGCCGCGATCGATCGATTCAGCAGTGAACGAAAGCGCAACAGTCATCGTTCGTTCGCAAGACGATGAAGCATTCACGCTCGTTGCAATTGATCCTCCAATTCTTGTAGCCAAACACGATGGCGCATCGGGTACCGCTCATGAACTGACGTGGAGTCGAGTTGGTTGGGAGGCGGCGGGACAACCAAACCACATCCGTCTGACAACCTCGCACCCAACAACCGGCACCATCTCGTCTATTGTGCAGGTCAAGACAGCAAAGCAACGTGCATCGCTGCCGCGCAATGGGTACCGACCTGCTCCACTCGATCTTCGACCGCGCCGAATCAATCTCGGATCAATCGATCAGGTCAGCACAGTGCATATTCCTGTGCGCATTCTGAACGCAGAAATTGACGACGCGGTCGACGTCGTTGTCTCCTGCGACATTGAAGATTTCAATACGGACTTGATCGAAGCGACCGCGGATTCGAACTCGATACTTCTCTCGATCCAAATCACACCTACGGCAGCAACGGCATCGCCACACGAGCGAGTCGTACTCCCAATCCGCATCGCCTACGGCGATCGGTCGCAGGTGCTGCACGCTGTTTTGCGTGTGCACAACACCTCTCCAATTCAAGAAACGACACCGTCACATACCACGACGTACGAACATCTTTCGACCGAAGGAAATGCACGATGAACGCTATCTCTTGCAACCCATGTCAACATCAGCATGACGCCGCAGCACGTAGGTTGGGCAACAAACGCATCTGGCTTGGATTGAGATCGATCCTTGTGATTGTCACCGCTGCAATTCTGATGTCGAATAGCACTGCTGTCGCACAATGTCTTTGCGAAGACAATGAGTGTCCGCCATGTATCGATTCCTCATGCCCATCAAACTGCGATGGATCCGAAGGGAAAGTGCCCACCGGCGGGGGATGTGTGCACATCGATGATAGTGGTACAGATGACGTTGAGTGTGATCTTGGGATGAGCTGTTCAACATTCCAAATGGAAGAGGAACCAGCGGAATGTGGTTGTGGGAACGACGGCAATCGCATTTGTCGTACGGTAGACGTGTACTGCAACTTCATGGAATTCTGTGCGACAGAGCCGCCGGCCGATTGCGATATTGTCGGTCAAAACGGCGTCGATTGTGATGATCTTCGTGAGTATGTCACAGACCGTTATGAAGACCTTGTAATGAATTCATCGTACATGGACTGCTGTGCCAATAACGACAAAGAAGCAGTGTTCGTCATGCTTGTCGCTGCATTCATTGAGCATTGCGCGGATGAATGGTGCGATTCCGTCTGCAATCCGCCGGTGAATTGCACGCCAAGTACTTCATGTCCCGAATTTTGTGACCTCTTGGCAAAATGCATCGTCGATCTTGCAGATGATCTTGATCTCTCAGATTTTGACGATGCCCAAATTCAGGAACTCCAAGACGCCGCCGGCATGTGCGATCTGGATGACATCGGCGATGCTCTCGACGGTAACGAGGCCGATGGAAAAGGCGAGGGACCTAGTGATACTGACTCATGTCCAACTTTCCAAAATGCTTCTGATAATCCTGTTGATTTGGTTTACGGCGACAAACTCGAATCGATTGTGGATCTCCGCGTACCTGTAGTCGGCAAAGACTTTGTCGTAACGCGGACCTACCGCAGTGAACCGGACTATGAAGCTCCGCCACTACTCGGCGAGAAGTGGTCGCTGTCAGTATTTCGGCACATTGACTACGAAGACGTCTCAGGAGATACGTTCTTCCGGACCGGTGCAGGTATCGGTCAACACCAGCGACTACTTCATGATCCCGATCCGCCTGCACAAGACCCGATCCATGAAGGCTTTGATGGAGATAATCGACTCTATCCCGAGGGATCAACCACTCAATACATCGAGCGCACCAGTTTGGATGTCGGAGGCACGGACTATCCGGTGTACCGCATTGTCGAGCCCGGGCGATGGGCCAACTCGTATTACCGAGCAAAGGAGACCTCTGAGACAACTCTAACTGACCCGGGAGATTTGATCGGTTTCATGGCGCAAACTGAAGACCCGTTTGGAAATTCGCATACGTATGAGTATGTGAATATCAAGGCAAATACGCCGCGTCTTGACCAGATCTATCTCAATCAACCAGCAACAGGTGATCCGGATGCGCGCATAGATTTCAGTTGGAATATGTTCAGCGGCCGATTGCTGTCTATTCGTGTCTATCGATTCGATAGCGATGGAGAATCGATTCTGACACAGAAGGTCAGCTATCGCTACATGCATGAGACGGATTCCACACTGTCGGCCGATCTTGGCACTGATGACGATCTTGTTCAGGTCATTAAACTGATCAGAGTTGATCCCGATTCGGCATCGTCTGACGACACGTTCCGGACACTGATCACGCAATACCGCTACCACGGCAACTCAGGCGAGAGCAACGGTGCGCGCGACTTTACGTGGGTGGGCAACACGAATCAACTCAAGATGGTGATCCTACCGGAGCAGATCGAGTACTACGCTCAGCAGGAAAACGATGGAGCCAGCACAAGCAAGTCACTCGCGACACTTGCTGAAGAACTCCTTGACAAGAATGATGATGCGACTGCATTCACCGGCGGCTCCGCCAAAGTCGTTGATCTCGCGGCGAAGGTTATCGAAGAATACGAGACGACTGGTGAGAAACGAGTTGAAGTGCAATATCTGCAGACCGCCTGTGGCTGTGGTGGCGGATCCACACAGGGCTATCAGCAGACGTACTCGTATGCGAACACGTCGACTGGTAAATGGACAACTCGTGTTGTCGAGAAATGGTATGACACAGGGACCTCGTCATGGAAAGACCATCGAACGGTCTATCACGATATGGAAGAATTTGGACCATATGACGTGCCGTACCTCGTCACAAAGGCGATCATAGACGATACAGCAGGATCAAGCCTTCAATGGGTGACGCACTACGAATTCGATGACTCCGAAAACGGTGATCGCAACCTCGTTCGAGAGTTCACACCGGCAGCAACGGCAAGTTACTCTCCGCCCTCCACATTCGGAGGTACGAACACTGACTCAACCTGGACCCCTGAGCCCAGTGCTGGCCTGGTCTATCGATACGAATACACAAACAGCGAGGAATCGATTCTCGACAACCGAATGTCTGAGATGCGCGTTGGTGAAGGGGACAACGGATCGTCACTCGCAAACTCCATCTTGATCACAAAAACGACGTATGGCGATGCAGGCGCTGAGTGGACGACGAGTAATTCCCGCGACTTCCTCGTGAGCAAAGTCGAGAGATACCGGGACGAAACTGACACTGATCCAGAAGACATAGAAGTCACAAAGTTCTTCTATGGCTTTCATACATCAGGAACGACGTCCGAGGATGTCGCCTGGATCGAAACTGAGACTGAAGCAGAGTTGGTTGCTGAGAACGGCCCCGGCGGGTCATATAGTTCCTTCGAACTTTTCGATGATCAGGGCAATTCGGTCTGGAGTATCGATGAGAGCGGTACGTTTACACGTCGCCTCTGTGATGTGCATTCCGGCGATTACGTAGAGCAAGATTACCCCGGTATCACTCTTGTTGACTCGCGCACGGGTCAAGTCGTCATCACAGAGCAGAACTCGAAGAAGTGGACTTCGACCGAAGAGACCAATATGGGTTTGGTTATTCCGGGCGACGCGCCATCATCCGATCGATACACCGACGATGGCAAATCGCTCGTCATGACCTACATCCGAGACATGCTCGGCCGCGTCCAGGAACGGATCACACCCGGCCTGGTCAGCACATTCATGCGGCGCGAGATGCGCGAGCATCCCAGTCGACCAGACTTAGAGTATTACGCTGAAGTCACGTTGCCCTTCGAATGGATGGTTGGGCAGGACGAAGACTATAACGGTCCGGCAACAATTACCTGGTACAACGCCGACAACGATGTCATTGCATCCAGAAATTATGAAGTCGATTCCGGTGGCTACAGTGGGTACAAGACATCGACCGGTGGTGGATATCAGTCGATTTACAGCACGTACGACTTGAAGGATACGACAAGCACGGATCACATTGCCGCATCGGAGATCGACCACGACATCTCCGGTCTGGTCACCGCGCAACGCGTCTGGCACAGCGTGGCGGGTATTGGCGCAGGTACAGGTAAGTATGAAACGACCTACACGTATGATCCGCTCGGTCGGCTCGAAATCGAAGAAAATCCCAACGAGACGCTGACGGTCTACAGCGACTATGACGTTCTCAACCGTATGCTTGAAGTCAAAGTCGGTACCGATCCCGACGAATCGACTGGAGATCTCGTCACCGTCGCCCAATACGTCTACGACGGCAGCGGCCTCACGCAGGGAGACGGCAACGGCAATGTGACACTCGTCCGCATGATCGAAGACGGATCAACGAATCGGGACACGGAGTACACATACGACTTCCGCGATCGGCCCATATTCGCTGAATCACCGATTGTACCCCATCAGGCCGTCGCATTCGACAATCTTGATCGCGTCACACACGCTGCTGTGCTGATAGCCGTGCCTACTGGTACGCATGACTTCGGCGCAGATGATGATGACCGCCAACGACTCACCGTGATGCACTACAGTCAACGTGGTCTCGTGTACCAACAACAACTCGCAGTGGATCCGACGGATCCGACTGCATCAATCGAGTTCTTCGCAACTGATACGTGGTACGACGAAGTAGGACGTGCCGTCGGTGTGCGCAATATCAACGGCCCTGACAACAAGACCACGTACGACGGCCTCGGGCGCCCGACTGTCGCCTACTTGACAGACAAGCGCACTGATGCAGCGCCAGGCGCAACTGGCAACTATGCCGACGTCTACAACGCCACAACCCAGGAAGCAGATGTGGTCGGCGATGTGATCTTCGAGCAGTCTGAATACGACTATATCGACGATGAAGGCCTACTCGACTTAGTGACAGTACTTCGCCGCACCCATAACACGACGGATTCGAATACCGGTGATCTTGGAGGTATTGGCACCAAACTCACCATCAAGACATACAGCGGCACTTACTTCGACGATGCGGATCGCATGATCCGCTCAGTCAACTTCGGCACCAATACCACTGACTTCCGCTACGGTGGATCCGAGCCGTCGATCATTCAAGCCAGCCCGCCGGACCACACGAGTTCGGACCTCGTCAATGCAATGACGTACAACGCGCGCGGCCTTACAGACACAATGACGTCGCCTGATGGTGATGTCACTGAGTATGTGTATGACGATCTTAACCGCACGATTGCCATCATAGAACAGCAGGATGAAGATGATGTTGGCGGTGATGTAAACGCCGTGACATGGAACGGCACGCTCGGACGCTGGCTGGTCAGCAACGTCGGAGGAGGCGGCTCACCAATTGTACTTGACGTAGATCGTGCGACGAGCTTCGTTTACGACGGCATCGGCAACGTGACATTCCAAACTGCCCACCAGCCAGATGACCAGTCGGCCGGCGACATGGATCAGGTGACAGAGTACATCTACAAGGTGGACACCGATACGACCGGCAATCCCCTGGCTTCCGATCTCGTCTCCAACAATCTCCTCGGACAAGTGATCTATCCTGATGAAGGTGCTGGTGGCGCTTTGGAGGAAGCTCGCACCGTCCACTATGCATACAACCGCCTTGGTGAACTGATCGCCATGGAAGATCAGAACGATACGACACACGACTACACGCGCGATGAACTTGGTCGCATTACCGTAGATGCCGCGACCGTTCCCGGCGGCAGCGACATCGACGATTTGATCGATTCGATTGAGTACGAATACACAGACTTCGGCCTGCTCCAAAAGGTAATGTCGAAGGACGGATCAACAATCGAAAACGCAGTGGAGTATGCCTACGAATCGTACTGGGCGATCAATACTATCGATCAGGACAACAACAGTGACATTGATGTCGGCGGCGCATCGCCGGTCATTGATTACGATTGGACCGTCGGTGACACCGACGGGATCAATGGCTTCCGCGTTCTAGACATCACCGCGCCCGGTGGCGGCGTCTCCGGCTACACGTATGGCAGTGCCGGCTCCTCAGATGACAAAGCATTCCGTGTCCGTGAAGTCGGCGATAGCACCGGGAAGGTCGGCTACGATCACATCGGCTGGAACATGATTGCTGAGGTCGATTACCAGGACCCCGATGTGCAGCTTGACTACACCGCCTCTCGTGATGGCACTCGGCACACACAGTCCAAATCCGGCAACAGCGGCATTTATCCCGGCTACGACAAATTCGGCAGAGTGGGCCACCACATGTGGGTGGATGGCGGCTTTACGACCAATGTCACGGGCATTTCCAACGTCCCACCAATTATGGAGTTCCTGCACAGCTACGACAAAGACTCAAACCGTACCGGCTCCTATGATTATCGCATCGGCGCTACACAGAATCTGAGCTACCAGTACACCTATGATGGTTTGGACCGCCTTAAGAAAGCAATACGCGGCAGCGGTTTCAATACGTTGACGCAATTCGCCTTTATCTACAACACCGGCGGCGAACAGTGGAACCTCGACATGCTCGGGAATTGGTACACCGACGAAGATCCAAATCCGGATATCCCGGCCCACATTCTCGACGACGCCGCGGTCTTCGGAACATTCGACAGCAGCGACACCGTACAGAACCGTGATCACAACGACGTCAATGAACTCGAAGACATTGACGGCAATGCTCTGACCTACGACGATTCGGGCAACCTGCGGCTCCGGGACCTCAATGCCAGCTTTTCATATCGCTACACCCACGATGCCTGGAACCGACTCGTAGAGGTTGAGTATGTGTATGACGCCGGCGGAGGCGGTGAATCGACGAACATCATCGGCGAATACGATTACAACGGCCTGCACCAGCGCACCGTGCGCCGTCTCGATTCGGATGATCCACCCGACAACAACCTCGATCAGCAGCGCAACATCTTCTACGATGCGTCCTGGCGTATGTGCGAGGAAGAGATCTGGGATGCCTGGACGTCAGGCACACCAGGCGTGATCGATCGCGGCGTGCACTATACCTGGGGTATGCGCTACATCGATGAATTGTTGTTCCGTCGCATTGACGGTAACGGCAACGGCTTCTTCGACTTTGAGTACTATCACCTCTACGACGTGCAGTTCTCCTCGCGCATCATCATCGATTCATCTGCCGACATTATCGAATGGGTCGACTACACACCATACGGCGTGGCTCGGCATCATCCCAAATACGATGTCGATGGCGATGGCGATTTCGACGGCGTTGATCGCGGTATCGTGAGCCAACTTTCGGGAATTCGACAATTCCCGGCCAATCCGACTGATATTGACGAGGCCGGCTATCGCGCCGAAGCGGATCTCAATCGCGATGGCACTATTAATTCAACTGACAACACCATCGCCAACGGCGCAAGTAACGAATCAGCCATCGGCGCGGGTTTGATTTCAACGCTCGGCGGAACCAATGGTTCAGACAACCAGATCGGCTACGACGGCTACTGCTTCAACTCCGAAGCATTGCAGTATGCGGTTCGATATCGCGTTTATGTTCCGGCACTGGGCAGGTGGATTGAGAGAGATCCAGCGGGATACGTGGACGGTAGAAACCTGTATGAGTCAACCAAGTCTTCACCCGTAACCCTTACAGATCCATTCGGCCTTATTAGTGATGAAGACGTGGAGGCTCTTAGACAAGAACACCGTCGCCTTTCAATGCGATGGCGTGCCGAATTCGGAGCAGGGAAAGGCAAGATCGATTGGTGCCTTGTCTATCTGCTCCAATTCAAAGATGCGGCAGTTCAGAAGATTCTGGCAAAGGAGCTTGAATGCAGAGATGATGGATACCCTAAAGGTTGTCTGGATGAAGTAATTAAGCTAAAACAACTCTTGGGCTGGCTCCCTAAACCCAAGAAGCAGAAGTTACCCAAAGAACCTGCCCTCGTTGGCTATCTTCGGAATGTGTTTTCCTACCTCGTTCCAGGGGGAGAATTTGTGACCGCTGCAGAAACAGTATTGCAAGCAGACAAAGTAAATGATTACTTAATAGGACAACTTAAAAATGTAAAAGGGGCCACCGGATGCTTTACCGAACGAGACTGCTGTCGCAACAAACAATGCGCCGCGTGGTTGCTTCTCGTAAAGATGATGAAGAACAACGTTGACTGGAATAAAGAAAAACTAACTGGCGCCATGCCATAGGGGTACAGAATTGGACCGCCTCAGACGATTTATTATTATCATGACAATTGCCGCCATCACGTTTGTTTGCGGATTACTGGTGAGAGATGTTTTGCCTGAGACTATTTTTCATGAATCTCCAGTGGACATGCACCTCGCGGCTGTAATCGATAGCGAATCAGATGGCAGGACATTTGAATACGCAATAGAGATTGACGGCGGCGAAAGCCGGATGTCCCGCCACTCTTTTACTCTATTCGTGTCAACAAAAGAAGACGGGACAATAGACAAAGCGAATATCATGTATCCATCGCAAGATGGTTCGGTTGTGTTAATGCACACACTCATAGGTGACTCTCTGCAGACATTCTTGACATTGGCGGGAGAATGGGCAGCCATCGACCTTAACGACGATGGGTATATAGACTCTATCCGACAATTCAGTGGGTCTCCGCCAGAGTCTGAAGATCGTTACGTTTTGATTTACTACCAAAACCAATGGATCGATGGTCAGCTTGAGGATAATCAACATGCAATGATCGATGGGCACAGCTATTTATTTGATGGTGGCGAGTGGCGACAGACTTCGGAGGACGACGACGGCTAAGACGACATCGCTAATTTCGGAACACGCCGCCCGTATGGCGTATGGGTCCAATATTTAGCCCACCCATAAACACAGTCAATCCAGCATGTTAAGGCACAGTGGAAATGGCTGTGTATGGCCGAGATTCGTGATCATGGCGCTGTAATCTGGCCGTCCCGTGTGGTTCCATTATTTAGCCCAACTGCAAATCACGGCAGAACAACATGTTAAGACTCTGTGGAAACGGCTGCGCACGGCCGAGATTCGTGCTGATGACGCTGTAATCTGATGCCATGCAGTTCACTCCATGGCAATTGCTCTCGGTGATCGTCGCAGGATGGATGTCACGATAGCAGCAACAAATCATTGACTATCTCCGTGAAGAGAATCGCGTGCTGCGAGAAAAGTTCGACGTCAAGCGAGTGCGCTTGAATGACAATCAGCGGCGGCGTCTGGCTGTGAAGGCGAAAGTATTGGGGCGCAAGGCGCTTACGGCGTGGTGTTCCATTTGTCAGCCGACGTGCAAGTCGTTTGTTTTTGCGAAGATGTGACGCGTGAGAGATGGCTGATTTCGGACGAATTTGCGATGATTTGGAACGCTAGACTGTCGTTATGCTGACGTTTCCAATGCGAATGCTGCTACTTGCGATTGCCGGATGGTTGAACGAGGAGCAGCGACAAAAAATCGAGTTCCTTCAGGAGCAGGTACGCGTTCTGCTGGAACTAAATGGCGATCGCCGACTTCGTTTCACCAATGATCAGCGATCTCGATTGGCTGCCAAGGGAAAACGACTCGGAAGGCGTGTGCTACGTGAACTCGGAACGATCGTGACGCCAGACACGATTCTGCGCTGGCATCGCGAACTGATCGCCCGCAAGTACGATGGCAGCGCCAAACGACGACCAGGCCGACCGCAAATCAGCAACGAAATGCGTAAGCTCGTCATCCGCATGGCTCAAGACAACGAAGGCTGGGCGTATGGTGCACTTATTCCGCCGAGCCACAAGTCATGTGTTTTCAAGCGTGTATGAAGTGTGGACAGGCTTGATGTTTGGCCGAAGAAGCCTCGGCGTGATAGGCTCGAACCATGCTTGATGTCCTTCGACCGCTGGAATTGATGCTGCTGTGTTTTGCTGGCATGCTCACCGAGCGTGAACGGGCGATCAACCTGTATCTGCGAGAAGAGAATCGGATTCTTCGCGAGCAGTTGGGCAAGCGCCCTCGACTGACGGATGACCAACGAGTTCGACTTGCCGTGCGTGGCAAAAAGCTAGGGCGCAAACTGCTCGGTGAATGGGCGTCTATCGTCACTCCGGACACCATCCTGCGTTGGCATCGACGATTGATCGCGGCCAAGTTCGATTTCAGCGATCGACGCGGCCCAGGCAGACCTCCGGTGATCAATCTGCTTCGCCAATTGGTTGTTCGCATGGCGCTGGAGAATCCGCAGTGGGGTTATGACCGCATTGAAGGAGAGATCAAGAAGCTTGGACATCAGCTCGCGCCGACGACTGTGCGCAACATCCTGAGAGCCAATGGAGTCGAGCCATCGCCGGAACGTCGCAAACGTACAACGTGGCGCGACTTTCTACGTTCGAACTGGTCATGTCTGGCTGCTGCAGATTTCTTCACTGTAGAAGTATGGACATGCCGCGGGCTTGTCACATATTACGTGCTGTTCGTACTCGATCTTTCGACACGTCGTGTACATGTTGCCGGCATCACGAGCAACGTATGGTGCATTTACTTGGGCGCGGAGAACCTGAACGTGCAGAACTTCTGGGTGTCAAATTGATGCTGAATCACCAGAGCTGAATCACCGCTTCAACGACTCACGATTTCCGCGCTCCGCAGGCGCTGGTTCTCCTTAAGCAACTGCTTCAACTCTCGGTGGGATTCCAGATTGATCCAACCGAACAGCCACAGACGAGCACGCATCAGGTGCGTTCGAAACGGCCAACGTGGCAGTCGTTCGCGAGGACTCATGCAGCCTGCCCTCGGTACGAACGAAGGAGACCGCCCAAACGTTCATCGCATTGAACTACATGTGCCGGCGTTGACTCAATGCACGTAGAATTGATTGTCCAATTGCCGATTCCCTGATGCGGTCGCTCTTCGTTATAATGCTCGATGTATTCATCGATCGCGTGACGTAATGATCGCTCTCCGAAGAAGATCAGCCGCTCAGTACACTCGGTCTTCATGGAACGGACAAATCGTTCTGCGTACGCGTTCAAATTCGGCGAACGTGCTGGAAGTCGCACCGGCGTAACGCCTGAGCGAACAAGCATCTGCCGGAATTCGTGAGAGTACTTGCTGTCGCGATCGATCATCAGAAAGCGCTTGTCTCGCAGAAAGCCGTCAAATGGATCCGTGAGATTCCTCACTATTTGCATCATCCAGTGTTCGTTTGGATTACGTGTGATGCCGGCAACATGCACGCGACGTGTTGAAAGATCGAGAACGAACAGCACGTAATGCGTGACGAGCCCGCGGCAGGTCCAGACTTCGACCGTGAAGAAATCTGCGGCTGCCAGGCATGACCAGTTCGCTCGCAGGAAATTGCGCCATGTCGTTCGCTTTCGACGTTCTGGTGATGGTTCGATCCCATGTGCCTTCAAGATGTTGCGCACAGTTGTCGGTGCGAGTTGATGCCCGAGCTTCTTTATCTCGCCTTCGATGCGGTCATAGCCCCACAGCGGATTCTCCAGAGCCATGCGAACAATTAGTCGCCGAAGGAGATTGATCACCGGTGGCCTGCCAGGACCGCGTCGACTGCTGAAGTCAAACTTGGCTGCAATCAAGCATCGATGCCAACGTAGGATCGTGTCAGGTGTGACGATAGACGCCCATTCACCCAACAGCTTGCGCCCGAGCTTCTTGCCGAGCACAGCGAGTCGAATTCGTTGATCGTCCGTTAGACGTGGTCGCTTGCCCAATTGCTCGCGAAGGATCCGGTTCTCTTCTCGCAGATACAGATTGATTGCTCGTTCACGTTCAGTGAGAATTCCCGCGAAACACAGCAACATCAACTCAAGCGGTCGAAGCATGTCAAGCATAGTCCGAGCTTACAGTGCAGTTGGTTGATCGGCCGAATTAGAACCTCATCAACGCGTCGTCCACCGTTGCAAACACAGGACTTGCAGTTCGGCCGAATACTTGCACCATACGCGTTTCCACTGTGCCTTAACATGCTAGAATGACTGTGTTTGCGGGTGGGCTAAATATTGGACCCATACGCCATATCAGTCTTGAACGTTGTCATTTGCAGACTCTTTGGTCGCCACGGATCATTGCCTAGGACTTAGAACCTTAATGTCCTGGATGTCAGCCTCAGTGAATGGGATCTCGGATGATCCGGCTACTTCGGTGACAATACCGCCTGCTATGACTGCATTCTCAAATCGGCGCCCATCGTTCAATACAATAACAGCAATCTGATATCCCATCCCAGTCTCGGGCTGTTCAAGGAGTATTGGAGCCCACTTCTTGCTAAGCTTCAGTGACATCTGTGTTCCTCCTACGGGATTGTAGGAATCAAATTGCCCACTGTACCCGGACTAGTACCAAATGGGAAGAATACTTCTGCCCCACTTCCACCAATCACTGGACGCGGGCCAACAATCCACGTTCCTTCTGACGGCGATACTATGAACGCCCTAGTTCGAGGCACATCAGGATAGGGAAGGTTGTATCGGCTATTCAGCAACGGCCGAGGCAACATACCTTCGGATGAGGGTGCCGCATATGTTCCAGGCGCTAGGCCTCGATCGGCCGATACGCGACTGAACTCAGGATCACCCGTTTCATATCGAATGAACGTCTCGTTCGGTTGCGTTTGACGATACGTTGACAGCCGCTGACCTTCCGGAATTGTATCAGCTGACGGTCGGGTTGGTGCAGGAACGGCAGCGGGGCGAAAGAGCTGGAATGCCTTTGCGTCTGGCATGTAGCCGGCACGCAAACCGGCTAAAGCCAATAGACCTTCACCGGTCAAATCGAAAGCGTCTCCGATTGCTTCAGCATCGCCTCTACACACACCCTCTGCAGTATCTGCGACATTTTCGCCAAAGCCTGCCATGGAACCACCAGCCATAATCAACGCGATGTCGCCCGTAGATGCTGACGAATCTGCCAGCGCAATCTCAGTTGCAGCCTGCATTAAGGCTGACTTCCTAAATGCCTCTTCGTCACCCATCATTCCGACTCGATTCTGAGTCAGAACTTTCGCTTCTTGCACAGTGCGATGAATACCAAGCAACTTCTTTTCCACGCGCGATCGCGAAGATTCTTGGAAACCGCGAATTGCAGCCCTGTATTCTTCGTCACTTGCATTCCAGTCTCCAGCATATAACAACTTGAGCAATCCGAGTCCTAGTGGATCAATGGCCACCACTGGACTGCTTCGGACAAACTCATACAAACTTGCGCCATCCCCATACCCCGCCGGGTCGCGCGTGATGAACCGTCCGAGCTGCGGATCGTAACACCGATACCGCACCGCGTACTGCTGCGTTTCGTTGTTGAAGCAGTAGCCGTGGTAGCCGAGGATATTATCCGTCGGCGTCATGCCAGTCACCGGACTCAGCTCACCGGCGTTGATCCCGGAATCCGATGAAAGCCCGTCATATAAATTGAGGTCCGCGGTATCGACGTCGCCGTCCCGATCCAGATCGGCTTCGGCGCGATATCCCGCCTCGGTAATGAGTGTCGGGTCCACTGGGAACTTGCGCACACCGGCCAATGATGAGACGATTGATCTGTCGCTGCCGTCACGGTCACCATCCGCATCGACGTCATACTTCGGATGATGCTGCGCAACGCCGTAGGCCGTGTAACTGTTGCGCTCCACGACCTCTGCAGCCTCATCGAGCTGCGCCACGGTCGTGCCCTGCACATCATCGAGGTGGTAGTAGTAGTCCACTTCTTCCGCAGGCGCGAGTACGAAATCGAAGGCACCGTCGCCATCGGTATCGGTCCGGCGCACCACGAGGTCGTCAATGCCGCGAAGACCCCACAGGTAATTGATATTCCGATCGATCGACCCCGGCGAACCCGAGGACCAGCTGTCCCAGACATCTTCATCGATGATCTGCCAGTCCGCGGTGTAGTACATGTCACGACGCTGATCGAGCATGCCGTCGAGATCGGTGTCAGTGCGACGCTTGATTCGATGATGCAGGCCGTTGTATTCGTACTCGCCGCGAGTCTCGGCGGTCTCCGACTGCATCACATTGTCGACGTCAACGTACTCGACCTTGACGAGACGATTCCACGCATCGTGCGTGTATCGAAACAGAAAATCCTGATCTACATCTGCATCGGGAAACTCATGATCGTCAATGTTGCCGGCATCGTCGTACGAGATGTCGCCGGGATCAGTTGCATCGGTGTCCAATTCGGTGAGTTCGTTGATCGCATCATCGTGATCTCTCTTGACGAATGAGTCAACGTTCGGTCCCATGTCATCAAACGTGCCATATGGCGCCGTGTCATCGGTAATGATTTGGTCCCAGTTGCCGAGCATGTCCAGCGACCAATTCTCGCCGCCGGAGTCCGCAGTGAACGCGAAGGTGGTCACCAATTCATATCCACTGCCGCGTGTTGCATGCGTCAATCTGTCCAGATCGTCATATGTGTATTTGTTACTCTGGTTCTGTTGAGCGCCTTGTCGTCGATCAAATGAAGCAGTTCGATTTGAATCTTCATCGTAGTTGTACAATCGTTCGACAATAGCCGGAATGTTCGAGACGGCTGAAGAGCTGCCGTGAATGGTGAAATCGCCATCGACCCATGTATGCCGCAGGACCCGGCCGAATCGATCGAATCCCGGATAGATGCCTGCGTTTTCGGTCTTCGTACCGAAGTTGCGTTCGCCGGTGTGGGACGTGGTGTAGTCGAGTTGTACGTCAACTTCATAGAGATCGGCCACAGCAAGCATCGTGACACCGATGTGGTCATACTCGACGCCAACGTCAAACGCCGAGGGTGAAACCATATCGTCTTCGAGCTTGACAACGCGACTAATCAGATCATCGAGCCCGTCCGCTGTGCCGTATTCAACCGTCCATCCGGCGCTGTTGACACCTTCAACTTCTGACTGGCGATAGTGATTCCTGGATTCGCTGGACGCATAGGAGTACGCGACCTTGGGGGTCGAACCATCGACTGCTCCTAGATGATCTTGCCAAACTTCATTGATGTCCCACGTCGTTTCGTAGGTGAATTCAACCTGATTGCGTATAGTTGACCCTGTTGTGACACCCGCATAGGACGTGACTTCATGAACACGACCAGCATTATCAAATGCGATACCGATCGACTTGATCCAGTCGTCCGCTTCTCCACTTGGAATGGTTGTGGCCTTGTCAAGCGTGACACGACCAAGCAGATCACGCTCATACTCGTGAACCACGCCGCGTTGATCCTCAATGGTGATGACTTCGCCCAGTTGATTGTAGGCATGCAGCACCGAGTCACCGTCCGGGTATTTCACCTCGCGCAGAAGGTCGTTGGAATTCAGTTCTGACGGATGAGGGGAATCCGAGTCCGTAACGACGTACATGTATTCCGTAACCTGTGTCAGTCCACTGTCTTCTTCCGGTGCGCTTGTATCACTCGGAACGTGTAATACGCGTTGTGTCATATTGCCAATACCGTCATAAGCAAACGTCGTAACACGATCCTTGTCGAGCTCTGTATCGTCAAGGCCCCCGGTAATCTTCCATCGCAGATTTGTGTTGTCCCAATCTATGTCAGTTGCACTCACCTTGCCTGCGTCGTCTTCGGCGGCCTCCACAACAGCGATCGCGCGATTCAAATCATCATAGAAGTAATTCGTTATTTGCCCTCTTGAATCAGTGACTGATTCAACAAGACCGCGTTTGTCATAAGTTGTTTCGACCTCAAGATCAGCTCCAACCGTCGTCCATGTGCGCGGATCCGCCGAATCATTGGCGGGCGCTGTGCCTCCATACTCAAAGTTGGTCTTGCGCGTGCCAAAGTTGATTTCACTGACAACTCGATCCGCAGTGTCATACTCGAACCCGAAATACGACGTTATAACTTTCTTGGCATCTTGTCCCGTGAACGCCGACAGTGCACCAGCGACTGTGTCGTTGTCGTGCGTGCGAAGGTATTGCGTTGTCAGTGCCAGAAGATTCTGCTCATCAATGTAATCAAACACCGTCTGCTGCAGTACGACATCATCACTCACGACTGCTTCATGCGTCGATGTCGAATAAACGTCATCGTAATCATCGTCAAAAGTGCTCGCCCCGTTGTCACTGCCGTCGGTCACATACGAAGTCTCAACGCGCCCAAGACCGTCATAGGTCATCTTTCGTCGAGGTGTATTCGGTCCCCACTCACCAACCGGACGACCGACTTCATCGAACCATCGACGCACTTCCAAATATGTCGGACTGCCCTGGCTGGGATCAATCGCCGTCTTGACGCTGTACACGCGACCGCGCTGACTGTAGAAGATATCACGATATTGACTTCGGTTTGTTTCTGAATCGGCTGCGGGAGGTGAAGAAGGAGCTGAACTCGGTGCAAAGAGGGCCTCTTCGGTCACCCGATCAAGGTTGTCGTACGCCGTTGCGCTGGCATACGGCTTTTCGGGGCGAACGACGCCCGTCTGCCGATCACGGAAGTCATAGAAATAGTCCGTGATGCGATCAGTCGCATCCTCAGACTCAACAACCCGAGTGAGATTCCCGTTGCCCACGCCTTGCGTACTTGTTCCAGATGCTCCGTCGTAAATCAGTTGCTGCGTCGTGACCATGTCACCCGTTTGGTCGTCGGGATCCGTGCCAATACCGGCGGCAGTCACTCGGTCAAGTACATCATAGGTGAATGACTGATATGTCCCGTTTGGATTCTTGGAATGAAGCAGACGCCCAAGCGCGTCGTAGGTAAATTCGCTTACATACTTCTCAGGCTCAAGTGCACCTGCATCGACATCATGCCATACAGTCGTCTCCTTAACCAGACCACTCAGATCATGAGTCACCGCACTTCGCGTCAACAGGTCGACAGCATCCTCGTCTAGGTCATAGATCGATATTGGCCACGTATATCCACTAGTTGCTGTGTAAAAAGTATAGGCCGCTTCAACCTCGCAGTCTTGTGTCGCAATCACGTCATTGTCAGCATTGCGCCACGTAATTGTTGCGGGACCGTTGTACTCACTGCCTGCCGACAACTCGTGCGGCAAACGAATTTCTGCGTAGTACTCGATTCCATCGCGATCCGGAGAGTCACGCATTTCACGCCTGATATACGTGTGAACTCCACCCGGAGATGTCGTCTGCTGCACGCGACCAAGCAGGTCATAGACGATCTCCGTCGTCAATGAGTCTCCGTCCGAATTCCGCCCATCAAAGTGCACGTCTGTGGGAAGACTCCCCGGCAGGTCACCGGCTAAAAACTCCGTGCCTGCTACCGGCGAATCGGCATTCCGTTCAATCTGCGTTGGTAGCCCGGTACCAACATGAAACTCACGCCTCGTGAGCACATTGTCAGCTGTACGACTCCAGTAATTGCGCCCCTGCGTGTCGAAAAACTCGTGGGTGTAGAAATGGCCGCCGGGTCCGTATTCGTCTTCAGTACTCGTGTCATCTGCCTCAGCCTCAACCTTCGTTTCAATCCACTCAATGTCGTCATCATCGACGCTCGCGCCATGAAACTCGTATAGAAACTCGATCTTCTCTATGTCGTCGGCATTGGAACTGCTTGCACTTTGATAGCGTTGAATACTGGTAGGCAGGTGTCTTCGTTCATTTCCAGAATCCGCACTCGGATACTCGATCTCTTCGATGAGTGTGCAATCCGTGCAGCTGTCGTTGACGTCAAAATTCGGATCGCCCTCTTTGATCTCACGCTCGATCAGACGATTGTCGTCGTTAAAATCGAACACGTACACCAATCCAGAGCTCTCCTCTGTGATTGACGGTGCGGTGGTACCGTTGCCGGCGGTATACCCGCTCAGCGATGATGGCGTGTACTCTGCAATTCGATTGCCTGCATCGTCGTACTTATATTGCCGAAGCCATGTGCCAACATTGGCTGTTGTGTCGTCCTGCACGGCAATGATCTGCACATATGGCACGTCCTCGTCACCGAGTTTCTCCATTTCATAGAAATAGGTGCGATAGTCGTCAAAGCCGCTCGCGCCGAGGCTCTCTTCGACACACCTGATCGTTGTGGCTCCGGGAAGAGAACCATCACGATCCCAATACGTGTAGGACTTGCGTTTGCCTTGTGTCCCCGAACCCCCACAACCACATGCTGACTGAATATGTTGCACCAACACGCGGCCGGGACTAGCCTCATATTCTTCAATAACCTTCGCGGCAAGATCAGCAACGTAGTATGTGTCCATTCCATCTGAGAACGTAGCGCCGTCATCTTGACTGAGTAGATGTGTTGCGGCTTCTTCGACATCATCTGTGTTGCCAGTTGTGTCTCCTTGCGCAAAATACTCAATCTGCTCGGGCAAAATCACCATCTTGAGCTGATGCTCATCGCCAGCCCAAATGAATCGCTCACTACCCATCTCTCCAACTGAACCGGATTCGTTGCCATCATCTCGGTGATACCTGTACTGCGTAATCAACGGCCGCCACGCTTCGCCAAAAAAACCACTGTCCGGATCAATACGAACGAGACGTGTTACCTGAACGAGATCACCGGTTGTACCGAGATCGTCACTTAGATCCGTGTCAGTATCATCCATATACGTATAGATGATGTGTTGCGTGACTACTGGAACGGTCGTTCCTTCTTCGCCGTTGTAGCGGGCGACCTTGACTTCCTTTAAACGTCCCTGATTGGCCGATGACGTTTTTGAATCCCAGAAGAAGCTGATGTCTGCTTCCGGAAACGTCGCCTCATCAAGATCACCGTTGATTCGGATCTGCGTAACGCGTGCTACAGTTGGATTGCTGTAGATCGTGTACTTGTAAGTATGGGCATTGCCATAAATGTCTCGTCGTTGGAGCAGGAGACCTTCGTACGGCCCTGTGTCAGTCACATCAAAGTAACCCGACGTTTCACCTGAACCATTCTCTCGATAGAAATCCATCTCCCACTGCCCGGCCTCAATCACTCTCCAAACAGGAATGATCAAATCATCGTGCAATCCGTCAATCGTTACGGTCGCTCGCGTCACGATCTGGGTCGTTGATCCAGGAACTGGCCAAGGGGGACCGTCCATATCGTCAACAGGAATGTTCGTACCCGACCCGCTGATTAAGAGTTAGCGTGCAGGCCCCTCTCACAGGCCGGAATCGGCCCTGCCTCGACGAAAAAGCCACTGTATGACCACTGGAGCGCCAGAAGAACTCCACTGTATTTGGCGCGCTTTTGGCGCGCGCGGGGTCAAAACGCTGCTGGCGGGGGACCATCGGTGTACACGGTTGCGCTTGCCTGCAGGCTGCTGCGCGTGGGGTGTAATAACTCTGTTCCACTTCCGGAGCAGTTGCTCATGACCCGTTTTTTCCATCCTCTATTGTTCTGGATCGCGCGCAGCACAGAATCCGAGCTGACGAAATATCTGCAGTATCTGAAAGAGGAAAACCAATTGCTGCGGGGTC
This sequence comes from Phycisphaerales bacterium, assembly GCA_029260575.1. Classification (GTDB taxonomy): domain Bacteria; phylum Planctomycetota; class Phycisphaerae; order Phycisphaerales; family SM1A02; genus JAJDDB01. The sequence goes on from JAJDDB010000023.1 coordinate 27,998, forward strand.
GTCTGCCGAAGCAGGTCCGCACGACGCCGGCTGAACGGGCGCGATTGGTGCAGTTTGGATTGGAATTGGGGGACGCCATCTACGATCTCGTGACCATTGTCCGTCCTCAGACGTTCAGACGGTGGATCAGAGAGCAGGGCAACAGTTGTCAACGTCGAGTGGCGCCACATCGGCCCATTGGTCGTCCTCGAACGGCCGAGTCCATTCGACAGCTGGTTGTTCAACTGGCGCGAGAGAACACGTGGGGGTATACGAGAATTCTTGGTGAGTTACGCAAGCTTGGCATCAATTCGATCTCCCGAGCAACGGTGCGCAACATCCTGAAGGAACACGGGATCAATCCTGCGCCGGAACGAGATCACGGAACATGGTCACAGTTCCTGAAGATGCATGCTGATACGCTCTGGGCATGTGATTTCTTCTCGATGCCTGTTTGCACACTTCGCGGCATGGTTCCGTACTTCGTGTTGTTCTTCATCCATCTGAAGAGTAGGGGAGTGTGGGTGTCATCTGCCACTGCACACCCAGATCGTCATTGGACGACTCAGCAGGCTCGGAACTTCTGTATGGATCATGGTTACGCGACTACGCGTTTGATCCGTGATCACGACCGTAAGTTCACAGCATCATTTGATGACGTTTTCGTATCTGAACAAGCGAGGATTGTGCTGCCGACAGTGCGATCACCGGCACTCAATGCATACGCAGAACGTTGGGTTCGATCGATCAAACATGAATGCCTGAATCACTTCGTCATACTCGGCGAACGACACCTGAATCACCTGGTGTACGAGTACGCTGCCTTCTACAACAAGTGTCGGCCGCATTCGGGGCGTGGTTATCTGCCGCCGTTAAGGGTAGGGCCGTATCCTGGGGATGGCATAGTCCGTAGCGACAACCGCTTGGGCGGTTTGCTGAAACACTATTACCGACAGGCGGCGTAGCTGGCTCAGCCGCGCGAAATCAAGCGAGAAGTATATGGCTGCAGGTAGCTGTGCGCAGAGTTTTTGAACGGGTCGGCTTTGGATTGTTCAGATTCCCACAGGAAGAGCACTTGACTCCGCTGGTTTCGGACCTATTCTGACTAGTTATGAGTTCGTACATCTTCTTCAGTCATCATCATGATCATGCCCATCACCTGCGCGGGAGCTGGCTGTGATTGTGTATTGAGGTTGTAGTGACTTTCAAAACGATCGATGCTGGCTTCAGGCCAGCATTTCTCGTTTTGGGCAATTCCTGAATTCGAGTGTGCCGCCTGTTGCCGGAGCTATTACCGGAGATCAAGGCGATGCAGCTCATTCGCGATTCGAAAACCATACGCTTTGCGATTCCAAAGGGACGCATGTACGACGGTGTCGCCCGTCTGCTTCAGGAAGCAGGTCTTCAGCTCTCTACGACAGGGCGTGGCTACCGTCCTGCGCTTTGTGTTGAGGGCTTCGAAGTCAAAATCCTGAAGCCTCGAGCGATCGTGGAAATGCTGAATATCGGCGCACGCGATCTGGGGTTCGCAGGTGCAGATTGGGTCGAAGAAACAGGTGCGGATCTGGTTGAACTGATCGACACAGGTCTCGATCAGGTTCGACTGATCGTAGCGGCTCCGGAATCGATTCTTGGGGAAAACAAACTTCCTGATCGTTCGCTCATCGTGGCATCAGAGTATGCCAACATCGCTTCGAAATGGGTTGCCAACAAGAATCTCAATGCCACGATTCTTCGTTCGTACGGCGCAACAGAAGTTCTGCCGCCGGAAAACGCTGATTGCATTATTGACAACACTGCGACTGGTTCGACGCTTGCAGCCAACGGTCTGCGAATCATTGATGAGCTTATGACATCATCGACTCGGTTGTATGCATCTCAAGACGCTATGCGGTGTCCAACCAAGCGAACACGCATCGAAAGCAATGTCTTGCTTGTGCAATCGGTTCTTGAAGCTCGGCAGCGAGTCATGCTGGAACTTAACGTTTCCGCTGACAAACTGACCAGCGTTATCGACGTTCTGCCGTGCATGCGTGAGCCTACAGTGGCACCGATGCATCGCGCCGCCGGTTTCGCTGTAAAAGTAGCCATTTTGCGTGCGCAATTGCCCGAAGTGATTCCGTTGGCAAAGGCTCGTGGCGGCACGGACATCGTGGTCACCATCCCGGAGCAAATAGTGCCATGAGTTACGTTTATCTCCCAAATAATTCGATCGTGTCCCCTGCACGTCGAGTGTCTGGACTGAACCCGTATCGGCCGCCGAGGCACGATCGACAGGACATGATGCGCCTTGATGCCAATGAAGGTGCGCCACCGTCTCCTCAGATTTGCGCCGTCCTGCGTTCGATCACCGCTGAGGCGTTGTGCAGATACCCAGATGCGTCAACTCTTGAGTCTGCGATTGCTACCTCTTGGGGCATCACTCCCGAACGGGTCGTTGTAACCAACGGTGGTGATGATGCGATTGATCGTGTGTGTCGCGCTGTTCTTGAACCTGGTCGAACAATGTTGCTGCACACGCCTACTTTCAAGATGATTGAGCGTTATGCTCATCTTGCGTACGGGTCTGTGCGGTTAATTTCGTGGTTCGATGGATCATTTCCAACCGAACAGTTCATTGCAGCAATAGATTTCGGTACACGCCTCATCGCGATTGTGTCGCCAAACAATCCGACAGGTGGAGTTGTTCCGTTGGAAGTGATCACTGCAGTCGCCGCGGCAGCAAAACAAGTAGGTGCGGTCGTCTTGCTCGATTTCGCCTATGTCGAATTTGCCGACCACGATCCGACAGCAGTGCTTCTTGATGCAGGCAATATCGTAATAGTTCGGACATTTTCGAAAGCGCTGGGGCTAGCCGGCCTGCGAGTCGGTTATGCGATCGCACCGCCGAAGATTGCCTCATGGCTGCGCGCCGTCGGCGGGCCGTATCCGGTCACATGTGTTTCCTTGAAATTGGCTGAAGAAATGTTCGCCAATATTGAATTGCGAAGTTCTTTCATTACGGTCGTTCAACAGCAACGAGATGAACTTGTGACAACATTGCAGGAGTGTGGCGCAATGCCTATGCCATCACAGGCAAACTTCGTAATCGCACGATTTGATGATGTCGCAGCACTGCAGCAGCGGTTGTCTGAAACAGGAATCGCAGTGCGCGGCTTTGGGTCAGATTCGGGACTCTCCGAGTATCTGCGTATCACTGTTCCGGGGGATAAACAGCTTTTCGGGAAGCTTCAACTGGCACTGAGAGGGTGTGCCGAATGACCAAACAACGATCAGCCAAAGTACAGCGCACAACGAGTGAGACCGACGTGTATGTCGCGATCACACTGAATGGTACCGGTGAGTCAGATATTACGACTGGACTGGGGTTCCTCGATCACATGCTGGAGTCAGTGGCACGACATGCTCGCATCAATCTGTCGCTGCGCTGCACTGGAGATGTTCAGGTCGATGATCATCACACTGTCGAGGATTGTGCGCTGGTGTTTGGACAGGCATGCAGTGACGCGCTCGGTGAACGGTGTGGTATCGAACGCTTTGGGTACACGTACGCACCTCTTGATGAATCGTTGTGCCGTGCAGTCGTCGATTTCTCAGGTCGACCGCACGCTACAGTAAATCTTGACTTCAGCCGAGACATGATCGGTGCGGTTTCTACGGAGAATATATCTCACTTCTTTAGATCATTTACTGTAACAGCACGCTGCACGCTGCACATAGACCTAATTCGCGGTGAGAACGATCATCACATCGTAGAAGCAGCTATGAAGGCCTTCGCGCTCGCCCTACGAAACGCAATTCACCTTAATGCGTTGTCTTCGGCTGTTCCTTCAACCAAAGGAACACTGACATGACTGCATCTGAGATTACGATTGTGAACACTGGTGTTGCTAATACCGCATCGCTTGTGGGTGCGTTTGAGAGATGTGGTGTGCGTGCTGTCGTCACACATGCTGCAGATCGCATTGATCGTGCCGCACTTCTCGTACTGCCAGGCGTTGGCACGTTCGGTGCAGTGATGTCCCAGCTGCGCGAGCAGCGCCTTGTTGATCCGCTACGTCGGAGAATTATCGAGAATCGTCCAACGCTCGCAATCTGTGTCGGTATGCAGTTGCTCTGCATGGCTTCTGGAGAATCGCCCAGTATCGACGGCCTACAGATTGTTGACACAATCGTCCTCCGCTTTCCCAACGGAGTGCGCCGTCCACAGTTCGGATGGAATCGTGTGTATCCGACAAGTGGATGTACTCTCATAGAACCGGGATTCGCATACTTTGCAAATTCATATCGAGTAGTCGATATGCCGTTCGGGTGGGAACAGGTTCGCGCCGACCATGGCGGATCTTTTGTCGCGGCATTTGAACGTGGGAACATCCTCGGCTGCCAGTTTCACCCAGAATTATCCGGCCGCTGGGGTACGAAGCTTCTGCAACGCTGGTTGACTCGGTCACAGGAGTGTGTGCCATGCTGACCAGTCGAGTCATTCCATGCCTTGATATTCGTGATGATCGAGTGGTCAAAGGCGTTCGTTTTGCGAATCTACGCGATGCAGGCGATCCGGTGCAGCAAGCACAGTTTTATGAAGCACAGGGCGCAGACGAATTGGTCATCCTTGACGTGTCGGCAACTGTCGGGCAACAAACGACAACACTTGATGTTGTACGGGCGGTGCGGGCACGTCTGTCTCTACCCTTGACGATTGGGGGCGGCATTCGATGCATTGAAGATGCTTTGTCACTTCTTCGTGCGGGAGCGGACAAGGTGGCTGTTAACACCGTCGCCGTCGAGAGACCAGAAGTTCTGTCCGAGCTTGCAGCCGTTGTCGGCAGACAGTGTGTGGTTCTTGCTTGTGACGCAGCTCAGTGCCCAAATTCAGCACAGCAATGGGAAATTGTTACGCGATCGGGAACACATCGAACGGGTATTGACATAATGAAGTGGGTGGCGCAAAGCGAACGTCTTGGTGTTGGGGAAGTATTGCTGACAAGCTGGGATCGTGACGGCACCCAGAGTGGTTACGACCTCGAATTGCTTGCAGCAGTGCGCACAGCAGTGGACATACCAATCATTGCTTCAGGCGGCGCATCGTCGGCGGAACACATGATTGCCGCATTCAACACTGGCGCAGATGCAGTTCTTGCTGCTTCGATCTTTCATGATTCACACACAACAGTGCATGAAATCAAGACCGTTCTTGCTGAGTCCGGCGTGGAGGTGAGAATATGATCGTTCCATCGATTGACATTATGGATGGTCGTGCAGTGCAACTTGTCGAAGGCAAAGAGAAAGTGCTCGATGCAGGTGATCCGCGTCCACTTGCAAAGCACTTCGGCCGCATCGGCGAGGTCGCGGTCATCGATCTCGATGCAGCGCTCGGATGTGGTAATAACACAGGCGTCATTCGAGAATTGCTTGAATTGGCGCCATGCTGTGTTGGTGGGGGGATTCGTGATGTGCAGGCCGCTCTCGAGTGGTTGGATGCAGGTGCGCACAAAGTAATTCTTGGCACAGCGGCAAAACCAGAGATCCTGCGTCATCTGCCTTGTGATCGAATGATCGCTGCACTTGACACAAGAGGCGATCGTGTCGTTGTTGAGGGTTGGACAAAGGTAACCAATGCAAATGTTCTGCAATGCATTGATGAGTTGCGCGGATATGTAAGCGGTTTTCTAGTTACGTTCGTTGAACACGAAGGCCGAATGGGTGGTTTGCCACATGATCGTGTTCAAGAGCTGGTTGAAAGATGCAAAGGGGCTCGTTTGACTGTTGCTGGTGGAGTGCGAAATCCTGAAGACGTTGCTGCAGCCGATCGCGTGGGTGCCGATGTGCAGGTCGGGATGGCGCTATACACCGACTCGTTCGATCTTGCAGACGGATTCTGCGCGCCGCTGAAATCCGACCGTTCCGATGGATTGTGGCCGACAATCGTCACCGATCCGACTGGTAACGTACTTGGATTGGTCTATTCGTCGAGGCAAAGCATTCGAGAATCTCTGGAGTGTGGGTATGGCACCTATTACTCGCGCTCTCGCAATCGACTGTGGCGCAAAGGAGAGTCATCTGGAAACGCGCAGGAATTGTTACGCATTGGTGTAGATTGTGATCGGGATGCGCTTCAGTTTACAGTTCGACAACACGGAGAAGGATTTTGCCACACCGGACAATCAAGTTGCTTTGGCAGTACACGCGGAATCGCACAGTTGCAGCGTACAATCATACAGCGTGCATTGAATGCACATCCAGATTCATACACGCGACGACTGTTGAACGACAAACAATTGTTGAAGTCGAAACTACTTGAGGAAGCTACCGAACTCGCAGAAGCGAACAGCCGGGATGATGTTGCATGGGAAAGTGCTGATCTTCTGTACTTCACACTGGTGACAGCAACGCGAGCTGGCGTGTCATTGGAACATATCGAACGAGAGCTCGATCAGCGATCACTTCAGGTGTCGCGCAGATCTGGCGATGCCAATGAGGGCGTGCGATGATAGATGCGAACACTCCTTTTCTGCGTCGAGTCAGTTGTGCCGAAATCTCGAAAACTGCGATGCTTTCGCTTGATGATGCCACACTCCAATCAGCACGTGAAATCGTCAACAACGTTCGCACGGAGGGAGAAGTTGCCATACGGCGATATGTTGAGAAGTTTGAGCAAAGAAAACCGGGCACGCAGTTGACGTGCTGCCGAAGGGAAATGCAGGAGGCATTAGACACGCTTGACAGCGAATCGCGAGCCATCCTTGAACGGACTGCGCAACGAATACAGAAATTTGCAGAAGCGCAGCACCGCACCATTCGTGAGATGTCAATTGCTGTTGCAGGCGGCGAAGCTGGGCACACAATCGAACCCATTGAATCAGCAGGGTGTTATGCCCCGGCGGGGAGATATCCACTCGTCTCTTCGGTTCTTATGACTGCCATCACAGCTCGAATCGCAGGTTGTTTGCGTGTTGTGGTTACATCACCAAGTACATCACCGATCATGTTGGCTGCGGCAGCGATTGCAGACGCCGATGAATTTCTCGTTGCGGGTGGGGCGCACAGTATTGCTGCAATGGCGTACGGATTTACCGGATTCGAACCCTGTGACATGATCGTTGGCCCGGGAAACAAGTGGGTTACAGCAGCCAAGCACATCGTCAGCAACTTAGTAGGAATTGATATGCTCGCAGGGCCATCGGAATTACTCGTGCTCGCGGATGAATCAGCAGATCCTGCCTTGATAGCATCCGACTTGCTTGCACAGGCAGAACACGACGAAGATGCTCGCGTGATGCTTGTGACCGACGATGTCGAGCTTTATGAGCACGTTGAACGTCAGATCGAAGTTCAATTGGAGGCATTACCGACTGGGGAGTGTGCTAGACGCGCATTAACTGCAAGTATGGCGTGCGTCGCACAAGACATGGACACCGCTATTCAGATCGTCAATAGATTGGCGCCTGAGCACGTTGAAATCATGACAGCCAATGCGAATGGAGTCGCATCACGGATACGAAATGCTGGCGCTATATTCATCGGGGCCGAATCCGCACAAGTATGTGGCGACTTCGGTGCCGGGCCGAATCACACGCTTCCCACCTCAGGTACAGCTCGATTCCAGGCAGGTTTGTCTGTACTGCATTTTCTGCGGTTGCGAACTTGGTTACGTATTACTGATATCGGAGAAGCGCGAGAATTCTTCTCTGATGTCCAGCATCTCGCTGCATTTGAAGGTTTGCCTGGGCACGCGGTTTCAGCAAAGCAGCGGAGCAGAATATGAAGCCTGCTGTGCCCGTGCTGTTCGAATGCTCAATCGACGCATCATGCAGCCCTACGGTAGTACGAGTTCAGTACGTCAATCAGCCGTTGACGATGCTCGATTCGCCCAACTGTGCTTTCTAGAACACCATCAATTAGTTGGGTGTCCAAACCCTGATGTGTCCGTTCGATGTGATAATGCTCACGTACTCATTGATCGCATGGCGCAGTACATGATGCTCCCCATCAGCAGCATTCCCATCGGGATTGTCAACATGATGCCAGTCTACCGTTCCAAATCGACGCACATTCGTCCGAAATCCCCCGTCTCGCATATGGCACATCTTCCGAAAATCCAGCGACTTGCACGTCGACTGACAACTGGAACAGGACGAAGTCGTTGGTCACGACCGCATCGTCCGAAGCGATCAGAACGGTTGATCCCGGCTCCCCAGGCAGGATCCAGAACACATCCAACCATCGGCATACTCAAGACCGATACCCAAGGGCACGTCGATCGTTGTGATATCACGCGCGCTGACCGTTTTCAAGATTTCGTCGCGCCATCCCGCGATGCAAGTTTACGTGCACGCCTCGTTCGCTCGCAAGAGTTGCGTTTGTCTTTGAAGCTGTACCAGTCGGAGTGCGAGCGGGCATCTTGGCATCTAAACCGACAGCGTCATGGCTTGTAACTCAATTGACGCCTCACGGCCAAGCCAGAATCGTTGCTGATCTGTGCGTTCTCATGCACGTCCCACCATGGCAGGTTGCGCCGAATCGTGGCGAGATCGGCAATGACAGCCTCGGCAGTAGGCCAACGACCGGCGCCGCGTCCCTGCACAACGTGAGTGATGCCGCTTGCCCGTTGAATCACAGCCTTGTTCCAGATCGACGGCACATCAAAGAGCGGATCGTCAAAATCCAAGGCTTTGAGTTCCACGTTCACATGAATCCCCTCACTAGAGTTGCACAGAGTTGAAACCTGACGTAATCGCAAGCCTTCGGCAGCGAGCGACTGCGCACGGCTCATCTCTGTTGCAGTGATAGCATCGCACTCCACACGTTCTGGATCGTCATGCCCCCATCCCATCAATTGAGCAAGCACGCAGAGCTTGTCAACCGCATCCTGGCCGGTGAGATCGCGCTGTGGATCACGTTCGCACAATCCGCGCCGCTGCGCTCCTTTGATCGCGTCATCAAGTGATTGACCGGCAGCGCCGCATTCAAGCAGAAAATTGCATGTGCCGTTCAACACCGCACGCACACTTACGACCTGATCCTCTCGCAAGGCCACGGCTTCACAGATCGGCATACTTCCCCCAACTGCAGCGCCGTACCGCAGTTGCACGCTGCGCTTGACGGCAGCTTCGTGTATCTGTGCACCGTGGGCCGCAAGCAGAGCTTTGTTTGCCGTAATGACATGTGCACCGCAGTCAAGCGCAGCGTCGACACAATGGCGCGCGATCGCTGTTCCGCCGATCAACTCAATGACGACATCGGCACCTGACGTTGCAGCACGGATCGCATCATCTGTGAGAATGGATCGCGGAATTGCTACAGGGCGACGCTTGTTCACATGCTGGCAGGCGATGGCGCAGACGTCATAGTCATGACGAAGATTCTGCAGATGTTGCCACACACCGCTGCCGACAGTTCCGAGGCCGAGCAATGCAATGCGCAGCTGGCGTTTTCGCTGTGGCGTTGCCAGTACAGTTGTCCGACTGCCTACTCGTGAAGGATTATCATCGTTGAATTGACCAAGTTCGAAGGGAAATTGTACTTCTCGAGCTATATGCACAGCTTTGTGCTGCACAATTGACCCGTCGGTTGTGAGCGCATCATCCCACGTCGCGTGATCAAACCTCCGCGGCGCGGGCCCGGGTGTATTGGGATCGTATTGGTACAGCCCGTCAACATCCTTGATGAGCCGACACAGCTGCGCCTTGAGTTGCTGTGCCAGAAATATTGCAGTGAGATCGGAGCCGCCTCGCCCGAGTACGACTGTTTGCGCATGGTGATCCACAGCAATGAATCCGGGCAACACGACAACCCCCGACTGGTTCAATGCATGATGGACAGCATTTTGATCAACAGACACAACACGAGCATCCAACGGTTCGCCTTCTGCCAGCAGACGGATCGCTGCTGGATGCTGTACTGTTGCGGCAATGCCCGCCCGATCGAGGGCGAGCCCAAGCAACGAAGCAGCGTGCAATTCGCCAGTTGCAACATGTGCTGCGGTCGCGCACGGCGACGGATCGTCGACGCACGAAGCACATTCGTAGAACAATTCATCCGTCCGTCCAAACAGCGCCGAGACTACTGTAACGACGCACCAGCCATCGCATCGCCAACGATAGATTTCATGCACGACGCGTGCGAGATCGGACTCCGTTCGCAACACTGATCCCCCAAATTTCAGAACAATCAGCCGGAAACTGCACACGATTGCACCTCCCCATTGTTCGTGTGTACAACGCTTGCCGCAGTCGTAATAGCCTGTTCGAGATCAGCGATCAATTCAGATACATCTTCCAATCCGATAGACAAACGCAAGAGACCATCGCTGATCCCGACTGCTTCTCGTTGATCTCGTGCGACATCCGCATGTGTCATTGACGCTGGATGTGTCACCAGTGATTCGACCGATCCGACATGCTCGCAGAGTGCGAACAGCTTGATCGCGCGCAAGAATTTCTGGACGCCATTTTCACTGCTCACGAGTTCAAATGAGACAACCGCACCGTTGTGATTCGATTCACGCTGCGTGGTTGCGACACGCTGCTGCACATCGCTTGCGAAACCCGGGAAATACACTTTTCGTACATGCGGATGATCACGCAACCAACGAGCAATCTCGATGGCAGTATCAGATTGCCTGCGCAACCGCAGTGGTAATGTCTTGAGCCCTTGCAATGTCGTCCATGCATTGAATGGGGACTGAATGCTGCCTACGCACTTTCTCACAAAGCGAATACGCTCGAGTAAATCCTCTTTTCGAGTGACGATTGCGCCCCCAAGTGATGATGAATGGCCATCGATGTACTTTGTTGTGGAATAGACGGAAATGTCAGCACCGAGCTGGAGTGGTTGTTGCAATACAGCTGTCAGAAACGTGTTATCCACCGCCAATAAAGCGTTCTGCACATGCGCAATCTCAGCAAGTGCGCGAATGTCAGAAACTTCAAGCGTTGGATTGGCTGGCGTTTCGATGAAGAGCAGCTTTGTGAAAGGCGTTACCGCCTGCCGAACCTGATCGATCTGCGTCGTGTCGACGAACGTAACACTGACGCCGAGCGGCTGGATGACTTGTTCAAGCAGCCGGGTGGTTCCGCCGTAACACGCTCGGCCGCACACGACATGATTGCCTGGCTTGAGCAATGTCAGAAACAGCGCCGCCTCAGCAGCAAGACCGGTCGCAAAGCTGACCGCTGGTGGTGCTGATTCGAGCCGCCCAAGTGCTGTTTCGAGCGCATCAACCGTGGGATTGGATACGCGCGAATAGGCGTGCCGAGCGTTGCTGATCACACTTTGGCGATGAAATGTTGAGCTGTGAACGATCGGCGTGACAAGAGGATCGCCATCGTCACGTGGCCACGGCGGCTGCAGGCAACGGGTGTCAAACGAGAGATTGTGTGCATGATGCTCCATGTCGTGAACTCCTCACGACATCAAGAGCAGCCGATTGTGACGTGGGCGGCCGCCACGAGGCGGCCAATTTTTGACGACTTCCGCTTCAGGTCCGCATCGGCCTGACGGTTTCGTCCGCATCGTTCCCCACGTCGGGGCTGGTCTCGGCACCGTGGCGCTGCGTTTTTCGCAGGCTCGGTTGCCGCCTGGGACCTGTTGAGACTTCCCAGGACTCTTGATGCTTTGCGAGACAATAACTGCAAACGCGGGCGTGTCAATAGCGAAAGTGTTGAAAATTCATGCTGCGAAAGTCAGTCGGCGACTCGTTCAATTCCTACTCACGACAGAAGATCACCCAAATGCTCAGGTTGATTTCTGGACACCGATTTATGTGTCTATACGCGCGGAATTCTTCAGAATTAACATTTGCATGATTGAAAAACTACTACAGCATATGTGCGTGTATTGGCCCATATTGCGCTCAACACGAATCCAGATCCCATATCGTTCCAAGATTCAACGGCACACAAAACAGCCCTGAAAACAATCCACTGATCTATGTGTCGCAGGTAACACGGTACGCCATTAACCAGGAGCAGAGAGCAGCTTATCCTGCTCTGCGAGTGTGTCGTCAGCAGTTCGAATGACAATTCGCTGATCATGCTGATTCGCATCATATCGTGGTGAAAGACAAACTTATTTTGACTGAATCCGCGCTTGCTTGCCTCTGCTAAGTCCTTTCAAAAACACGGCACGTCGTCGTGGACGTGCCGTGCGAGCCCGACTCAACGCGTGTGAACGTGAGGCGGGGCGAATCCGGAGCTTGATGCACCTGAATGGAATGAAAACACGGCACATCCTGTGAGACATACCGTGTGCGCCCCCACTAGGAACAATTCTGATGTCGCGTGGAGAAGCGGTTAGGAGGATTTTTGAGTAGCAAATATCACACTCAAGCGACATCTCAGCATGCACGCTCGTATGAAGACATTGGCTCCTTTGATTTTGGCAAAAAGAAACGAACGCCTCACTCTTCATACTTGGCCCTTCTCCGGCAACTCGAACTGGACCACAACTGAGGAAGGCATAATCGGGTAGTCAACCCGGCACCGATAAACATCGAAACGCTCACCGTCCCAACCCATACGATCAAAAGCGTACTGGGCCATTTCCGGATAGCGCGGTACATCAGTTGTGTGCAGGACACTCGGTCCTTTTCCGAGATAGACGACCGATTCCTTAGTCGCGAGTAGATCGCATGTTCGCGGAAGTATGACTGCATCGACGTCACGATGATCGCCGTACACAAGAACCTCCGGTGAGATATCGCCAAACGTTCCTTCATATATGAATATGTCGTTGATCAACAAACGGCAGGGCGTACGGATCCTCGTTTGACATCGTTGCACCTGATTGTGATCATCTTTGTAACGAGACAGTGAGTTGCGGGCGATCTTGCCAAATGGGCAACTGATGGCGGACTTGATGCCGATACCGTTTGCCCTCAGAACTACATTGGCATCACCAGATCCATCGAGATCGGTTTCGAGTGTCGGTAGTGGCGTGCTGCAGAAATCTTGCAGTAACCCAAACTCCGAGTTTGGATCGAGAGATTCCATCTTAAATGACTCTCTGATTTCACCATCATCATCCGAAAAACCTGTCCTCGAAACGACCCAGGGAACGTCGTGTCGAATTCTCTGTAAGCCAAGTAGCCCGTGAATCCCCAGAAAATCCAATCGGTTAGAGTTTGCAGCTGCGGGGTGCGCAAAGAATGAACTAAGGTGCACATTCGCATGTGCGCCAAAGATATGACTGTTGCAGGCATATCCGGAACGCTTGTATTGCAGATCGATCCCGTCAGATTCCTGATCCGCGAGCGCGCTGATCATAGAATCGAACGTCTTTCGAGTGCCCGCGTGAGTTTTGATAAGGCCGCCTAACTCGTCCATGGCCTGTGACACGGCCTGAGTGAACTCGCTCGAGACGCCGGCTCGCTTCGCTGCTTGCAAGAAGCGTTTCATTGCGCCGGGGCCGGGGACATGTCGCGCCTCTGCAATCGGATTGTCAGCTCGAGCAACTTTGTATAGCTGCCATGCCAAGGTGCTTCGGATACCGAGTGCGCGTTCAAGATCTGCAGCTCGCTGAAGCTCATTGCTCCCAGGAATCGCACTAATGACGGCTAGGAGTGTCGAACGAAGCCGCTGAAGGGTGCGGGTCGCCGCATCCTCGAACGTTTCGAGTGACGCCACTTCGTTCTGCAGAATCTGCTCGGTAATCGTCATATACCACCTATACCGTCCCGTGCCACCAAGAGCCAGTGTAGCACATTTTGACAGCCGAACGAGTCTTCTAACAAAAATTCAAACGAATTTTCAAAACAGCATTGCATTGCCGCTGGGTGGGTTTATCCTCTAGGTGATCGGACTGCCTCAACTTCACTCCGACCGGGCGGTGGCGGATGGTGAGTCAGCTCCGTGCCAGTAGTTCGGTCGGTGGTTTTGTCGTTGTCGAATGCTGCGGCGTTAGCGCGTGACTCCACTGATCGCAATTGCCATGCAGAAGAACCACAGCTCAACCACTAGCAGTAAGGAACAAGACGATGAAGCGAATAATCCAGGCTCTTACGATCGCACTTGTTGGATGCACGACATCCTCAGTATTTGCGCAGTCAATGAACGTTGACTTTGACATGTCAAATGAGGAGCCTGAGAGTTGTTTCTTGCCAACGAACGACTACGCCGCAGCTGGTAACGCCGGGCATTGGAATTCCATCAACAATATTTTTGGCGAAATGATCAACCCCGTGGGCGGCTTGCGTGATCTGAACGGCGATACGACCAATGCAATTGTCGATTATGACGATGAGACGGCTGCGTTCTGCCACTTGAACCCGGACATTGTAGATATCAATCATCGAGCGCTTTTGTCTGACGCTTGGTATCTCGGATATCTGGGCAAATTTCCAGACGTCATAACATTTCAGTTCACAGGTCTGCAGAACGGCACATATGAGGTCATCACGTATGCCTTCATTGCTGAAGACGCCTCGTCAATTACTAGCATCGATGTCGTGGGTTCGCCAGAAGGGCCGCTGTTGTCGGGTGGTGAATGGACTGGCAGTCCGGTGGAGGGTGTGACGCACGTTGTTCACCACGTGGATGTCACAGATGGAACAATCACGATTCCTGCTACAAAGATTGCTGGACTGGACAACATGGTAAACGGCTTTCAGTTGACACTGATACCGCCGGATTGCCCTGCGGACATTGATGGTAATGACAATGACGTGAATGTCTTCGACCTGCTTGCTCTGCTTAGCGCGTGGGGCACGAATGGTGCCGGTGCAGGTATTGCCGCACCCACAGATGTCGTAGACGTGTTTGACTTACTCGGCCTGCTAGGTGCCTGGGGACAGTGCTCGAATTGAAGAATTGGCAGGACTTGGTGGCCATGCTGAAGTGAATGTATTTTTGAAGAGAGTGAGTGCAATTCTTTACAAGACTCATACTCGAACGGGAGGGCTCACATGCTCAATCAAGAACAGAAACGACAGAGTGTACAATTTAAGCCACAAGACTTGCTGGCGGCTGCGGCGATGATCGCGGTCGGGACGCAAGCATATGGCGAAGTTATTCGCTTCGACAATCCCGCGTCTGGTGATCCGGGACACTTTGCTTGGAGTCACACATCGGAATCGGATCCTTTGGCGTGGCTCGACATTACCAGGCCATCGACAGACCAAGGGGGAGGGTTTGGGCCGACAAGTATTGTGCAAAGCGACGGATCCACCGGACAGAGTTTCCATGGCGGGGACGCATACATCGGTAATAGTGGTGGTTTTTATTATGGGTTAACCGACTCATTTGCAGCCGGAGCTTTGATCGACGGATCGGTGACATTTGAACAACGCGCATATCATTATTACAACGGGGCCAGCAATCTCACCGCTTCACCGAATTACATCGCAGTGCGCTTCCAGGACATAGACGGTGCGCATTATGGCTGGATTGGTGTGACGCGCAATGGTATTCAGCTGGACGCGTTTGCATGGGCATACGAAACCGAAGCCGGAGTTGGTATCGTAACTGGTGCTGGAGTGCCCGTTCCTGGATCGCTTGCAGCTCTTGCATTTGGGGCGGTGGTCTTGCGACGCAGCCGGAATCGCAAAGAAGTTCGGAATTGAGGCAATTACGACTTGCGAGTTCTTCTGCGCTAGTGTCAATCAGGCCGGACGCAGAGAAGTTCGATGTGTATCGGTGCTGGGTTGAATATCCGGTGATGTCCTCGACGACGATATTCCAATTCGAGAAGCCGACGGATCGCTAGGTGAAGGGGTGACATGGTGTATGGGTGACACGGTG
Source organism: Phycisphaerales bacterium (assembly GCA_029260575.1). Classification (GTDB taxonomy): domain Bacteria; phylum Planctomycetota; class Phycisphaerae; order Phycisphaerales; family SM1A02; genus JAJDDB01. The sequence continues at coordinate 43,714 of JAJDDB010000023.1, forward strand.
TATGGGTGACAGGGTGAATCGTGCAAGAATCGCACATCCCGCACCCAATCACCTTGTCACCTCCTCATATATTACCACGTGCGGCTTAGGTCAATCGATGCTTGATTCTTGTGGAGCAGTATGGTGTTGACTGACGCGGAGTGGGCGCAGTTGCAGCGCAAACTGCGGCTCACGGACCGGGAACTGGAAGTGTTGCGGTGTTTATTCGAAGAACAGCCGGATGAGGCGATTGCTCGGTCGCTAGACATCTCACAGAGCACGGTCCGGGCGCATCTCATGAAACTATTTCGCAAGTGCAAGTGCCGGACCCGGACGGGTGTGGTGGCGTCGGCGTTTCGTGCCTATGTCGATGTTCGGGACAAGTGAAAGGATGATGGGGTGACAAGGCGATGGTGGACGTCCGGGAAGATCGGCGATGGCAGCGCCGGATCGGGAGATGGTCGTTTGCCTTCGCGATCTCGCGTGGGGAGATCGCGAATTGGCGCCGGGAGATCGTGAAATGGTGCGAGGAGATCGTGAATTGGCGCGGGGAGATCGCGAAGGCGCGCCGGCAGTTCGTGAATTAGCGCGGGGAGTTCGCTATCTGCTGCCAGGAAATCGTGAATTGGCGCGAGGAGTTCACGAGTTTGCGCCGGGAGATCACGAAATGCCGCTCGCAATCGGACAGTGGAAGAGTCGCACTACCATGATGCGGACGACGGTTCGGGAGGGCACTGATGGCGAAGCATGAGAAACATGATGGCCGCTGCGAAGGCGCGGCGACCGGGGGTGCGCGGCGGCGCGTGCTGTTGATCGGCTGGGACGCGGCAGACTGGAAGATGATCAACCCGCTGCTGGAGCAGGGGCACATGCCGTGCCTGGCAAAACTGATTGATCGCGGGGTGATGGGGAACATCGCCAGCTTGACGCCGATGCTGTCGCCGATGTTGTGGACGAGCATCGTCACCGGCAAGCATGCGGACAAGCATGGGATCATGGGCTTTGCTGAGCCGAACCCGGCGCATCCGGAGGTGGCGGCGGCGCTGGGTCATGCTTCGCCGGCGGGTGGCGAAAATGAGAAGAACGCAGGGCCAGCGATGCGGCCGGTAACGAGCACATCGCGCCAGTGCAAGGCGCTGTGGAACATTCTCTCGGAGCGCGGCAAGCGATCGGTCGTCCTCAACTGGTTCGCCAGCCAGCCGGCGGAACGCATTAACGGCGTGATCGTGACCGATCGGTTCGCGCATGCAGTGGCTACGCCGGACAAAGACTGGCCGGCAGTGCCAGGTTCAGTACATCCAGCTGAATTGCTTGAAGAGTTGTGCGAGTTGCGGGTACATCCTGCTAGCACAACGCCGATGCAGGTGGCGCCGTTCATTCCGAAGCTCGCCGAGAAAGAGCCCGGATTTGATCCGCTGAAGGATCAAGGCGTACACGAGTTGCGCGTTTTGCTGGCGCAATGCGCAAGTGTCCATGCTGCGGCGGTTGCGCTGATGGACGATGACACTTTCGGCGGGTGGGATTTCTTCGCGGTGTATTACGACACGATCGACCGCTTTGCGCATGAGTTCATGCAGTATCACCCGCCGAAGATGAATCATGTGTTGGATGAGGAGTTCGAGCGATACAAGGATGTGATGATCGGGTGTTACCGGTTCCACGACATGATGCTGGCGCGGCTGCTGGAACTGGCCGGGTCGGAGACGACGGTCGTACTGCTGAGCGATCACGGTTTTCACAGCGATCACCTTCGGCCGGAGGGAAGCAGCGCGATCAAGGACGGCCAGCCCGTTGCGTGGCATCGTCAGCACGGAATCGTGGTGATCGCGGGGCCTGGCATCAAGGAAGATGAGCGCGTGTATGGGGCTTCGCTGCTGGACATTACGCCGACAATCCTGCACCTGTTTGGTTTGCCGGTGGCGAAGGACATGGATGGCAACGCATTGACGCAGATTCAATTGGAGCCGACGTCACTCGAAATGATCGAAACGTATGAAGGCGGCGACGATGACGGAATAGTGGCGAGCGAAGCGTCGGTGTCGGAAACGGATGAAGACGATCCGTGGGTGGCGCAGCAGGTGCTCGATCAGCTTGCGCAGCTCGGGTACATCGACCCCAACGCGAGTCTGGATGGATTGCTGTGCGATCGCCTGCGCAATCTCGGGCAGGTGTATTCCTCGACGGGTCGGGCGAAGCTGGCCATCGAGCAGTTTGAGCAGGTCTTGCAGAAGCAGCCGGAGGACAAAGGCGCGAAGATGGCAATTGCATCATGCCTGATGCAACTGGGTCGGCTTGATGAATGCGAAACGATGGCCCACGAGGTGATGAACGGCGAGGAGGATACGCCACGGGCGCACCTTTATATGGGGATGATCTGCTTCCGGCGTGATCAGCCGGAGGAAGCGCTGTCGCATCTGCTCAAGGCAGAACAGACGGATGCGATGATGCCCGGACTGCACGTGCAGATCGGCCAGGTGTATTTGCGGCGACAGCAGTGGGAAGATGCCGAGCGCGCGTTCAGTAAAGCGCTGGACTCCAATCCAGATGATGCCGAGGCGCATGATGGACTGGGGGTGGTGTATCGCGCGCAGGGCAAGTCTGCTGAGGCAGTCGAGGAACATATGCGCTCGGTTGCGCTGCAACATCATCGGCCGCAGACGCATATCCATCTGGGCCTGGCGCTGGCAGAGGTAGGTGAAATCGATTGGGCCATTCGCGCGTTCAATGTGGCGATTGAGCAGAACCCGCGCAATCCGTTGCCGCATCGGTGTCTCGCTCAACTGTACAGTCACGCGCAGTGGGATGCGGAGAAAGCGGAGGCACATCGCGTCAAAGCGGAGGAATTGCGAACTGCACTGTCAACGGATAAATCAGAATGAACGCGACTCACGCACCGATCACGATTGTCTCTGGACTGCCGCGCTCCGGCACGTCGATGACGATGCGTATGCTCGAAGCAGGTGGGATGCCGGTGCTGACGGACGGCATTCGTTCCGCCGATGAAGACAACCCCAACGGCTATTACGAGTTGGAGGCGGTCAAGCAGACGAAATCTGATTCATCGTGGGCCAACGATGCTGTCGGAAAGGTTGTCAAGATGGTGCATCTGCTGCTGTACGATTTGCCGGCTGATCATACGTATCGGGTCGTGTTCATTCGGCGTAATCCGCAGGAGATCGTCGCATCGCAGACGGCGATGCTCGAACGAGTGGGTAAACCTGGCAGTGGTTTGAATCCGGAGCTGCTCATCAATCAGTACAACCGCCAGATCGATGTCATACTGAACTGGTTGATCGAGCAGCCGAACTTCGAAGTGCTGGAAGTCTCATACAACGAGATCATCCGCAACAACGCTCCGGTCATCGACACGATCTGCACCTTCCTCGGCCAATCGCTTGATCGCGACGCGATGCGCGCGGTCGTTGATCCAACGCTCTATCGGCAGCGAAGATGAGTATTCGCTGTTCGTAGATTTGGGGCCCTCTAGACATTGCATGCTACATGCTATGCGCATCCACCCCGTGCTGTTCCAATATTCAACAGACGCATTATGCAGCCTCGCGATAGTACGAGTTCAATAAACCGCCCAGCCGTTGACGGCGCTCGATTCGTCCATCAGTGCATTCTTGAACGCCGTCAATCAGCTGATTGCCGAGACCCTGGTGCGTTCGTTCGATGCGGTAATGCTCGACGTACTCATCGATTGCTCGGCGCAAATGTGCTTCACCAAGCATGCTCACTCGATCAAGACACTCAGACTTAATTGAGAGTACGAATCGTTCGGCATAGGCATTCAGGTTCGGACTCTTCGGAGGCAGATGAACCGATTCGATTCCCGTGTGGTGCAATTACTTGTCCAACCATGCTCAGGTCGCAAATTGCTAATAGAAATGGAGCAGTCCGCCTAGTCGATCGGTTTGGATCGAAGCACTTCAAGCATGGTTCGAGCCAGCCGCAACTCTGCGTCTACGGCCGAATTGCGGACTCATCAACACGCCATTTGTAGTTGTAAGCGAACGAATTGCGGCTCGGCTGAATACAACATGTCGATACTGTACGACTTGATGAAGTTCATCAAGCCGGAGTTCGCTGGACCACAGGTGACTCCAACGTGGGATCTATCCGAGTACTCAGCGGGATCTGCTCGGTCGTGATTGTGACGACAGGCGGTATGTGGCTTGCGGGATCGGTGCCAACGTTTCGCATCGGGATCGAACTGGTCGGCGGTTCGCTCAACCGTTCGATCTTTCCGAACATCAACCGAAGTGCCCAACTGAGCGTTCGGCGAAAGTTCTGCGTCACGCCGAGAATGCCAAACACCTGCATTCGTGCCGGCCGTCCGCCGACCTTGGTCTTCTTCCTTCGGTGTATCGCCAGCAGCAGCCACAGCGGGTTGTAGAAATACACGTAACCGGACAGGATGTTGAGTTGTTTTCGCCAGGGTTGGCTATGGTTCGATGCAATCACGTAGTTGCCATCGTGCATGTGCGGTTTGACCATACGACTGCCAACACGACTGTATACCTGCCCGGAGGTGTATGTCCCATCAAACAACTTGGAACCCGGCGAAGGGGTGATCATCAGAACCTGCAACGAGACTGCACCGGCTTTCCGTAGCAGCTTGATCTGATTGAGGAGCCCGTAGTTACCGGTCCGCGTGTAGAGAGGCTGCTTGTCGTGATGCATCATCATGGGCATTGGACAAATCCCCGCATCACGAAGGAACTGAAAAGCCTCGTTGGTCTTGTCAACGCTCTGGCCTTTCTTCACCAGTGTAGCGGTCATGTCTTCAACACCTAGCCACAATGCGCGGCAACCAGACTCCCGAACCAACGGCAAGTGCTCAGCCATCAGCAACGTATCGTGAACGGTGACCTCTGTGTGCCAGCGAATCCTGCTAGGGAGTTTCACTCCGTCGTACGTTGTGCGGGCTAGCGTTTCGATAATTCCAAGCGTCCGTTCCTTGTTATTGAAGAAGTTGTCATCAGCACCAAAGAAGTACTTGATTCCGTATGCGGAGTTGAGCCGCCACATCTCTTCAGCCATCCGTTCGCCACTCTTGGCGCGGTATTGCCGTTGGTTGTACGCAGGGATCGGACAATACGGACAGGCGAATTTACATCCGAACGTCATCACGATCGACCCGATCGGGCTGAGCCTGCGTATGCGGCCGGCAGGGACCGGCTGAGATCCCATTGTAGTTCCTCGGCTGGGCGGTTCGAGCAATCCATAACCGGAAACTGGATCCGGCAGTTCATTGAGATCGCCCACCAATCGTTGGATGCCTGTGTCGATCAACTCTTCCGCTACACCATTGCGCTCACCGCGTGCGTAGACCAGACCTGGAATGGAATCCAGTGCGCCGCTATCTCGGGCACGATGGAATGCAGATACCATTGATTCACCGCTTGCGCGGAACGACAAGAGAATTTCCAACAAGCTCAGGAACACATATTCCTCACCAGCGACGACAATATCCGCACTTGCTGTATTGGATGAGTCCGCACTGAAGAGATCCCATGGTTCGTACAGACACTTGGGCCCGCCTGCGATGATCAACGGTCGATACTTCGGATCAATTCGATGCGCATCGCGGATCAACTCCATGCACCGTTCGTAGTGCAGGTTCATGCTCGACACCAGAAACATGTCGGGGATCCTGCCATCCAACTCCATGCGCGACGGACGGAAATTCCTGTTCCACTGCTGCAGAACAATGCGCGTCTTCTCAAAGCCGGAATCAGCCAAGGCCGATCCGATAGCGCGAACACCGGCTGGCACCATTCTGGTGTCGGCGAAGATGAATGGCAGCATTCGCGTTCGATGATCAAACGCGCATGCGATCACAGTAGCCAAGTCGTGCTTGGGCGCAATCATTCGCAGCCGTTGACGGACTGCGGCCAATTCACCAGGCTTGAGCAGCTCATCACCGCGAATGCGGCGGGGTAGTTCCATCACAACACCTTACATACGAAATACGTTCAGCCCGATCGCCAAACATTGTGAAAGTGAGTACGACTTTCTCCAGGTTGTTGCATCAGTTTCTATGGCGGATGGCCTCCGTCTGGCGGCCGGTGAGCGGGCTGGTTGCGCGCCCCAGGCTCATAGCCAGTACGCGTGGAACATATCGACTACGGGGGGAGAATTCAAGAGATAATGATAAACATTTCATTATTTGATTGACGATGTCGAAGTTGTACTAGAATGATGAAGTAGAACGAGACAATGATGGGGCTTTGTGCATGTATGGAAAGCAGACAGAAGCTGCGATTGCTGCCATGAGTCGACTGGCTGAGGTGTACGACGAAGGGCAAACCAGGTTGTCCGCAGTAGAAATAGCCGATTCACGATCGCTGCAACGGCCGCGCGTTGCGAAAGTTCTGTCGGTGTTGTCTCAGGCGGGGCTTGTCAACGGTGCCACCGGACCCGGAGGCGGGTTTGCGCTGGCTAGGCATCCGAGCAAGATAACGATCCACGATGTTTTCATTCTGTTCGAGCGACAGAACGAGACAAAACAATGTTCGTTCGGCGGCGGCATCTGCGGGCGCGGCCAAGGCTGTCCGCTGCACGATGAACTCAACGCGGTCAACAACGCAATGGATCGTTTCCTGAATGAAACGACTTTCGAGAGATTCAGATACGCCTTCCAAAACGATGGGTGGCGACCAGCCCGTTCAAGCGGCTGGATAAGTAAGAGACACCGCGCAAATGGTTAGTAAGAGGAGGATCTCATGACCGGGCGATCGTGGGCTGAACCGTACAAGATCAAGATGGTTGAACCGTTGCGCATGACTACGCGTGAACATCGCAATCGCGCGATTGTCGAGGCAGGGTTCAACACGTTCTTGCTCCGCAGTGATGATGTCTACATCGACCTCTTGACCGACTCTGGAACGAACGCGATGAGCGATCGCCAGTGGGCTGGTCTGATGCTCGGTGATGAGGCGTACGCAGGTTCTGTGAACTTCGAACATCTTGAAAGCGTCGTTCGCAAGTATTACGGTTTCAAGCACATCATTCCGACGCACCAAGGCCGCGGTGCTGAGCACATTCTCAGCCAAATCTGCATAAAGCCAGACGATTCAGTACCTGGCAACATGTATTTCACAACAACGAAGTTTCACCAGGAACTGGCCGGCGCGCGGTTCGTTGATGTCATCATCGACGAGGCGCACGATCCTGCAAGCAATCATCCGTTCAAGGGAAACGTTGATCTTTGCAAGCTTGAACGTCTCATAGAGAGTGTCGGTGCCGAGCGTATTCCCTATTTATCATTGGAAACGAATGTCAACATGGCCGGTGGACAGCCGTGTAGTCTCGAGAACATTCGCGCGACATGCGAACTCTGTCATCAGCATGGCATTCGTGTTTTTCTTGATGCCACCCGAGCTTCCGAAAACTGCTACTTCATTCGAGAGCGTGAGCCGGAACAGGAGCAGCGCAGTATTCCGGAGATCCTCCTTGAGATCTGTTCGTACGCAGATGGATGCACCGTCTCTGCAAAGAAAGACGGGATCGTCAACATCGGCGGATTTCTGGCAGTGAACGATGATGATATTGCTGAAGAGGCGCGCAATCTATGTGTAGTCTACGAAGGTCTGCACACGTACGGCGGGCTGGCCGGTCGCGACATGGAAGCAATGGCCATCGGTATCACTGAATCAATGGATCTAGATCATCAGCGTGCGCGCATTGGGCAGGTGGAATATCTTGGCAATAAGCTTGCACAGGCGGGCATTCCCATCGTTCATCCCATCGGCGGCCATGCGGTGTTTATTGATGCGGCTGCTTTCCTTCCGCAAATTCCACGAGAGCAGTTCCCGGCGCAGACATTAGTTGCAGCAATCTATATCGACTCAGGTATTCGCTCAATGGAACGGGGTTCAGTCTCAGCCGGTCGTGATCACGCAACCGGTGAAAATGTCCAATCCCGTCTTGAACTCGTTCGGCTGACGCTTCCAAGACGTGTGTACACGCAAGCTCATATGGATGTAACCGTCGAGTCGGTGCGAGCAGTGTATGAGCAGCGGGATCAACTTGTGGGTTTGCGATTCACCTATGAACCACAGCGGCTTCGGTTCTTCCAGTCACGGTTTGCTCCGATTGTCGGCACATCCGTATTTGCGAATTTCGCGTTCAATGACGATCAAACTGTTCAACAATCCAATCTTGTATCTCGGTCATGACCATGTGAAATGTGAGGAGTATCAAAGTGTCGCTCATCTTCGATGAACTAATGGCTCCGGATGTGATCGCCGATCCGCATCTGAAGTTTTCGACAACGATTCGACCGAGATGACGTAACGATATCGAATTCAGATCGATCACAACAAATGCGTTGGATCAATGCTTTGCATTCAGTTTGCGGCCGGCGTGTTCGCCATCAACGCCAACGGCAGTCGACAGTCTTGGCTGCTGACGGTGAATCGGCTGCGAATATTCTTGACGCGGCGGCGCAGTGTCTGCAGTGCGCAATCATTCTTGAAGACGCTGAATCCGGCGAAATGATGTTTCCGTGAAGCATGGCATGATCGATCACCAACACATTCGATGGGGAAGAGGACCTGCCGTTGATAGATCTTCGCTCCGTCCCAAGTGATCCGTGCGAGCTTCTTAGCGATTGGTTCGTCCGGGCAGAGCAGGAAAACGATGTGATCAATCACAACGTGATGATGCTCGCGACCGTTGGCAACGATGGTCGGCCGAGCGTTCGAGCCGTGCTCCACAAGTCGTTCGACATGGTCACTGGGCGCCTCACGTTCTTCACAAACTACAATAGCCGCAAGTCGCGCGAGATCGAAGCGCAGCCGCATGTGGCGATTGTGATGTACTGGGATCGCCTGCAACGACAGGTTCGCATCGAAGGGCGGGCTGAGCGGGTCTCCGAATCTGAATCAGATGCATATTTCCGTACTCGGCCCCGAGCACACCAGATCGGTGCCTGGGCGAGCGAGCAATCACAACCAGTGCAGGGGCCAAAAACTCTCATGGCCCGCGCTGCGCTCGTTACTGTACGATTCCTTGGCAAGGCAATCGAGCGCCCGCCGCACTGGGGCGGCTATGCAGTGATACCTCATTCCATAGAGTTCTGGCAGGCCGGCGAAGGTCGGATCCACCAGCGCCTGCTTTATACGTGCAGCGCCGAATCAGAAAGCGACTGGACCGCGCAGTGGCTGTTCCCTTGATCCGCGCTCAAACCGGCGCAAATCGAGCTGTGAAATGTCGCAGAGCCGGCGCCTGTTCGATGATTTGCATGCCTGGGATCAATTTGCGACGTTCTTGGAGGTCAAGTACGACTTCGATGACGTAGTCGATGTGTGACTGTGTATACGTTCGCCTAGGAATGGCGAGGCGTACAAGCTCCATGACTGCATGATCCCCGAGCATGACCGAGCCGATTTCGCAGGCGCGGATACCGCCATGTTCATACAATGCACACACCAACGCCTGGCCGGGAAAGTGCTCACGCGGAATGTGAGAACAGAATGCCTCAGCATCGATATAGACAGCGTGTCCGCCCGGTGGTTGCATAATCGACACGCCGCCATCAAGAAGTTTCTCGCCCAGATACTCAACAGATCGCAGTCGATAGCGCAGGTAGTCTTCGCGAAGCGCTTCGGTGAAACCGATCGCCATAGCTTCGAGATCGCGACCTGCCAATCCACCATAGGTCACGAAACCCTCGGTGAGAATCAGCAGATTGCTCGCTCGCTGAAACATCTCGTCATCGCGCAGAAGCAGGACGCCGCCGATGTTGACGATGCCGTCCTTTTTTGCAGAGATGGTTGCGCCATCGCAGAGATCAAACATGTCGCGCGTGATGGCGCTGGGCGATCGATCGCCTTGTCCGGGTTCTCGCTGCCTGATCAGCCAGCTGTTTTCCGCAAATCGGGCCGCATCGAGTATCAATGGTTTGCCGTACTTGTCGCAGATAGCACGGACAGCCCGGAGGTTCTCAAGTGAAACGGGTTGCCCGCCGTTGCTGTTGCACGTTACGGTCATCATGACAAATGGAACGTCAGCAGCGCGATCATTCAGTAATTTCTTGAGGGCGACCGTATCCATGTTGCCCTTGAACGGAGCCTCAAGGGTTGGCTGAAGTCCCGCTTCGGTAAGCAGATCGATCGCTTGAGCGTTGCAGTGTTCTATGTTCGCGCGGGTTGTATCAAAGTGGGCGTTGTTCGGTACCACAAGGCCGCGCCCAGCGTCACCGCTACCGATCAGCGCTTCCACGAGCAGGCGCTCGCTGGCACGACCCTGATGTGTTGGCAAGATGTTGGGGATGCCCGTTAGATTCTCGACAGCAGTATGGAATCGATAGTAGCTCTTGGCACCTGCGTATGACTCATCACCTTCCATCATTCCTGCCCATTGAGCGCTGCTCATCGCGCCGGTTCCTGAATCTGTCAGCAAATCGATAATCACGTGCTCAGCAGGAATACGAAAGAGATTGAATTCGGCCTGTTGAAGATGGCGCCGTCGTTCCTCAGGTTCAGACATGCGAATAGGGTCAACAGATTTGATTCGAAACGGTTCTATGATCGTGTTCATAGTCGAACCTCGTCGCTCATTGCACAACAGTACTAGTATCATACGCGTATTGTGCTGATACATCGATCGACGGAGATCTATTGCGCGGGCTGTTTGGTGTCAGACTGCTTCAAATCATCAGACACTGATGATCAAGCCGGACGTCTTGTAAAGGTGATCTGCTTTTCCGTGAATCGCTTCCACTTCATCGCAAATGCCTCCCGTACAGAGGCCGCAATCTACTTGATTCACACTCTCTCCGATTGGATCAGGATTCGGGTTTGAGCGTCGCTACTGACCTTAGCTGGAGTGTTCCAATCGGGCGATTGCTCAAGTGCATCGCGACTCTGAACTTTCAAAGTCTGCAAGCATTTTAGGTTGTGAATCTCACGTAAAATCAGTGCAAAATCAAGGGCTGAATTCGCAGCTGATTCTGCCTCAGGTTTAGAGAATTGCATCCCTTAGTCCAGATTGGCAGGCGTTTCCAATGCTGATAGACTTAAAAAACACAAACGGAAAAACGAATCTGAAAATTGATAGTCGCTCAGTTTAGTGCATCACAAATTGCGAAGAGAGTAATCCTGAACTGTTAGGAGCCACGAGAATACGTGGGATGACATCTATATGACGCACGATAAATTACCGATCATTATCCAAGGCGGTATGGGGGCAGGTGTCTCCAGTTGGTCGCTTGCGCAAGCTGTGTCGAAGACGGGTCAACTCGGCGTGGTGTCTGGAACAGCGATGGATTTGATTCTGGTCCGACGACTACAGCTTGGAGATGTTGGCGGTCACATGCGCAGGGCGCTTAGTTGCTTTCCAATACCCGGTGTAGCGAAACGAATCCTTGATCGCTACTTCATCCCCGACGGCAAACCAGAGGATAAGCCATTTAAGGCCAAGCCAGTCCCGAACCAAAGACCATCTCGCCATTTAGTGGAGTTGCTGCTTGCAGGCACTTTCGCAGAAGTGTTCCTTGCAAAAGAAGGGCACAATGCGCCGGTAGGGATTAACTTTCTTGAAAAGATCCAGCTTCCGACTCTTCCTTCAATTTATGGCGCAATGCTCGCCGGTGTGACATACGTTCTGATGGGGGCAGGCATCCCCAAATCCATCCCCGGCATACTTGATCGCCTGGCCAGGCATGAGCCTGTTAAGTTACATCTTGATGTTCAGAATGCAGATCGCAGCGATGATTTTTCAACTAGTTTCGATCCCAACTCGTTTTTTGATGGCGAGATTCCAAATCTCATTCGGCCCGATTTCATTGCCATTGTCTCCTCCGCAACACTTGCAAACATGCTCGCACGCAAGGCCAGCGGCCGAGTAAACGGATTCGTCATTGAAGGTCCCACCGCGGGCGGTCACAATGCTCCACCACGTGGGCGGCCGCAGCAGAGCGTCCATGGCGAGCCAATCTATGGTGATCGCGATGTTCCCGATCTTGAGGCGATCCAAGCGCTCGGACTTCCATTCTGGCTTGCTGGCTCCTATGCAAAACCGGAACGAGTTGTTGAGGCGCTTCAGTTGGGCGCTACAGGAGTTCAGATTGGAACGGCATTCGCCTATTGCGAGGAATCCGGACTCGATCCGAAACTCAAGAAAGCGGCTCTGGCATTGATTCAAGCAGGTGAAACAAAAATCTTTACCGATCCAATTGCCTCTCCGACTGGTTTTCCGTTCAAGGTTCTGCAGATGGAGGATAGCCAATCTTGTACCATGACTTATGAAAAGAGAACGCGCATCTGCGATCTTGGCTATTTACGTCATGCTTTCAAAAAATCAGATGGCACATTGGGGTGGCGATGCCCCTCTGAGCCGGTAGAGGATTACGTGCGCAAGGGTGGCAATGAAGAGGATACGCGTGGGCGCAAATGTGTCTGTAACGGACTACTAGCGAACATTGGCCTCGGCCAGATCCTCAGTGAAGGCAACACCGAGAAACCGCTTGTCACGTCTGGAGATGATATTTCCAATGTTGTGAATTTCATCAAGCCAGGCGCGTACACGTACAAAGCAGTCGATGTTATTGAATACTTGTTACCAGATAGAAATGATGCACTTGTACCTATTCCTGTAACAACAGACACAGCGTAAGTCTCGAACCTTATCCAAGGTGTTCTGCATTGAGTAGAAGTTCTCGTAACGATCATCCCACTTCTGTGAATTCATACTGAGCAAGCTCAACTAGATGTTGTTCTGGATTGCCCGTTGTGCCGAGTCTGAACTGACCAAATACTTGCAGTAGCTGAGGGAAGAAAACCATTTGCTACGTGCTCGTTTGCCGAAGCAGATTCGCACAACGCTGGCTGAAAGGGCATGCTTGGTGCGGTTCGGCTTGGAAGTGGGGGTGCCATCAACGATCTTGAGACCATTGTCCATCCGACGACGTTTAGGCGATGGATTCGAGAGCAGGGGAACAGTTGTCAACGTCGAGTGGTGCCGTACCGGCCCATTGGTCGTGCTGTTCCAATATTCAAACGATGCATCATGCGGCCTTACGGTAGTACGAGTTCAGCCAACCGCCCAGACGCTCGTATCGATTCACCCGACCATCAGTGCATTCTGGAACGCCATCAATCAGTTCATTACCGATGCCTTGATGCGTCCGTTCGATGTGATAGTGCTCCACGTACTCATCGATCGCAAGGCGTAGATGACGCTCTCCCAGCAGTAGCATCCGGTCAAGACATTCGGATTTGATCGAAAGCACGAACCGCTCGGCGAATGCATTGAGGTTCGGACTCTTCGGTGGTAATCGAACTGACTCGATGCCACCACTCCCGAGAATCTCACGAAACTCTTTCGTGAACAATGGATCTCGATCGTGAATCAGGTGTGTCTTGCTTCGTAGAAAGCCGTTGAAGCTGTCCGTGAGATTCCGCGCAATCTGTTTCATCCACATACCATTGGGAGCCGGGCTGATGCCGGCGATTTCAACACGTCGAGTCGGTAGGTCAATCACAAACAGCACGAAGTAGCGGGTCAATCCTGTTTTCGCCCACACTTCGATCGTGAAGAAGTCTGCAGCCGCCAGCCCAGACCAATGCGCCTTCAGGAAATTTGCCCACGGCATGTGATTCTTGCGTTCAGGCGCAGGCTCTATGCCGTGAGCTTTGAGAATCCGGCGCACGCTTGATCGCGAGACTGAGTGCCCCAGCTTGGAAAGCTCACCGACAATGCGCGTAAAGCCCCAGCCTTCATTGTCCGTTGCCATTCGAACAACCAGTTCTCGAACGTCGTTGCTGACTCGCGGTCGGCCTGGTCGTCGTTTGGTGCTGCCATCGTACTTGCGAGCAATCAGTTCACGATGCCACCGAAGAATCGTGTCCGGCGTCACAATCGTCCCCAGTTCGCGCAACACACGCCGGCTAAGTCGTTTGCCTTTGGCAGCCAGTCGACAGCGCTGATCATCAGTGAATCGAAGCCTTCGATCACCGTTCAGTTCCAGAAGACGACCCGCTGATTAAGAGTTAGCGTGCAGGCCTTTCTCACAGCCCGCAATCGGCCCTGCCTCGACGAAAAAGCCACTGTATGACCACTGGAGCGCCAGAAGAACTCCACTGTATTTGGCGCGCTTTTGGCGCGCGCGGGGTCAAATCGCTCTCGGCAGGGGACTGCCGGTGTACACGGTTGCGCTTGCCTGCAGGAGCTGGCGCGTGGGGTGTACTAACTCTGTTCCACCTCCGGAGCAGTTGATCATGACTCGCTTGTTCCATCCTCTGTTGTTCTGGATCGCGCGCAGCACAGAGTCCGAACTGACGAAGTATCTGCAGTTTCTGAAAGAGGAAAACCAACTGCTGCGGGCTCGTCTGCCGAAGCAGATCCGCACGACGCCGGCAGAAAGGGCGCGATTGGTGCGATTCGGATTAGAAGTGGGGGACGCCATCTTTGATCTCGTGACCATTGTCCGTCCTGGGACGTTCAGACGCTGGATTGGAGAGCAGCACAACAGTTGTCAACGCCAAGTGGTAGCGCAACGGCCCATTGGTCGCCCTCGAACGGCAGAGTCCATTCGACAACTGGTTGTCCAATTGGCGCGAGAGAACACGTGGGGGTATACAAGAATTCTCGGAGAGTTACGTAAGCTTGGTATCAACTCCATCTCACGAGCGACAGTGCGCAACATCCTGAAGGAACACGGGATCAATCCGGCTCCCGAACGAGATCACGGCACGTGGTCGCAGTTCCTGAAGATGCACGCCGACACACTGTGGGCGTGCGATTTCTTTTCAATGCCGGTCTGCACACTTCGCGGCATCGTGCCGTATTTCGTGCTGTTCTTCATCCATCTGAAGAGCAGGGGAGTGTGGGTGTCATCAGCAACTGCACATCCGGACCGTCGATGGTCAACACAACAAGCTCGCAACTTCTGTTTTGAGCATGGAGATGCGATCACGCACTTGATTCGTGACCATGACAGCAAGTTCACGAGATCGTTCGATGAGGTGTTTAATTCTCAGCAAGCGAAGGTTGTGTTGCCAACTGTGCGATCGCCAGCACTGAACGGCTACGCGGAACGCTGGGTGCGATCAGTCAAACACGAGTGTTTGAATCACTTTGTGATCTTGGGCGGGCGGCACTTGAATCATCTGGTGGATGAGTACGCGGCGTTCTACAACCAGTGCCGACCGCATTCCGGTAGGGGGGCATCTACCGCCGTTGAGAGCAGGGCGGTATCCTCACGACGGTATTGTCTGCAGCGACAACCGGCTAGGAGGATTGCTGAAGCACTATTATCGACAGGCGGCTTGAGGAGTTCAGCCGTGAGAAATCAACGGAACACGAATGGCGATAGGAAGCAGTGCACAGGATTCTTGAACGGGTCAGAGTCGACGAATCGCCAAAGCTCTTTTTCGTAAAAGCTTATCCAATATGCATTTGTGGTTTGCAGGTTTGGAGAAGGACAACATTAGCTTAATGAGCCCATGCGGCAGTCGTATTAATCAATAGTGAGGGAACAATATGACGTGGCGTATGACGACACCACGTTGAAACAGAGGCCAGCGTTTTGGCAGGCAGTATGCTGGAACATGGCTGGAAGCCAGCCGTTGGCGAGTTTGCAGAAAAAGAAGGCGAGCGTGAATTATCTTGATTCTGATACCTCGCTTTTGTCCGGAATGCAGTTTGGGCGCAACAATTAAATACGTATGAGATGCTCTTAAGGGTAGTGAACCACGGACAAAATCCCATGATTGTGATGCTCAGGCAGAAGTGTGATATACCACGATTGATTTGGTCAACCATAGGCGTGTTAGGTGTGGTTGCCGTTTGTTTTCTGTTTGGTGGATGCGACTTCAGTACTGAACAAATGCCCGCTCCTCAAGATAATTCATCGTCGAAATCTTCTGTGCCACAATCGACAGTTTTCGTGTCAGGTACTGTTGTTGCGATTAGTGATATTTCTGGCTATCAAGCAAACCCTTATTCCAGCGGATCGATTTTCATTGTGCCTGAAGCGTCTCTTGCTGATTTTCAAAAAATGTTACCACAATTACCTGGTCCATTGACGGCAAGTGTCGAATCTGATAGTGGAATTACACTGACACTCATCGACAAAAATGGCGAATTTTTAGTAGCGCTTGCGCCGGGGACATATGCATTTGCGTTAGCAAATCTTGGACAATCTCACCCCGATCCCACACACGATCCAGCTACCATCTATGGCTGGACAATTCTCGATGTGCCTTACACTGAAACACACCGTATTCAACTCCGGTACGACGGGGAGGCTCGACAAGTAACTGCGGAATAAACTCATCTGAATAATCTGGACTGTATTTTGGAAGGGACAAAGATGAAGGTTCGGTTGCATGATGTGGTGTATTTAGTGATCATTGTTCTCAGCTTCGTGAATTCCCATGCCCACTCTGGACCGCCTGCTCAGGCTAGTCTTGACATTGCATTCGTCATGGACGGATCAGGTAGCATTGACAGCACAGACTTCGCGCTTCAGAAAAATGGGCTGCGGGCGGCTATTCTGAACCAGGATTTGGTCCCACGCGATGGAACAATTGCAATCACGCTTGTGCAGTACGCCGGATCATCTACGAATGTTGAAGTCCCTTTCACTGTTATCAACTCGACATCTGATGCGACTAGTGTTGCCAATCAGATTTCTGCGATCTCACAACTGGGTGGGGCAACGAATCCTGGCGATGGAGTGAATAGTGCCGCTAGTATCTTAAGTGTTAATGCGCGACCCAATGCAAATCAAAACATTTGCCTATCGACTGATGGCATTCCAAATAGCGGTGCATCAATTGCCTCTGCTGTGGCATCGGCGATGGCATCGGGTATCGACTCTTTCGGAGTGATTGGAATCCGCTGTCCCGGAATATTTGAAGAAAGCAATCTAAACTCAGTCTATGACCCGCTAGTATTCGGCGGGGGTGGCACCACGATGGTTTTCAGCTCGGCCGAATTCGCCAATGCTGTCGGCCCTGCTTGTTTTGGAGATCAAATCAAGCTCATTGGACTTGAGGTGATCCAATCAGTGCAAGATTGGAAAAACACTGCGACGCTTATAGAAGGCAAGCTCACCTACGTTCGCGCGCATTTTGAGCCGGCCGATCCTGCTGTCATGGAAACCACGGCCTCTGCCCGTTTGCGCGGATACCGTGGCGGCGTGGAACTTGCGGGCTCTCCGCTGACGGCGAGCAATCCAGGGGCGCGAATCAAGGCCCGTCAGAACGCTGCGTCCCGTCGAGGATCATGGGCAGATAGTCTGAACTTCCGACTTCCAAATGCTTGGGCCAATGGAACTGTCAGACTTGTGCTTGAAGGTCTTGGCGGGGACATTGATTGCACGATGGCTGCAATCGGTATGGATTGTGAAACAACCGTCACTTTCGAAACCACAAATACACCAGATATCAAGTGGATCGCAGTGAATTGGAGCCATGGCGGGACCAATCATAATCCAACAGCTGCTGACATAACGCAACTTCAGCAGCGATTTAACAGTATGGCACCGATTAGCTCTTCCTTGGCATCTACCGGATCGATGACTTACTCCGGGCCGTTTTCTGGTGGCAAGCCAATCACGACAAACGTAAATGAACAATTAGAAAGTAAACGCTTTTGGGACGGCTGCATCTCGTTCTTCGGTTGCGATCGCTTGTATTACGGCGCGCTTGTAGGTCCGGATATCGGAGGTCGGGCGAATGGAATTCCTGGAACTGTGGCGTGTGGAACCAAGCAGAATGCGGGCTATGGTGTAAACAGACACACTCATGAAATCGGTCACACGGTTGGGGTTCGGCACGCTCCGTATTGTGGAGCAGTTGATCCGAGCGCACCGACGTTTCCCTATACTGCAAATATCGGAGGTATGGTCGTTCCGACACTTGGCCCAATGAGCATGGGGCCTGACGACATGATTTGGGGCCTGGCCGCTAATTCACAGACA
Organism: Phycisphaerales bacterium; assembly: GCA_029260575.1. Taxonomy (GTDB): domain Bacteria; phylum Planctomycetota; class Phycisphaerae; order Phycisphaerales; family SM1A02; genus JAJDDB01. Next base: position 61,634 of record JAJDDB010000023.1, read on the forward strand.
GTAATCGATCCGAATACAATCTTTGACCTAATGGGTTATTGCGGAGGATTTCGGTGGAATTCGAAGTTCACCTACAACAATCTTCGTACGGGCTTCAACAGCACATTCAATGTCTCGAGTTCTAGTTCATCAAGCGGGTTAACTCCCCCGCTTTTGGGAGCAGATCCCCACTTGCTTGTTCGGGGCATTATAGATCTGCAGATAAACACTGCGTCAGTTCTCCCATTGGGTGTCATTGAATTGCCACAATCGCCGCCAGAACCCATCGCTGGTCCATATTCGCTTGAATTGTTGGATATGAACGGAGGTGTGCTGAATTCCATCCCATTTGATGTTGTTGCGAGCGCACCAGATTGTTCCCGTCTTCCAATATATGACTGCAATGATACAGGCGCGGATGACCGTCCCGTCGGTGGCCCGCTTCCTGATGATCAAATTGGATCGTTTCACATTCCTGTAGCACTAACATCTGATATCAGGGGCGTGCAGATTAAGTTTAATGGAGTGGTTATAGGTGATGCGATAGCAAGCCCGAATTCACCGATTGTGGTTGTGCAATTTCCCAATGGAGGTGAAAATATTGATTCAGATACATTCGATATTCAATGGATGGCAAGCGATGCAGATAATGATCCCTTGTGCTACATAGTGCAATATAGTGCTGATGGCGGTGCTATATGGGAGACGCTTGCAATAGATTGGAAGGCGACAACATTGACTGTTCCGACAAATTTCATTTCCGGTTCTGACATGGCGCTGATTCGAGTGTACGCTAGCGATGGTTTTAATATTGGATTTGATGAATCTGATCAGTTTTTTCTGACCGATGGGCCGCCGTTACTTCACGTACTTTCACCCAATGATGGAGATTCCTTCTCCGGAGTTCAGAACATCTATTTCTCTGCAACTGCACAGGACGTTGAAGATGGCATCTTGTCAGATGATTCTGTTAGCTGGACATCAGATGTTGATGGGCTCCTTGGAACAGGCAAGAATCTTATAGTTTCTGCAACAATGTTGTCCGAAGCGAATCATGCGATTACTGCTAAGATTATGGATTCGGCGGGCAATCAAGTAACACAGACGGTTAATATTGCCGTGGAGGTAATTTTCGAGCCGCCTGCGCCGGATTGTAATGGTAATGAGATACCTGACAGTGAAGAGACTGAGCCAGATTTCATTGCACCTAACCTCAACGCTTCGCCGCAGCCAATCTGCACAAACGCAGAATACATCTGCCCGTCAGTAGAGTATTCTGGAAGTAATCTAAGTGATTACAATGGAGATGTTCTGTTCTGCAGTTCACTTTTTGGCGCGAACGACATCTGGTATCGCTATAGACCATCTTGGACCGGGCAAGTATTCATATCAGTTGCAGGGCCGCCACTTGAATGGCTCTATGCAGTCTACGATGGCTGTCCGGATGAAGGTGGCCAGTTTATCGACTGCAACTCAACTGGTCATTTTTCTGTTGTATTTGATGGGGAACGTGGCCATGACTACTTCATACGCATAGCTAGCCGCGCATTCTCGCAAGGGACTTTCTCACTCATACTTCAGGGGCCAGATTGCTTGGCGAACGAACTTGACATCGATGCAGATGGTATGCCAGATGATTGCCAATGCCTTCTGGATGTGAATGGGGATGGATTAGTCGATGTCCATGACTTTGCACAAGCGGTATTGGCTCAAGGACCGTGCAATGGCTGTCCAGAAGATGTCGATGGAAGTGGTGAAGTCAACGAATTCGATTTCCGCTTGATATTGAACAACCTTGGCCCGTGCGAAAGCACTTCTGCCAATCTATCGACTATTGTTGTAAGAGAACCTAACAAGTTACAGAGTGAACGGCAGAAGTGGGTGATAGGTGAATGACATCTCAGGCATTCAACGACTCTCTGATCCCATCTTGTCCCAATTCAACTGACGCGTTATGCAGCCTCACGGTAGTACGAGTTCAATAGAACCAATCCCAAAACCCAAATCTGGACTTTGACATGTTATGTTGGTGCGGCTGAAACCCGAAAGAAACGACAATCTCGAAATTCGCAAACGGCCCAATTGATGGTTTTAGGATAGCCTCTAGGGTCTGTATCAAGCTACAGTGATGTTTGGTGGAGAGTTTTCGTATTTTCACCGCGAAAGTAGGGTCCGCGTTTCTGGACTCAAATAGGCCGATATGACTGGTAAAAAGTTCAACTGGCGTCCTGGCACACCGATTGCAGTGATGGTTCGTGCCATGCAAGTGCCACTCCTGAAGGCATTTGCGCGCCAGTTCAACGGCGTCCTCTCACTCCATAGTCTAGGTATCGTCAGTTGAACCGTTCGCTTGGCTATAGGGCTGGGACGCTCGGGGTGTAGTACAATAAAGGCAGACTCACAGCGCCTTGGGAAGTCTGGCCTCCGAGGAGTTCGCTGCATCATCCGGATAGGCAGGGGACAACCGCGCTTGATGCCTGCGAATACACCGGAGTGACTATATGCCTAGCTCGAAACGAATGAATGACAGGGACATCTCGAAGACGTTGGCAGTGCGTCGGAAGACCGTAAGGAACTTCCTCGTCGTGTTCCAATATTCAAACGACGCATTATGCAGCCTCACGGCAGTACGAGTTCAGTAAGCCGCCCAATCGTTGACGGCGCTCGATCTGTCCGAATGAGCATTCTGGAACGCCGTCGATCAGCTAATTGCTCAGGCCTTGATGTGGTCGTTCAAAGTGATAATGCTCGACGTACTAATCGATCGCATTTGTCAGATGCTGCTCGCGTAGTGTTTTTTTATTCAGTTGGAGCAATATGCAGCGTCGCGGTGCGCGTCCACCCAAGGGAGCCGAACCCTTGATGTCGTTTTTCCTTGTTCCGGCATCCGGCCATGGAGAGCAGCAGCACTCACATCGGGAACGTCATCATATTGCCAATTTACCGTTCCAATCACCGCACAATCGTCCGAAATCCGCCATCACACCTGCGTCACATCTTCCGAAACAGCAGCTACTTGCATGTCGGCTGACAAATGGAACACGACGGGCATTACGTAGTTGTCAAATAGTCGCGTGTCTTTTCCACATAATCTGCCGATCCGAACAACGTATTTATTGACGAAGGGCAGGATGACTTAGCGATTGTCCGAGGAACAATGTCACATCCATGCAGACAACGAGTCTGGCAGAGAGAAGGCGCGTCCAGTTTCTGTCCCATCAGTGATGGCGGAATTAGTACATCGTTTGCTTGTGCCACCATATCAGCTGAAGGAGGCCCATGAAATGCGTATTGGCATAGTTCGTCGCGTTCGCAATAGCTCTTGGTGCACACGGTGCCGATTCGGTGACTGCAACAAAGTCGAAAAATCCAGATGGAACCGATCGGATGTGCCGCTCGAATTATCAGCTCTGAGGCGCTTGCGGGTTGCGCGATTTTCAAGGCAAAGAAAGGCGGTCACGGCATGCGATCAAAGTCCCACATTCTGAATTCCCCCAGCTGTGTAGAGGAGTGTCTGACCATGCTTCGTCATGATTTGGAAATTGCTGCACTGCGTCGACCTGTCGTCGTTCTTGCTTCAGTGCTGATGATCGTCTGCACCGTCATTCCCGGTTGCGGCGCGCGGCCGATCACGGGACCGATGTTCAAGAACGATCGTTCTTATGATTACGAAGGTCAGAAGGTCGAACTGAACATGCTCACGTACGACGACGTAAGAGACTATGCAAAGACCCACACGGAAGCATTGGTGGATAAAGGTGCAATGACGCAGGAGCAGGCCCAGGACATCAAGACTGAATGGACGAATCGTCTCAATGCCGACTTCCCGCAACTCACCTGGGACACGGAACTGGCCTTTCCGATCCTTGCACCGATAGCGATCGGATACGCAATCGACCTGGCAAAGGCAGAACTCGAGAAGGAAGCAAGCCTTTACGAAGCGCAGTACGGCGCATCGATCCACGAAACAGGCTTTTGGAAGTCGTTTCGCCCAATCAATCGAATGGTAAGAAATGAACAGGGAAGAGACGAGGAGAAGATCGTCGGCTACGAGGGCGAACCGCGCTGGCTCGGTTTCGAAATCGTCCGTCGAACCGCGGGCGATGAGAATGACGACAATCGACCTGCGTCGCGAATCGCATTCGCCATGATTTCGGCTCGCTACTACAAGCGGCACAACGATGGGCCACCCAAACAGGGACGCATCGCGGTCATGTCCGATGAACGACTCTTTGTCATCAAACCCCTCTGGCTTGAAGTCAATCGGACACGCGCCAAAGTTGCGCAGTTTGAAAAATCCGTTGACCTCGCGACCAACATCCGCATGAACGCCATCTGGATCGATCCCGCGCAAGGCGTGCATCGCGACTCGATCGCGGATGCAAAATTCGAGCTCTCCGGCGTCGATCTCTCGGATCGAACCATCACGATCAACGGGCTCAAGAACAAGATTGCCGGTTGGTTCGCGGGCGTTCCTGTTTCATTTGACGCCGAGACGAAAATACCCAAAGGCGATGGCACCTTTGAACTCGCTGTCACAGTCACGGAGACCGACCCCTCGAAAGTCCGCGAAATCATTGAGCGGGCCGCGAAGTACTTGGGTGGCAACAAGGACAAGATCGTTCAGAAGTTCGGAGGCGGTGATGGATAGTAGTATCTTCAAGTCCCTTCTTTCTCTCGCGGTCGCCGCATGCATGTCCGCATGTGAAGAACATTCCGCGCTTGAATCTGCGACCGAAGTTGCCGCATCCAGCGATGCTGATCCGTTCGAAGCCTCCGACTCGAAAGCGTTGGAGTCGCTGCTCACCGGATCCGGCCATGCCATGCATGCACACGAGAACATTGCGGGCTTCTGGGGAACTGGAGATTTCGGTATTCGAAGTATCTGCGATCCCGATGAGCGCGACGACGTCACTTCAAGATCAGGCCCAGAGCTAGCGACATGTCGTCTGGAAATACTCTTTCCCAATCCGCCGATTCCGGACTACCGCGCAGTCGGCACAGGTTTTCTCGTCACTCCGAATCTCGTTCTGACCGCCGGACATTGCGTGTATGACAAACGATTCGGCGGTTGGGCGGAAATGATCACGGTCATCCCGGCCGGCGATGATTGCCTCGGCAAGTACGCCGGCTCGCGCGCTTATACCGTCGTCGGATGGTCGAAGAACAACAAGGAAGAGTACGACTACGGTGCGGTCGTCATCCCCGACGATGATTTGCATGACACGGTCGGATTTACTTTCGATCTGATCTCTCCCGATGACCCCGATCTCAAATCAGCCCAGTGGAAACTGCGCGGTTATCCAATGAGCCATTTTCCCGGAGCCCTCGTCTCAAGATCGTCGATGAAACCCAGTACCACATGGCCTCTTCAGTTCTCGTACTTGCTCGATGCATCACGTGGACAGAGCGGTGGCCCGGTTTTTCTCGACAACAACGACAGCAGCGCCGCCGGTATCCACGCGAGACCCGGGTGCCCGAACATCGCCACGCGCATAACGGCTTTCCGTCGCGACCGCATCCTCTCAGAATGGCGCCCATGATTGCGCGACTCGTATGGTGCAAATATTGTCCTTTCATATTCACGCTGCTTTCCTGTGATACGACCGAAGCAGACCGCCCAGCCGTGATTGGCAATCAAACTCCATCGCTGGATTCGGTGCCGTCTTGCTCGCAAGCGGTGGACGATTGTCAATTCCCTGATGTCGTCGTGTTCCAATATTCAAACGACGCATCATGCGGCCTTACGGTGATACGAGTTCAGTAAGCCGCCCAGTCGCTGGCGGCGTTTGATCTGTCCAACTGAGTATTCTGGAACGCCTTCAACCAGCTGATTACCGAGTCCCTGATGTGTTCGTTCAATGTGGTAGTGATCGACATACTCATCGATTGCTCGGCGCAAATGTGCTTCGCCATGCATGATCACTCGATCAAGGCACTCCGACTTTATCGAAAGTACGAAGCGTTCTGCATAGGCATTCAGGTTCGGACTCTTGGGAGGCAATCGAACCGATTCGATGCCACCGCTCCTGAGAATCTCACGAAGCTCTTTCGTGAACAATGGATCACGATCATGGATCAAGTGTGTCTTGCCGTGAAGAAAGCCGTTGAAGCAATCGATTAGGTTCCTCGCGATCTGCTCCATCCAAAGCCCGTTGGGTGATGCATTGATTCCTGCAATCTCCACGCGTCGAGTTGGCAGATCAATCACAAACAGCACGAAGTAGCGAAGCAAGCCTGTTTTCGTCCACACTTCGATCGTGAAGAAGTCAGTTGCAGCAAGACCATCCCAGTGCGCCTTCAGGAACTTCGACCACGGCATGTGTTTCTTGCGTTCTGGTGCCGGCTCGATGCCGTGAGCTTTGAGGATTCGTCGCACACTTGATCGCGAAACTGTGTATCCCAATTTGGACAGTTCGCCAACGATTCGTGTGTAGCCCCAGCCTTCATTGTCTGTTGCCATTCGAACAACCAGTTCTCGAACGTCGTTACTGACTCGCGGTCGGCCCGGTCGTCTCTTGGCGCTGCCATCGTACTTGTGGGCGATCAGTTCGCGATGCCAGCGCAGAATTGTGTCTGGCGTCACGATCGTTCTGAGTCCGCGTAGTGCACGTCTTCCGAGCCGTTTGCCCTTCGCTGCCAATCGAGATCGCTGATCATTGGTGAAACGAAGTCGGCGATCGCCATTCAGTTCCAGCAGAACATTCACTTACGCCTGAAGGAACTCAATCTTCTGTCGCTGCTCTTCATTTAGCCATCCAGCAATCGCAAGCAGCAGCATTCGCATTGGAAACGTCAGCATAACGACAGTCTAGCGTTCCAAATCTCCGCAAATTCGTCCGAAATCAGCCACTTCTTACGCGTCGCAACTATTGAGATGCCAGCAACTTGCACGTCGGCTGACAAATGGAACAGGACGGGCTTCCTACATAGAGTCACGACGATATTACTAGGAATGATCGCGGTCGTGGTTCATGATTAAGAGCGTTGAACCACACTCGGGACAGAGTCGCACCTGACTCATTCGGATGTCATATCCACAAGCGTCACACAGAGACCGACGAATGCGTCGCAAACCACGAATAAATCTATAAATCAGGATCATGAAAATATATGTCGCCATATATAAGCAAACATTTGCGAGCAGTCCAATCCAAGCAGGCCTGTATGGAATCACTTTGAGTGGCTTGCTTGATACGACTATAGCATCTGAGCTTCCCCAATCCTTCTGATCAGTGGACATGTTGGTAGCAATCGAACATCTGAATGCCTTGAATGGCCACCCAAATTCCGCCAATATCTGCCCTTCCTCAATATTGCCTGCCAATATGTAATTGAAATTGCCCAATTCGCGCTGTATTGTCGCATCGCCATCTCCTGTACTAGACATAATGCGTGAATTGGGAATTTGTAGTTCTTCTTCGACAAACAAATATTGGCGACCAAAAGCCAATGTCTCACCAGCCATAAACCGCCGATCTCTTATTCTAAGATCGATAGTACGGAACTGTTCTGCTGGGATCTCAGCAAAGCTCAGCGCAATCGTAGTGCAAAACAGTGTGGTAATGCCGAGTACTAATCCGACTAGGCAATCGACAAACGTCAATCTACAGGAACGAACAAAGAGTGGGATTAAGTATTGCAATGTTGTTCCACAGCTCATTCTGGCCACGGCTCTTACCCCTCAGGAAGTGGAAATGGTTGTCGAAGGCACGTCCACGTGGGGTTTGATTCTCCTGACGTCCAAGGTTCCGGCAGTGGTGCTTCAAAAATCTCTAACATGTGCTCTCGGCAGCAGGAAAGGCAATCCACACCAGGACCTGGGTCCTGTGCGATCCATCTGCATTCAGCGTCTGGCAGTGGGAAGGTTTCGGCACAGGATGTTTCGGGAGGACATTGAATACAACTACGTATAGCGTTGACGCCAATTCGTGAAGCAGTGCAACTACACATGGTCACTCCAGGACTGCGGCGAGCGCTTAAGTCCCAAGAACCGGGTCCCTTGGCTGGTCTGGGAAGCTCCCAATCACTGCAACAAACGTGGCAAGGCATGCCGCCGTCCTTGTGTTTGTAGTTGCACCAGCTCCTGCATCGACGATACGCATCGAATCCTTCTGTTATCCGTAGCCGATCGCAGCAATTCTTACAATCAGTATTATTGTATGTTGTGTCCCTGCAGCAAAGCGGGCCCTTGCATGGCTGCCATTCACATAAACCTGTATTTACATCGCATGTTCCAAAAGATCCAGGGCCGGGAGGATCTAGAATCGGAGGGAGTAAGGCCAATTGCCCGTATGGATCTATTTTCGTCTGAGGTTGTCCGTCACCGTGTGCATACAAATGCAAACCGCCCCTATATCCTGTAGGGTCTCGTCTTGTCCACTGACCAAGAGTGGAATTCAGCACGCGATAACGGACATGGTACGACGGGTGGTTAAATTGGGCGTCGTACTCATGGCCGGCGTAGCCCTTGCGATTGCCAACGTAGGACATGACTCCGCGGCCGCCCTCCTTGCCGCCGGTGACCATTGACTTGTCGGTGGCATCGACGTCGCCGTCGAGGTCGATGTCGGCGCGCACGTCGTAGCCTGATGCATCGATGATGACCTGGATGGCGGTTGTGTCGGCAGCAGTGATGCTGCCGTCGTAGTTCATGTCGCCTGCGAGGATGAGGAACGGAACGCCATACGCTTCGTAACGCTGATGCTCGACCTGCTCGCCGCCGCCGTTGGCGTCGATCATGGACACGACATCGTGCCGCCAGTTCTGGCAGTAGTAGAATCGCTCTTCGAGCGTGCCGTCAGCAGCAGCGTCCCAATCCGTGTTGGCGTCTTTGTCGCGCAGGATCACATCATCAATATAGCTTGCAGTTCCCCGGCCGTCGTTACCGGCTGCGTGGTAGACGAACTGTTCCTTGGGACTTGAATCGTCCTCGCGGAACGTGGCAACGGGTCGCCAGCGTTCGTCATACACGAAGTAGAACGTTTTGTCATTGGCATCGACATCCTGATCGCTGTCGGTGTCGTACTTCCAGCTGATGCGCCAGTTCAGGCCGTTGTAGTGATACTCAGACACCAGGCTCGGCGTCTGATTGTTGACTTTGCGCAACCGACCCCACACATCGTAGACGAACTCATTCGCTTCGCCGTCGTCAGTCATGTTGCCAACCGCATCATGCGCGAACGTGTAGTCCACGGTTGAGTCACTATCGACATCACGATCCTGCAGTTCGTTGGCGTTGTTGTAGGTGCGCGTGTCGTCCCACTCACCGGCGTCGTTGAAGTCGTTGTCGCCTGTCAAATCAAGCTGCACGCGGTCGGCCGCGCCGGCCTGAGCCAGTGTGCGGTTGTCCTCATCCGGCCACGCCTGGGCGATGTCGATCATTTCTTCTTTGGTCAGACGATTCAGATCATCGAGCGTGTAGCTGCGATCGAGGTTGTAGCTGTAGACCCGATCATCAGCGTACGTCACATTGCTGTTGCGATCCCAGGTGTAATCGACGTCATAGAACAGTTGATCCGTCGCCAGATCCTTCGTCCACGACCACGTCGTCGGTCGATTGAAGCGATCAAGATCCGGGAACGTCGAACCACTGTAGCGCTTGCTGAACACATCAATCTCTTCAAGCGTCGTGCCAACAACGTGACCAACGCCGTTGTAATCGTACTTGGTAAGTAGGACCAATCCGTTATTCACCCTCGTGATTCGCGCGGCTCCTCTATCAAGATCTCCCAAAGACACATAGGAGAGTATATCCCCGTCCGGTAGCGTCATGCCTGAGCGCTGGATCGTTACTCTCCCGTTGACAGTTCCCAACGCGCCGGCAGATTTCGCATACGTGTAACTCACTTCATAATCATCGATACTGCCCGAAGCACCGACAGCTGAGTTCACATCCTGCTCGAGCTTTTCGATGTTGCTCCAGCCGTCGTAGGTGAACTTGACTTCATCCGTCACATTCCCACTGCCGGGTGTAGCGTTGTCATGCTGCGTGACGAGTTGTTGGCGGCCGAGATCATCGTAGGTGTAGCTGATGCGCTTCACGGCATTGTCGAAGCCGCTGATGATCGTCGTCGCCTTGCGGTGCGTGGTTCGACCCATGTCGTCGTAATCCGTCTCAAAGACGTTGCCAGCCTGGTCCTTGCGCCAGATCCGCTGGTTCTGGGCATTGTAGGCCAACGTGACCACGTCAGACCCACCCGAGGAGTCCGGATACTGAATCTTCTGTAGCAGGTGGCCGGAGCCGATGTTGGAATCACCGGCAGAGGCTCCCTTGGTAGTGCCGTAGGTGTAGGTTGTCACCTGATCCTCTGCATCCTCGGTATTATCGCCGTCGATATCCACCCACATTTTGGTTTCTAGATCGTCCGTGTAGACGTTGCGCGTGTGGACATCGTCATCGCCATTGGCCCCGGAGGGCGTGCCGTTGATGTAGTTGGCGATCACAGTAATCTGCCGACCGGCATCGTCATACACGTAGCGCGTCTCGAAGTCCTTCGGGTCGTTGACGCTCTTGAGTGAACCGTCCGTGTTGTAGACGTTCGTCGAGCGCAGGGCTGTGTCCGAACGGGCGGGCACGGACAGACCATCGCGGTCGAAGTCACTGCCGCCGTAGGTGCCGTAGCGCACAGTGTCTTCAACGCGACCGAAGCGGTCGTACCACATGGCGGTGATCTGCACGCGGCCGCTGACATTTGCGGCGGTGATCAGCAGATCATCGGTGTCGGCGTTGCTGTCCAGGGCGCCGGTCGTTCCGCCTGAATCGTCATTGTAGAGCCGACTGATCGCCACACTCATGAGCACTTCACTGCTGTCTGTGGATTCGTAAACCGTCTGGTGCTCTTTCAGCACAATGTCGCCGGTGACATCGTCAGCATCGGCGTACACCGAGTCGTTGTGAGTGGCCAGGATGAATGTGTGCGTCTGCCGGCCGAGTCGGTCGTAAGCGACTTTGGTCACCTGTGAACCGACCGTCTTGATTGAGCGTCCGACCGAGTCATACCACATGTTCTGCGCGATGCTGTCGTCATCGGAGCCGTCGGCAATGTCGATCTTGTGCCGCTGAGTCTTGTAGACCTGGCCGCGCTCATCGTAGAACGTCTGGCTCAGTGTCAGCCGATCATCAGCCCGCGTCACCGGATCATCGCCGGCTTCGACATCGTCCGTGCCGTCGCCTTGGCTGTACTGCGCAGCAGCGACGAGACGTCCCATGTTGTCAAACTCGTTGAGTACGTGCATCGGCTCATCGGGACTAGTGACGAGCAGAACACGACCTCGCACGTCATGAGCGAACGACGTTTCGCGTTTATCTGTTGCGGAGTCTTCGACAAAGGCGGTTCGTTTGGTAACCCACCCGTTACCGCCGTCACTGCCACTGTCGTAGACGACTTCGGAGATCTTCACCATGTCGTTGGTGCCGGTGGATTCACCCTCGGGATCGCCGTTGTCGTTGGAGCCGATCTCCTGACTGGCCACGCGGCCAATGGAGTCGAAGAGTGTTCGTCGAATGGTGCCGGTCGCATCCTTGGTGCGGATGCGCCGCCCGGCATCGTCATACGCGAAGTACGTGGCATCGAAATTCGTGCCTTCCGTACCGGCACCAGATGCCGGGATGAGGAAATAGGGCCGAGACTCTTCGATGCGAGTGCCGGTTTCGTTGTAGATGCTTGTCGAAAAGCGCGCGACTTCGGTGTTCGTGCCTGTAATGGTCATCGCGGCGATCGGATCGGCCGACGCTTCGTTAATGTGCGCTGTTGTTGCATCAGTCGTCGAGTTGCCATCCAATGCGATCGTTGCCTGCACCTCTCCACGTCCCGCGAAGTTGCGCACGCTGTATTGCACCGGGCCATAGAATTTCGTGCTCGGGGAGGTTTCGTAATCGTTGTAGCGCAGGCTGACCAGACGGCCGTCCTTGAGTTGTGACACGTACGTCTTCAGCACACGACCATCCGGCTGCGTCACTTCGTCAGCGCGGCCCATGTCGTCGTAGGAATATTGCGTCGTGCGATCCGAACCGTTGGCGGTTTCCGTGATGCCGAAGTCCGTGTTCGGGTCATCGCCACTAGGGAATGTGCCGTTAGTTATGACATCGTCAATACGCTTGACCAGCTGACCGTCTGTGAACTGCGTGTATGAGAAAATATCTTCAGGGTCACTACGGAAGGCGACCGTGCCGTCCTTGCGGTAATACGTGTAGTAGAAGTCCGTGCTGCCTTCGCCATTCTTGGCTGTGGCCACAGACGGATGTCGTCGCGAAACACTCTTGGGCGTGACATACAGCACATCAGAAGTCGTGGTGTTTTCGTAGAATGTCACTGTATATTGATATTCGTTCGCACCTGTTGTACCGCTCGTTTGCTCAGTCGGGTATTCCCATCCCGAAGCGGCAAACGGTCGGACCAGCGTCACGTCGCC
>JAJDDB010000024.1 GCA_029260575.1 Phycisphaerales bacterium
GTAAGACTCGATTTTCTTCACGGAGATAGTCAATGACTTGTTGCTGTTGTCGTGACATCCAACCAGCGACGATCACCGAGAGCAGTTGCCATGGAGTAAATTGCATGGCCCCACATTACCGCGTCATCAGCTTGAATCTCGACTATGCGCAGCCATTTGCACGTCATCTTAAAACGCTACACTGACTGTACTTGAGGGTGGGCTAAATATTGGACCCATACGGCATCAATTGGATCGTTCTTGTTCCAATGCATCCACTGATGCAGCATTCAGCCTTTCATCTGATCGTATGGTTCCAAAATCAACAACACACAAGAATAGCTCGAAACCGATCTATTGAATCTATACATCGCATCTAACGTGGTCGTCGCCACCCAGGAGACTCAAATTGCTCCTGCAGGAACTCAATCTTCTGACGCTGCTCCTCATTCAACCATCCGGCAATCGCGAGCAGCAGCATTTGCATTGGGAACGTCAACATGGCGCCAGTCTAGTGTTCCAAATCTCCGCAAATTCGTCCGAAATCAATCACCTCTGCCGCAATGCATCTGCTGGAAAGCCAACAACTTGCATGTCGGTTGATAAATGGAACACCACGGGCTTCCTACATAGAGTCAATACGTGTCGCGATTCAGTTCCATGCGATCAATCTCGCCTCACCTTGGCACAGTATTGGTTTCAACATTGTCAGGATAGTCACACTGACACCCGCATTCTGGGCATGTGGACGCCCAACTTCCAGAACGATCATAGCCACAATTGCGACACCGATTATGCACAATACGAAACCTACGTATCGTCTTGCGCCACATTTGAATGGATATTGCAATACAAAATCCATAAAAAAATGTATTTATGAGCAATGGACGAATATCTGGTAGAATTGGTAAGACAGCTCTACCTCCTCGAATCCCAAATGGCAATCGGCATGTAAATTGCTGCTGCCACTCTTCACTTTGATCTATTTGAGTGTCGTCTTTGTTGTACTGCACCAGCCGCTCTTTACTCCACAAACACACCAACGGCCATCCGTATCCACTCGCTTGAAACTCTAAGATCTTTGGGTCTGCTTCATGGACAACATGGTGGTATCTATCCGTAAGTGGGAATAGATCCTCTGGAAAAGGATCAACGTCCGGCCAGTCTTGGTATGATTTATCATGGATCGATGAATCTGCAGGAATTGGATACATAAGCAAGTGGTAATGTATGCCAACAGCACTTCGATACTCCGTGAGGTTTTCTAGCCAGCCATCATTGATCTGCATTCTTCCATTCTTGTCGCCGCCCCTAACAGGCGGACCAATCGCTGCAGCACACCAAGATACTGTCACATTCAACATAACGCCAGATATGACGCACATCGACATGACGATGAACGCTGCTCGCGATATCGACTTCTTAGTTGTTGGCATTTGAGTCATTTGATAAAACTATGTTCGAATATATTCTTCAAATAACTGGCTAACAATGCTTGCAAGCGCACTTTGTGGCCAAAGCCTATCATTGCCGACTGTTGAGATGACCATCTCAGTATCGGCAAATTCCAATAGAGTGTTTTTCTCTGATGCCCATTGCCAGCGTCGCTCTCACAGTGCATCCATCGACTAGCTTGGCAAGACATTGTCGAGTTTTCACGAAATAGCGGTCAGTTAGTGTTTCTGTTTCTTCGCACCGGCAGGCCGGATCACCGCAACCACCTTCGGAAACGTTGTTGTAGCAGCCGCAGTCACATCCTTCCCAAGTTGTCAACACATGCTCGATTTGTTGGTGGTCGAGGCCACAATCTTCCTCAATGGATTCAATCAATGATATATCGCAGAATCGTTGGTAGTGTGAACATTCTACTCCTTCGCATGGGGGTGGCTCGCAATCTTCCTTGAGGAATGATTGCGAAGTGTCAGGCAGAATCGAACGCGAGGTTGTGCCTTGGAGAGTTCCGGTTGCCTGACCCAAATGAACACCTTGGATTGGTTGTGCGCTACAAGCGATAGTTCCCTGAGGATCAATAAATGAATTCGGGTTGCTACCAGCAACTGTATATAGACTCATTCCGTCCACATATCCCAAGGGATCGCGCCTCTTCCACTGCCCAAGTGTACTGTTGAGCACTCGATATCGCACGTGGTACATCTCGTGCGTGAACTGATCGTCGAACTCGTAGCCGGCGTAGCCCTTGCGGTTGGCGGTGTCGGCGTGGGTGAACTTACCACGGCCGCCTGTCTTGGGCCCTGAGAGGTTCTGGACCGTCGTCTTGTCCGTGGCATCCACATCGCCATCGAGATCGACATCACCGCGCACATCGTATGCGAATGTATCAATCCAGGTCTGGATCTGCGTGAGGTCCGCAGCCAGGATCGAGCCGTCGGAGTCGGTGTCGCCGGCGAGTATGAGGAACGGCACGCCGTACGCTTCGTAGCGCACCTGCTCGACCTGTTGTCCGCCGCCGTTGGCATCGATGATGGCGACAACATCATGTCGCCAGTTCTGGCAGTAGTAGAAGCGCTCTTCCAACGTGCCATCTGCTGCTGCATCCCAGTTCGTATTCGCATCCTTGTCGCGCAGGATGACATCATCAATATATGAAGCAGTGCCTCTGCCGTCATTACCCGCAGCGTGATAGACGAACTGTTCCTTCGGATCGCTGTCGTCTTCACGGAACGTAGCCACGGGCCGCCAGCGCTCGTCGTAGACGAAGTAAAACGTCTTGTCATTGACATCGACATCCATATCGTTGTCGGTATCGTAGTGCCAGCTGATGCGCTGATTTAGGCCGTTGTAGCGATATTCCGAGACAAGGCTCGGCGTCTGGTTGTTCAGCTTGCGCAGCCGTCCCCACACGTCGTAGACGAACTCGTTGTACTGCCCGTCATCGGTCATGTTGCCCACCGCATCGTGCGCAAAGGTGTAATCGACCGTCGAGTCGCTGTCCACATCGCGGGTTTCCAGTTCGTTCGCTTTACTGTACACGCGTGTGTCGTCAAGGTCGCCTGCATCGAGGTAATCGTTGTCGCCGTTGGCGTCGAACTGCACGACTGTTGCCGCTCCGGCCTGCGAGAGCGTGCGATTCTCTTCATCCGGGAACGCCTGCGTGATGTCGACGATTTCTTCTTTGATCAGTCGGTTCAGATCATCAAGCGTGTAGCTGCGATCAGTGTTGTCGTTCCAGATCTGATCCGTGTGCGCTGTGACGTTGCTGTTGCGGTCCCAGGTGAAGTCGACATCGTACAAGTCCCGGTCCGTGGCCAGGTCTTTCGTCCACGTCCACGTCGTCGGCCGGTTGAAGCGATCAAGATCGGGGAAGGTTGAACCGCTGTATCTGTTGCTGAATACATCGATCTCTTCGAGGGTTGTTCCAACAACGTGACCAACGCCGTTGTAATCGTACTTGGTAAGTAGGACCAATCCGTTATTCACCCTCGTGATTCGCGCGGCTCCTCTATCAACGTCTCCCAAAGACACATAGGAGAGTATATCCCCGTCCGGTAGCGTCATGGTTGAGCGCTGGATCGTTACTCTCCCGTTAACAGAGCCAGAAGCGCCAGCAGACTTCCCGTACGCGTAGCTTACTTCATAATCATCGATACTGCCCGAAGCACCGACCGCGGAGTTCACATCCTGCTCGAGCTTTTCGATGTTGCTCCAGCCGTCGTATGTGAACTTCACTTCATCGGTGACGGACCCGCTTCCGGGGGTGGCGTTGTCGTATTGCGTAACCAGTTGCTGGCGGCTGAGATCATCGTAGGTGTAACTGATGCGCTTCACGGCGTTGTCGAAGCCGCTGATGATGGTCGTCGCCTTGCGGTGGGTGGTTCGACCCATATCGTCGTAATCCGTCTCGAAGACGTTGCCCGCCTGATCCTTACGGTAGATCTGCTGACCCAGCCCATTGTAGGCGAAGGTGACGACGTCCGACCCGCCGGAGGAGTCCGGGTACTGGATCTTCTGCAGCAGGTGCCCGGTACCGATGTTGGAATCGCCTGCTGTAACTCCCTTGGTGGTGCCGAAGGTGTACGTCGTGACCTGGTCATCTGCAGAATTGGGCATCTTCGCCGTCATCGTGACTCGCAGGCCATCGGTGTAGGCATACTCAATTGTCTGGTCCTTGTCGGCGTTGGTGCCGCCGCCGGGCGTGCCGTCGTCGTAGTTGGCGATCACCTTCGTCTGCCGACCGGCATCGTCGTATTCATAGCGCGACTCGAAGTCCTTCGGATCGTTGACGCTCTTTAATGAGCCGCTGTCGTAATAGACGTTCGTCGAGCGCAGCGCGGTATCCGAACGCGCAGGTACGGAGAGTGCATCGCGATCGAAGTCACTGCCGCCGTAGGTGCCGTAGCGCACGGTGTCTTCCACACGACCGAAGCGGTCGTACCACATGGCTGTGATCTGCACACGACCCTCGACATTCGCTGCAGTGATCTTGAGATCATCGGTATCAGCGTTGCTGTCCAGCGCACCCGTCGTGCCGGTGGAGTCGTCATCATACAAGCGACTGATCGAGACACTCATCAGCACTTCGTCGCTGTCGGTGGATTCATAGACCGTTTGTTGTTCTTCCAGCACGATGTCGCCGGTGACATCATCAGCATCGGCGTACACCGTGTCGTTGTGGGTGGCCAGAACAAACGTGTGCGTCTGCCTACCGAGACGGTCGTAAGCGACTTTGGTCACCTGTGAACCGACCGTCTTGATCGATCGGCCGACCGCGTCATACCACATGTTCTGCGCGATGCTGTCGTCATCGGAGCCGTCGGCAATGTCGATCTTGTGCCGCTGAGTCTTGTAGACCTGGCCGCGCTCATCGTAGAACGTCTGCCTGAGCGACAACCGGTCATCAGCGCGAGTCACCGGATCATCACCGGCTTCTACGTCGTCTGTTCCGTCACCTTCGCTGAATTGTGCGCTGGCAATAACGCGCCCGAGGTTGTCATACTCGTTGAGCACGTGCATCGGCTCATCGGGGTTGGTCACGAGCAGAACGCGGCCGCGCACGTCATGAGCGAACGACGTTTCGCGTTTATCTGTTGCGGAGTCTTCGACGAATGCTGTTCGTTTCGTGATCCAGCCGTTGCCGCCGTCACTGCCGCTGTCGTAGACAACCTCGGAGATCTTAACCATGTCATTGGTTCCCGAGGATTCGCCCTCGGGATCGCCGTTGTCGTTGGAGCCGATCTCCTGGCTGGCGACGCGGCCGATCGAGTCGAAGAGCGTTCGTCGAATGGTGCCGGTCGCATCCTTGGTGCGGATGCGCCGCCCGGCATCGTCATACGCGAAGTACGTGGCATCGAAGTTCGTGCCTTCTGTGCCTGCGCCAGATGCCGGGATGAGGAAATAGGGCCGAGACTCTTCGATGCGAGTGCCGGTTTCGTTATAGATGCTTGTCGAAATGCGCGCGACTTCGGTATTCGTGCCGGTGATCGTCATCGCTGCAATTGGATCGGCCGACGCTTCGTTAATGTGCGCTGTTGTTGCATCAGTCGTCGAGTTGCCATCCAATGCGATCGTTGCCTGCACCTCTCCACGTCCCGCGAAGTTGCGCACGCTGTATTGCACCGGGCCATAGAATTTCGTGCTGGGAGAGGTTTCGTAATCGTTGTAGCGCAGGCTGACCAGACGGCCGTCCTTGAGCTGCGACACATATGTCTTCAGCACACGACTGTCCGGCTGTGTGACTTCCTCCAACCGCCCCATATCGTCGTAGGAATATTGCGTCGTGCGATCCGAACCGTTGGCGGTTTCCGTGATTCCGTAGTCCGTGTTCGGATCGTCACCACTCGGGAACGTGCCGTTGGTCTTCACATCATCGATTCGCTTGACCAGCTGTCCGTCCGTAAACTGCGTGTAGGTGAAGATGTCTTCAGGATCGCTGCGAAAGGCGACTGTGCCGTCCTTGCGGTAGTACGTGTAGTAGAGGTGGTTAGTGTTTTCGCCATTGTTGGCGGTGGCCACAGACGGATATCGTCGCGAAACACTCTTTGGCGTGATATACAGCACATCAGAAGTCGTGGTGTTTTCGTAGAATGTCACTGTATATTGATATTCGTTCGCACCTGTTGTACCGCTCGTTTGCTCAGTCGGGTATTCCCATCCCGAAGCGGCAAACGGTCGGACCAGCGTCACGTCGCC
>JAJDDB010000025.1 GCA_029260575.1 Phycisphaerales bacterium
AAACCTCACCCCACCTATCCTGAGTTTAATTATGATGACACCTATGCCTTAATGCAGCAGCTAGGATCTTATATTAGAATTGCAGAATACCTGGAAACCAGTCGGCAAGTGGTCAGGGCGAATTGCATCCGACTCGGCGTAAGGCCCAAGAGGCAGCGATATCAGTCGCCACCTCGACAGCCGGTTTACCGTCCCAAGCTGCTGACAGACCTTGAGTGTGAAGCGGCATACAAAGGCAGAACCTACGAGGACAGCCCCATAGCTGCTCGACCAGAGGGTAGGTGGCGCGGAATTAGTCCTTGACCCCCGTGCCGTAATGTGCATGATGAAAGAATGTAGGGCGCTCTCCCAAGCGTGGCCCTACTACATACCAGCGAATAACTCTTGCGGGGTTGAGCTGGTACGCAGAAGCCAGTATAGACTCTGCAACAGCAAATGCAAGCAAATCCCCGCCAGCAGATGGAAAGGGGATTTTTTTATGCCCGACAAACACACATCCGACTTTACACAATGCGTAGCTGACCACCGCATGACAATTGAGACTGACAATGGGGTGCACCGTAGCGTGTACTTTGGTAGGCCGGGTCAGGGCACCTACCATTTCAGGCTTAACACATGGCCGGGGCACCTGTGTATCTCCGGCGATATGGGGGCTTACGTCTTCTCTCGCGTTAACGATATGTTTAAGTTCTTTCGTGGTGACAAGGTTAATTTGGGCTATTGGGCTGAGAAGGTGCAAAGCGAAAGTAGGTTCGGCAGCGGGGTGATACAGTATGCCCCTGAACGGCTTAGGGATTGTTTGGTTGACTGGTTAAAGGACCACGAGCGCGGAGAATCGATATTGGCCGATCTTGAACCGTATCTGACTACCGATTACGGGCAAGACGAGGCTTTCCGTCACATTTACGAGTACGGCGATGGCTTAGAGGAGCTCATCAGTGACATGAGCTGGCGCAGCCACAGTGAATACACTCACCATTTTAAATGGTGCTGCGAGGCCATTGTGTGGGGCATCGCAGAGTACGACCAAGCGAGCCAGGCTAATGCGGCTTAAGCAAATCAAAACGCCCCACCAAATAAATGATGAGGCGCTTGATTCAGGGGGATGAGCGCTACGCTTGACCCAGCCAAGGACCGCTGCTAGCCGCCGTCCATTAATCTGGGGGCTACCGTTCACAGGAGAGACAAATGGCAAAAATTCCCGATCTAGTCGACCTCCAAAGCATTGCCCGTGATTTGATCGCGGCTGCACGAAAGGCATATCCAATGGCTGGCGACCAAGCGGTGACTGCTGTGTGCAGAGCCGCGGTTGAGGTGGAATTGATAGACGATCCCGAAGCGCTTGACGACGCCTGAGTTTTTAGAGTAAGATTGAAAAAGCACTGGACTTACGGGGTTACCCGGCCAGTGCGTTGCGCTAAACCGAAGATCTTTGGATGGGGTCAAGGTCTAGCGCGGGAGTAATCTAGCAAGATCCTCCCGAACAATCAAGCGAAAATCCCCATCAGACATAACCCCACGGCCCCTTATGGGTCCGCCCCGATGAGCAATAGAGTGCTTGGTCGGATCAGCGGTGGTGCAATTCAGGTTATCTGTCCAATGTCTCGGTTGGCCTGGATCTAAGGAAAACCCCTATCAAGCAGGAACCGCGGCAGGGGGCTGGAGTGGCTCCCAGTGCGGCGCGAAAGTGAAAATTAGGCCAACCTTTCTTCCCTGCCGAGCCTCTTCCTGGTTTTTGTAGGGAATGTTGTGGAAAGATTTTAGAATAGAATAAAAGAAACCAACAAGATTGCTCGGCAAGAGAAGCAAGCAAGAAACCAAAAAAAACAAGTGATAACAAGTAGATAGAATGTTGGACGAAGTTGTGTCCGCAGAAAAGGAGAGGTAATGACGATAGAGAACGCAGAGCGAATGATGAAAGACGCGGTTGCGACGATGGGAAAGATCCTGCCAGACGACGCGCGTGGCAGGGACGCGGTGCACGTTGCGGTATTTTCGGCGGTTGCGGGAGTGGTGTTGGCTCCGAGCCAGAAGGTTAAGATCGAGTCCCACGCGGGGGATGATACTGTTGTGGGCCCGGCTGAGGGGGATATTATAGGTATCGTAGACCCGTTTATCTCGGACTACGTTATGCCTGGGGCGCGCTTCTGGGTTTACCTGCTTCCACGCACCATCACCGGACTTACACACCAATGGACGCACACCGCTTTTAATGAGGTGAGAGACGAGTCTGCGGCCTCAGAGCAGTGGCTGCGTAGTTTCTGTGACGTGGCGGATTGCCCTGGTTATGACAAGGTAATGGGGGCGGTCGAGTACGCGGCTGATGGAGGTGAGTATGGATTTGTTCTTGGCGAGGACGCAACTGGGGAGATCCCGCCTGAATTTTGGGATCATGCAGAGGTAGTATTAGGGAAGGTGATCCCTGCGGGAGTGCGAAGCGAATGGTTCAGGTGTGCCTGCTAGGGAGTGCCCTAGCGATGAGGAAAGTGCCGCGCTGTGCCTAAAGCAAAGGAGATTGGGTGACAGACGACAAGATTGTAAGGCTGCGGCCAGTCACCAGGCGTGACGACAAAGGCAAAATGCTTGAGGAGACAAAGTGGAATCGCGCTTGCAAGCACCGCCTGTTTGAATTCGACCTGGCTTTGAATGAGGTTGAGTGCCGCGATTGTCATGAAAAGCTAAGCCCGATGTGGGTACTATCGGAACTGGCGAAGCAGGAGTCAATATGGATGAGTTCGCGGCAGAGTTACCAAGACGAGATGAAGCGCTTGTCGGAGCGTTCGAGGACGCAATGCGACCACTGCGGGAAGATGACGCAGATCAGCCACGGACGGAGACGATGAGCAAAGGAGAGAGTGATGGATGAGATGCAACGCGGATATCTTGACGGGCTTGTCAAGGGATCGCCGGAACCGGGTGGGAACACTAGCTTTAGCTACCGCCATGGATTTTGGAACGGCAGGGACGATGCGAGGGGTGAAGCCAGGGCTTCAGCGAGCGAGTTGCGAAATATGGCGCGGATTGCGGTTGCAAAGGACCGTGGTCTTATGAACCCATGTTTTTGATGGGCGAGGAGATGACATGACAGAGTGGCAGGATATAGCAGGCGCTCGAACAGATGGCAGGCCAATCGCCGTGACGCACCTCCCGTTTGATGGCAACAACATGCCGATTGCGATGGTGCGGTGGTCGAAGGGCAAGGGGTCGGCATATCGATGGCGTGAGGCTGGCGGGCGTCCGCTGAGGTGGGCACCAACGCATTTTTTTGACCCAGAAACTCTCCCGGAGCCCCTAGAATGACAGAGTGGATGCTGATAGACGAGAACGCGCCGCGGGATGGAACCGAGGTGCTGGGCTACGGTGAATGGGCTGGAGAGATATCTGGCTCAGAGCCAGGGAATTATGTGTACGCTGTAATACGCTGGACGGGTGGCCGGAGCTACCCAGGGTATGAGTGGTCAGTAACGGCCACAGACGGCTATGCGGCCTGGTTCAAGCCCACCCACTATGCCCTTGTGGAGCCACCGGAATGACTGACAACTGGCTTGAGAAAGAAATTAAATCGGCCAAGTGTGAGGTTGATAGTTGGCCAGTATGGAAGCGTGAGGCCATGAGGCGGGAAGTCGGCGAGGACCACTTCGAGAGCCTGTGGTTCAAATACACCACCACCCTAAAGCGCGGCGGTGGTAGCCAAGGGGTCAAAGCTAAGGCACGGAAATCATACGATAAAGCTGTAAAAGAGGTGCCGCAAGAGGACTTGGACATAGCTCTAGACCGCTATATTGCCATGTGTCGTCACCAGGGCATCATAGGGCAGTGCTACGTGATGATGGCCCAGACGTGGTTTTGTAGCGGCTGGAAAGCAGAAATCGAGCCAGACCCAACGGATGGGCTGATCAGACGACTTCGTGATTTATGAAAAAGAAAACTGATCTAACGTGTACTCGTCTCAGGGAGGTATAAAGATGCGGCCAAGGCGTATGCGGAGTTCGCCGAAGAACATTTCCCAGAATTTGCGAGGTTGAGGGCATGAGTGACAAGAGTAAGCTGCGGGAGTTGGCTTTCAACATTGAATATGACTATCGCATAGAGGACGAAGAGGCCAAGCAATGGTTGAAGACCCTAGCCGAAGCCATAGCCGATGAGGTGGAGCGGGTAGACAGTGAAGCGGCGCAGTACAAGCGTAATCAGCAGGAGATCCGCCGCAATGAGTTCAAGGCCATCTCTGATCGGCTGGACCAGAGTGAGCATGACCTGCTCGAATTGGCCAATCACACAAAACTGCCAACGCCTGGAGAATGACTGATCTCGCCCCATTTGGCCAAAACGCAGCCTTTGAGGAATCAAAGAACGCCGTTAAGGCCATGATCGTGGTGCTTGCAAAGCAGTTCCCCCAGGACGCAGAGGCTATTGAGGCCTTCGCACAGGGATACATTGATACGTTGTGCGGTGTGAACCCTGGTGGAAAACCGCTCTTAACTGCCGAGCAGATCTTGACGGTGGCCAGAGAGGTAACCGCGGCGTGGCAGTACAAGAACTTTCCAGTCCCAGGTAAATTCAAGAAGGCCAGGGATGAGGAAATCAAGCACACGAAATTTAAGCCCGCGCCAGTCGATGAATCTACGCAGGCTTGGCAGGACATGGTGTATGCAGCCAAGAAATGGGTTCGCAACGGATCAATCGAAGTAATGGCGGATTATTGGAACGCGAAGGGCAGAGAGGCATTTAACCGGCTTCCAGAGAAATACAAGGAGCGCGCCAAGGCCCGAGTTGTGGAGATAAAAAGAAATTCTCCACGATGGGTGGACAAGCAGGATTGAACTAGGTATGTTGGTTGGGACCACCCGAGGCCAAAGGAGAGAGACATGGCACACCATTGCATTGACGAGTCCTGACCACCAGACAGCAGAGGACGTGAGGACGATGGAATTGTGGGAGAAGTTGTTGGCCATAGCAGTGATAGGCGCCGCTGTCGTCGCATTCGTCATGCATATAGCAACGTTGGCAGCCTCATGACGGCGCAGCGGCAGGAGGGGGAGGTGCAGTGCCGTCAGTGCGGGGGTCGTGGTGGGAACTGGGTTCTTAGCAGACATCTTGGCAAGTGGGAGCCGTGCGCATCGTGCCTGGCCACCGGTGCTGTGTTCGAGGCAACCTACGAGCCAGCAGACACCGCAGAGCAAACGGAGGGGTAGATGCTAGTCGCACTGACGAAGAGGGATCGTGAGTATTTGTGTTCTGCGCTCACGCGTGAGATTGCGGGCTGCGACAACATCATAGGAACGTCGCTAGATGTCTCAATCAAGGAGGCCGCCGTCTGTACGCGGGTTCATGCGAAGGAATTGCGCGCGACGCTACTAGCGGAGATCGGGGGCAAGGCTGATGGGTAGGTACCGGGTCGAGACGACGGTCATCGAAACGACTGCTAAGGGTGTGATTGTCGATGCGCCAAACTATTTCCAGGCCAAAGCTGCGGCGCAACGAGGCGAGGGTGAACCGGATGGTCGTGGCTCAAGCTGGAGCATTGAGCGAACGGCTGGGGCGGTGATTGAGGTCGAGCCAGCAGAGGAACCAGCGGATGACGGGTGAGGTGGCGACAAGAATTCGAGAGAAATACGTACGGATGTTGTGGTGCTGGATCGTTGGACACGCCTGGACGCCTCGCACGATCCTTCGGTCGCCGAGGACCTACTCGCTGACGCGGCCGGTCTGTGCCCGGTGCGGTGCAGCCACTGACTTATCGAGGCCTGCCACATGACTGACGCGACGCACAATCCTGGACCTGGGAATTCCCCATGCCCAGAACGAAGCCCAGACGACCGCGCCGCCGCCAATGAGGCGCTGGTTAAGGCATGTCAGTCTGTGGACGGATTATGGGTCACAACGGGTTATGACGACTATGAGCCCGTGGGAGCCCTAGACGCGGCGGAATTCTTACCGCGCTTAAACTACTCGGTTTTGACCTTGTGAAGTTGGAGGGTGAATGACCCATTTCGTTGAGGTAGAGGACATCCCGGCTGGTAAGATATTCTTGGCAGAGGGCGACAAATACCTGATGTTGAACCCGGACATCGCGTGGCCGAAGGCGGTGACCATGGGCGGCGTGGTGACGGCGCTTAAGCCCGGCACGCTGTGCCGACGGGCCGACAAGGGCTCGACTATCACCGTGAGGCAGTTGTGACCCCTTGGCTTGATGTCGCTGACCTGAAGGGGTTGCTCCATTACGACAGCGAAACTGGTAGGTTGTATTGGAGAAAGCGAGAGTGCGCAGCGACCGAACGGGCGCTGAAATCCTGGAATACAAAATTTGCTGGCAAGGAGTACGGGGGTTTGGTGTACGGCTATCGAGTGGGATCAATCATGGGACGCCCGTGCCCGGCACACATAATTGTTTTCGCTATGGAGCACGGTCGCTGGCCGCAGCAGGAAATAGACCACATCGACGGGGATAGATCCAATAATCGGATCTCCAACCTGCGGGATGTTAGCACTACTGAAAATCGCAGAAATTCTAGAATGAGGCACAGCAACAAGTCTGGCACGACTGGTGTGTGCTGGATAACGAAAACAAAGAAATGGCGAGCCGACATAAGCTGTGACAAAGGGCGGCTTTATCTAGGCGAGTTTGCAAACAAGGCGGACGCCATCATCGCCAGGAAGGCGGCAGAAAGGCGTCATGGCTACCATCCAAACCACGGCAGTAAACCCGTTCCGGAAATGGCCGGCGCTAGGCGGGTGCGACTGGCAGATAAAGGCGCTACAATCACCATCAAACAAGCATGAGCATAGCATTTATGGCGAGACCCGGCAGGAAAGCTAAATCCAAAGGAATCATGCCAGAGAGAGGTAAGAAGCGCTCGCCAGACAGAGGCACACAGGAGTTTCAGGCACGAAGGATTGCTGCGGTGGGGGTTGAATTAGCCACACACCAGGCCGCGGGAGATGTTTTAGGTATACTAATGCTCAAAGGTCACATCACAGAGGCACAGAGAGCCGCTGGTGCGCGTTATGCGCTTTTGAGGGGTAGGGTATGCGGATCGCCTCACGGCTCCACAGGGAGCTATGGGGAGCGTACAGAGGCATCCACGAATGATGGTCCGAGTAAGAAGGACCAGAGGGCGTGGGAGAGGTGCCTGGCAGCAGTTTATACGCTGGGCAGCATAGCCAAGATGAGATTGGACGATGTAGCTGTGTACAACTACCGTCCAACATGGTCGTATGGATCGCCGATGCGGTTTGACCAATTAGCAGAACGCAGCCTATTGGTAGCAGCATTAAGGAAGCTGGAGGACGTGACGTGAAGAATGTACTTCTGTGGTTTTTAGTGGCGCTAACTATAGCTGTGGTCGTAGTATCTTTTGGACTTGGTGAACTCAATGAGAGAATTACGGCGAATACGGCGTTGTTATCCAATCAACAAGAGCGATTGAATGGTAATGAGCAGAGGCTTCGGGCCTTGAGGACATTCAAATTGCGCACCTGTGGGCCGGGTGATGCCACCGCAGACTTTTTTAGCGGCAATTGTGAATTGCCCCGCGAGCAAGCGCTTACCGGCGAAATTAATCCTTGACGACCACGAGGAACAAAGCATAAACTCGAAATAGAAGCTACAGGATTACGGCCAATCATCGGGCCGATACCCTGCCAAGTAGGCGTTAACTAGCCTAGACTGAGCTCCCCGAATAGTTCTAAGGCCATGTTCGAGCGCATATTGAGTATGTTTGCGCTTGTTGCCTGAATAGCCCAACAGCCCCGCCATTTGATCGAGTGACAGTCCTAGAGAGAGTCGGGCAGTCCTGAGTTCATCCGGGCTCATGAGTCAATAAGCCAATACACAGCACACACGAATGCAATGGCGAGTGCGGCGTATCCTGCGAGCATCTGGATCATGGTGTTTCGCCCTTCCAGTGATCGGGGCCACGGTGAACGTGGATGTGCTTTTCAGGCACTGTTTGATCTTGCCTAGCAGTGTCGCGGGCTAGTTTCGCGGCTGGTTTGTTGCAGAAATACTCATCGGCTCCAAACGCTGTGATCTTGAATAGTAGTTTCATGTTCAATTCCTCTATATGCGCCTACCTGGCGCGTGGGTTGCCTAGTGTAGATAAAGACGCTGCGCGAACAGCGCCTTAATCTCTGTCTACTGGGTTTTGGCTGGTGACGGCGCCATGCTCTAGCTCATAGTCGTGCAAGGCCGCGTCGTGGTCGCTGGCGATCTTAGCAGCAGCGTTTCGCTGTAGAAAGATAGGCTCACCATCGTCGCGGGCTTCGAAGGCTTGATCGGCTGTAAATTTCATATTCTTTCCCCTTGGTTGATGATCTTAATGTATCTACTGCCACACAGCATGTCAACAGCTATTTTGGTGAACCATGAAAAAAGATGAATTACCGGAGTTGACTGAGCAAGAATGCATGTTTGCGGTATGGCTGCTGAAGGGTAAGTCGGGCATAGATGCTATGCTCTTGGCGTGGCCAGAGCGCAAGGATTGGCAGAAAAACAGTCTTTATGCTAAATCCAGTACGCTGAGGAACTCAGAAAAGATCCAGGTATGGATGCAAGAGCTCAGCAGGACAAACATCGAGCGCGAGGCATTCAAGATCGAGGAGTACCTTGCGCAGCTGACTGGATTGGCCATGAGAGCAGAGCAGGCGGGCAATTACGGCGCCGCGGCGATGGCGCTAAAGACTGCCGGCCAGGCAAGTGGCTTGCACAAGGAGACTGTAGAGCACATTGACAAGCGCACGCCACAGGAACTTAAGGAGCAGCTACAGCTGTTAAGAAAACAAGCGGAAGAAGAGGGTATCGACAAGCTACACTAGGTGATATGGTGTGCCTCCAAACCAATGGAGGGTGCAGATATGGGCTGGTGCAAGAGATCATCGGGCTTGATAACAAGCCATTACTGGGTGCAAGTTGGCAGTACGGGCGCGATGTGTAGGCATTGTGGCGAGCAGTCAGATGACGCTAACAGCAAGGCCGTTGCACAAATAAACTCGGTGGAAGCTAGAGAGGCGGACAGGGCATTCTGGGCGCGGGTCGAGCAAGCCCTATGAAATGGGATCTGATGTTCTTGATAGGAATGCTAGCAGGAGCCATTTACACGGGCCTAGAAACGGTAGAGAGCCTAGAGTTAGTGGCTTATGAGGTAGAGGAGCATCATTCAGAGGTGTACCCGGATGAGTTGTAACAACGTTGTAGACGAGGCTGGCATGAGACTGGCCGGCGAGATCTTGAAGAAGCGTCGCGAGGCGTATCAGGTTCAAGTACGCAATGCCCGCAGACGCAGCATAGAGTTCATGTTCAGCTATGAGGAATGGCTAGACTTCTGGGAAGGCGACCTAGAGCAGCGCGGCGTCAACGGCCTGGTGATGGCGAGAAAGGGCGATGTAGGCCCATACTCAGTAGAGAACTGCTACATCATCACGGCACAACAGAACATCGCCGAGCGAGACAAAGACAAGCACTCAGAGGCGCTAAGAGCGTCGTGGGTGGGTAGAGAGTGCTGGCTAAGCAATACCACCACGCATCCGTGCAACAAGCGCGTGCGTAGCCCTGAGGGCCAGGAGTTCAACAGTGCAGCCGAAGCAGCTAGAGAACTAGGGCTGACAGGGCAGGCCATAGGGGCAAGGTGTCGGAGCAGCAGGAGTGAGTGGGCGTACATAGGGTAGTGTGCTTGATTAGTGTTCATTGTGCTGTGTGGTAGTGACGGAAACGGCCAGTGTGTGTTGGTGTTTGAAATGCCCTGTGAGCGTGCCTTAGAGATCATTACGACAGCGATTGTATTCCCATAAGGTCACTTATCGGCGTTTGCTTAAGGCTGACTATCCAACAATATCAATGACTTACACCGCAGGCAATAATGTCTGGGTGTTATCCCAACGCATGTAGTGGGTCGTTTAGCTGTACGTGTGGGATTAATCTAATATTTGTGGGAAAGACCCCCCGGGGCACCCCAGGCACCCTCGGTCTCAGGTTCACGTGCCCCAACAGTGCGTTCTCAAATATGAAGCCCACCTTAGCCCCTGCACAATCAGGCCCTAAAAATAGGCCCCACCCTAATTCAATTCGTGACATCTCATCTGTAACGTGACACATTGATTGTCACCACTAGTGACTGATCATCTGTTACGGAGAAATCATGCCATACTGTTCATCTTGCGACCGTCAAATCCCTTGGGCTGGACTTTGCGCTCTCTGTCGTGGGGGCGAGGAGAGCCCAGGAATGGCCGCCGCTGAGATTGTTGTTCCTGCCAAGAAGATCACTCAGGGAGACGTAGACAGGCTCACGGCGTCTCTGGAGCGTCCTCCCGCCGAATGGAACGGGAAGACGCCGGTTATTGGCCAGCCTTGTCCTTGTTGTGGACGGAAGGTTCAGAAGCGTGGTTTGAGTGGCGCTGAGCGTCAGCGTAAATACAGGGCGAAGAATGCGAAGGTTCCTTAACCACCTGCGGGCTGTCAGCCCTAAATTATTCCTACGCTGGCTATTCAGCTTCAAGAGGCATTGACATGGATATAGAAGAACAAACGGTGAACTTCCGTAAGGCTAAACGCTCAGCTGAAGCTGCTATTGCACAGTCGAGTGCGAAGGAGCAGCGGGCTCAGGGTCTCTTGGCTGAAGCTTTAGGATCTCAGAGGGAGGCCGCGGACCTTGGCGAGAGGCTTAACCGGGAAACAAATCTCATGCGTGCGAAGACTGAGGAATTGAACGGTCTGATCGCAGAGGCGAAGAAAGACCGCGACGAAGCAAAATCCATGTTGGAGAGCCAGAAAGCCATTGGCGAGGGGATTAAACATCTCCTCTCAGAGTTTGGGAGAATTACATAATGGCGAAAACCCCTCCTAGCTTAGCCAAGGACCAAACTGGTCATCGCATCCAAGCCTTAAGGCCTCTTTCTACTCAGAAAGCAAGTTTCACGGGAACTTCTGCTGCGATTACATCCGCGGTGGATGGCGTTGTGATGATCACGGCCACGACTGATTGCCATGTTCGCTTTGGAGAAACTCCTACGGCAGTAGCGACGGATGCGTATATTGTCGCTGACACCCCCTATTACTTCCGCATCCAGGATGAGAAAATTGCAGCAATCCGGGATACGGTTGACGGTGACCTCTGGGTCACGTTGATGGACTGATGCTAGGAGGTCCTGGGCGGCTCCTCAATCCTGGTATTAAGCCCACGCCCTGGCTAGAGGGCTTCCTTATTCGTTGGCCCTACACGACCTTGAACGGCCTTACGAGTGACCATGTTCCAGGGCTCTCATTTAGTAGATCCTCGGTTCTGGGTTATTTTGACAGTTCCGGAGATTGGGATGAGGTTGGGGTTAATCTTTCGGCCCTGGACCATGACCCGGACGATTCCAACGCAGCACTCGGACTGCACTGCGGCGGTCAAGCGACGAACCAGATCCGTAACCCGGTGATGGCGGGTGCAGTCGCGGCGACGGACACGCTGCCGAACTTCTGGTCGGTCACTGCCGGCGGAATCACGCCAACCGTCGAATCCGTCACGACATCAAACGGTACGACGCGCATCAGCCTGCGGTTTAACGGCACACCCTCGGCGGATCCGATCCTCTCGTTTGAAGATGATGACCGGGTCGCGGCGGTGCAGAACGACGTTAATACGATCTCGGCCAGAATCGCAATGAGTGCCGGCGACCTCACCAACGTCACCGACATCAATTTACAGATGGAGGAATACAGCGCTGTTCCGGCGTTGCTGGCCACCCAGTCGGGCGCCGCCATCACGCCCACGGCCACGCTGAAGACATACAGCGATCCCTTGACCGCGGCCAATGCGAGCACTGCGACGGGGCGTCCGGGTTTAAAGATTAATTGGGATGGCTCCGGCGCGATCGATCTGACGCTGGATATCGAACTAACGCAGATGGAATCCGGGCCGATCCGCACGGCGTTCATGGAAAGCGACGGGGTCAATGCCGAAACCCGGCAGGCTCAGTTAGTCACTGGGACCATCGCAGATCTTCCTGACGAGGGAATTCTAACGATCACCGCCACCGCCCCTGATGGAGTCCACGCTTCGGGTGATGCGACGGTATTTGAGATGGGCGCCGACGCGACCGACCAAGTTACTATTTCAAGGCAATCAGACAAAGACGTTCGTGTGTTGATGGACGTTAATAATAGCAATCCCGTCACAATTGATATTGCAAACTGGTCTGATGGCCAGACTATGACGCTGGTAGTATCTTGGGCGGGGAATGAGCTATCTGTTGTGCGCGATGGAGGTTCCGAGGTGTTACGGGTGCTTGGAGATGTTGCCTTTAATGCTGGAGCCAACAACGGTGTATCTATAGGCCACGATACGTCATCAGGGACGTTCTTTGACGGTGGCCACGTTGGGTCCGTGGTGCTCCAGCCACAAACTGCCGTTGCCCCAACGGCTAACTTGTTCGCTGTATCGGAAGATCTGTCTGATGCGGCCTGGTCGAAGTCGAACACCACGATCACGGTCAATGACGCGGTTGCTCCCAATGGCACGACCACGGCCGACAAGGTACAACACTCTACCAGTTCTGGAATTGTCCAAGAGGCAATTACTGCTGCTTCGACCAATGAGCATACCGGAAGCGTGTTTATCAAGAAGACCGGCGACCATCAATGGCTGAGGGTAGGCTTGCAGACTGGTGGCGGGCAGTCTCAGGGCTGGTTCGACATTACGAACGGAATAGTGGGAGCGAATACAGAGACTGGCGGCGCCCCACCGACTACCACCGCGCACTCGATTCTTGATTATGGAGATTATTACAGGGTTGTTTTGGGCGCCGAGGGCTTTTCATCGACAGCGATTACTTATTTCTTTTCGTTGGTTACGGCTGACGGCGGCGCTACGGAGGCCACGGCCACGTTCCTGCACATGTGGGGCTTTAAGCTCGAGGCCGGGGGCTTGACTGGGTACGAGCCTGCATGAGGGTCAGTGTTCCTACGTCGGTAGAGATGTACGTGCGCGGCGCTCTCTCTGCGTTTAACGACAAAATGACATCTCTGGGCTATACGTTTGGCAGCAACACCTTTGCATTCAAAGATGGGGACACAGCCAACACCCGGGCGGATGTGCTCTCGATCTCTGATCTTCACGTTGTCAGCGGCACCCTGGATGGGCCGCATCAACTGGTGCGGTTTACAGGTCCAAACGCAGCACGAGACGCTGCGATTGTTGAGATGTCCTGGTATCGCAAGAGCGCCACCGCGGCCCCTCAAGATGCAAACGATACTGGCCTAACGATCCACGAGGCACCGATACCTGCGACTGATGCTACTAA
The DNA here is from genome assembly GCA_029260575.1 of Phycisphaerales bacterium. Taxonomy (GTDB): domain Bacteria; phylum Planctomycetota; class Phycisphaerae; order Phycisphaerales; family SM1A02; genus JAJDDB01. The sequence continues at coordinate 13,279 of JAJDDB010000025.1, forward strand.
CCTTGTCTCGAATAGTGTGATGACGGGTGCGGCGGACGACAGCCCCGGACCACAGGCCTTCCCGACTGACTGGTCGGTCATTGGCAGCAGCACGATCACCCCCGCCATCAAGGCTGTGGACACTACATCAGGCGCGGAAACGATCACGTTGGAAATGATTGATTCAGGATCTGGGTCGGCGAAGATATGGTTTACGGCGTCTACTGCCGATATTCCCGCGGTGGTGGGTGAGGTTCTTTTCCTCGAAAGCGACCTTCGTCTTTCTGCGGGGTCGCTAACTAACGTGTCGGAGATCCATCACGCGCTCCACCAGTACAGATCAGATGGCACGACCGCTACGGACTTCAGTTTCCTGACAGGCGATGACTTTTTGTCGGGGCTTGATGGAACGATGCGGACGTTCGATTGGTCGCCAAGGATTTCTACTGACCAAAACACTAGTGGAAACGCGCCGCCAAATGATATCGCGTTTGTCCGGTACTCAATCTATTTTGTCTGGACCGGCGCGGTGAATTTCACCGTGGAACTACGCCGGCCCAGGGCATCGAACGTTGTCAGCGCCATTTATGACCGCCGCCCGGTGTTCTTTGGCCATAACGCGAGGTCTGAAACGCGCGCATCGCTACCTGACATCACGACGCTGAGCTTGAAGGGCTTCAACTTGGCGGGTGCCGAATTCGGGAGTGTCAGGCCCGGCACGCACGGGATAGATTACGTCTATCCATGGTCGGGCGCCGCTGGATCGAAGTATCGCTTCGGCGAGGACATGATCAAGCGCGGCTTTAACTGCTTCCGCATCCCGTTCAAAGGGCAGCGTCTCCAAAGGTCAAGGCTCGGCGCGTTCGACGCAGGCGAGCAGGCACGATTGATTGCGTGTGTTGAGCACTACACCAACCTCGGTGCCTATGTGGTGTTGGACCCGCATGACTTTGGGGCATTCGCCGGCGCGGTGATCAATCGGGTTGACGCAACGGGCACGGTTATAAGCTCGACGGACACCACGGTGGTGCTAAGCGGCGCGTCGGAGATCACGGGGTGGCTGGCCGGCCTCACGATTGTCATAGACGGCCAGTCACGCACGATCAGCGACTACACGGTGGTGCCAGACCCAATCACCAAGACGGCGACTGTGAGCGCTTGGGACGCCAACCCCGTAGCAGGTGAGGCGTGGGAGGTTGTCGGCGGCGGCGCAACGATTGCGGACTTCGAGGACTTTTGGAACAAGCTCGCGACGCTGTTTAAGGACAATCCGCGTGTGATCTTCGGGTTGATGAACGAGCCCACCAGCAGCGTCACAATTGATGAGTGGTTCCCGGCTCAGCAGGCGGCGATCAACGAGATCCGCAACGTGGTCGGTGCGAATAACCTGATCCTCGCGACCGGAGTGGACTTTGCAGGCGCGCATTCATGGATCACGAGTGGAAACGGTGCTGCGGCGCTGACGACTACCGATCCGGGCGACAACCTCGTGTGGGAGGCCCATCAGTATTTCGATTTAGACAGTTCTGGAACGAGCACGGTAAGCGTGTCGTCTGACGAGGTTATTGGGCGAATTTTGGTGTTTACGAATTGGCTAAGAGCGAACGGCCTCAAGGGCTTCATCGGAGAGTTCGGGGGCGAGGGGAATGAAGACACGAAATTAGTCATGCGTGATTTCCTGGCTCACATGCAGGACAGTGCTGATGTGTATGTGGGCTGGGTGGTGTGGTCCGGGGGTCCTTGGTGGGCAACCACTTACGTCAATCGGGTTGAAACTGTGGACTATGGTGGGCGTGAAGAATTCCACCCATTCGCGGCGGTGTCCTGATGGCGCTTCCGGATCTAACAACCCTCTCACTTAGAGGGTTTAACCTAGCAGGTGCTGAATTCGGCACTGTCCCTGGCACGCACCTTTCCGACTATTTCTGGCCGGACGAGGAATATAGGCCATACATAGCCTCGTTTCGTCATATCTATAGATCGCCACAGAGAGCGATAGAACAAGGCTACAATTGTTTCAGAATTCCATTCAAGGGATTGCGGATACTCAGGTCTCGAACCGGTGAACTAGACACCGCAGAACTTGCGTTGATGACCACGACGGTAAATCGGCTAACCGCCCTTGGCGCTTACGTTCTTCTTGACCTGCACGATTTCGCCCAGGTCGGCGGGATGGTCTTGAACGGCGGCAACGGGGCGTTTAGCAGCGACGCCACCGGAACCTGCCAGGCCGGCAGCACGGCGACGACGATTGTGCTGGGGTTCGGCAGTAGCCAGAGCGCCAAACTGGACGACTGGCATAACGGCGAGACGGTCACGCTAGACACTGGTCCTGGTGCCGGAGAGAGCGCTACCATCCTGGACTATGACTCGGACACGCAGACAGGAACGGTCGATTCGGCCTGGACAGTCACGCCGACCGACGCGACGACCTACACGGTCACAGGAGGTGGCGCGACCAGTGCTGATCTAGCCCATATCTGGACGAAGCTGGCTGAGCAGTTTAAGGCCAACGATCACGTCATCTTTGACATCATGAACGAGCCGAATTCGATCATTGCGACCAACTGGTACCCAGCGGCTCAGGCCGCGATAACAGCCATACGAGCCACGGGAACCACCAACCTGATCATGGTCGAGGGCATTGGCTTTAGCGGCGCTCACTCCTGGGAGGACAACGACAATGGGATTCAGGCACTGACGCTGACCGACTCCGGCGACAACATGATTTTCCAGGCGCATCAATACTTTGACAGCGACAATTCAGGCACGTCGGAAACGTCGGTAGACGTTGCAGTGGTGATTAACCGCATCGAGGTTTTCACCGATTGGCTAAGGCGTAATTCGAAGAAGGGTTTTATTGGCGAATTCGGGCCGAGCAAGGCGACAACGGGACGCACTTCAACGCGGGCGTTTCTCGCGCACATGGAAGCCAATCAAGACGTTTATGTCGGCTGGACTGCCTGGGCGATGGGTCCAGCGTGGGCGGACAACTACATCTTCCGGCTGGATGACACGCGAGACCCGATGTTGACCGTAATAGAGGAATTTGTTTAATGGCATCCAAAACTGCTGCTGAGTTTGCGGCGCTCCTGGCAGATCCTGGGAAGCGAAACCTCGACAGGCCGATTATCGAGGCCTTGATAGATACATTCTTCTCCACTGCGATGAGCGATCAATCCGGCACGACGTATGACATTGTATCTGGGGACGCAGGCTCGATCATTCGTGGGGACAATGCCTCTGCACAGACTTACACGGTGAATAACAGTGATTTTGCTATTGGAGACTCCTTCAAGGTCAAGCAGATCGGCGCAGGACGAATCACTGTCTCAATTAATGCAACGATTGTCTCCCCGAATGGAACGTTCACGACGCGAAACGCCGGATCTGAACTGACCTTTAGCAAAGTTTCTGAAACGGGCTGGGAATGTAACGGGGACGAGCTGGTCCCGGCCTTTCGCGTGCATCTTGGTGCCGCTACAAACAACGTCACCGGTAACGGCGCTGACTATAAGGTCACGTGGGACGTTGTGGACTTTGATCACGGCAGCAACTTCAACGTCTCAGCGGGCAATGAGAACTTCACTGCGCCGGTAGCCGGCACATATTTTTTCAGCGCTTCGATCCGCCTGAACAACCTAACTGCGGCGGCTGATCAGGCCGAGGTCCAGATCAAGAATACGGGCGACGATGATTCGTTGTTTGCGATCCATGAAGACACCGACAACATGCCTGTTGATATTAGTATGTCCATTTCAGGGGTCTTGAACCTCGCGGTCGGCGATGTCGTGCATGTACAGGCCACGGTCGATGGCGAGGCCGGAGACACGGTTGACATCACGGGGGCGAACTCTCCAAACGTGACGTTTTTCAGCGGCCACCTTATCACCTGATGCCAACACCTGTTTCTCGCACCAAGGAAGAATTATTAGAGATAGGGGATGACCCCGGCGAGGAATTCGGGACATATGACCTTCTGCGCGACACTATCGAGTCTATGTTCGGGCAGTTTCAGAGGAAGGAAGACTATCCAGCCCCGAGAGCGCTGACGAGCTTTGACGATCAGGCTGGGTTTGGAAATACTGCACAGAAGGGCGCAGCAAATACACGGGCGTTGATAAACTGGGTTTCGTCTGGCGAACATCTGTACATAGATCCAGACGATGACAATCTGGGTTTTTGGGTAGATCACTTCCCCAGGCCGAAACGGAGCATTTTCGGGCATTCCCACACAAAGAGTAGGCTGAACGCAGCCGTTGGCTTCACGCCAGTGTCCGACACGTTTCTTGATCTGCACGAGCCCTTAGCTCGGAGCGTGTTCCAAGATTTCTCGCTTCTCTGTGGTCAGAAGGCGGCGTTTTGTGTCGGCAACGACCAGGAGGCGTCAGCAACACCGACATCTGCCAATGTGCTGCGCCGGTTGAATATCAATGGTGGGTCCGACTACGCACTCGGCTTTAACGGCGACGACGCATTTCTTGGTGGGCCTGGTGTCGGGATGCGGGTTGAAGACTGCATCATTAAACCCGGTGTTAGCACGGCGGGCTGGATTAAGATCCAGAAAGCCTCCGATGACATGGTTTTCGACCATCTGCGCTTTTCCATGCCGGGCGGGAAGATGGACAACCCGCTGATCCATGTAGACGGCACGATTGTTAACATAGCGTTCAAGCACTTCTTTATCTCGACTTTAGACGATTACGATTCAGGGTCTTCCTCAGACGCGATATTCAAGGTCAAATCCGGTTCGAAAGCGATCACCTGGGACGGCGGTTACATCGAGCTAACGCCATCCGGAAAAACGCACACGAAGCTCCGGTATTTTGCCGATATTGAGTCTGGGAACGCCTCTCTCAGGGACGTATGGATGCAGAACCAGGGAAGCATCATCTTCCCCGCCAACTCTGCATTTATCAAGCACCGATCTGGCAATGTTCAGGTGCACAACTGCATAAGCCAGATTGAGAACATGGACCACATTGTCGGCCTTGAGAGCGGCGCGACATCAACGGGTGATGCGGAGTTGCACTTCTCTGGCAACTCGATGGGTGCCAATACTGGAGTTGTAAATGGCTTCAACAACCTTGATTCGAGCGGGGAGAAGCCGCTTCACCTGTTCGGAACCCACCGTGGCGTTTCTTACGATCACGATGTTTCTCACGACGGGTCGGTAGTCATTCTAACGCCTGCTGATACCGTTTCTTTGATAAACACAGATTCGCCGTACACCGTTACCCGAGAGAAGCTGGTTCTCTGCGATGCTACCTCCGGGGCGATTACAGTTAATCTCCCAGCTGCAAGCAGTGGCGTCATAACGACGGTCAAAAAGACAGACTCCTCAGGAAACGCCATTACAATAGACGGAAGCGGCTCAGAGACAATCGACGGAACAACGACCAAGGTAATTACAACCCAATATGCCTCGTTAACTATGTCGCCCCAGGGAGGGGCTTATCACATCGTATGACGTACATACCATCGAGTAACTTTGGCCTTGAGGTGTCTAAGGGCAATGTTCCTGGTCATTCGCCTGTCATTAAGTTCGGGCGTGCGCCTGATGGCGTTCAGTCGTCTCTTACTGATATTTGGGACCGTGCCGATGCCACGCCAACTCAACAAATCTGGGTGGCGCCAACACAAGCCAGGATACACGCGATTGTCTCGACCAGCACAGACGACGATGGCAGCCCGGTCGGCACTGGCGCGCGAACGGTTCAGGTGTACGGGTTGACTGATTGGGACACGGCAGAAGTCTCTGAGACCGTTACAATGGACGGCACGACGCCGGTAAATACTGCGAATAGCTATGTAATCATTCATCGGCTGTGGGTAGCCTCGTGGGGCTCTGCCGGGCCGAATGTTGGCACGATCAGCGCCACCGCGGCGACGGACGCAACAATAACGGCCATTGTTAGACCCACAATTGGCTCTACGGAAATGGCGGTGTATGGCCTGCCGTCTACGCAGAAGTTTTACATAGAAGCGTGGCAAGCAAGCCTGATGAAGGCCTCCGGTGGAGCTGCGGATGTAACCATGAGGCTGTGCGTTAATACTCAGCCGGAAACGTCTCTGACGGGCTTCACTGAGCGTGAAACAGAGGGCCTTCAATCGACTGGCGTTTCATCAAAGACATGGACGATTAGCCCGCCTCTGCAAATAACCGGCCCGGCAATCGTTAAAATGCAGGGTATTGGCAGTACTAACGATCTTGATGTAACTGGATCGTTTCACGGCACGCTAGTAACGAATTCCTAGGAATCGCCACACTGCCGGGCGTTATCGGCAGCTTAACCAGGAGAGTGACTACATGAAAAAGCTTGTTGTCCTACTGGGTGCCGCCATTCTCTTGGCTAGCCCAGTTTTAGCCCAGGATTTCCCCACTAACTCAGACAACCGCGGCCAGATCGACAATCCCAGTGCATTTCGGGTGAATCGGGCCTTTGGCGAGCACTTCGGCTTGGATTCAGCCGCAGACGCCACCAGGAACGCCGTGGATTTCGGTTTCGAGGCCGATTACGTCGAGATCTGCCTAGAAGACGATGCATCGCGTGCATATTTCCGCTTCGGTACGACCCTGCCAGCGAATGCAACGTCGAGCTCGAACTTCATCAATGGAGTAACGGGTTCACTGAGCGGGCAAGCGGTTCCGATCTTTGGCGGCGGTGACGGCACGGACGTGAAGTGCATCTCCGGCCCGTTTGCGACGAATGGCCTGGTGTTCCACAGCCCAGGTACAGCGTCAATCGACGTGCGTGCATACGCTGAGTAAGTCCATTGAGGAGCAGGAAGTAGAGATACTTTCTGCTCTTCTTCTCGACAAACGGCGGAACCGTGCGGTTTATTACGAACCGTATGACAAACAGAGAGAGTTCCACCGTGCCGGCAAGCTGTACAGAGAACGATTATTAATCGCAGGCAACCAGCTGGGAAAAACGTACTCAGCTGGGATGGAAGTATCGTTCCACGCAACGGGGAAATATCCCCATGACTGGGACGGCAAGCGCTTCGACAGAGCAACGTTAATCTGGACTGGCTCTGAGACCAACGAAAGTTCAAAAGAGCTTATCCAGGGCGTTCTGTTAGGAACTGAGAGCACATCTAAGGCAGATCCTGACTTTGGGACTGGCTCAATCCCGCACGATGCAATATTCAAGGTCTCAACCCGCCAGGCTGGCGTCAAAGATGTTGTACACGAAATCCTTGTACGCCACGTTTCAGGTGGTCTGTCGAGAATCGTTCTAAAGACCTACGAACAGGGAAGAAAGACCTGGCAGGGTAAACAGGTCGATGTGGTCTGGTTCGATGAGGAGCCGGAGTACTCAATTTATTCTGAGGGTGTGACGCGAACGAACACCACGGGCGGTATCGTCATGATGACGTTTACCCCTCTGTTGGGTGTGACGAAGGTCGTGGAGAGCTTTTTGTCCCCGTCTGAGGGGGATATTCCCAAATCAGTCACGACAATGACGATCTATGACGCCGGACACTACACTGATGAGAAACGAGCGGAGATCATCTCCAGTTACGCGGAGTGGGAGCGGGACACCCGAGCTTTTGGAGTCCCGATGGCAGGTGAGGGCAGAGTATTCCAGATAGCCGAAGAAACCATTAAGTGCGATCCATTCGAGATTCCCCGGCACTACGCCAGGATCTGCGGCATCGACTTTGGCGCCGGAGGAGCAACATCGCATCCAGCAGCGGGCACTTGGCTAGCATGGGATCGCGATGCAGATATCATCTACGTTTACGATTGCTACAAGAGATCAGGAGAGACCCCAGTTTACCACTCCAGCGCGATAAACTCGCGAGGAAAGTGGATTCCAGTGGCGTGGCCCCATGACGGCGTGAATAACGAGTCAGATGGCAGGCCCCTGAAAGATAAGTATCTGGAACACAACGTGAACATGCTATCAAGGTCGGCGAGATACGATGAGGACCGCGGGGGCAGTCAGGATGTCGAGCCCGTGGTTCTAGAGATGCTTGAGAGAATGCGGACTGGGAGATTTAAAGTCTTCTCTCATCTTCACGAGTGGTTTGACGAATTCAGGATGTATCACCGGAAAGACGGGAAGATCGTCAGGGTGAAGGACGACATCATGTCAGCAACGAGGTACGCGACGATGGATCTGAGATGCGCGCGGCCTCAAGAGTTGACCGTTCAGAAGCGTCATGTCCCGCAGGGTCTGAGGATGGTTGGATGACTCCACTGGAGGGAGAGGTTGTCGGCAAAACCAAGGAGGGCCGCAACATTTTCAAAAACCCAGACGGGTCATTCTCAACGGAGCGGACAACAACCATCGTTCATCCCGCGATCAACGGCGGTGCGCCGACGAATATCCCGACTATTTTTGCAGGGCAGGAACTAACGCCTGACGAGGCCACGGAGTTGATTGTTGAGATCGTCCGTCGTAACGGCTCTGCTATTGATCCAGAAACAGGCCGGGAGTTGGTCGGGTTCCCTTCCATGAAGGCCGCGGTTGCCGGTGCAAAGAAGAGATCGGCGACTATAGGCAAGGAACTGAATGCGCTGACAGCCCCTCGTCCGAAAATCAAGCCGACCATGTTGGGTGGGGAGTTGCCGTTAAGATGAAGACATCAACTCTAAACTTCGAGGCAATGGTTAACGAATCCAATTTCAGGACTCTTCCAAAGCAGTTCACTGACAAGGGAAATGTCCTGTTGGCTGAGAAGTACTCGGTATGGGACGCGAAGTTCAAAAAGCCGCACTATCAAGTTCTGTGGGCAATCGAGAGGAACGAAAAGATGCAAGTTGGCCGCGTCCTCTACATTGAACCCGTAGAAACCAAGAAGGGTGTTTACAGGCGGCAGACGGAAGAAGAACGGATTAACGCGGCAATGATGGACGCAATGCAGTTCATGGCTGACGAGGGTGTTAGGCCCATGGTCGTTGGCTAGACGCATCTCCGCTGCGGACTGGAAGCTAGTAGCCGAGTTCATTTCCGATGAGGCCTCACGCCGTCAGAACAAGAGAAAACATCTTGAGAAGGTCTGGAAGGAAATCGACCGTCAGTTACGCATGGAGCCAATGCCGAAGCTGGATGAGGAGGGAAAACCTCTTACGGGTGCCGGCTGGATGTCAGCTTTGGAACTTCCCCTTCAAGCTGGGGCGTTAGAACTTTTAAACTCAGACTCTCGCAGGTTGATGTTCCCGACCGAGCAGAACTTCTTCTCTGCCCATTCTGCAATTAATGATGAGGAAATCAGGGATTTAGAGGAATCAATTATAGTTCCCGGATTGGATGAATTCTCCAAGAGGGCTGTGGAAGCAATAAACCCTGGCCAGAAACAGAAGATCGATCAAGACGCCCTGGATGAGATCGTTGAGGGCTCGTTAAATCATCATCATGGTCTGTATGACTTCAGGGGCGCATGGGACAATTTAAACGCCGAAGCGTTGAAATACGGCACTCTCGTAGGCAGGATGGCCATGGTTCGGCCAGATGTCTCGTATAATCAATTCAGAGGAACTTCAAAGAACCCGATTCCAGTAGTCATTCCTCAGTCGATCAAGAACACTCTGTTAGACGACACCATGATAGCGACCCTGCACGAGGGGTTGATGATTGGGCCGTCCACGATCTATCGGTACTGGCATACCCTAGAAGACCTCAGGAAGGCCGCTGCGAAGGGGTCTAAAGATCCAGCTAGTCCTACTGGGGGCTGGATGGGTGCGAACCTACGGGGCTTAGAACCGCTCTCAGAGGACACCCGTTCAATCCAGGTTTTGAAGTACGAGGGCGATCTTCTCGTTCCAAGATCCACTGGCCAGCCGATCTTCGTTGAGAACGTGATGATTTCTGTCGTGGTCGGGAAGTCAGACAGCAAAACCACCTCAAGAGTATTCAGATACCAGGAGCAGGCGTTCCCGTTCCGTTCTACTTTCCACCATCCGTATCATCAGGAGGATTTGAATTCTCCATACGGGTCGTCTCCGTTGATGAAGGGAATGCCGGTTCAAGCCGCTGCGTCAGATGCGCTGAATAAAACAATGGATGCCGCGGCACTGAAGAACAAGCCGCCAGTAGCGTGGAACCCGCAAGACCATTATCTTGAAGCCATGGGCGGTCCTGACTTGTTCCCTGGGGCTCAGTGGAAGGCGCAGAAGAACAGTATCGAGGTTTTCGACCGTATCGGCGATCCCTCAGCGATGTTTGCCATTTTCTCCGGCCTCTTGCAGCAGTACGCAGATGTGACAGGTGTTTCGGCCCCGAGATTGGGAGCACAGACTAAATCTCACCAAACGGCGTTCGCGATTGACACCGAACAAACCCGTGGAATGACGCGCACGACGGATTACGTCAGATCTGTCAACCAGGGGCCGATGCAGACCATGCTGAGCATGGAATACGAGATGATTCGTGAGAACATGAAGAAGACGATGGTTTATCTCCCGAAACAGCGGGGATACATCGAGATTGACGGAAGTATGCTCCCCTCGGTCGCGTGGTTTGAGCCACACGGCGCCGGCGGGCCGATTGAAGAGCAAGAGCTTCTACAGACCAGATTTGCTGCACTACAACAGGCTCTCCAGATCGAGGTTCAGCGTCGTGATGCTGGCGAGCAAGGAATGGACTTCGAGGCGGTGCAGAAAGAGATCCTAGAAAAGGGAATGTGGCAGGATGTCGAAAAGTTCTTTGCCTCCGCAGATACTCCTCCTGAGGGAGGACCCGGCGTTCCAGGCAGCAGTGGCATCATTAGCGAAGAACCGCTTGCGGCCCTTGCCCAGCTACAGGGAGGGGGATGACCCCACCAAAGAATTCCACGACTGGATCTATCAGTCTGGATACCGCCAGGGCCTGTTGGCCCTTTTAACTGACTTAGGCTACGAGGAATAGCATGGAAGATACTGCTGTTGAGCAGGTGCAGAAGGCGACCGAGGAACCGACCCCGGATGCGCCGGTTGAGAAGAGCCTTGATGATATTCTTAACGAATATGACGAGGGCTCTAAACCCGAACCGACCCCAGAACCGAAAACAGAGGAAAAGCCTGATTCGGAAGTTCTCAATTACATCCGGTCACGACAGGCAAAAGACACGGTGGACGACATCAATTCCGCCGTGGATGTTGTCAAAAAGGCCGGTGTTGATGGGATCTCGGACAAGCTTATTGCCGCGCGTCTCAACCTAGAGGCGCAAGAGGATAAGCGTGTGCAGCAAGCCTGGCTACAACGGGACTCCAATCCTGCGGGGTGGGAGACTGTTTTGAAGGGCATGGCGAAGAAGATCTCTGGAGAGGTTTCGATTCCAGACACTAACTCTGCCTCTGATAGAGAGGCGGTACGGGACTCCGTTCGGAATGTTTCAACCGAGCCCCCGGAAGCGGCGCCAATAACGAACGAGAAACTGGACGAAATGACCGGTGCCGAGTTCAAGGCGTACAAACGAAAGTTAGCTTCATAGGGGCCTTCTAGGAGAGCCCAATGGCTATCACAAACCAGGCTGTAATCGCTGGTCCCGTAAACTTTGTTTTTCAGCAGACTCTTCTGCGTAACGCAAAGCCGCGTGCCCCGCATTTCGCAGGATCAACGCCCGGAGATATCTCAAGTAACTCCGGTACGTTTTCCGTTAAATGGCGCCGTGTCGAGAACATGACGCCGACCACCACCGCATTAACTGAATTGACAGGTAATCTTAGCCTGCCGACTCGCAATGCGTCTCAACCGAGCGTCACCGACGTGACGGCCACGGTTGCGAAGTATGGCGATTTCATCTTCCTCACTGAGGAAGTCGATCTTGTTAACTTCAACGGCCAGACCGACAAGTTGGTTGAGGTTCTCGGCATCCAAGCTGGACGCTCGCTGAATCGACTTCAGCGTAATGTCTTGGAAGACAATGCTACTCTGGTGTACCCAGATAGCGTTGCCGCGGATGCCGATGTTGTAAGCGGCATGACCCGAACGGTAATCCGTAATGTCGTGAATACGTTGAACCGGGAATCCGGCATGACGTTCACGCCGGAGACGACTGGCTCCACGAATGTCGGAACCGCTGCGCAGCGCCCGGCCTTCATGGGCATTTGTCATTCGGATGTTGAAGAGGACATCCGTGATATCACCGGCTTTATTGCGTCGGAGAATTACGCCAGTCAGACTGCAACGGCTGAAGGTGAGTTCGGTGCGGTTGCTGGGGTTCGTTGGGTATCTACTCCGGAGGCATCGATTGATGCTGACTTGGGTGGTGATCCGGGCAACCTGCGGTCAACCACTGGTGTGAGTGCAGATCTGTATACGTCCATGATTATCGCCATGGACTACCACGGTGCGTTGTCGCTCGACACCTCGTTGATCAAAGAGATTTACACTGCTGGGGATTCAATTCCTGGTATTGTGATGATCAACAAGGAGAAGGGCTCTGCCGGCACAGGCGATCCGCTCAATGAAGTTTCTTCGTTGGGCTGGAAGGCTTGGCACGCTGGTACGATCCTCAACTCCGCTTGGGGTCGTGGTGTCCGCACTGGCGCGACCGATCTTCAGTAGTAACTGTGTTCTGGGCCTCTAAGGCGGGGTCCAGACACTATCTAGGAGAAAGACTATGGGCGAGACAGTCCTTATTAACGACCCGGGGTCCAAGGTGGACGCCAATTCAACTGACATGAAAAACCGTAAGCCCTATGGGATGCGGCGCTCCGAGGCTGCTGCGATGGCTGCGGAGATGAAGATCCCCAACGCTGGCACGATGGGCCTAAATGATCTCATGGTTGCAATCGAGATGCAGCCAAAGAAACCAGCAAAGAAACCAACAAAGAAGGCGAAGAAGTAACATGGCAGTCATCCGCTTGTTCCAACCCAATCTGGCCCTGTGTCCTGACATCCAGGAGTTTATCAAGCAGAACATGGATTGCGTGACGATGGAAGACGGTCGTGATGCAGAGTTCTCGCTTGGCTTCGCGTCCCTTCGCAGGGCAGAAATCAAGCGCCTGGTCAGGAAATACGAGGTTCTTGATGAGGATGGCTTGGCGTCGTTTGAGAGCCTCGCCGGCGAGGAAATGAAAGCCCGTGCTGAGCAGTGGTTTCAGGAGGGTAAATTCCCAGTTACCCGTCAGACTGACGAGCTCGCCGCTCTGAAGGCTGAGATGGAAGAGATGCGTGTGCTGATGGGCCAGAAACCAGCCATCCCAGTCGAGAAAATGGAATGGAATGAGCTGCGCAGGCTTGCCGGGGAAAAGGGTGTCCTGGAGCATGGCGACACTGCTGAGATGCTTAGGGCTAAGCTAAATGGCTAAAACGACCACGTTCCTCAGTGCAGTGAACCAGACGCTCAAGCGAGCGAGTGTCATTCAAGGTGCGACTGCGGAGCTAACGTCGTTTACCGGCCATGCCAATCAGACTGATATCGATCTGATGTTGGATTCATGGAACGAGGTGATTGCTGACTTGTATACCCTGGATGTCCTGAAGGAAGAGATCGCCGAAGGTTCGTTCACGATCTCTACCTCGGGGACTGACTCTGGTAGAGAATATTCAGTACCCGCTGGGTTCATCAGAATGCGTGGAGACCCGATAAATCAGGAGAACTCGTTTATTCTGAGGCATTTCGAGGGTGGCTTCGACGCCATGCGTGAGCAGCGGATGGACCCGGACGATTTCACCGGCCAACCGAACTTCTGGGTGATCTCTCCGGTTTCAGACAATATTCGTATCGACACGACACCAACGTCTGATGAGAATGGTGATATCTACGGATACACTTACGACCAGCGGGTTAATCTCACCGCCACCACAGACACCTTCCCAATCGATGATGCAGTGGTAGATGTCCTTCAGAATGCAGTTTGGCAGTGGTGGGTGCTGAAGAGAAAATCAGCGTCGGATTTCAACGAGCCGCTGTATTCACGGTCTATGGTAAACGCCACGCACATGCTGAGGGACGGCCCTCCCAAGAGGATGTATGGCGCGGCCTGAGCAACCCAATCAGGCACAATTCATCCTCAGCTTCGGTGCCGGTAGAAATACCAGAACCAGTGAGACGTTAATCGATCCGCGTGAGTGTGCTGATGGAGAGAATTTCGGACTAGACATTGAGAATGGGCTGTTTTTCAGACGCAAGCCGTTTGATCTCTCTGGCACGGCTCCGAACACAGCGAGGATCAACGGCGCCGCTCAGTTGATTAAAGCCGACGGATCAATATCTACTCTGATCCAGGCCGGCACTAACGTGTACGAGTGGGACGGTGGCTCGACATTCACCCTACAGGGGACGGTTAACTCCGCGGCGAGACTGCGCGGCCATGCTCATCAGAACTGGATCTTGGACGATCTGGTCATCATCACGGATCTACAGCTGAAGGAAAACGTCCTCCAGTGGGACGGTACAACTTTATCTGAGATGGCGCACAATCTCGGGGGAGACTTCAAGGCCAAGTACTGCGTGGTTGAGAACGACCGGGCCTGGTATGCTAATGTTACGACATCCATTGCCACGCCACATTTGATGGCGGTATCCGAGGTGACGGACTACGACAGCCTGAACATTGCACAGCGTCCAGCGTCTGGCGTGGCAGTGACTGATCCATTCTTTCTGACAGCCCCTGATCTCAAGCCAATTAACGGATTTATCCCAGCCTTCGGGACGCTCGCGGTTTCAACCCGGAATGGCCGGATGTTCCGTGCCACGGGCTCCAATTCAACTGACCTGGCTTTAACCCAACTGTACGCTGATTCAGCTGCTGTTTCTGATGAGGCTATGACGTTCATTGGGAATGATATCGCCTATGGAAGAGTAGGGAAGGTTGAGAGCCTCTTCAGTACGGAAACCTTCGGAAACGTGGAGAGTGATGATCTATCCAGATTAGTTTCCAATTCAATGGAAGATGTTACGGACTGGATCGCTGCGTATAATCCAAGGTTCGACAAGGCGTATTTCTTCACACCGGAATTCGGGGAGGTCCACGTTCTACATAGAGCGTTTACCGATGCCCCGCACAGGAACTCGGCGGCAGATTCGTCCGTCTCCCCGTGGTCGCGATGGAAGACCCAGCACGCGATGGCCTTCCAGCCGACTGCTGTATGGGTGATGAAACGGCCTGCGGACGGGCTGGATGCGGTGTTCATGGGCGACAACTCGGGGAACATCTATCAGCTGGACGGTTCTGGAGCACAGGACGGCGGCACTGCGGACATCAAGTCTGAGAGACTTTCTCAGGTCATCAGAATGCCCACAGTCGGGCCAGTATATAATTTCACGGGCTGGGTCACGCATAGGAAGATCTTCCCTGCAACCCTCACGCTGAGCTTCGAATTCGGCGGCTCTGTACTAGACGATTACACAACTACGGTGACACTCGATGGAGCAACAGGCGCCCCAGTTTATGGCGGTGGACTCTACTACAACAACAACTCCTACTATTCCACCGCCTTTAAGGGCCGATTCGCCCGCGAGCAATTCAACGTTGCCGGGAAAAGCGAGCAGTTCCAAGTCAGAGCCACGGTCGATGGGGACGCGGACTTCTTCATCGAGGAGATCGGTATCGACTTCTCGTCGGAATAACCTCAGCCGAAAGACGGCCCTTGCACGAGGCGCTAACTTCCACGTGCTTGACCGGCCAGATATGCGGTGGCTGTACGTTGCTTATGTGAAAGGCGCCTTCGACGGCCCCGAGGGGATGTCCCCACAGGAGTTTGACGGCTGGGTTGAGGCGACGTTGCAGCTTGCGTCTCCTGGCATGGCTTATGTCTTAACATCCCCGTTTGACGGCGACGACCGCCCCGTTGGGTTGGTCGTGGCCTTCGAGAAGGGGCACATTCTTGAGCCGCATGTGTGGTGGTTCCCCTGGGCGACCCCGAGGAATAAGATTGAGACATCGGTGAAGTTTCTCTCATCGATGAGGTTTACCAATGTGATAGCGATCTTTGCTCTTAAGGAGGATCGCAAGTTCTACGACCATCTGTTGCGTTATGGAATGATGCACCTGGTGGGGACGTTCAAGGATTGGCACGGATTAGGGAAAGACGCCCGCGTGTACCAGACCCGTGGTTATGCAGTAGAGGTGTAGTGTGCCTAAATCAATATCCGGATTGTTCGGTGGTGGCAGCAGTGGGAATTTCGGCATTAACCCGCCCAATGCCCTGCAAGCCAAGACGCCAGGGTTAAACCTCCAGACAAATCAACCGCGTCCGGGGGTGTTCGTCACCAACCTGACGAAACGTGGTTCTGACGCGCAGACGGCTCAGGCTGAGAGGTTCCCTAGGATTTTAGGTGACACTGACGCCTTGAGGGAGACCCTGACCCCAGGGTTTTCTGATCTTCGCGAGGCGAGCACAAGAGCCATCGGCAACGCGAGAAACAAGGCCATCGGGAACTTGCGGCAGACCCTCACTCAACGCAGAGTGTCGGGTAGTTCATTCGGTGAACAAGCCCTCGCCTCTGTTGAGAGAGACTTCGCGGAAGCTGAGGCGGAGTCTCAAGCCCAATCGTTTCTGGCAGAGCTAGACGCCAACATGAAGGTGCTAGCCTTCGAGACCGCCCAGGTGAATGACGCCCTGAATAGAGAGTTAACTGAGCTCGGAATTGCGACGGGTCAAACGGCTCAACTCGCTCAACTGAACACTCAGAGCTCTCAGGCGCTAGCCCAACTGAAGGCCCAGGAGGCCTCTTCTAGAGGCTCAGGCATTGGCTCTCTCCTGGGTACAGCCGCAGGCTTTGCTCTTGGCGGGCCGCTTGGCGGAGCCATCGGTGGGAGCCTCGGTGGTGGCGCATCTGCCGTTGGTGGCTCTCAAGGCGGCTTTGTCCCATCTGGGGATAGGGGCTTCTTTAGTGGCTTAGGCACATCGATAACCGGCTTGTTCCGTTAGGACACTGATATGGCAAATGGATTCTTCCTAGGTGGCTTCGGCCAAGGCTTGCAAGGCGGACTGCAAACCAGTCAGGGCATCCTTGACCAGCGTGCGGGGCGCAAGTTGCAGAGCCGTGGCCTCGATCTCCAGGAAGAGCAGACCCGCCAGGCGCAGGAGCAAGCAGCAAGGAAGCCCATCGAGGCGGCCCGCACAGGCGCCTTGGAGGCCCTGAAGAGCGTTGAGGACCTAGTTACCGAGACAGCTAAGAACCGCGGGCCAGAGGCGGCTACTGCGGCCCTACAGTCGCCTGGTATCCTAGGAACGGTCACGCGGCAGGTTGAAGCACTGAACGGCTTTAATCAAGCTCTAGGAGGTGGGCCAGAGGTCACTGTAGAACAGGTTATGCAGTCGCTGACATCTCGTGCCCAGGCTCAGGCATCCGCTCAAGACAAGGGCATCCGGTCTGCTGAGGAAACAATAGCTGAGGCTGACGTGATTTCGGGCGCAACCGGAGGCTCAAGTCAGGAGCGCCAGGCAAACTTCGCCAGGCTTGTGGGCATCTCAGAGAGTAGTCAGCCAGAATTCATACAGTTACTCACTGCCTTGGGCCAAGCCGAACCGGGTTCTCCGGAGTTTACTGCCTTACAGGGGCGGGTTAACCGGCTTTCGACCGAGGAAGGCGGCGGCCTTTCAATCGAGGTTGGCCCGGACGGGTCGGTCAGGATAGGCCAGGGCGCCGCAGCAGGCCAGGCCGCAGGCATCAGGCCGATTAGCCCGACAACGAGAGACGAGATTATTGCCGTCCAGCAAGAGCTCACCAGGGGTGTCGAGATCCTTGACTCAGTGATTAATCAGGTTACCGAGAACCCGGGGGCGTTTGGGACCACAGGCTCGATTCGTGGGATGATCCAAACGGCTGCCAGCATCTTCGGTGACAACGCCAGGGTGTTCCCTGCTGCTGAGAATATTGGAGAGGCGGCGGCGTTCCTCAACGACTTTATTCGGGATCAAGTTGAGGATCCGGACACAGCTTCCGACCTACAGCCAGCGTCTGTTGGTGAAGTCCAAGTTCTTGAGAGCCAGTTGAGGTTCGCCTACGCGAGAACGCTCCAGCCTGAAGGCAAGTTGCTTGCCAGCACCATCGAGCAGGCCAAGAACAAGGTGAAGCTAACAGGTATTACCGGGTCACGACAGGTCCGGGAGCGATTGGAGGCTTTGAGGCCGATCTTCAACAGTGCCCTGACGGATTCTCAGCGGCGGCTTCAATTAGGCCAACAGGGCGCGACGGAAGTAGATCCCGTACCTTCAGTCCAAGCTCCGAGGCCACGCGCGCCCACTTCCGTAGCCGAGCCAATCAGGCGGCTTAAGTTTGATTCCGAAGGCAACTTGCTGAGCATTGGCGAATGATCGAAGCTGAATTGCCTGATGGGACTATCATGGAGTTCCCTGACGGCACGTCAGATGAAGTTATCCAGAAGACGGTAAAGTCCCGTGTCGGGAGTAAGCCTAAGCCGAGATCCCTAGAGGAGCTGTCCGGTGGGCTCTTAACACGACCCGCCTTCGAGATGGCTGGAGGCACGGGTGGCGCTGTCCTCGGTGCTGGGGCTGGTGGTGTCGCTGGTGTCGCTGGTGGCCCTGCTGCGCCTGCTACGGTCCCTGGGGGCGCTATCGGTGGTGGGTTGATCGGCGGCGGCTTAGGGACCGCGGCAGGCTCACTGCTGTTCGACTCGATTGAAGATGTCTTGCGGTTCTCGGGGGTCATTGAATCAGAATCCCCCGGCGTTGGCGAGAGATCAATTCAGGCCCTGAGAAGTGGCGCAGAAGACATTGCTTTCGCAGGCGGTGCCCAAATCGTCGGCAAGGGGCTTGGTGCGGTCAAGCCTGGCATCGGGCGCATCCTAGGATTGAGAAGCGCGGATGTTGACGCGGCGGTAGACGCTGCCGCTGCGGCTGGAATCCCCGTAGGCGCGGTTGATGTTGGCACGCACACCGGAGGTAGGGTAGTTAGGGGCACGGCGAGGGTTCTAGGTATCTTCCCCTGGATAGGCGGGCCGTTTCGCAAGAGTGCGGCGGAGAAGGCCGATGTCGTCACTACGAAGTTTGGCGAGATCCTCGACAGCATGGCCCCGAATGCAACGCTCTCCAGTGATTTAGGGCTGGACATGGCTGAAGCTGCACGAGGCTCCATTAAGGAATTCCGTGACGTTTCCTCTCGCCTGTATGGGAACTTCGAAACGTTGGCTAAGGACGCCGGATCTATTGTGCCGACGAACGTTGGCGTGGATGACATTCCGTCAATCAAAGAAGCGGCTCAAACCCTGGTTGACAGGACTGCCGCAGGTAAAATCATTCTGGAGGACGGCACGGAGCTTGTCGGCCCCGCCGCGGATGAGATGGGCCAGTTCATAGAGGCTCTGACGAAGCTTCCAGACAACCTGACGATCGCTCAGTACCGCCAGCTTTCGACCGATCTCAGAGGGTTCATCGGGCTTGCCGGCTCAAACGGCCTGGATGTCTCAAGGTTCGCCACGCTAAAGCAGTCCATGGAAGGCGCATTAGCCTCTATCGATCCAAATGTAGCGGGTGCAGAGGTTGTAGACGCCCTACAGACAGCCAATTCGTTCTATTCCAAGGGGATCACTCAGTTCCAAACACCTACTGGCCAGAAGTTCGGCAGGATTGACAGGAACATCTTCCAGCCTGGTCCGGTTAGGCCGGGGACGATCAACGAGGATGAGATTGCCCGAGTCGCGGTTAATCTGAAGAGCCCGCAGGCGATTGCAGATTTACGTGCATTGGTTGGCGATGATCTGATGGGCCAAGCTGCGAGACGGCACTTCGAAACTGCCTGGCAGGGGTCTATTAAGTCTGACCCGGCAGGCGACTTGATTGGTTTCAACTGGAAGAAGTTCGGTGATGACGTTGGGCTTACCGGCAAGGGCGAGAACGCCGGAGCCCTACAGGAGTTCATTAAGGGTTCGGGAACGGACCTGGATGAGTTGAAGGCATTCGTAGGGGCGGCTAGCAAGGTTCAGGTGCCACAAAGCGTGAGCACGTTCATTGCTCGCCGTGCTGCACTGGGTGGTTTTTCAGCAGCGCTGGGGGGCGCAGTCGTGGCGGGGCTTATTCCTGGCTCTGCCTTGGGAAGCGTTGCCGCGGCGCTCTCGGCACGACACGTCACGAAGATCATTTCTGATCCGGCTCAGCTAAGGGCCATGCGCCGGGCTCTCTCGCCAGAAGTCCCGGTAGCCCAGAGGAGGGCCCTGCTGGGCAGGCTCATAGAGGCGTTTGATGACGAGCCCGACAGTGAGTTCAGGGATAAGCAGATCGACCGTAATCTCACTGACATTCGACAGAACATCTCGTTACCCACTGTGCCGTTGCCGCAAGGAATACAGTAGATGCCAAATTCACCTTACACTGAACAGAACGACACTGGGTATAATGCATCGCCACCCCCGGACGGAGGCGAGCAAACCTCTGCCAATGAAATCACGTGGGCCGGCATCAAGACCAAGTTGGCAGACCCCATCCTGGCGTTTGTCGAGGCGGTTGACGATGCGGTTGCGGGCGCCTTCGCTAAGGTCATCAACACAGACGCAGATGAAAACAACGCGGTAGCCGGCTCGATTGCCTTCACGTCGAGTGAGCTAACGATCTCTTCGGGGTCCGTCACGGCGGCAAGGTCTCATCATACAATAGACACAGAAGCCGATGCTGCGTCTGACGACCTCGATACTATCGTGGTTACAGGGGTGAGCGACGGCGCCCTTTTATTTGTCCGCGCGGAGAACACGGCAAGAACGATTGTCGTCAAACACGGCACGGGAAATATCCAAACCGCCGATGGTGCTGATTTCTCAATAGACGATGCGGTCAAGTCCCTGACCCTACAGAGGCGGGGAACGGATTGGCACGAACTCAACCGTTCCGTGGTTCCATCGGACAATTACGTTCAGACAGTGAACGTCACTGACGGCGCCGTAGCCACAGGGACCACGACCCTGGCAGCAGACGACTCGATCCCTCAGAATACAGAGGGTGACGAGTACATGACGCTGGCCATCACCCCGAGCTCGGCCACGAGCCAGCTGGTGATTGAGGTTGTCGCGCTGGTGTCGCCGTCAAACAACAACACCGTCACTGTTGCTCTGTTTCAGGACGCTACCGCAGGCGCTCTCGCAGGCATCCCGAATGTCATGCTAGCCAGTCAGATGCAGCCAGTGGTCTTCCGGCACGTCATGACTTCTGGTACAACCATCGCAACAACGTTTAAGGTGCGAGCAGGTGTTAACTCAGCCGCCACGTTGACGTTCAACGGCGTCGGCGCTGCTCGTGTACTGGGAGGCGTTTGCTCATCTTCAATTACAATCAGAGAAGTCTTAGCCTAGTCTTCCTGCTGCTTCCGGTACTGTACTGGGGCGCCCTGGATCATCCATCAAGCTCCCCGCGGTGGGCACTGCTCTCCGTAGCACTTCCGATACTGTGGCTTTATTGCAAGCCTCAGTGGAGAAATGTACACTGGCTTGGCGTAATATTCATGCTATCGGTCTACGCGACACTCTCATTTGAGCAGTCGTGGCGATTCACCATTCTTGCACTGGCATTTATTCTCGGCACGTCCCTTGAGAGAATTAAGCCTGTCGTGTGGGCGTTCTTCATTGGAATTATTCTAAACATACCATTTCTGATCTTTCAATTATTTGGCTGGGAAGGCCTGCTGCGAGCGGATGACCCTGGTGGGTTTTTCTTCAATGGCACTTTCCTGGCCGATGCAGCCGCACTGGCGGCCATCTCGCTCTCTCCCCTACTGCCCCTACCCCTAACGGTCTTGGCTCTCCTGACGGCCCTGAGCGTCTCCTTAGCCGCAGGCGGAAAGGGTGCCATAGTCGCACTGGGAATGTGTGGGATTGTCGCCATACCTAATAAACCAGCTAAAATAGTTCTTGCGGTCACAGGTTTATTGTTGTTTACTGCCTTTATCGTATTGTCTGGTTCAAACAGTATCGAGGTTAGAATACCACTATGGGTTAATTCCCTCCTGCTCATTGATTTCTTTGGGAGGGACTTCTGGGCATTATATCCAACGGTGCATGATGCGATTCTTCCTACAGATCCAGGGATTTTCGATTCATACGTCCGGCCCAGAACGGCTCATAATGACATCTTAACTGTTGCGGTTGAATTTGGTATAATAGGTATAGTATCGTTAAGTGCTTTAGTAGTAGGGATCATCACGGGACCAAAGAAAACGAGAGAAGACTGGTCGGCTTATTATGGTGTTTTGGCATTCGTATTCCTGGGATTGTTTAACTTCCCGCTCTTTACTCCGACGAGCGCGTTTGCTGCTTTGCTTCTTGGCTATCTCTCTCGGAACTCTGTACTCGTATTCCCTGATCCGCGGCGAATATTTATTCGCTCAGGCAAGTAGGCTCGCTCAACAGGGCGATCTTGCCAGGGCTTACATGCTTCACCACCAAGCGGTGGCGCTGTATCCCGGCTCAAGGCAGCGCGAGTCTGTAGCCCAGCTCCACATCGCCCTGCCTGGGATACACCCTGATCTAGCCAAGGAAGCCTTGGAAAGGGCACTAAAGCATGACCCATTCAGCCCGATTTTATTGTCGCACATGGCATTTCACCAGGTCAGACGTAATGACTTGGAAGCAGTTGAGGCTATCCGCGATACGATGGTTAACTTATTCCCAGAACTGGGCGAGACGGCATTTGTAGAACAACTCTTAGAGGAAGCACGATGAGATTTATCATTCCTTTCTTAGCCTTGATAGTCCTAGGTATGGCTGTCATCCCCGCCCAAGCCCAGCAGCGAGGGTGTAATAGCAGTCATGAGGCTGCCGTTCAGTTCCTGGCAAAAACCTACAATGAGGTTGTGATTAGCATGGGACTGGCGAGCACCGGCAACGTCCTTGAAGTACTGTCCAGTGACAGCGGCTCGTGGTCGATTCTTATTACTGCGCCGAATGGCCGAAGCTGCTTGATAGCCTCTGGTCAGGCGTGGGAGCGACTGCCAGTGATCACCGTGGGTAGCGATTCATAGATGGTAGCAGCTAAGTTTGCCCCCAATAAATTACAGTGGGTGGTGATCCTTCTAGGAATAGTTAGCCCAGTCGCGGTGCTGGGCTTTCTGCTGAGCCTTGAGGCGAGACTTACCAGTCTAGAGACTAAACTTGATTTCATCACCAGATCAGTGTCGGTCGGTATTCTACCGCACGCAGACCGCCGCTTATCTGTCCTTGAGGAGAGAGTCAGACGACTAGAGGACTTTGTCCCTCGCTAATTCATAGCATTGCCAGAAAGGCTCTGTTCAATTCGGGAGAAGCCCAAACATCTGGAGATATTATGCCCGAACCTAGGGCACCAAATTACAAACTACAATGGACTGCGATAGCTCTCGCAATTTTAAGTCCAGTCGCGGTTCTCACATTTCTCTTAAACCTAGAAGCCAGACTCACCCGCTTAGAGACCACTACTGGGTTTATCGCGGCATCGATTAGTGATGGGATTCTGCCTAACGCAGATCGTCGGCTATCGGTGGCTGAGGATCAGATTAGGCGCCTACAAAGGCTGATGCCGAGGTCGTCTTATGAGGAGAATTAACCTCATTGTTATCCACTGCTCGGCCACGCCGCCAGACATGGACGTTGGGGCAGACGAGATAGCCCGTTGGCATATCAAGAGAAAGTTCCGCACAATAGGCTACCACTACGTCATTCGCAGAAGCGGATTGGTGGAGAAGGGCAGACCCATTGCAGAGCAGGGCGCACACGTCAGGGGCCACAACAAACACTCAATCGGAATCTGCCTTGTTGGAGGACTAAACGAAGCCAGAAAGCCATATTGTAACTATACTGCGGCTCAGTGGGAGTCACTGGACACGCTCGTTACTAGCTTGTCTGTGCGCTTCTTTGACGCTAAGATAGTTGGTCACAGAGATCTAGCCAAGAAGGCATGCCCGTGCTTTGACGTGGCAGCCTGGCGCAACTAGGAGATTATTAATGTTCTCGGGTAAGAAGACATACGCTGTATCGGTCTTGTTCCTTGCTTATGCAGGGCTTGGCTTTTTCATTGGTGAGATTGACGGCGCAGAGGCGGCTAAGCTGGTTCTAGAGGGCGGTGGATTTGCTGCGCTACGAGCGGGTGTCGCACAGCGCATAGGACTGTCATGATCGGCGGCGGCACTGGTCCGTTCTTAGAGGGGTACGGCGGATGAAGGCCCTCCTCATTGGAACTGCACTGATCCTAGCAGGCTGTGCAGGATCACAGTCACAACAGCTCCTGAGTGCCTGTGAGGGGCACGACACGTTTGTCCGTGCAATGGCACCCCAAGCAGCCGTAGGCGCTCTCACGCAGCGCCAGGTGGACGCTGTGACCCAATCCATTGCGGTGGCGGATTCGATATGCAACGGAACGGCACAGAACTACTCGACCGCTCTCTCCGTCATGGAAGCTGAGTTGTTGAGAATGGTTATCGTAGGAGGTGAGCAATGACAGTATCAGCAGCTACAGCAGCATCATTAGTCTCGCTGGCAATCTATGCCATGGATCAAGTCCGCCTCCATCAGGCCGGAGAGATCACTGACGAGGAACTACAGTCTCGTTGGGATGCACTCCAAGTCAGGCGCAACGACACAAGGGGCATCTGGGCTGATGCCCGCGCCCAGGGTGGCTATAGTGGGTAAGTTCATTGATTCTAGCCCGCTCCTAGTGCGAATGATTCTCATCATCGCCGTTCTGTTGGCCATCTTCTGGGTTGCCGGCGCACGTGCTGATCACAATGGCCCAGCCCATAGGGACTCATGGACCATCGCAGGGGTATGTGACGCTCCGGAATACATGCGAACCATTATGAACGAGCCCACCCGTGCCGGCAGGCGAATGGGCTTCATGGCCTCGGTAGCCACTGGGCTGTGCAGAGACGATATCATTACGATAGACAGCGGCTGCACGCTAGAGACGGCTGAGGATCATCCAATGGGGCTATGGCGGCTGTACCGCGTGGTGTCATCTTTGGGGGAAACGTTCTTTGCAGCGATGGACTCCCGCAACCCCTTTGCTAATGAGGTTGAGGCGTGGTCAGACGGTATCTGTTAGCTCTCAATCACGTTGAGAGTTCCTGATTTGGTCACGCAGAACTCGTAGTTCCCGGTGGGGTCGTTGATCTCACCGGACTCCTGGCCAAGAGAGACGCGGCTCTCGGCTTTCATAAGAGCCTGAGCACATCCACGGAAGTTGTCAGAGTACGTGAACAGAGATGCCTTGTTCATGAACTTGCTTGCAGCCTTGCTGGTCATTTCGCCCTCTTTTCAAAACCTCTGCTGGGGATCTTCCGTTTGATCCGTGGCTTATTCTCCCCCCGCAACCGCCTGACCTTGGCGATGCGATGCTTAGAGCTGCCGGCGCTAGTGGCCTTACTGCCATTGGTGATTTTGGCATGGCACTCAGAATGGCTGTAACGCCAGTTCTCTGGTTCGTCTGAGCCTTCCAGTGCTAGCTCTAAGACATGCTCCCTCTCGATCTTCTCCCCCACCACGAATGCAGTCCTGCAACGAAAACAGGGGATCACTGCGCCTTGACCTAGTAGGACGGTCAGGACTTGTCCCTCAGTGGCGCGTCTGCGGGTCATCTCGTCAGGCTTCTTCTGCTGCTTTCTTCCGTTTGGCGGGCCGAGGCCAGTGCCTGATAGTTTGAATATTTAGCCCTGGCCCTCTGCGCGGCATTGCGTGCGATGACCTCACCTTGAATGTGTACCTGCCACTCAGGGCGAGCTCGCGCTACCTCCTTGCAGATCCCAATCGCATTCCCCGAGTCCTTTGCCTCCAGCATCATTCTGGAGAGCAATATTTCCCCGTGCTTTTCGAGTTGATCGGCCACGAGCTGAGCCTGCGTCCATTCCTCGGCAGCAGCCTCTAGCCCGTGGTAGATGTGGTTGGGATCGTATAGGTTGGTGAGATCCATTATTTGTATCCTGCATGGTGTCGGTGGTGACACCTGACACACAGCCACATCACGTCCAGCGGCCTTGAATAGTCTTCGTGGTGCCCTTGCACCTTCGTCTTCCCACATTTTTCACAAGAAGTTCTCTGAACTCGCCCCCTCCGAACTGCGTAGGCGAGAGCCCCCTGAGCCTTGCGTTTGTGCGGGTTTTCTTTGGCCCACTTATCTGCCACAGCCCTGGAACGTGCCTTCCTTGCGGGGTCTGCATGATACCTACGCCTATCATATTCACGAACGCTGTCATTCTCTTCTCGATGCTTACGGACATCTCGTTTGGTGCACTCCTTGCACTTTCCGAGATGTCCGTCGCCCATACTTGGGTGAGCGTAAAAATCACCCATAGGCTTCTCTAGCCCACATTTGAAGCACACCTTCATGCCTATCTCCCAAGTCTTTCGACTCTATTCTAAGGGAAGACAGGTTTAATTAAAAGGGATATCTGAATCGCTCAACGCCTCATTATCAAGGCCCTGCACTTGATCTGGTGTTGGCGGGGCAGATGTCGGGATTGGCGGGTTGGGATCAACATGCTGAGGCACCACTGGCTTGACCCTGATGCACGCAACTTGCTTGCCGCCAAAGTCAGTGTAGGTTGGGAACAGGGTAATTTGCCTCCCAGTCCAGTGGTCGCTTTCGGCGCCGTGCATCCCGATTATGGTATTAGAATTGGTCTTATTCAGGACCAGTCTCTGGGCCTCTCCCTGGAAGTGAACGACCGGGCGCTGGTCGTCACCGATCATCTCAATGGTGACTTTATCGATGGTTAGGGTTCGTTCGTTTCCGCTCAGGTCTGCTGCTTTCAGGTTCTCGCTGGGAAAGGCTGCGTTCATGTCCATTAGTATTTCCTTTTAGGTTGGGATTGATTCCATCTGTACAGGGTGAGGCACGCTAGAAATGCCTCCATGTCGTTGGGCTTGTCGAATTCTCTGAGGTTGAGCTTTCCTTCCTTGGTGATGTTGACGATCAGTCTCTTGATGGGGCGATTCTCCCCGGTCATCTCGGTCCAGGCATTCTGGTAGGCCGCTAGCTGTAGCCCCATGTCATCATAGATCGCCTTGGATGTTTTGAAGTCCACGATGGTCAAATCACCATCAACCTCGCAGATCAGATCGACCGTGCCAGCATACCAGTTTGCCTTGGAGAATAACACTCTTTCTGATGCTATGACGTTGATATTGTGACCATGCCACCACTCAAAGAATGCCCTCACAGCAGCCGCAGACTCTGGGTTCTCTGGGGGGTCTTCCTTGGCCCCACCAATCCATCGTTCAATCCATTGATGGGCGATGGTTCCGGTGTCTGCTGCTTTGTCCGTCGTATCTCGGTAGTGGCCCTTCATGTCTTTGATCAGGCCGTCTATATCGGCACCCTCGGCAGTGAACGAGAGCCAGTTGTCGGCCAGCCACTCCGAACACATTTTGGCCACCCATGGCATCAGGGCTGGCTTGTTCATTTGCCCGATAATGGTAGTCACCCCCGGTACATTCTGAGAGGCACCGCCGTCTACTCTAGCCCGGTAGCGGTGCTGCTTGGGTGAGAAGGTCAGTTCAATTTCTGGGTAGAATTCTGAGATCATTTGTAGCCAGCCAGTCGTAGTAGGGTATTGGCAGCGCCCTCAATGTCCTGGCGAGTCTCATCGGCTACGCACTGAATGAACCTGTCCGAATAAGTCTCAGTCATAATCTTTATTTGAGCTTTCAGTCCCCAAACGTCGCGCTCTAGCTGTTCCGTGCGGGTTAGACTATCCATGGTTCGTTAGCCTCTCTGCATTATCCCAGAACACTCGACTGAAATCCCTATAGTATGGGTCGTTTCCGCAAATGTCTGGCCACTCTAATGCCAACGAAAGTAGTGCTTCTGCCGAGTCGGCTGAGTTCATCTGTGCTTTGAAGATGTCATCACCGCTCATCTGATCCTCTCTGGTCACCTCGCCCATTTCCCCGTACCTCGCTCTGCATCTCTCATGTGAACCGCCAACAGCTTATGGTTGAGCGGTGGCAGGTGGGAGAAGGGCTTGCGCTCAGGCTCCATGAAGAGCCACTTGAACCATCTGATCATAGCGACTCGTATGCCTCCTTAAAGCTGCTCACTACATCTTCGTCAGGGGCACTTATGTAGACCCCTGTTGTCTTAGAGTTTCTTGTGTCGAATGTGTCTGCGAGCTTCTGTGCAGCGATTGCGTTCTCTCTTATTGCCCGTGCGATCTCAGTGACAGCCGCTACGTTCCTCTCATCTAGGTCACGACCCATGCTAATATGGCAATCTGAGAGACGCGCCCCCAACTCAATTACTAATGGTGCCTTTGCTGCTGGCTTACGGGGCTTGCGAACTGCTGTCTTCCTGCGCACTGCCATTAGACCAACTTCTCAAATGCAATCTTCAGATTATCCGCTGCCAGCATGGCTATCTGCCGGGCCTGGCGCTGCGCTGTGGTGCCCTTCTGTTCGTAGTCTACGTACACCTCAATGGTTGCCTCAATGGCCTTCCAGTGGGCTCGCAGGTCCGTGTACAGTGGATCGTGTAACTTGACTACATCGGCCATTGCTTCCTCCTCGGTTCGTAGGGGTTTGTCTAGGTACTCGCTCATTTCTGTTCTCCTTCTGCGTTGGCTATGATTGTGTCGATAGCTGAAAAATCGCCAAGGTAGTCATCGAGGAACGGGCGAGCATACTTAAGCGCCGCTAGCAACCCGTCGCGCTGGGCGGTTAGGGCTTCGATCTGTTGCTCCATGCTGTCTATCGAGCACTCCATACTGTCTATGGAGTGTGTCAGTTCGTCTCTGATCTCGCTCATTTCCGTTCTCCAAATTCCATTACATATGCCAGCACAAAGCCGCCTACGATGATTGCTAGTCCGGGGATGATCATTTGGCGGTCAGCTTATTAATATCAGCTATAGCCTCAGCCTCACTAGCCGCACGCTTGAGGTGGGCTGAATTATCCTCGGGATAGTATACCGCGGCACCCGGAGCAGTGCTGCTCTCACGGATGACGTAGCCCTTGTGATAGTGGACATATGCCATCTACTTGTCCCTCGCTTTAATCATCTCATCGGCGATTTCGTATGACACCTGAGCACATAGGGCCGCCCCCTTCGAGAAGCCTGCTGATGCATGGACAACATCGCCGATCACCTGCCCAGCAAACCAGTCGCGCAGGGACATGCCTGGATCACCGCCCTGTTCCGGGTTGCCGTGTGCGAACGCCGGCCCGCCATCATTTTTCATCAACCATACTCCCCATTGAATACCCGCTCATCTTCCTCGTCTTGGGAAATCTCCAATTCCACCCCAACTTTCACGGTCACATTCTCAACCTCATTGAGCAGCACCTTCTTGACATGCCGCGCTGCTGGGGTTTCGCCCTGGACCGTAGCCATGTCCAGTCGCTTCTCAAGCACACTCAGGCTGGCCTTGAAATAATCCAAGAATGATAGCGTGTTGTGAAATGATAGGCCGTCAGTGGGTCGATCGACTTTCAGGTTTAACGTCATTTCCGTCCTCCAATTTCTAAAGCCATCTTACCAGCATACATTGTACCGCGTCAATAACTAATTTAATTGTTGCATGAAATAATTCAGCGTGCTAGACATGTGGCATGGAACAAGAAAACGGAATTATAAAAATGACCGCACTGGAGCGCGCTGTGGAAAAAGCAGGCGGTCAAACGAGCTTGGCAAAGAAGCTTACGCTTGACAGCGCCGTAGATGCTGATAGAAGCGATGGGGCCCCAAGGGTCTATACGCAAAGCCATGTGTGGAACTGGCTCCAGACGAAAGCGCCGGCCAATGTATGCCGGAAAATTGAGAGATTAACTGGGGTCAAATCAGAAGATCTGCGCCCTGACGTGTTTGGATGATCGAGATCCATCCAATGATCACCGACGCAGTGTTCGGTGTGCGGATGGCTAGGGGCGGGCTGTGAGGCCATGGGAAGTCACGTCCGCCCCGCATGTGTTCTGAGATACGGTTCCTGCTACCGTGAGATAAAGCAGGTGTTCCCTCCTCCCAGACTGACCCTGGACCTTCGGGTCTAGGGTTTTTTTCTTGGAGATCACAATGCCACAAATGAAGAAATATCAGCCCGGCCATGAGTTCGTCCCACAGCCACGAGTAGACGCAGGAATGCCATGGTCCTGGCCACCCTCTCATGAGGCGTTCAGGAAGGCTGCAAACAGGTTCGATATCGGTGGACTGGCCTGTTACTTTGGCGTGCCCAGGAGCGAGATAGAGGCCTATCGAGAGGCCATGAAACGTAATTCCGCCAAAGACCCCAGCCGGTTTTGAAATGCACTATCTTTGCTGGTTGCTCCCATTTCCCCCTTCAGTGAACGGCTTGTTCGCAGGCAAGGCGCGACGGTTCAAGTCGAAGCCATACAAGGGGTGGATAGAGCGCGCTGGCCTCATGGCGTCTCCACAGGCGCACGTTAGGTTTGACGGCCCTGTCAGACTCACAATAGGCCTAGGCGCCCCTGACAAGCGCCGTAGGGACGTATCTAACTACATCAAGGCCCCGGAGGACTTTATGGTCAGGAGCGCTGTCCTGGCAGACGATAGCCAGGTCATGGACGTTCGAGCCTATTGGGCATCAGACGTGGAGAACGGTTGCAGAATAGAGATCGAAGCCCTGGATTATATGGAGACCAGCAATGTGGCCAGTAAGCAAAAAGTCATTCATAGAGAACCGCCAACGACTCGGGTTTAAGCGAGACCAGGACGATGCCGATTATTACGGTGTCTGCAAGACCACAGTAGGCAAGTTTCGCAGAGAAAATGACATCCCAGCCATACCCAGGACAGGTGGCCCTGACCGCTCCTGGTGTATCTCAGAGGCAGAGTTCCGGGCCTTACATGAGAAGTACAGAACAGACCCCGCAGTAGCAGCGGCTGCTGGGGTTAACCGCTCATCGGTCAGATGGCAGCGGATGAAGTACAATATCAAGCCGTACTTTCACGTTCGTAGATACGAATATGATGACATGTTTGCTCTAGTAGAGAGGCTTGAGTCCTTCGGCAAGGTTGCACAATACCTGGGGGTTTCCAGGGATACTGTTCGTTCAAGTTGTCGTAGCCTGGGGATTAAATCCAAGATCAAGCAAAACCCTCCACGCCGGCCATTCAAGGTGAAGGGCCCCAAGCTGCTGACAGATCGTGAGCGGAGGGAGACCTACGGGAGCAAGGTCTACGAGGACAGCCCAATAGCCGCCAGACCCGAGGGTAGGTGGCGTGGGCCATGAAAAAGCTCCTATGCGCCTGTGGAGCGAAGACCAAGCTAACGACTCGGCATAAGTACGGCATTGGTGGGCCAGACGTTCCAATATGGGCATGTCAGCCGTGTGATTCCTGGGTTGGTTGCCATCCTAAGTCAACCAAGCCCCTAGGGACGCCCGCTGATGCCCAACTCCGAAGGGCTAGGGTATTAGCCCACGAAGCGCTAGACCCTCTGTGGCAGGCTAAAATGGACAAACACAAGGTGTCTAATGCTCGGGATTTAGCCTACAAGTGGCTTGCCAGGGAGTTAGGCTTAACCAAGGATGAGTGCCACATCGGCAGGATGGATCTAGAGACCTGTAATCGTGTGGTGGAACTTTGTGAGGAAGTAGATGGGTGACCAAGATAATTGGCTCGCAGACGAAATCGAGTCGGCCCGTGTCGAGGTAGACGGCTGGCCAGCATGGAAGCGGGATACAATGCGGCGTGCAGTAAGCAAGGATGACGGCATGACAAGGAAGAACAATTTACGCGCCATCGCCAAGGCCGCGCGAAACAGCGGCCTTCTAACCAAGACTTTTGAGGCTGACTTGATAGCCCGTCTAGCCGAGGCTATGGCTGATGAGGTTGAACGGATCGTCGCGGCGTTTCAGGCGCACGACAAGCGCATTGCCAACCTTGAGCGTGACGTACTCAGCCTAGCCAACCACACAAATCTGCCGACCCCGGGAGAATAGAAGAATGAACCTACTAGCTAAGCTTGAGGCAGCGACAGAGGGAAGTCGGGAGTTGGATGCTGAGATCATCATGGAAATCTGTGATGATGCAATCATCGGACCTTGGCCATGCGGCGAATCAGAGCCGGTGGTGTTTCATGCCCAGGCAATTGGCATCGTGGACAAGTCGCCGGTGCCAGCCTATACCACCAGCATAGACGCCGCGCTGACCTTGGTGCCGGAGGGGTGGGCGCTGCTGCGTATCAATCAATATCACGAGACGAGCAATCCCGCGTGGGGATGGGGCGTTGAGATGCGGTATTACACCAATCCTGAGATTGGTCTTGCCATTGGAGAGTCCAGGGCATCGCTCCCACTAGCCATTTGCATAGCTAGCCTGCGTGCGAGGGAGGGGTGATGACTGAGAGACTACGAGAACTGGCAGGGGTGTTTAGCCAGACGTTCGGCGAGGACGCTATTCGCAGCGACACACGCGGCCTACTGTCTGGCTTGTACTTTGATATGGCCCGCCTAGCCGAGGCCATGGCTGATGAGATTGAGCGAATTGATGGGCGTCTGGCCACGATCAGCAAACGGGTCAACATCGCGAACGAGCGCATTGATGTGGTTAATGGCCGCATTAACATCTCGACTTGACGCCCGTGCCGTAATGTGCATGATGGAAAGAATGTAGGGCGCCTTCCCAAGCTCAGCCCTACTACATATCGGTGAAATTCTCTTGGCGGGGAAAACCGATACGCAGGAACACCATACACCCTGCAACAGTAAATGCAAGCAAATCCCCGCCAGCAGATGGAAAGGGGGTTTTTTTATGGATAAACCCACTGGTTGGCTCAACACAGAACTAGAGGCTGTGCGGACTAAGCGCCGCCTGGAGGCCGCTGCCCCGGAGTTGCTTCACGCCCTTAAATATGCGCGTGACCAGCTCAGCGCCGAGGACGACACGGGGTACATTGACAGTATTATTGCCAAGGCGGAGGGCTCAACCTGATCAACTAGTCTGAAGGTTAGTTTAGTGCCTGTCCTCAAATCTGGGCGCTACCGGGAAAAGAACCGGGCAGACGAAAAATACAAATCCAGGCTCTTTCGTGGCACTGAAAACCTGGTCACGTGGTGTGATTTATCACAGAAGCCCCGCAGAGATGTGACAGAGTTGACGACTTGGTTGCAGGGTAGAGGGGGTTTAAGCTCTACCGGGACAGGCTGGAGAGCAGCCTAACGAGTACTCGCCCCTGACGGGGTCCAGTTAGTCGCTGGTGTGGGGGTTTACCACAGAGGAAAGTGCCGCGCTGTGCCTAAAGCAGAGGAGAGTAGGATGGACGCGGGCCAGCGATTTGGTCGGTTAGTTGTCATCAAGGAATCGGTAGAGACGGGTAAATTTGTGTGTGCGTGTGATTGTGGGGGACAGGTGACTGTGGTCAAAGGGCACTTGAAGTCGGGCAATACAAAGTCCTGTGGGTGTTTCAGGCGAGGCAGAGCGTCTCGTGACAGCCGGAAGAAACCGCCGAAGTGGTACACAGAGTCGATGCGCAAGTGAATTGGATGAGCAAAGGAGAGAGTGGTGGGCGAGGAGATGACATGACAGAGTGGCAGTTAATCGATGACGATGCAAAGCACGGCGGCAAGGTGCTGCTGTCAAGGTTTCCGTACGATGGCCACCATGCCCCGTACTTCATTGGCCGGTGGTCGAAGGGTGGATCAAAAACGAAACATTGGCGCGCTAACGGTCGGCCACTGTTATTCATCCCGACCCATTACTTTGACCCAGAAACATTACCGGAGCCACAGGAATGACTGATGCCCTTGCACAAACAATGATCAGTCGGTCACTTGACACACATGGCGTATGTAGGCGGTGCTTGCGTACTGAGGGCATTCACGCGGATTGGTGTTTCGACAAACCTGAAGAACATTTTGAAACCCTCTGGAGGCGCTACATCGTCACCCTAAAGCGCGGCGGCGGCAGCCAAGGGGTAAAATCGAAAGCCAGAAAGAGCTACGACAGAGCCTTAAAAAAGGTACCACAAGAGGATCTGGACATAGCGTTGGATAAGTACACCAATCTGTGCCGGCGTGAGGGCAGGATAGGCACGTGTTACGTCATGCAGGCCCAGACATGGTTCAGTACCGGCTGGGAGCAACACATAGAGCCAGACCCAACGGATGGTCTGATAGAGAGGTTAAGGGATTTATGAGTGATAAGAGCAAGCTACGGCACGAGGCGTGGTTGAACCGTGGCAATAGTAACGACGCAGAAGGATGCGTCGGACTATCTGAGACAGAGCGGGTATTGTTGCGCAACTTGGCGGGCTTAGCTGAAGCCATAGCCGCAGAGGTGGAGCGGATAGACCGCGAGGCAGCGCAGCACAAGCAGAGCCAGCAGGAGATTCGTCGCAATGAGTTCAAGATCATCTCTGGACGCCTTGACAAGCTTGAGCAGCGATTGTTGCTCGCTGAGACCGGCCAAATGGTTACGGATGCCATAGTTGATGTGCGCACAGGGAACCAGCGCCTCCCCGGTTGGTGTTCAGGGACAGAAAGTGACTGATCTCGCCCCATATGGCCAAAACGCTGCCTTTGAGGAATCAAAGAACGCTGTTAAGGCCATGATCGTGGTGCTTGCGAAGCAGTTTCCCCAGGATGCGGAGGCTATTGAGGCCTTCGCACAGGGATACATTGATACGCTGTGCGGTGTGAATCCACACCAGAAGCCGCTACTCACTGCCGAGCAGGTCTTGACTGTGGCTAGAGAGGTAACCGCGGCGTGGAGCTATAAAGGGTTCCCCGTGCCAGGTAAATTCAAGAAGGCCAGGGATGAGGAAATCAAGCACACGAAATTTAAGCCCGCGCCAGTCGATGAATCCACACAAGCTTGGCAGGACATGGTGTATGCAGCCAAGAAATGGGTGCGCAACGGATCAATCGAAGTAATGGCGGATTATTGGAACGCGAAGGGCAGGGAGGCATTCAACAGGCTCCCAGAGAAATACAAGGAGCAAGCCAAGGCCCGAGTTGTGGAGATAAAAAGAAATTCTCCACGATGGGTGGACAAGCATGATTAAACTAGGTATGTTGGTTGGGCAATGGGCAAAGGAGGTCCTTGTGGACTTCGGGACGCCTGTTCACTCGCTGGGGAT
>JAJDDB010000026.1 GCA_029260575.1 Phycisphaerales bacterium
CCAAAAGGGCTCGAGACACGCGTACGCAAACCTGGCCCGAAACGCCATCATCCCAAGCGCCTGTCGGACAAGGTGCGCCAGCAGATCGTGGACGTGCGTGTCGAGCACCCGAGCTTCGGTGCACAGCGCGTGGCGGACCACCTCCACCGCTTTCACGGCATCAAGGTCTCGACCAGCGCTGTGCGAAAGATCCTGCGCGAGCGGGGCGTCGCTGCGCAACCTCATCCACAGCGCAAACCACGCCCGAAGTCAAAACTCCCGCGTCGCTTCGAACGTGCTCGGCCGGGCGAGATGTGGCAGTCGGACATCACGAGTTTTGTCCTGCGTCGTCAGGGTCGCCGCGTCTACCTGACGGTCTTCCTCGACGACCACAGTCGCTACATCGTGGCCTGGGCGCTGGCGACACATCAGCGGACTCCGCTCGTCACCGAGCCGCTTTTGGAGGGCATTGCGCGTTTCGGCAAACCGCGTGAAGTGCTGACTGATCAAGGTCGCCAGTACTTCGCTTGGCGCGGGAAGAGCGGCTTTCAAAAGCTTCTTGCGAAGGAGGGCATCCAGCACGTGGTGAGTCGAACGCATCATCCGCAGACGCTGGGCAAGTGCGAGCGTCTGTGGAAGTCCGTCGGCGATGAGTTTTGGGATCGTGCTTCGCCGGAAGATCTCGACGATGCGCGACGGAGGCTCGGCCACTGGATCCGCCACTACAACCACTTTCGGCCGCACCAGGGCATCGACGGGCTCGTGCCCGCGGACCGTTTCTTTGACGCGGAGAGCCAGCTGCGCGCGGGTCTGGAAAAGGAGCTCACCAAGAACGAGCTGCGGCTGGCCCTCGATGAATCGCCGCGTCGGCCGGTGTACCTGGTCGGTCAGATCGGCGAGGAGCGGATCGCGCTGCACGGCGAGCGCGGTCGGCTGGTGATCGACACGCCTGACGGTGAGCGTCGAGAGATCGCGATGAAGGACCTTGGAATCGAACGAACGAACGAGAACACACAGGAGATTGAGAATGGAAACGGACAAAAACGGACAGGAAACTGCGGAACCGACACCGAACGCGAAAAAGACGCGGAGTCGAAAAGGGCGCAAGCGCTCGGTGTTTCAGAACACGCCGCGCCCATCGTGGCCGGTGAGGGGGCTATGGGAGAACGCTCCAGCGGAGGAGAAGAAGCGTGCACACGAAGTGTGCATGAAGATCCTCGAGTACTGGCTAGGGAAGCAGAGCAAAGCGGCCGTGGCGAAGGAGCTCGGGATCACGCCACTGCGGGTGTGGCAGCTGAGCCAGCAAGCCCTCTCGGGAATGATGGCGGGGCTGCTGACGCAGCCGCGTCGTCGCGTGGGACCGGAAGTCTTCGAGGGGCAGCCGAACCAGTCTCCCACGGCGCTGAAGAAGCGCATCGTGGAGCTGGAGAAGGAGCTGTCACGGACGGAAGACCTGGTGCGAGTGCTGAGATGTGCCCCGTGGCAGAAGCCGGACTCGGACTCTCCCGTGAAGGGAGGGGCTCGTCGTGCTCACAAGACGAAAACCAAGGCAAAAGCGCGTGTCCAGAGAGACGCGAGTGCGAGTCGGAAAACTACTCAGGAGAAAGCGCCTCTCGAGGGAGGCGATGGCTGCGCTGGCTGAAGCGCACGGAGTGACGCTGCGCACGCTCTGTAACTGGAAGCGATTGAATCCGGCGGAGCAGGTCGCTCCGCCGGGTCGTCCGCGGGTGGCGGAGAGCGAGAGGCGTGCCGTGCGGGCGAGGGTGCTGGCGGAGCTCGAATGTCAGGGCTGGAGTACGGGCGAAGGGCCGGTGCACAGGGCTCTGGGGAGCGCGGTCCCGCTCTCGCAAGTGCGGCGTGAACTGAAGCAGCTGAAGGCGGAATGGCGGAAGCGCGAGAGACAGCGCCTGGCGAAAAAGCGAGTGCGGATCCGCATCCTGGCGCGGGACGCCGTGTGGTCGATGGACGCGACGCATCTAGGCCGGACGAAGGCGCGCTGCGCAGTCGAGGGTGAGGTGGTACGCGAGGTGCGCTCGACACGCACGATTGGCCTGTCGGTAGGGCCAAGCGCGACTGCGAAGGACGTGGTGGGGCTACTGGATCGCGTGGCGAAGGAACGGGGCTGTTATCCGCTGCTCTTGATGACGGACAACGGGGGCGCTTATCGCTCTAGGCTTTTGGCGCGGTGGTGTAAAGCGCACAGGGTGCACCACCTCTTTAGCCTGCCGCGAACTCCACAACACAATGCGGCGTCCGAGCATGGCATGCGCGAGCTGAAGGAAGATGCGGAACTCGGCAAGGGCACGCTCGTGAACGACATCGGCATGGTGCGTGATCGGCTCAGCTACTCGCGTGACCGTCTCGATGGGCATCGCCTGCGGCAGACGCGCGGGTGGATGACCGCGGTAGAGTACGACCGAAAGTCCCCGCACTGGGATACGATCGTGAGCCGCGAAGAGGTCTATCAGAAAGCGGCTTGCGCAATAAGGCGAGCCGTGCTCGACTCAACAAACAAGCGTGAAGAACGCCGCGCCGTACGCGAGGCAATCCTCGGCACGCTTGAAC
>JAJDDB010000027.1:2500-808204 GCA_029260575.1 Phycisphaerales bacterium
CCCGGCGTTGCCACGGGCTTTCCCTGAGGCGAGCCGAGGATTGTAACCCCCCTTCCATCCCTGTCAACCTGGGGCAAAGATTTGTGCAGAAAACATTCAGAGGCTGTCCAAACGCCACAATTCGGCCTGATAGTCAGGGCGCGAAATTCAGCAATTCTATTCGAGTAAGGATCGGAGCAGGTTATATTGCACTTGCTCAGCTTTCCAGTGGGGCTTCCGTGGGATCGAAAACCAAACAGCGCTGCAGGAGAGAGAGACCCATGCAACGTGTAATAACGCGCAACGCCGTTCACCGCTATATCGCCGTTCATTTCGGCGCGATTGCATTGCTGTCGCTGACAAGCTTTGCCGGTGTGCAGGAGTATTTCGATGACGATCGCGATGCGTGGTTCGAGGACGCTGCTGCGATCGGCTCGATCACGACAATCGGCTTCAACGAACTCGGTCCCGATATTCTTGTGACGCATCAATACTCGTCACTCGGTGTGGAGTTCATCGGCAACCCGAATTTCACGCGCGGTGAAGATTTTATCGGATTCCCTGAGGATGGCTGGGGCCTTGATGGAAATCAAGTGATCAATCTGGTGTTTGATAGCTTACAGGGTGGTATTGCTACTGATCATCCCGGCAACACACAATTCGACCTATTTTTTGACGGAGGATTAGTGTACAGCAGTTCGCGCTTCGGAGGCGGCGGCGCGGGAAGATTCGGAGGCGTTCTTGGAATTGAGTTCGATGAGGTATTGATCGTCGACCCAGTCGACAGCAGTGTTTTCTTGGATGACCTGCACTTTGTCTCCATCCCTGCGCCCGCAACTGCACTTGTCTACTTACTTCAATATTCACATTTCGTTCGCGGCGTCGGACGCTGCGCTAACTCCTCCTGCCAGGACGGCACAATCCATTTTCCTGGGAGGTGAACCATGTGTTCATCACGCTTACAACTGATCTTGATCGGTGCGGTGTGGATCATCGCGGTGAGTGGTGCCGAACGCATTGCCTCCGCCGGTGTGCAGGAGTATTTCGATGACGATCGCGATGCGTGGTTCGAGGACTCTGCTGTGATCGGCCCGATTACGACAATCGGCTTCTTGGTCATTTCCCTGTGCGCAACTGCTCATTGATTCAAGCAAAGAGCCTGTTCCTGCATGCACAAAGTCTATTCCTGCAACGAAATTGCATATTCACGCGGGCAATACGCATACTGCCGCGAGCAATGTGATGCGCCGCGCTGGGAACTGGTCAATTGACGCTGGCAATAGATAATCTGCCGCATCCAATCAGCAGTTGCGCACAAGCAATCTGTCAGGAAGCGCTCGGCGAGTGTTTGGGAATATGCCGCTCAATGCACGAGAACAAGGAATGCGTGCAACCAAAGCGCAACATTCTGCATGCATCACGCAATTGGTGGTGCGAACAGGATTGGGCGTTGTCATTCCACGACGATCCAGTAGTAACGCTCCGCTGCCAATCGGCGGAATGCGCCGATGGTGACCTCGCCGTCGTCGATCATGGCGTCGATCCTGATCATCACTGCGTTGCCGGGATCGGTGCCATCGTTGAAGCGCACGCTGATGGCAGAGGTGATGCCCTTCCCCATATCCGACGATATTGAAGACCGACGAATTGGCTTTCGAACAGTCGCACTGCATGATTCGTTCGAAATCGAGTGACAGCTTTGTAAGCAATCAAGACCGTGTTTGGTCAAATCTTATTTCGCAGCAATATCAATGATGCGAGATTTCGCTGTAACGGTTGGTGACGCGGCCCGCCGTGTACGGCGAACAATCAGCCAGATTCCGCACAACCAAGTCACGATCCAGAACGTCCATGCCAACGGGAAGACCCAATCCGGGCGGCTCTGCCTTGTCACCGCGTTGATTGATACGTTGTTGAACTGCTCTCCCATGACCATCGGTTGCAAGGCCGCAGCGGTTGCTGTGTATGCGAGCAATGCCTGGGCTTGTGCTTGGTAGTCATCTTGTTCGCGCTGATCGAGTGCTTCATGCATCCAGCCCGCAACATCAACTGCAGTCACCGATTCAGCATTGAACGGCTGGGCATCGTCAAAGCCCACACGCCATTGCCTGTTTGCGAGATTCATGACGAACGGATCGCCCGCGGAGCCTTCAGCATCATTCAACTGAAACGATGCCCATTCATACACATTGGCATCCGGCGCGTCATGGAACCATATCTCGACGCTGACGGACACATATGTCTCATCATCCGCAGGGTGCAGCGTGATGTACCGAGTGTTATTCCAACTCACCGGCAGGCTGACCCAGATCAACCGGCTGATGAATACTGCAGGAAACGGCAGGATCAACGACCACAGAATGATCCACAGCAGCGGACCGCTGGTCACGTTACGGCGGGGTGTGATGATCCCGACCTGTCGAAGATCACCGCCACACTCCGGGCAGGTCATGCCCGTGAGACCTTCAATCGGATACTGACAGCTGCCGCAGCTTGCCTGTTTCACGGAGGCGCGGCCGCGGCGCAGGAGCACCGTGATGACCATCACAGCAGCTCCCGCAACAAACAAAACGAAGAGGCCGATGAATGCGACGAGCATGTAAGACGTACCTCCCAAGGCGAGTATCTCCAATGAGTTGTTGTGACTTGCAGACTTTCTGTTTCAACGCATTTTCAAGGCAGCACAATCGCATGCGACGTGTATTCCCGCAAGCCGCTTGTGATAGGCCGCCCGAAAGCCGGCTGTGCATCGCTATACCGCTATAATGCATTGACCCTTTTGGAATTAGAATTCGAAAACGTCGGAGTGAGACGGATGTCGTACTACGCCAAACTTGGACAGCTCCCCCCCAAACGACACATTCAATTCCGCCGGCCTGACGGCGGGTTGTACAGCGAAGAAGTGTTCGGCACGGAGGGATTCGTCGGCCCGACCAGCACGCTGTATCACATTCACCCACCGACGCAAGTGACCGGTTGGGATACGAAATACTCCACCAGGCCTGAATATGTGGAAACCGATGTCATGCGGATGCGGCATCTGAAGACGCAACCGATGCCTGCCAACGGCGATCCGATCACCGGCCGAGTCATTCTCTTTGGGAATGCAGATTGCGAGATGAGCGTCTGCGTGCCTGCCGAACCGATGGACTACCACTACAAGAATGGCCAGGGTGATGAATGCATCTTTATTCACTTTGGTTCAGGAACCGTCTATTCAAGCTTTGGAACGTTGAAATTCAAGCCGAAGGATTACATCATCATCCCCAAGGGCATCATCTACAAGATGGTGTTTGATGAAACCCCCGACGATGAACCGAACCCGCGATTTCTCGTCATTGAAACGGTCAACAGTTCGCATATTCTGCCGCCGCCCCGCTACCTATCGAAAAAGACCAGCCAGTTTCTCGAACATGCACCGTATTGCGAACGTGATCTGCGCGTGCCCGAATTGCCGTTGACGTACGATGAAGCTGGTGAATTTGAAGTGCGCATCAAGGCGCTGCACAACGTACACAGTTACATCTACAATTATCACCCGCTGGACATTGTCGGTTGGGACGGGTGCTACTACCCCTACCTGTTCAGCATCGACGACTTCGCGCCGATCACGGGAACGTTGCACATGCCGCCGCCGACGCATCAGACGTTCGAAGCACACAACTTTGTGATCTGTTCATTTTGCCCGCGAGCTCTGGATTTTCATCCGGATGCGATTCCGGTGCCGTACAACCACAGCAACCTCGACAGCGATGAAGTGCTGTACTACGTCGAGGGCAACTACGCGGCGCGCAAGGGGATCGAAGTGGGTTCGATCACGGCCCACCCGCAGGGCATTCCACACGGTCCGCATCCGGGCACGGTCGAAAAGTCGCTGGGCAAGAAATGGACCAACGAATTAGCGGTCATGTGTGACACGTTCCGTCCTTTGTTCCCGACGAAAGCAGCGCTTGATCTTGATGATGCTGCGTATCCCAAGAGTTGGAAGGACGTTCCCCCGCCGGGCAGCGTACCAACGACAAACGGCCAGTCGCAGCACAACGCGGACGGCTCACCACGGGCCGAGTCAAAGGATGCGGTCGATACGTGGACGTAAACAGACACGTGAAAGTGCAAGCAAGCCTGCAGGGCATCAGACTGTTGTATGCCGTGCTTGTGATACTGCTTAGCATTGTTGTACCCGCCCCGGCAGCGAGCGCGATGGCACCGCTCGGCATGTATCGCGCGGTGCAGATGGCGCACGTTCTAAATACGGTTGATGCGGGTCTTGAGCCGGTGCTCATCAATGGCAGACTGTTTCGACTTGAACGCGCTGTCATGGCGGTGCAGTGGGAACAGGGCCTTATGGACCGAACCCACATCGATGTCGATGGCGGAATGCTGTTTGCGTATCCCTTTCCGCAGCACCAAAGCTTCTGGATGGCAAACTGCCTGATCGATATGGACATTCTCTTTCTCGATGCACGAGGAAGAATAGTTGCGATGCATGAGATGAAAGCGCAGCCGCTGCGCGGGCTCAACGAAACTGAGGTTGCATATCACGCGCGTCTGCCTCGGTATACGTCCGGCAAAGTGGCTCAGTATGCACTTGAAATACAATCAGGTATGGCAGGCAAGATCGATGTCGAGTTGGGCGATCAGGTTCTCTTTGACCGGGCCCGGATTGCGCAATTGACACGCTAAAACCGTAGGCGACAAGTGGGGAATGCGCTTACAAAAATCCGTTTGTCTTGGGATCGCGCGTCGCCAGTGCCGGGGTGCCGCCGCCGCCGGTTGATTCGCGTTGTCGCGCAGCTTGCATCTCCGGAATGTGGCCGAGTGCCGCTTGAAGATCAGTCACCAGACTAAACAGCATCGGCACCAGCAAGATGGTGAAGATCGTTGACACAAGAAGCCCGCCGACCACGACGCTTCCAAGCCCGCGGTACAGTTCACTGCCTGAGCCCGGCATAAGCACCAGCGGGAGCATGCCGCCAACTGATGTCATCGTGCTCATGAAGATCGGCCGAACGCGGCTTTTTACAGCCTCGGCAATTGCGCGCCGCGGTTCCATTGGTCTGGATTCACCTGCGTCAACATCGCCATCGCCGCGCATGAAGTTCAGCGATTGATGCACGATCAGGATTGCATTGTTGACAACGATGCCAATCAGAATCACAAACCCAAGCATTGTCAGCACATCAAGCTGCTGCATCGGCATGTACCGATTTGTCGAAGACCAAATGAAAACTGCATATAGCGCCAAGAATCCGCCGAGCGTGGCCAGCGGCACACTGAACATGATGACCAACGGCCGAACGAAACTTTGAAACAACACACACATCAGCAGATACACAGAAAGCAGCGCAAGAATAAGCGAGCTGTTCAACGTACCGAGAATTGTGCCATCACCGAGCAGCACGGTCTTGACTGCATCCAGTTTGCTGGCCGAACCTGCGAAACCTGTTTCAACATCCGGCGGCACAGCTCCGATCGCACGCTGCTGATCGAGAATACTCTGTATCTGCGTCTGTGCTGCTTCCAGCGCCATGCCTTGCGGCGGCGTGAATTGCAGCGTGACAGCGCGCCTGCGTCCGACATGATTGATCTGCGGGGCTGCTGTGACCTGGTTGAACGCCGCCAATGCACTCAGCGGCACGACGGCGCCGCTCGGTGTCGCCACCGGCGTATCTTCAAGGTTGGTAATAACCTTTCGATCAACCGATTCCTGCGAAATGAGTTTCAGGTCAATGTTGTCGCCGCCGAGTCGATACTCGCCGATGATCGCGCCGTCACCGCTTGCCTGTGCTGAAAGTCCGAGATCCGCAGGTGTTAAGCCAACATCAGCCAGAGCGCGCTTGTCAGGCACGACCTGCAATTCAGGGCCGAAGATATTGAAATTACTGGGACTTGGCTGAACGGTGTATCGACCGAACTGTTCGGCAAGTTCTCGGTAGACGCTGCTCGCAGCATCCGTGACTGTGTTGAGATTGTCGCCAGATAAATCGATCTTGATTGCAGCGCCGGTGCTGCCACCGAGACGAAACAGCGGCAACTGGAACGCAAAGGCAAGCACTCCGGGCGCTATCTCCGCACGGGTTGCATGATTAAAGAGATCAATCAGGTCAACAACATGTTCCGGTTCAGATGAGATAGCGCCATGAAACATCGTGCCTTCAAAGGCGACATGAAAATAGTTTTCAATTGGCGGCGGAACGATGGGATCACCGGGGGCGCCTGCCTTCCAGTCAAACGTTGGAATTGATGGAAGTTGTGCCTTGGCCTGTTCACGCTCAGTCGTACCCTCTTCGGTCATAGCAGCTTCCCAGAACGGCGCGATCGTCTGTTCGATGCGCTTGGCCAATTCCGCCTGCTGATCGAGGTTATAACCGGGCGGCGGAATGAGTAGACCGAACACGAGATTGCGGTTTCC
This sequence comes from Phycisphaerales bacterium, assembly GCA_029260575.1. Taxonomy (GTDB): domain Bacteria; phylum Planctomycetota; class Phycisphaerae; order Phycisphaerales; family SM1A02; genus JAJDDB01. The sequence goes on from JAJDDB010000027.1 coordinate 8,892, forward strand.
GGTCGGCAGATAGTCCGCAGGTGGGAGCAGCAGATAGCTGCCGACAAGTGAGACAAGAGTGAGAACGGCGACGACGGCCAGTCGTATAAACACACTGCCACAGGACCAGTAGATGAACCGCCCGATGACATCCGGCGCGTTGTGCAGCCAACTGCCGGCTTTGTGAATTGCGCGCAGGGGGAATGTCAGTATGCGCTGCACTCGATTCTGCCGGCGCGGTGTCCTGGGCTGCGTCTTTGTTATTGGCTTCAACACGCGAGCTGCCGCTGTCGGGATCACGCTTATCGAAACCAGCAGGCTCAACAACACCGCGGCGCAGATCGCCAGGGCAATGTCTCGAAACAATTGGCCTGCTTCTTCCTGTACGAGCAGGATCGGAATGAAGACAAACACCGTGGTGAGTGTTGAAGCAAGCACCGCGCCCCACACTTCGCGCGTGCCGTCATACGCAGCTGCACGCGGGGATTTACCCATTTCAAGATGACGGAAAATATTCTCCAGCACAACGATCGCGTTATCCACAACGAGTCCGATGGCAAAAGCCATTCCTGCAAGTGAGACAACGTTGATCGTGCGCCCCATTGCCACCATTGCGACTACAGCACCGATGACCGAAATCGGAATCGCAAGCGCGATGATCCCAACCGAACGAACGGAGCGCAGAAAGAGAATCAGGACCAGTACAGCCAGACCACCGCCGAGCCAGATATTCTGCTGTACGAGCGCAATCGCATCGTCAATGTAGATTGTCTGGTCATAGACTTGATTGAGCGTCAATGTGCCGGTGAGACCAAGCTGCACGGCTTTCGTGTCGAGTGTTCCGCCTTCGGCACTGAGCCGATCCACGACTTCGCGCAACCCTTCCATCACATGAACAACATTTGCGCCAACTTCCTTCTGTGCGTTGATTGCCAATACAGGTTTGCCGCGTGAACGCACGAACCGAACCGGCTCTTTGTACGTCTCAACAGCTTCAGCGATATCGCCGACTCGAACCGGACCACCTTCGTTGTAGCGAATGATTGTCTGTTCGACTTGTTCGACGCTTGTGTACTGCGCGACCATGCGCAAACGTACATTGTTCTTGGCATCCGCCAATTCGCCGCCGGAGATGTTCTGATTCGTCTGCCGAATTGCCGTGACCAGTTCCGTGGGCGTGATCCCGAAATTTGCAAGCGCGATCGGATCAAAGCGAATCTGTACCTCGCGCTCACGTCCGCCGAGAACGTTGACTTCGGACATACCGTTGACACGTTCGAGTCTGGGCTTGATGTTGTCTTCTGCAAAGTCTTGAAGAATGCGCACATCAAAGTCAGGATCGGTTGTTCCCAGAATGATCCACGCGATGTAGTCACGATTCTCAGGATCGGATGCTTCGACAATGGGTTCGTCAACATTTGCCGGATAGTCGGGCACTTCGCGGAGTTTGTCACTGACCTCGCGCAGGGCTACGTCTTTGTCAGTCCCGACCGTAAACTCGAGCCGGATCACACCCTGGCCTTGCTGACTGACGCTCGTCATCGCACGTAGATTGCTAAGCCCCTGGAGTTTTTCTTCCTGCTCGTCAACAATCTCGCGTTCTATTTCTTGCGGGCTCGCGCCTTCCCAGCTGGTCGTGACCGCAATGATCGTGTCGTCGACATTCGGCGTAAGCTGGATCGGAATGCGCTGCAGCGCAATGAGGCCGGCCATGATGATCAGCACAACGCCGACCGCCACGGTCACCCACTGCCGAATGACGAGATCAAGAAAACTCATTCGGTATCGCTTTGTCCTACAGGTGATTTGAGCAGCGATTCGCGAACCGGTTGTACCGCTGAATACGGGAAGAGCCGCTCGTTGCCTTCAACGATTACTTCATCACCATCGGAGAGTGCGCCTGCTTCAACGATGTACCGTTCGCCCTGCGGATACATCAGTCGTACCTGTACGGGTACAGCCTGCATGGACGCCCCATCGCCTCCGGCTCGAACCGCATACACGAACGGACCTGCATCATTGCGAAGAACAGCGTTCTTGTGAACGGTCAACTGTAAGGATTTCGCACCGGTCGGAACCCAGCCGGTGATCGACATTCCAGGCGCCATCGCTGCGTCCGTATTCGGAACACGCACAATCAGCCGAAACGATCGGGCGCTTGGATGCATTTCCGGGATAAGACGATCAAAAGTAGCCTGCACCTGTGTGCTGCCGGCGTCAATCACGACTGGAAGACTTGAATGTTCCAACTGTCTGATTTGTGCAAACAGTCGTTGAGGCACGTTCAGCCAAGCCTCGACCATGCCTTCGGAAATGAGTTCAACAACGGCGTCACCTTCGCTGACCCATTGGCCCAGCTCGGTGAATTTCGTAACAACGATGCCGTCAAACGGCGCTGTAATTTTCATATCATCAATGCGCCGGCGAAGCAGATCCGCTCGAGCGACCTGGACTGCCACCTCCTGCCTGACCTCAGCCAGATTTGCGTCGGCTGTGAGAATCTCAGTTTCGGCGTCCAACATCTCCTTGGGATTGGCCGCACCGCGCTCAAACGAATCACGAATCAGTTTGGCATCACGCTTTGCCTGATCGAGCAATGCAACCCGTTGCGCAATGCGAGCTTCCTCAACGCGCTGCTGCGACTGGACTTCTTCCAGCAGGATCCGAAGCTTCGAATCATCGAGTTTGGCCAATACATCACCGGCTTTGAGAGCGTCTCCAACATCAACTGCAATAGACATGACAACACCGGGCTCGCGCGTTGCGACCTGCGATCGCAATACAGCGACAACGTCACCAGTGACGAGTCGGCGCTCGACGGTCGATTCAGTTCGGACTGCATCGACACGCACCGGTGCAGCCCGCGCGAACGCTGCCGAATGCACCGTTCCCAGCACGATCGCCAACACGGTGCGTGCAAGAATTCGGCAGATGGATCTTTTCAAACACATTTGACAAATCTCCGTACCTGGAATCTGCCGAACATACAAACTGCATTCTGCGGCAACAATGAGCCTGATCGTAGGCAGCCGGTCGAACCAAGCCTTGTTTCAGGGTGTTCAAGATTCACGAACAGCCGGATCACAATGCATAACGATACAAACCAACCCATGCAGGCTATTCATCAGATCGACTGAAATCTTCGGCTGTCTCTGCCTCTCTCAGAACAACATCAAATTTCGGTGCCATCGTTCAGAGATCCGTGCAGTGCATCGCGAAGCAGCCCGGCAGTATCCTCTGCGATCCATCCGGTCTTGCCATCGGGCAACTCGATATGCAGCCAGCCGGTTCGTCGGTCCAGGAGCGCAAATTCGACGCCTTCGGACAGTGATTCCAGAAACTGCGGCTCGAATCCGATCCCGTTGCCTTTTCGAACAATGACATCATCGCGCAGGACGACTCCGTAGCATGCAGCTTCATCCACGAGAAGATCACGTGCGTTGGAGATGCCGAGGATTAAAGCGCCGAGACTCAGCCCCCCAGCTGCCCACTTCCATACTGCAGCCGGTCGAAACATTTGAATAAACATACAGGTCCAGAAAAGGCAGTACAGCGCGCTAAACCAATATGCGCGTGTTCGTAGCGACACGCCGGTGTGCCAACTCAGCAGCGCGTCTGCGAGTGCGCGCTCGCCGGACCGATCGATCTTGCTTCGTCGCAGCGAGCGTGCGTAGTCCAGATTGTGTTGCAGGGCAGCATCGCCAGGTATCAGTGTTTCCCCGGCGCGATAGTGCAGAATCGCCTGGCCGAGGGCACCCGTCTGCAAGTAGGCGTTGGCAAGGTTGTACTGAAGCGAGCCGTTTACAACGCCATCGTCGACGAGTTGTTCGAAACGCGATATTGCATTTTGGAACATTCGGCGGGCCAGCGCAGGATCATCGCGGCGCGCAGCAACTCCACGATCATAGGAGTGCTGCGCCTCGGATAAGAGTGTCGCGCGCTGTTCGGGTGACAGCGTCTGCGCGGACGCATCCGGAACGACCACGAACAGTATTGCGATGAATATCAGGATTGCTGTCTGGTGCATCCTCACCCATTCTGCCTTTCCAGAGCTTCGATACAGTTCTGAGCGCGGTCCACAAGCGCAGCTGTGTCACCATTGGCGCTGGAGCCGTAGCGAAGTGCATCACACTCCAGCAACAGTTTCTCTACGTCACGAATGACCGCATCGGGTATGTCCCAGTCATGCAGCCGGGCGATAACATCTGTGCGGACCATTGCCCGCGCCTGCGCATCAATGCGATCTGCGACGTATCCCTGCAACGCGGCAGTTACAAGATCTGCCTGCTCAGCCGAAGGCGCGCGGAATGCCTTGTGCAGGCGCTGCATTGCATTGCGCTTGGCGAGTCTGGCTCGACGTCCGGCTGTATCGGATCGCAGCTTCTGTGCACGAATGCGCGATACGCCGACGACGCAATAGAGCGCCGGCGGCAGCAGAAGAATCAGCCAGTGATGCCAACGAAAACGGAAGCGTTGATCGCGCAACAGCGCATCTGTTCCAGTTGTGTTGGCGAGAATGCCCCCCTCCAATTGCGTAAGTTGGGTCGATTCAGCTTCCGGCGTCAATTCAGCTCCTTCGACATCGCCGACACCGACGGAGCGTGTCGATTGGACATTGATCGGAATTGAATCACTTCGCAGCACGATGTAACGCTTTTGCTGCGGATCGAAATACGCAAACGGAATCGGCGGAATATCAGTAATGTCTGAAGACGTCGCGCGAATCGTCTGTCGGAATGTCTTGACATTGCCGCGTACGACGCCGGTGAGCGGTTCGGCAGGCATGCGAAAACTGCTGGTAAGTTCTGCAACCCGATTCAGCGGCGACGGTTGCAGAAGTTCGAGTTGCACATCACCGTGTGTGTTGTCGGTTATGTTCATCGTAAGCGTAATCGGATCACCGACCGCAACATTCTGTGGTTCAGCGCGAACGCTGAAACCGAATTCGCCGACTGCACCGGCGAAGACATCCGGCTGAGCTTGTGATGGTGGCGCAAGCACGTCGACGCGCGGTCCATTCAGGCTGCGCAGCATCGGCTGCCACTCTGCGATTGTTATGTCGTCGCGGCGGAACATATCGCGGCGACGCTCCAGGCGCGTTGGATATGCCACCAGAATCTGCACCGGGTCAAAGGCAAGCATGCCCGCAGAACTCGGCCACTGTGTCGCGTTCAGTTCGTACAGGTAATACGACTGCAGACTGCCATCGTCGGTCGTTTCGGTGACCTCGCGCACGGGTGGTAAACGCCGGCGCGGGTCCCGGCTGTTGTATTGTGCAGCAACAGTTTCGAACGGCCCCCAGTCACTGTCGGCTGTCTGGATGAGCGCCCACATATCGGTACTGCTGGTGCGCACTCCGAACTCTTCGCTGGCAAACGGCTTGATCCAGATGCGCAGCGTGAGGTGAATCGGCTGGCCGACATAGATCGAATCGGGCGCAAGAATCTCTGCGCGAAGTTCCTCACCAGCAGCCGGGGAGGTCGCAACAACGGTGATTGGAGCTGATTCGAATCGTTGTTTGTCGGCAGTGACACCGATCGGCGGAATTGTGTATTTGCCCTCATCGCGTACCAGCAACTGATAGCGAAGCGACACGTCGCGCCGCTGGGTCATCTGGCCGTTGATCGTTGTTATTCGTGTCGATTCGCTTGAAACTGGATCGCCGACGACGTCGATACCATTCATTGCAGGAAGTACCGGCATTTCAAACGTATTGGCGTTCGTGATCTGAATGATCAGTGAGAATTCAATGTTTGCATACACGTTGCGCGAGGACACATCAATGCTGACCTGCGCTGCGTGAACTGTGTGTACGATCAGCAACGCGCACAACACTGCGGCGCTTCGCAACCAGACGGATTGCCTGTTGGGCGAGACCATCACCAATCCTTGTCCACGGGCGGCAAGCGTGAAGCTCGCTCGCGCTTTTTCTGTTCCTGTCTTCTGCGCTGTTTGTCGCGAACCATCTGCAACAAACGCTCAGCCTCATCACGCGTCATGCCATCGAGTTCAGGTTGGCTCGGCGGTTGTTGCTGTGGCTGAGGCTCGGCTGATTGATCTTCCTGATCCTGCTGATCGCCGCCCGATGGCGTTTCGGAATCTTCATCAGGCGGCTGTTCGTTAGGTGATTCCTGCGGCTGCTGTTGTTGATCAGCTGGTGACTGGGACGTCGGCTGATCTGACTGGTTTTCCTGTTGTTGCTGCTCGTTGGGATTCTGCTGGGGGTTGTCCTGCTGCTGCTGCGATTGGTCGTTTTGCTGGTCCTGATTCTGCTGCTGATCGTTCTCGTTCTGATCCTCTTGCTGTTGCTGGTCTTGGTCTTGTTGTTGCTGCGGACTGGTCTGCTGCAACTGTTTCTTCATCGCTTCGAGATTCTGCAGCCGGCGGTAGGCAAGCTCAGCATTCACCCGGGCATCAACATCTTCAGGCGAAATATCAAGCGTCTGGCGATAGTGCTCAAGGGCGCGCTGCAACTCGGTGGAGGCTTGGTCAAGTTGTTCGTTTGCGCCCGGGTTCACCATCGGGATGTCATTGGCAAGGCTTTGGGCGTACGCACTTGTGCCGAGGTTGTACGCGCTGTCGCTTCGCAGCTTCTGATCGCCCGTCATCGACAGCGCCTGCGCGAACAACTCAGCAGCCCGTTCGAAATCGTCGTTCCGATACGCCGCAACGCCCATGTTGTACGGAACCTGTGGCGACTGGGGCATGCGATCGCGCAGCGCTTCCCACAATTCGAGTGCGCGCTCAAATTCGCCATCCGCCATTGCCTGTTCTGCTTCACGGGCAAGCTGCGTCGCATTGGTCGGATCAATCGGTTCGTCATTCTGCGCAGCGGCAATGCCTGGCATTGCTGCCAGCGCCAGCGCTGCGAATATCCAAAATGTCAATACGTGATGTCGCATCATGTTGGTTCAATTCTTGAGACGCGTTTCCCGGGACGTCTATTGCCCAGTGCTGTTTCAATGATCAGCAGCACAAGCGCCGCTGCTGCAAACCATTGATACTGCGGGTGATGATACGTGGCTGAGATCGTATCAAGCTCCCTGCGGGCCAGGCCCTCAATCCGCTGTTCGTAAATCTCCTGCATGTCGGCATTGCCAGTCCCAGCGGGGACGAATATGCCGTTGGTCGCAAGGGCAAGTTCACGAAGCAATCCGGGGTCCATTTTCGACCAGACCTCCTGCCCCTGATAGGTCAGATAGGTCCGCTGCCCGTTGGTTTGCACCGGAATCCGCGCGCCCTCGTTGCTGTCGCCGATGCCGACAGTAATGATCGGCACATTCAGATCATCGTGCAGCCTTTGGGCTGCCTCCATTGGATAGCTCCCGTGATCCTCACCATCGGACAGAATGACAACCGCCTTGTAATCGGGCGCCTCATCAGTGAACGAATCACCAGCCAGACGCAGCGCATCACCCAGCAACGACCCTTCGCGCGGAGCGTCCTGCGTATCCACGAGATCGAGTGCGAGAAGAAACGCGCCGTAGTCGATCGTCAGTGGGCAGCGCACACTCGGCGCGCCGGCAAACGTGATCAAACCAATACGATCGCCGCCGAGCTGGTCCACCAGATCGCGCACGTATTGCTTTGCTCGGGCCAACCGATTGGGGCGAACATCCTCTGCAAGCATGGACTTGGAAACATCAAGCAGGATAAGAATATCGGTGCTGCGTTGCTGCACGGGACGATATGTCACGCCCCAGCGCGGATCGAGCATCGAGGCAACGAGCAGGATCATGGATGCGATCAGAAGTATTGCCTTGAACCATCGACGGCCGGAGCTCGCACTGGCAGTGAGTTGCATCAGGAGGCCTGCAGTTGCAAATCGAGCAAGCGCCCGTCTGCGCCGGAGAGCGCTGGCAATCAGCAACCCCACGACCACAGGGACCAGCCAGAGCCAGTGCAGCGATTCGAGTTGAAGAATGCGAAAGTCCATAGTCAAGCTGGAAGGCAAAAGTTAGGGAATCGTCTGAAGTCGAGTACTGCGGAGTGCGGTCTCTGCTGCAAGTAGAACGACAACCATTGCCAGCAGAGAAGGCAGGTTGAATCCATTGACAGGAATCGAGCGCACCGCCAGTTCGCGGTAGTCGAAGTATCGAAGTTGCTGGATCTCCGTTCGTTCCAGGTCATCGATCATGGCGTAAATTTCGCGTAGTGATTCGCTGTCTGTCGCGCGGAAGTACCTGCCGCCGGTCGTCTTGGCGATTTCCCGGAGCATGTCTTCATCAATACTCACGCGCATGTTGCGAAGCACGGTTCGGCCGGTAAATGGATCCTGTGTCGGTACGGGGGCAACTGATCGATCCGAGCCCGCGCCGATCGTATAGATACGAATGTCGAATGCTTCTGCCATCTGCGCTGCGAGAATCGGGTCAATATCACCAGCTGTGTTCTCGCCGTCCGTAAGCAGAATCATCACGCGGCTGGTAATGCGCTGGTCCTGGCCGAGGTCTGTGCGACGTTGAAGCCCCTGAATGCGCTCAACGCCAAGGGCAATAGCGTCCCCGATCGCTGTAGCGCGTTCGCTTTCCAATGCGGGAACTTCGACCTGCTTCACGGTTTCGATCAGATGTGCATGGTCCAGTGTCAACGGGCAACTGCTGTCTGCGTAGGTCGCAAAGGAGATCACGCCGATCAGATCATTGTGCCGTCCGGGCAGATCCTCTCCACCAACGACAAACTCTTCGACAACGTTCTTCACCGCAGCCAGGCGATCGACACGTTCACCATCAAGTTCAAAGTCCATCGCCTTCATGCTTCCGGACTTGTCGATGATCAACTCAATTGCGATGCCTTCACTGATAATCGGTGCGCGTTCATTGGTCTTCTGCGGTCGCGCCAGGGCAACAATGAGCAGCCCGAGCGCAGCGATTCGAATAATCGGAATGATCCAGCGCAGATGCACCGCGATGCCCGGCTGAATCTTCTGTAGTGGCGCGATGCTTGAATACGACATTGCCGGCTGAGATCGCGTCATACGCCACCACAGCAACGGCAATAGAAGAAGGCCCAGCAGGAACCAGATGGACGGGTGGTGAAATGTCATGTCACCGCCTCCACCGGCTGGGCTGGGGCTTCGGCGTTGTCGCTGCTGTGAACTGCGGTGTCGGTAATGAATCCGCGCGCCTGGCTGAGTGCTGCTGCTGCGTCTTCATCTGCCGGGGTCAAACGGGCGAATTTCACCATATCAGCGGTGCGCAGGAACTGTCCGAGCAATTCTCGATGGGCCGGGTGCAAACGTGGGTCGCGGCCTGCTTCGCGAAGAAATTCGTCAGTCGTGCGCTCCGGCGCCATCATGCCGAAACGCCGTTCGATGTATTGGCGAACAATGTCGCTGAGACGGTAATAGAATTCATGCTGCCGGCCGGATTCGATGAGCCGATCTGCTTCAAGCTGCTGCAACTCGGCCAATGCAATGACATGTGCCGGCCTGGGCGGAGCCTGCTTTTGATCAGCACCAGCGCGACGTCGCAACAGCAGTATCAGCAACAACACGACAACAGCACTTGTTCCCGCAGCAACGACAGCGCCGATCAGGATTCCGAGCCATGTCCTCTCACTATCGATCGGTACGTCGACAGCGCCGCGAATGTCACGAAAATCTTCATCAGTCTCGTCGCCGCTGAGTACGCTGCTGACTTCTATCGTGATCGGATCAGTCACAACAATCGCAGTGACAGGCTCGCCGTGCTCTGCGACTGTCTCATCACGCGCATCTGTGAACTGCACTTCAAGCGATGGAATCTCGACAGGTCCCGTGGCAAAAGTATCGAGTACATACACATGATCCCACCGGCGAATCGAGCCGTCGGGTACATCAGGCGGGGTGCGCCGCTGGCGGACAGTGAACGCGCCGAGTTCCTGTTCGACGACGGGCATGTCCACCTGCACACCCTGCTCGGCTGCTACAGCGAGTTGCAGTTCCAGCTTCTCGCCGACCGTCACCCCTGCCTTGCTCGCGGTAAGCGTGACCGAAACCGGACCGCGTTTCATTGTGCTGGTCAGCGCATCAGCGGTGTCGCCGGCTGTCGTCGCTGATGCGTTTTCCTGTTGGTCATCAGATGCGCAGCCGTAAAGTGCTGCCGGCGCGACGAGAAGCGCTATGGCTGCGAGCCATTTCAATGCGATGCTGCGTCGATCATGTCTTCGCCGTGGCCGCCTCATCGTCGCAATTCGCGCCCCCGAAACAGACGAATGAGATCTTCGACAAACGGTTCGCCGGTATAGACCGTTATGGAATCGATACGATCGCGCTGCAGTCGTTTCACCAACTGCTGCTCGTGCAGAGCCATGAATTGTTCAAATTGCTGGCGCCAGGAACGGCTGCTGGAATCCACGATGACCGTTCGCCCGGTTTCGTTGTCAACGAGTTCGATCAGCCCGGCCGGCGGTATGGTTTCTTCGCGACGATCGCGCAGATGCACGACGATGAGGTCGTGGCGCTGCCGCGTCATGCGCAACGTTTTTTCATACTCGGTGTCCTGAAGGTCGCTGAGCAGAAACACGACCGCTCTGCGGCGCAGGATTCGGTTGACATGCTCCAGCGCAGCCTTGATGTTCGTCTTCGTGCCCACGGGTTCAAAGGCAAGCAACTCGCGGATGACGCGAAGCACATGCCCGCTGCCCTTGCGCGCCGGCACGAACTGCTCGATGCGATCTGTGAAGCAGACCAACCCGATTTTGTCGTTGTTCTTGATTGCGGAAAATGCCAGCGTGGCGCCGACTTCTGCGAGCAATTCGCGTTTGCGCTGTTGGTTGGTGCCGAACTGTTGGGATGCACTGAGATCAGCAACGAGCATGACGGTCAACTCGCGTTCTTCTCGAAAGAGTTTCACGAACGGCTCGCCGGTCCGCGCGCTGACATTCCAATCAATCGTGCGTACATCGTCGCCGATCTGGTACGGCCGAACTTCTTCAAACTCCATTCCGCGGCCGCGAAAGGCAGAGTGATACTGCCCCGCAAGCGCGTCGTTGACGACGTGCGCGGTTCGTATCTGTATTCGCCGGACTTTTCGCAGGATTTCCTTCGTGTCCATCACGGCACCGGAACGTGATCCAGAATGATCTGAATGATGTCCTCGGAAGTCTTTTCTTCAGCTTCCGCTTCGTAGGTCAACAGCACACGATGACGGAGCACATCCATTGCGACATCCTTCACATCCTGCGGCGAGACGTAGCCGCGGCCGTCCAGAAACGCGTTGGCTTTGGAGGCAAGTGTGAGGTTGATCGTCGCCCGGGGTGAACCGCCGTACTGTATCAGTTCAGCAAGCGACAGGCCGTATTCATCTGGCTTGCGCGTCGCATGAACGAGGTTGACGATGTAATCCTTGATTTTCTCATCAATATAAATCTCATCGACAGTTGCACGCGCGTGTTCAATCGCTGCCGGTTGCATCACCGGCTCAATCGTCTGCAATGAATGCGTTGAACTCATGCGATCAAGGATTACACGTTCCTCGATCTTGCTGGGGTAATCCACGATGAGCTTCAACATGAAACGGTCAACCTGCGCTTCGGGAAGCGGATAGGTTCCTTCCTGCTCGACCGGATTCTGCGTGGCGAGTACAAGAAACGGCTTCGGCAGCGGGAACGTCTCCGCTCCGATTGTCACCTGCCGTTCCTGCATCGCTTCCAGCAGCGCGCTTTGCACCTTTGCTGGGGCGCGATTGATCTCATCAGCAAGAATGACGTTGGAGAAGATAGGCCCCTTCTTGACGACGAACCTGCCATCGTTCGGTTGATAAATCAACGTGCCTATGAGATCAGCCGGGAGCAGGTCAGGCGTGAACTGCAATCGCTGAAAGCCGGTGTTGATACCTGCTGCGAGACATGCAACTGCTGTCGTCTTCGCCAAGCCTGGTACGCCTTCGATGAGCATATGGCCGTTGCTGAGCAGACCGATCATCATGCCGTGCAGCAAGTCCTGCTGGCCGACGATGACTTTATGCATCTGCTCTTCAAGGTGTCGAAACGGCTCGCTGGCAGCCTGGACACGCTCACTAATCTGTTTCACATCTATCTGCGCGGTGGTCATGGACGCACATACTCCCGGTGCATTAGAGGATGTCTGGGACAATGAGCCGCCGAAACCGGCTGAACGATCAGAATAACAGGCTATCGCAGTGCCAGCGGATCAGCGACAGGCGTTGTGATGCGCCTGTGCCCGAAATCGAACACGCTTGTTGTACGAATTCCCGCTATTTGGGTTCAAATGATTCTGTCAATCATCGGCGACGGGCAAACCATCGCTTGCGCGAAGCCGACTCAGGGTGTACGGGCACGTGAGAATCGCCTTGCTCGTCTGTATTGCCGGGCATGGCTCGGTAGAGCCGTACAACTTCCGCGACAGCACTGCGGAGTTCCGCCGTGGCGCTATCACCGGCTGCGTGGGCTTGCTCCAACTTCGCTGCTATGGCGTCGCGCTCGCCGAGAGCCTTGGCGGCTTCATCAGGCCGGGTCTGCTCCAGTTGATTGAAGCGGGAATCGCACTGAACCCATTTCTGCTCGAGATCAGCAACCGCTTTGTGTGCGGCTGCAAGTCTGGTGGACGCAACCACCATCAGTTCGGTCGGCTCGTGCAGGTTTCGCAAGACGGAATCAATCTGATCTGCCCGCCGGTCGGTGAGACTGTGGGCTCGCTCGATTTGGCCCACCCGCTGCTGCAACTCAGATACAAGTTGCTGTGAATCATCGAGTTGCGATGATCGTTGGTCCAGCTCAGCGGTAATGGTGTTGATGTGCTGGCGCAGGGATTCCTTGTCTGACTCTGCCGTCTGCTGTTGTTCGCGCAGCTCGTACAGTTCAGTTTCGAGGGCATTGATCTGCTGCTCGAACTGCTGCAGCTGACCTTTGAGAATTTCGACCTCGTCGTGGCTTGCCTGATCGTGCTCGGTCGTTTCAGCTCGGGCGTTCTCAAGTTGTTCAGACTGGGCCTGATTCTGCTGCTGCAAATCCTGAATCTGCGATTCGAATTGCTGGGCCTGCTGCTGCTGTTCGGTGCGTTCTGCATCAAGTTGTTCCCACAGCCGGCTGACCTCATCCTGCTGCAGATTCAACTCGCTTTCGCGCTGCTCGATCGCTTCGGTCTTGCGGTCCAGATCTTCGCGCAATGCTTCCAACTGCTCCCGGGCTGGCTGGGCGGCGTCGATTTGCTGCTGCAGAGCAGCCTTGTGTTGTTCAAACTCCTTCGTCTGCTCATCTAAGGCGGAAGCTCGCTGATCGAGTTCAGCGGCACGTTCTTCAGTTCGCGTGCGCAATGGCTCGACATCCGCAAGCTGCTCTTGCAGCGACTGTTTGCGCCGTTCAAGTTCTTTCTCGAGTTGCTCGGCATTGCGCTCGCGAGCAGCGAGTTCCTCTTCCTGGCGGCGCAACTTGTTGACAGATTCCTGCTTCTTGTTGAGGTCTGCCTGCAACTGTTCGAGTTCGGCCCGCTGTGCATCGAGGTCCGCTGCCTCATCGGGGCTTGATACGGAACCTGTCTTCTTGCGGGCGCGTTTTTTCTTTGTGGATGTTTTCGTCGCTTCTGGCGCGGATTTGCTGGTGGATTTCTTCAGCCGATTGATCTCCGCGCGAGCGGCGTCGAGATCGGCTTCGAGCTGCGCAACATCTTCGGCGGCACCGGGATCCCCATCAGTATCGCCGGATGCCAGTTCTTCGCGCTGCAGCAGCGCAGCCTCGCGGTCGTCGAGTTCAGCGGCTTTGCGATCGAGTTCTTCTCGACGGCGGGTCAGAGTTCGTTGTTTCTTGCCGGACATTTCGGTGTCTTCATCAGCCTCCTGACTCTCGATCGGCGCAACTGACGTTTCAAGTGAACCAGCATCCGAGAATGTCAGAACGAAAGGACCGATACCTACACGATCACCATCTGAAAGTTCGGACTGTTTGACAGCTTTGCCATTGACTGTGATGCCGAACGTGGAGTCCAGATCTCGAATGCTGATGGTGTCGGCAGCACGTTCGATGACGCAATGGTGGCGGCTGATTTTGCGATCTGACAGTACGACCGCATTGTCATGGGCCCGTCCGATGGTAAGCGGTACGTCGCCGAGATTGAGGGTCTCGACGTCACCAACCCTATGGACTTCAAATCGTGCCACGTACCACCCTGTTGGGCCATCAGACATTCGGGGCGTTTTCGCGCTGACAGACGGGTATCAGCCGCAGTCTATTGCAGCACCGCTGAGAGTTACGGTCAACCATAAAACGCAGCAACTGCAGCATGTTGTGCAAATCTGCGGTTCGCGCAGCTCTTCGACGACTCGGATATCGGACTTCAGTTGTCTGGTTTGGCAAGATGATGAAAACCAGTCGCGTGATTGCCAATCTCGTGAATCGCCAGGCGATTCGTCACGCCATGCGTACCAATTGGCTCGCCCGCAACGAGTACGCACTGATCACCCGCTTTTGCCCAGCCGGTATCGAGCAGGACGAGATCCACCATCTGTGTAAAGTGGTCCAGGTCATCGGGCTCGTTCATTCGAATCGGCGTGACCGCGCGCAGCAACTGCATCTGACGAAGCGCCCGGTCGTCTGTCGACACTGCCAGAATCGGAATGCAGAAATCAAATTGACTGAGATGCCGAGCCCCACCGCCCTGTTGGGACCACACAACGATAAACTTGGAATGCATGTCGCGGGCAATCGTCCACACGCCGTGCGCGAGGATTGCTGTTCGATACCGCGCATCCATCGGCTTGCTGGGAGCGGTCAGCATCGACGGCTGCTGGGCGATGTGTCGTTCGGTTCGAGCAGCAATGCGATGCATGTGCTCGACCGCAAGAACCGGATACCGCCCGACCGCTGTTTCGCCCGACAGCATAATGGCATCAGCGCCGTCAAAGATCGCCCCCGCCACATCTGACACTTCAGCGCGTGTCGGCGTCTGCGCATCAATCATCGATTCGAGCATCTGCGTGGCGACGATGCACGGCTTGGCATGCAAACGTGCCTTGGCAATCAGTTCTTTTTGAATGACGGGCACTTCAGCGAGATCCATCTCCACGCCAAGATCACCACGGGCCACCATGATGCCGTCTGCTTCTTCAACGATTGAATCAATATGCTTCAGCGCGCTTGGCAACTCGATTTTTGCGATAAGCGGCATGCGCCATGTCAGTTGATGCTGCATCGCTTCACGATGCACAAGATCGCGCAGTGCAATCAGATCATCAGCACCGCGTACAAAACTCAACGCGAGAAAGTCGACTTCGTGCTGTACCGCCCACTTCACATAATGACGATCTCGTTCGGTCAATATGGCAAGCGAAAGGTTTGAATCAGGAAGGTTGATGCCCTTGCCTGCTGCAATCAGTCCGCCCTGCAGGACAGTACACGCTATCGAATCGGTGTTCTTCTCCACGACGAGCATGCGTACCGCGCCATCTGCAATCAGCACCCGATTGCCGAGCTCAATATCACGAAGTACGCCCGGCTCGGTTGGCGTAAAGTGATATACGCCACCAGCGTCGAGCGCCGCATCAGGCGCTTGCATATGCAGGATAACTGTCGCGCCCTGTTCGACGGTTGCGCCGGCGCCAGCCGACTGGGCAATGCGAATCTTTGGCCCGGGCAGATCGCCGAGTACCGCCACGGGACGGCCGAGTTCCACTGCAAGCGAACGAATGGAGTTCAACCGCTGCAGTTGGTCGTCCTCATTGCCGTGGCTGAAATTCAAACGGAAGATTGAAACGCCTGCCTCGATGAGGCGGCGCACTGTCGCCGGCTCGGATGATGCTGGACCGAGCGTGGCGATGATCTTCGTCAGCACAGGCATGCGCTGCTCGTTCGAGTGGGAGTCCATTGAATCGTGAGCGTCGATTGTCATAGGCGCGGCGCTGGTTCGTTTCGGTCTGGCGGTCCGTGGTGTCATGGGTTTGGGTGTTATCGACTTGATTGCCCGGCTACTCGCGGCCAACTGCCAACGGCGTTGGTGCTGGTGTTTCATTCGTTATTTCTACGATCTGCCGATAGTGTTCTCGAAACTGCCCGCCGAAGCGCCGCCGCAACACATCCGCCGGCTTTGCCGCTTTGGGCCAAAGTTCGGCATCCGCCCAGCCGCCGCGCAGCCACCCCGCTTTGACGAGCCCCAGCACTGCAGGATCTGCGAGATCAAATATCGCGCCGTCCGGACCTTCGATCGTCGGCATGGCGTCAAATATTTCGAGCATCCTGCGAAGCTGCAGGTCAGAAACCATATCCGCAGTCACAATCGCACCTGAAGACCCATGCGGGTACGCAGGGTGCTGCACAATTGCCTTCCACGCAGCAGCCAGTTCATGATGACTGTCCATCGCCATTGCGGTAAACAGCACTGCAACGAACGAACGGTAATTCCGATCGAGATTCGCAATCGGCGTCCCCAGCGCAAATGGATCAACATCGTCAATCATGCGCTGGCGATACTTTTCGTACATCGATCGGCGAATCGGCAAGCGCCGCAATTCGAAACGCGTCGGGCCAAGATCGTCATCTACGTCATCTTCAATTGGAAACTGCCACAACGCCTGGGCCCGTTCACTCAGGGAGTACTCGATAAACCGCCGGGCAAGCTCGGGATCGCGAGCGCCGTTGAGCATTGCGATCGGGTCCGGGTCAATCGTGGTCAGTCCCGGCGGATCGACGTACCCCAGTCGATCGCCACCGCCAGCTTCCTTCACAGATTGCGCTTGATACCTGCCGTAGAAATCAATGCAGATTCCCGCTGCAGCATCACCCTGGCTGACATCGAGCGGCGGTTTGATTGACGAGGCAGAAAAGTATCGTGCGTTGGCGCCGCAGCGGCGCAGAACCCGCCAACCATCTGTCCACCCCATGCGCAGCAGAATCGTTTCGAGTGCTGTCGTGATGGAGCCGGACTGTGCAGGATTAACCAGAGCAACCCATCCGCGAAGCTTGGGATGAGACAGATCAGCCCAGACAGTCGGAACCGGCAGTTCAAGTTCATCGAGCACATCACGGTTGTACACAATGCCAAACCCGGACAGCGCAGTTCCAAACCAGAAGCCGTCTGGATCATAAAGGACGCTGTTGGTTATGCGGTTCTCGCCGTACACATCGTCGAGCCATTGCTGATCAAACACGAGCTTTGCCGTGATTGTTGTGGTGCGCGTTTCGCCGTTGATGTCAATCGTTATCGGTTCGCTGAGACGTGTGAATTCGTATGACCCGCCGCCCATCATAAGATCAGCAGCGCCACCCACTGGCCTGCCATCGCGCAGCGCAGCGGTGTATTGAGCAATGAGCATGCGGCGAATCTCGCTCGTGCCGCCGGGGCGGTTCCAGATGACCCGAACCGGCTCGCCGAACTCCTGTTCATGCCACCGTTCGAAGCCGCGGCCGAATTCCCAGCGAATCTGTTCATTGTGCGGGCTGATAATGATCAATGTGCGCGCAGCATCGCTGACTTCATCGCCGGCCCGGCCGGGCACAAGCAAGGGCACACCGAGCAATGCGGCGAAACACAAAACGACAATGATGCGGGTGACGTTCATTCAACAGATTCCGTTGCCTACATCCTATCGCCAGCCGGTGGCCCGGCCGACATCGTCAGCAAACAGTCGGACAGCATCCTGTATCGCTGACTTCCAGTCGCCTGCGTGGTCACTTTGCTCGTACGCGTAGATGATGGATCGGCTGGCGGTGACGATTGCATTGCGCCCGTCGGTTTCAAAGCACGGCAGTACTTCACCGATCCCGCCGCCTTGCGCGCCGTAGCCGGGCACAAGCAGCATCTGCCCGGTGAGTCTTTCTCGAAGCTGGGCCGCGGAATTGTGGTCGGTCGCGCCGACAACAGCGCCCAATGCGCTTGTTCCGCTTGTGCTTGTGTACGACATTGCAAGCTCGTGAATCTGTTCGGCGATCATTTCCGCAACGGTTCGACCGTCTGCAAGTTGCTGATTCTGAATCACCGCTGCCGACGGATTGCTCGTCCGAACTAAGGCAAAGACGCCGAGCCCTGCATCAAGCATCGGCTTGAGCCCATCAACGCCGAGATACGAATTCGCCGTGACCCAGTCAGCGAGTCCCTGACATGATGCGGCATAGTGTTCAGCACTAATGCCGATATCACCGCGCTTGTTGTCGAGAATGACGATCAGGCCGCGCTCGCGTGCTCGCGCCATGCCTTCATGAAGCGCGGCGATACCTGCAGCGTGGTAGCGTTCAAAACACGCCGATTGAAATTTGACAGCCGGCACGTGCTCCTGAACTGCGTTGATGACAACATGACAGAACGTTGCCAGGCACGCAGCGGCGTCCGCCTCAGTCGTGATCTCGCGATTACCCCGAACATCAACTGGCAGCCGATCAAGCACCGGATCAAGTCCGACGCAGACCGGCGTTCGGCGCGCACTTATCATCGCAGACAAAGCGTCGCCGGGGTGTCTGGTGGTATGAACCTGGGTACTGCTGGGCATTGAAATTCCTGACAGCGGTTCTGCGTGAACAGTGTTTGGTCAGCCATCTGACCGTACTGCGTGTAGAATACGGCATCATGGATCGACCGGTAAATCTTGATCTTGATCGCCAGCGCGGGCTGACAGTTGAGTGGCCCGACGGCTCGACACAGTTCTTTCCGGTGGCGTTCCTGCGCCGCATGTCACCTTCTGCGGAAACGCGGGAGCTGCGCAAACAGATGGAGGCAAATCCGCTGACAGTGCTGCCCGCTTCGGCGCATTCCAGCGGACCGTTGACAGCCGAAGGTGCGGAGCTTGTCGGGAATTATGCCGTTCGAATACGGTTTTCAGACGGCCACGATACCGGCATCTATTCGTGGCGGTATCTGCGTGAACTCGAACAGCAACTCCCCACCCAGTCATCGGAGAACTGATGGCAGGTGCATCGGCCATCGAGTTGCATCCGATTGCAGGGAACGCCGCCCCCGACCTTGCGTTTGCAGCAATCCCGCACACTGATCCATTTTGTTGTGCAATATCGATTGATGAAGGGCACTTGAGTGATGTTGTCGCGCACGTCAACAATATTGAGATCGTGCGTTGGCTTGATCGCGCTGCGGAGTTGCATGCTGACAGCGGCGGATTCACCCGCCCCAGGATGCTTGAAGCGAACATGATGTGGTTTGTCGCTCGTCATGAAGTGGACTATCTGGCTGAGGCATTTGCCGGCGATGTGCTCGTGCTTGCCACGTGGGTGCGCAACATTTCACGCGTAAAGTCATGGCGTGATTCTGTCATTGTTCGTCCAAGTACTGAGACGGTGATTTGCCGAGCCGCAACACTATGGGTGCTTGTTGACCTGATTAGCCGCCGGCCTACGCGCATTTCGCAAGCAATGATGAGTCACTTTCAACCATTGCATCCGAGCGTATCGAAATCTGCATCGGAGTCGTCATGCACATCGCGTTGATCATTGACAGCGAACGGATGCTGCATGAGGGACCGATGTTGAGCCGATTGTGCGTCGGTCTTCTGGACAGCGGCAACAACGTTACGCGAATCGTTCCTGCTGTTACCGAACGTGGTTCTGAACCGCGGCGCGATTCAGCTTCAGGCGTAGCCAATCAGATCAGTGTTCCGATGAAGGTTCTGCCGTGGCTGCGCCGTCCGCGTGTGGAGCAGGTCGCTCAGGCGATGCAGCGATCGGACCCGGATGTGGTGTATGGATGGGGACGCGAGACCTGGCCGCTTGCGCTCGATCTCAGCAAGCGATTCGAATGCCCGGCTGCGATTAATATCTGGTCTGTCGACCTGCTACGGGTGATGCCCAAAGGTCGTCTGTCAACATCAGTCGGCGCGTATATCGCGCCAAGTCGAGCACTGGCAACGGCAGCACGCGAAGTCGTCGATGCATCGCTCGTCAGCTACGTCCCACAAGGCGTCGCAATCCCAACAGAACCGAGCAGCATCTTCGAGGATCCACAGCGACCGATCTCCATAGCTGTTATCGGGAGCGGGCGGGATCTGCTTTCTTATAGAGCACTGCTCAATGGCATGAGCAAGCTGCTGAAGCAGAACTTCAACGTTCAAATTGCCTTGGAACTTCGCGGCCCGCAGCAGCACGAAATCTGGAAGCAGGCCCAACGCCTGGAGTTGCTCGGAAACATATCGGCCATTACCGATGCAGCCCGATTTCGGTCACTGCTCACTCATTGCGACATGCTGGTGCTTCCGGAACGATTTGGGGAAGTGCGTTCCCTGATACTCGAAGCGATGGCATGTGGGCTGCCGATCATCGCGGCTGAAGACCCATATCTGGATTTTCTCATCGCTGACGAGACGGCACTTCTTGTTCCAGACGCGGAAGCGGACCTGTGGGCAGCACAGCTTCGTAAGCTCTTGTCCTCACCAGACTTTTCAAGACAGCTCGGCCGTGCCGGCCGACGCTATGTTCAGGAACATCACGCCTCTTCGAGCCAGGTCTCTGCTCTTCAGGCGACCCTGGAACGCGCTGTTCATGGCGAGTCGTTCGACTTTTCCAGCGGGTCCTGAGCACGACTGAACTGGGGACCAATTGTGGAAAACCGAGCAAAAACTAGCGTTCTGCCCCCACTCCATCCGACTATGTTGCAACAACAAGACATCTTTCTCCCCTCCGCCCCGTTGTCGCGTCTGACGCTTCAACGGGGTTTTTCAGATTGCTGCCTCGACGTGTCGTCCTCCAGATGACTTGCATCGGCCATCGCCCTACGATAACAATGTGCAGTGGCTGGTTGTCTGACCAGCTTCGGCGCTCATTTCTCTTCGGGCCGCGCACCTCATTCGCCGGCCTCGGTCCCGTGAACAGGAACAGGCAAAATGATTCGGACATTGTGCACTCTCGCTGCAGCCGTGCTTCTGGTTGGTCTTATGGTTGGCTGTGAAGGTGGCGTCGATGCAAGTGACGCTCCCAAGGGCGGCAAACGACGACCTGCACCGGAACAAACCCGTAAGGCTCCCGGTCCTGGTGACGCAGGCGTCTCTGCCTCTGATACCACAGGCGAACAGCCGACTGACGAGTAATTCGGCTCGAGCGATTTCTCAGATCGTTGGCAACGACGGCAATCACAGCTTCTGTCTGGCTCACAAAGCCTTCAGGAGTTGTGGTTGCCGTCTTTTCATTCATAGTGCCGTACTCGCCGCACAATGAAAAAACCGCCGACTGGATCACGATCCGAATCGGCGGCGGGTGGATGGTCATTTTGATGGCGACTGGCCGTTCATCGACCGAGTCCCGGTGCCAGCACTCACTATGAGCACTAGCCGGCTGGCGAGCAAGTGGAAACTGCTTGCCTACTACTGTTTTCGGACGACCCAGACTGCGAGTTGCGTCGAAGCTGCGCGATCCGCACAGAATCACGCGCCGGCCCGCCGTTAGATGACTGTCACATGTTGTGGGATCAGGCGGTCATTAACTGGCGAAGGATCGTCAGGCCTTGTACCAGCTTGTCCTCTGCCACCGCGTAGCTCAGGCGGACATGTGTGTCGCTTTGGCTGAAGACCGCACCGGGAATCGTCAGAACTGAATGCTCGATGGCGCGCTCGGCAAACTGGGTTGCGGTCAGACCAAGGTGCGCCGGCACTTTCACAAATCCATAAAACGCACCGCCAGGCTTTACCAGATCCGCCACCCCGTCGAATGCCTCCAGAACCGAGTCGCGGCGACGGCGATAGCGTTCCACGAGGTCACCCATGTCAACGTCAAACGCCCCTGCCAGCCCGACTTGAGCCATCGAAGGCGCGCAGACGAAGCTGTATTGCTGGAGTTTCATCATCTGCTGAATGACCGGCGTCGGCCCGGCGACGTACCCCAACCGCCAGCCCGTGCAGCCATAGGTCTTGCCGAAACCGCGCACAAGCAAACACCGTTCCGTGAATCGCGCGGGGCTGGGACATGTTCCATTTTCCCGGGCGTCGACATATGTGAATTCATCGTAAATTTCATCGCTGATCAACAGTACACCGCGCCGCTCGCACAGTGCAGCAATATCGCGCACTTCCTGCTCGCTGAGCACTACTCCGCTTGGGTTGCCCGGCGAGTTGATCAAAACCAGCTTCGTCCGCTCAGTTATCAACGGTTCAATGCGCTCAGCAGTCATCCGGAAATCCGGATACGTGTCGCAATACACCGCTGTCCCGCCGGCGATCTGGGCATGGGCAGGATAGATGACGAAGTACGGATCGCCGATGATCGCTTCGTCACCCGGGTTGAGCAGCGCGAGAAACGCAAGCAGCAGCGCGCCACTCGTACCCGCAGTGATCATGACACTGAGGTCGTCACTTTCGAAATCCCAACCGACATCGCTGGTCATGCGATTCTGCACGGATCGCAAAAGCTGCGGCGCGCCCTGTGTGAGCGTGTAACCGTTGTGATTGGTCTGGATGGCTTTGATCGTGGCGTTCTTGATCGCATCAGGAACCGGAAAGTCGGGCTGGCCGATCGAAAGGTTGATCGGGTTGGCAAGCTTCGCCCCGAGTTCAAAGACCCGGCGAATACCAGAGACGTCGATCCCAAGTGCCCGGTCACTGATCATCGATTCAAAATTCGTCATCTGCGTGGTTGTCATGACTTGGGAAGTGTATCCGCCACTGTGCAGTACGTGCAGTCGGGATTCATTGCATCCCGATCGTTCGCCGAACCTGCGCTGCCTGTTGTGATTGTCCAGCTTTGGCGAGTCGATCTGCGTAGCTTTTGCCGACGCGATACCAATTGCTCTGGCGCGCGAAGGCTGCTCCCATGTCGTTGGGCCGCTGAATACGGCTCCACGCCTGTTCGTAAAGCGCCACAATCCGCCGATGTTCGCCGTACTCGATGAGGATTTTCTCAGCTTCGCGCAGCGCGTTGACAATAAACGGCCCGGCATTGGCATACCGCGCGATGACATCTTCATAGCACCGGCCGGCCTTTTGCGGTTCGCCGGCTGCTCGCCACATCGCAGCCTGCGCCATCCGCACTTCAGCTGCCAGATCAACGCGGTTCGTCATTGAATTGAATGCGGCATTCCAGAGTGTGTTCTGCTCCTGCACGTCATCGACTGTCTTGATCATCGGTTCAAGGATCGCAAGTTCAAAATCCGGATAGCGCTCAGCACAAAGACGATGCAGTACCTGCGCCCATTTCTTCTTGTGATCCAGCGTGAGTTCACCCGCTTGGGCAAGATCGCGCACAGCAAACCACGCAGGGGCATATCCGGGGCATGCGCGAATTGCATCTTCCAGCAAACTGAGTTGCGCTTCGATGTCTGTTTGCCGTTGCAGACGCGTGGGTTCTGAATCCACAATCGGCGGCCACGGAATTCCGTCGGCACGAACCTGCCGCAGCCGCAGCGCCGCATCAGTTGCCGCTGCTGCAAAGTATCGATCAAGCTGCGGCGCGTTGATCAGATCCGCAAGCAGTGAAACCGAACTGTCGGGAATGTATTTCCGAGATTGCGGGTCTTGCACGACGCCACGAACGCCCTGATATTCAGCATACCGGCCGGCGTTGAAATTCCACCACGCGCGCTTCTGATCACTTTGCAGAAAACCAACCCATGCGTGACTGACTGTGCTTGACCTGCCACGGGTATACGTCGTTGGAACGCCGATCGCTTTGCCGACCGAGACTGCGAAGTACGCTTGATCTGCGCATACGCCGCCATGCGCGAGAATATTCGGCAGATTCCACCCTGCGAGTGTGACCTTCTTCGGTTCACCTTTGCGGAAGTGATCATAGTCATAGGCAATGTCAAAGAATCGAGCGCCGACAGCGCGATCGCCTGCATATCGATCTAGCGCCCAGGTCATTTCTTCAATGCTTGCGGTTGTGTCAACGACATACACCAGCAGTTCGACAGGAACATCTCTGATGCCGTAGAGCAAGCGCGATTCGTTGGCGATGAAATACTCGAAGATCGCCAGCGGATCAGGTGCGAATGCACGATTTTCATTAATGCGCCGCCATAATTTCTTGTCATGCACGATGCAGATCGCAGCGGTCAGATTCGGGTATTGCAGTACGCGCTCCGGTCGTTCTGACTTGAACCGCCACAGCAATTCGTACACACCAAGCAGATCATCGCGCTGTGGTTGGACCGCAAATGCAAAAGCGTGCGCGAGTTCATTGTGATTCATGACATATTCGAGCAACTCCAGCCGATCGGACATTTCGAGACTTGTGAATTGCTGCACCAGCCGCCGAGCTGCGACGACATCGCGAAATGCCTGTTTGTCAGTGGTCTGCGCGAATGCTGCTGTTTCGTCGAGCAACGCGTCCAGAGCAATGCGCGCAGCTTCGAAGTCGCCGGAATGTTGCAGTTCGTCGACGATGGATTCAGCGCGCTGTGACCAGCGATCATCTGCATTGGCGCGCGGCACCATTAGCAACAGCACGAACACACTCAGAATCCGAAACATACTCCAGGGCATTGTTCATCCTCGGAACGCACTCTTGAAGTCTGCGACCATCTCCATCCAGAGATGTTCAAGCATAGCCGTGTCCGTGTTGATTCCGAAGTTTTCCGGCATTCTTTGCCCGCGCATAGAAAAACGGGCGTGAGATCCGATGTCTCGACGCCCGTCGGAATCTCATGCTTTGTGTTTATGTTGCGTCTGCTGCCTCTGCTTCTTCATCCGTCTCTGCAGCCTTCTTCTTCTTCGCTACAGCTTTACGGCTGATAACCTTGGGCAGCCCCATCGGCGAATCTTCCGCAGGATCAAACTCATCCTTCTCCTGGAGTTTGATGATGCGCTCAGAGCGTTTGAGCACATTGCGGTGCTGGTTGAGTGCGCTGGGCTGTGTCTTCAGGCTTCGATGGATGCTCATGGCTGTCGGTTCCCGCCGTTGGTGGACTCTGTAATACATCGAGCAGCGGAAGCGTCATTTCTTGAGCTGCACATAGGCATCACTCAAATCGGTCGCGCCGGGCTCACTTCGCTCCCACTCTCGACCAATGCGACCAATCTGCTCGCGCATCGATCGAGTCAGGGGATCGCTTGAAGCCGTCGAATGTAAGGCTGGCAATACGATCACCTGGGAGAGCCGAGCATTATGACCACCCACGACGAAGGCTTCAAGTCCTCGGGCACGACAGAATTCAGCCAGGCGGATCGCTCCATCGCGCCGGGTCGTCGCCAGCACGAAGTAATTTTGCCCGGGCTGCCTGGGATCGTGGATAATCGGCATCGCACCGCTGGTGGATGGCGAACGCTCCGCTGAAGGTCTGGGCTGATTTCGAGTCTTGGCTTCGGGTTGGATATTCGAGCTTGGCGGCTGATATTCGCCGGTTCGAGATGCCAGAAGCGGGTCTGAAGTCTTTCGGGCCTGATCTTCAACCAGCCACGCGTCGCGAAGGCTCTCGTCGATTGACGCCTCAGCAATCTCTTCGCCGCGGGTATGTCCAAATACGTAAGCCAGAATCGCAACGGTCAGCGCGATGGCTACAGCTACAAAGACATATCCGACCGGGAAGGCGACCTTTCGGCCGGGGTTCACCCAGCCCAGCGACTCCGCTGCTTGTTCATCTTGCGTTTCACGTGGCTGTTCAGGCTTCTGAACCGGCGCAGGCTGCGAGCGTGAGTGCGTCGTAATCAGATCGTAAAGCGGCGGTCCGTTGTGTCTGCGTCTTGCCATGAGTTCCTGCCGTCCATTGGCTGGAGTGGTTGAGACGTCTGGAGCGTCCCTATGGGCACTTCGACGGCCAGCCCGAGTCTACTTCAAGATTGGAGTGGTCCGGAGCCAAGCTACGACTTTCGACAACCTATCACGCTTGCCATGGCATATCCGCCGGCGTGGCTCAGGGACACCAGCCATTCGGTAATGCCTAAGCCGGTTGCGACTTCCGCAGTCTTGCCGGTGACAACCAGCTTCGGCTGACCAGAGGGTTGGCGAACCACTTCGATGTCCGTCCAGGCAATGCCATCCCGCCAGCCGGTTCCGATCGTTTTCATCGCCGCTTCCTTGGCTGCGAGTCTGGCTGCGTATCGTTCAGCATGGCGCACCGCTGCGGAACCGCAGTACGCCTGCTCGGCTGCGGTAAAGCATCGTTCACGAAATCGATCACCGTGGTCATCGAGCATGCGAATGACACGTTCGATGTCAACGAGATCAATGCCGTGCGAAACGATGTGCATGGTCGTATGGTAACGCAGCGACGTTTGACGTGAAAATGCGAAAATGGGTGCAAAGTGTTGGCACCGTCATCACATAGCAGCGACCGCTGGTCGCGCTGATCATTCGGCTGCAAACGAATTCCCCAACCGGCGACTATTTCTTCGCAAGCGCCCCGCGGGTTTCTTCTGCCATGATCAGAATGCGGTGGCAGGAAGCGCAGCAGATCAGAGCACCTGTGTCGTTCATCAACAGCGAAACCTGCTCGAACGGAATCTGCATCTGGCATGCGCCGCAGTTGTACTCTCGATTGCGCCGGCTGATTTCCTCGACAACTGCCATCGCTTCACCATCGTGAATGTGCGTCAATTCATCGAAGGTCGCAAGTTCACTCGGCGGGATTGCTGCTGCTGCTGCATCGCGTTCGACTTCCAGCTCAGACAGCCGCTCACCAACATCAGCCTGACGTTGCTGCAACTGGGTGGACGCTACATCGCGCACTTTCGATCGCTCGACGATCTGCCCATCCAACGTTTCAAGGTCGGCGCCAACACTTTCGAGTTGTTCCATTTCCGCAAGGATCTGGTCCTCAACCAACGAGCGCTGTTCCTTGGCTGTGTTCAGTTCGCTGAGCACTGTCGTGTACTGCTTGTTGTTTTCAGCGCTGTTGAGTTCACCGCGAAGCTTCTCAAGCCGCTCATCAATGGCTTTGGTTTCGACTTCGTAATTGGCGATAGTCGCCTGAAGCTGACGCCGGCGTTGTTCGAGCTCCGCCTTGCGATCCGTCAGCGCGCCAAGTTCACGGGATTGGGCATCAAGATATCTCTGGGCCGAATCGACTCGGCTGCGCAGTGCCCGAACCTGACCATCGACCCTGTACAGGTTCTTCAACTCTTCCATCAACGACATATGTACTCCGTCATGACTTGCATCCTGAACAAGTCTATCACGCAGCCCCATGCCATGCGAGCGATGAAGCCGAAACTGTGTGATTCAATGTCGCTTGCCCCACGTTGTTATTGGAACGACGACATCAATTCCAACAGCCAGTACGCCACCGGCGCGACCATCAGGGGCGAATCGAGCACATCGAGCAGCCCTCCAAGGCCGGGCAGAATGCTGGAGGAATCCTTGATCCCTGCGCCGCGCTTGAACAGACTTACCGTCAGGTCGCCTGCCTGCCCGATGACGGCAAACACGACGCCGAGCCCTGCACCCCAAAGCAGCGGAACATGATCCTGCGCTTCCGGGAGCCACCGACTGGCAGCAGCCATCAGCACCCCGAAGACGATTGCCAAAGCGATACCGCCGAACAACCCCTCCCAGGTCTTGCCCGGACTCAGCCAAGGGATCATCTTGTGGCGACCGATTGCTCGGCCGGTGAAGTACGCTCCGGTATCACACATCTTGGTGATGAGAATGATCCCGACAATCCACCACGCTGAGTGACTTCGCCGCAGCGCCAGCAGGAATCCGAACATCAACCCGAGATACACCATGGCGAACATCACAGCGCCAGCCGCAGCGACGACACCCTGCACATTGCGATGCTGGGAAAACGTCAGCAGTGACGCAACAAAGACCAGAATCATGCCGGTGGAGATGATGGCTATGGACGTAATAGCGCCTGTCGTCATCGGAATGCTGTAACTCAGCACGACTCCCAGCGCCGCAGCAAATCCGGTCAGCCAATGACGGGTGCGAATACCCTGAGCTTCAAAGATTCTGCACAGTTCAATCGCAGCGAGTGGCGCGATGAAAAGCGCCACAATAAACAGCAACAGGCCCTTGGGCGGATGATCTTTGCCTCTGAACAGGTCTTTCCAGAAACCGCTGAGCTGCAGCAAATCCAACCGATCGTCAATCCATATGATCAGCAGCATCAAAGCAATGAGGATTGGACCCGTGATCAGCCGGTATTTCAGCACGATGGTCAGACCTGACGATTTGAGCGCGGTTGTTGCACGAGAGGACCGTTGCGGGCTGTGATCATCGACGTTCAGTAACGCCTTGGCAAGCCGGCTGTCTGCACACAGCGCCGACTATTCATTCGCTGCGGCCACTTCCCCGGTGGTCGACTCCGGTTCAATGATCCAGCGCCACACGTACTCCGACTCAGGGTTGGGAATACGGTCGAATGACTCACGAGTGCGCGGTGAATGATCAGCAGCACTCAACCCGCTGCCATCAGTTGCCGAATCGATTGTTGCCGCAAGCCAACTGGCAGGCAGGGCGACCAGCTCCAGCGCAGCGCAACCGACCACCTGAGCCGATGGAGATTGCACCTGCAGCGCTGAAAGAGCGTTCGGATATGTTTTCGAACCAACTTCCGCATCAGGACACCAGTCGATGCTCGTACCGAACGCGATATTGTGCTGCACTTGGTGAAGCGGTACAGGAACTGTCAGTCCGGACCAGTGTCGGCGATCAAGACCGTTCGAAAGCGAAGGTTCATCGTTGATGCTCGAGCTCGTCCCGGTCGACAGTGCAGGTAGTGCATCGTCAATTCCACTAAGCCCGACTTCTTCGTTCAATGTCCTCGCGCATCCGCCCAGGAGCAGCGCTGCAACGCAAAGTCCGATCGTGTTTCGCTGACAATTCGTCATATCTCGCTCCATCGGTCATTCAGACCCGGATTCATCGCCATCCAGAATACCAAGTGCATCAATGACATCTTCAATTGTGTCCTGATCGACGCCTCGCCGAGCGAGCAGGCCGGCAATGCGCCGCGCGACGGCGGGGCCGGTGCGGTCAGTTCCGCGCTCCAATCGTGATCTTGCAAATTCCAATGCTTCCTGCCTTGGATTCGTGTCAGCGAGTGCTTCTTCGATCACGCGCTGGGCGATGTCTTCGGGAATCTTCTTTGCTGCGAGCTTCAGAGCCAGCTTCGGCGCACCTGCCGGCTCTCTTGCCAGCATTTCATGGACAAGATCCCGGGCGAATTGTTCATCAACAACCCAGCCATCGTCAACTAGTTGCTGGACAACCGCAGCAGCAATCGTGGATTCATGTCCACGGCGTTCGAGGCGTTCGATCAGCGATGTGACGCTGTACGGCCGTTGCCCGATCAGACTCATAGCCGTTCGCCGTGCCTTGCCGTGCTTGACAACGTTCTGAATTGCCTCGCGCAATGCAGCATCGAGCCGCGTGCCCACGCCAAGGCCCAATGTCTGCACATCAGTGTCCCGAATCGTTGCGACAGTTCGTCCATCCACACAGATTCGACGCATCACCGGATCGTTGGCAATGGGTTTAAGGGCGGAGACGACTGCGGCATCGTTCAATTCATCGAACAGTCGATTTGTGCTCATTCGAACGGCCATATTCGGGGCATGGTACGCTGGGAATATGGGATCAATCCAACGACCGATTCTGTCTGTACTTCTAACGCTGTGGGTACTCACATCAACCGGATGTGAGACTGCTCCAAAGGACACGCGCACGCCAACACATTCAGTGATGCGTGTGACCAACCATGTCGGCGGTGCCCACTACAGAACGATGATTCTCGACAGCCTCTGGTATCAGACGTTCTCGAACACGCTGCTCATTCTCGATCCACAGACGATCCAACCGGTTGCGACGCTTGAACTCGGCACGTTCGGGGAATGTGGCCCCGCGATCGATCTGGCATTTATGGGCGACGGGTTGTTTGTCCTACTCGAAGACGATCAGGTTGTGCAGGTGTCCATCGACGATCCGATGGATCCGCACATTGTCGATCGTCGATCAGCGGCGCAGCTGGGCATTCTTCCCCGCAGGTTGAATGTCGTTTCAGAAAATGGCGAGGATGTTCTGTTTGCTTGCGGAGAAGGCGGGGCTGTGCGCGTCGATGGCGGACCGGTTCTTCTTGCGGGAATGGGTGATGTGCAAAGCATTGCGGTTGGTTCGATGGGGCTGGTCGGCACAATCGGCCGGCGCGTGTACAGCGCTGAAGATCAACGGTATGTCGGCGCCGCAAGCGAGTTGTACGCACTGCCAGATGATGATGCGGACGGATTATTGTTTGTGCAGCATGGCGATGCCGGCGGGCTGATCGGAATCATGGATTCCGACATTCGCGAGCGCCATGCACGGGATTTCACCACGGCTGTCGGCGGCACGGTGCATCGCGTTCGGTGCTTCGACGGCAGCATCTGGATCGTGACGGATGAACAGATTCTTGCCTATACGCCGGACGCTGATGAATTGAAGCTGCGTGATGTCTTTCGCGTGCGCGGCGCTCGAGATGTCGACATGATTCGTGAGAACTACCTTGCGGTTGCAGGCACGTTCGGCCGATCGATCTACCGGATTCGCGATGACTCAAACGGCAAGGGTGATACGTTTGTCAGGGCCCATCGCGAGCCGGGGCAGCTTCGTTACGCAATCAGCGATCGTTTGCAAGTCCTTGCTGGTACACCTCAACAGGGTACCTGGCTGTACCAGATCGGCTCCGAAGCGTCTCTGATGGACAAAGTCCTGTCGCAGGAGCCTGCACTTTCGCGTGATGCTGTGACTGATGATGGAACTGCAACCCTTAGCGCCGACGGCATGACTCTGTCTGTGAAGACGAAAGCGGCGGACTTGAGTTGGGAGCATCCAAAGCAACAGCGCCTTCATTGTGTCATTGCAGTAGAAAGTCGATTCTGGGTTGGCCACGACAGCGGCGTGACAATTCTCAAAGTCCGCCAACCGACGCCCGAGGAAATCGAAATCGCAGCCAAGAACGAACTGGATCCGCCCCAGCCAGAACTGCAAGTTGATGGAAATGTCTGGCTGCATGGTCCGGTCAGATACCTTTTTGCTTTGCTGACCAACCGCGGTGCAACATACGTTGCGACCTACAGCGGATTCGGAACAATCGAATTCATCGAAGAACCGATCCCTGCACCGGAACTCTGAGCACGCAGAGCTACTTTGCCTTCTGCTTACTCGCACGCTTCTTCGCGGTCGTGCTCGGCTTTGCCGATGCGGTTTTATTCTGCTTCGCGTTGGAACAGAATTCCTCACACAACGGATGTTCAGTACAGTTCTCACCTCGGGCTTTGCATGAATAGCGCCCATGCCAGATCAACAGGTGGCTCAGCAAAGTCCATTGTTCGCGCGGAAACACAGCCATCAGATCGCGTTCGATCTTTACCGGTTCGGTTTGTTTGGTCAGACCGAAGCGCTGTGACACTCGGCTGACGTGCGTATCGACGACAACTCCCTCCGCCTTGCCGAACGCTTCGCCGAGCACGACGTTAGCAGTCTTTCGGGCCACACCGCGCAGCGTCAGCAGTTCTTCCATTGTGTCGGGGACGGTGCCATCGTATTCCTCAACGATGCGCGTCATTGCTGCATGAATCGCCTTGGCTTTGTTGCGGAACAGGCCGATGGTCTTGATATAAGTCTCGATTTCCTCGGGCGAAGAATCGGCAAATGCCTTTGGCGTCTTGAATTTCCTGAACAACGCAGGCGTCGCCTTGTTGACGCCGGCATCTGTCGATTGAGCTGACAGAATTACAGCTATAAGCAGCTCGTCTGGCGTGCGATAGTCCAATTCGCAGTGCGCATCGGGATAGTACCGCTGCAGCGCTTCAAAGATATGCTGGGCTCGTTGTTGCTGAGCCGACGTCTTTCGGGGAAGTGTTGATGCGGACGATTGCTTCGTTCGCTGTTTTTTTTTCGTGCTGGTTTTCTTTGCCATGGCTGTACGCACTTGTGTGTCCTTTTATTGTGTGCGCGGTCAAGTTTCATCGCTCGGTGTGAACGCAACCGCAGATGCGCTGATCGCAAACAGCACGATGAACATGTTCGCCTTCAGCAGGCTGTCGGCTTTCGTGTGATAAATATTGAACGTTGCGCGAACGCGCTCGGCTTCTATGGTGTCGCCGGCTTCTGCCGCCTGCCACCAGCTGCGCAGCTGTCCGTTCATGACGGGCGCCAGCGCTGTCACGTGATAACCGAACAGGCACGCTGCGATTGCGATGCATATTGCACGGACAGCCGTCGCCGGCTTGCGCAGCTTCATACCGAAAACAAGTACCTGCAGAACAAGTGTCAGCAACACCAGCGCAATCGCAACAAACTGGATCAGATCAACGCTGGTGAACACCGGTTCCATGACGTGCGACGCTGCCAGGCGGGCATGTTCGGTTTGTGGAAAGTCGGCATACCGTTCAATCGTCATCGGCAGGTTGTCATTGCTGAGCACTGGGAAGACATTCATCGCAGCCACCGCCGCTGAAATGAGCGAGGCACCCCACAGCAGCAAGCCGAGCCAGTAGACGATGTTGTTCAGGCGGGCGTAACTTTGCATGTCATTGGCCGTCCTGGTCGTGCTGCACGGGATGCCCCTGGGACCAGGTGCTGCCGTCTTCCCATTGTTCGCGCTTCCAGATCGGCACCGTCTTCTTCAAGGTGTCAATCAGGAATCTGCACGCCTCGAAGGATACGCCGCGATGGCCGCATACAACCTGCACCAGCACACTCGCAGCGCCCGGCGGCACGTCGCCGGTTGCGTGATGCACGCGCACAAAAAAGCATTCGTATTGATTCAACGCCTGTTGCGCCAGATCGTGCAGCGTCTTCACCGCAAGCGCTTCGTAACATTCGTAGCTCAATCGTTTCAGACGGCCGTGCGACGGATGCTTTTCCTCGCGGGTACGGCCGAGAAACACGCATTCAGCGCCGGCAGATTGCGGGAACTGCTCCAGCGGCACGTACGTGACGGGTTCATCGAGCAGTTGTATATCGATTCGAAAGTCGTCGGACATCGGTATCTGCATCGTACCGCACTTGTGACTGTCTCAACGGTATAGCCGCCAAAGGTTCGATAGACTGATGTTCTTCTATGGATTCACCGCACTTTGACAGCATGTTTGCGCTCACCATCGGCCCGCTTTCCATGCCGGCCCGCGCCGCTATGGATCAGTGCGACCGGCTGAATATTCGATATGTGCAGTGGAGCGCCAATTACCCCGGTATGCGGCCTCGGGATCTGGACGGTTCTGCACGCCGTGATCTGCTGGCATCGCTCCGCAGGCGTACTCTGGCACCAGCCGGCATCGACCTCTGGATCCCACTGGACCACTTCACAGAAAACGAACATTCGGAGCGCGCAGCCGAGGCGCTGCTTGCGACAATCATCCTTGCCGAAGACCTCGGCGGCATCCCCATCAGTACGGCTTTTCCAGCCAACGACAGTACCCAACACATTCTTGATGTGATTCAATCCGAAGCACACCGCCGCGGTGTTGTCATCGCAGATCACAACACCAAAGCAACGCCGCAGTCGTTGCCGGCCCTCAAGATCGGAATCGACCCCGCTGCAGTGATCGCGTGCGGTGACAATCCGAGCAGTGCCGTCGTCGACGCGGGTCGTAATTGTAAGTCAGCACGAATCAGCGATTTACTGACTTCCGGCACCCGCGGCCCGATCGGTCGCCCCGACGGGCAACTTGACGTACAGGCATATCGCGCAGCTCTGGCAGCGATCGAATACGACCAGCCTGTTGTCGTCGATTGCCGAGGATGGATTGATCACTGGAACGGAATTCGCCAGTCATTGCACACATGGGGCAATGCCGCGCCGGTGTTCTAAGTCGATCAAGTCCGCCTGTTGATCAGGCCCGGCGTGGCATGACAAGATGCGCCAATTCCGGCACGATTAGTTTTTCCATAGCAGTCCGGATTGCGTGTACCGAGCCCGGCAGCGCAAAGATAAACGTCCCTGTTGAATCAGTGTCCCCCCCTTTACCGCGCACCAGCCCTGCCATTGCCCGGCTGAGCATCGCAGCAGCACCGACCTGTTCGTAGCTGATCATTCGAAACAGTTCTCCAAACCCATCAATCGGAACGTCGATCAACCGTGAAACGACATCGATCGTGCCGTCACGCTTGGCGAAACCGGTTCCGCCGGTGGTGAGAATCACGTCAATGTCCGGCTGGTTGATCCAGTCTTGAAGCTGCTGCTCGATTGCTGCTGCGTCATCACGAACAATTGTGTGTGCAGCCGATTGATGTCCACCGGCTTCGAGCATCGCTCGAATGAGCGGCCCGCCTTCATCTGTCTCAGGCGTTCGCGTGTCGCTGATTGTCAGGACTGCGCACCGGGCCGGCGCAGTCTTTGCGAGTGAGTCAGCACAGCGACGGTGCTGCGTATGTGACGGCGTTTGTGATGGATTGCGTCTGTTCATTTGCAGAGCCGATCAGACACCATCCGGAAACAGCTCACGCTCGTTGGGCAACGGGCGCGGCCGGGATTGCAACTCGTTGACCTCAGCGGCAAATTCATCAAGCGAACTGAAGTTGTAGTACTCACTTGCATACCGGATGTAGGCAATCTGGTCGATTGCGCGGAGGCGCTGGGCAACCCGCAGACCGATCTCGCGGCTGGGGACTTCGCGCTCAAACTCGCGATGCAGTGCATCTTCGACAACACGTGCAAGTTGCACCTTGACTTCTTCGGGCACCGGCCGCTTGCCGCAGGCGTTCTGCAGACCCGCAAGAAGTTTTTCCATATCGAACGGCTCACGCCGACCATCACTCTTCACGACAACCAGGCGAGCCGTCTTCTCGACGCGTTCGTATGTCGTGAACCTGCGGTCACAGTCCAGGCACTGACGCCGGCGACGCACCGCAAGCCCACCGTCTGCGGCGCGGCTGTCAATCACCTTGTCACGATCTTCGTTGCAATACGGGCAGATCACAGGTCAACCTCTCGAATTGCCATGGCGATACAACATCTGGGCCAGCGCCCAATCGCCTGCGACAACACGTGGTATGGTCCGGGCCTGCCTCCAACCTGTCAAACCGGGCATCCGAATTCGACGCGGATTACTGCGTTTCCGTTGCGGGTACTTCTTGGTCAATGCCGCGAGATTTGAGCAGTTCCTGCAACGAAAGCAATTGCTCCTGTAGTGCGCGGTAGTCCCGCAGTACAAGTTCGCGCGTCTTGACCGCGACCTGTAACTCATACTGCAGATCTTGAGCCAATTGAAGGCTCTCATCTCGTTGGTCGTTGGATTCCTGCAGGGCGATGCTCAACTGGTTCACATCTTGCTGCAGGTGTGAGTGCTGGATTTCCCGTTTCAATTCATCAAGACTCACACGGCGTTTTGGCAGCTTCGGTTGGACACCGTTGTTGGCCGGCTGATCAAGCAGTTGCATCAATCTGATCTTGTCGATCAACTCAAGATGCGAATCCGCAAAGAGAACAAGAAACGTTGACATCTGTTCGTACATGGCCCGATCGACGCCGACGATGCGCGCCGCCCAGTCGACCGTGGTGTCAACATTGGGGTTGAAGCTGTAGTCGATCCAATAGTCACTTCCATCGCGCATGGGGCCAAGCGGAGAACGAAGATCACCCGGCTGCAAGTATCCCACATCAACCAACTGCTGCAGGTTTGTCAGCGGTACATCTTGTTCAGCCGCCCACATGTTCCACCCTATGCTGATCTTGCGCATCGCGGCAAGCGCCTGCTGCCGCTTCATGTGAATGTCTTTTTCCAATGCGGTCGGCTGCGGCATGACGTTGGGATCATCATCCATCGCCGCGCCTTCCGGCTGCACTGACAGCTCATCTAGAATCCACTTGACCTTTTCCTGCATGCGCATCGGAGCATGCACGAACAACTTGCCGCCGACAATCTGCATATGCGCGGTCGCGCCGCCGTTGACATCCCAGTACTCAGGTTCCACCATCTCGTAAATCAATCCGGACACCTGTTCAGTCGCGTCACCGTGATCGATGCCGTGTGTCTGAAACATATTCAGGAGCGTGGCGCTGATATCGAAACTCACAAGCCTTGATTCCTGACGATCAAAGACATCGCGCCGATCGAGAATCAGCATGCGACCCTTCAGTCGCCAGTCGATTGTGTCCCACGCGTCATCGAATCGCCGATTGAGTTCATCGAGCACTGTGAGCACGGAAATCTCTTGGGCGCTGAAACCCAGCGGTTGATCCGGATCCAGCCCGGCATCTCCGAGTGATCTCCAGTCGACGGAAACGCCGATCTCGTTCGTGTCAACGATTGCTTGAACGATCTCACGCGGAGACATGTCCATCTCGACATCAATATCAATCGTGTCAAGCGTGCTCGCATCGGCCTGTCGTTGTTCCTGATCCGCAGCAGCGTACATCGCCGGATCGCTTGAATGGGCCGACCCGAACTGACTGCCGTTCGTCATGACTGCAACTGATGCGACAACGGCAATTGTTCCTGCACCAACAAGAAGCGTATTCATGATCAATCTCCTTTTTGGATATCGATTCGCGTGCCGAAAACGTTCCGCAAGCTCCGCTGCTTCCCCAAGCTCTTCAATAGCCTGCCGCATCGCTGATTCGCCATCAAGACCGCGCAACATTAAATCCCGGGTTCGTTCGGTGAGATGTCCGCGCAATTCCTCGCGGATTGAATCGCGTTGCACTCCGGGCAGACGCAACAGGCGATCAAGAACCTCAAGCCAGGCATCGATGCTTGACGGCTGCTGCACATCACGCTCATGGACATCAATGTCACGCAATCTCATGATGCCGGCTCACTTCTCTCGGCCAGCGCATCGGGAATGAACGACTCAATCAGCTTCTGACATGCGCGATGCGTTGCAATGCGCTGTTCGAGCTTGCGCTTGCCCTTGGCGGACAAGCGATACCACTTGCGTTTGCGACCGCCGGCTGTTTCGCTGTCATCCGCTCGGACTTCATCCCAACTCGACAGCAGGAGTTTCTGCTTTTCGAGTTTGTGTAGCAACGGATACAGCACGCCTGGCGTGAGGCGCAGCTGCCCCTCGGACCGGGCTGCGACTTCCTTGCTGATCGCGTAGCCGTACAACGCATCGTCCGCCAATACGGACAGAACGAGCAGATCAGCGTGCTGGCGAATGAGATCGGATTCGATCGACATGGCGGGAACTATCCTTTGTCAAAGGCAGCGGAGGCTCCGGGCCCGGTAGATTCTTGAAGACACGAATGCCTTCCACATGAATATATCGCATCACGATACATCCGGTTCCAAGGGATTGTCAAGAAAGTTCGAAAAGTTGATCTGCCGATTGAAAACGCATGAGCCGTGAACCGATGAACGTCTCGGATCATTGACCCGCGACGAAACCGGGATACGCTTGTGGCAGTTATGAACAACCGCAGCATCACTATGACGACGACCACGACCACCCCCGAGGGGGGCTGACGCCGTCGCTGTGGTAAGACTTTCTGATCCCCCACCAGGCACGGCAAACAGCCGTGCCTGTTTCGTTTTACGATACGTGCGTACAACTCATTGTCGAGCATCATTCGGAGCGAGGACGCTTCGGCTCGCACAGCAATACACACTCAGGACGTTCTTCAATGCCTCGCATTACTCTGCCAGACGGAACCGTCAAGAACTTCGACCAGCCGATCTCGGCGTACGACGTCGCAGCCGACATCGGCCCGGGATTGGCCAAAGCAGCAATCGGCGCCAAAGTCGATGGTGTACTCTGTGATCTCAGCACCATCATCAATGACGATGCAAGTCTTGAGTTGATCACTCCTGCAGATCGCAAGACCGGCGAATCGACTGATGATGCGCTGTATCTCATCCGCCACAGTGCTGCACACGTCATGGCGGAAGCGATCCAGCGCATCATCCCCGACGCGCAGCTCGTGTACGGGCCGCCTGTGGAAAACGGGTTCTATTACGACATTGCTTTTCCTGATGATCAGCCGTTGTCCGCGGAGCAGTTCGATGCAATCGAAAAGGAGATGGACAAGATCATCAAGGAAGATCGGCCGTTCACTCGCTACGAACTGCCAGCGGCAGCGGGCATGGACAAGCTGAGATCCGAAGGCAGCAAGTACAAACTCGACAATGCGGAACGCGCCCTCGATGCAGGTTCTGATGCGCTCAGTTGGTATGCAACCGGCAAACCCCGCGAGA
This sequence comes from Phycisphaerales bacterium, assembly GCA_029260575.1. Taxonomy (GTDB): domain Bacteria; phylum Planctomycetota; class Phycisphaerae; order Phycisphaerales; family SM1A02; genus JAJDDB01. The sequence goes on from JAJDDB010000027.1 coordinate 46,781, forward strand.
GTTGGGAAGACCTCTGCCGTGGCCCGCACGTGCCATCCACAGGCCGCATCGGCGCGTTCAAGGTTATGTCGCTTGCCTCCAGCTACTGGCATGGCGATGCGAATAGTGACGCGCTGACCCGAGTGTATGGCACCGCATTCACAACCAGTGAGCAGCTTGAAAAGCATCTCGAAGTTCTTGATGAGGCGAAAAAGCGCGACCATCGTGTACTCGGCAAACAACTGCAACTCTTTACTATTGATGAAACAGTCGGCCCGGGACTGATCCTGTGGAGCCCAAACGGCGCGGTCGTTCGGCAGGAACTGCAGACCTTCATCGGCAACGAATTGCGCAAGCAGGGATATCACCAGGTCTTCACACCGCACATCGGCCGGCTTGAGCTGTACCGTACCAGTGGACACTTTCCGTATTACCAGGACAGTCAGTATCCGCCTTTGATTGAAGGCGAATTCTTATCCGGGCTGGCGACAGAAGGTTGCACCTGTGGCGATCTCGCAAACCGCATGAGTTCTGGTGCGATCGACGGCTATCTGCTCAAGCCGATGAACTGCCCGCATCACATCAAGATCTATGCCAGTCAGCCGCACAGCTATCGTGACCTTCCTGTGCGGTTGGCGGAATTCGGAACTGTGTATCGCTATGAACAATCCGGCGAGATCGGCGGCATGACCCGCGTGCGCGGCTTTACACAGGATGATGCGCATATCTTCTGCACCGAAGAGCAACTCGCAGATGAATTGATCGGCTGCCTTGAGTTGGTGAAGGTCATCTTCAACACCCTGGGCATGGATGACTACCGAGTGCGCGTCGGCTTGCGTGATGTGGACAGCGAGAAGTACGTCGGCCAAACCGACTTGTGGGACAAGGCGGAAGATGCCGTACGCAAAGCGACCAAGACTCTTGGCAAGCCGTTTCGTGAAGAACCGGGTGAAGCTGCATTCTACGGCCCGAAGATCGACTTTGTGGTCAAGGATGTGGTCGGCCGAGAGTGGCAACTCGGAACTGTGCAAGTGGATTACAACCTGCCCGTGCGGTTTGATCTGAGTTACATCGGTGCGGACAACCAGCCGCATCGGCCGGTGATGGTCCACCGGGCACCGTTCGGCTCGTTTGAGCGATTTGTCGGTTGCTTGATCGAGCATTTTGCTGGGGCATTCCCGACCTGGCTTGCGCCTGAACAGGTTCGCGTTTTGCCGATTTCGGATAAGACTGCGGGTTACGGCCGAGAAGTGCTTGCGACGCTCAAGGATGCAGGCATCCGTGCAACTACCGATGAATCCAGCGAACGCGTCCAGAACAAGATTCGCGTGGCCAGCGAGATGAAAATCCCGTATCTGCTCATAGTCGGCCCGCGTGATGAAGAGGCTCGGAGTGTCAGCGTTCGGGCTCGGGGCATTCGCCACGATCTGGGCGCGTTGCCCCTGGAGACCTTCCTGGGCTCAGTGATCGAGGAAATACACAGCCGCAGCGCCACGACAGTGATCCAAAGGCACTTTGAGGCAATTGCGGTTTGAATCGGCGTCTACAGCAAAACGAAACTGAATCTTCGGTTGCCTCGCGCCGATGTGGAAGTTAGGCTTATTCAGAACCAAAGCGCATTTCAGCGTTTGGATGCATCCGCCACCGGCGAGATGCCCGGAGATATGTGACCTGATTCGGTTGCCACGCCATTTCAATCGTCGGAGTATCTGGTAGCCCATGGCTGCCATCCGACCCACGACTCGTGTTCTGCAACATTTGCGTTTTCAGCCGGCTTCGGCTGACGTTTATCTATTGGCTCATCGCCGGCGCTGAGTTGCGCTGACGCATGCCAATTCATGTTTGTTTTGAAGTAAAGGAATTCCACTATCGCACGCAGACGATTCTTTCGACCTGAAGACCGTGTCCGTCGTGGCCCGCGCATGAATGATCGCATTCGAGTCAGTCCGATTCGACTCATCGATGAGGACGGCGAGATGATTGGCGTTGTCGACATTGAAGATGCGCTGAACCGCGCTCGTGAAGCTGAACTCGATCTTGTCGAGATTTCACCCGAGGCAAGTCCGCCGGTCTGCCGGATTCTTGATTACGGCAAGTTTCGATATGAGCAGTCCAAGAAGGAAAAAGCTCAGAAGGCGAGGTCGAAGACGCTCGAAATGAAAGAAGTTCGTCTCGGGCGATCGATGAAGATTGACCCGCACGACATCGAGATTCGTCTGAACAAGGCTCGGCAGTTCCTGACAGACGGCCACAAGGTGCAGATTGTTCAGAATTTCCGTGGTCGGGAAATGATGCACCGCGATCGTGGTTTCGATCGGATGAAAGACATCATCGAGAAGTTGTCTGACGTTTCGAAGATGGAAGTTCCGCCGCGCATGGCAGGGCGTCGCGTAACAATGATTCTTGCGCCGGACAAGGCAAAGATTGACAAGATCAAACGTCGCGCCGAGTCGGAACTGAAGAACAAACAAGAGGCTGAAAGCCAGGCATCTAAACCTGCGCCTGAAGGCGCATCCGAGCAGAAAGCGAACCCCGTGGCCGAGTCGAAGCCCCCGGCGACCGAACCCGTGGAGAGCGGTAAGTCTTGAAACTGGGTAACGTTCGCTGAGACGTGAAACGCTTGGTCCACCGCTGATTATCAGCCTATAAGGTCATGACTTTGCAAAAATTCGGATGCACGATGGAAGATTGGCAACTTTGGCTCGTCTAATCCGATAGAGATTGGTGGACGCAAACAGCGGGAGTCCAAGCACGCCCACGTAACAGGTACTGGGGGGCACTGAACAACGCCGAACTCCGAAACCGGCGATGGCTGTGCGTCCACGCATGGAAGCCATGAGTAAGCGATACGCAGTCATCTCGGATATACACGGCAACTTGCACGCCTTTATGGCTGTGCTTGGGGAACTCGGCCAACATGACATCGACGAGATTATCTGTCTCGGCGATATTGTCGGCTACGGCCCAGCGCCGGATCGCTGCATAGATCTTGTCTGCAATTACAGCTCAATTACAATTCGAGGCAATCACGACGAAGCTGCTGTCGATCCTGTGAAAGCTGATCTTTTCAACGGCGCAGCACGGCAAGCCATCTACTGGACACGCGACTATCTGAGCGCGGTGCATATTGACGCGCTCAATCGGCTCAAACCTGTGGAGCGGCTCAACGGCACCGTCATGTGCGTTCACGATTGCCCGGTTCCTGCCCCGTCGGATTATGTCCATGACAAACAAATGGCTGCTCTGGCCTTTCGCGGCGTCGATGCGCACATCTGCCTGCTCGGCCACACACATGTGCCGATCGTCTTTGAGGCGCCGTGTCAGAACATCGATGCGGATTACGCAATTCCCGATGTAACCGGCTGGATTCCTCGTAACGGCGAAGCTGTGTTCCTTGAACCATCAAAGCGGTACATCTGCAATCCGGGTTCTGTCGGCCAACCGCGGGATTGTGATCCGCGAGCGAGTTTTGGCGTGCTCGATTTGGACAGAAACACGTTTACGGTGCATCGAGTGGAATACGACGTTGCTGCCGCTCAGGTGGCAACACAGGAAGCAGGCCTGCCGTCAATTCTCGCCCAGCGGCTGGCAATCGGGGCTTGATTTTCCGAACTTCTGGTTCGCGCATTGGTCCAACCATGTGGACCGCTCAAACATAGTCAGCACAGTGACCTACGTCCCCACACGACGCATCCACACGTTGTTCCCCAGCAACCGGATGCGTCGTTCTTATCCAAGAATGTGTTTGTAGACTCAGCACAGCTCAGCATCTCCAGATGCTGGGAAACTGCTTCTCACACATCAAGCGATTTCCATCCGCCGTGCAGGAACCGCGCACTGAACATCGCTGCCCGGGCGATGAATTCACCGCACAGACCGAACCAGACGCCTTTGAGGCCGAAGTCCAGCGATACACCAAGCACAAACACCAATGGAAGGCGCACGCCGTAACTCGAAAGCGTTGTGATGAGCAACGTCCACTTCGTATCTCCCACACCGCGCAGCCCCTGCCGCACGACCATCGTGATTGCGAAGAAGACCTGCGCTGCGCCGCAGATGAGCAGCAATGTTGGTGTGTAGTCCAAATGAATCTGCTCGGTGCTGACGAGTCCCGTGAGCTGCCTGCCGAACAACATCAGCACAATACCGCACGACACCATCACCCCAATGCCAAGAGCCGTACACGTGAGAACAGCTTTCTGAGCCATGCGTGCGTTGCCAGCGCCGAGATACTGTCCCGCAAGCGCGCCCGCCGCTGTACCAATCGCAAACCCGGGCATAAAGCTGAATGCTTCCCATTGCACCGCAATGACGTGCGCGCCTTGCAGGCCTTCCTGCGCGGTTCGCACAGCAATCACGCCGATGATCATCAACACAAAAAGGTTGACGCCCCACATCGAGATGCCTTCGAAGAAGTTGGGGATGCCCACACGCACAATGCGCCGAATCATCGTCGAATGGAGCTTCATCTGGCCAATGTCAAGGCGCAGATCCTTTACGCCACGAAGCAACACCCAGGCGGTGAACACACCTCCCAGGATGTAGCTGATCGCCGTACCCAGGCCGATGCCGATGACATTGAGATCAAATGTGAACGGATTAGAAATGACCGATTCGCCCCAGCGGATATTCGCACCCGATAGCACCCACGACGCCACGATATTCACAATGTTGACGCCGATAGCGATTATCGAAGGCATGACGGTTTCGCCGGCTCCGTGCATGCAGTATGCGCCAACCTGCATGACACCGCACAACGGCAGCGAAATCGCAACTGCCCGCACATACTGATTGCAGAACATCGTCGCTTCAGGTGTCAGTTGACACATCCATCCGAACACCGGCGCGACAAACCACAGAACCGCTGCCACAAGCGCGCCCCACGCAGCTGCAAGCGCCATCGCCTGGGCAAGTGCCAATTGGCTTTCCTGTAAGCGCCCTGCCCCGATAGCTCGGGCGATGATCGCCTGGCCGCCGATGCCCAGTCCCGCCATCGCAATCATGATAAACCAGCCAATGTAGCTGCCGATGCCCAGACCATCCATTGCGGGCACGCGTATCGCTTCATCCGGCAGCGCGCCGGCAATCACTTTGTCGAATAGCCCTACGCATGCCTGCATTGTTTGCTGCAGGAACACCGGCATGGCCAGGATGATGATCGAAGACCACAACCCACGCCCAGCAAGTTTACCGCTGCGTATCTCACCAGTGGGCGCGCGCTCCACCGATGCGATCAACCCTTCGCTGCCAACGAACGACTGCTCACGCTCATTTTCGGAATCATGTTGGTTGTGCTGTGATGACGACAAGACCGGCGATTGTACGGCAGGCTTTCATCCGCGTCCGTGTACCCCAGCGTCATTCTTGCCGATGCGCTTCCTACACATCCACGAGCACGGTGATTGTGTCCGGCCGGGCTGCAGCCTTGAGAATCGCTGCCCCCTCGTCCAATCGCATTCGCCGGCTGATCAGGCTCACAACATCAATGTTGCCACACTGCAATTCCGTGATCGCCTCGTTCAACGGACCACACCACGACCCGATCACCTGCAGTTCATTCAATACGATCGGCGAGAGATCTGCTGGCATAGTTGCGCTCGGACCCAACAGCGACTTCAGGACAACTGTCCCGCGCGGTCGAGCCAGCGCCATGGCGGTCGTGAAACCATCGGCACTGCCGCTGCAGTCGATAACAATGTCCTGATCTGCACGACGCCCGACCTCGTCGATGTGACGGTGCTTTATGCCCCACTTTTCACACTTGCTGAATTTGCTCTGATGCCTGCCCAACAGCCGAACGGATGCATTCATTCGAGCAGTGACTTGCGCCATAAGTAACCCAAGTGGGCCATCACCAAGCACGGTGATGTATGGCCGCCCCTGAATGGTCAACTGCCGCGCAGTCTGCAGCGCCGCAGCAAGATAATTTGCAAACACAGCGCAGTCATCATCAATTGAATTCGGCACGACATGCAAATTCACTGCGGGAAGTGTCAGGTGTTCGGCAAGACAACCATCGCGACCGTGAATGCCGAGCATCGTTCGATGTCGACAATGCATGCGGAAGCCGGCTGTACACATGTCACATCTGCCGCACCATGTCACCGCCGATCCTACGACACGTTTGCCGACAAGATCGTTTGATGCACAATTTTCAACCCGTTCGACGACGCCGACAAAGGACCGGCCGAGCACGCCGATGAAGCCATTGAGCCGATTCGCCACTCCCGCAGCCTGATCCACACCTGCGATCAGCGCATCGAGCGCCGATGCAGCGACGCGCGTCGGGCGCACGACAGCATCACCGGGTTGCAATTCAGGCGTCGGCCGGGATGCATTGAGCCGAACCGTTGAACCATCGCTTTCGAGTGCGCGCATAACTGAAGTCATCGCACAGTTCATCGGACCCGCTGCTGCACAGCTTCATCAACACAGGAAAAAGCCAGCCATCTCAGCCGGCAGCAGTCGCCACAAACCGCATGAAACCCCGAGCTTTCGGTGTTTAGTTCGATCGATCGTCCGGATTATCGCCATATGTCGATCGCCGAGTCTCCGAGACGAGCCCAGCTGGGGGTGCAGGCTGCTCGCGAACCGGCGGTGCAGACCAGAATGCAATCTGTTCCCACCAGGTTCGATTGCGCGTGTATGTCGGGAACATGTACGCTGCCCCGCCGGCAAATGCATCGGTGTCCAGCGGGAGATTGTTGTACCACGCCAGCCACACACGCGGGTCAAGACCGAGTGCTTCACCGGTCAACGTTTCAAGTGATTGTTCCGCAGCCACATTCACCGACAACTGCCGGGCGTTCAGCGCAGCAACCAGTCCCTGAAAGACGGGATCCTGCGGGTATTGTCCGAGCGCGATCGCTGCCGCACGCCGAACGTCTGATGATTCATCTTCATTCTGTAGCACCGGCAGGAGGAAACGCACCGTGTCCGAATCGTGCAGACGCTGCAAACCCTTTGCGGCTTCCCAGCGCACCTGTTCGTTCTCGTGTTCGAGACGTGGCGCCAGGAGTCTGGCATCACTCGAATCGCCATGTTTTGCAAGCGCACGGATGGCGACACCCAGAACCAATGGATCACGTTCGTTTTCAACCATATCCCGATAGGCGGTCACGTAGATTTCGGTTCCACCAAACGGCGAATTTGAAATCAGCAGCGTGCCTTCACGGCGTTTGTCCGGATCGTATTGATCGAACATATCGATCGCCGCTTCGCGCGGCGACGTAGGAGTCAACGACGCACCAAGCTCGTTGAAGTCCTGCGCGATCGTTTCGCACCCGCCCAAGCAGAGTCCGCATCCGAGACTCAATATTATCACTGCCAGAAAACGCATCATAACTGCCCTCAACAGAGAATTGCTCCTGCACCGATATCCTCGTCCGCCACATTGGAATCGTCAATCGCCGGCGATTTCAGCCACAATACAGCATTTGAATCAACGTCTACCCGCCCTGAGCGCTCACTGCCGCCTGTGTTGCCCTGGTGCGAATCAGATCGATCATCGAACGCACTTCATCTGCCATCTTGGTGTTAGGAAATTCCTGCACAATCGTCGTGCCGATCTGTGCAGCTTCAGACCAGCGGTGATCGTTGACCGCTAATTTGAACTGCACGCCAAGATTATCGCGGTGTTTGCTCACGACACCCTGTGCTACCTCCGTGTACTGCGCAGCTTCGTCCTGCGTCAGGTATCGATCCAGTTCGCGCAACAACGACATTGCTTTCTCTACATCCTCGTGCTGCGCGGCTTCGAGGAAGCGTGATTCCAGATCGGCTTTGTGTTCGCGACGGGCGACTTCAATTCTGTGATCAATCTCATGCAACACATGCGCATCGGGGAAGAGGCGGCGTATGCGCCCAGCCTCCTGATGAGATGCAGCCCAGTTGCGATCATCAAGGTGATGATCGAGCCGGCCTATGGCAGCATTGATTTCCGCCTCATAATGCTCGCGCCTGGCGTGCTCGATCTCCTGACGAAACTTTTCCGCGGTCTCGCGCTGACCGAACAGGTTGGCGATATCCTCGCACAATGTCAGTGCGGCTCCATATTGCCCCTGGGCAATGTCGTGTTCGATCGCTTCATGCAGCATTGCAATTTCGCGCTTGCGGAAAATGACGCGCTTGGCGCTGTCCGAAAGCATGCTGTTTTCATAGATCTGCGTCAGTATCTCCTCGGCATGCAGTGTTTCGGTGACAGCGGCATGAAGCTTCCGCTTCGGGATCGCAAGGACTTCAGCCCGATTCATCTGACTTACAATTGCTGCGGCACTTGTCGTGATAATCAAACCAAGTGCGCCGCTGGCCAGGAAAACGTCTGCTGCGTTTGGTTCCAATATCGCCAGAACCACCAAACCAATGCTTAGTACAGTTGGCGTACCGAGCATCGCCACGACAGCACTGCGCCGCCAAAACGCAATGCCCGCAACTACGAGCGTCCCGACGCCGATGCCGATGCCGACCGCAGTTATTTCCTGCGTCTGGTTGACTAGCAATGTCAGCACGATTGCTGCAACGCCCCACACAGCGATGCACGCGATAAGAACGGTGTCACCGATGGATCTCGGCCTTGAGGCGACGGAATCTTTACTTGGCGTAGCCATCACTCACTCCTTGGCTGATCAACTCCCCGGCGTCGGTTGCATTCCATCACAGCCGCAATCGTGTTGTTTGGGAACCAGACATATGAACTTGAATTCATCATTGCTGGTATTGCGGAATTGATGCATCACATCCGGCTCAATGAACAGTACATCGCCCGCCTTCACAGGATGCACGGCTTCACCGTATTGAGCTTCTCCCGCCCCTTCGAGGATCATGATCTCATGTTCGTAATTGTGCTGATGATGCGGAGTGTGCCCGCCTGGAGCAACTGTAAAGTGGCGCATCGAAAAAGTCGGTGCTCCATCAGCTCGGCCGACAAGCATGCGCATTTCGACGTCCTTGACCCCGTCCATAGTCATCGGATTTCCCGCCATCTCACTCGCCCGTCGAATCAACATCACCTTCGCCTTTCCATTTTCAGCATCGCAGCTATTCTCATTTCATGCCCACGCCAACGATAACAACCTTCACGCTCGGCGATTTTCAGACCAACTGTTTCGTCATCACCGTTCCTGAATCTGCCGACCCATCCCGATGCTGGATCGTGGACTGCGGATACGAGCCCGAGCCGCTGCTTGATCATATCGAGCGAAGCGGTCTGCATCCTGTAGCGATCCTGCTGACGCACGCTCACAGTGATCACATCGCTGGAGTGGACGCTACTCTGTCGCGATTTGGTGCCCTGCCCATATACCTCCATGAAGCTGAGCGGGATTTTTGCAGTACCCCGATGCTCAACCTCTCTGGGATGCTTGGCAGGCCGGTGACCTGCAAGGAACCTGATCACTATCTGCGTGGCGGCGAAACACTCGAGTTCAACGGCACAAGCTGGCGGACAGTTCACGCGCCGGGACACAGCCCAGGCTGCACACTTTTTATCCATGATGCATCCAAACAAGCCGTCGTTGGTGACACGCTCTTTGCCGATTCCATCGGCCGCATCGATTTTCCTACATCCAATCCCGAAGATATGCGGCACACGATTCACGAGGTGATGATGAGCCTGCCGGATGATCTTGTGATTCACCCCGGTCACGGCCCGGCCACGACTATCGGCCGTGAGCGCGCCAGCAATCCGTTTGTCACAGGCGGGTTCTGAAAGCGTCGGCTGCACCCGATAACAGTACGTGCTTCACCACATAGATCAGATCATGCGATCGCATGTGCAGGGTGTATTCATCCAAAACTGTATGTCAATCACCGCCATCCGCAGGTCGATACGAATAGTGTCCACAGACAATTGAAAGAGGGAGAAACACTATGCAGTGTCCGCAGTGCGCCGGCATTCTTGGGGAAACGCAATACGAGAATATTCCGGTGCATACGTGCGCGCACTGCGGTGGAGAGTTCATGACCGGCGTCGCGCTTGCATCGATCGTCACTGCACGCGAAACGACCCTGCCGGCTGATATGCAGAATGCTCTGGCTGATGCGAAACCATTTGCGGGCATTCCCGAATCGCAAAAGCAGCGCGCGCTGAACTGCCCGTCGTGCAACTGCCCTATGACGGTTCTCAACTACTGCGGAGATTCCGGCGTTTTCGTTGATCGATGCGATGCCTGCCACGGCCTCTGGCTCGATCAGGATGAGCTTGAGCAGATTCAAATTCTGATGGAGCGATGGTCGAGCGAAGCGCCATCGAAGCTGCGCAGTATTGCTGCACAACTCGAGGAATCGCGGAAGACCGCTGCACAGTCAACGCAGGCACACTTTCGCCAATCGCGATTTGCGTTCATAAATGCGCTGATGAATCGATTCTTGGACGCAGCGTGATTCATACAGTTTATTCCGGCTTCTCAGGAATCGGATTCCACTTTGACGGGAGCGCAATGTCCGGCATCTGTAGCGCCATCATAGTCATCGCTGTGCCGTAGTTCGCGCTGCGCTCGAAGACACGGTCGTTCCATGTTCCATCATCACGGCGAACGCCAATGAGCAGTTCGCGAACCCGCTGGCGATATTTCGCGCGTTCGTGCAAGGGCAGCAGTTCCACCGCCATCGCAGCATAGTAATGGGCAAAGTAGAAATAATACGGCGCGACGCCGTACGGACGTACGTGCGTGCCGTGTTTCGCCCGCCGCTGATCAAGCCATTTCCAATGCTCAATGAATGCATCCAGCGCAGCACGCAGGCGATCAGCACTGGACCGATCTGCTCGCTGCAGAGCGATTTCACTGACAAGCATGCGACCGACCGCCCCCGGCACAGGCTCGCGGCTTGTCTTGCCGTCAGAGCCGCTGTACTGAAACGATCCCGTTGGAGTACGGCCTCGCTCAAGCGACTTCAAGCTCAACTCCACAACATCCGTATCAACATCAAAGCCCTGCGCTGACGCATCAAACAAAGCAAGCAGCGTCGGCGCGGTCATGAAACAGGCCGGCGGACTTGGTGCATCAAACCCCTTACCCCGAGAGTAATTCCAACCACCAACCTGCGGAATTTTTGTCGCTTCGATGCCTGCGATGAAGAATCGGATTGCGGTGTCCACGTTCTCGTGTTGATCATCAGGCACCCGCTGGAGTGCGCGAAGTTGCAGCAGATAATGCAGGCCGTACGCATAGCCCCAGCCTCGAACGTCATATCGCGCGCGGATGTCTTCGTACTGCATTTGCGGATGCGTACTCGCGCTCGTAATAAACTTCGTTGCTCGGGCAATCGCGTGCTGGCGCTTTGCGTCATCCTCCCATCCCGGCGCATACAGCAGAGATGATGCAACAATTGCGGTACCGCCGACACGGTAGCCGATGGGGATCTCGCCGCCCTCCCGGTAGACACCTTCGTAGGGCCATTCCGCCGTGCCATCGCCTTCCTGCATCTCAAGCAGCAGCGGCACACATTCGCTTACTACACAGTCAAATGACTCCGGAGGCGCATCAGCGCCCTGCCCACCGGCAGGCCTGGCAGCAACCATGATCAGAACCAACAAAAGTTGGAACCACTTCCAGCAGCGCTGCATCATCCTGCCTCCTTCAATCTCGGACCTGCGCCTGCACATCCGCAATCCACGCGTTGACCTTGTCATCAAGCATCGGCAGTGTCATCGGGCCGTCTATCAGAATGACATCGTGAAATTCGCGGATGTCGAAGTGTTCGCCCAGTTCACTCTCCGCTTGAGTGCGCAGTTCGCGGATCTTCAGTTCGCCGAGCTTGTACGCGGTGGCCTGGCCCGGCCAGGCGATGTAGCGATCCACTTCTGTCTGAATATTCAGCATGCTCAGTGCGGTGTTCGCAGCCATAAAATCTATTGCCTGCTGGCGTGACCAACCGAGCGCGTGCATTCCGGGATCAACGACCAACCGACATGCCCTCCACATTTCATAGAGCAACCGGCCGAAGTTGTCGTACGGCGTTTCGTATAAACCCATTTCCATGCCGAGTCGTTCGCTATACAGCGCCCAACCCTCGCCGTAGGCGGTGATCCAGGTGTTGCGCCGAAATTCCGGCACATCTTCCATTTCGGTCGCAATGGCAACCTGGTGATGATGCCCAGGCACAGCTTCGTGAATTGCCAGCGCGGTCATTTCATACTTCGGCCGCTGATCAAGCGCGTATGTGTTGGCATAGAAATAGCCGGGTTCTGCGTTGCGCATGTCGCCCCCGCTGTAGTATGCCGTCGTCTGATTGGGCGCCATAAACGCAGGGATTTCCTTGACACCATATGGTTGCCGCGGCAACGTTTTGAACAGCCGCGCCATCCACGGATCAACCTTCTTGCAGATCACTCTGTATCCGTCGAGCAGATCTTCGGGTTTGTCGTAATAGAATCGTGGATCGGTTCGCAGGTATTCGACGAACGCAGCAAACAGATCATCGTCGCTGAGGCTTGAAGCTTCCGGTCGCAACTCCATGAAATCGCTGCTGCGAATGACGTCCATCATTTCGGCCCGAATACGTTTGACTTCAGACAAGCCGATTTCATGGACCTGTTGTGCGCTGATCTCCAGCGTAGTCATGACAAAAAGCTGGTGCTTATAATAGTTTTCACCGTCCGGATAGTCTGCTGCTGCAATCGACGTTCGACAGTGTGGCAGATAGTCATTGACGAAGAATTCCCGCATGGCTGCTATCGAACTGCGGACAGATGGCAACGACCATGTCTCGAAGCGGCTGCGTATCCCGTCTGCGACTTCTTCATCAATCGTCTTGGGTATCCGTTCGAACGGCTCCGCCAGCAGCGTAAGGCCACCATCACTTTCCAGGAGCGCATCGAATTGTGCGGGCACGCCCTCAAGTGTGACTTTCGGCGGCGTGCGCCCTTCCTTCACGCCGACTTTCATGCGCTCGATCAAAGCTTGCACCATCTGCGGTACCTGCTCCAGTCGCGACAGGTAATTCTGATAATCTTCAAAGCTGTTGAACCGCACACGTTCAGCCATCTGCGGAATAGATTGCTGCGGGCCAAAACGCCCGCCAATCGGTGAAAGAAACGTCCGGAATTCATGACCGCGAATATCACGAGTCAGAATCAGATCAAAGAGATTGTGGTTGATCTGATCAGTCGGGCTTAATTGCGCAGGCGAAATAGCGTGCAGCATCTCTCGATGCGCGATTGTGTCGCGATGGCGCTGCTCGATTGCCTCAAGACTCGTGTCCGCAAGGCGATCAGCATTGGAATAGTCTCCGCGCGACATAGCCCAACTGGGAAAGTGTTCGCGTTCCCATTGATCGCGCAATTCAAAAAGATCATGCAGTTTCCGGGCGGCGACATCATCCGGCGATGTCAACTGCGCCGTAACATGATCCGAACACATGACAATTGACACGGCAACGGCACAAGCCAAACTGAACAACTGGAATCGATACATGCGAATCTCCAGAGTAAAGAGCAACAGGATTCACCGTTGTTTATACCACGCGCAGGCGATCTGTTGCATGCCCGGCTACTCAGATCACTGCATTTGCTGCGCTCACACCGGCAATGTATCCGCTTGACCAGGCCCATTGAAAGTTGAACCCGCCGATCCGGCCATCAACATCACATATCTCACCACAGATGTGCAGGCCGGGACAGAAACGCGACTGCATCGTCTTCAGATCCAATTCGGACAGTGGTACACCGCCTGCTGTAACCTCTGCGTGCGTGAATCCTCGGTCGCCGACGACCGGCAGTTGCGTTTCAACCAGCGCGCCGGCGAGGGCGCGGCGTTGTTGTCGCGGCAGTTGGTGCGAGACCGTTGCCGAGTCGACTCCGACGGATTCGCAAATTGTCTTTGCCAGCCGTTCGGGCAAGCGCTGACTGAGTCGTCGCCCGATGCTTGACGTGTCTTGTGCGAGTAGCCATTCATCGATCGACTGCAGTGTTTCGCCTGGCAGCCAATTCACGACAATCTTCGATCCCGGATCGTCAGCGTACGCATCCGTCCAGTAGCGACTGATGTCCAATACTGCCGGTCCGGAAACACCGAAGTGCGTCAACAGAATCGAATTGGTAAACGCCTGCAATCGTTTACCCGATGCGCTGTGCAATTCAAGTCGCGCATGTAACGACACACCCTTGAGTGCCCGAATCCAATGTCCATCGGGCACTTTCAACGGCACAAGCGCAGGAAAGATCCTGGTGGTCACCGTGTGACCGAGCCGCCGGACAAGTTCGTACCCGAATCCGTCCGAGCCCGACTTGGGCAGCGCCATTCCACCTGTTGCCAAAACAACCCGGCGGGCACGAAAAGAAACTTCTGTCCCTTTCTTCGGTGCCGCGCGTATGACGAACGCATCGTTGTCGCGGTCAATGGACTGAACTCGCATCGAGTTGTGAATATCGATCTGCATTCGCTGGCATTCATGCAGCAGCGCATTGAGGACAGTGCGTGCCTTGTCGGTCGTGGGAAACAACTTGCCGGTGTATTCGCGTTTCAGCGTCACACCGAGCTCACGAAACAATGCAATGGTTTCCGGGACATCGAATCGTCGCAGTACCTTGCGAATGGCATGACGTGAAGCACCGGCAAACGCGGTTTCGTCGACTTCGAAATGTGTGACATTGCACCGACCGCCGCCGGCAATAAGAATCTTCGCGCCGAGTGATGTCGCGCCATCCATCGCCACGATTCGCAATGATGAGTTTGCCGCTCGCGCGAGTCGGCCAGCCTGGATTGTGGCCATCAAACCCGCAGCACCCGCGCCAACGACCACAATGTCTGCATCGACGATCAAGTTCGGCTCGTCTCATGCACCGAGAAGGCCGTCATGAAAAAAGCACCGGTTCGAATTCGCCGGTGCTTTGAAATGGAACGTGATGTCAAGCGCATTGACCGTTTAGTCATCATCCTGCGGCTTGAATGCCTTGACCACTTCCGCCTGCACATTTGGCGGGGTCTTCTCGTCGTGGCTGTATTCCATTGTGTACGAACCAGCGCCAGCAGTAATGGATTTCAATTGGTTCGAATACGCCATGACTTCGGACAACGGGGCTTCGGCCTGCACGATCGCCTGATTGCCCGGCAACATGTCGGTGCCTTGAATTCGGCCGCGGCGACCTGAAATGTCACTGGAGATGTCGCCGATCATGTCGGCTGGGACGGTGATTTCCATCGCAACGAATGGTTCGAGCAACACAGGTTTGGCTTTCTGCACTGCAGCAATAAACGCCTTCTTGCCCGCAGAAATGAATGCGACTTCCTTGGAATCGACCGGGTGGTATTTACCGTCGTACACGCTGACCTTGATGTTGTGCATCGGATAGCCGGCAACAGCGCCGTCAATCATCACCTGTCGAATACCCTTTTCGATCGCAGGCAGGAACTGTTTCGGAATGGAACCACCGAACGTGTCATCGACGAAGAGCAGACCGTTGCGGATATCTTCGTTTTCCAGGTCTGACCCATTCAACGGCTCAACCCGTAAATACACCTCGCCAAATTGCCCCGCGCCGCCGGTCTGCTTCTTGTGGCGATGATGGCCTTCAGCTTTGGATGTAATCGTCTCTTTGTAGGCAACCTTCGGCGGTTTGGTGTCGACTTCCACGCCGTAGCGATCTTTCAGGAGGCGCAATTTCGCGCGCAGATGCTGCTCACCAAGACCGCGAAGCACCGTTTCGTGCGTTGCCTGTACACGCTCAACCTCAAGCGTCGGATCTTCGGCAAGCATCTTTTGCAGGCCCTCGCCGAGTTTGGTTTCTGCGCCTTTGGTCGTGCCTTCAATGGCCAGCCCGAACATTGGCTTGGGCAGTGGAATCGCGCTGATGCGCACGTCATCGCCCGTCGTTGCATCGTGCAGGACTGAGTTGAAGTGGATTTCGTCGACCTTCGCGACCGCGCCGATGTCGCCGGCAATGATCGTATCGACTTCGCTGTGCTCCTTGCCCTGAAGCTTGAATAAATGCGAAATACGCAGCGCTTTCTTCTCACTGTCCACATGTGGCTGGACATCACCGCCGACCATTCCCTGATGTATGCGGAAGACGCACAATTTGCCGACGTATGGATCAGACGACACTTTGAAGACATGCGCAAGAAGCGGCTTGGAAGGATCAGCTTCAGCGTTGAATTCCTCACGGGATTCGCCGGTCCCTTTCATGAACGTCCGGGGATTACCTTCCAACGGATTTGGACACAGCTTGGTGATGATGTCAGCGAATTCCTTGACGCCGACCCCATCGCGGGCCGAAGCAAAACAAATCGGCACAAGATGCCGTTCGCGCAGGGCTTTTTCAAACGGCGCGTGCAACTGTTCGGGAGAGATTTCACCCTTCTCGAGATACTGTTCCATCAGTTTCTCATCGACTTCGACGACCTGGTCGACGATACCGGTGTGATATGCGGAGATGTCACCGAAATCGCTGTCGCCTGAGGACTGCGAGAAACAATCGACGACTGCTTTGCCGCCGTTGGCCGGGAGGTTGATCGGCTGGCAGATGTTGCCGAATGTTTCCTGGATCGAGCCAAGCAGGTCCGCCAGATTCGGCGCGTTGTCGATCTTGTTTATCAAGATCAGTTGTGGCAGGCTGCGCTCGCGGGTAATGCGCATCAACCGTCGTGTTGCAGTTTCAATTCCTGCGGTTGCGTCGACAACAATGACGACTGTCTCCACTGCCGGGAGCACGCTGACTGTCGCGCCCATAAAGTCTGGCGCTCCGGGTGTGTCCAGCACGTTGATGTGCGCGCCGTCGTGATCGAAATGCACGACAGAACTGTTCAACGAGTGCTTGTATTCTCTTTCGAGGTCTTCGAAGTCGCTGACTGTATTTCCGTCTTCGATACGACCAACGCGCCCTAGCAATCCCGCATCGTGCAGCAACTGCTCGACGAGCGTGGTCTTGCCTGATCCGGCTGCGCCGGTCAGTGCAATGTTACGGATGTCTTTCGTGGTGTATTTCGGCATGACTTGCTCCTGTGGAGTGCAGCTAACCGGTGGCCGCACCGTCCAAAACAGCCTCTAAAGCTGGGAACCTCGCACTATACAGCCGAGCTGACGCGCCTGCATAGCCGTCAGGGGCCGTTCCCGCAGTTAGACTGATTGTCATGGGGCAACCGGCCTTTCACATCGTGCTGCTGAACCCGCTGATCCCGAACAACACCGGGAACATCGGCCGAACCGCCGCCGCTACAGGCTGCCGGCTGCACCTCATACACCCGCTCGGATTCGAGCTTACGGAGAAAGCCCGCCGTCGTGCCGGATTGGATTATTGGGATCTTGTCGATTGCCGGGAGCATGACAGTTGGGAACAATTCCTGGAGACCGAACAACCGCCATGCCTGTGGCTGTTCACCACGCGCGCTGCTCGTCCGTTCTGGAAAGCGAATTTTTCTGCCGGTGACTACTTTCTTTTCGGTAGTGAAACGACTGGTGTGCCGCCGTTTGTGCATGACTGGATTATTGGCCAGCAAGGCGAGAATCATCGCCTGACGTTGCCGATGGTTGCTGATCCACGTGCACGCAGCCTCAACCTGGCGACAGTAGTGTGTACAGCCGTTTATGAAGGCCTGCGCCAGACGGTCGGATCGCAAAACATTGCAATTGAGTGAGTTCAATTCACGAGGGAGCAGAATTCAGAAATTGCGCAGGGGTCCGACTATCCTTACATCCGCTCGCGCATCCAATGACTAACGTGCGGATAATTGCTGTCAGGAGGTTTCGTCGTGACAACCCCTGTTTCAACGCGTGGCGAAACCATTGAGCGATGCGAACGTAATGATCCTTCAACTGCGATCAACGAAAGCGCCCTTGTGCCCTCCACTTCCCGTACCAGCGACATCGTTATTGTCTCCAACCGGCTGCCGGTACATCGCGTAAACACCAGCACAGGTGATGCGTGGGAGACCAGCCCGGGTGGACTTGTCTCTGCGCTCACGCCGATTCTTCAAAAACGACCCAGTTCATGGATCGGATGGGCCGGCAATGCCGGGGATGCACCGACGCCATTCAAGCATGACCGCATTACGAATCTTCCCGTTGCTCTGTCGGCAGACGAAGTTGAAGATTTTTATGAAGGATTTTCCAACCGGACGTTGTGGCCGCTGTACCACGATGCCGTACGGACGCCGGAGTACCGCCGGCGCTGGTGGAAACCGTATGTGCAGGTCAATCGACGCTTTGCCCAAGCCGCCGCCAATGCAGCAGCCGAAGGTGGAATCGTGTGGGTGCATGATTACCATCTGCAACTTGTGCCTTCGATGTTGCGAGAACTGCGTCCGGATCTTCGCCTTGGTTTCTTCCTGCACATTCCGTTCCCACCGCGTGAATTGTTCATGCAGTTGCCGTGGCGTGAATCGATTCTCGAGGGCCTGCTCGGCGCTGACGTCGTCGGATTTCAAACGAGCGAAGGCGCACAGAACTTCGTGCATCTGACGCGGCGGTATACGTCGCTCAGCGGTCGACGCGATGCGCTGCAATACCGTGGCCGGCATGTCCGGATCGACGCATTTCCCGTTTCGATAGACACACAGAAGTACGAATCACTCGCCACAACCGCCGAAAC
Source organism: Phycisphaerales bacterium (assembly GCA_029260575.1). Lineage (GTDB taxonomy): Bacteria > Planctomycetota > Phycisphaerae > Phycisphaerales > SM1A02 > JAJDDB01. Next base: position 65,283 of record JAJDDB010000027.1, read on the forward strand.
ACAGCGGCGCGCTGAGCGATATCGCAGCAGACTCGGTAAATCAAGACGGATCATTCTTGGCGTTGACCGTCTGGACTACACCAAAGGAATCGACATCCGTCTTCGCGCGTATCAGGATCTGCTGCGCAGCGGCCGCGCCAGCCCGAATGAAGTCGCTCTTGTACAGGTCTGCGTCCCCAGCCGCGAACGGGTGCAGGAATACAAAGAACTCAAGTCCCACATTGAACGGTTGGTCGGCGAGATCAACGGCGAATTCGGTGAACTCGGCAAGACACCGATCCACTACCTCCACCGTTCCCTGCCGATTGACGAACTTGTCGCGCTTTATCGGGCAGCCGATGTCATGCTGGTGACCCCGCTGCGTGATGGCATGAATCTTGTCGCCAAGGAGTACGTCGCGACGCGATTCGACAACACCGGCGTGCTCGTGCTCAGTGAGTTTACCGGTTCAGCCAAGGAATTGAAGTCGGCGTTACTTGTCAATCCACATGACATTGATCGGCTGGCTGATACCATCAGAAGCGCGCTTGACCAGCCTGCTGACGAACAGAGCACCCGCATGGCATCACTGCGCAGGCATATTCGCCGATTCGATGTATACCACTGGGCCGAAGCGTTTCTCTTGACATTAAACGATGACCTGTACTGAACGAACGCCTGAATTTGATTGCCGACTGGAAGAGATCGCGCGCGTGCCGGTGTTGCTTGTGGCAAGCGATTACGATGGCACGATTTCGCCAATTGTGAACAATCCTGAAGCGGCTACGCCCTATCGCGAAGCTGTCGTGGCGCTACGGTCACTTGCTGCCCTTGGGCAGACGCATGTGGCGGTCATCTCCGGCAGAGCGCTTCGAGACCTGGCCAGGCTGACCGGCCTTCCAGAAGATGTACACCTCGTCGGCAGTCACGGCAGCGAATACGACCTCGATTTTGCGACAAGCCTGCCGCCGGATGTCGCAGCATTGCGTGATCGCATTCGTGGTGAACTGGCGGATGTCGCTGCGGCTTCCGCCGGGTTGACAATTGAAGAAAAACCCGCAAGTGTCGCGCTGCATTACCGCATGGCAAGTGAAGACGACGCGCAGCGCGCACTCGACAATGTGCAGGCCGGGCCGGCATCTGTCGAAGGTGTCGTGACCAAACATGGGAAGAAAGTTGTCGAACTCGGTGTCGTTTCGACGCATAAGGGCGATGCGCTGGAGAACGTTCGCAGGCGGGTCGGCGCGTCGGCAGTCATCTTCTTCGGCGATGACAAGACAGACGAAGACGCCTTTGCCACGCTCACCGGTCCAGACGTTGCTGTCAAGGTCGGCGATGGTGAAACTGCTGCGGCATTTCGCGTCGACGGCCCGGAAGATGTCGCGCGGTTGCTTGCTCGAATCTGTGAACTGCGCACGCAATGGCTTGAACACACCAGTGCCGAGCCGATTGAACAGCACTCCATGCTCTCGGATCAACGAACGATTGCACTGGTGACATCGCGCGGCCGCATCACATGGTTGTGTGTTCCGCGGATTGATTCCGCTGCTCTTTTTGCGGAACTTCTTGGTGGCCCGGCTGCCGGACATTTCACAATCTGTTCCGCTGATGATGCTGAACCTGCACCAACGCAGGAATATCTCGGAGACAGCCTGGTATTGCAGACATCGTGGAAGACGTTCACTGTCACAGATTTCCTGGATGTCGCAGGCGGCAAGCCCACCCAACGCGCCGGCCGCACAGATCTGATCCGCTCGATTCAAGGTACAGGGCGCGTGCGCATCGAATTCGCACCGCGCCTGGACTTCGGCCGCTCGCCGACCCGTATGCAAATACGAGACGGCGGCCTCGTCGTCGAGGACACGCTTGATCCAGTCGTGCTGCGTTCGCCGGGCGTGGTATGGAAACTCATCGAAGAAGGCGCGCATCAGACAGCTCGTGCTGAATTCGAATTGACCGATCATCCGGTCGTGCTCGAGATGCGGTCGGGAACCGGATCTCTGCGCGACGGTTCAGCGGCAATTCATGATCGAATTAATCGCTCACAGAACGTCTGGTCCTCATGGGCGCAACAACTTGTGATCCCGGATGTCCAACAGGACCGGGTTCGACGCAGTGCTCTTGTTTTGAAGGGATTGTGCTACGGCCCCACCGGCGCTATCGCAGCAGCCGGCACGACAAGTCTGCCCGAACACATGGGCGGCGTTCGCAACTGGGATTACCGTTTCTGCTGGTTGCGCGATGCGGCTTTAAGCGCGCACGCGCTGGTCAGACTCGGCAGCATCGCTGAAGCAATGCAGTATCTTGACTGGGTGCTGAGCGTCCTTGATTCCTCTGAATGCGAATCGCCGGATCGCCTGCAGCCGTTGTATGACATCACCGGAAGACAACTCGGCCCCGAAGCAGAAATCACCGAACTGTCCGGATACCGCGGCAGTCGTCCTGTGCGCATTGGAAATGCAGCGTCCCGGCAGGTACAGCTTGATGTGTTCGGTCCGATCGTTGACCTTGTTGCAGAGTTGTTTGAACACGACGCGCCGTTGTCGACTCAACACTGGCGCTTGATTGAAGCGATGGTGCTGGCGGTTGAGAAGCGCTGGCAGGAACCGGACCACGGCATCTGGGAGATTCGCAAACCCCGCAGGCATCATGTGCATTCCAAGGTCATGTGTTGGCTGACGGTTGACCGTGCGATTCGCATTGCACACCGCTTTCTTGATCAGGACCACCAGCAGTGGAAAACGCTGCGCGATACCATTGCCGAAGATGTCCTGACCAACGGCTACAAACCAAATGTTGGAGCATTCACCGCAGCGTATGATGATATTGATCTGGACGCTGCGGCTCTGCACGTCGGGCTGACCGGATTGCTGCCGGCTGATGACCCGCGCTTTCGCAGCACGGTCGAGGCAATCGAGCGTCAGTTACTGTTGGGCCCGACCGTCTATCGCTATCGCACAGATGACGGATTGCCCGGGTTTGAAGGCGGGTTTCACATCTGTGCCTCGTGGCTGGTTGATGCGTACATTCTGCTCGGCAGACATGACAACGCTCGGAACTTGTTTGATCAGATCTGCGCGCTTGCAGGGCCGACCGGAATGCTCAGCGAACAGTACGGCCCGCAAAGCCAACGAGCGCTCGGCAATACGCCCCAAGCCTATTCACATCTCGGCATCATCGAGAATGCGGTGAAACTTGGCGCGCTGCACGCAGACGTGAGCAATCAGCAATCGGTAATTCAACCGTAACGTCAGAATTCATCCTCAGACACTGATCTTGTGTTAATGCGGCAATGGATACGCGCGGCACAACTCAATGACTTCACCAGCAATGCTCTTGTGTATGGATTCGTCGCCACCGCTGCGCAAAACCTGATCGATCCAGCCGCCAATCTGTTTCATGTGCTTCTCGGTGAAGCCGCGTGTCGTTGCTGCGGGGGTTCCCAGCCGAATGCCGCTGGTCTTAAACGGCGAGCGCTGCTCCCGCGCCACCGTGTTCTTATTCACGATGATGCCGGCCTGCTCCAGCCACAGTGCTGCGTCCTTGCCGGTGAGCTCCGGGTCAAACTTCCGCAGGTCCATCAACATCAGGTGATTGTCCGTGCCGTTGGACATCAGATGATGCCCGCGATGCATCAATTCATCAGCAAGTGTCTTTGCGTTTGTAACAATCTGTTTGGCATACGTCTTGAACGCCGGCTGCAGCGCTTCGCCGAACGCGACAGCCTTGGCTGAAATGATGTGCATAAGCGGCCCGCCCTGCGTGCCGGGAAATACTGCCCGGTCGATCTGCTTGGCCAGTTCCTCATCATTGGTCATGATCAGCCCGCCGCGCGGGCCGCGCAGCGTTTTGTGCGTAGTGGTCGTGACGATGTGTGCGTGTGGGAAGGGCGAGGGATGCGCTCCGCCTGCACACAAGCCAGCAATATGTGCGATGTCTGCAACAAGTGTTGCGCCAACCGAATCAGCGATCGTGCGAAAGCGCTTGAAATCGATGATGCGCGGGTACGCGGAATACCCGCACATGATGATCTTCGGTTTGTGCTCTTTCGCCATTGACTCGACTGCGTCGTAATCGATGTAGCCGTAATCGTCGCGGCTCTCGTCGTACACCAACGGGTAATGCACGGGATTGAGCCATTTGCCTGAAATGCTTACGGGCGAACCGTGCGTCAGGTGTCCACCATCTGACAACACGACACTGAGAATAGTGTCACCGGGATTCAGCAACGCGTAATAGACTGCGAGATTGGCGTTAGCACCACTGTGCGCCTGCACGTTGGCGAATGTACAATTGAACAATTTGCATGCGCGATCGATCGCAAGTTGCTCAGCTCGATCATGGTTGACGCAGCCGCTGTAGTATCGCTTGCCGGGATATCCCTCAGCGTACTTGTTGGTCATGCACGAACCCATCGTGTGCATCACTGCAGGGCTGACGTGGTTCTCACTGGCGATCAATTCGATCGTCTGCGCCTGACGGGCCGCTTCATCAGCGAGCACGGATGCAATCTCCGGATCATGATCGCGCAGCAGGTTCAGAAGGCCGGTCGAAACGGAATCCATCGGCGGGGCGCCGGTCGGAGCATTGGTCGTCGTTGGTGTCATGGCGACAGTTTAGCGGCCGATCTCGACACCGTTGCGCTCGCCTCGTTCAGACAGTTCAATTCCACCATTGCCGCTACAACGTTGCCAACGGACCGAAGAACGCCTGCATCCCCCAGAACAGAGCCGCCCATGCAATCAGAATCGCCACCACTGCAAACAGCGGCGCAATGATCCACCCCCGCGGGATTTTCATATACCGCCCGATCGCCACGGCCCACCACAGCACCACCAGCACGCCGGTCAGCAGCGCAACAATGCTGCCGAACCGCAGCACGTGATCCTGCACTGATGGAACGATCGCAATGCTCAACAGTGCAAGCAGACCGAGAACGACAACGAGCGCGGGAATGATGACTGAATACGCCGCCACACGCCACACGTGCCGCCACTGCACTTTCGCCTTGCGCCGCGACATCGGCAGCAACACAAACTCAATCGGTATCAGCACGATCAGGATGATTCCCATTACTATTCCGGAACGCACAACATCCATCGTCGGCCCTGGGTTGACCGTCGAGCCGGTCAGCATCATCGCATCCATCAGAAGTACTGAATGTAGATCAGCCGGCGCAGGATACTGCCGCACGCCGAACATCGGCCAGCGAATGCTCCCGAATGATCGACTTCGCCATGGCGTGAATACTGCTTCCGCAATTGCCCGCCACACCGGTTGCTGCATTGTGGGTATCTGTCCCTGCGCTGCCTGCAACGCCGGCAAGCGCAGACGCACATTCGCCAGTTCATCGTCACGTTGCTGCTCGGTGGTGATGAAATTGGCAATGTATGAATCTGTCTCTGCCGGTTCGCCGTTCTCAAACGTCATCGCTTCGAGATCTGCGATGTATTGCGTAGTTTGCGCCAACTGCGATCGCAGGATGATTCCGTGATTGGCGGTTTCAGCTTCAATCAATGTTCGCACCCGAACCGCAACCGCAGCCTGTTCGATCACGAAACAGACGCTCAGCATCAGCAGCAGAAATGCCCAGAACAGAACAATGCGCCGCCAGCGCACTGCGTGGGCCATCGTGAGCCGTTTCCAGAAACCCCACGGCCACAGCGCCCGCATCAACGTCCCGAAACACGAACACAGCACCTTCCACCAACCGCGCGCGAACTCCACACACCACAGCGGCTCGAACTTCTCCGGCACGAGCAGTTCCGCCCAGCGGTAGTCCAGCCCGCATTCAGCGCACCGCCCTTCCAGTGCGCATGATTCTGTCCACTGCGCCATCACACCCCGCTGGTCATACCCGCAGCGAGGACACGAAACCTTTGCATCGGACAGCATGATGTTGACTCCCGGATGCTGTTGCATCAAACGCTCTGTAGCAATGCTCCCAGCAAACCGGTAACTGCCCCGACGGCGAGAACGCTGAGCACCGAGAACAGCACGACGATCGCCCAGCCGTGCGGCATTCGCAGGTAACGCCTGATCGCCACCGCCCACGACACTGTGATCGCAACGGTCGGCAAGAATCCCGCAACCAAAAGGTACGTCGTGATCCGATCGAGGCTGCCCGGAATCAGGAACACTACCATCGCTGCAAGAAACAGAATGAAAACTAGCGACAAAGCCACACACGATGTGTACACCGCAACGCGCCAGATATGCCGCCAGCGAACCTTCGCGCGACGTCGGGAGACCGGCAGCAGGATAAATGCAAGTGGAATACACACCGCAAGCGTCACTGCAAGACCGAGATACAGAGCGCTGGGTACGACGAACGGAATCGGATCAAATTTCCAGGTCGGCACGTTCTGCACATACTGAGCGACGAATTCGTGATAGATGCTCGGCGATGGATACGCGTCCGTCCCAAACACACCAACATCGATCGACCCGGACGTGAGAGAACTCGTGGGCTTGCACGTCGCTTCGTAAATCATCAGATGCAGCGGGTAGTTGATTCTGGGCGCGATGTCCTCCGTGGTCTTTAGAGTCGCGAGAGTGCGTCGCGCGCGTGCAAGGCGCGCTTCACGCTGTTCCTTTGAGGAATACCACCCTTCGGAGTTGTCGAGTATTGATTCGAGGTTCGCGATCTGGGTTTCATGGAGGACTATGGCCTCCTCTTTGGTCGGATACTCATCCTCGATTTGCTGTGCAACAATCATTCGAACCCGCACTGCGACCGCCGTTTGTTCCAACACGTAGGCAAGTCCGAACAGCGCCACCATGAACAGCACCAGAACCGCAAGCCGCAGCCAGCGCACATCGTGGCTCATATTTAACTGTTTCCAGAATCTCCACGGCCACAACGCGCGCCACAACGTACCGAAACACGAACGCAGCACTTTGCAGCGGCCTCGCGCGAATTCCACGCACCACAGCGGCTCGAACTTCTCCGGCACGAGTAGTTCCGCCCAGCGGTAGTCCAGCCCGCATTCAGCGCACCGCCCTTCCAGTGCGCATGATTCCGTCCACTGCGCCATCACCCCCCGCTGGTCATACCCGCAGCGCGGGCAGCGGGCAGCGTGGGTTTCGGCGCTCTGTAGATTGTCATCTGACCCCATCACAACGATGATCATACGAGATCACCAACCCGCTACTTGAAATCACTGCGGAAACGCAACACCCTCCAACAATGAGTATTCCGTACCCACCTGCTTGCGTCTTTGCCTTGAACCGCGTCCAATTCACGCATGAAGCAATTGCTCACCCTGATTCTCTGCGCGATCACACTTTCACAATTCAGTTGCGGCAACACCACCACGCCGATCATTATCGATGGCAGCTTCAACGACTGGAATGCAGTCGCCGATACTGTTACGGACCCGATCGATGATGCTGCGCCGGATGCGTTTGCGGATTTTCGATCGGTACGCGCAACTGCTGATAACGAATTTGTTCACCTGCTGGTAGACTTCGGTCGGCCGGTCAACATTCAACGGCTCACCGGCACAGCGATCATCGCTCTTGATGTCGATGGTAATCCGAATACAGGCGACGAGATGCACGGCCTCGCCGGCGTGGATGTCACGGTAACACTTACTGCACCGAACGCCCGCCGCCAGAATCTGCGCGGCATGGGCATCGGCGTCGCTTCCACAACATTCACCCCAACGCCCGAACAAGCACACGCACCATCGGGCATGATCAGTCCATACGACATCGGCTTCACATTCGGCCCGACCTATCAGTCTGATGTGGTTGAATTCCGCATGCGCCGGGGCAGTGAGATTCCGCACTCTCCGATACTGTTCGCAAATACTCGGTTCAGTGCCGTCGTCGCAGCATTTGACTCCGATCGCGCCGTACTGGACACGGCCGGCCCTATCACGGTCGATTTGCCGCCGCTTGTTTCACCACAACCTGCGACTGCGTTGATTGTCCCCCGCGCTCCTGATGCTTTACGTGTCGTTTCGTGGAATGTGGAGTTCAGCGCGCTCCTGCGCCAGCCGGACCACTTCGTGCCCGTGCTTCGCGCGCTGAAGCCGGATGTGCTGCTGCTTCAGGAGTTGGATCAGAAAACAACCAGCGCTCAACTGACCGCTTTCCTCAATGAACATCTCGGCGATGCTCGCACCACCTGGACCGCTCTTGTCGGTGCAGGTGGAGGCAACCTTCGCAGCGGTGTTGCTTCTCGGCTTCCGATGACGCCTGCACCTAACCTGCACCGCCTTGAGTATCGCGATCGGCCGGACCGAACAATTCGGCATGCTTCAGCACATATCACGTTCCACGATCGAACAATTCTCGTCACTTCGCTGCACCTGCGCTGCTGCGGCGATGCTGAAAGTTATGAAGAAGAAGTTCGGCTCATGGAAGTTGATGTGCTCGGCGAAGCGCTTCGTGCATCTATAGCGGACAGCTCGGCTGACGGACTCATTCTCGGCGGCGATTTCAATCTCGTCGGCGGCAGGGCTCCTCTTGACAATCTCGCCCAGCAGCTCGACATCGACGGGAGCGATCTGACAACGGCCCAGCCGATGAAGCTGGATGGACGCAGCAACGCCACATGGGCCGACACCGAACAGGCGTTCGTCCCCGGCCGGCTCGATTACATTCAGTATTCCGATGCTTCGCTACGCGCAGAGCGAGCATTCGTCTTTGACGCTGCGGATATTCACCCACACGCTGCGAGCGATTTGGGTTTTCACTTTGACAGCACCGCCAAGGCATCTGATCATCTTCCCGTAGTTGTGGATTTTTCATGGACCAAACACAGCACAGCACAGTCGAAATGAGTCGAACCTGCAGGCATGCCGGTCAGCATCTGCGCCGCGGCTCAATTACGATATGGAATGTTGTCGCGCTGCTGGTCATTATCCTCGGCGGCCTCGCAACACTCGCAGCCGGTCAGTTGTATCTGCACGCGTGGGCGGACTCTGGAATCCATGTCCCCGTTGGCGGTCGGTACAAAGTCGAACTGCCCTATGGCACATCACTGGTGTATTACGAATCAAGCCAGGAAGTGCCGCAGCGTATACCGCTCCTGAAAGTGCTTGATGCATACGGCGCATATGCAAAGGTCCAACCGATTCGCGATCTGGAATCAAACAATTTTCGCATGATGTTGACCGGCTGGTCCGGCAGGGCAACGCACACAATTGAAATCGATGAAGAAGGAACATTCACCGTCAGTTGTTCGCCTGCTGACTACTTCTCGAATGAAGATGTACCCGCTGACGATCGCGTGGCTTTGTTCAAAGAACCCAATGCACTGGAAGAAGCGCACGCAACGTACAAATTGATCCTCATCGTCGGCGCTACGATTACCGCGGTGCTCGCATTTGCGTGTTACGGCATGCACTTTACCGCAATACGAAGAAAGGCTGCCCATGATCACGACGCGTAAGCCAGTGACGATAACGGAAGTCTTCCAACGATACCGCGCGCTCGACAACGCGCTCGGCCGATTTATTGTTGCTGAGCAGACCGATGGTTCGCTTCGGTCATTTTGGATTGATGATGACGATGCGCATGACACTGCTGATGTGCGCGAAGACACGAAGTGGAACAACGCCTTGTTCGAACAGCTTGATCGCTACTTTGCAGGCGAAACGATACGGTTCAGCGCGCCGACGCCGCCCGGCCCGCCATTCTTTGAGCGCTGCTGGGAAGTGTGCAGGCGCATCAAGCGGGGCACGACGATCAGCTACGGCGAGCTTGCTGCGAGAGCCGGTTCGCCGACAGCAAGTCGCGCCGCCGGCCAATCCATGCGCCGCAACCCCCTGCCGATCATCGTGCCGTGCCATCGAGTAGTGAGTTCCACAGGTTCGCTACACGGCTTCGCAGGCAAGACCGACCCCGACTGCGCCGCACTCCAGCGCAAGAAGATGTTGTTGGAGTTGGAGCGAGATGATATGCAATAAACGTGGTCACTCCGCCATTGCAACTGAGTTTGAAGCACCAGTTAAATGGTTGACAACACTAATCGATCGCTCGATTGCATCGATGCTTACAACCTCCCAGTCGGCACCTGCGGAATGAATGATGTCTCCAACCTGAACTGCTTCCTGCTTGCTCCAGCGATTCGCTGATCGCCCAATAAGCGCTGTTGCGCCATCGCGAGATTCAAGAATCGCCTTGACCACAAAGTCGGGCGAAATTCCGACTTTCTGCGCAGCTACGTTATTTTGTTGAGCAGCGCGGTAAGCGTCGGCGATCGCAGAGTCAAGATCGTCCTTGATTTGAACTACTTTGTCTTGAGGAAGTCGTTCGGCATACATTTCTGCGAATGTCTCTCGAGCATTCGACCAATAACGCCAGTGCAACTCGCTACCGATCTCATTCAAATATGAACTCATCAATGTAGTATCGATCCCTTTGCGCTTGGCGAAGTGTTGCCACATAGCCCATTCTGCTTCTTGAAACACTCGCCTTGCCTGATTCGTGACATAAGTTTGCTCGCTCGTTGTAGTCAGTATCCATGTCTCGCAATTGGAGTACCACGGTCGAGGGAGTCCCTGACTTCTCAACGAGTTAATTAGTTGATCGCGCGCACCACGCTTTAGTGGCGAACTGAAATCATAGTATTTGAGCGAAACGTCAAACTCGACTAGCTTGATGTGTTCGAGAAATTCTTTCTGACTCATTTCAAGGCAGGCAAGCTCCTGACGTTGATATTCGCTTACACGGTACTCGATTCCTGATTCGATGCGTGATAGTCGAGCTCGCAATGTTTCGAGTTGCGACCACGATAAACGCCCAGTTGATTCCGCGTATTCTAGCTGTAACTCGACCGGCTCCCGCTTCTTGTTCCATGCAATTCGCCAATCGCGGCGTCGATCTTCGCCAAATGGCCAGTTCGAGATTGAGGTTGCCGCAAAGGACTCGGCCTGTTGTTCGAGTAGTTCGATCGCGCCCAAAGTTTCGTCAAAGATCGGATTAGATTCTTCTATTGAACAGCTGCAAAACACAAGAGGCGCGATTAGCAAAGAAATGAGTACCAATTGCACTGATTTGTCACGCATTGAATTATCTCCAAGCCCAACGCAGCTACGCTTTGGATTCAATTGGAACTATGACGACGACAACCGTCTGCGGTCCTGTAACTTGATTTCGTCAATCCATATGTTTCGCTTGAGGCTGAAATGGCTCTCGATTACGGAATAGGCACGGTTATTAAGGGGACCTATGCGTTGATCCTTGACGCAGGCCGCATTTTCTGCGCGTGACATCACGCCAATTTGCTAGCTAGAAACTTTACCTTGCAAGTTCAAACGTCCAACTTGTAACGCCAACGATCCAACTCCGAACATCGAATCCGCATCTACCGAATTGCGCATTGCATTTTTGCGCATGAACACTGCAACTTCGCGAAGGGAAGAATCTTCCGCACAGATGAAGCGTTCATCTCGCTCCCCGGGAAATCCGCCTCGCGACACGATGACGCTGCTTCGCCAAACGACACATTCGCGGAGCCAAATGACGGCATCGGTTGGCGAACTGAAACATTCGTTTCGCCCGATGGCGGCTTCGGTAGGCTCAATCACGCTTTCGCGTCGTCCAATGGCACATTGAGAACGCGAAATGGTGACATGCCTTGCGCCCGTGGACTGCTCACTGATGTCAGTGAGCAGATCACTGGCATTGGTTCTCAGTTGACTGTGATGCGCGGCCGGAACACTGATTTGCGCCCAATGCCCACTATGGCGGGTGCATTGTGTACCGGCGGAAGTCCCCAGCTCACTGTGGCGAGCCGGAAACCTGCTGGTCGCAGTGATTGATGTGCAGCATTCCGATAAAGATCGCGCCGGGATCGGCCGAGAAGTGAGCTTTGTGAAGCGCACGCACAGCAAATCTTGCGCGTGAGTCGGAATGGTTCGTATGCGCTTCGCATGATCGAATGTCTTGCACGAGCCGCGCCCGTCAGGAAGCGGTCTTGGATGTATTTCGTCACTTTTGCGCTGCAACTTGTCAAGCAGCGTGTTTCCGCTCCTTCACGGTCGCGGCTCGTACAGAGGAAAGGTCTGCAGATGCTCTTGCGTCCCAAAACTCGTCGTCCTGCCAGGGATCAACTGGTTCCCGATGCGGACAGTCTGTTCGCGCTGCGTGCGCGCAACTTCGCCACAACCATCGCGCGCGATCCGCAGCGATTCAATCTCACCGCGGAAGATGCAGCATGGATCACGCAGCGGGTAAAGGAATATCGCAACGCGCTGGCGAAGGCGACCCGCCCCTCCACCAGAACGCGCCCAGCTGTGAAGGAAAAGAACACCGCCCGAGCGGAAGCGGAGCGTGTGGTGCGGGCATTTCGGAAAGTTATTGCAGCGGATGACCGCATCAGCGCAGGTGACAAGATTATTTTGCACATCAAGGAGCGCTCGACGAAGCCGAAGCGCAGGAAATGTCCGAAGAACCCGCCGGTTTTGATCTTCGAGGGATCGACGACTTCAGGGTTGCACAAGCTGCGGTATTGCGAGGACCTTGGGACGGGATCGAAGCAGAAGCCGGTGGGTGCGGAGCGGGTGGAGATTGCGGTGGAATTTGTGCGTGTGGGTGAGAAGACGCCGAAGTTTCCTGAGAGTTTGACGGGTCGGCCGTGGATATTGCGATCGTTTTCGAGCAGTCCGTTCGAAGTGGACTGTCCTGACCCCGGAAGTGTGGGAATTACCGAAGCGGTGCAAGCGGTGTACTGGGGCCGCTGGGCGGATGCTGTGGGTGAAGTGAGTGCGTGGTCGCGAAGTTGCAAGGGTATGATGGTGGCGCCGCAGGTGGTGGCGCATTTTCACAAGACCGATGAAGGCGACGAGACATTGCGGAAAGCGGCGTGATTGACGTGAACTGAGCTTGGACGGACGAGTACCTCCGCGTGCGAATCGTGTTGCGTGAAGTTGCATGCTCAATCCGCTACGATTGGCCGATCAATGTGCTGATCTGACGCGTACGATTCTCACACAAAAACCCCTTTCGGAACCACCTTCGCATGAAACTCACAATGGTCGGCACCGGATATGTCGGACTGGTCACGGGCGCATGCCTGGCCAACACCGGCAATCACGTCACGTGTCTCGATATCGATGAGAAGAAGATCGCCTCGCTCAAGAAAGGCGAATCGCCGATTTTTGAACCCGGCCTGACCGAATTACTTGATCGTAATATCGCAGCAGATCGACTTACATTCACGACTGATCGCGACAGCGCGTATCAGGATGCTGATGTCATTTTCATTTGCGTGGGAACGCCTTCCGATGAAGACGGTTCGGCTGATCTGCAGCATGTACTCGGCGTGGCCCGCGACATCGGCGACTTCCTCGATCGAACCCGGCCCGACGATCTGCCACTGATCGTCGTCAAGTCAACGGTGCCGGTCGGATCAACGCATCGGGTGCGGGACACAATTGCGAATCGAACAACAGTGCCGTTCTTGATTGCCAACAATCCGGAGTTTCTGAAGGAAGGCGCTGCAATCAACGACTTCATGAAACCCGATCGCGTGGTGTGCGGCGTTGAAGACGACCGAGCTGCAGAGCGATTGCGCGATCTGTATGAGCCGTTTGTTCGCCAGGGCAATCCGATCTTCATGATCGACATTCGTTCCAGCGAGATGGTCAAATACGCATCCAATGCGATGCTGGCATGCAAGATCAGCTTCATCAACGAAATGGCAAACCTGTGCGAGTTCTACGGAGCTGATGTCTCCAATGTGCGCAAGGCAATGTCCGCAGACCATCGCATCGGCAACCAGTTCCTTTACCCCGGTCTGGGCTACGGCGGTTCGTGCTTTCCCAAGGACACGCTTGCAGTCGTCGGCATGGGCAAAGCTGCAGGATTCGAATGCCTGCTCAACGCGGCAGTGCATGAAGTCAACCAGCGCCAGCGCGATCATTTCTGGTCACGTATCGAAGAGCATTTTCAATCAAAGCTGGCAGGGAAGTCCCTTGCCTTCTGGGGCATAGCATTTAAGCCGGAAACCGATGACATCCGCGAGGCACCTTCGCTTGCGCTGATGCGCCGCGCGCTTGCAGCCGGGGCGACAGTACGCGCATTCGATCCTGCAGCCGGCGAGAACCTCAAGAGCGAACTCGATGGTGTCGAAGTGTGCGAGGATATGTACGACACGCTCGATGGTTGTGATGCGCTGATTCTGTGCACCGAATGGAGCGAGTTCCGCAATCCGGAGTACGACGAGATCGCAAAGCGTCTCAAAGCGAAAGTTGTCTTCGACGGCAGGAATATCTACCGCCGAAGCACAATGCAATCACATGGGTTTACATACTTCAGCGTCGGCCGCCCGCCGGTCGTGCCTGAACACGTCGCCAGTCAACCACGAGCTTCAGCTTCCTCGTAACTCCAGCACTGCAAAGCAAATGAAGTGATGTACGCAGTTCGCGCTGTTGTCTTTGGACGACTGGCGTTGTAACAATCGAGCTTGACAGCACAGATTTTCATGAACGAATGCCGATACGTATCCGTATCGACAGCGTTACCCACTGCACGACATAAGGGGCGGTTCATGAATCTGGTGCGCGAGCTTGATCGAATCCTGCGCGGCGAAGCCACTCGCATTGAAAATCTTCGTGATGGTGAGATTCGGATTCCCGTTGTTGGAATCTGCACAGCGATATTCATACTCGGGTTTGTCTACGGCTTCTGCATGAGCTTCTTCTCGATTGTCAACCGTGACGGATTCGAGTGGCCGATGCTTGTCGCGCCGGTGGTGAAAGTCCCGTTGTTGTTCATGCTCACGCTGCTCGTGACGTTTCCTTCGCTGTATGTCTTCAACGCACTGGTGGGGTCGCGGTTGTCGCTGCTGTCGCTGTTTCGGCTGATCATCGCCTCGCTGGCGGTGATGCTCATGGTGCTGGCATCGTTCGGCCCGATCACATCGTTCTTTTCGTTCAGCACCGAGAGCTATTCGTTTATGATCCTCTTGAACGTAGTACTCTTTGCTATTGCAGGCATATTGGGACTTATGTTTCTGTTGCAGACACTGCATCGCCTCACCGTGGCGCCGATCGTGGAAGAATTGCGCCGCACGGCTCCGCCTCCTGCTACTGATACATCAGAAACACCGTCAGATGAAGGGATACCTATGGCTCCGCCGCAGCGCGAGCCGTCTTCGATTGATGCGCTACCGAGTCATCCAATGTCATCGAAGGTCAAGGCTGTCGTGCGCATCTGGATTGTCATTTTCGGATTCGTAGGCGCACAGATGGCGTGGCTGATGCGGCCGTTTGTCGGCGCGCCGGGCATGGAATTCACATGGTTCCGCCCGCGTGGCGGCAACTTCTTCGAGGCAGTCTGGAACAACCTCGTTCACTTCCTGAATTGAGACGGACATGGGCACCGCCCCGCTCGATATCATCCGAGCCGAACATGGCCTGCCCACTCGGCGGGATATGACACGACTGCTCAGCACAATTGTGCTCGGCGGTTTGATCTACGGCGCTGTGATGGGCGCCTTCAGCGGAATCGGTCCGGACAATCTGCGCCAGATCCTGTTCTCCGCGGTCAAAGTGCCGTTGCTGCTTCTGGTGACGTTCGCACTGTGCCTGCCAAGTTACTTTGTCCTCAATACGCTCTTCGGATTGCGCGATGACTTTGCACAGGCACTTCGCGCACTCATTACAGCGCAGGCGGGTATCACGATTCTGCTGTGTGCGCTCGCGCCGTACACTGCATTCTGGTACATCAATTTCGAGCACTACAGACTGGCAATCCTGTTCAATGGGTTGATCTTTGCAATTGCAAGTCTCTCTGCGCAGCTCATTCTCGTTCGTCTGTATCGCCCGCTGATTCGTAATCATCCACGACACCGAATGATGCTCGGCTTCTGGCTGGTGCAGTATGTCGCTGTGGGAATTCAGATGGGTTGGGTGCTGCGGCCGTTCATAGGCAGCCCCGAGATTCCGACCGAGTTCTTCCGTGAAGACAGTTGGACGAACGCGTACGTCGCAATTTCAGAAATGATCATGCGCACGCTTGCTGGCAACTGATGACGCCGTACAATCGTGCTGTCCCCGGGCGCTTAGCTCAGTTGGCTAGAGCATCGCCTTTACACGGCGGGGGTCGCTGGTTCGAGTCCAGTAGCGCCCATTACATAACCAGAATTGCGCCCTCTCAGGCGATTTCCTCTTTTGCATGCCGAGAATCCGATTGAACTCACTCGGGCATTGGCTTTGGCATGCGTTCATTCAGGAACGAATGCACAACCGACGACGGGATGACGAACGCAATGTTTTCAGCGGCGCGGCCCGAGAGCTTTGAGACAACGATCCCCAGAACGCGACCATCCTGATCAACCAGGGGACCACCGGAATTGCCTGGGGATATGGCTGCATCAGTCTGAATCATCGGTAACGCAGCAACCTCTCCGGCCAGCCGATAGCCGGAGATTATTCCTCTGCTGATGGACCAGCCGAGCCCAACCGGATGACCGATGACGTAGACATCTGCTCCGACGCGCGGTTCGAAATCATTTTGGAGTCGAACGGGTTGCCAAGGCTGATCGAGAGAATCGAGTGCCACAATCGCCAGATCCAATGTCGGATCAGCGAACGTCACGTGACCGGTCGTCTGCAACCCTGATCCGGTCTCAATGAGAAGTGCCGTATGACCGGAAACAACATGTGCATTGGTGATGACAAATCCGCGATCATCTACAATCACGCCTGCGCCGATTCCACGACCAGCTTGTATTCGAACAACTGACTGGCGGATGTTGTAATACAAGTCGCAAAGCGCGCACTCGCCCTCCGGAAACGTAATTGCCAACTCGCCGCGAGGAGCGTCTCTTGGATCGTCAAATGGTCCCGTGTTCATGCCAGCTGTCGGCTGACATCCCACTGCCAAAGCGCAGTTCACGATTATGATGATCAAACGTACAGCATTCACGCGTCAATATCCTCCGCAGATTCACAGGCAGATGTTCGAATTCGATCATCGCCTATTGTACGCGAATCGATGCAACCCCTACGGCACTGATTGGCAGTCCACATGAAAGGGAATTCAAGAAGTTGACTGTGTCCGCAATTGACCCAACCAAGAAACGACTGACGCGCATTACCACCTCGCCGTTGATGACGGCGCAGTTGCGCGGTGAACTGGAAGCGCTCGGCCACGAGATTCAGGATGAAGACCACGTTGCGGTACACATCGGCGCGACGCTGCCGGATTGTCTGCGTTTGTGTCTGCAGTTGCGCACAGCGCTGCACGTGCTCTGGCTGATCAAACGCTTCCGCTGCCCCAGTCCCGAAGCGCTGTACACGCACACCGCATCATTTCCGTGGGAAGAAATCATTCCGAACGATTCGTACATCAGCATCACAACCAACGTGGACAATCCGAAAATCACCAACACGATGTATCCGAACCTCGTAGTGAAGGACGCCATTGTTGATCGGCTGACCAAGCGCACTGGTTCCCGGCCGGACAGCGGGCCGGATCGCAGCCGTATTGTCATCAACCTGTTCTGGAAGGCTGACCGCGCCTGGCTGTATCTGAACATAAACGGTCGGCGCCTGTCTGATCGCGGCTATCGGCGCATGCCGCACAAAGCTCCGATGCAGGAAACGCTTGCTGCGGCAGTGCTTCTGGCCGCCGGGTATGACGGGACCGCACCGCTGGTGAACCCGATGTGCGGGGCCGGGACGCTGGCGATTGAGGCAGCGCTGATTGCGACCGGTCGTGCGCCGGGACTGCTGCGTGACAACTTCTCGGTCATGCACACTCTGCTGCATGATGATGAAACATGGAAGCGCATGCGACACGACATTCGCAAGTCAACCTCATCCACGCCGTCGAAGGCGATCATCGCTTCGGACAACGACGATCGCGCGATTGCTGCAGCGCGTCAGAACGCACAAACAGCCGGCGTTGAGCAACTCATTGATTTTCATCGGTGCGACTTTGCCGACACACCGCTGCCCGAAGAACCCGGCCTGATTATCATGAACCCGGAATACGGCGAACGGCTCGGCGACGAAGAGGATTTGCGACCGACGTATGAACGTATCGGCGATTTCTTCAAGCAGCGCTGCCCAGGCTGGACCGGCTGCGTGTTCACCGGCAACCGCGCTCTCTCCAAGCGCATCGGCTTGCAGACCAAACGCAAAATCCCGTTCATGAACGCTCAGATCGAATGCCGCCTGCTGCAATACGAAATGTACGCCGGCTCGCGCGCGGAAAACATCTAAAACACCCTCCAACACGTCGGCAAATGATCAATCGTCGTCATGTTGTCGTCATACTCCTGCTCGATTTGGTCGTAGGCTTGGTTTGTCAATCACAGCAGCGCAGTACTGCGCGATGGAGGCTGCAATGAACCAACATAAGCTCAACGTTCCGATCACGATTCTGGCAATTACGGCGATCACATTCATGGCCGGTGGAGGCGTCCCCGATCGTGATGAATTCACGACGGAATTCCGTATGAAGAAGCGCGGCATGTTCGTGCCGACAAGCGATAATCCATACTTCACCCTCCGTCCGGGTAAATTCCTGCGGCTGGAAGGCGACGATGACGGTGAGTTCGTCCGCGTTGACATTACGTTTACTGATGAACTGCGCCCGATTCTCTTTCACGATGGCAATCGACTGCTGTTTGCGATGACCCGTGTCGTCGAGGAACGCGAATGGATCGATGGCGAGCTCGTCGAAATTTCGCGCAATTACTTTGCTGCCTGTCAGAAGACCAGTGATGTGTTTTACTTCGGAGAGGAAGTGGACATCTACGAGAATGGGCAGATAGTCAGCCACGACGGCGCGTGGCTTGCCGGCGAGAACGGTGCTGAGCCCGGTCTGATCATGCCGGGTACGCCACTGAATGGCGCGAAGTACTACCAGGAAATTGCCGTTGATGTCGCGCTGGATCGAGCTGAACACGTCGGCGATGATCTCACCGTCACGGTGCCGCTGAACACATACAAGAACTGCATCAAGGTCGTCGAGACCACGCCGCTGGAACCCGGCTCTGAGAGCATCAAGTTCTATGCACCCGAAATCGGGTTGATCCACGATGACGGCATCGAGCTCGTCGAGGCGCGAAAGACCGCTGTGCCATCGAGCTTGTTGGAACAACCCGACACGCCGCTGAATTCTGTGTATTCGCACATTATTTTCGTGCTTCGAATGCTGCTTCAGGGCGGCTGAAGTCGTTGCAGCCGTAGGGCGCCATCCGGGCGAGAGACCTGAATTTCGAATCGAAACTGAAGCTCAATACCAGTGTCGCGGCCGTCTCCAAAGCGGATCGCGACACTTCCTATTGAGTCGAACCCACCATGCTGCGTATCCTGTGTACAAGCCGGCCGGTGCCTGTTCGCCCCAAATCGGCCGTGGGAGTTCGATTCATGACGATTCGAAGCTGGACCAAATCCGCTGTTACCGCCGTGTTTCTGGCCTGTGCTGCCGTTGTGCTGGCTGTGCATGCCGGCTGTGAGGGCATTGAGCGGGCCGAAGCGCGGCCCAAGCCGACCGCTGCTCCGGGCACGCTGGACCTTGATGTCCCGCCGATCATGCGTGGCACCGTGGCATCGGAATCCATTGTGCTGGGCTATCAACCGGTCGTGGCGCGTGGATACGGGCTCGTCGTCGGTCTTCAGGGAACCGGCTCCAGAGACATTCCGCCAGACCTGCGATCACACATGATCGCTGAAATGGCCAAACGCGGCATCGGCTCAGAAAGCACCGGGTGGGGTGACCTCAAACCGGAGCAGATGCTCAACTCTGAAGACACTGCGATAGTTGTAGTTGAAGCCGTCGTCCCGCCGGCTGCTGTACAAGGGACGCCGTTTGATATTCGTGTATTTGCGGACTCTCGCACCGGCACCACGAGTCTCGAAGGTGGTCAACTCTATACGACCGAACTTCGCCCGGGGCCGCTTCGAGTTGGTCGAGCGCAGTCCAGAACGATCGCGCTAGCGCGCGGACCAATCTTTCTGAATCCGTTTGCTGAGCCCGGCTCTATGGGCCGCGACAGCATCGACCGCAGAACAGGGCGTGTCCTGCAAGGTGGCGTCGTGACGACTGACATCCCGATGAAGCTGCGGCTGGCAACACCCAGCCACACACGCGCATCGCTGCTGCAGAGTGCGATCAACGCCCACTTTCCCCAGGAACCTGGCCAAATGGGCGATACGGCCCACGGTGAATCTGACGAGGCGATCGAAATCAAAGTTCCGCCTTCCTATCGCGGCAAGACCCGTGAATTCGTGAAACTTCTGCAACACAGCACGATTCGCCTCGCAGGTGTCGAATCGGTTGCTGCGTCCATTCGACGGATCGTGATTTCCGACCCTACCTCTGTCGAAGCGGCCTCGTGGCGTTGGGAGGCACTTGGCTCACGTGCCCTGCCGATCATCAGGGACCTGTACGACTATCCCAGTGAGCCACAGCGACTTGCAGCGCTTCGGGCTGGCGCCAACCTGAACGATGCTCTTGTCGTTCGACCATTGATTGACATGGCGAATTCCGCCTCGAAAGACAGTCGGAGAAAGGCTGTTGCGCTGTTGTCCGGTATGGGACCGAACCCCCGTATCGACTATGCGCTGCGCGATCTGCTCGATGATACTGATCTGGAAATACGCATCGCGTCATATGAAGCGCTCATAGAACGAGATGACCCGTTTCTCATTCGCATGAACATCGACGGGAAATTCATGCTCGATCTCATTGAGAGTGACTACCCAATGATCTACATCTCCCAGCTTGGCAAACCGCGCATCGCTGTGTTTGGCACCGACCTGGCTGTTGAGATTCCCGTGTTCGCTTCGCTGTGGTCCAATCGCCTGATGCTCACCGCAGACCTCGATGACGAAGAGATCGAGGTTTATTACCGAGAACAGGATCAGATTCAGGGAGCGATCTCTCAGGTTGAGCCGCAACTTGCTGCTCTGGTACCATTTCTGGCGCACGACACGACGATCGAATCGCCGGATCCGGGGCTGGGATTAAGCTATGCTCAGACGGTCGGGGCGATTTATCAAATATGGAGGCAAGGCGCGCTCAAAGCCGATTTCAAAGCCGAACAGGACCGCATTCTGGCAGCGATTCTCGAACAGCGCCAGCAGGAGCGGCCGGAGGAACGGCCGGAGTTTTCCGATCCTGATTTTGACGTTATCAATCCCGACAGGACTTTCGAAGAGAACCCCCCGGTCGGCGATCAGAATTACAGCGATCTTGATCGTCTGCAACCGACGGTCCCACGATGATGCTCGCCGGATAACAGCACCACAGGGAATCAGTCATGGATGACTCGACTTCATAACGCCGACCGCGCGGGAGTCGGTGCCGATTGCATTGCCCATGAAAGAGTACGAATCAGCACATCCAGTTGACGGAGAGTCGATCATCGGTCACGCTGCACCGGTGGCGACACATGGCGCACGGCGCGCCCGGCCGCAAACGATGCAGGATGCATTGGGAGGAGATTCACGCAGGATGCGTTTAGCCAAGGTCACTATCGCCGGATTCAAATCATTCGCAGACCCCACCGAATTTCGGTTCGACGAACCGAAGACCGGCATCGTCGGCCCGAACGGGTGCGGCAAGAGCAACGTCGTTGACGCAATCAAATGGGTTCTTGGAGAGCGATCCGCCAAGAGCCTGCGCGGCGATGCCATGCTCGATGTCATCTTCGCCGGCTCTGCTGCGCGAAAACCACTCGGCGCAGCGTCTGTCTCACTGACCTTCGACAATCCGATTGTCGATCCGGATGCGGATGCGGATGCGCAATCGCGCCGCGATCTGCACATCGACAGCGATCAGGTCAGTGTCTGCCGCCGGCTGTATCGAGACGGCCGCAGTGAATACCTGATCAACGATCACAAGGCCAGGCTCAAGGACATCAAGGAACTCTTTCTCGATACCGGTATCGGTGCGCACGCGTATTCCATCATCGAACAGGGCAAGGTGGATGCGATGCTGCTGGCCAATCCCGTCGAGCGCCGCAACATCCTTGAAGAGGCAGCCGGGGTCGCGCGATTCAAAGCTCGAAGACTCGAAGCCTCGCGCAAACTGGAACGCTCGGAAGTCAATCTCGTGCGCGTCCGTGAACAACTGTCCAACACGGAACGCCGGCTGCGCATCGTCAAAGGGCAAGCCGCAAAGGCTCGCCGATTCCAGACGCTGGATGCGCGTTATCGCCAGTTGCGCATGGACCTGTCGCTCGATCAATACCATGAACTGCGGCAGCGTCTTGAAGGACTCACAAGCCGCATCGCTGATCTTGACGACGAGCGGAAGCAGCTTGTCGACTCGCTCACAGATTTGGAAGAAGCGAAGCAATCAGCAGAGATTCAACGACACGATCTGCAGACGAAGCAGCGTGACCTGGAGCAACAACGGCTCAAGCGCGAATCCACTCGCAAACATGCCGAACAGCGTTGTGAAATGACGCAGCGCAACATCAATGAAGCCCGCGAACATATCGAAAGTGACCGCCAGCAGGTGACTGATCTTGATGCAAGGATTCAGCAGCATCGCGAGGATCTTTCGACAGTTGAACAGCAAATTGCTGCTGCAGCTGAGCGCGTTACAGATGTCGAGCATCGTGTGAACGAACTCAGCGAAACGCGGGCCCGCAGACAGGAAGCTGCTGTTGCTGCGGATGAGCAGCTCGAAACCGCAACCGAAGCAACCAATCGATCACTGCAGCAACAAACTGCGCTGCAATCTCGGCTCGAATCCGTGCATACTCGTGTTGACACTCTGGATGAACAACAGCAGCGACTTCAGAAGCGCTTGCTCCTGATCGAAGGTGAGACTGAGCTAACAACGACCGCTCGCGACAATGCCGACACACAACGACAACGATCAACGGCCGAGGCCGATCGGCTTGAGAAGGAACTGGGCGACCACGACCGCACATCTGCGGAGCTTGGCCAGCAACAGGCTGCGCTCGCAGAACAACTTGCCGATGCACGTCATCAGCGAGCCGGCGTGCAGTCGCGCCTGCATCTGTTAACGGAGATGCACCAGGCCCGCGAAGGGCTGGATGACGCAGTCAAGCATGTGCTGGACCACGTTGAAGACTACGCCGGAGTACACGGCGTCCTGGCGGACGCAATCGACACCGATCGCGCGTTTGCCCCCTTGGTAGAAGCTGCTTTGGGCGCGAATTTGAACCTACTCGTTGTTGACACACCTGAGGTTGCATGGCAGTTGCAGTCCAGCACGCGCGAATTGCCCGGCAGACTCGCTTTGATCAGCAATGTGCCGCTTCGAGAAACACCGCAATCCCCTCTGCCGGAGCCGCCCACAGCGGCCACGGAGCGCGGCGTGCGCACGATCTGGTCGCTGCTGCGTGTCAAGAGCACCGCTGATCAGGCTGTGCTGCGACTTCTCAGACACACTGCCGGCGCGCCGAATCTCGAAACTGCACTTGAGCTTGCGGGCGGATCGATGGCAGGCTGGCGTTTCGTCACCGAAGCAGGCGAAGTCGTTGAAGCAGACGGCCGTCTGCGCATCGGCAAACAGCGCACTACCGAAGGCCAGTCGACGAACGGCTGGCTGACGCGACGAATCGAAATAGCAGAATTGCAGGCATCGCTGAATCGCCTCGAATCCAGCATCGAATCGTGGGCGCAGCAGTTTGATGAATTGAATAATGAATCCGATCAGGCCCGCCAGCGACGAATCGATATCGAGCACCAGCTTGATCAGGCCCGCCATCGCAGCATCGAAGCGCAGTACCAGCATCAGCGTCTGTCCAACGATCTGCAGCGCCTGCAGCGTGAAGCCCACACCGTTGAAGCTGAGCGGCAGGAAATCGATCAACAGCTTGCGGAGCTGCGATCCGAGCGTCAGGACATTGCCGGCTCGCTCGAAGAGCTCGAGATCACAATTCAACAACTCGAACAGCGAACTGTTGAACTTCGAAATACCACCGAAACAGCCCATAAAGAGGCTGAAGCGATCAGCGAGCAACTAACCACAGCTCGCGTTGAGCTTGGACAAATCAGCGAGCAATTGGAAAGTACTCGGCGTGAGCGGCGACATCTTGATCGCAATGTTGAGGAAGGTGCCCGTCAACGCGAATTGCTGACACAGCAGGTGAATCGTCGCCTGTCACAAGTCGATCAATACGAGGCATCTATCGCTGATGCCGCCGAAGAGATCGCCCAGTGCGGCGCAGCGCTCACCGATCTTGCAGCCTGTCACATTGACCTAGACCACCAGATCGAAGAGACCGCAGCCCAGGTGCAACATGCTGCAGATCGGCTCAATACCGCGCGCGACAAACGCACCCACCTGGACCGCGATTACTATGCAGTCGAAATGAGCCGCCGGGAACTGGAGGTTAAGCGTGAGAACCTCGAAGAGCGCACACTCGAAGAGCTTGAAGTCGATCTGGCCCAGGCATATGTTCCCTATCGCGGGGAGCGCGAAACGGAAAACAGCGAAGCCTTTGATCGTCGGGCTGCCGAATCAGAGGCAGAAACGCTGCGAGATGAAATCCGAAAGCTCGGCAACGTGAACATCGATGCCATTGATGAAGAGCTATCGCTTGAGCAGCGCAATGAAGACTTGATTCAACAGGTGGCAGATATTGACGAGGCGGTTGCGCAGCTCAATCAGTTGATCAGCGAATTGGACAAGGCCAGCCGAACACGATTTGAGGATACGTTCAACGCGATTCGTGAGAATTTTGCCGGTCCTAAAGGCATGTTCCGGCAGCTGTTCGGCGGCGGCAGCGCAGATCTTTTCTTCGTGCCTGATGAAAACGGCAACGTTGATGTGCTCGAATCCGGCATCGAAATCAAGGCCAAGCCGCCGGGCAAAGAACCTCGCGTCCTGAAGCAGCTCTCCGGCGGCGAGAAATCGATGACCGCAGTCGCATTGCTCATGGCGATCTTCAAGAGCAAGCCGTCGCCGTTCTGCATTCTTGACGAAGTTGATGCCGCGCTCGACGAGGCAAACGTGGATCGATTCTGCCACGTTCTGGACCCGTTCCTGGACCGCAGCCACTTCATTGTGATCACGCATCACAAGCGAACTATGCAGGCGTGTGATCAGCTCTATGGCGTTACTATGCAGGAACGCGGCGTGAGCAAACGCGTCGCTGTGGAAGTTGATGATGTGGCGGCAGACGGCCGGATTGCTGAAGCTGCGGTCAAGCGTGCTGAAACGGCCGAGCCGCCGATGATCGAGACGATGCGGCAGGGAGAGTTGGTTGAAAGTTGATTACCCGGCTGGTGCTATAGGCGAACTCGAAGACTGCATGAAACACATACCGGGCGATCTGCCCGGTGCTTGTGTACGAATGAGTTGATTCTTTGATCACGCTGCGGATTTCGTACCTGCAACGCCGTCCTGTGTCACAACGAAGAAATCAGATGTGATCGGGTACGGCAGACGACGGAAGTCGTGTTGCACGCGTTTGTGCAATCGATCGACAAAATCGGTCGGATCGATTGTCAAGGCCAGCAGCATGTCACGGGCCGGCGTTGCGACATAAAAATCGCCACGCAACTCTGGCGCGAGCTTTTCGTGCAGCGATGTCAGCAGCAGCCGGGCAGCGTCATAACCATCCTGCCGTGTGACCAGCGCAGCGCGACCACCTTCTGATGAGTCGATGAGCTGGACCTGCAACTCCGGCGAATACCGCTCGAGATTCTGACGCGCAATGCCATCGAGATCATCCGCATCCAGCCCCCATCGCAGAAGCTGCTCGACTGTGATGCTGACGGTCATTTGCGGCATATCGATCACAAACACGATCACCGTGTCGTTGACATATGGAATATGCGCAACCTGCTCCTGATCGAGATGATCGAAGATACTTACAGGTTGAATGCGCGGCATGATTCGCGGTTTGGCCACGCTCAGCGGCAGCGGCACCGAGCCGATGGCATCACCCTCGATCAGGCGCTCAAGATAATTCTCAACGATCTCCGTACCCCGGGCTGGTTCGACCATTACCATGCGATAAAGATTCTCAAGCCCAAGGTGCTTACCGTTGAGAATCAAATCCATCGGGCCGGCGAGATCAACATCGCGCTCGGGATACAGCCGCCCCAGGATCTTGGCGACCTGCTCTCCAAAGGCTTCAGGCTCTCGGGGCATACGGGCCATAGACGGCTCCAACTGATATCGGTCCATTAACTTCCTTACGGACACAGAGTTACATCTTCGGCTTCCACGTCAAGCTGAAGAACGAAAAAAAGACCTGTTGCCGACAACCGGCACTTTGACGCACCTCCTGTATCGGCGATGCGGTTATCCGGAAGTGCGAAATTCATACTACGGCCTCCAGTATGTGGTTCGAGCCCCCTCAGGCGGATACTGTGACGACCGTGACACTTCGAACTTTCCAAATCGATTCCGTTGCATGTGGACATGGCAGCCCGCTGGTGGTCATCGCGGGCCCCTGCGTACTGGAGGCCCCACAGACTAACGATCTGATTGGCACAACCATTCGGGATATCTGCCGTGATCTTGGCCTGGGGTTCATCTTCAAAGCAAGTTTCGACAAGGCAAATCGATCGAGCATTACCTCGAAGCGTGGTCCGGGCATTGAACAGGGCCTTAAGGAACTCGCCCGCTTACGTAATGAGCTCAGTGTCCCTGTCACGACTGACATTCACACCGCTGAGCAGGCGGCTTTGGCAGCGAATGTTGCGGACATCCTGCAGATCCCTGCGTTCCTTTGCCGGCAAACCGATCTGCTCTTGGCGTGCGCCGAATCGGGCAAACCCGTCAACGTGAAGAAGGGACAGTTTCTTTCGCCCGCTGAGATGAAGCATGTCGTAGCAAAGCTGGAAGAAGGCGGCTGTGATCGCATCATGCTTACCGAGCGAGGAACATTCTTCGGATACAACCGTCTGGTCAATGACTTCATCGGAATTGGCGATCTTCTGGAGTTCGGGCTCCCTGTTTGTTTCGATATAACCCATTCCACGCAGCTTCCCGGGGCAGGCACAACACAAACGGCCGGCCGACCCGAACGTGCGGCATTGCTTGCTCGAGCAGCAGTCGCGGCCGGCGTGCATGCGGTCTTTATCGAATGTCATCCAAACCCCGCAGAGGCACATTCTGACTCCAGCACAATGCAGCCGCTGAATGTAATGGATGATCTGCTCAGGAATCTTGCTGGGATATGGCAAGCTGCAGCATCTGCGCCGACTTTGGTTCAGCCTGGCGATTAGTGGTGCGTGCGGGGCTGTCAGAGTAGTGCTGGCCGAGACCCGACGAACCGCGTACCATTGCAACAGGGTTAACAGAGGTGAGGACGGAGCAGCCGTGAAGAAGTGCGACTTGTGCAATCAACCAGCCGTCGTACATGAGACGACTGTCAAGAGCGGCATTACTCAGGAAATCCATCTCTGTGCGGACTGCGCGAATCAGGCCGGCGTTGTGATTCCCGGGCAACCGAAACCCGCAGAGATGCTGCAACATTTTGTGATCGGGCCGGGCGACGTGAAGAAACGCGCAGCGTCGCGCGGGCGTCGGCTTTCCTGCACTAGCTGCGGCATGACATTCGCCGAGTTCAGACGAAACGGCACGCTCGGTTGCGCTGCGTGTTATGAAGCATTCGGCAAACACCTCTCCGCGCTCATTGAACGTGCACAATGCGGCGCGACGCATCATTGCGGCAAGTCGCCACATAATGCTGGAACATCAATTGACCGCCAGGCGCGAATCAGCAAACTGATGCGTGAACTCAACAGTGCCGTTGCTGCCGAACAATATGAACGCGCAGCAGAGTTGCGGGATCGTCTTCAGGATCTCGAGCAGGAACCACCGACTTTACACACGCGCAGCTCTCAGCCCAGCCAGGAGGAGCGGAGCGTCTGAGCTCCGGGGGCGCACGATGCAGTCCACTTCCGGCCAACCAAATCTGCGTGGACGCGGCCCCGACTCTGATGTCGTCATGAGTTGCCGTGTCAGACTGGCTCGCAATGTCGCTGGCTTCCCATTCGTCAACACGGCGACGAGCCAGCAACAGGATGAACTCATTCACCTCTTGAAGAACATCCTTCTCAACAACGATCTCGATGAGAAGCTGCACTGGGTTGACTTGACGCAATCCAGCTCGCGCGAGCGCCTGTTGCTTGTCGAACGACACCTCATCTCCAAACAACATGCGGAAAGCGAAGCGCATCGCGCTGTCGCGCTCTCTCGTGATGAAACGCTGAGCGTGATGATCAATGAAGAAGATCATCTGCGCATGCAGGTGCTCGCGCCCGGCCTGCAACTTGAAGATGTGCTCACGCGCATCAACGAGTTTGATGATCTGATCGAAAATCGAGTCGATTACGCCTATGACGCGCGTTGGGGATATCTGACTGCCTGCCCGACCAACGTCGGGACCGGCGCGCGATTCTCCGTAATGCTGCACCTGCCTGCTCTCAAGATCACCAACGAAATCGAGCGGGTTCGCCGTGCTGCCAAGGAATTGCAATTGGCTGTGCGCGGTTACTACGGCGAGGGTTCTGAATCGGCGGGCGACTTCTACCAGGTCAGCAATCAGATCACATTGGGCAAGACGGAACCGGAAATACTCGGCGAATTCTGCGAACGAATCGTCCCCAAAATCATTGACTACGAACGGCACGCTCGGCGGCTGCTGCTTGAGCAGAACCTCTCACACCTCGACGATCGGGTACACAGGGCGCTCGGAACACTTCGTGCCGCACGACTGATTGGTGCCGAGGAAGCGATGCGAATGTTGAGCAGGCTGCGGCTGGGCGTCACGCTTGGCAGAATTGACGGCATCAGATTAGACACAATCAACCGCCTGTTTCTTGAGGTGCAACCCTCACATCTTCAGGTCCATGCCGGACCGGGATGCGCAGGCAACGAATTGCGCGAAGCCCGCGCTTCGCTCATTCGCAGTCGGTTGCCGTAGATTTCAACTGCGAGTATCCGTTACGCGCCGCTTTGTACGCCGACGATCAGATCAACCTCGCGTGCAAATCCGAAATCCTTCTCTGTGACACCGCCAGCATCGTGTGTTGACAACGTCAATGTCACCTTCGAATACCGGATCATTATGTCCGGGTGGTGCTGCAGCCGCTCTGCGAGGCCCGCTACTTGGTTGACGAATTCCATGGCCCCGACAAAATCATCAAAGCTGAACGTCCGCTGAATCTTTTGCCCGGTCATCGACCAATCCGAGAAGTCGGCAAGTCGCTGCTCAATCTGTTCCGTTTCGAACTTCTGCATGGTGTGCTCCACCCGTCTGCTTTGTATGCACCGCCGCTCAGGACAGTCCGCACTCCACAAGCTATAACCCAGTGTATCTGCTGTGGAAAGACGCGTCTCCAGACTGGCTCCATCCCCTACCGGGGCGCTGCATCTCGGCAACGCCAGGACGTTTCTTATTAATTGGGCTGTTGCGCGTAACTCACTCTGGGAACTACTGTTGCGTGTTGAAAATCTTGATGGCCCGCGGAACAAGCCTTGGGCAACGCAGCAGGCAATAGATGATCTGACCTGGCTGGGGATGGACTTTGACGGTCCCATCACCACGCAGGCAGCCGATCTTGATCCATACCGCGCCGCCATGCAGCATCTGGCCGAGGCAGGTCTGACGTATCCATGTGCGCTGACCCGAGCGCAAATCGAACAGGCCTCGACCGCGCCGCATGACAATGATCACGAGTTGCGCTTCCCCGAGCACTTGCGGCCGGTCGGACCAATCGCCGATTCACCTTCTGCGTTTGTTGATGAACACACCAACTACCGGCTGCTTGTCGAAGATGCCGTTGTACCAGTCACTGATACGTTTGCCGGAACCAAACAATTCAATCCCTTTCGGGAAATCGGTGATTTCGTAATCTGGACCAAACGCGAACAGCCGGCCTACCAGCTTGCCGTCGTTGTTGATGATCACCGTCAGGGCGTCACGGACGTTGTGCGCGGAATGGATCTGCTGCCGTCAGCAGCACGCCAGCAACTGCTCTACGGTGCGCTTGGCTGGCCCGTGCCGCACTGGTGGCACCTGCCACTGGTACTTGGCCCTGATGGACGGCGTCTGGCCAAGCGCCATGGTGATACGCGAATCAGCTACTATCGTGAGTGCGGCATCGCACCGCAGCGCGTCATCGGATTGCTTGCGTGGTGGTCTGGTGTGACCGCCAGCCGAGTAGAATTGTCTGCTGAGGAATTTCGACAAGGATTCACCATCGAGCGTCTCGATGCACGTCCGATCACATTCTCCAAGGATGATGAACAATGGCTCTGCGGGTCATAGCAATTGCGTTGACAGTTTGCGTGCTTCTGACTGGGTTCACCGGATGCTCCAGTAACACCGATGATACGAACAGTGATTTGATCACGGTGGAGATCAATGGAAACACCTTTCACCTCGAACCAGCCGCTGATGATGAATCCCGGATGCGCGGTCTGGGGGGGCGCAGCTCCATCCCTGACGATGGCGGCATGATCTTCATCTTTCCGGAACCCCAACCCCTGTCTTTTCTCATGCGCGACTGTCTCGTGGACATTGACATAGTTTTTATCGACGCTCGGGGTCGCATCACTGCGGTCCATGAGATGGCTGCGGAGCCGCTGCAACGTCCGGAAGAATCTCTCGGGGAATATGAGCAACGGCTCCGCAAGTACATGAGCGGCGTTCGGGCTCAGTATGCCATCGAGCTTCGCGCCGGCTGGCTGAAAAAACTCGATCTCAACGTCGAAGACAAGATTGAGCTCGAGACTGATCGCCTCAAGGCTATGGCCCAATAGACCGACTTTGCCTGCGGAGACTGAGCAACGCAGCCGCTGCCGGCTGGTGTTGTGAAACTGCGTATTTCTAGGGCACCACCGGCGGGCACATGGCCTCACTGAACATCATTCTGACCGGTTTGGCCGAATGCGAGCTTGAACTTGTTGCGCTGCGCGATTCGTTGCAGTCGGCATGGTCCAACCCGCGCGAAGTGACATTCGATGTGTGCACGACCGGCGAACTGAACTTTCAGGTTCTGGAAACATGCGACGCAATCCTGCTGGATACGCATGATCTGCGCGGCCATGAATCAATGCGCTATGTGTTGTCTCTTCTCGAACAATCCGGCCGGCCGGTGGTCGCGCTTGCTGCTCAGATCGACAATCCGCGCGATCCGTTTGCATTCGCAGGCCACATGCTCATAGAACGCACAGCAGATGCATCGAGTCTGTGCAGCAGCCTGACCGCATTGATTCACCGCCAGACCGAAATATTGCGGCTGCGTCGTGAACTCACGATCTCTACCAAGCAGCATAGCGGATTGCGCCAGCAACTCTCGCATATTCACGAAGAGTTGCAACTGGCAGCAATGGTGCAGCGAGAATACCTGCCTCGTGAGATGCCGACGTTGTGTGGCGTTGATGCAGCGGTGCTGTGGCGGCCAGCCAGCTATGTATCCGGCGACATCTACGACGTGATGAAACTCGACGATGATCATCTGGGCGTCTTTGTCGCTGATGCTGTCGGTCACGGCGTCCCGGCTGCGCTGCTGACCATGATCATCTGCAAGTCGCTGCGCACGACGCAAGCTACCGACAGCGGAGTGCGGATTCTTCAACCCAGTGAAGTGCTTCGGCATCTCAATGAAGAGATGATCCACAGGCGCAGCCGCTCCACACGATTCGCCACTGCAATCTACGCAGTGGTGAACTGCAGACAGCGCACAATGCAGATCGCACGTGCCGGGCACCCCGCACCGCTCCTGTTTTCGCAGGGGCAGTCACAGTTTCTCGAACCGTCCGGCGGGCTGCTGGGCGTTTTCGCTGATGAGGAATATGAGCAAATTGAACTTGATTTGTGCGTCGGCGACCGACTGCTGATCTATTCCGATGGGTTCGAGCAGGCGTTTCCTGATCTTCACGATGACAGCTCCGGCAAGCCGCTTCCAAATCGGAAGTACCTTGATGTCTTCGAAGAACTTCGAGCTGAAGACGGCGCCAGCCGACTCATCGATTCGCTTGCAGATCGATTGGACGTACACCAGGGCTCACTGCACCCGATTGACGATCTGACCATGCTGTGCGTACACGCAGGAAGTCTTGTGCAGGACAAGTCTGCACCCGATCTGACGGCTCTTCAGACACGCCCGTCAAAAGACTCGCCCCGCAATTGTGCGAGAGTTGATGCGCGTTTACGAGTCTGATCGTGCAAGCAAATCAATCTGCGTGCGCTGAATGGACTGCAGGACCAGTTTGGCAATGTAGTCAACTTCAATATTGACTCTTGACGTTTCTCTGAGCGAATCAAGCGTTGTCAATTCAAGCGTTGTCGGAATAAGCGCCACATCAAAGCCGTCGTCGTGTAGTGCCGCAATTGTCAGTGATACGCCGTCGATTGCAATGGAACCCTTCATCGATGTGTACCGTCGCAGTTCTTCCGGCAAGCCGACTCGAATACGGTATTCTCCGCCGACCTGGTTAACGCTGAGTACCGTTGCGACTCCATCTACATGTCCTTGCACGATATGTCCGCCGAGCAATGTGTGCGGCGTTACGGCGTGTTCGAGATTCACTGCAGCACCGCCAGCGAGTGCGCCCAACGTCGTTCGATTGAGCGTTTCGTGAATGACATCAAAACTGAGCAATCCCGAGTCTTCGCAAACATCACGAACAGTGAGGCAACAGCCGTTGACTGCTATGGAGTCGCCTCGTGCTGACCTGTGCGACCACCCGGCAGTGCCAATGCGAACCACCGCACCCCCGCTGGTTGCTCGGGAATCGACCACAAAACCGCATTGCTGGATCAGCCCTGTGAACATTGCTGTAGAGTAGGCGAACCGCAGTCGTCACAGTTGCGAATAGTACCGCAACACGGCCCCGGCTTGACGCTGCTGCAAGCCACGCCGATACTTGCCGTTTCCATTTTCCAAGGCCCCCTTCCGGCTGGAATGCCGCCTCGGCACAAAGCTGCAGGAGCACAGATGAGTTTCCATGTGATCAGACCTCGGCATCGCCACGCGATTGCCACAATGCTTCAGACCGTCATTGTGATAGTGACTGCGCTTGTTCTGACGGCATGCACGACAAACACTTCACAACGGAAGCAGTCCAATTCCACCACGACGCGGACGCAGGACACCTCTACAGCACCGTCAGGTCAGCCGACGGCTCATTCGGATGGTGGTGCGCTTGCAATCGGTCCGCTGGCTGCGGACGAATTGGGATATCGAGTGGACTGGCGCACAGCCACGGGCGTCCGAAATGTCCGGCACTTCTCGATGCAGCACGATTCCGTGTACATCGTTGATGGCAGCAATTTCCTGAGCCGAATTCGAAGCGATGATGGCGTGCGGCTTTGGAGAACCCCGGTTGCTGATCCTGTCGAGGACATTCTTGACGTCGTTGATTTTCCGGACGATGGCTTAGTGCTGGTTGTCACACCGGGCATAATCATGGAACTTGATCGAGCGTCAGGCGGGCAGACCGGTCGACAAAAGCTGGCCAAAATCGCGCGCACGAAACCAGTAGTCGCAGGACAATTTCTGATCTATGGTGCCCGCAACGGCCAGGTCATCTGGCATTCCTATCCCGTCAAATTCCAATGGCGCGCGACGCAACTTGCACGGACGATCAGCGTTCCGCCGGTGCTCGCTGATGGGATCGTCGCAGTCGTCGGCAACAACGGCGAGATCATGGTACTGAGCGCGCAACATGCTCGATCTATATGGAGCGACCGATTGCTCGATGAAGTTGTCGCAGCCCCTGCGATTTCAAACGGCGTACTGTATGTCGCCGGGCTTGATCAGCACCTTCGGGCTTTGGATATTCGCAATGGTCGATCGCAATGGAAAGTTCTGACCAAAGCACCACTTCGAGATTCGCCTGTGGTTTTGGACAATCGTCTGTATCAGCAGATACCTGGCACCGGCCTGGTGTGCTTCGATGCACTTCCGCTCGATTCGCCCGGCGGCAAGATCATCTGGACCGCAGCCGAAGTGACTGGCAGTGTACTGACGCAGCGCGGATCTGATCTGATCTGCTGGGATGCCCAGAAGCGAGAGATTCAGATTCTGGATTCGACGTATGGAACGCTCAAGCAGACGATGAATCTGCACGCGGCGCGGAAAATTGTCTGTACCAGCACGAGTAACGGCACCATCTATGTGGTGAGTGATAGCGGCACAATTACTCGATTGGTGATGAAGAATTGATGACGGGTATCGTGCCCATTCGCAGGGCGCTACTTTCCGTGAGCGACAAGACGGATCTCGTTCCGTTTGCGCGATCGTTGATCGATGTCGGCGTGGAAATCGTTTCCACCGGCGGCACGGCCCAGGCGCTTCAGCAGGCCGGCGTTGACGTCATTCACATTGAAAGCGTCACCGGGTTTCCGGAGATGATGAACGGCCGCGTAAAAACGCTTCACCCAGCGATTCACGGCGCGCTTCTTGCAAAACGCGACAACGAGGAACATATCCAGGCGATGCAGCGGCACGACATCGTGCCGATCGATCTGGTGTGCGTGAATCTGTACCCGTTTGAACGCACAGTTGCCGATCCTGATGTTGCCTGGAATGACGCCATCGAACAGATCGACATAGGCGGTCCGTGCATTCTGCGGTCCGCTGCAAAGAATCACGACTTTGTCACAGTCGTAACTTCGCCGATGCAGTATGACCAGCTCATCAATGAGATTCGTACGCATGACGGGACGACATTAGAACTGCGTCGAAAATTTGCGGCCGCTGCATACACACGCACCGCTGCCTACGACACTGCGATTTCAATGTGGATGGGTAGCCAACGCGAAGCCGCATTCCCAACAACACTGAAGGTGTCCTACGCACATCATTCGGATCTGCGTTATGGCGAGAATCCACATCAGCATGCTGCGGTATACGCCACACCCGGCTGGACCGAACCAAATGTTGTAACCGCCCGGCAACTCGCTGGAAAAGAACTGAGTTACAACAATCTGAATGATGCATCGGCGGCGCTGCAAGTCGTCGAAGATCTGCATCGCGCCTTTATTGGCGAAGCAGGTGCTGCGGTTATCAAGCATGCCAATCCATGCGGGACTGCAATTGCAAATTCTGCCACCGATGCGATGCAAAAAGCAATTGCCGGCGACCCACTTGCAGCATTCGGTGGAATCCTTGCGCTGAACGTGGATATCGATGCGGAAACTGCAGCCGCAATCGTGGAAACTGCGGGATTTCTGGAAGTCATCATTGCGCCTGTCTTCAGCAACGATGCTACGAAAATCCTGAACAAGAAATGGACCAATGCGCGACTCTTGGCTGTCGGTCCGTGGAGACGCACATCTGAGCGAAGTTACGACACACACACAATTCCCGGCGGGCTGCTCATGCAGGAACATGACAACGCACTGCCGAAGACCAACGACTGGCAACACGTCGCCGGCCCGAAACCTGATGATGTATTGCTTCATGACGCTGCGCTGACCTGCATCGCTGCCAAACATCTCAAGAGCAACGCCATTGCGATCGGCGGTCGCGGCATGATTCTCGGCGTTGGTTGCGGGCAGGTTGATCGTGTCACAGCGTGTCGCCTCGCCGTTGAAAAGGCCGGCGAAAAGCTCACTCAATCCGATCGACCTATCGCAGCGTCGGATGCGTTCTTCCCGTTTGATGACGGCCCTGCTGTGCTCATCGATGCCGGCGTGAAGTGCATTGTGCATCCCGGCGGTTCCAAACGTGATCAGGACACCATCGACCTGTGCCACAAACATGACGTTACGTGCCTATTAACTGGCATTCGACATTTTCGTCACTAGTCAGCATGAACCGAATCATGCGGAGCCGAATGTCATTGCTGTTCATACTCTGGAAGAAATGTTGGTGACGGAAGATGAGCTTAAGGCGACGTAAGCATCAATCGATTCATTCTACGACCCGCGCTCAACTGTCAATGCACGTAGTGCGAATCGTATGGGCAGCACTGCTCGCTTCGCTAGCCACATCACTCGCGCAATACACTTTTTTCATTTATATTGCGCTAGGCATTCCGTACCGCCCGCTCTTGTTGAGCCACGGCTATCAATTCTTGTGCATG
Organism: Phycisphaerales bacterium; assembly: GCA_029260575.1. Lineage (GTDB taxonomy): Bacteria > Planctomycetota > Phycisphaerae > Phycisphaerales > SM1A02 > JAJDDB01. Next base: position 101,217 of record JAJDDB010000027.1, read on the forward strand.
CTTCTGATGTGCATCCTCAGTGTAGGTGCGCTGCGAAATGCCCGTCGCCGAATGTCGAAACTCGTCTTCGCCGTGGTGGCTCTCGAACTGCTCTGTATCTGGATTCTTCCGTGGATGGCGTGGAGGCGCCTGTTAATCGCACCGACGCTGGATATTCAGCTCGGCGGAAACTTCTTTCCAACGCTCGGGTATGTGGTGTACGTGCCTGTGATTCTTCTGCTTGGCGTATTTGTCGCCATCGCGGCATTCATGCATTGGCGATATCTCCACCGCATACGAAAGTCGCGGCTGTGTCCCAACTGCCGCTACGACCTGCGCGGCGCAACTGAAATGCGCTGCCCCGAGTGCGGGCGGCCGTTCACGCTGGAAGAGTTGCACATCAGCGAAGATGAATTGCAAGCGTCGTAGCGTCACCATCGACAGGCGCAAGGTACAATTCACTCTATGTGTGACATTGACTTCGGCCGGTACAGCGATGACTACGTCCGCCATCGTCCGGGCTTTCCGGCATCGTTCTTCGATCGCATCGAGCGAATCGTCCCAATCCGGGGAGTTGAAGCGCTTGATCTCGGCACCGGGCCCGGGAAAGTGGCACTCGAATTGGCCGCGCGCGGAGCAACGGTTGTGGGACTGGACATCTCGCAGCACCAGATCACCAGCGCGAAACAGCAAGCTGTCGAGCGTAGCGTCGATGATCGATGCGATTTTCGCGTTGCACCTGCTGAGCAGACCGGGCTGCCTGATGCTTCTGTTGATCTCGTCACCGCGGGTCAGTGCTGGAAATGGTTCGACCACGACAAAGCCATCGCAGAAGTCTGCCGCGTGCTGAAACCGCAAGGTATCTTTATCGTCGCACACTACGACTATCTCACCTTCTACAGCGATGTCGTACACGCCACTGAGAAACTCATCCTCGATATGAACCCGCAGTGGACAATGTTCGGCCACACCGGCATCCGCGGCGAATCCATCGACGTCTTCGGCCGGTCGCCCGGCTTCAAATTCATCGAACAGTTCTGCTACGACGAAGATGAACCGTTCACACACGAGGGTTGGCGCGGCAGAATGCGCACCTGCAACGGCGTCGGCAGCGGCATCCTCACCGATGAACAAGTCATCGAATTCGACGAAAGACTCGCAGCACTACTCAAGAAGATGCATCCCGCCGAACCCATCATGATCCCCCACCGCGTCTGGAGCATTGTCCTGCGGCGCAACGCCAAATTCTAAACATCACGCCACAGAGGACTGGCCCTGATGCACATTCATCAACGCGAATCAATCCGATCCCTTGTATCGTATCGATCGCATTGACGTGCGAGCATAAGCGTATTGATCAGCGAACTCTTCGGTGGAACGCGTTGATGCATCGCTCCAATGTCGGCGATACCAATCTAAATTATGGCCAATTTCGTGGTACAGCACCACTTCGACATAAAATTCCTTGAGTGCAGGCAACGTCCATTCCAGGAAATAGCCGCGATTTGTTGCGACAATGGATTGAGTGTATTTCGCATACAGCTTGATCTGTTGCGGCTTCGGTTGTGATTTACCAAGGTAAAGCAGCATGTCGCGCGGCCACGGATACAACACGATCATCTGCACGCCGGACCCGCATATGAACTCCGCAAACGGAACTTCCTGTGCCTCATAGTCACGCTTGCGTACCCGGCGAAGCCAGATGTGCGTGATGCCCTTCCAATCGCGCTTCGGTAGATGTGCGAGTTCACGCTTGATGTCATCTACATTCAGTGGAAAGAAGAAGTCTCGCGATGGATTGTCAACCATGTAGATTGGCAATGAATCATGCGCCCCGGGGCGCTGCACTGAGTGCAGACGGCGGAAGATATTATCCGTGATCTTCGGCCTCATTCGGCCGCCTTTCACATCGCCGAACTTCCTGCTTTTCTTCCATGCTGTTCGTTTACGGTCCACTTTGCACTCAATCCTTAGGTGCATCGTACCATCACGCCGCATCCAACACACGAAACTCACCGTCAATCACATCATCATCATCGCTCTGCGCACGATCAAGCTGCGGCATCGCGCGCTTTGCTGAGTCCGCTTCAAGCATACGACTCACGTCATACTTCCCCACATCGCCCGGCAACAACCTTCCCTCATTCACCTGCTCCAGATATCGATCACGTAACTCCCGCGCCGCTGCAACAAACTTTGGATCATGCTTCTGCCTCTTCTTCCGCGGCTTCTTCACCTTCGCCGGCTCCAGCAACTGCTCCGGCGCATCCAACTCCGATACGTAATCCTCGCGATCGACATACCTGATCCGCCCACTGCGAATCACCGCCTTCTTCCCCAGCGGCACACCACCTAGGTGCTGCGACTGACTGCGCATCAACATCGCCTTGTCCCTGCGCGATAACTTCGGCTGCTCCGGCCGCGTCTTCACCGGCTGACCACCCGGCAACTCCTTCGGCACATCAAGCTCCGGCGCAGCAAGCCCCGGCAACACCACCGGCTTCACATCACGCCAATGCGTGTCCGGCGGGATCGGCAACACCAGACGATCCTCCGCTACCGCACCATTCTGCGTCTGACTCGGATACCAATACGGCGTGCCCCCGGAAGCAGGACCATCATCGTTATCCCGCACCCGCCGCTGCCAGAAAATATGTATGCGCTGTTTCGCTCGCGAACCCGTTCGAAACGCTAATGGTACAAATCCGATACTTTCCCAGAACCAGTTTGCCTGTATGTCCTGCGCGCACCAGCACGAAAACAGCTTGCACCCGTACGCTGCCCGCTGAAACACTTCCTGAATCAGCGTCGCCCCGACCAGATGCCGATGCCGCAGCGGCATGACGTTGAGCTGATACACAATCCCCACATCATCACGCTTCATGTACTGATCCCTGGCAATGCAATACCCCATCTGCACCGCACCGCTGCCAACCTGCGCGACCTCCTCCGCAATCAACACATCCCCACCCTCAATGTATTTCGTAAGCTGCCCCTTCGGCATGAACCCCACCATATGACTGTGCATCTTCTGCAACGCATCAACAAACGGCAGGTCGCTTCCGTCGCTTCGCGCACCTGCACATTACATCGAGCAGTCGGCGTCACCGCAGGAACATCACTATGCGCCTGCGACATTGCACGGTCATTACTTCCGGGGGCACACTGCGCCATAAACGCTGCAACGATCTCATTCGTTTCTGATTTACGACTCATGACATGTCTTTCGTAGAGGACAAATTCCGAACGAGCCGCGCCCGTCAGGAAGCGGGTTGCGTGTGTTTGCGGACATCATTCCCGCTCCCTCACAGTCGCGGCTCGTTACGACACACCCAACACAAACGCATCCGCTGCCAAACCATCCGGGGGCGCGCCCACCACATCCGCAGGCGATGCGCCATACGCAATACTCAGCGCCGCATTCTGCTTGCTGAACGTCAGCAGCACACCGCTCGGCACCTGCACCGACGCAGCGCTCGGCACTTCCACACCGAAATCCGCCAGCGTCAACAACCAGTTCGCTGCACTCAGCGGCTGATCCAGCAGCGCCTTATCAAACGACACCAGCATCTGCTTCGTCGCTCCAACCCAACTCGCACTCACCGCAACAGGCGGCGTTTCCGGGGGCGGCGACTCATGTAACGGGAAACGTACTATCCGCGACGTACCCTCCATCCTTGCTGCGCACGCCTGGCTCGACCGGGCTGGGTATGGTCACCATCGTCGCTGCTGCGATATCCGCATCAAACGTAATCTCGACCGTACCAATCGCAGAACTCGCCGCGCTCACTGCAACTGCGCCTGCTACATCGGTCGTATACGCAGGCGTGCCGCGCAACACCACCGGCTGATCGAACGTCAACGTCAGCACCGTCGTGTTCACCGATGCGCTGGTGATGCGCACCGCGGTCTGCTGCTTGGGCTTCACGCGGCCATGATTACGTTTCTCAACTCTACCTAACATGATCGTGCTCCTTATCCGCGCGCACTGGCGCGATTGGTTGTTCGTTCATTCGCAACGCAGAGGGGACACCCCTCTGCAACTCCCCGAAGGCAGCCGTGCTCACTACACCGCCACCCGCATCGACGTCGGCTCGCTCCACGGACCCGTCTCGCCACCCCGCGAAACCCACCGGCCGTAATACGTCGCCACCTTCCCATCGTCCCAATGCTCGTACTGCAACTCGATCAGGTTCTTCGTGAACGTGCGATGGAACCGCGCTTCACTGACAGGCAAACGCTCAGCACCCAAGGCAATGAACAACTCCAGGCCGGTCGCGCCCGCCGCTTTCCTGCGGGCATCCGGCGACTGCGAATCGGCATACCGCAGGCATTGCACGCCGTTCGGCGTATTGCCCAGAATGGTCAACAGCGGCGGCGTCTGCGGGCACTCAACCCGCCTGCGACGCGGCTTGCGCTTCTTCAACTTCGCATGATCGATGACACATTCCATTGCACACATCCTTTCACTGCCCGTCATTCCTGCGCAGGCAGGAATCCAGTGATTGCACAAACACTGTCCGCCCGTCCACTGGACTCCCGCCTCCGCGGGAGTGACACGAAACACAATGTCTGGCTGTCTGGCTTTCGGCGCTTCGGCGCTTCGGCGTTTGCTTACGCCGCGATCCGGAAACTGATCGGTACCGACAGCGGCCCCACTTCGCCCCTCGGGCTGGCCCAGCGCGCGTAATACGTCGCAATCTTGCCATCCTGATCTTCAGTAAAGTCCACTTCAATCGGATTGCGCGTGAACTTGCCGTAGAACTGCGCTTCGGAAAAGGACGGGTCCTCAGTATCCGTGACCGCCAGGAACAATTGCAGTTCACTCGCGCCGAACGGCCGCGCTCCGCTGTCCGGCGTCGTCGTGTCGGCATACCGCAGTGTCTGCGTGCCCGGCAGATTGCCCAGCACATTGATCAGCGGTGATGTGGTCGGCACATCAATCGGCTCACGATCCGGATTGATCGGCCGCACGCCGATGTCAATCTTGTCCTCGTCCGTAATGCCTTCGTTATTTTTGATGTCGATCGCATACTGCCTGCACAACGACTCGCAGATCGACCGCGCATTGACCTTGGCCGCGACGGTGCCCTTGGTGCGCGTCTCCGGCGTGGTCGCCACCAGCAGCGCATTGACGAAGTTCGTCACCGTGCCGGCGATGGACGAAGCCTGCGCCGCAGTGAGCATGAACTTTGCAGGATCAGCGGAAATTCCGTTGCTGAATGCCTGGGCCCATAAACTGAAATTCGCATCTTCGCGCGGAATGTAATCGGTGCCGGCCATGTCAAGTCTCCTGAATACGTTTGAGGTGCAGGAGTTTTCGGGCGGCGCGGAGCGCAAATGAATACGAAGATACTCTTTTTGATATGTTTTCTGACTGTGATAGGTACAGTTACTGATTGCAACAAGCATATCTACGTATAGTTACGGGTGGCGCACGCTTTATTCGGCGTCAAACAGCATCGCCTATAGCGCGAATCCGTGAACGAAACCCAACGGAATTTTCGTTCCCTCAAACAAACATTCCGTTCCCGGTCACGCACGTTTCGCTTGCGGGAACGAAAGCTGCGTTCCCGGTCGCGGATGTTCCGTGTGCAGGAACGGATGTCGCGTTTGGCCCAACGACGTTTCCGTTTCAGGTCACGCAATCCTCGTTGGCGGGAACGGAGTTCGCGTAGGGGTCAATACAAGAGCTGTAGAGGACACCGGAGATTGGGTTGGAGGAATCAACACACAATTCACGTGTGTTGACGCGCTCATACGGCACTTTGATCTCGAAACCCACCTTACTTACTCGACGTTAGGTGAGGTTTTGGCATTCGCGTAACCACCTAATTTAACACAAGTTGCGCCATTCATCACCGGGATGAAAGTAGGTTCAGATGGGAGCTGAGATTCTATAATTTGGAGCTTGACTCACAAAAACGTTGATATACAGTCAACAAACTTGACATCTGAAAGTCAACAGAATATGGTCATCTTGAAGTCAACAGTGCGAACGATTCGCGCTGGCTTCAACGGACTTGAAAATTACAGGAGTATCGAAAATGAGTCTTAATGAAAGACAGGAACAGCAAGGTGTGCCATGCGCGCTTGGCAAGGACGCCAATGATCAAACCAGTGGTGTCTTCGGAGCAGGCAATGATGCTTGTGCTGAACTAACGACCACGCTTAGGCAGGCAGCGATTGAATCAATGAGGGACGTGTCGGATGGAATAAAGACAGAGATTAGAATTGCATTCACTGAGAAGTTTGACGTATTTGAAGATCTAATGACACGATTCTCGGAAGAACTCGAACGGATGGCGGCAACAAGACGGCAGATGGAAGAAAGTTTCGAGCACAAAAAAACATGTGTTGATAACTCACCGTTGATAGAGACCAGAATTCCAACGACGACTTTCGGCGGATTTATGAGATCGCTTCGCCATGCTGGAAATGAATCACTAAGAGATTTTGCACTGCGAATTGGCGTCGATCCTGCGGCGGTTTCGCGCCATGAACGCGGAAACGTGATTCCAACGAAGCAGACTTTTAAAATGTATGCCGACGCTTTGAATTTGAAGAGTGGAAGCGAGAATTTTCAGAAATTTTTTGAACTAGCGAAGCGTGCTCAATTAGCCAACATTTCGCGAAATTTTGATTCGAAAGAGTAAAGGAAGAGTACTATGAATGATAAAGAGAGAATACTCCTGTTGTCGCTCGTAAACGTGTTGTTCGCCAATCACGAATCCCACAGGCCTCAGAGGCGTTTCAATTGCCCAACCTTCCGGGATAATGCCAGAAAATTAATTGAAGAGACGAATCTCCCCGCTAGACGCCCACTGTCAGTGTCTTCCCTTTATCAAACTTTTGAAGCTGGGGATTATGATCCTATAGATCAAAACGATGTTTCCAGTCTCAGCATACCGTTAAATCAGATAATCGCATTATGCCCCGAAAGCCGTGAAATCTCAGTCGCAACAGAATTTTTCAATCTGCCCGATGGGCATCCAGACCAAGCGCCGTTAGTTATTGCTTTAGAACAAGCAGCTGGCTGTTTGATAGAGATGCGGGCGTTCAAGAAAACTCATCAGCCTGAAGATTCTTTTCGAATGCTCGCGACTGCATTTGAAACGTTAACTCTTTCAGGCGAATATCTGGGAGGGATCGTCCATTATCCAGATGACTTAGTTTACCAAGCGATCATGTATGTTGCAGAAGAACATCGTGACGTAGAGGTCAGCGGATATCTTGATGCGCTTATTGTTCAGGATCTGAGTTTACTTTTTGCTGCCCCACTTCGGTGGACAAATCGAAGATTGATCAGCCTCGGTTACATACCGGGATTCAATCCGCGATTAATCGATGATCGAGATTTTCCGCAACGATGAGTGGACGTTGAGCTTCTTGCGCATGCGGTCGAGCTGTTCGGTGATGCACGATGGCTTCACGTGCAGCGATCGGGCCAGACGCGGTGCGGTACGGTCCTGATCCACAATCAATTGCAGGATTTGCACCTGTTGGGCGGACAAGCCCATGTGCCGGCCGAGGGTGAGCCAGTTGATGGCGCACGATGGCTGCGATGTGGAGTTCGGCGGCGACAGATTCGAAGCTGCAGTGCAAGCCATGGCACAAGCCTCATCCGTGATGCGGAATTCAATTCATCGGATCAGTGCTGCGCATTCCTGCATCGCCATTGTGGCGACAACACCGTCACAGTGCGGTCGGAATGGGAGCAAGTGGTACGCCGTGTACGGAGAGGAGCGTTGCGACGCGCGGGTGTGTTCTGCGGAAGCCGGGTTCGCGGGAGCAGTCGAAGTCGCGGCAGCCCTGGGGGCGGGTTTCGTAGATGCCGCAGCGGTGGGCATCGTCGAGATGTGGACAGCGGCCGTTGATGAATAACAAGACAGAGCCGTCATCAAGAGCAACGCCTCGATGGCCGGTGCAGCACGTTCCTTCACATTCAACGCAGGGAAGCGCTACCACGAACGCCGCACGAACTCGGCGGCGGTCGCTGCTTTGCGGTGTTCGATCGAAGTTCCAGTGCGTGTGATGAAGTGGTTGATGACGGAGTATAGGCACAAGAGCACGGCGCAGCGGAACGCTGCAGTATGATCTGCACATGGAAGATGATGGACTGATGCGCTGCGGCGATGGTGTGATGCGCTGCTGGTGGTGTGTGGGTGATGCGTTGTATGAACACTATCACGACACGGAGTGGGGTCGGCCGAGTGGTGATGATCGTTACCTGTTCGAGAAGGTCTGCCTCGAAGGGTTCCAGGCGGGGCTAAGCTGGATTACGATCCTGCGCAAGCGCGAGAACTTTCGCAAGGCGTTTCGCAACTTTGATATTGAACAAGTCGCGCGATTCAACACGCGGTCCGTCGAGCGCTTGCTGAAAGACGCCGGCATCGTGCGGCATCGTGGCAAGGTCGAGTCGGCGATCAACAATGCGCAGCGGGCGATCGAGATGATCGAAGCCTTCGGCAGTCTGGCAGCGTTCTTCTGGCAGTTCGAACCGTCAAAGAAGGAGCGGCCGAAGCAGTTCACGAAGGACGTCGTCATGAAGCTTGTGCAGACGCCGGAGTCGGTGGCATTGAGCAAGGAATTGAAGCGTCGAGGGTGGTCGTTTGTGGGGCCGACGACGATGTATGCCCTGATGCAGTCTGTCGGGCTGGTGAACGATCACCTCGATGGTTGTGGTGTGCGGAAGGCAGCAATGCGTGAACGAAGGGAATTTCGGGCACCTGGCGAGCGTCCGAGAAAGTGAACCTTTACGGCAAACAAGCGCAATCCTTGCCTTTGGCCGTCTATGGTGTTTACTATCAGCGGACGAACACGGCCGGCGCATAGCTCGGCAATAGGCAAGATGGACGAGCCGGTGTGTCCCCGCACGGATTGACGTCCGCAGATCGATCGTGCCGAGGGCGGCACGGTTCGCCGGCCGGGCGTTCGACATGGAGGTTTGAATGCTGGCAGGCTCGATCAGTGTCCTCGATGAAAAGGTTCTCGTGCTCAATCGCTTCTATGCAGCGATTCGGGTGATCTCTGCGCGCCGGGCGTTCATCATGCTGTGCAAGCAGGCAGCGGAAGTCATTGCTGTCGAGAATGGTCACTACAACAACTATGACTTCGCATCGTGGGCGGAAGTGGCGGAGCTGCAGCATCAGGTGGAGCGCGAGAAACACTCGTGGGTGCAGACGCCGCGGATGGTGATCGCGGTGCCGAAGATTATTCGGTTGCTTGGGTATGACCGACTGCCGCGTCAGGAAGTGAAGCTCAATCGGCGGAACATTTATGCCCGAGATAACAATCGATGTCAGTACTGCGGCAAGCGGTTCTCGACACGCGAACTGACGCTTGATCATGTAAGCCCGCGCGTGCAGGGCGGCGCGAACACCTGGCTGAATCTGGTGTGCGCGTGCGTGCCGTGCAATGCGCGCAAGGGTGGTCGCACGCCGACGCAGGCGAATATGAAGTTGATTCGGAAGCCGCTGAAGCCGAAGCGGCATCCTGTTCTTGCGGTGCGTCTTGGCAGCGGGAAGTACGAATCGTGGAAAGCGTTTATTGATGAGGCGTACTGGACGGTTGAGCTGCGGGATTGAGTTACGCGACATTGCAATTGAATATAACAGCACCGGATGCAAATCCGGTGCTTTCTCTATGCGAGAACAATACACGTATCTTCGAAGACTCAGGTGCGGCTTCCTGGTGGGAAGAACGCGACCGGCGGTCGCGGCTTTGTGGTTGTTTTAGCCGCGTTCGTTGATAGGGATGTACGGCTGCTCGTGGGGGCCGATGTATGCAAGCCTTGGGCGAATCAGGCGGTTGTCCGTTAGTTGCTCAATGCAGTGACCGGCCCAGCCGGACACGCGGCTCATCGCGAACATCGGCGTGAACAGATCGATATCCAGGCCGAGTGAGTAATACGTTGTGGCTGAATAGAAGTCGACGTTGGGGTAGATCCCCTTGTCAGCGACGGCTTCTTCCATAATCAGTTCGATCTTGTGGCTCATCTCGTACAGCTTCAGGTTGCCGGTGTCTTCGGCAAGCTGCTTGGAGAACGTCTTGAGGTACGTGGCGCGCGGGTCGTAGGCTTTGTACACGCGGTGGCCGAAGCCCATGACCTTTTCCTTGCGCTCGAGCCTGCCCTTAATGACCGGCTCGACGTTGTTGATGTCGCCGATGTCATTGAGCAAATGCATGACCGCTTCATTGGCGCCGCCGTGCAGCGGACCCTTCAGAGTGCCTATCGCAGTGGTCATTGCGGAGTACATATCGCTGAGTGTGGCGATCGTGACGCGTCCGGCAAACGTCGATGCATTCAGTCCGTGATCAGCATGCAGGATCAGGCAGACATCCAGCGCTTTGGCCATGGTGTCAGTCGGGGCTTCACCGGTCAGCATCTTGATGAAGTTCGCTGCGAGCGAAAGGCTGAAGTCGGGCTTGACGAATTCCTTACCCTTGCGGTGACGATCGAATGCAGCAATAAGCGTGGGCGTCTTGGCAACGAGCAGCAGCGCTTTTTCCGTCGCGCCTTCGATGGATGCATCGTCCGCGGTTTCGTCGTACAGCGCCAATGCAGAGACAAGCGTTCGCAGCGCGTGCATCGGCTTGGCGTTTTTCGGCATCTGCCGCACCATGTCCCACATGCCCTGCGGCAGGTCGTACTCCTTGCGCAGCGATGTATTGAATTGATCCAGTTGACTGCGCGTCGGCAGGGCACGATGCCACAGCAGATAAACCACTTCCTCGAACGACGACTTACGGGCCAATGTGTCGATCTCGATCCCGACGTATTCGAGAATGCCGTTCTGGCCGTCGATGAATGACATCTCTGACTCAGCGGCGATCGTATTTGCCAGACCCTTGTCGAAGATTGGTGCGGACGCGGTCGTCATGGAAAAGTCCTCTTGGCTCGTAAGTGAGCAGGATTGGGTCACCCGGATTAGGCCGCCATAGCTGACGGTGGAGACGCCCCGGCATGGCCGTCGCATCATGGGCGACAGCAACCCGTAGGCGGTGCGGTCCTTTGTTGCTGCAGATGCGCGATGATACGTCGGGTCACCGGTCCGAGCAATTCAGGCGGTGCAGAATCGGCCCTTACGAGCATTCTTCTACGATCAACGGGATGTTGGCGCTGACCGTGGCCTACGAACAATTACCAGCGCGACGATGGCGAAGTCGAGTACGGCTGTCAGCATCATGCCGAGGATGGATTGCAATTCCCCATACTTGGCGGTGTAGATGTAGAGCCCGATGTTGGCGAGGCCGAAGAGTGTCCATGTCGTAATGCTGACGCCGGCAACTGATCTGGCGACGATCAGCCGCAGAAGCTGGATTGCTGTAGCGGTTGGAAAGACTACTGCGGGAATCCAGCCGAAGTACGCGGATATGTTTTCAGGCATTGGTCAGCACTCCTGTTTAGATCGCAATCTTTGTGAGCCGTTGGGGCCTGCCAGCCGGATGAGCATCGCGGCTGCGGCGATCACTCTACACTCACCTGCCGATGTTTATCCCGCTGCGCACAGACCGCCAGACCCGGCGACGCCCCATCGTCACAGAAATCTTGCTGGTTCTGAATCTCGCGGTCTACCTTGCAGGCCTGGCTGGGGAGTATTTCGGGGTCCTTGCCGATCGCGGTGAACTCGCCCATCAGTTGTGGCTGAACCCGCTTCATTTTGAAGCGTGGCAGTTGATCACCTACCAGTTCCTGCACGACCCGCACGGGTTCGCGCACATCGTCTTCAACATGCTGTTCTTGTGGGTATTTGGAGCTGCAGTCGAAGATCGTCTCGGACGATTGTGGTTTGTTGCGTTCTATCTGGCGGGCGGCGCTGTGGCAGGGCTTGCCCACATGTGGACGAGTGATGCGCCGGTCATCGGCGCGAGCGGTTCTGTCGCAGCAGTCAGCGGCGCATTCCTCGCGCTGTTTCCGCGCATGCGCATTCAGGTGCTGGTGTTTTTCTTCTTGATTGGTGTCTATGCACTGCCTGCGACACTCTTCATCGGATTGTATTTCGCAATAGATATGCTGCGCGCAACCGGCGCGATCTTCGGCGGACAAAGCGATGTTGCCTTCATGGCGCACATCGGGGGGTATATCTACGGCTTCACAGTGGCATTCACATTGCTCGGCACCGGCGTACTCAAACGCACAGAGTTTGATGCGTTTTACTTATTTCGCCAGGCTCGGCGACGTGCGGAATTCCGTCGCGCACAGAAGCAATCCGAAGGCGCAGTCTGGGATGCCTCAGCGTCCAACACCAGAACCGACAAGCCGGCCCGGCTGCAGGCTGAACGTAAGATGAAACCAGCGGATGAACAACTCCTCCGCAAACGATCTGCGATTCACTCAATGCTCGATGAGCATCGGACTGATGAAGCAGTTTCGGTTTATGTAGAATTTCAACAGGAGTTTCCCAACGGAGTGCTCAGCCAGCGACATCAGACCGACATTGCCAACGCGCTGTATGCGTCTGGCAACTACGGCGAAGCGGCTCAGGCATACGAACGTCTCTTGGCCCACCATAAGCGAGCGGACACCTCCGGCGAGATACGACTGCTTCTGGCAATGATCCTTGCTCGCCAACTGGGGCAGCTTGATCGGGCTAAGGAGCTGCTCAAAGAAGCTCAACCGCGCCTTTCCAGTGACAGCCAACGCGATTTGGCCGATCAGCTACTGACGGAACTGAATACATGATTGATCCATTTGACCTGAACGAACCCCGAACACGCATCAAGATCTGCGGCATTACCACTGCGGAGATGGCATTCGTTGCTGTTGATGCTGGCGCTGATGCAATCGGACTGATGCTGGCTGAGCAATCGCCGCGGTGCATTTCATGGGAGCAGGCAGAAGCGATCGCCGAACTTCTGGATGATGACTGCCCGCCGGTTGCGGTCTTCTGTGATCATCCGATTGAGCGAGTCGAGCGCTGGCCCGGTCCTGTTGTGCAACTGCACGGCGATGAGGATCCCGAATATGTCATTGAACTGCATCGTCGTCGGCCGGAGTTGTTGATCACCAAAGGATTCATGTTCAGCATAGAAGCGGTGCAGAAATGGGATAGATGCGAAGCGCTGCACGCGATGTTGGTTGACGGATCAGCCGGTGGACACGGTGAAGCATTCAACCACAACGAGCTTGGGGTACTGATGCCGCAGCTTGAAACGCCAGTGATTCTGGCAGGCGGTTTGAATTCCGAGAATGTTGCCGAAGCTATTGCTCGGGTTCGACCGTTTGCAGTTGATGTCAGCAGCGGTGTGGAATCGGAGCGCGGCGTGAAGGATGCTGACAAGATTCGCAGCTTCTGTCAGGCTGTCGAGGATACAGACGACGTCTTGCGCGAAGAAGCGTAGCGCGTGCGGCAATTTACTGCACTGGCGTCTTCGTCTTACGCACAACGCGCACACCATCAATCCGCAAATCTTTATCGACTGCTTTGGTCATATCCCATAGCGTTAATGCAGCGCTGCTGACTGCTTGCAGAGCTTCCATCTCGACGCCAGTCTTCGACGTTGTGCGCGCGACTACTTCGATGCGCATTCTGCCAGCTGATACCCGTTCGAAGTTCACTGTGACGGATTCCAGCGGGAGCGTATGACACAATGGGATAAGTTCATCGCAGCGCTTGGCGGCTGCGATTCCCGCAATTCGCGCGACTGCAAGTGCCTCCCCTTTCGGCAACTGACCTTGCTCCAACAGATCAAGCGTTGCTGATGTCGCGCAGAAAAACCCTTCCGCAACGGCTTCGCGGTGCATCGGCGTCTTGTGGCCGACATCAACCATCTGCGCTCGGCCGTGATCATCAGTATGTGTGAGTTTGTCAGACATTGTTTACATCGCATCGTACACGACGCGGCCTCCGACGATCGTCATCACTACACGTGGCATTGCGTTGGACCAGTCTGTGGTCATCGGATCAGAATCGAGCACGATAAGATCGCCGAGCCCGCCGACTCGAATTGTGCCGGAGTCAGGCATCTGCAGGATCTGGGCGGCACCGGCTGTATACGCATGCAGCGCCTCAGGAACCGAAATGGTTTCGCCAATCAAGAACTGTTCACCTTCACTGGTCAGGCCGTTGACAGCAGCGCGGATGCCTGCAAGCGGGTCGGCTGAGACAATCGGCCAATCCGAGCCGAATGCAAGCAGCGCACCAGCATTGCGAAGTGATCGAAACGCAAAGCTTCCCGCCAGGCGTCGTTGGCCCAACCGGCGGGCAGCATACCGCCCATCATCGCACAGATGCAGCGGTTGCATGCTTGCGATGACATTGCGAAAGCGAGCAATGTCAGATGGATCAAGTTGCTGAGCGTGTTCAATGCGCGCAGCTTCGGGCTTACCATCCGCACGCAGGTCAAGCTCGTCAACGACATCAAGAGCCAACCGCGCTGCAGCGTCGCCAATTGCATGCATGGATGGCGAAAACCCGTGCGCCGCAACATATCGCGCCCATTCTTTCAAATGACCATCTCTGGCATGTTCGAGCATCAATCCACGATTGCCTGCGTCATCCGAATAGTCCTCAAGCAACCATGCCGATCGTGATCCAAGCGTGCCATCAAGAAATGACTTGTATCCAATGATTGCTAGTACATCGTCATTGCGATTGCGCAGCGCTTCACCATCTGCCAGGTCAAGCGGCCAGTCACGATCCAACAATGTAATTCGGCAGCGCATCGACAACTGATCTCGAAGAGGTTCGAATACCTGATGCACGTTTGCGGTGTATTCCATCGAGCCAACTGCAGTCAGGCCAAGCGCGTGGCAGTGGGCTTGTGCCGCCAGGAGCGCTTGCTGCTTCTCGTGCGCGGACGGTTGTGGAATGATCGGATTGACGAGTTTCCACGCTGCCGCTTCGACGAGCAAACCGGTCGGCGCCCCGCAATCATCTCGAAGAATCCGCCCGCCGGGCACTTCGGCTGCGAGGTCCAGTTGCTTGAGTACAGCACTATTTACCAGCACCGCGTGATGATCCATCCGGTGACAGACGATCGGGCGATTACGCATTTCGCCGAACCATGTGAGATTCGGATCGTCACCGCCCCAATTCTCGCTGGACCAGCCGTGCGCAACGAGCCACGCATCACCTGGCAATGCGCGATGCCACCTGGTGATTGCCTGCTCGAATTGAGTTCGGCTGGTGATGTTGGAGAGATCGAGTTGTTGTAAGGACAACCCGCCGTTGAGCATGTGCATGTGCGCATCGATCAAGCCGGGCACGACGCATCGACCGTCGACATCAATCACACTGGCATCGCGCGTTGGTGGTTTATCAATTGAAACGATTCGGCCGTGGCTCACCATCACCGAATGCGCTGTCGGACGACCCGGCTGTTGAATGAATATGCGGGCGTTTGTGAGGGCGAGAGTGCCATCCATTGTGTGCAGTATATCCACAGCATGTATTGCCGAGATGCATCGAACCGATACACTTGTAATGATGACGTTGCGAACACTTCAAGGTCCGTTCATTCTGATGGCAGCTGTTCTGTTTCTCTGTGGCTGTGATGATGCAGCGCCGCGCGCGTCAAACACCAACGGTGATCAAGCGCCAAACGTCTACCGTCAGCACTCATCAGATCAACAGCAGCGCCATAGCAACTGGCAGCCGGCGGAAGACCCTACCGTTTTGCACGTAGCCGGACTGGAATTCACGAAACCTGCGACTTGGATCGAATCGCAGCCATTGACGAATCTGCGCCATTCCAATTTTTCGGTTCCCGGACAAAGCGGCGAGGGCGCAGCTGAGCTTGCAGTTTTCATAATGCCCGATGCTGAGTCCGTGGATTTTGAACTGCATGTCCAGCGATGGCAGATACGCTTTGAACCGGACGCGAGTGGTTCCAGACCCAAACCGACTCGAATGCAGCTTCGAGCTGGAGGCGTTGATATTCCAGCGGTGCGATTGGACGGTGCATATCAGAAACCGGGGGCAGCCTGGTTCACCCCCGGCCAGTCATTGGTCGCTGCAGTACTTCTCGGAGATGGGGGGCAGGTCGTCCTGCGACTTTCCGGACCACGTTCCACGGTTACCATTCAAGAACCTCGATTCATTTCGATGATCGAGAGTCTGCGGGAAATCGACAGTACAAAGCAATCTGCACAGCAATCCAGCCGTTAAACCCCTGTAAACCATCTCTATGGAGTGGAAGAATGCGATTGAATAAATCGGTAAATCTCTTTCTGGTGGTCGTTGCGACAGTCACGACGATCATTTCATTCGGTGCCGGGCAATCGACACAGCCCGATGTCGATGTAAAGCCAGAAAGCAATCCCTCCAAGGCTGCCGGCACAAATGAGTTTCCGGATTCGTGGTACATGAAGGATCCGATCACCAAGAAACGATACGCCGGGTGGCAGGAAATCGAGGGATTCGCAACGCCGCGCCTCAAGATTCACGGTTGGGCTGCGAACGGGATCGATCTCGAAGAACTCAAAGGCAAAGTCGTGGTGGTGAACTTCTGGTCGCTCGAATGCGGACCGTGCCTCCTGCAATTCCCCAAGAATGTCGAACTCGCAAACCGCTTGGCCAGCGACGACTTCATCTGGCTGAGCATTCACGACGACAGCATTTCTAAAGAACGTCTCCCGGCAACGGTCCGCCAGTTTCAACCCGGACACCCAATCGGCGTCGATCAGTTTGACATTAGTTCGCGTGCTTGGAACGTCCCGGCGCACCCGTTCTATTACATCCTTGATCGCGCTGGCACTGTACGCGCAATGGGACTCAAGCGGCGCCGTGTTGCACAGGTGGTCAAACAACTTCTGGAAGAGCCGTATAAGGCTCCACAGCAAGAAGTTCCGCGCCCGGAACAGCCGCAGCCGAGCGCGCAGAACGCCAAATCCGCTGTTATTCCGAAGGCCTGGCTGGAAGGAACTGATCAAGAGCGACGACTTCTGGCCAATCAGATGAATTTTGCGAAACCGCTGTTGCCGGAGTCAGAGAAGTGGTTGAACACCGAAGCACTGACAGAAGCAGACCTTAATGACAAGGTCGTCATGCTCGACTTCTGGGCAACCTGGTGTATGCCCTGTCGAAACGCAGTTCCCAAGACGAACGAATTGTATGAGAAATACAAGGAGAAAGGTCTGGAGATCATCGGAGTGTGCCATCCGAGAGGTGCTGAGAAGATGGCGACAATTGTCGAACAATGGGGAATTAAGTTCCCCGTCTGTGCTGACACAAAGGGACTGATCACCGAAGCCTACCGCGTCAACGGGTGGCCCGACTATTACTTCATCGATCGCAGCGGAACCCTTCGCGTTATTGATGGTAAGAACGCACACGTCGAAGAAATAGTCAAAGCGCTTCTCAACGAGCCGCGGCCGAAACCAAGGACTGCCCCAGACAAGAACAACGCCGTCCTGACCGAATGATGTGACGCTACATCAACGGTTTTCAGTGTTCATCAAGTGGCAGGAAACGTGCGCCGCTCTCAATATAGAAATTCACGAGGTTGCCCGGCTGAATGACTGCAAAGTCCTGCTGCGGAGGGGCTGTAATCCACATCGGAATTGCAACATCCACCAAGATGCGCCCTGAATCCGGATCGGCGAACAGCACCGTACCAGCGACAATGCGCGGATGTCCCCAGACCGGCTCAATAAACCGGCCGCCGCCCTCAGCAGGGTGGATGCGCAATGCGTTGGCTTCGATTCTGCCTTTGATTCGCTTGCCGATCGCCGCGCCGAATTGCGCTGCAGGAACATCAGGTACGAGATGAATCTGGTAGCTCGTGCCTGAAATCGCAAGTACGAGATTCTCATCCGTCAGTTCAATGAGCTTGCCACTGACAATGTCTTTGAATTCGGTGTCGATCGTCAACGCAGGAGTTCCTTCTACCGATAATTGATTTGCGTCGGCGGATAATAGCACCTGCCTGAGGTTCTGCTTATTCCTCCGGTTGGGTCGTCGGCTCATTCGGCCCCTCAGGATCTTCGGGATCCTCGGGATCATCATTGGAACCTGACTTACTTGCGGCACCCTTCCCCGGCGCCAAGAGCGGCTCAGGCGGAATCGGTCGACGAGAGCCGCCCTGACTGGCGCGCCCCTCAGGCATAAACGTCTGCATCGATTCACCTGCGCTGCCGCCGAGGTGCTTGTCGAAGAATGCTGCCACAGCCGCTGCCGTCTCCGGCCGGGCAACACTATGACCCACTTCCGGCAGTGAAAGAAACTCGAATTCGACGCCATGCTTCGCCAGCGAATCACGCAAACGCTCAGAATGTTCAATGCTCACAACTCGATCCGCCTCGCCATGCACGATCAACACTGGCGGGTCATCACCATCAACATGCGTGAGCACTGTCGCCTGCTTGATGCGCTCATCAAACGTCGCATCGGGACCTGCAAACCATTCGTCAAAGATTCTGCGGATCCCCGGCTGATCGCGCTGAAACAACGTAAAGTCCGTAAGTCCGGAGAGATCCACAGCGCACGTTACCGCACTACTGAAACCTGCTTCGCCGACATTCCCCTCCAGATCAGGATCATCACCAGTCGTTGCTACCAGCGCCGCAAGATGTCCGCCTGCTGAATGCCCCAGCACACCGATACGTGTCGGGTCGATGCCGAGATCACCTGCGTTGGCGCGAAGAAACCGAATAGCAGACTTGCAATCATGGACCGCTGCTGGATACGGCGCAGCGCCGGACAGCCGGTATTGAATCGTCACGGCAAAATATCCGCCTTGCGCCAACGGCTGCAGAAGAGTATTGAACATCTCCTTCGAACCGCTGCCGTATCCGCCGCCGTGAATAAGCACCACAGCAGGCATCAACTGGTTGCTGTGATCCTTCAGGAACGCTGTGTTCATCGTCAATTCAATTGGTGGTGCGTTGTCCTGCTCAATCGTCGCATACACGACCTCGCGAACGAACTGTACATCAGACGCAACAATCGGACGGCGCTGTCCGCCGGGTTCTGCCACGACGCGCGGAGATCGGCGCGATTGCTCAGCAACCAGGCGCCTTCCATCAGATTCGCTGGCAACCTGACCGAAGGTCGTGGTCGGCTGGAGCAACACAAGAAAGAAAGTTACTCCAACACATTGAACGAATGATCTATGTGAAAGACGCATGGCATGAGCTCCGGCTGGAATGAAGATTCGCCGTATAGTGTATGGCCGACAACTGTGAATCACGAGAAATCAATGTAGACGCAGTCGCTTCTCTCGTGACCGTTTGATTGCCTCTCGGGCTTGCGGACGCAGTTGCGATTGATCAACCTCAGAATTGCCCTCAGCGCCGCCGGGCAATCGGCGTTGCACAATGCATAAATTGACATGGCCCGGCATAGCGTTTGTGCATCAATCAACAGCAATGCACTGTGTTTGATCAGCATTGAAGCATACATTCGCTCGAAACCCGACAAACGTACTCGGAACACTTACGACGACGCAGGCACTTGTCTCGTCGCAGACGGCAAATCCAGGAAATTCGCCAGTAGGGCCGGCCCTTCCGTCGTCAGAAAACTCTCCGGGTGAAACTGTACGCCGTCGAGCGGAGCTGAGCCTTCCGGCGCCTTCCAACGCAATCCCATAATCTCGTCCTCATCGGTCCACGCGCTGACTTCAAAATCATCCGGAATGCCATCGCGGTAAACGATTAGCGAGTGATAGCGAGTCGCCGTAAACGGTGAAGGCACCGCGACGAAGAGGCCCTTGCCATCGTGATGCACTTGCGACGTCTTGCCATGCATCAGCTTGGAATGCCTGCCCCACTGCATGCCCCTGCAATGTGCTATCAGTTGGTGCCCGAGACACACACCCAAAATGGGTATCTGCCCGGCAAAATGATCAATGAGTTCGCCGCAAATCCCTGTCTCCAGCGGCGTACACGGGCCTGGTGAAATCAGCAGATGTGTCGGGCGCAGCGCCATCGCCTGCCCAACAGATATGGCGTCGTTACGCACGACTTCCAACCGCAGGGTTGGATCAAGTTCTCCGATCCGCTGCACCAGATTCCATGTGAACGAATCGTAATTGTCGATCAGCAGCAGCATAACGTCGCTCCAGAGCCTCAAAAGAGCGCTGATTGTAGGCCATCACTGGCGAAAATGGACTATGCCTGAGACGTCGACGTGGTACCATCGATACCCAGTTGCAGCCGCGGAGACATCGTATCGGCGGTGCGCCATGTCGATCTCGAGAACAAACAAATCACAGGAGTGAAGCAAATGAAAATCAATCGATTCGCAGTGTCACTCGGCGTCGTCGCTGTCGCAGCGTTCCTTGCTGGTCGTGCCGACTTTTCGTTCAACTCAAATGCGATAGCACAGGATCATAAGCATGATCACGATAACGGTCATGCCCATGATCAAGGTGCAGGAATGTCCGATCAAATGACGGAGATGTTTGCCAAAATGGAAGAAGCGGGCCAGCCGGGCAAACATCACAAAGTGCTCGACAGACTCGTGGGTACATGGGAAGGCACCTATACCGTCACAATGATGCCCGGTATGCCGCCGATGGAAATGGAAGGCAGGGCCGAACGTGAATGGATCCTCGGCGGTCGATATCTCAAGGAAACAGTCACGTCCTCATTCCAAGGCGAGGAATTTCATGGTCTGGGCTTTCTCGGGTACAACAACACTACTGGTGAATATGAAATGATCTGGATGGATTCCCATTCGACCGGCATTTACAAGGAATCCGGCTCGTATGATCCGACCACGCAGACGCTCATGACATTCTCACACATGGCCAATCCGATGACTGGAAAGATGTCGCATTCCTCATCGCGCGTTGACCTGTCCAATTCGAATCGTCAGAGAATTACCGGAATGGGCACCGGCCCCAATGGCGAGTGGTACACAATGTTCGGCGGCGATTTCCGCCGCGTAAGCGAATAAGTCTTTACTCGACGATGCTCCATGGACGGTGCGGAGTGCTGCAGCGGTTCGCTGTTGCACTCCGCACCGCTTTTCGTCTTAGAGATCGCGACAACACCCACGGCTGCCGTTTGCTGTGCATCATTCGTGTACAAGATGCCTCGCACCACTGCGACCAGCCCGTCGTCATCATTGCATGCAGAATCCTTTCGTATCCTCTGGCGCAACAGTTTCCAGGCTGCCGATAGGCAGGTGCTGTTTTGATTTGAACGCTTGTCAACGAGGGCGAAAGAACCTGCGATGGATGCATTTCGAGTTCACGGCGGAACGAGGCTTTCAGGACGGATTGCCATCGACGGATCGAAGAACGCAGCGCTGCCGTTGATGGCGGCGTCGATCCTCACCGATGAGCCGGTAACGCTCCGCGGGATTCCGGATCTCTCAGACATCACCAACATGAAGCGCCTTCTTGTAGAGGTTGGCGTGGCAGTCAATGATCAACGTGGCCCGCTGACATTTCAAACTGCGGACGCCACCCAGAATCACGCCCGATACGACATCGTTCGAACGATGCGCGCCAGTATCTGTGTGCTCGGTCCGATGCTGGCCAAGCGGCGGCGTGTGAAGGTCGCAATGCCTGGCGGGTGCGCGTTCGGACATCGCCCGGTCGACCTGCACTTGCGCGGTATGGAAGCTCTGGGCGCGAAGATTGAACTTGATGGCGGCAACATAATCGCGACTGCTGACCGCCTGGAAGGTGCAACGATATTCCTCGGCGGCCCGTTCGGCTCGACGGTCCTCGGTACAGCCAACGTGATGTCGGCTGCGACGCTCGCCAGGGGCACAACGATCATTGAGTCTGCCGCATGCGAGCCGGAGATAGCCGACATCGCCAAGCTTCTGAACGCAATGGGTGCCCGCATCACCGGCGCGGGGACTCCACGCATACGCATCGAAGGCGTTGATCAACTCGGAGGGGCTGATCACACCGTCATGCCGGATCGCATTGTCGCAGGAACCTACACCATCGCAGCGGGCATGACCAACGGCGATGTCGTGTTGGAAGATTTCCCCTACGACAATCTGCTTGCGGTCATTGACATCCTGGAACGCGTCGGGGTACATCTTGAACGAGTCGATCCGAACGCAGACGCGGGCCGCTGTACGGTTCGATGCACGAGTGAGCGCCGTTTGCGCCCGGTCATGTTGACAACGCAGCCATACCCCGGATTCCCCACCGATTTGCAGGCACAGATGCTGAGCCTGCTGTGCCTTGCCGATGGCAACAGCATCATTACCGAGAAGATCTACCCTGAGCGATTCATGCATGTGGCGGAGTTGACGCGCATGGGTGCCCAACTCTTCCGACAGGGACCAACAGTCGTTGTGCAGGGCGTGCCCGAGTTGTTTGGTGCGCCGGTTATGGCCAGCGATCTGCGCGCATCGGCCTGCCTCGTGCAAGCTGGGCTCATTGCCGGCGGTGAGACAATCGTCAGCCGGGTGTATCACCTGGACCGTGGTTACGTCGAAATGGAACGCACGCTCAATGCACTCGGAGCGCGCATTGAGCGGATAAATGTTCCGCTCAACGCAGACATTGAAGTGGAACGAAAACCGGCGTCCGCCGAATCGCCGCTCATTACGACGATCGGACAGACGCCGATTGTTTCCTCCAACACCTGATTACGCCCATTGAAGAGCGGACACGTACGCTCAGCTGCCCTTCTTGTAGGTGGTTGCTCGACGACCCTTGCCGCGCTTGATGACTTTCAGTTCACCAAGATCTTCCAGCCGCTTCATGGTTGTGCTGAACACAGCCGGCTTCGTGCCTTTGACCATTTTGTTGGGCATGTTGGTCTTCACATCAGCAACGGTAAATTGCCCACGCTGCTTGGAGATGGCGCTGCGCATAGCGGAAATCACAGTGCCGCCGGGACGTCCGCCGCGTCCCCTGCGCGTCGCAGTCTTCTTTGTGGATCGACGCGTGGTCTTCTTGCGTTGACCGGTTGTGCGCCGTGAGCGTGTTGCCTTCTTGCGAGGTCTACCGGGGCCACGTTTTGTCTCACCGTCCCCCGCGACGTCCCAGAGCCGATCCAGCGCATCCAGCGCTTCGTCGAATTCAGCCTCAGCGGCGGCAATTGCATCGTCCCGAGCTGATTCAAGAGTCTTATGGAGCGATTGATACTCTTTACGATTCATTTAAGTGTGTCCTCGATGGGAGCAAGCGCAACTGTGTGTTTAACCATGGTGCACGGAGAACACGACACACAATCTCTGTACATAGTTGCAGCGCCTTGCTCGATTCTTATGAATTCCGTGACGCGGAAACTACAAGTGATAATTGGGCGGGTGCGTACTGTCAACTCAATATCATATTTGTGTTTGCCGGCTCAGATCTCAACCTACCGTACGATATTCCTCTGATAGCTACTGCGGACTAGTCATGACAAACTTGTCGCGCCGGGCGATCAATGGTTCGGTCGCTGTAGTTCGTACAAACAAACCGCGGCGGCCATGACGACATTCACGGACGGCACCATTCCGTGCATCGGTATTTCGCCCAGGAAATCGCACTGTTGTAACGTCTCCGCACGCAGTCCATGCGCTTCAGATCCAACGAGTATCGCAGACCGCTCTGGGTGTGGCATCTTCCAGATTGGCTCCGAATGATCACACGTTTCCGCTCCGAGAATCGAAACGCCCCATTGATCTTTCAGACTTCGCAATGCATCCTGCCAGTTCGTGCAGATTGCGTACGGAACTGACAGTACATGGCCCATGGAGACGCGAACAGATTTTCGATACAACGGATCGCAACACGCCTGATCAAGCACAACTGCATCTACGCCGAAACCTGCTGCGGTTCGAAACAAACTCCCCATGTTGTCGACGTTTGTTATCCCCTCAGCCAGCAACAGCGTCAACGGCTCAACCGCATTGAAGCGATGCATGACAAAACTCAACGACAACTCTTCGGTTGGAGGGCGCGTTCCGATCGCCAGAACTCCACGATGCACATGAAACCCTGCAATCTCGCACATCGTCTCCAACTCTGCGACAAAGATCGGAATGTCATCGGGAAGAGCGTCGAGTAGTTGTTTCATCGCTTCATACCGCGTAGGCGACAGAAGCAATGAGCGCAAACGATGGGGTGTTGCCAGAAGGCGCTTGACCACCATTTCAGTCTCAGCAAGAAAAACGCCGCCGCGACCATACAGATCGCGATCGCGGACGTTGCGATACAAGTCGATCCGTGGATCATTCAGCGACGAAATCGGAATCGGCTGCTGTGACATACGCTCTTGTGAGGTTCAAGAATCGAGAATCAAATCCGAGCGCATTCGATTACGGCTCAAGCTTCAGGATGTCAAACATCCGGGCCTGCGCGCGTTCGTATTGCTCAAGCGGATCGATCAGGTTTTCCGTCACTCTGCGAAGCAATTCCGGGTCGTCGCGAAGCTGATCACCATGATTCTCCAAGATGCGCTGTGCCGTCGTTGATGCAGCTTTCAGATCGGTTGCCGCCAGTGCGAAAGAGCGAGCTGCCTCGTACAGGAGTTCATGCTCGAGTTCATCAGCACTTGGCCTGTACAGCAGTTTCCACGGACTGCGTCGAACTTCCATCCCCGCAAACTTCAGTTGCTGACTCGTCAACGAGGCGTTCGTAAGCGTATCATCTATCTTCGGCGACCAGCCGTCATAGTCGATGCGAACAGCGTCAAGCACCGCCACGGCCTTATCCAGTCCATCCTGCCCAGTGGCGAGAAACTTGTAGACCTGATCCAAGGTCTCTTCTCGAACGCGTTGCGCAACAAGCTGGGCGTCCGCAGTCGTCGATTCGATATTCACCATCGACTGACGCACGAAATCCCTGTTCTCCGCGACCACATCGCGCCCATCTTGAATCAGACCATCTGCATTTGCTACCGCCGAGTCAACGTTCTCCGTCAACTTGTTGACGCGCGACATAATTTGACTGACCTGATCGGCCCAGGCTGGCCACTTGTTCGTATTCAGATCAGTCATGAATTCCCGAGCGTTTCCTGAAAGGTCTTTCGCGTCAACCAGAAACGGCTGCACATCTGACGCGTAAACCTTATCAAGGCCAGCAAAGAACGCTGTTCCGCTTTCGACATTCGCGATGATGTTGTCCACCCGTTTGGCATTCGGACCAAGAAGCGAATCGAGCATTGTTCCACCGGATGCGCCAGCCAGCGTGTCTCCCTGTTCAAGCAGCTCCGCAGCGACATCGCGATCCTTGCCGCCCAGGCTGGAAATATCCAACCACGCTTCCGAACCGATCAACGGTGCCGTCACCGCAATTTCTGCGTTGCTGTACAGCCGAACATCAACTGCGAGAGTAAAGAGCACTTCGATCATTCGGGCCGGCTCAACATCATTGGCTGGCGTCAACAGTTCGACGCTCGTGACGCGACCCATGCTGATTCCGCCGACGCGAACATCTGAACCGCCACTGAGGTTCTTCACGCCTGACTCAACTGGAAACGTCACGCCGTATTGAATCGGCCCTGTAAAGTACTGCTTGACATCACCAAGTACAAAAATCACCGCCAGCGCCAGCAACAGCGTGATCAACACGAACAGACCGGCTCTGACGTTATTGCGCATGCGATCGGATGCACTGGGCATGCTCTGACTCCGAAGAAAGATTCAACACTTGTAATACTACCACCAAGGCGACTTCTCCACCGACTTGCGAGCCATCGTCGACGCTCGCCACAATCACGCTGATCGCGTCGGCTCAATTGACGGACCGGACCCAAAGCTCGTCGGCGTTTCACCCAGCAAATCCTCAGCATAATTCGTCATCGCCCGCCGCTCTGTAATCGGTCCCACCGCATCCCCGCGCAGGAATTGGCGAATCAATTGCTTGGACTCATCCAACTCATCGATGCGCTCTATCGGATGATCGCGCAGCTTCTCGTATTCAGCCCGAGTGCCGATCATCAACATCTGCCCTTTGTCAAGCATTGCCATGCGGTCGGCAATCGTGAACGCTGAATCCATTTCATGCGTCACCACCACGCTGGTTACACCGAGTTTCTTGGTGAGGTCAACGATTAAGCGATCAATCTCCGCGCTCGTGACCGGATCAAGCCCCGCTGACGGTTCGTCGTAGAAAAGAATCTTCGGGTCCAGTGCCAATGCTCGAGCCAGACCGGCACGTTTCTTCATTCCGCCGGAAATCTGCGCCGGGTACTTGTCTGCATGTTCGCGCAGCCCGACAAGTTCGAGTTTGATCTTGACCATGATGTCAATCGTGCTCTGATCCAGATCCGTGTGCTCTTGCAACGGTAGCGCCACGTTCTCCGCAATAGTCATCGAATTAAAAAGCGCACCGGATTGAAACAGAATCCCGAACTTTTTGCGGACTTCATTCAGATCAGCTTCGCGCAGATCATTGATGCTCTGCCCAAACAATCGCACTTCGCCCGAGTTCGGCCGGATTGATCCGATCATGTGCCGCAGCAACGTACTCTTGCCGGAACCGGACCCGCCCATTATGACCATGGTTTCGCCGACATGTACATCAAGCGTTAATCCACTGAGTACAGTCTGATCGCCGAAGCGCTTGACAAGTTCACGCACCTGCACGATCGGCGGATTGTCCGTTTCAGATGCCATGTTTGTTACGAACTCTCGGGCTGCTCAGGATCACCTGCGGAAACCTCGGAGGATTCGCCGTCCGTTTCGTCCAGCAATCGCTGGCGAGGATACGCCATGTCACCAAGATTGTCGTCAATGATCTGCAACCGACTGAAATTCAAGGCGATCGTCCGTCCGTTGCCGTCCACTACGACGAAATCTGCGACTGCTTGAACTGCCCCGTTGTCAAAGTCCAGCACATACGGCACCCGCTTTCGAAAGCCGGCACCATCTGGTTGTGCAATTGCCGCATCCTCCGACATCTCGCCGAGGCGAATGCCCTGGTACTTCCCGTAGCGTCGCGAAAGTTCCGCAAGAAAGACGATCGCCTGCTCATCGGTAGCACTTTCTGCTTCGCAGCAGAAACCGGCTCGGAACCCGTCCAGATCGCCGGCAAATCCTGCAGTAAGCGCATCGATCGGCCCGGCAAGTATCGGCGTTCGTACATTGATATGCCACCACACCGCCGCGCCGATCCAGAATGCTGTCGCAATGCTCCCGATGACGATCCCAGCGCGAGCCATTCGCTTGCCGCTGATTCGCGGATCAGTCCGCATCTCCGCAAGCGCTTTCAGTCCAAACAGAGGACCCAGCACGCACGACAGCGGACAAAACAGAAATGACGATGACAAGATCGACAGTATCGCCCACGGACTCAGCTGCCGGCCGGCCGAGCTCGGTCGCGTCGGAGACGAAGGCTGCGAACTCAACCGCCTTCCGCTCCGTCGTCAGTCTCGGATTCGTCAGTCACTGAATCGCCTGCCGCTGCGTCATCGTCTGCCACATCCGCGTCACTGCTGCCACCTGAGGTTGCGCCAGCCGGGAATGTAATGTCACCGAGATCAGGATCGATGATCGTAATCACTGAAGGCTTCATTACCCAAGCTTGGCCTGTCGTCTGGTCTGAGAAAACAATCTCAGCATCGGCATCCACTGTGCCAGAATCAAATTGGAGCAAGTACGGAAAGACTTGACTTGTTGCGCCGAATTGAGGACTACTCGTACTGCCGCGCAATTCATCAAACACTACGTCGTTGAGGTTGCCGTAACGTTGACGAAGAGTCTCGATGTATGCGGTAATTTCTTCATCAGTGGCGTTAGATGCCGGGGTATGCATCGCTGCGCGGAAACCTGCAATATCGCCAGAGAATCCTGCAAGCAGCGCCGATTTGGGACCATCTTCCACAGGCTTAATGAAGTTCTTCTGAACCACAGTCCAGGTGCCGTACTGCACACCCGCAGCAAGGAGGCCAATGATGATTGCCGTGATCGCGAGCCCTCGCCCCTTCTTTGCGCTGCTACTGCCGGTCATAACAGCGCTTATCAGTCCAAGAAGTATGCCAAACGGAGCCGTGCACACACCAATACATGGAATGAGTCCAACTATGCTGAGAATCAGCGCTGTGATCGCTATACCGCTTGTCTTACGCGGCTGCCCTGCCATTTCATCCTGCGGGTCGCCATACGGATTCTGCTGAAACTGACTCATCGATTCGGTCTCCACCCAAGGGGGATAGTGCGGTTCATTGGCTGCCGCTTTCGGTCAACCATCGGTGCCGCATCCTACGATGCCCGGCAAATATTGGCCAGCAGCGCACGCCCTGTCGATTGCGCCATTAATTGCTCTGGCCGTGCCGGCATACATCCAACTATGACTCACTTCACCAACGACAACTTCAGTGACTTCAACGGTATGCGTATCACCGTCATGGGCCTCGGTCGATTCGGCGGCGGCATCGGCGTCACCCGCTGGCTTGCCGACCAAGGTGCACAGATCACGCTCACTGATCTTGATTCGGAATCCACCCTGCGAGATTCAATCACGCCGCTGCATGACCTGCTTGCACACGGTTGTGTGACATTGCGCCTTGGCGGGCATGACATCCGTGATTTCGAATCCGCTGATCTGATTGTCGCCAATCCTGCTGTCGCCAAGCCGTGGGAGAATCAATTCCTGCAAGCCGCAACTACTGCTGACGTGCCGATCACGACCGAAATCGGTCTGCTCGTCGAACGTCTTGATCACACACAAATCATCGGCGTCACCGGGTCTGCGGGAAAATCCACAACCGCAGCAATGATCCACCACATTCTCACACGCCTCGGCCGCCGCGTACACCTTGCCGGCAACATCGGCGGGAGTCTGTTGCTGTCGCTCAACAACATCCAGGCAAATGACTGGATCGTCCTCGAACTCTCCAGCGCAATGCTGCACTGGCTGAACGGCTGGTCACCCGCAACCGCTGTCATCACCAACATCGCGCCGAACCACATCGACTGGCACGGTTCCATCGAACACTACGAACATTCCAAGCTCAACATCACACGCTTCCAACAACCCGGCGAACATGTTATTCGCGGCGATCAACTGTCTGATGATGATTCGCTCAACATTCGCCTGCGCATTCCCGGCACACACAACATCACCAATGCCCGCACCGCAATCAAGACACTCAGCTGCGCGCTCGACGTCGATCCGGCTGCTGCTGCACTCGCACTCGATGATTTCATCGGCCTGCCGCACCGTCTGCAACTTGTCACCGAAGTCGACGGACTGCGCTTCTACAACGATTCCAAGTCAACGACACCCGAGGCAACTGTGCGTGCTGTCGAATCATTCCCAAGCCGGAAGCAGATTCACCTCATCGCAGGCGGCTACGACAAAGGTGCAGATCTCAGCGCAATCGCAGACCTCACGCCCCGACTCGCCGGGCTGTACACCATCGGCATTACATCCCAGCACATAATCACCAGTGCCCCGCCACTCGCATGCGTCTTCGCATGCGACACACTTGAACGCGCGGTCCACTGCGCCTTCGCCCGCATTCACCCCGGCGATGTACTGCTACTTAGCCCAGGCTGCGCGAGTTGGGATCAATTCACCAATTTCCAGCAGCGCGGCAACGCATTTATGCAACACGTCAAGGAGTTGGTGCATCAGCCCACAACACTCGGCGACTCCGCAAGCTTCGCAACACCAACCATCTCACTGATCGACTGACACCCTTGCCGCTGTGTCCACTTTGTCAATCCCGCCATGATCGACTTCGCGCAACCCGGATCGATGAACAGTGCCGTTCCGATTCCCACTGCGGTCGCGCCCGCCAGAATCAGTTCCGCAGCATCCTCCCAGCGCAGCACGCCACCCAAACCGATGATCGGCACGTTCGCCTTCTGCGCAACCTGGTGATACACATCATGCACCATCCGCACCGCAACCGCATGCACCGCCGGCCCACTTAACCCGCCGCGCCCCCTGCTCAATCGCAGCCTGCGACTCTCCACATCAATAGCCATCGCTGAAATCGTGTTGATCAACGTCAGTGCATCAGCACCGCTGTCAATCGCCGCCCCTGCAAGCGACACCACATCCGTCACATTCGGCGACAGCTTCACGATCAGCTTCGTCTGCGTCAGCGCTGCCCGCACTTCCTTTACCATCTCACGCAAACGCGCCGCATCCGTGCCAAACTCCAGCCCGTCCGAAGTGTTTGGACACGACACGTTGACTTCCACCGCTGGCAGATGCTGAGCCGCATCGAACGCTGCCGCAACCTGCACGTATTCTTCGATCGATCCGCCTGCGATCGAACCGAACACGATGACATCAACACTCTCCGCCCCCGGCAGTTTCTCCGCCATGAACCGCTCGACGCCGACGTTCGCCAGCCCGATCGCATTGATCAGCCCCATTTCGGACTCGATCAACCGCCACGGCGGATTGCCCTCGCGCGGCTTCGCTGTGATCGACTTCGTCGTGATCGCGCCGAAATTTCGAACATCCGTCACGCTCGGCAGTTCTTCGATGTATCCGCATGTCCCCGCAGCAGCGACCAACGGCGTCCGCAACGTGATCCCCGCAAGATCAACCGACATGTCCGGCTGCGTGGCCATGCGGCACATCGTAAACGAACGACATGCAAACCGTGGTCAAAGCCCACGTCTAATGGAATCGCAATGAATGCACGTGGCCAACTTTGAGCCCCCGGCACTGCCGGGAGAGCGTACGGCCAACAACGCCCGCACCGTCTATCATGCAACAGACACCTACGACCCCCATCCGCGGAGCACCGCCGGAGCACCTTCATGCCCACGATTGATGATCGCATTCTGCAGTTCGAGAATATGGCTGCAGCCGACCCCGATAACGAGATGGCCCACTTCAGCCTGGGCAATGCACTGCTGCAGGCCGGCCGTGCTGCTGAGGCTGCCCAAAGCTTCGAGAAGTGCATCGACATCAACCCTGAGATGAGCAAGGCCTACCAGCTCTGCGGGCAGGCAATGATCGATGCCGGCTGGGCCGACCGCGCTGTGGCGATCATGCTTAAGGGCTACGAAATCGCCCGCTCCAAAGGCGACCGCATGCCAGCCGATGCTATGGCGGACTTGCTGCGAAGCGTCGGCCGCGAACCGCCGGAGTTGTCCAAAGAAACTGAAGCCGCAGCAGCGCAATCTGCAGCATCAGGCGCGTTCACCTGCCAGCGCACCGGCAGAGCAGGCACACAACTGTCCGAACCACCCATGCGCGGCCCGATCGGCGAGTGGATTCAGCAGAACATCGCCGCTGAAACCTGGCAGCAGTGGATCGGCCAGGGCACAAAAGTCATCAACGAACTGCGCCTGGATTTCTCACGCGAAGAAGATCAGCAGATGTTCGATCAGCACATGTATGAATTCCTCGGCATCGATGAGGACTTGTATGCGAAGTTGACGAACGCGTCGTAGCGAACACGCAACCTGCGAGCGCCACCCATTCGCCGCGCATTCCATTACCCGAAATCTTCCAACGCGCCCGCCCCAAACCCGTTAGCCCCCGGCCCTGCAGGGGGTCCACTTCTGGTACACTCTGTACGTGATGTGTTTGGTCTCGCCGCGCAGCGAACAGCACATCATGCAACACACGTCCCTACGGAGCGACACCCAATGACAACTCTCCTGGCACTCTCGACAACCAACAGCCTTGTTGGCCTGATCGTTCTGATCCTCGACATCATCGCGATCGTGATGATTCTCAAGGGCGGCAAGTCCGTCGGCATGAAAGTTCTGTGGATTGTCATCGTGCTGCTGCTGCCGTTGATCGGCATGATCCTGTACTTCCTGCTCGGCCGCGGCGGGGATTAAGGGGTAAGCCCCGTACATTCGCATCGAATCCCGCCACCACACCTTCCGATCCTGGAATTCGGGGCAGTTATCCGCTTCAAACCCCTTAACCCCCGGCTCTGCCGGGGGTTCTTCTTTACGAACGCAAACACAACGTGTTACCATCCCCCCATGCCCGCAACGCAAACACTGCTTGCGACCATGATCACCACCACAACCTACGGCACTTGGCTCCCCGGCGACCTGCGCAACTACGTCGACGACGGCATCATCCTGCCCGGCGATCCGAAACTCCTCGAACGCTCGCGCGAATTGATGACATCTGATTCGGTCTTCCTGACACCATCACAACAACGGATTGCCTTCGATGCGTTGCTGAATGCTGCAACTGAATTTGGTTACACGCTGCTGGCGGTCAGTGTCGAATCCTGGCACGCGCATTGGCTCATTGATCACAACTTCGACGATGTGAAAACCGTGGCCGGGCGTCTGAAAACCCGCATGCGCCAAGCGCTGAACTGCGGCCGCATCTGGACACGCGGCTACGATGCGCGGTATTGCTTTGATCGCGATTCCGTGAAACGCCGCAAACTATATATCCAACGCCATGCGGGCTTTCGTCCATTGAACGATTCGTAGCCCGGCATCGATACAACATGCACCCCACGGGCAAAGCCCGCGGCTAAAGGTTCGCTACGGCCACCAACGACAATTTCATACGCCGCGCATTCCAATTCCCGAAATCTTCACCGCAGTCCCGATCCAAAACCATTAGCCCCCCGCTCTGCGGGCGGGACCAACGCCACGCAACACCCCGGTGCCCAACCACTCTTCCCACATGATGACGGATCGGAATCTCGATACCCGTGCAGCGCAGCGCCTGCGGGTTCCCCCATCGTCGCTGTACATCACCCCGCATCGAACGGGCACATCCACGCGACATGTGCGCCATGCCCCGTCGCTTGCGGGGGTTTCCCCGAAACGCTCGGGGGAAGCCCCCGATCACATGCGGACACACACAAAGGACGTGCGGAAGTCCCCTGCTTGCATGGGGTTGCATACAACTGCCATGCGGCGGGCCGCGTTTCGTGATGTCTGTTGCTTTTTGTGCCGAAACACCACGGGCGGCATCCCTCATTCCCTCGCATGCGGAGATTCAGCGCGCTGAAGGCGGCGTACATCAAATAAACGTTTTGCGGTGATACACCCACCACCCCAGCGACAGCGCGTGTTGAGCGGTGGAGTATGGCGATCGTGTAGTGTGTGACGTGAATCACGTGCAACGCAACTGTATTTGCTACAGATGCGTGATGATGATGAAACTCCGTTGACGCAGCGCGCGAAAATCAGGATGAATCATGTCAGAACGATCGACCGTAGGGCTTGATCTCGCCCACCGTTATGCCAAAGAATTTCTGAGCGGTCTGGATGAGAGATCCGTCGCCTCGACGGTGGATGTAACTACTCTTCGCGATCACCTTGGGGGGCCGGTCCCTGAAGTCGGCGAAGAACCTGCAGCGGTGATCGAACATATGGTCGCGGCCATCGATGGCGGAATCCTGGGAAGCACCAGTGGTCGTTTTTTTGCGTGGGTGATTGGCGGTTCGCTCGAAGCTGCATTGGCTGCGGACTGGCTCACTTCGACTTGGGATCAGAACGCTGCGTTAAGTCCGTGCAGCCCAGCGGCGGCGGTCGTGGAAGAGATAGCCGGCGCATGGCTCCTGGATCTGCTGGCCCTTCCACGCGACGCATCTTTTGCATTCACAACGGGCTGCCAGATGGCCCATTTCACATCGCTCGCCGCAGCGCGGAACGCGGTCCTTCGCGCCCACGATTGGGATGTGAACCTTGATGGCCTGCAGGGAGCTCCTGCTGTCCGAGTACTGACGAGCACGCAGCGACATGGTTCTGTCGATCGAGCGCTCCGCTTTCTCGGATTCGGTTCGCGGCATCTCACAACCATCGAAACCAACGAGTTCGGCCAGTGCGATATTGAAACGCTGCGAAACGCTCTTGCAGGTGGGAACGGACCCACCATCGTGATCCTCAAGGCAGGAGACATCAACATTGCTGCGTTCGATGATTTCAACCGCGCGATCCCCTTGGCCAAAGAGCATGGAGCGTGGGTCCACGTCGATGGAGCCTTTGGCCTTTTCGCGCGAATAAGCAGCCAGTATTGTTCTCTGACTGCCGGAATTGAGCTTGCAGACAGCTGGGTAACGGATGGGCATAAGTGGCTTAATGTCCCGTTTGATTGCGGTTTCGCTGTCATCCGCGACACACGGGCGCATCGAGAGAGCATGTCCATCGGGGCGAGCTATATCTCGACTGACGCAGCGACCAGAGATCAGATTGACTGGAATCCCGAGTGGTCGCGGCGAGCGCGCGGCTTCCCGGTGTACGCTGCGCTGCGCCAACTGGGTAGGGGTGGACTCGAGGATCTGATCAACCGCAACTGCGCGCAAGCATGCAAGCTTGTGGACGGAATCGGAGAACACTCTGGTGCCAATGTATTGTGGCGACCAACCCTGAATCAAGGCTTAGTTCGCTTCCTGGATACTCGGCCGGATGCCGGAGCCGCCGATCACGACCGCCGCACGGAGCGGATCATTCAGATGGTCAACGCAAGTGGCGAAGCTTTTTTCAGTGGAACGACCTGGAGAGAACGGCGCGCGATGCGAATCAGTGTGGTGAACGCTCATACTGCGGATGCAGACATTCATCGAAGCGTGGTTGCGGTCTGTGAAGCTGTTGACCACTGCATTCGAGAAGATGCGCGCAACTCCTAAATAAAGCCGGCTCGAGTTTGATCGGCCGATGCTGATGGTGTACTGGATACGATGGGCAGATGCGACGGGTGAGGTGAACCGGTTTTCGGAGACTCCAGCATCAGCGCGTGTGGAAGGGTGGTGCTGTGAAGAACGCGGCGTGAACATCACCGCAGGCAGAGCCCGCGGCTTAAGGATGACCATATTCGACCACGACGAATTCAATCGTCGCGCATCCCAATACCCGAATTCGCCACGGATGGTCATCCCAAAATCGTTAGCCACGGGCTCTGCCGGTGGAAATCAACGTCGCCGCAACTAAATAAACGTCTTCCGGTGATACACCCACCACTCCAGCATCAGCACCGCTAAGCACAGCGACAGTGCGTACGGCCACAGCGGTGTGTACTGCGTGGATGCAGCATCGACTGCATCGACGGTGTCCTGGCCAATCGTGATCTGCTGCTGCGCTGCGATGTCGCCTTCGTAGCTCGAATCCATGTTCACCGCGAACGGGCGGATCTGCGCATCATCGGATTCCGCAGACTCGTACGACAGCAGATACAGACCTGAAAGACGAATCGGCCCCCAACTGAATGATGTCGGATCGACCGGCGAAAGAACCTCGTTGGAACCGTTGGGAAGGCGCAGGTTAATGTCGGTCGCGCTGGCGGGAAGGCGGGCAGTGAGCGCTTCGCTGGGTTTGAACCCGCGGCTGGTAAGTGCTTCGCCGGTCTGACCGAGGTCCTCGATGGCGTTGACGAGAAACGTGACGAAGCTGCGCATGAACGGCCAGTTGCTGTCGAGCACATCAAACGTGACGTGTATCAGCCGCAGCGGCCCGCGCGTCAGTGTGATGATCGCCGGGCCGCGACCGCCTTCTGCGAGCACCTGTACATCATCTTCCGGCGCGAGCATGTAGGCTTTGCGGATGATGAGATTGTCCAGCGCGACATAGCGCATGACCGGATGATCCTGCCGGGCGTCGAGGATGAGCATGCCGTCATCGTTGACGCTGTATTCGTTGAGACCGAGCACCGGCGGCGTCGGGCCGAACGTCAGATACCGCCCCGGCGGGAGGTTGTCGGTCGTCGGCGTGAATGCATCAAAGACGATTGCGTCGTAGGTGTCGGTCGTGTCATTTTCGACCAGCGCATCGAACTGCACGCCGCTGAGCAGATCAAGCTGTTTGAGCTGCGGCATGCCTTCGAGAACAGAACGCAACACGAAGTTCTTGGATTCAACAAGCGCTACAACAAGCTTCTTTGGTGGCGGCACGACGACCTGCGCGATGTTGTCTGCGATCATGTCATCTTCGCGAAGCAGCGCGACTTCGATAACAGCGCCATACGGCAACTCGAAAGGCGTAAAGACGACATTCTTGCGCGCGGGGACGAGTGCGCCAGTCGCGCCGTCAATTGTCGCAGCAGCCATCTCGGCTTCCTGAATTCCGAGTACGACATCATCAACGGACAATTGCATATCCGCAGAGAGAGTCTGCTGGTTGTAATTCACAAGCGCGGTAAAGACCTCAACAGAGTTCGGTTGATCGTACGGCCGCTGCACCGAGATCGTGGTGATGCCAAGATTGTCCGGTTCCGGAGAGCCGACCGGGTAAAACACCATCTTCTCAGTGCGCAGGACGTTGTCGGCAAGATCCGCAATGCGGCCGTCGGAGAAGAGTTCGATCGTCGCCGGGCCACCGATAGCGCGTTCGTTGTCAGGGTTGGGGTTGACCGTATAGGCCCGGGCGAGTTTGAACGCGTCTTCAATTGCAGTGCTGCCGTGCGTGGGTCGAATCTGATCGATGGCAGCAAGCAGTTCACGCTTTGAAGATGAGAACCGGCTGTAGACTTCCGCGCGATCGGAGAATGCGAGGATCATGGTTTCGCCGGCGGGACGGCTGAAGATGCCGCCGGCAAACATTGTCTCGATGCGATCGCGCGCCAGTTGTTTGGCTTTCTCTAGGCGATTGGTCGCATCTCCGATGTCAGTCGCTGTCATCGAGCCGGAGTTGTCGATGAGGATGACGGTCTTGCCTGAAGCGCCCGTGCCGCCGCGGATCTGCGGCTGCATAACGGCTGCGATGAGTAACAACAGCGCAATGAGTTGCAGCAGCAATAACAGATTGCGGCGCAATTTCTGAAACGGCGCGTTTGCCTGTAGGTCTTCGACGGACTTCTTCCACAGCAGCGTGGTGGAAATCGCCTGCGGCCGGCGGCGCAACTTGAGAAAGTACAGCAGAATCAGCGGCGGAATGACCGCAAGGCCGAGTATCAATCCGGTGATCGGCGTCAGCCACGTCACTTCACCAGACCTCGCTTGCGCAGGTAGTCCATGAGCAGCGCGGTCAGATCAGTGCCGGTGTCAATCGTCAGGTGCATCATCCCACGGCGCACACAGAATTCACGCAACTGACCGCAATATCCGTTGAGGTTTTCCTTATATCGCTTCAAGAGCGCAGCACTAACGGTGACTTCGGCGGTGTCCTCATCTTCAATATCAGTCAGGCGCAGATCGCCTGCCAGGCCGTGCTTGGATGGATCGATCTCTTCCGGCGACAACACCTGCATGCAGAATGTGTCGTATCCACTGCCTGCGAGATATCGCAAGCCGCGTTCGTAGCCTTCCTTGTACATGAAGTCTGAAAGGATGACCATGACGCCCTTGCCCTGCCGGGAGAGTGCTATGGAGCGCATGGAATCTGTGAATGCGCTGCTGCCTGCAGGTTCAAGATTGAGCAGCCATTCACCCATGTCGCGCGTCCGCCGTCTGCCGCGCAGTGACGGCAGTGGTTGCAGACCTTCGCTGTCAAAGGCATACAGCGATACGCGGTTGTGGTTGGTCAGGCCGATGTAACCGAGCGCCATCGCCAGTCGTTGACAGAATACGAACTTGCTCGGGTTGCCCCAGTTCATGGATGCGCTGGAGTCAATCGCAACGATCAACGACAGGTCTTCTTCTTCGAGGAAGACCTTGAGAAAGAGCTTGTCGAGGCGGGCATAGATGTTCCAGTCGACGAAGCGCAGGTCGTCGCCGTGGGTGTAGTGGCGATAGTCTGCAAATTCGACGCTGATGCCGCGGCGTTTGGATCGGCGTTCACCCTGCAATTTGCCTGCAAATATCTTGCGGCTCATGATGTCGACCTGCTCGAGCTTTGCCATGAGCGCGCTGTCGATCAGTTCATCAACGCGTTTCGGCGGCGGCTGTGTTGTCTGGCCGAATACTGCCATGGACTTACTCTACCTCCCGCGGCGTATGGGTGATCAGTGTGTCGATAATCGTATCTGTATTGATGCCATCGGCCTCAGCTTCGAAGCTGCGGATGATTCGGTGGCGCAGCGCAGGTAGCGCAGCAACCTGTACATCATGAAATGCAGCAGCATATCTGCCCTCGATAAGCGCTTGCACTTTTGCTGCGGTGATCAAGGTCTGCGCGCCGCGCGGACTGACGCCGACGTGAATCATTCGGCGGATATTTTCCGGACAGTGTTCGCCATCGGGGTGCGTGCCGAGTACGAGACGAATCGCATAATCCTGAACCTGCGGAGCAACAATGACTCGCTGAGCGAGTTGCTGAGCTGATTGAATCGTGTCGCCATCGAGTACTTTTTCGACTGTCGGATCAATGCGCGCAGTCGTCCGGTGCAGAATCTCGTTCATCTCGATGCGCGTGGCATATGGCACTGCGATTTTGAAGAAGAACCGATCAAGCTGGGCTTCGGGAAGAGAATATGTGCCTTCCTGTTCGATCGGATTCTGCGTGGCCATGACAAAGAACGGCTGTTCGAGCTGATGCGTTTGACCCGCAACTGTTACGGAGCGTTCCTGCATTGCTTCAAGCAGTGAAGACTGACTCTTGGGCGTGGCGCGATTAATTTCATCAGCGAGAACCAGTTGATGAAAAATCGGTCCCGGGCTGAATGTGAACGACCGATGTCCGGTGCGCTCGTCTTCAACAACAATGCTGGTGCCTGTGATGTCCGCCGGCATCAAGTCAGGCGTGAACTGGATTCGGGCAAAGGTCAAACCAAGTGAATCGCTGAGTGTCTTAATCAGCAGCGTCTTGCCCAAGCCGGGCACACCCTCAAGCAGCGCGTGGCCGCCTGCGAACAGACAAATCAGTGTCTGGTGTACAATTTCATCCTGCCCGACGAGCACCTTGCCAATCTCTTTTCGCAACGTGTCGAAGATGTCACGAAAACTCGCGCACGCGCGAATCACCGACTCAGTGTCGTTGAAGTGCATATCAAGTGACGGAGGCGCGGAAGCAGTCGGCATCAGCGAGCGTCTCCCCCGCCATCGTTTTCTTCACCCCGTGCACGACGCTTGGCCCGCAGCAGTCTGCTGGTGTAATCGCCTTCGTCTTCGTCGGCAGCCTGACCGGTATGCGAGTCGCGCCGCTTGGGCGTTTGATC
Source organism: Phycisphaerales bacterium (assembly GCA_029260575.1). Lineage (GTDB taxonomy): Bacteria > Planctomycetota > Phycisphaerae > Phycisphaerales > SM1A02 > JAJDDB01. Next base: position 139,971 of record JAJDDB010000027.1, read on the forward strand.
ATCGGCTTTGCGCGGGCCGGCGGTCGCTTCCTGACTGACATCAAACGATATTTCCGCATCGCCTTCTTCGACTTCGTATTTTCGGCTGCGATCTGCTTCTGCAGCCGCGCGATCCCTGCGTTTCTGTGCAGCGGTTTGTGCTGCGCCGGTGCGCTGGCTCATCTGGCTGCGTGTGCGCTTCCAGGCTGCAACGGCATCTGTCGATGCATCTGCACGGCTCCCGACTGCTCGTCCTGCCATTGCGCGAATCTTCGCCGGATCAATCGTGAGTCGCCGCGCTGCGACATCGAATAAGAACAGCGCTGCAGCAAGAATTGTGAGTAGATCCCAGATGCGTTTCGGACTCTTGGGGATTGTCAGATCGTCGCGTTTGAAGAGATCCGCCACTTCGGGATCGTTTGCCGCAAGCATCCGCCCGCCAGTGTCTTCTGCCAGTTGGCGCAGCAATGCCGCATTGTGCTTGACCGATTTGAATTCATCGGAATACGGCACCGCGACTGCTGCCTGCAAGTGGCTTGCGCGTTCCTGATCACCGGTTCGATAGGACACATCAACGATGTAAGCGCCCGCTTCATCTGTGACGAACTGCATGCGGTACCTGCCCGGGCCGACCTGCTGCAACAAGACCGGCTCGGTCTCACCGCTCGGCCGATGCACCTGCGCCCCTGCATTCAGAAAGTTCAGCGATTGTGCATCATCATCAAGCGCTTCGACTTCAACAACAGCGATGTCGCCATCCTGGTGTGTCGTAATCGACACGTTCCGTTCACCCGTCGGCCGCATCACCCAGCGAACGGATTGCTCCCAGAACGTTCGGAATTCTCCCCAGCTCGGCCAGCGCCCGCCCCACCGTCCCGTGATGTCGCTTGTGTATGCAATCGACCGGCCCAGGCCATAATTCCAACTTGCGTACAGCGGATCAACGCCTTCCTTGGTGGCGATCACGAAAGCATTCTGCGTGAGCCCCTCGCGTGCAGCAGTCAACACATAACCATCGATTTCCGGAACAGCAGTGAAACCATCCGTCGGGCCGGGCAGGCGGCTTGCGACCTGCGGCTGAAAGATTTCGCCTTCCTGAATCAGCGATCGTGATACCAGTTGCGCTTCCTTCATGAAAATCTCAGGCAGCTTCTTGGGATTCGTGACGTTGTAGAAATTTCCGCCGGTCTTGTTCGCCACCGCTTGCATGTGAGATCGATCAATCAGCGTGCCGTGCCCGCCCACCATCACCGTCGTCACAGTGATCTTCGCGCTGACGTATTGTCCAAGCAACTTCGGCGTCGGCGGCGATGGATCACCATCTGAGATAATGATGGCGTGCTTTTGTCCAGCGCGTATTGTCGTCAATCCTGCGTGCGCAACCTGCATAGACGACTGGAAATCGGGCATGTCGCCCATTGCCATTTTCTTCGTTGCAGCAAGCGCAGCTTTGCGGTCACCGACAAGCTGCATCGGGAACGCCCAGCTCGAACCGGCGAAGCCGCCTCCACCACCACCGCCCCATCCGCCGAATTCAACGATGCCAACATAGTCCAATCGACTCAGTGAGTTGATCGCAGCCTCAGCCACTTTCTGCGCCCAGAAATTGCCCTGCGGCATTTCACAAGAGTGCATGATCAGCGCCAGCGCACCGCGCGGAAGCTGACGTGAACTCGGCGGGTCTAGTTTGACCGGCAACACCTTCGCTGTTTCCGAATCAATCCAGCCGCCCGCCCCAAACGACTGCGGGCCGCCGAGCATGATCAAGCCGCCACCGAGGTCATGCACATACGCGTGCAACATGTTGTCCTGCGCATCGTCAAAGGAATACCTCGGGATGTTGCACAGAATCACTGCATCGAAACTGGTCAGGTACACAAGATTGACCAGCCCGCCGGGGCCGATGCGCTGCACTTCGATATTGCTGTCGCGCAGTGCCTGCATGAGATATTGCGACTCGCTTACGCCGTCATCAATGACGAGTACCTTGCCCTCGCCGCCAACGAACGTTACTGCGTATGCGTTGTTGTTTCGATCAATGTAATCTGCAGATGGGTCGTCCGGCTCGAATGTGGCTTCGAACTGCGTCGCGCCGGATTGATCAAGACTGATTTCAAGTTGGTACACATTGCGGCCGGATTCGAGACTGACGCGCATGCCATCGCCATCGTCAGTTCCGTTGAGGTCCAGCACAGTGCCATCCATCTTCAGATAAATGGTGCCCGTTGTCGGCCGTTGACTGCGCAGCGACATTGTGATCGTTGACGTCTGGCCGACGCGTGCCCGAGCAGGGGCGCGAATGCGGTCGAAGATCACTTCGTTGTCGTACTCGTATTCGAGCAGCAACACATCAATCGGAACCTTGTTCGCTTTTGCTATTTCCGCAGCTTCCGCCACCGAATCGACAGTCTCGTTGCCGTCACTTGCAATCAACAATCGATTGGCCGTGTCATCAGGCATGATCGCCAGCGCGATGCGCACGCCGCTGGCCAGGTTCGTCGCTGTCGGATCGGTAACGTCCTGCCCGGCGCTGACCTCGCTGTAGACATCCGGCATCGCCGCAATGTTGGCTTCACGCGCTACCGTTACGACAGCCACGCGATCATCCGGTTCCCGGCTGTCGCGCACCAGCGACGCCTTGCGCAGGAATCTTACCGCCTCTTCCTTGAGCGGCAATGGAATTGACTGACTGCGATCGAGAATGATCGTGACTGTTACGCCTTCGCCTTTTTTCACCCATGAAGGATGCGCGAGCGCCGCGGCTAACAGCACAATTACCAGACACCGAAATGCAAACGTCGTTATCGCCTTGCCGCGCGACATGCCGCCGATCGATCGCAGCGCAAACAGAAATGATGGAATGATGAGCAGCAACACAAACAACCACACCGGTCGTTCAAAGGCAATCGGAAGTTCTGCGAACATCATGATCACACCGTCGGCTCCGCTGCTTGCTCCAACACAATTTAGGGCAGTTCCATCACCTGAACGCGATTATTGCCGGAATCGAGCACAAATGCGTTTTCGCCATCGGTATCGATACCCCACGGATATCGCAATTCACCCGCGCCGGCCCCGAGCCGGCCATAGATGCCAATCGATCGGCCTTCGGCAGTGAAATGCTGCACACGATGATTGCCGAATTCGCACACGAACAAAGTTCCATCCGCAAGCACAGTCAGATCATAGGGGTACGAAAGGTCGCCGGGCGCTCTGCCGAGCTGGCCGAACCCGCCGAGCCGTTTGCCATCTCGCGAGAAGATTTGGATCCGGTGGTTGCACGCATCGGCGACGAACAGTCGGCTCTTATCAGCACTGAACATCATCGACTGCGGCCGATTGAACTGGCCATCGTCAGATCCGAACGATCCGAAGGAGTACAAGTAGTTCCCCTGGGCATCGAACACTTGAATTCGATCGTTGCCTCCATATTCGGAAACATAGAGCTCACCTTTCGGCCCAAATTCGATGTCCGTCGGGTAGATGAATTGCCCCGGCTCTTTCCCATAGGAACCAAACCGAAGCAGTTCATTGCCATCTGCGTCGTACGCGATAACCCGATAGTAATGTGTGTCTGCAATGAAGATCCTGCCATCCGGCGCGACGTTGAGCCCGGTCGGCTTGCCGTTGTCTTTGGCGGGCATCCGCCAATATGCCTCCGGCTCACCATCCACACTGAACCGTTGCACCCGCGCCGATTTGTCCACGACATACACAAACTCATTGGCGCGATCGACTGCAATACCGCGCGGGTAATCAAACTGCCCCAGCGACTGCCCCGGCGCGCCGAATGCAAATTCAACATCAAGTGGCTGAGGCGTGTCATCATCACGAGCGCAGCCGGACAACAACAGTACCGGCAAGATTGCAAGACCTACAACCATGAGTTTCGCGCGACGATTCGATCGCCACAACATACCCATCAATGCCGCAGCAACTAGCACCGCAAGCAGGAGTTGTCCAAGCACTGCAAGCAGCACAGTATCCACCTGCTGATAATGCATAGCGTTGAGCACACTTGGCGCGAGTACATCAAAGCCGGCCGGCCGAATGCCGTTTGTCAACGTGATTTCGCCCGCTGCAAGCACAGCTGCAATTCCAAATGTTGCGAAAGTTGCAGCAGACAGACGCGGCCACGTCGCCTTCAGGAATGGCAGCAGCGCTCCAGCCTGATCCATTCGTCGAAGATCGCGCAGCTCCGCTGGTTCGCGCATGGCAAGCCATCGCCCGATGAGCGCGCCAATAAATGCAAACCGGCCGACCTGCCCGAGAATAAGAACCACCGGCGTTGAATAGACCAACGTGTGCAATACTCCCGGTCGGTTGTACGCGGTTTCGAGCGACATCGCAGCAATCGTAGCCGGTATTGAACCAAAGATAAGCCAACCCAATGCCTGAATATGTGCCAGCCCGCGAACCATCGGCCTGTGATCCATCCACATCATCGTCAACCCAAGCGCGATCAGTGCGGCAGTGAACCCGGTTGCGAAGGCAACACCGAGCGTATTGACGACCCCCTCGCCGTAGTAGCCAGCGAATTGCTGCACGGGCTCCAACCCGTTGTCACGAACCATGCCGGCGAAGTTCGTGATGAGCAGCGCGCCTGGAATTGCAAGCGACACCAGCCAGAGAATCGCAGTAGTTACAAGTGCTGCTCGCGATGCGGATGTCTGTGCGTTGAGAACACGCTGATGCCTCGGCGCATTGAGCGTGAACCACAGCACTGCAGCTGCGAAGACTGTGATACTGATTGCAGGAAGTGCAGTGCCTAACAACTGCGATGGCGACGCGCCCAATGCTTCGCGCGCACGTAGTTCGTTGCCGAAAGTGTAGACCGTCGCAAGATCGAAACTGATTGTGTTCGCAAATGTGATCAGCGCGACAAGAAGCCAGCCGAGCAGCAATCCACGACTGTCGTAGCGGAACCGTACCTGCAAGCGGCGCCACCACGGCGACCCGGTCATACCCAACAAGTCATCTGCGTGCGCAGGCATGTTCTGCGCGCAACCCGCAACGCACCACGACACAATCGGCCAGGACCAGCATGTGAGCGACGCCAGTAGCGTCAATTCGCGCATCAGAGGGACAATGTCACGGCTGACAGCCCATTGGTGCAGTCCAGAACCCGGAGGCCAGGCCTGCCACCAACTCCAGAAGACAACATACCCCGGCAAGCAAACAGGAATCGCCAGCAGCAGCGCAACCGCAGCGAAACCGCGCCGACCAACTCGGCTGCCAAGCACCCGCCCCGGAATCCAGCCGAGCACAGTCGCAAGTATCGCCACTGCACCCGCCCAGCCGATGCTGCGCGCAAGCAGCATGCCGATGGGTGTCATTGCAACATCGGCATCGGGACTGCCCGTTGTACCTGCGAACTCCAAGAGTATTGCGGAAGACGGCCAGATACATGCTGCACACCAGATGACCAGCGCGAGGGCTGCCGGAATCCATCCTGTGCTGCGCATCGGATCAACGAACTCCGTTGTCAGCAGGTTCCGCGTGAACAGCAGGCTGCGTCGTTTGCACCTCGCTCAACCAGTGCATCGCAAGAGCAACCGCTTCGGCCCGCTGTGCTGCAGCAGCATCGAACCGCACACGCAAGGCATTGGGAATGTTGTATTGCGGAAACTCTTCGGCGAGTCCCGGCCGAATCGGCATGTTGTGCGACACAGATTCCGCAATCATCCGTTCCACTTCAGCAGACAACAGAAAGTCGTGAAGCTTCTTTGCGTGTTCCGGATTCGGTCCACCACGCACCAACGCAACAGTATTTGGAATAAGCAGCGTTCCCGTCCCGCGATCATCTGCGACTTCATGCCGTGGATACACCATCGCAACATCATGGCCGCGTTGTCTTGCCACCCACACATCGTCGGTATCGGTCAAGCCGACATCAGCTTCACCCGCAACGACCTGTTCGACCACACCGCCATTACCCGAAGAAAGCAATCGACAGGCATTGGCTGCGAGACCTTCGAGAAACGCAGCATAAAACTGCGGCGCGATATTCGTATCCCAATACGCCTGCATTGCGCCCAGATGCCCACCGGTGGTACCGAAGCGCGGGTCCGCCATTACGACCCGCCCTCTGAAACGCGGGTCGGTCAGGTCCATCCACGTCTGCGGAACAGCATCTTCGGAAACCCGCTGCGGGCTGTACACGATAACGCGGGCACGTGCTGCAAAGCCGTACCATCGATGTTCTGCATCGACAAAGCGCGCCGGCCAGTCCGTTGCCACAGGCGATTCATACGGCTCGAATATGCCTTCGCCTGCCAATTGGATCGTCTGAAAAACCTCCGACGACCAGAACACATCAGCCTGCGGATTGTCAGCTTCGTTGCGCAGCCGCTGCACGAGGCCGGTGGTTTTGTTCAATTCCGTATCGCCAACGAATTGAACGATGATGCCGGTTTCCTGCTCGAATCGCTCGATGATCTTCCTGCCGAGGTATTCATCAGCCGATATGTAGACCACGACTTGCGGTTCATCTTTCGTACAGCCGGTCAAAACTGCGGACAAGCTGACAATCAGTAATACCAGCGCATAGAAAACCGGCTGCTCGGGCCGCCGGTTGCGTGCGTTCGTATGATCATCAGCGCCGTGTTGCAGCACTTTCAAGAAATGCATGGTCATTCAGGCGTTTGCTCCGGCGTCTTTTCAGCAGGCGGCGCCGATTCAACCTGTTGCGCCTTCACCTGCTTCTCAAGCTCGCCGAAATAGTGCTTCATTGTTTCGTCGTATTTACGTGGAAGTTCGTCTTCCTGAATCGACTCGTCATACGCATCGGAAATCTCGCGAAGGGTCACTTGTGTGATCTGCCGATTCGATTCCCCGACGCGCTGCGGGCCTTCGACAAGCTGTCGGGCAATGATGTCGCCTTCGGTTGTCTTGATCGGCGCTTTGACTGCCTTGAATCCGGTTGGTGTGGCTGAACGTGGTGCTTTGCCGCCAGCCCCTTGTCCACGCTGGCCGAATGCGCCGCCTTGTTTCCATTGCTGCATTGCCTGCTGCATCGCAAGCCCCTGCCCCATTCCCTGGCATTGTCCTTGCGCCGCGTTCATCGCAGCCTGCGCTTCCTGGAGCAGCTGCTGCATTGCTTCCATGTCATCGAGTTGCTGCATCATCTGCTGACCGGCCTGGCCCATCTGACCCATCTGCTGGCCGTTCTGACCTTGTTGTCCCGCGCCCTGCTGCATGGCCTGCGCCATTTGCTGACATGCCTGGCCGAGCCCCTGACACATCTGCTGGGCCTGTTGCTGCGCCTGCATCTGCTGCTGCAACTGTTGCTTCTGTTCCTGATTCAGATTCTTGTTGTTCTGCAACTGCTGCTGCAGTGCCTGCGGGTTGTTTGCCAAGTTCGGATCCATACCCGCCTGCTTGAGCGCTTCGCGCAACTGGTTTTGCTGCTGAGCCATGTTGTTCAGCTGATCCGCCATGTTCTGCATCTGCTCCTGCAGTTGCTGCTTCTGCGCGTCATCAAGCTGGCCCTGATTGACCTTGTCCATCAGATCCTGCATAGCTTTCTTTGCTGCGTCGAAGTCGCCGTTGGCCATCGCTTCAGCCAATTCCTTGGCGGGGCCATCGCCGGGCTGTTTCATCTGGCTGAGCGAATCTTCAACGGTAGCCGCAGCTTTGCCCTTCTCGCCGTTAAGGATCTCTTCAAGCTTGCGATTCAGATCGGTCATCCTCTTGATCGCATCGCGTCGCAATTCTTCGGGTGTGGCTTTGGGGTCAGGCGTTGAGCCCGCGCCCTGCAAGTCATCTAGCACATCGCTCAGTTCGCTCTTGAGCTGATTCGTCTGTGACAGATCCTGCACCAGCACATCGATCTGCTGCCTGACCAGATTACGTGTCTGCTCGATGTCCGCTGCCTCCTGCACATCGCGGCTGAACAGATCAAGCGGTCCAAGCAATGATATCATGATCGTGATCAACACCAGCAGCGGGCTCAGCCACCATCCCGCAGGCGCTGTGATGTTGAATTTCCTGCGGACCTGTTCGCGCGTGCGAGTGTCACGTGCCAGTCGAATGCCATCATCCATCGCTGCTTGGGCGAACGGATCATCACGACCTTCGCAGTAGAGCGCCGTGGTGAACTTCTCTCGGAGTTCCAATCGTTCATCGACCGCCAGCGCAATCTGCATTTCGTTGCGCCGTCGTCGCGCCCAGAAGATCGCTGCGACACCCGCCACGATCACAGCCAAAGCGGGTCCGATCCAGATCCAGGGCATGAATGCCTCTGCGAACATTCGATCCGCAGCCATGAGTGCCAATGCAATGGCCGCTGCGACAACAGCCACGAAATGCGCGTAATGCACATACGTGCTGATCTCGATGCGCCGAGCAGCTTTCTTGAGCAGGTCACGAATGTCGTTCATGTTGTGTGCTCCAACTGGAGTCCTGACTATTACCGGACGATGCCGGGCGGGTCATGGCCTGATGCCTCATCGGTGAAACGATCCGCAGTCATCTACCTTACGAACCGATTCAGGGATGGTTCTATTGCCCGCCTGGGTCTTTACTAGGAGAACCTGCCGGGCAATACAGCCGAATACCGTATCAGTAACATAGTATGATGCACTGGCGGCACGACCACCAGACAATGCGGAAAAGCCGTATTCGAGCATTCTGACGCCCGATCAGACCCATTCGCAAGGACGATCCGACACATGACTTCTTCACATCGCGCAATCCGTGTTTCGGCCATGCTCATGATTTTGGCTGCTGCTGTGCTCACAGCACCAGCAGCCGCCCAGAGCGACAGCGCGCTGCGGCGTGAGAATGATGCCCTTCGGGCCAGAGCCGGCGAGTTGGAAGCTGAACTTGCAGCTGCTCAAAAGATGATTCAAGACCTCGAAAAGACGATCGCCCGTCTTGAAGCTCAAGTGGACCGACTCAGTCGCCGGTCCTCCTCATCCGAGACACCCAAATTGGAACCCGAAAAGGTCACGATTGATGAGTCCATACCTGATGCCAGCCCGCGGGCGTTGCTCAGGGCAATGAAAGAGAGCTATGCCGAGCAGTTCGGCGATATGGAAATTGGACCGGTCGGCGACCGCAAACGTGATGTCTATGTTCGTGCAGTTCGAAAATGGGCTACGCAGGTCAATCGCGAACATCGCGGACCAGTCAACTGGACGGTGCTCGTGATCGATGCTCAACCACCTACCACGCGTGGTGTGATGCTGAACATGCAGGCGGTCGATCCCGAAACCGATGTTGAACTCGGGGATCCATTCCCAGTACTCGTGTCCAGCCGAACACTGATTCGCCGCCTCGAAGCGCTTGAAGCTGACGGTTCACTCTTCAAGGAAAAGCTGGAATTGAAGGGTGTTCTGACGCCGGATGTTCGTGCCAACGCCAACCGCGAGTCCGAGGGCACGTTCAACAATCCGCGGTTCATCGGTCCGTTTGCGGAATTTGCCTTTGGCATTGAAGGCCAGAGCCTGCGCCCCGCAGACAAGATCAAGCAAGACGAATCACCGACGACGCGCAACGCGTCGTAAGCAATCAGATTGCGTTCAAGGCTTCTCGCACCATTTCTATGGCCTGCGGTAAGTCGATGCGAAGCCTGGCTCCGGCAGCATGCTTGTGGCCGCCACCATCAAATCGCTGCGCCAACAGATTTACATCCACAACGTCTTCATCTGTTTCGACGCCGGTCCCGGGCTTCGAGCGAAAGCTGAGCTTCGTCAAGCCCGGCTCCGCCTGGGCGATAAGGACCGACACGCGGATTGCGCTGACTGACATCGGCAGATTTACAACGCCGGTCAGGTCTTCCATTGATGCGCCGATTTCCGAGAAATCGCTCGGTCCGAGCGACATCAACGCCGCTGACCCGTTGCGGGCAAACTCGAGTGAGTTCAGGACCTTCGATTCGAGCGCCAACCGAGTTGGGCTGTAGGACTCTTCCAAAGCCTGGTACAGACGGTTCTTATTCACACCCGCACGCAAGAGTCGCGCCGCTGTAGCGAAGGCGCGGGCATCTGCGTTGCCGTGGCGGAACCAACCTGTGTCAGTCGCCAGACCAATAAACAGAGCTTCGGGTATGCTCCCGATGGATCCATCGGTGAGGTCTACACCGAGTGCATCCATGAGATCTACCAAGATGATCGTCGTTGACGCCGCGGTTGTGTCAATAAAGCGATTTGCTGCCAGATCATCACCACGCGCGTGGTGATCAATGACAATGATCTCATCTGTCATCGGCTCCAGCCATTCACGCATCGGTGCAAGCTGATTCCACGATCCGGTATCCACGACAAGCACCAGATCGAATGCGTCCGAGTCGGGTGCTGAATCCACGAGTACCGGATCGTCACCCATCACGGTTTTCAGTGTGTATTCAATTGGGCCGGCAAGTGCGACGACAGCCTTCTTACCCATTGCGTCTATCGCGCGCCGTAGCGCCAGCGATGAACCTACTGCATCGCCGTCGGGCTTGGCATGTGTTGTAATGAGCACAGCTTCAGCATCACGGATGCGGGCTGCGACTTCAGATAATGTCGTGTTACTTGTGTAGCTGAATACGTTCGTCATGAGTGGGTCTTCACCGGCCTTGATCGATCAGCGATCGTAGCGACTGTTGCGCAGTCGCGCCGAATCTGCTCGATCAGCGGCTCGACGCTGCTGTACGTGACCTGATCCCGAACCCAATCAATGAACTGCAGTCGCAGCTGCCAGCCATAGTCATCAAGTTCGCCATTGAAACCAATCAGGTACGCCTCGCACGTTCTGGGCCGATCGCCGAACGTTGGTTTGGTGCCGATGCTTATCGCAGCCGGAAATTGCCGTCCGCCCGGCAAAATACCGAGCCCACCATAGATGCCGTCACGCGGCAGCAACAGATCGGCTTCAAGTTCGAGATTCGCAGTCGGCGTGCCCAATTCCCTGCCGCGCTGATCGCCCTTGACAACAGAACCAGCCAACTCGTACGGCCGAGCACACAGTAGCGAAGCATCACGAATCCTGCCGCGCCGTATGAGCCACCGCAGCAATGTGCTGCTGGCCCGCACGACCGATTGATCGACCAACGTACATCGGACAGGTTCGAGCTCATGAACCTCGAATCCTCGGATTTGACCAAGTTCGCGCAGCGTGTCGACTGTTCCTGCCCTCCCCCGGCCGAAGTGAAAATCCGGACCTTCCACAAATGCCTTCGGTTCATATTCCCCCAGCAATACATCAATGAACTGCTCAGCAGAGTGACCCAGCAATTCTGCGGTCGGTTCAAGTTGAACAACATCGTCGGCCCCGGCATTCAGCAGAAGCGAACGCCGCAGGGCAAATGCAGTCAATCGGGGCGGGGCATATTCCGGGCGTAAAGTCGTCAGCGGGTGCGGATCAAAGGACAACACGACGACCCGTCCATTGGGCCCGGCCACAGCGCGCGATCGGGCGATCAGGGCCTGGTGACCCAAATGCACTCCGTCAAATGTGCCGATGCTGAGAACTACAGGTGCAGACATAAGCCCCGACATTACGCTGAAACATCGAACCGGCCAAGTGCGACAACGCTACGATATGGATTCACTCTCAACCCCATTGCTCGGACACAGTTGAACGGCCATGACCAAGAACCTGACTTCCGCAACTGCAGATTCACAAGCGGCCACGAATGCAAAGGCCGACGGACTTATCGATGAGGTCGTCGGCGGATTCCGCGAGACCGCTGAGGATGTTGTCCCCTGGTTCTTGAGCCAGATGCCGCTTGTGTATTTTCAGGACACCGACCGGGCGACGCAGGTCACGCATCTTCGTGCCATCATCGCGGCCAAGGCCTCCGGCCGACCAATCAAACTCACCTTGCGCAACGAAGACGGCACCGAATGGACGTCAATGCGTCCAAGCGACTCTCCGGGCGTTCTGGCTGAGCTTGTCCATGAATTGCCGACAGATCGGGCGCTGCGGGCAGCAAAGATTCACACGGCAACCGATGGCGAGTTGGTGCTTGACACTTTTGAATTCGGCGAGGCTGAACCCTTCGACCCCGCCGACCCGATACAGGCTGAGAAGCTCAAACAAACGCTGGACTATGCAGAAGACTTCGGCATGGATTTCAGCAGTGAGCAGATTACTGCGCACTTCCATCGGTGCAGCGCTGAATACGTTCTGACGCTTACGCCGCTGCGGTTGTGCAATCATCTCGATCTGTTCAGCCGCGTCAGCGGGACCGACGGCGCTGAAGTAACGCTGGAGCCGGAAGATGATCCGAGCCAGTGCCGAATCGTGGTCGCTGCTGAAAACGCATCAACGCGAACAATGCTGGAGCGCGTCTCCACACGCCTCAGTCGTTCGTCAATCAACATTCGACGCGCGTATCTCGATCTTGTAAACGACAAAGACGGCGGCTGGATTTCAATTCTGGGATTTGTCGTCAACGGCCCCGAAGGTGAACCGATCAACCCACGCAGCGAATTGTGGGAAGACGTCCGCCGTGATCTGTTACGTCTGAAGTGGATCGACCAGCGGGCGCTGGATCTGACCTATAGCAACCCGGCACTGAATTTCACTAAATCCGAGGTTCTGCTGGCACTGATTCACCTTTGTCATCAGGTACTGGTCAAGAAGAATCCCTACGCGTACAACCCCGACCGCCTGGTGCAGATGGTGTGCCGCAACATTGAACCCGCTATCGCCATTGCGGACCTGTTTCTCGACCGCTTCAATCCCAATGCACCGCTCGACGATGAGGAGTTTGAGCGAGGGTGCGCAGCCATCAAGAACGACATTAACGCGGAAGTGGACCTGGAAGACGCCCGCGCGATGCTGAAGAAGATGCTCACAGCAGTTCGCGCGGTCTATCGCACGAATGTGTATATCGACCACCGCTATGCACTGAGCATGCGCCTTGATCCGCACTTTCTCAAAACCGACGATCGCGCTGAAGTTCCGTTCGGCGTGTTCTTTGCACATGGCAGATCATTCAACGGCTTCCATGTGCGATTCCGTGATATCGCCCGCGGCGGTGTTCGTGCCGTTCGACCGCGCAGCACCGATCAACATGCACGCGAATCAGAGCGCCTGTACGACGAGGTCTATCAACTGGCCTTTGCTCAGCAGCTCAAGAATAAGGACATTCCGGAAGGCGGATCGAAAGCTGCGGTGCTTATCGAACCCAACACGCGCGTGGATCGCAGCGTCAAGGCATTCGTCGATTCGATTCTCGATCTGATCACGCCTGATCCGGAGGTGCAGTCGCGTATTGTCGACCGATTTGGTGTGCAGGAGCTTCTGTATCTCGGCCCTGATGAAAACATCACGCCGGACCTGATCAACTGGATCGTCGCGCGGGCCAAGCGCCGTGGCTATCCCACGCCGACTGCCCTCATGAGTTCCAAGCCCGGTGCGGGTATCAACCACAAGGAATATGGCGTCACCAGCGAAGGCGTCACTGTCTTCCTTGAAGTCGCGCTGAATGCCATCGGCCTCAATCCACGCACCCAGCCGTTCACCGTCAAAATGACCGGCGGGCCGGATGGAGATGTCGGCGGCAACATGATAAAAATCATGCACCGCGAATTCGGCACTAACGCGCGAGTCATCGGCATCGCAGACGGAAGCGGCTCGGCGGAAGACCCGGAGGGTCTGAATCACGAGGAATTGCTACGCCTTGTGGAGCGATCCGCACCGGTTGCAGCATTCGACAAATCGAAACTCGGATCGACCGGCCGCATCGCCAGTCTTGAAGACGGTGACGGCGTCATGCTGCGCAACACCTTGCACAATCGACTCATTGCAGACGCATTCGTGCCCTGCGGCGGCAGGCCGAATGCCATTCATGGCGGGAACTGGAAGCAGTATCTCACTTCAGCCGGGACGCCAAGCAGCCGCGTGATTGTCGAAGGCGCGAATCTTTTCCTGACTCCCGAGGCTCGGGATGAGTTGTCTAAGCAGGGAATCCTGATCGTCAAGGACAGCAGCGCCAACAAGTGCGGCGTTATCTGCTCAAGCTTCGAAATCATTTCATGCATGTTGCTTGACGAACAGGAATTCCTGGAAATCAAGGAAGTCTTCATCGAGCAAGTCCTGATCAAATTGCGTGGTCTGGCTCGGCGCGAAGCCGAACTGCTGCTGCGCGTGCACAACCACATGCCGCACGTTTCATTGCCGAAACTGAGTATCCAGCTCAGTGAAGTCATGATGCGCACTGCCGATGCCATCGCCGTAGCGCTTGACGACTTGCCGGCACCGCAGATGCAGCTCGCTCGACAACTGGTCATTGATCACATGCCGAAGGTTCTGCTGGAACGGGCCGGCGACCGTGTTGCGACAAGGCTGCCCAAGACGTACATGCACTGGATCATGGCCAAGTCGCTCGCAGCACGAATCGTCTACCGTGAAGGATTCGAATACCTGCAATCCATGGCGCCGAACATGATCGCTGAGCTGGCGCTGCAATACTTGTCACTGGAACTCGAACGTCGCCAACTTTGCGATGAAGTTGACGACTCCGGACTTCAATCACGGCAGCGCATTTCCAGTCTGCTGAGCAGCGCGGGCATCTTTGCCACGATGGGTGATGAAGCGGAACACTTTACGACTTTGCAGACAAAGTCCAGCAACGGCAAGAATTCCTGAGGCAACGTTATTATGCGCGCCGCTGCGCGTCTGCTGCAGCGCTGCGCGCACAGTCCTGCGCACCTGTCGCAATCTGCGCACATTGTGGTTGATTGGACGACCTGATCGCCTACGCTGGCGAATGCCTGGCCGGTTCGACCCTGGAGGTCGAATTCATGGATCGTCAATCTGCTTTGTGTGTCGCGATGTGCGCGCTTTTATCCAGTGCGCTTACCGGTTGCGCATCTACCAGCGTCTACCTCGGTTCCGATCCGGGCATGCACGTGCCGCCGATTGCCGGCGAACTTGTAATCCCGCTCGATCCCGAACTTGCGGGCCTGATCGATATTCGCTCAATCGATATGCACGGCGGTATCGCAACCGAAGCACGCTCCGGACGCTCACTGTATCTCTCCGTGGATATCACCGGTGTGCTTGCACAGCCGAACCTCGGCCTGCCACCGGGCGACAATCTCGAGCAGCGCCTTCGCCAGCGGCGCAACAAGATCATCAACGTGCTGTTGTTTGTTTCAGACTTCAACGCCGAGACCTATCTGTCGCGAGCGTTTGCGAATCGAGTGTTCATCGATGCGGGCAATACGATTCTGCAGGACACATTGATGGGTCTCAGCAGCGGCGCAGCAGCAGCCCAGCCGCAGGTCGCCTCGGCACTCGGATTGTCCGCACTCGTCATCGGAACCGCTGCCGAGCAGGTCAACACGTCCTTCTACCTAAATCAGACCTTTCAGGCGATGGAGACGATCATCCGTACTGAACGCGAACTGCTCCGGCAGGAAATTCGCAGAAAAATGCAGCAGCACTCGTATGATGCATATTCCCTGCACGATGGCCTCTCCGATGTCCGACAGTACAGTGAGCAGTGTTCCATACGTGCCGGATTGCAGGGGCTGAGCCGAATTGCTGAGCATGACCGCCAGCGCCGACTTTCGAGAGATTGACGCCTGCTGACGGATGCACCCGCCAGCCCGCATCCATAAGCTCGGGGAACCGCAGCAACGCCCGGACCGGATATCGAGTGTGAATCGACTCATGAATCTACGACTTTCCTTTTTAAATCCCTGCGGTTGCCTCACCACGATCCTTGCAATGATGTGGGTAATTTCCATCTCCACACCTGCAGTGAGTCAGGATGCTGTAGAAAGCAGCGCCACAATCGTTGCCGATGAAGACCCGCCTCAAGACGAGAAGAATACCAAACCCCAGCGCGTCATCGTTCACGTCAATCGCAATCTCACAATTGCCGGCTTTGTCGAAGAACTTGATGATGAAGTTGTCATCGTTCGCGATCGACAAGGCAAAGTACATCGATTCTCGCGTACGCGCGTGTTGACTGTAACCCGCCTCGTCGATCCCGAACCCGGACAGACCGGCGTGGTCTTCCTCGCCAACGGCCAGGCCCGTGACGGCATCATTCTCGAAGACCATTTCGAGTATGTCCTGATGGAAATCGAAGGTGTCCGGGCCCGGATCAGCCGTCCCAACGTTGATCATGTCGTACTCGAACCAACATTTGCAGAACGCTACGCAAAATTCAAAGAGTCTCTGCTGCCGGGTCAGACGCGCCGCCATCTCGCCCTCTGCCAGTGGCTTGTCGACAACAAGAAATGGAATCTTGCCAAAGCCGAACTCGATGAACTGCTCGTTCGTGAGGACAACTTTGACGCCAGGACACTGTTGGTCGTTGTCGATGCACAGCTGAAACTGCAAGCCGGCGGATTCAAGTCCACCAATAAAGAAAACGCCGATGAAGACTCCAATGACAGCAAAAACACAACGGGGCCGGTGACTGCCGCTGACCTCATGCCCAAGCAGCTTGTGACATCAGACGATGTCAACATCATGCGGATATACGAGATCGATTTCAATGATCCCCCGCGGATGTCGATCTCGCCGGACACGATTCGCACACTCATTGAACGCTATGGCACAAGTAACCTCATGCCCGCATCGCAGACGGAGCGGACAGCGCTGTTTCGTGCTGAAGAAATCGAACTTGCCAAGCTCATGTTCCGCCTGCAGGCCCGCGAGCTGTACCCGCAGATCAATGTGCTCAGCGAACCGCCAGCCCTCAACGAATTCCGCCTGCGGGTCCACGATGCATGGCTGATCAACAATTGCACAACCAGTCGCTGTCATGGCGGCCTTGACGCCGGCCGGTTGTTCTTGCATCGCCGCAATTACAAAGACGAGCGCGTTCGGTACACCAATCTGCTGATTCTTGAACGCCTCGAACTCGATCCCGAGTGGCCGTTGATCAACTACGACGAGCCGTTGATGTCGCTGATCATTCAGCACGCATTGCCGAAACACGCAGCCCGTAAGCCCCATCCGGATGTGCCCGGCTGGACGCCTGTGTTCACGCGCGGAAACCGCCGCACCTTGGAGACATCACTGCAATGGATTCAATCGATGTATCAGCCGCGCCCGGACTACCCGGTGGATTACGACCCGCCGAAGATAAACCAGCCAGCCCCCCAGCCGAAGCTCGACGAACAACCCGAAGACCAGGATCGCAACCCGCGTTGATGCCCATACTTATCAGGATTTGTAGTGTCTGCGTCAGCGACTAGAGAAAATGGCCCATGCGTTCAATTGGGGCTGTGATCCAAAATCTCAACTTCGCCAATCAAAGAAAAAAAATAGCCTGAAGACTCCTCAATCTGCTCCGGCGCGGCTAGTATGTCCTCGTTCAAAGCAGAATCTGCACGTCACAGTTCTGCCCGCACTGGCAAGCTCATTACCGGGGCGGTTATCCAGATGACGATCTAGCAAGGACATCTCATGTCAACCGGTACAGTGACCAAATTTATGGACGACAAGGGCTTCGGCTTCATCACCCCCGATGGTGGCGGCGCTGACATCTTCGTACACCACTCTGACATCCAAGGCGAAGGCTTCAAGAGCCTGCGACCCGGTCAGAAGGTCGAATTCGAAGTTACACAGGAAGCGAAGGGCCCCAAGGCCTCGAACGTAACACCAATGGATTGATCGAATTCCTCTCGGATCGATTGCTCGATTGGAGATGAAAAAGACAATGTGGGAAGACAAGAACGCTGTGGAGCATCGCTCCGCAGCGTTTTCATTTGGTGCTGGAAGTAACCGTTGAAGTTCATGCGGAACCTCCACCGCCGCCGGCTGTCGTACACCGGCAGCGGCTGACTCAAACCTACGTCGCCCGATCCACGTGCAACCTCATTGCCGTGGCCAGCGAATCCTAGACAGGCCCGGCTGCAGTGATACACTGGCGGGTCTTGCCAAAATATGCAGCCAGGGAGATACCTGCCGATGCGTGTCACACGTGCAACTATCCTGCTTCTCAGCTTTTCCGCTTTGTCTGTCGGCCTTACCGCCTGCGAGGATGAAGCATCCAACAAACGCCGTGAACTCCAGGAGACTGTCGCGGCTGCGACACAGGACCTGCGCGAAGCAACGCTTGTTGTGGTTGATCCCAACAACGCCGAACAGTTTCAGAGCGCCCGTAATCAGTTGACGAAAGTCGTAAGCGATTTGCGATCTGCTGATACCACAGGCAACACCGGTCAGGAAATCGCCATACACACTTTGCTTGCAGATGCTGGGCAAAAGCTTGCGTCGATGTACCTTGCCGAACTCGAACAGGCCCAGGCTGCAATGCGCAACGACAGTGCGCTGGCCCGTGCGCACGTCAGTTCAATCCTGCAACTTGATGAATTTGTGCAGGCAACTAGCGCGATCGATGTTACCGATGAGACCGAAGCGCTGAATTCCGCACGAAGTGGTGCAACGACGCAACTGGGCCAACTCAGTGACATGCTCGCCCAACTCGACGGCCCTATCGGTCAACTCACAAGCGCCAATCGCGCCGACCTCGATCGCATCAACATGCTTCGCCGAGATGCGGAAGAACTGGTCCAGATGGCGGGCGAACTCGGCCCCGCAGACGGCTTCCCGCAGTACGAGCAGGCACTGCAGATGCAGCGCGAAGCTGGTGCAATCGAAACGCAGATTTCCCATCGCGAAGTTGACCTTGCCTATCAGTACGAACCACAGCAGGAAACTGCAGATTCGCAAGCGCAGCAGTTGCAGCGATATATCGATGCACTCGATCAGGCCAAGCAGAAGCTCGGCGAGATCGTCGACACCGTTTCCAATGAAGTTTCCAAGACCAACCAGCAGATGTCTGCACTGCAAAACGAATTGGATAATCGCTTGGCAGCCATCGCCAGCGCAGTTTCCGGCCCGATTGAAACCGCCCATCAGGAAGGCATCCAGGCTGCTGAGCAGGCGCTGAGCGGTGCGCGGTCAGCAGCACGCGACAGCAAGAGCAACTCCGGCAAACTTCTGGAAGCACAGTTATTTGAAACACAGGGCCGGCTGCACTGGTCCAAAGCCCGCGCGCTTGCTGCACAGATCAGCGTGCTGGAGCGCGTCATCGCCGCGGGCAACGTGATCAGGAGTGCATCAAACGCACAGCGCGCCTTGAACGACGCAACATCAAGCTACGAAGCTGCAATTACCAGCGCCAAGGACTCATATACCGCAGCGCAAACCGCATTGCCCGGCGGCAACATCGAAGGCATGGATGCACTGCGCCGAAGTCTCGATCTGGCAATCGGCACAATCAGCGGACAAAGCATGCAGGACATGCAGCAGCAGACGCCAACCCTGACGAACCCCGGCGCGCCAATTGCCGGCGATGGCTCCACCGATGGTTTCGCCAGCCCTGAAGCGGCACTGACAGCATTCAAGACAATTGATCCAATGAAGCCTGAGTCGTCAATGATTGTCATCAATGCAATTCACACCACAACGCCGCTACAGGTGCAATTCGTCGACGCAGCAGCCGAGGCAAATCAGCGTTCAACTGAACTGCATTACGCGATCGAGCAGACGCTCGGCCAAAATGCTCTGGATGCACTTGCACAAATGGGTGCAGCAGCAACTCCCGACTACAGCACTGCAACAATCCTCCAACAAGATGCAGAAACTGCAACGATTGAAGCAGACATGCTCCAGCCGGGCATGAGCGAACGGTTCACGATTGGCTTGAAGCGTGTTGAGAACGTCTGGCTGGTAACTTTCGAGAGTTTTCAACAGGAGTTCTCAATGCCTGGCATGTCGATTTCCGACTCAATCAAGATGATGCAGGCAATGTCGAGCGCGCTACAGGATCTCACGACACAGGTGACCAGTGGCAAGATCACCAATCAAGAAGAATTCATGATGGCGATCCAGACAGCAATGATGAATGCCATGAGTGGACAATGAGGCTCTGCCGGGCATGACCGGCCCCAACACCCAACAATCCGGCGACCAGATTCGAAACACGCTTAGTGTCATCATGCGCGTAAAGTCCGCTCTGCTTGCTATCGTTGCATTGGTGGTCGGCGGGCTGTGCTGGGTCGTGCTGCACCTCGTGCGCACAATTGCAGCGGATCAGGAAGTCGTGCTTCCAACATTCGCAGCATGGTGGCTTGAACATCCATTCACAATCGTGTTCGTGGCAATTCCAGCAGTAATACTCGCCATATCCGGCGCAGTGGCGCATCGAGGTATGTGGGCGTGGCTGATCCTCACGCTCCTTTGCATGTTGATCCCGGTCGTGATCGTGCTCTATTGTTTCCTCATTGTCGTCGGAACCTTGTACCGATACGAACCCTTGTAATTGGCACGAAATGAACCACGAGATTTCCCCCTATCGTCGCGTTCGTGAATTCGTTGTGCTCCTGGCAGTAGCCTGTCTGGGAATGGCACTGCATGGTTGTAGCGGTGGTGCCGAGCCTGAAGTCCACGCCGACTCCGCTGGCGCTAGTCGCAGCGCCAACTGGCAGTTCGATTCACCCGACCAGTTTGTAGCGTTTGCTTCTAATCTTGATGATGAACTGCAGAGAATCGAAATCTTCGAGCATATGTACGGCAAGACGACTGAAGAGCTGTGGGTGGTGCGCTATCACCGCGCTGCTGCACAAGCGGAACTCGACTATCGAAACGCGGTGGCGGAACAGTTCGGCGACGAAGCCCTTGCAGCACTTGGTCCGCCGCAGAACCTGCAACCGATGCCGGCAACACCTGCAGATGCACGAATCGAAGAACACGGCGAGACGCGCGTTCTGATTCACTTCAAAGATACGAGCGGCATTGATGATGTCATTGTCCTGGCCCGTATCCGCGGAAACTGGACCCCGCATGCCACAACGATCACCGATGGCAATGATGTCACCGTTACATGGTGCAACATTCAACAACTCTACTACGTCGCCAATATCAAATACTACGCCGACGTCGCTACGCAGATTCGCGAAGGTGCGTATGAAAAATCGGATGAGGCGCATCAAGCTGTTGCGCAGTTGCTCGCTGGACCTCCTCCGCCGCGCGGGTCCATTCAGATTGACTGATCAGTTTCGCGCAATCGCCCAAGGACATTTCGAGCTGTGGTTCGCACGAGTTTATCTTCAGTCGAATCCGCAGCAATGAACTCGATCCGCTCGCGCAACAATTCCTGATTGCCTTCATGCACTGCATTACCCGCTGCAATCAGCGCATTGCGCTTCATCATGTTCAGCTTGGCCCGTTTCATTGCGGACTTTGTAAACGCGCTGCGCCGATCAGTTTCGCTCCAGTGCAGAAGCTCCAACAGGTCAAGACTGCTCAGCCTCGATTCGTAAACCCCATGCGTCTCGGCTCGACGCGATCGGCGGGTCGGCTGATTATGCGGGCAAACTTCCTGACAGATGTCGCAGCCGAATACCCATTGGCCGGATTGCTCAGCCAGATGTTCATCAACGGCGCTGCGATGTTCGATCGTCAGGTAACTGATGCATTTGGTCGCATCCACCGACCACGGCGTGATCGCATCCGTCGGACAGGCATCAATGCATTTCGTACATGTCCCGCACGGATCATCTGCATTCGGCATCGACGATTGCAGTTTGAGCGTCGTCAGAATCTCACCTAGCAGCAGGTAGCTGCCAACGCCTTGCTCGATCAGCAGTGTGTGCTTGCCAATCGCGCCCAACCCTGCCCGCGCAGCGTATTCGCGCTCCAGGAGCGGCGCGGTATCGACACACACACGAAACAATGCACCCGAAAACTGCTGCCGCAACTCATCCGCGAGTTGTTGCAACCGCTTCTTCATCACGATGTGATAATCATCACCGCTGGCATACCGCGCGATGCGCCCCTGATCGGATGGTGGAATTCGATCGCGCCGGCCGTCGTGATACCGATCCGCCACACAAATGATCGACTGCACACCCTGCTGAACTTTGTTCGGATCAAGCAGCGCTTCGAGATTCTTCTGCAAGTACAACATCTCGCCGTGCTTACCATCGCCCAGCCAACGCTGCAGTTCATCCACGTGTACAGTCGGCGCAGCATCACTGATACCCGCCAGCGCAAACCCGGCGTCGAAACATCGTTGCAGAATGTCCTGTTCCTTCTCGGCCATGCGGTGTACGGCATTCTCCACGACTGCCGTGCATGATGCCAGCACGCACTGCTTGACACCTGTGCTAGGATCAGTCGCTCACACATCAATACAGGGGCGCATCATGTATAGCAATCGTCGCGCACTCGAACGGATGATCGCTGTCCTTGCAATAGCCATCATCACATGCGCACCTCTTCTGCCTGGTTGTAGCTCCGGCGAAGTAGAGGCCGAACCCGTTGCCGAAGCGCCGGCCGTGGACCCGCGGTTTGCCTCCCCTGAAGCGCTCATCAAGCACTTCAATGAACTAAATGCCAGCAGCGCCCTTCGCCTCGATGCTGAAATCGTGCTTTACTACGCTGAAAATCAACTCCAGCGAGAGATGATTCGAGTCATGAAGGCGGATTCGGCATGGGTGGACTACAGTCGTGCATTAAACACGCGTTTCGGACACGAATACGACTTTGAGTCCCGCTTCTTCTCGGAAACAGCGACTGTACAGGAAGTGAATGGCCAGAGAGCTGTGGCGCTGGCGGTCGGAAGCGAGCGCTCCCGAGAGTTGCATCTGATCGAATATGAGAACCGCTGGTGGATCTCCGGCTACACCCTTGAGTATGACCCTATGCCAATTCCTTTTGACCTTACCCATGAGGAAATGCTCAAGGCGTCAGATACCAGCCTTACAATTCTGCCAGGTCTCGTCCGCCGCATCAACGCAGGGGAATTCGAAGACGAAGACGAAGTCTTGGAAGCGTTTGCGAAGGAGATGGAGAAACGACCGAAATTTTGACAGTGCTACTCCACCACTTCCAACTTTGCATATTCGAGAATCAGCGTTTTCGTCCCCACCGAATTGAACCGCACCCGCGCGCTCGAGCCGGCCGGCCTGCGTGTGATTGCTTCGACATGACCAATCCCGAACGTCGGATGCCGCACCATCGCGCCGATACTGATTCCTGATACATCCGCATGACCAGCCCTGGTTGAAGCGCTGCCAGCGACGCCGAGACTGTTGCTCCCTGATCTGCCACCGCCGCGCCGACGCCACGGTTGATCCCAGTCATCACCGCCGAAGTCGTCATGCCCGCCGGACAAATCCAGCGTGTTCACCGATTCACTCGGCAGTTCGCGTACGAACTGACTTTCAATCTGTCGCTCGCGCATCCCACGCATCGTCCGTTGCATTGCACGCGTCAGCAGCAGATGCCGCTTGGCCCGCGTAATGCCAACAAAGCACAACCTGCGTTCCTCTTCCAATTCCTCATCCGAGCCGATCGAACGCATATGCGGTAATAACCCCTCTTCCAATCCCGCCAGTGCGACAGCCTCAAACTCCAACCCCTTGGCTGCGTGCAGCGTCAGCAACGTCACAGCGCCTTTTTCCGGATCAATTGCATCTGAATCGCTCACGAGCGCAACCGTTTCGAGATATCGCGCAAGTTCATTGAGCAAACTCACCCCAGGATCGGCTGACGAATCCCGGGGATCATCATCATCGCGCACGCGCTCACAGAACTCTGTTGCTGCACTCACCAGTTCATTGAGGTTCGCAACGCGCTGCTCATCTTCTTCGGTTTTCTTTTTCTTGAACTCCGCTTCGAGGCCGGAGTCGCGAATAACCTGCCCGACAAGCTCCGGCAACGTAATCTGCACGTTCCCCGTAAACATGCCAGCATCATTCGGCACACATGCGCCGCGCAATTCCAGAATCATCTTCACAAACCGCTGCATCGCATTGGCAGCCCGAGCAGACAATCCTTCAATATCACTCGCATGCTCCATCGCTTCGAGAATGCTGACCTGCTCGTTGATTGCGTACAGTTCCAGCTTCTCGAAACTCGTCTTCCCGATGCCGCGCGTCGGTGAATTGACCACCCGCCGCAGCGACAATTCATCACGCGGGTTCACGATCAACCGCAAATACCCCAGCGCATCCTTTATTTCCTTGCGGTCATAGAACGCCGTCCCACGAGCAATGACATACGGAATGGCCGCATCGCGGAACGCCTGCTCCAGCACACGGCTGAGCGCGTTCATGCGGTACACAACCGCCATGTCCTTCCACGCAATATCTTCATTCGTGTTGAGCTTTTGCAGTTCCGTCGTGATCAGATCCGCCTCGTGATGTTCATCGCGCGCAATCAGCAGCGCCGGCTTCTCACCATCGCCCAGTTCCGTATGCAGCGTCCGCAACTTGCGCTTGCGGTTATTGCGAATCAGCGCATCCGCAGCTGCGAGAATATGCCCTGTGCTGCGGAAGTTCTGGCCAAGCGAGAGAATGCTCGCATCCGGGTAATGATCTTCAAAGTCGAGGATGTTTGTAATGTCCGCGCCGCGCCACCCGTAAATGGACTGATCCGGATCACCCACAACGCAGATATTGCCATGCCCGCTTGCGAGTGTGTGCGCGATGATGAACTGGGCGTGGTTCGTATCCTGGTATTCATCGATCAGCAGGTACTGAAACCGCTGCTGCAATTCGCTGCGAACATCTTCATTGTGCCGCAGCAGCGACGCCACGCGCAGCAGCAGATCATCAAAGTCCATTGCGTCACTTTCACGCAGAATATTCTCGTACGCATTGAAGATCTTTGCGATTGATCTGCTGTAAAAATCACTCGCCTCCGCTGTGTACGCTGCTGCATCGAGCAGTTTGTTCTTTGCGTTGCTGATGTGTGACAACACCGAGGCCGGTTGCCAGTTCTTCGTGGACATCTGACACTGTTCGAGTGCGCGTTTCACCGCATCGCGCTGATCGCCGCCGTCAAAAATTGTATAATTCTGAGAGAGGTTTGCCTGCTCGGCATACCGCCGAAGCAAACGCGCGCAAAACGAGTGAAACGTGCTGACCGTCAAACCACGCCCGCCGATGCCGCGCTCATCCAGCAGCGTCCGAATACGCTCAGCCATCTCCCCGGCGGCTTTGTTTGTGAACGTCAGCGCCAGAATCTGCCACGGCGGAATACCCTGCTGCACCAAATGCGCCACACGCCGGGTCACGACCGTGGTCTTTCCCGAGCCCGGCCCGGCCAGGACTAACAGTGCCCCATC
Source organism: Phycisphaerales bacterium (assembly GCA_029260575.1). Taxonomy (GTDB): domain Bacteria; phylum Planctomycetota; class Phycisphaerae; order Phycisphaerales; family SM1A02; genus JAJDDB01. The sequence goes on from JAJDDB010000027.1 coordinate 164,989, forward strand.
GACGTGCTGAACTGCCGTAGTCTGCGGCTCTGTCAGCCCGTCGAACAGCGGATCTGCCTGTTCCCCATCATTGGCATCATCAGGAATGGATTTCATCACGTCTGTCAGCGTTTCAGCGGTCTCTGGTGGCATCATTGCCGGTCAGTGTAGAGCCGAAACTCGCGCTTTCGCCGGGGCAAACTCGGGAAAATGCGTAATTCAATTCGTCACCCACAAGATGTAGTTCGGCATCACCTGTGGACAGAGCTTCCGTCAGCATGTCGTGGTCGCGCAGCCACTGCGCGACTCTGGTAAACCTTGCCAGACACTGGATTTGCAACAGTTTTGCAAAAACGCAACATTCTGTGCTCAAAATTGTTGCAGGCACCAGATGTAGTAGTACGATACGCCGTTGCCGTGGCAGTTCATTTTGCTCGGCATACGGGCTCGAAGCTGAATCCGCATTGGATTGCCAAGGCTCGTGTCAGGCAGGTGGGACATATCCGAGAGCCGGCCCCCGAGGGACGAGGCAACCGGCAACTCGGAACCAAAAGCTCGTGAGTGAAAGGCGGGACGCCCATGGCTGTCCTATGCGATACACAAATCCGTGAACTCGTCGGCATCGAGCCGTTCGAAGACAACATCAAACGCCCGGGCTCCGTTTCCTTTGGCGTCTCAAGCTACGGCTATGACGTGCGCGTCGGCACACTCTTCAAGATCTTCACCAACGCCCCCACCCACGGCGGCACATCCATTGTCGATCCCAAGGACTTCGGCGATGACATGTTTGTCACCGTGGACTGCGCAACCACCGGCAAGGATCACATCGTCATTCCCCCCAACAGCTTTGCGCTGGCAGAGACAGTCGAGATCTTCACCGTCCCGCGCGACATTCTCGTGATCTGTGTCGGCAAGAGCACGTACGCCCGCTGCGGGTTGATCGTCAACGTCACGCCGCTGGAGCCGGAATGGCGCGGCAAGGTCACGCTGGAGATCAGCAACACCACGCCCCTGCCGGCCAAGGTGTACGCCAACGAAGGCATCGCCCAGATGATCTTCCTCAAAGGCGACCGCACCTGCGCAATGAGTTACGCAGACAAGGCTGGCAAGTACCAGGACCAGGCGGGGTTGACACTGCCGATGGTTGATTAGGCACGTTGTAAGTGATCGCAATCTCCAGAAAATTCTTCCACGAGCAAACATCATGTTGAAAACCCAAGAGCCACTAGCCAAGCACCAGACCTGCATACACCGCGCTGACGGTGATCCAATTGGACGACTCTGTCGTGTTCTTGATTGGTTTGACTATCAGGGCATTCGGAAGTACCGAATCGAATGTGACGGCAAGACCGAGAGCAGCATTAACCAGCATGAATTAATAGTCACCGATGATGTTGATGAATTGCAGCAAGCTCGTGACTTTGTCGTTTCAATCTTCTCTGATCCCGCCTTCGTAAACGACTCACCGAAGGTTCTAGCAAACCAACTCTGCTGCGAATTGCAAGGCGTGCAGAGTGTTCGCCTCAAGTTCGACAGCACGCCGCGGAAGTATCAATGCATTCTTGAAGTCCCAGGCGCATTACTTGGACCGGTATCTACAGGCGATTTCACAGACGATGGTGATCGACTGATCGAGTTGCTTGATCAAGAGATGGTGAGCAGGAGATTGGCCAAGACTTGATTCTGAACCGATTGCCGGCTGCCGGTTCCCGGTTGCCGTTTCTCAAGGCCGCGCTTGAACACACGAGGAAGTGGACATAATGCATATTCCCCGGCGATTTACACAACCCAACACGGACGTTTTTTCCACAGTCGAATGGACCACTCGACGCAGCCGGATTTCCAATTCCGACGGCTCGGTTGTCTTTGAAATGGATGATGCGGAGGTCCCGGCATCGTGGAGTCAGCTTGCCACGGACATCATGGTGAGCAAGTACTTCCGCAAGGCCGGCGTGCCGCAGGCCAACGCCGATGGCATTGCCAAGCGCGATGGCAAAGGCGACATCGAAACCGGCCCGGAGCGCAGCGCCCGCCAGGTCATTCACCGCCTTGCAGGTTGCTGGCGACATTGGGGCGAGCGTCACGGCTACTTCGACACACATGAAGATGCCCATGCGTTTTACGATGAACTCTGTCACATGATGCTGCACCAGATGGCGGCACCGAACTCGCCGCAGTGGTTCAACACTGGTCTGCACTGGGCCTACGGCATCAGTGGCCCTGCACAGGGACACTGGATCACGGATGCTGACACCGGCGAAACCAGACTGGCGGATGATGCGTACACGCATCCCCAGCCGCACGCGTGCTTCATTCAGTCCGTCAGTGATGATCTCGTCAACGAAGGCGGCATCATGGACTTGTGGACGCGCGAAGCGCGCTTGTTCAAGTACGGCTCGGGCACGGGGACCAACTTCTCGTCAATGCGCGCAGAAGGTGAATCCCTTTCCGGCGGCGGCAAGAGTTCTGGCCTTATGAGCTTCCTCAAGATCGGTGACCGCGCCGCCGGCGCGATCAAGAGCGGCGGCACCACACGCAGAGCTGCCAAGATGGTCTGCCTTGATGTCGATCACCCGGACATTGAGAACTTCGTGAGTTGGAAGGTGCGCGAAGAGCTCAAAGTTGCCGCGATGGTCGAAGGCATGAAGCACCTTTCGCCCATGCAGCAGGAACTTGCCAGGGACCTCGGACTGGATCTGACGTACGATTTCAACGGCGAGGCGTACCAGACCGTCAGCGGGCAGAATGCAAACAACTCTGTGCGATTGAGCGATGAATTTCTGAGTGCGGTCAAGGATGACCGTGACTGGCAACTCGTCAACCGTACAAACGGCGAAGTCGCAAAGACCATCCGCGCCCGGCAGTTGTGGGAGCAGATCTGCTTCGCCGCCTGGGCATGCGCCGACCCCGGGTTGCAGTACGACACAACGATCAACCAGTGGCACACCTGCCCGGCCAGCGGGCGCATCAACGCAAGCAATCCGTGCAGCGAATACATGTTCCTGGACAACACAGCATGCAATCTCGCATCGTTGAACATGATGAAGTACTTCGACGCCCAGTCGCAGCATTTTGATGTCGACAGCTTCGAACATGCAACGCGGCTGTGGACAATTGTTCTGGAAATCAGCGTGCTGATGGCGTCGTTCCCCAGTCAGGAAATCGCCCGGCAGAGTTATCGCTTCCGCACGCTGGGTCTTGGATATGCAAACCTCGGCGCGATGCTGATGCAGGCGGGAATTCCGTATGACAGCGATGACGGCAGAGCGATCTGCGCATCGGTGACGGCAATTCTGTGCGGCACAAGCTATGCGACAAGCGCGGAAATGGCTGAAAAACTCGGCGCATTCCCCGCCTACGACGAAAATCGTGATGCAATGTTGCGGGTTATCCGCAATCACCGCAGAGCAGCGCACGGCGATGCGCGTGATAGCGATACATATGAAACGCTGTCGATCCCGCCGGTGCCGATCGAGCACAACATGTTCGAGCCCGGCCGAATGAATATTGCCAACGCTGATGAAATGCTGACGCGCGCAACCAGAGCGTGGGATGATGCACTGGCCCGCGGGGAGCAGCACGGATACCGCAACGCACAGGTCACCGTCATCGCGCCGACGGGAACAATCGGCCTGCTGATGGATTGCGACACGACCGGCGTCGAACCGGACTTCGCGCTGGTGAAATTCAAGAAGCTGGCAGGCGGCGGATATTTCAAGATCGCCAACGCATCACTTCGGCCGGCGCTGAAAGCGCTCGGTTACGTCGACCAGCAGATCGATGACATCGTCACACATGTCATGGGCACGCTCAGTCTGGATACGCCGATGCCCGAAGACGCACGCAGCGATGGTGCAACACTGCGCGAGTTCCTGCTCGCAAAGGGATACACCGGCGAAGACCTGGTCGATGTTGAAAATTCGCTGCCGATGGTCTTCGAATTGCCGTTTGCGTTCAGTGCATGGTCGATGCCGAAGCGCGTGCTGCAGGAATTCGACATCGATCTGGAATCTGCGAAGAACGATCAATCGTTCAATGGGCTGAAGGCGCTCGGACTCACTGCACGTCAGGTTGAAGCGCTCAATGACGCAATCTGCGGCATGCAAACCATCGAAGGCGCGCCGCATATCAAGGATGAACACCTCGCGGTGTTTGACTGTGCTAATCGCTGCGGCAGCAAAGGCCGGCGGTTCATTGCGTCGTCCGGCCACATCCGCATGATGGGCGCAGCACAGCCATTCATCAGCGGCGCGATCAGTAAGACGATCAACCTGCCGGCAGAGGCAACAACCGACGACATCGCCAAGGCGTACTGGCTGAGCTGGGAACTCGGACTGAAAGCAAACGCGCTGTATCGCGACGGTTCGAAGTTGAGTCAGCCGCTGAGCACGAAATCGGATGCTGCTGCGGAAGAAGATACAGATGCGCCGGCTGAATCCGCTGTTGAAACTGTTGCTGCAGCACAAGCGGAGCCCGGCGCAGCACTCTCAGCTTCCAGAATGGCGTCGACATTTGATGATGATGCAGAAACCGGCGAGCGGGATGCTGTTCGCCATGTCGAGAGGATTGTCGAGAAAATCGTCGAACGTCCGCTGCGACAGCGTCTGCCGGAAACGCGGCGCAGCGTGACACACCGCTTCAATGTTGCCGGCCACGAAGGGTATCTGACTGTTGGTCTCTACAACGATGGCGCGCCCGGCGAATTGTTCATCACCATGAGCAAAGAAGGTTCGACAATCGGCGGGTTGATGGACAGCCTGGGCACTGCAATCAGCGTCGCACTCCAATATGGTGTGCCGCTGGAGTCACTCGTCAAGAAGTTTGCCCACCAGCGGTTCGAACCGCAGGGCATGACCACGAACCGTGATATCCCCTTTGCCAAGAGCCTCGTGGATTATATTTTTCGTTGGCTTGGCATGGAATTCATTCCGGGTTATCGCGAACAGAATGCGCCCCAGCGAACAACCGCAAACAGTCAACCTGGTGCTGCCGCCAATGCACAAGCGGCCAAGTCAGAACCCGACAGCGATGAAGTGGGTTCGAATCGAATGAAGTCGCCGCGCGACTCGATTGCAGCAAAGAGCGAACGCGCGCCGCTCGGCGATCGACTTGTTTCCGGCGCATCCATCACTGAAGTCACCGCGTCACATGAAGTGTTGCAGACCCGTCCGGACGGATCAGAACTGTTGACTGCCGACTCGGTTCGCGTCACCAAAGCTGATTCACTGAGTCAATCCACTGCAGCACTGCAAAGTGATGCACCAGCTTGCGATGAATGCGGCACCATCATGGTGCGCAATGCAACGTGTTATCGATGTCTGAACTGCGGCAACGCGCACGGGTGCGGTTAAGGACGAATGAACCTATGTCAGAAATGTCGGTCTCTCGCTCCGAGGACCGACCGAAACCGCGATGAGCAGAGGAAGCACAAGGGAGTTGCACCACGTTTGGATGCGTAATGGATTCGCAGGACGCCGTTGGTCGCAACGATCAGGTTTGCGCCTGAATCGAACACGACCGATTCGAACGACCGCTGCTCATCGCTCGTCCCTCTGAGCCGGTTTCAAGGATGAAGCGGCTACTAGAAGATGCCTGGCCCGGATATGGGCCGCACGGGCATACTTCTTTCCCTCCCCCCGAAGTGGTCCCCACCACTGCTTCGGGGGATTTTTCTTGGGGTCATCAAGCGGTCGCGCTGCGCGCTGCTGATTGCGAACGCCGATCGGTGATAATCGGATCAGTTAAATCGCCTTCTTCACGCGAGCGAATGCGCAGCTGCGCTGCTTGCTCGTGCAACTCTCGCGGATGCGAACAGGTCAGCAAAGGTTGTTGCAGGTACACCACACGAAGATCCGTCAGCGGCATTGTCTGCTTGCTGCCACTGGGGGCCTGCACGTTGTATGCACCTGATGCGTTGTCCACAGCTGTAAAGAATTCATCACGCTGCTGTTCAAATTCTTCTGCAAGTTGTTGCATCAGATCCCGACAATCCGATGTACACACCAGCAGGAATCGATCACCACTAAGGTGCGCTGCGAACTTGATCCTGGATTTATTTTCAGACTCTACACGCCGAACTAGGCTCGCCAGCCGCAGCAACATGGCATCACCCATCTCCACGCCGTACGTCAAGTTGTACCCGTCGAAATTGCACAGATCAATAAACGCCAGATCAACCGGATCAGCAGCGCGAATGTGTTCGGCCAACCAGATGTCGGCATTCACCCGACTGGGCAGGCCAGTCAATTGTTCGTAGTGCGTGAGGCTTCGGCTTTGGGCGCGGGCCGCAGCGCGAAGCAGATCGCGCAATACGACGATGCCGACTATTTCACCGCCTCGCTGCACAACCACCGGCTGGGCTTGCGATTCGTCCGGCCGCGATGCTACGATCTCCAGCACTTCGGCCAACGATTCCTCTTCCGCAGAAACAGTACACATCACGCGCGGACAATTCTCAAGGCGTGCTTCCGGTGCGGCATCCTTCAGGAAGTGGTCAATTGTGCCTGCGTCGATCCAGCCAATGAAACGCCGACCGTCCTTCACCACAACTCCGTTGTGCATCACGGAATGTTCCGCTGCGTGCAGAATCTCGCTGACTTTCGCCTCGCGATCAAACGATTGCACAGGAATAATCAACGAACCAACACGAACCGCTCGAATGTCTTCTCTACTGCGTTCAGAAACTAGCTCCTGACGCTGCAGAATCAACTTCTGCAAGTCGGAATCGAGTGTCTGCGTGTGATCGCCCGGCCGAGCCAGATAAAAGCCTTGCGCATGTGTGACACCGAGATCAATCAGAACATTCAGCTCTTCGACACGTTCGACGCCTTCTGCGATCAGTTCAATATTGCTGAACCGACTGAACCGAACAAACGTGCGGATGAGGTTCTGCTTCAGCGGATCGTAATCAATGTGATTGATCAATTCACGATCAAGTTTGATCCAGTTCGGCCGTAAGCTCATGATCTGATTCAGACCGCTGACGCCAGCACCAACATCGTCAATCGCCACCTGAAAGCCGAGTTCACGAAGCAGCATCGCGCGGACGTTCAGATCAGCGATCAGATTCGGACTCGTTCGTTCCGTGACTTCAAGTACAAGCCGGTTGAGTTGAAGGTGATCGAGATATTCAATCTCGGCGGAAATCACTTCAACGAATGAATCACTCGTAAACACAGGCGGGCTGTTATTGAAGAACAACAGCAAGTCGCGATCGAATTCGTCGACAGCGCTGAAGATCTTTTTTCGGGCGACACGTTCAATTTCATTGATCATGCCGTACTCATCAGCTGCGATGAACATCTCAGCCGGCCCGTCGAATCCAGCCTCCTTCGATGGCCGGGAAAGGGCTTCATACCCGATTATCTCGGCGCGTCGAAGGTCAACAATCGGTTGAAAAACGATAGCCACCGCGTCATTGTCAATGACAAACTTCAGCCGCTTGCGGAGCTCCGCAGATGTTGGCTTGTCCTTCGCATCATGGCGCATGGACATTGAGGTATTCCTCTCAGAATCGAGGTTGGTTCAGGATCATAGAGCGGCCCTGTATCGCGAATCGTCTCGATGAGTCCACAGCATGACCGCAACACCACGACAACATTTTGAATTCAATCAGCGGGCACAGTTATCGGATGTCGAAGAGTTGATCTCACCAATCGATTCGCTGACGCTGCGCATCAGTCCCAGCGAAACACACCCTTGCGCCATGCATAGACATAGGCAATGATCGACGTCGCCACGAAGAACATGATGCGACAGAGAAACAGCGCTGCATCATTACTGCCGGGCGTCAGTTTCGTATAGGTCACTGCCCACGGATACAGGAAAATGATTTCGACATCGAAGACGAGAAACGTCATCGCCAGGATATAGAACCGTACATTGAACCGCTTGCGGGCCGAGCCGATCGGATCCATTCCGGATTCGTACGGCGTGTCCTTGCGCTCGCCATGGCGGCGTGGCCCGAGGATGTGGGTTCCAATGAGATTCACAACCGCAAAAAGCAGCGCCATGACAATGAGGATGCCGATGGGCAGATAGGCGTTGAGATCAAGGGCAAACGTGAGCATGCAGAGATTCCTCGGACAATCAGCCGGCTGAGCCGCAGAGGATACGTTGGCGTTGCACTTGGCTCAACCGTGCCCGAGACAGGTGAACTTCCATCCACCGAAGCCTTGTACAGAAGAACGACGCTGGCAATCGATCGCGTTCCCGCCGAATTGCCTACTATGGTCCGACCTGCGGGGCGTAGCGCAGCTTGGTAGCGCGTCTGCTTTGGGAGCAGAAGGTCGCTGGTTCGAATCCAGTCGCCCCGACTTCAATAACTTGGGCCGAATCCAGCACTTCGGATACCCGCCAACTCGGCGGCGCGGCTGAAACGAAATCGCAACTTTTGGTTTCTGACCAAATTGCGAAACGTGGAGGTCGTTCTTATGCCGAACGCCGGATCATCGCGCAAGCCCCCGAAGTACTGTCTACACAAGCCGAGCGGCCGAGCTTTCATAACGCTGGGCGGCAGACGTCGCTACATCGGCAAGCACGGAACCGATGAGAGCTGGGAGCGATACCACCAACTGATTCTCGAGTGGCGCACGTCGAATACGCGCACAAATGCCACCGAGCAGTGTTTGGCCATCAACGAGTTGGTCGACGAATTCTGGCGGCATGCCGAAGTTCACTATCGCGGCCCCGATGGCGCGCCCACTTCCGAGCTGAGCTGCATTCAGCTGGCGATGAAGCCGCTGCGAAAGCTATATGGCAACGCGCTCGCTGCCGACTTCAGCCCCAAAAAACTTATCGCTGTCCGCCAGTCGATGATCGACAAGGGTTGGACTCGATCGAGCATCAATCGCCACATCGGCAGGATCCGCCACGTCTTCCGCTGGGGCGTCGAACAGGAACTCGTCACCCAAAGTGTGTGGCACGCGCTCATGGCTGTGCGGGGCCTTCAGCGATCACGCAGTGAAGCACGTGAGTCTGAACCTGTCCGGTCCGTACCCATCGCATTCATCAACGCGATCGAGCCGTACGTTTCGAGACAGATCTGGGCGCTCATCCAGCTGCAGCTGTTGACGGCCGCCCGCGCGGGCGAGCTCGTGATTATGCGGCCGATCGATATCGATACGTCGATCAGTCCCTGGCTCTACAGGCCCGCCCGGCACAAGAACGAGCATCGTGGCCACGATCGAACGATCTATCTCGGACCCCGCGCCCAAACGATCGTTGAACCGTACTTACGACGCGACACGCATGCGATAGTGTTCAGCCCGGCCGAAGCGGAATCCGAGCGACGGGCCAACGTGCATCGCAATCGAAATACGCCTTTGCACCAAGGCAACCGACCCGGCTCGAATCGAAAGCGACGTCCGAAGCGCGCCGCCGGCGATCGCTACAGCGTCGCCAGCTACCGCCGCGCGATTCAACGCGCAATCGATGCCGCCAATTCCGTCGAAAAGGCGCGGGCTGAGCAGGACAACCGCGCGCCGCAACCGGTGGCCAGGTGGTCACCGCATCAGCTACGGCACACAGCCGCCACGGCGTTACGTCGCGAGCATGGACTCGACGCGGCGCGCGTGATTCTTGGTCACCGAAGCGCAACGACAACGGAGATCTACGCCGAACCAGACAAGCTGAAGGCTGAGCAAATCATTGCTCGAATCGGATAGTGCAAGCGCAGCAGGCGACGAAACAAAAAGCGGACCGACCGCGAGTTATGCCCACGCAGCCGGCCCTTGAACCATCAAGATGGAGATACATCCCAATGGCCCAACATCATCCTACACAGTTCGAACGACCGCCCAGCACCGTGAACGAACTCGTCGACGTCTATATCGAATGGGCGCGAGGCTACTACCTGAAGCCAGGAACGCGCCGACCGACACGAGAAGCAGAGAACTGCAACTGCGCGATGCGTGGCCTGCGAGAAGTTGCCGGCGATGATTCGATCGAATCACTCAGCGCTGAGACACTCTTCACATACCAACAGTGGTGCATCGAAGCCGACTATTCTCGTCGGTACATCAATGGATCTGTGAATCGGATCCGGCGCATCGTGAAGTGGTCAATCCGGCCGCCGCGGCGTTGGCTTTCAGCGACTGTACTGGCGGACATGCAGACCATCGAGCCACTGCGATTTGGCCGCACAGCCGCACGTGACACGGATCGTGTTCGGCCAGCGCCACAAGAGCTAATCGACGGATGCTTGAATCAGGTCAGGCGTCAGATCGCTGCAATGATCAGACTTCAGCTGCTTACTGGCATGCGTCCTGGCGAAGCGGTTCTCATGCGACCGTGCGATATCGAACGGCAGGACGGACCGACGTGGATCTATCGACCATCGGAGCACAAGACCGAACATCACGGCCATGAACGCATAGTTCTGCTTGGGCCGAAATCTCGGCGGATCATCAGGCCGTTCATGCAGCGCAACCCATCGGCCTATTTGTTCTCACCTCGCGAATCGATGCAGGAATTCCGCGATCAACTCACCCAGGCGCGCATCACGCCGCTGTCATGCGGCAATAGACGGGGAACCAACCGAAAGACAGATCCGCAATGGTCGCCGAACGACTGCTTCACAACGCAGACGTATCGGCAGGCGATTCACCGTGGATGCAACTCCGCGTTCCCGCCGCCAGCACCGCTCGGCCGACGATCTGTGGAAACGAACGCGGAATGGGCAAGGAGGCTGACACCAAGCCAGCGCGCCGAATTGAAGGCATGGCGAATCGCGCATCGGTTCGCGCCGAACCAGCTCCGCCACAACCGGGCGACTGAGCTGCGGCGCGCATACGGGATCGATGTCTGCGCGACGATCCTCGGCCACGCCAGTCCGGACACGAGTCTGATCTATGCCGAGCGGGATCTCGATCGCGCGATGCAGATCACCGCAGAGTCAGGATGAACGACGGTCTGCGGGAGTGGGCGGCCGCCTGGCCGGTGTGCTGTTGCGCGCCGGTCGGAATTCATCGATCACGAACTCAACAGGAGCGATCAGCGATGCGAAACACATACGAGTCTTGGAGATTTCTCTTGGCCGGCGGCATCATTCGCACAGCCGCAGCTGCAGGCTGGAATGTGCAGAAGACGAAACAGGCGATTCGAACTCGATCGAGCTACATCCAGCTTGAACACCCTGTCTCCGGTCGTCGGCTGCTGGTGCGGCTGTCGGATCATCCGCCGCGGCGGTGGCGTGGCGAATTTGTATCGATCGAATACCCGGAGACGAAATTGTCGAGAGTGAGCATGCTAATCCGCAAGCTCAGAGCTGTTTCGTAGAATGATCCCAGTTCGGGAAGGACGGCTGATCGCCGGCTAGGCGGCGCCGGGATAGTGTGATGAACATGAACGATCAGAGAAACCCTGAAGAACTACCTCCCGACTTCGATGCACCGTCGATTGACGAATTGAATTGGAAACCTGCGCCAAATCTTCGGTGGATCGCAGAGCAGCTCAACGAGAACCTGCTGCCGAAACCTCGTCGCGGTCATGTTGTGCCGGTCGAAGATCTTCCAGATGACATACGCGAGCTGTTCGAATACTGCCAATCCGGCCCGGCTCTTGGGTGGGAGCCATATGACGCACGAGCACTCGAGGTCAGAATAAACTGGGCATGCGAGTGGACGTTTCTGGTTGCCGGAAGCCCTATCGTGTTGGCCTATATTCTGACGTCGCTGAGGAATGCGCCGAGCGAGCCGTACCCTTCCGGCCCTAGCTCCATAACGATTCGTGACGTCATCGACGAAGATCTTTTGCGTTTACCCAACGATGTTCAACGCGCAGTGAGCGACGCGAGATCAAAGCAGCCTACTGATTTGGTACTGAAGCTGCTCGATCGTCATTACACCGCGATTTGGGTCGAGACGATCTTCGAAATCATGGAGCAATGGGAGGCATTGGCAAGGAACCGTCTTCGAGATCGCGGATTCACTCTCACCGACGACGGCACGTTCGACTCCGACTATTCTGCGGGCGAGATCGAAGAACTCTCGAAAGATCCGGAAATCGTCGAAGCCATGGTGTGTCTGTCTCAATCGTTTGAATTTCGACACGCACTCGTACAGCGCGACGTCTTTCGAGCAATCATGCTGGCGTTCAACGTCGGGAAGGCCGGCATGGCCATTACATTCGACTCGCCGTTGCGCAAGGGCGAGGAACACTACACCCATGCGTTCGCGCCGGATCTATGGTTACATTTGCCTCCGCTCGAAAAGAAGATCGCTGATTACATGGCGCCCCGAGACTCTGCCGCTGTCGCGGAGTTGTACAAAGCATGCTGGGGTGGCCGTTACACGACGGAGCGGAGAGCCTCGATCAAGAAATCATTGAGCACGCTCTCAAAGGCGCTGGCTGATCTCGGCAAGAACGTCAGATATTCTCTCAAAGGTGATCTAGTGACGAAAGTCACAGACCAAGCTGAGTAACCGAAAACGGTAACCAAAAACCCCAACAGTTACGGCCCACCGTATCTGCAAGTAGTTCACGATCTGCACTCCACACTCATATGCAGGAGGCAAGTCGTGACAAACAGCAGCGAAGAGCAACTCATCACACTACAGGAGGCGACGCGGCTGTTCGGCTCGCATCGCCCTCACGTTTCGACAATCTTCCGATGGGCTCGTCACGGTGTTCGTGGCGTGCGATTGCCGTACATCCGTGCCGGCCGTCGCATGCTTGTGAAACCTAGCGATGTTCATGAGTTTTGCCGACGGCTCGCCGAAGCTGACACTGATCGTGACGTCCTTGCTGATGACGTTGCACATCGAATCTCGGGCAGCAACACAACTCGCCAGCGTTCACCGAAACAAGCTGCAGCCGACCGTCGACGCGCAGATCGCAATCTTGATCGGGCGGGGATCTGACGATGGGCAGCTACGACATCACCCAGATCGACTTCGCAGCGATGGACTCGACAGCGGAACAGCTTCGCGCGGCTGAAGCCATCGGCCAGACTGAACTGATCGAACTTCGCGAGCAGCAGCAAGATCAAGCGATCCTGATGAATTGGGCGAAGGTACGAAAGCGCCCACCGCGGGATCTTTCTGACATCGAGCGCGAGGCGCGGCAGCGCATCATCGCCGGCGACGTCGAACAGATTTGCGGACTGATTCACGAGTCACAGGTTGCAGAGATCAGGGCTCGTCGCCGAGCAGCTCATATCGGCACCCGAGCGATGAAGCTCATCATCCGTGGCGAGGCGCTGCGCGATACAGGGAAGCTTGCACAGGCAGAACGGGCGCTTCAACCAGCTGAACAACTCCTACAACAACTGGTCGCAGCGAAGAATGACGAACGCGCAGCCCAATTCATGGGTGCCCAGTTGGTGCACGAACTGAGCGAACTGCAGCAATCGCCACATGCGTCGTACCGCGATGAGTGAAAGAAATACGTCCCGCCCGCGCGGCGGGTGTTTGTGCCGAAGCGCAGACGGGACGCAAGATAGGAACTCGGGGCACGAACCCCGGGCCGATCAAGGACGATCGACATGGCATCATACGAGAGTGCTGATCGTGGGCGAATTATTCGCATTGTCAAGCACACGAAGAATTACGTCGTTATTCAACGCCAATCGATCGTTGACAATAGGCTCAGCCACCGAGCTACGGGGTTGCTGTGCCATCTGCTCGCAATGCCAGATGACTGGGTGGTTCGAATCGCGCATTTGGTCAATGCTAAGACTGAGGGACGTAATGCCGTGCGCAAAGCTCTCAGTGAACTGAAGCAGTGCGGTTACTACAGGAAATATCGTCGGCGCGATTCTCGTGGCAGATTCTTCTGGGTCGACGCCGTATACGAGACTCCCGACCGTAGAGCTGAGTACGAGCAACCAGAATTGTTCGAGGAGTTCATGCAGACAATCGCACCGGGGTCGCAAGCTGCAGGTGATGCTTCTGGAACGTTGTTTGAATCAACGGATAAAGCTTCGAAACCAACGCTGGCAGATCCTCAGTCCATAGACGGAAAACCGGCGCGTGGACTCAACACTCGCCGTGCCGAAGGTCGCTTTCCGGCGCTTGGAGTTCCAGGAGGTGATTCCACTGACGGGATTCCGGCGCATGGAGAACCGAGCGCCGAAAATCAAACCGTACCAAGTAATGATGTAACAAGTAGTGATCAGCAGCAGCAGCGTGCTGCTGCTGAACTCATCACAGCATTGACTGATGCAGGAATCGGCGAACCCGTACGGAGCGAGCTGGCCAACACAGGGCGTCTGACAGCCACGACAGTGCGACGTGAGGCGTCGAAATGTCGTGAGCGTGGTAAGGGGACCGGAGCCCTGGTGAACAACCTGCGGGCAATCGCGACGCGGTCGCGCTCGCAGAGTACTGGCTCCAATGCGCCGGCTCTGACGAACGAGCTGCCTGACCAACGGGCTGCAGATGAGGAATATCGAACAGAAGCCGCTGCGATCGACGAATGGCTGATCGGCCTCGATGACGACGAACGAGAGAGACTCACGGCGGAGACGCTGGACGCAATGAGTAATGCGGCGCGGAGACGTTTGCCTTACGAAGACCCGAGGCAGTCGAAAGCGCTGGCGCGTCGTATGTACGCGGCGATTCACCAACCGGCATGAGCACTCAATTAGACGGCGATCCCGACTTCAACGCGGCGCTTTCTGATGCGGCCAACGCACAACTCGCTACACCGCCCGACCTGCAAGAGTTGCTGGATGCCATGAGATCGATTCCTACGGCCGAACGACGGGCGATCGTCCGACACGCTCAAATGCTGGCAACGATGCCACAGACGCAACGGTGGGCTATCCTGACACTTACGAGAGGTCGATGACGCGGCCTACCGGAAGAGAGCGGGTCCTTTCTGGCCGATCGACCGTGCGCGCCCCCTACGGGAACAGTCGCAAAACAAGACACACTTTCTTTCTTCGATGTAGACGGCCAATGTGGGCTGTGCACACCATGAGCAAGGGCAAGGGACGTCCTACTGGCAGCCGAACTCAAGAGCCGTTGTTCGTCAACGTACTGCCTGGTCGATGCCCAGTTTGCGGCTCTCGACATACCGCATGGAGCACGACCCCACTCCGGCGGCGATGTAGCGGAACTTCTCCGTTGACTGGGAAACCATGCACCGGCATCGTCCTGACGCGCAAGCGATGTCGGTGTGGTCAGGTCCGGATCGAGCGGGAGTATTCTGAGGTGCATGGTGGCCCGTAAATCGCCCCAACGCGCGCGCCGCAAGCCATTCGTCGGCATCGATGACCCCGCACCAATGAAGATGACGCCGGCAAGCGATCCTCCGGCACCTGGATGCAATCTGCGTACCGTGCATTGTCGGTTGAACCGGTGCGATGTCTGCGGATCGGCCGAGTTGAAGATCCGGAAAACCATCGACCTCGGCAACCGTATGAAACTGCAATACATGTTTTGCAAAGAGTGTGGTAACCGGTTCAAGTCGCGCTGGACGTGAGATTGATTCCACTCCGTGGAATGAGCCACAGATTCGAGGCGTATATTACAAAGTGGACAACACAGGTGCGGCGGGTACGGAGACCGCACCATGACCGAGACAACGCAAACGTCGATGTTGAACGAAGCTCAGATTGCAATTGAGCTTGGGTTCACCGGTCGCGATTCACTGCTGAAAACCAAGCGATTGCTCGCCAAGTCGCGAATCGGCCACTTTCCACAGCCAGATGGTTCGGCCCGGGTCGAGGCACCAGATCTCGCGCAGTATCTTCGGCGTGGACAGCCAGACCGAGATCCGCCGCGCTACAGCGGCGCATGGTTCGACAATCAAGGCATCGCGGCGTCGGCTCGCTCATTTGAGCGCAGGCTACGAGGTGCCGTCGGAAAGCTCCCCGAGCAGCGGCCGGCTGCGGACATTGTCAACGTTCGACCGTCGCCGGCGATGCGTGCGCTGATATCGGAACTGATGCCAGAGTCTCGCGCACTGTCGCGACGCTACCGCGAAGACCCACTCAAGTCGAGAATGCTTCGGTCAAGCGATGCGATGCTGGTGCTGATGCTTCGACGGACGACTCAGGGCGTGATTCGTCGCGGCGGAATCAAGACTAGCTACGGCAGTTCCATCGAGCAGCTCTTCGCTTCGGCAGCTGCATATTCCAAATTCACGGCCGAGGCGATCGATCTTCTATTCGATGGCGTTCTCACAACTATCTCGAAGAGCTATGCGCGTACAGGACATGCAGGAGTCACTGACAACGTTGTGTTTGCGGTTCGGACTCGCGATCTGCTGACCCGCGCTGATCTTGATCGGGCTGTGTCCATCGCATTCTGACGCGGGGATAACAGCAATGTTCGAAGAGCGACTAACAAAGTTGGTTCGTGCTGAAAGGAACCGCCATGACCCCGAGCATCGAGTTTTACACCGAGCCGTTACAGCCATTACCCGTCTTGAACTGGCTTCCGAAGCCAATCCAGGACAAGGTGAAGATGATCAACGGCGACGTGCAGAGCCTGCAGAAACGGCGCAGCAACTTCGCTACCTCGGCAAAGCGGATCCGCGTCACGCGAATCGAGGACATCGACCCGGCTGAGGTGTCGAGGCAGGAGAGCGAGTTCCAGCAAGCGATGATTCGGATCTTGCAGGACGAGCTCGCGCTTCAGAATGACATGAACGCCGTCGTCGAAGAGATGAATGGCTGTGTGATGTCCGCCAA
The DNA here is from genome assembly GCA_029260575.1 of Phycisphaerales bacterium. Taxonomy (GTDB): domain Bacteria; phylum Planctomycetota; class Phycisphaerae; order Phycisphaerales; family SM1A02; genus JAJDDB01. The sequence goes on from JAJDDB010000027.1 coordinate 181,607, forward strand.
GGAGCGAGCTAACAAGAAGCATGCTGACACTCGAGCCCGGGTGAAGAAGAAGCTCGAATCGATCGGCTACATCGATACCGGCGGCAAGCTTGATTTGCGCGTACCCGGCAGCATCTCACCCGACATGATCGCCAGACACCCCGACGTTTGGGAGGCTCGAGTCAGCGCCCAATCATTCGACCCGAGCAGCTCGATCGCAGACCTGAAGAGGAAGATTTCAGCCGCGATTCGGAAGATCGAGGACATCTTCGATCAGCTGCTCAATCGCGTAGTCGGCGGTTCGTGAATAGAGGCCTCGATTGACCGGAGCAGGAGCAATCCGAGCAGGACGCGCGTTCGTCGAAGCCAACCTCGACGACACCAAACTTGTGCGCGGACTGCGCCGTGCCCAGGCGAAGATGAAGGCGTTCGGTGCCGGCGTCAGCAGCATCGGTCGATCGCTGTTGGCAGTGAGCGCTGCGGGCCTCACTCCGTTCATTGCCGGTATCCGCACGTTCATCTCTATGGGCGATGAGCTCGACAAGATGAGTAAGCGCACCGGCTTCAGTGTGGAGACGCTCAGCGAGTTGAAGTTCGCTGCACGCGAAACCGGCACAGATCTGAGCACGCTGGAGCGCGGCATCAAGACGATGCAGCGATCGATCACCGATGCCGGCCGCGGGCTGTCAACGCAGGTTGATGCACTCGGTGATCTCGGTCTGTCGTACGACGACCTGGCAAGCAAATCGCCCGAGGAGCAATTCAAACTGATTGCCGATCGGATTGCATCGATCGAAGATCCCACCAAGCGGGCAGCGCTGGCGCAGATGCTGCTGGGCCGAGCCGGCACGCAGCTGCTGCCGCTGTTCGAACGCGGGGCTGCGGGCATTGAAGAATTCCAGCGCAAAGCTCGCGAGATGGGACTGACACTGAGCACGGAGGCGGCTGCAGATGCAGCCAAGCTCGGCGACACACTCGGGCAGTTGTGGGACATCATCAAGATCGGCGCGTTCAGCATCGGGGCCCAGCTGGCGCCTTCGCTAATCACAGCAACGAAAGCGCTGCATGGCCAGGCAATGGAAGCTGTGGCGTGGATCAAAACCAATCGCGAGATGATTGTCACGATCGCGCAGTGGATCGCGAAGATCGGCGTTGCCGGCGTCGCGCTGGTGGCCGTTGGCGGCACGATCCAGCTGGTGGCCGGAACCGTCGGCACGCTGATCGGTGTCATAAAGGGCCTGGGGGCCGCGATGGCATTTCTTGCGGTCAATCCCATGTTCCTCGCACTCGGCGCCATCGTGGCCGGATTTGTCGCGCTGGGCATAGCAATTGATCGAGCATCGCAGTTTACTGCGCAATTGAACGACAGCTTTGCAAAGGCTCGCGCGGCAGGCGATCAGATGCGTGCGCAGGATCTCGATCGCATTCAGCGTCTGCAGCAACTTGCCGCCAAGGAGAAGCTCAGTAACAGCGAGCTGGAAGAAGCCCAGGGGATTGTCGTTGTGCTGACCGATCGGTACGGAGATCTCGGAATACAAGTCAGTGCCGCGACAGGTGCGATCGAAGGCGTTGCCGCTGCGGGCGCGCGTCTGCTGAAAGTCTTTCAGCAAATGACAATCCGACAGCTGCAGCAGGAGCTGGACGAGGCACGCAAGAATACGGCCGAACTCAAGAAGGAATTCGACGCGGTGTTCACGGCCGCGAATTTCGGCGCCAACTTTTCTGATTCGCAGCGGATCCCGGACAAGTCAGACACGACTGCTGAAACCACGCGCGTGCAGAAGCAAGCGGCAGAGGCTCGCCGCAAACTTGAAGATGCGCTGCGGGTTCAACGTGAAACACAGCGTCGAATCGACGCAATTCGCGGTGGCAATCTCGACGCGCTGACGGCTGCGCCTGGTTCCACCGCCGCGGGTTCACCGCCAGCCACTGAGTCGATCGGCGCAACGAGCGATATCGACGCGCTGCGAAGCCGTGTCGATCAACTCGGCCTCGAAGGGATCGAAAACCAAGCGCAGCGCGAGCTGGCTTTGATCAGATTCAAATTCGAGAAAGAGATCGAGCTTGCCAAGCTCGAGGAAAACAACGAGGAGAAGCTGTCTCTGATCAAGAAGGCTCGGCGACTCGAGATAGAAGCGCTCGAGCGCCAGATTCACCAGCGCGTGTTCGCGGAGAAGCAGCGGCAGATCGAGCGCATCGCCATGAGCGAGAAGCAGCTGCAGCGCGAGATCGAACAACTGGAGATCTCTATAGCAGGCGGTCCGGATGTGGAGGGCAAGCTCCTGGAGCTTCGCCGCCAGAACGCACTCGAGGATGCGCGTGAAGAGGGCATCAATCCGAACCTGATCAATCGACGATTTGACCTTCAACTGCGCGCGATCGATACGATGCAGGGTGCAGCGGAGCCGGCACTGCGCACTGTCGGATCATTCAGCGGTGCAGAGCTCGCCGGCATGGCGTTCCCCGGCTCGCAGACGATCGACAAGACCGAAGAGAAGAAGACCGCCGAGGAGGCGAAGAAGATCGCCGAAACCGCCGAGCAGATCAGTAACCGCTTGAGCAACATCGAGATCGTCCTGCGCGAAAGCGGACTGGCGTTCGCCTGACCTGGGATAGAGTCGTATCGGCTCTCGGTGTCGTTCATTTTCCTTTGCGGAACACCGCGCTGTCCAACCAGGCGGCGCGGTTGTTTCGTTTGCTGACCACGACTTTGGTGTCGAACTCACTACCCGTTGCCCACATGCCAGAGAGCGCATGTATTGTTGATAATTGACCAAAAACAGTCCAATGACGTGCGATGATTTGCAATTGATGCAACGGGTAGGTAGCGTTTGAATCGCTTCAGCCGCTGGGAACGCCGAGTCGGCAAGCTCTCGATTATTCTTTGGGAGCAGAAGGTCGCTGGTTCGAATCCAGTCGCCCCGACTTTAAGGCACATCAAATATGTAGGTTCTCCGGAATGTCGATGAGCAGACGACAATTCATTGGAGTCGTTGGAGCCGCAACAGCTGTCACGCAATTGTCGCCGCTGAGTGCCATCACCCTCGAGAACGATTTGTACTCCAACGAGCGTCTCGGCTTCTCTATTGGCAAAGCTCCAACATGGCAGTTCGCGCGAATCTGCGACTTCGCAAGAGTATTAGACAAACAGACCTCGACTCAGACTGATCCGGAATTGCACCGTGATCTTCGCGAAATCTCCGGCGAGCCGATTTTGGTGATTTCCAAATACCCACTCGAACATGATGCATTTACGCCAGTGGTTCAGGTATATGCGTCCCAGCCGAGCTTGTCACAAATCAAGTCGTTTGAGTCGCACTGCGCATTCGCGCCTCACGCGCTTGCCCCATTCCATCCCAACTATGAAGTCACTCAGGAGGCTATCTTCAGCACACTTTGCGGGTTTCAAGCAGCGACGTACGCAATGCAATTTGACTACGAATGTGACGGTGTGATTCATCCCACACGTTGTGAGGTTGTCGACGTTCTCACGGATCGGGCACACTTCGGATTCCAGTTTTTTGGTTCAGTAACCGGCCCGGAGCAGGCGATTGATGATCTTCGCCATATGCGCGAGTCCATTCGCCTCTGGTAAACAGCCGAGCGATCACATCGAAAAGCCGAGTCGCTGGTATCGAACCGCGCGTCGCTGAGCCTGCTGCTCAATGCGCACCAAACAGCTCTGCCAATGCAGATTGAAGTGTCGAAAACTCAAACGTGAAACCCTCCTCGGCCAATCGCTTGGAAACGCAATACCTGCCGTACAAGGCAAGTTCCGGATCTGTGCGCAGTACCAGCGGCGCTCCGAGCCGAACCATCCACTCCAATGCAGGCAACCCGATCGGCATGCGCATGGCGCGCCGAAGCTCTTGCATGAATTCACGATTGGAAACCGGCTGCGGCGCCGTCGCGATATACGTGCCGGACATCGCAGTATCAGTCATCGCTCGCTCGAACAACCGATTCATGTCCAGTTGATGTATCCAACTGATTCCCTGTCTTCCGGTGCCCACAGTTCCGCCCAGTCCGAATCGAACGAGCTTCGACAATCGCTGCAATGCGCCGCCGCCGCGTCCGATGACAAAACTTGTGCGCAAGATCACGGACCGCATTGCGGGTAACACTGCATGGGCAAATGCCTCTTCCCACGCCATACCAACTGTTGGCGCAAGTCCATACCCGATTGCGCTGTCTTCATCGCAGACGACAACCGGCGGATCACCATAAATATGTGCAGTACTCATCTGTACCCACACCGGAGGAGGCACGGCAACACGCCGAATGGCTTGCCCGAGCACACGGGTCGATTCAACTCGCGAACGCAAAATCGTATCGCAATGCTCCGGTGACTTGATGCAATCAACACTGCGTCCGGCCAGATTCACAAGGCCGGTCGCGCCGTCAAGCTCGTCGACCCAGCTACGAAGTGTCCGAGCATCCCATTGTCGCCACGTCCACGGACCGTCAACCGCAGGCACATGTCGTGAAAGAATGACTACGTCGCATCCGGCGTCACAAAGCCGATGCGCGAGACTGCGCCCCAGAAAGCCGCTGCCGCCGGCGATAATGATGCGACCTGTTGGTGTCGGCCATTGCATGAAAGCAGTATATGTGGCGCCGACATAGGCCCCAAGTCGTCGCATACTTCTGCTGACCGATTCCGCTGATACAATCTTGTCACAGAAATTTCTCTGCGGAGACTGCACGATGTTCCTTATCGAATGGTGGGCGGATCTCCCGGTGTGGCTTTGATATGGAGTTGCGATTGCGCTGTTACTGATCTCAACGCTCGTGTAATTTCTCGCAAACAGAATCTGGCCCGGGGGTTGCTCGAGCAATTGAATGCGACGTACAACCAGTAATGGACACATTATTAGTAATGCGCGACATTTGCATCCGTACAGCTCGAGCAGCCGATGCTGCGCAAATGATCGCCCTGTTGAATCCGATTATTCGTGCAGGCAATCTGACTTCGATGCGCGATGAACTGTCGATCGAAGAGCAAGTTGAATTCATTCGCAACTTCCCGGATGCAGGCGTGTTCAACGTGGCGCACCATCGTGACTCCGGTTGCGTGCTCGGCGTTCAGGATGTGATTCCAGTTGTACAGACACTGGACAGCGCAACTCGTGTTGGATCGATCAGTTCGTTCGTTGCGATGCAGGCGCAGCGGCGCGGCATCGGCGCAGCTCTGACACGTGCAACAGTCTGCAAAGCGCGCATTCTGGGATTCACGGCGATTCAAGCGCACATTCGAATCGACAACACGTCAGCACTCTCGTTCTACGAGTCGCAAGGATTTCAGCGTGTCGTATCACAACTTTCCGCACCGACGGTGAACAATCACCCAACTTCAACAGTCGTCCTGGAGTGCGCATTGGGCGAATAGTCTGCACAGTCGTTGTGGACAACTACCTGTAAAACTCTCCAAGGTCACTATCTAACCTATTCAGCCCTCAAAAGACCGGACATTCAGTGAAAAACACGTCCCAAAAGTCTATGCAGATTATCGGTCTATAGGGAGTTTGGGCCGCCCCGAACCGGCTCCTGGAATTCGACGTAAACTACTGTATCTAAAGTATTTACATGCACTGCCCGCCGGTTGCAAAAGGGCCTCCCCACCAGAAAGTCTCGCATAGTCCAACTTGGTTACCGCATTGCGCCGTATCACATCAGGGAATTTTCGCGGCTTATCCTGTTGCAGCCTCTGCATTTATCAGTATTCTACGACCTAGCAACAGCTTCGTTAGTATCGGACGCTGAAGCATTTAGACGGATACCCGTTTGGTGAGGGGAAATCTGAATTTCAGATCGAACATCAACACTCGTATCCATGATTCGGAATGGACACATTTCAGTGCGCGCCTCGTGCGCACTGCAATGTGAATCGCAGTACGATCTCGTTTCTGACGCGATCGATTGAGAAAGTGATCACGTCGCGAGTCGGCACCGGGCCGGCTCAGTGGATCGAAACAAATCAAGAAGGATCCCACAACCCAAGACCATTTGAGGAGGGCAATTCAATGGGACCGAAGCATTATGTTGGACTTATGGCATGTGGTGCAGCCGCTGCACTCATGGCTGCCGCGCCAGCGTCGGCGCAGCAGGATCGCATTAGCGGTACGGAAAAAGGCAGCTTGCTGATCTTTTCCAAAGTTGAAATTCGTTGGGACAATGCGGGCAATCTTCAGCAGGACACTTTCCTGCAGATGACCAACGACTTCCCAGGCGCTGTTGACGTACAGATGTACTTCATCAACGGTGATCCGCCGCTGGCAGCCAATGGTGCAGAGCGCGCTCACCCGGGTTGGAACTGGCTCGACAACAAGATTCAGCTCACAGCTGATCAGCCGACCTATTGGTCAGCAGTGACCGGTCTCGGTGGCAACGGTCCGATGGACCCCACCTTCAGCCCGTTCACCGTTCTTGACCCCGGCTTCCCCCCCGGACGTCCGAATCCCGAAGGTGCCGGTCGTCTTCTGCGTGGCTACATCGTTGCGTGGGCATGTGACCGCATCTCCGGCAACCAGATTCGCTGGAACCACCTCTGTGGCAACATCACAGTGGTCAACTACGCTCTGGGCGCTGCATGGGAAGTCAACACATGGGCAGCTGCCGTCAATCCGAATGCCGCCGCTCATGGCGCACAGTTCGGCGTTGGTGGTGTTCTGAACCTGAATGGTGCTGAGTACGCCCCCGGCTTCGCCGAGCTGCTCTTCAACTTCCAGGCAGTCGGCTCGATCGCATTCAGTGGTCCCCGTTTGGTTCAATCCAACACGGACGTCACGCTGCATCCGATCAGCGCAGACCTGCGTCAGGAAACTGACGGCCCTGTTACGACCAAGGCTCACTACCTTGTCTGGAACATGAACGAAGGCAAACTCTCTGGTGCATTCCGTTGCATCACGTGCTGGGATCAAGCTCTGCTGAGCTCTTATGGCATCCCGAACCACTTCGGCTTGCTCGATCTGCAGACCGATCACGGTAAGGCACGAGTTGACGGCCTCGCCAGCCAGTTGTGCGATCTGGACCTCTTCGGTCCTGGTGGCCCGGGCACGCCTCCCGATGGCATCCTTGACGTAGTCAGCCAACCGGCTTCACTGCTCGGCATCGTTGTCAAGCAACTGAATATCGACGGTGGTGCAGACTTCGCCGCTGCCGGAAGCAACATGTTCGGTTTGGGCACTGAAAACGCCGTGATCCTGTACGATCCGGAAGATGCCCCGCCGGAGCAGACTGGTGGTATCGTCACTGAAGTGAATAAGATCGCTCGCAAGGCTCTTCGCAGCCGCAAGTAATCTGATCACTTGATCATTGACCCGATGATGACGGGAGCAATGCTGGGAGTTACGCTCCCCATTGCTCCCGTCGTCTTTCCCGCCTGCCTTCACGGGAAACGACAGCGATATCTGGTCAAGAAAAGAGTCAAAGAAGGCCGACCTACTCTCGCAGCGTTGCATACGCTGTATGACGGGTCGCCTGGACACGCAGCAGACCGAATCTCGGTTGTCGAGCGTGCCTGAGCGACCGGTCATACGGCAACACCGATCAGCTCTGTCTCTGCTGATCACACATGGATGTGAATCGTTGCAGTGTCAACTGCAGAACCGCCGAAGGAAAGGACCGAACGACGATGTCATGGTTCCATGCCCGAATCGGGAATACTGTCGGCTTTCAGACGTGCGCATTGACCTTAATGCTCTGTGCTGCGTTACCGCTGACAGGCTGTTCAAAGACTGATGGCAATCCCTCAGTCGAGTCGTCACCTGATACGACTGATGCACAAGACGATCCAGCCGCAACATCTGAGCCAACAACAGAAGTTGCGGCGTCTGCTTCGGATCGTATGCAACGGCTTACTGACGCGGCGATGCGCGTCTGGGAAGCACGTGTTGCCGAAGACTGGGCAGTCGTTTTCGAATATCAGAGGCTTGTCGGTGACGAGCAGTACGACGTTGAACAGTACATCGCGTGGTCGAAACAAAATGAACCGTTCGTTATCCATTCGTACCAATTCGAAGACATCTCGATCGAAAACGACATCGGTTGGGTAACACTGAAGTGTGAATCGACTATTCGCCAGTTCCCGAATGCTGCACCCAAGACAACAGCACGCATTGAAAAGTGGCAGTTGATTGATGACAAATGGAAAATCGTTCCGCCCCAGGAATACGACCTGCATAACGAATCGCCATACGTGCGCGACATCGATGCTGAGAACGTATTGCGCGAGCGTTTTGAAGAATCCTGGCAGGCACGCCTCGAGAGTGACTGGACCGGGCTGTATCAGATGTCTGATCCAAAAGATCATGCCGACATTGCAGAACATGAACTTGCTGAAGCCAAAGATCTGACGATCTACATCGACAGAGAAATTCACTGGATACAGGTCATCGGCGACTACGGCATTGTGCGGGTTGCCATAACACACAAGATCAACGATCCCAATCTCACGAAACTGCCCGCACGCATCATTATGAAAGATGAACAGTGGGTGCGTCGTGATGGAACGTGGTATCTCGATCTCCGACCGGAAGGTGCGAATTGATGGGTATTGCACGCTGGACTTGCTGCTCGTTCATGCTGACGGCCATGGTTGGCTGTGGTTCGTCAACATTGCCGGATTCGACCGCTGCCGATTCGAATCAGAGTGATGACGCCACTGCCATTCAGACAGCAAACCAAACGCAGTCTTCGAACAGTGATAGTGATGTGAATGAGCGCGAAGATTCATCTGCTCCAACGCAGACAACAGCGGTCAATGCGGCCACTGATGATCATCCGGAACCATCACCTGTCACGTTCACGTTGTGCTCAGAAGGGCTGCCAACCAGCGGCATGTGGAAGTGCGATCCTGTCTTTGCAGACGTCAATAAGGATGGAAACATGGATCTTGCTGCGATCCCACGACTTGGCGACGGCCCCCAAGTCTGGTTCGGCGATGGCGCGGGTGCATGGACATCAGCATCGAATGGTCTCATGCGCACCGAAAGCAAGTCATGTGGCGGCGGTCTCAGACTGCATGATGTAAACAACGATGATGAACTTGATCTCGTCGTCGCAGATCATTGCGCGGGCGTGTACATCTATCTCGGTGATGGTGCAGGAAACTGGAACATGGTCATGGAAGGCATGTATCCAGCCGACATTCTCCCGCCAAGTGGGATCGTCGAAAAATACCGCGGCGCAGAATCAATCGCCGTTGGTGACATCGATAAAGACGGCAATGCAGACCTTGTCGTCGGCGCATCTGATGATGCTGGTATTCGAATGTATCTCGGCGATGGTACTGGTGCCGGCTGGTCGCGGCGCGATGGCGGTCTTCCTGAGGCCGGCTGGGCTACGCGTGTTCAACTTGAAGACATGAACGACGACGGTTGGCTGGACATCATTGCAGCGTACAGCCTCGGGCCACGGGTTTTCATCAACGAGGAAGGCGCCGCTTGGAAGGATGGATCACTTGGCATGCCCAGCCCGATGATGGGCGGTATTTTCTGGGGCATCGATGTCGCTGATTTCAATGAAGATGGACGCAAAGATATTGCCGTCGCAAACTGGATCGATGGCCCGGAAGTCTATCTTCAAGGCGACGATGGCATGTGGACCAAGTCGCCTGATGTCTTTGAAGAGATGATGGGTGGTGCCCAGGGACTCGCTGTCGGCGACATTGATCTCGATGGGCATGTCGACATGGTTGTCGCCGGACGCAAGAATCTTGAGGGTGGCTTTATCCGTGGTGTATTCCTGCTCCTTGGCGATGGCACCGGAGGCGGCGCCTGGAAGTTCCTCGAACATTCAGGTTTGCCAGTCACCGGCCTTGCGGCGATGGCGGGAATCGGTCTGGCTGACATCAACAACGACGGCTATCTGGATGTCGCTGCAGGTTCAGGACTAATCGTTGAAACAGTACCCAATGGCCCCAGAAGGCCTGCCTTACCAGTTCGTCTTCTCATGTGGTGCAACGACGCAAAATCGCAAACTGCCGTTGCTGCCCCAGAGGATTAATTGGCTTGGATGCGCGGGTGGACGCGCATCGACATTTTGACCTAAGTGCCGTAACTTTGGCGTTTTGTGATTGTCACGTCCGGCTCAGGTCGCGATGATCTAGATGACACACCTTTGGAGGGGTGAAGAATGAAACGCATCGTCCATTGTCTCGTGAAGCAGCTGTTCATGCCTGTGGTCTGTACCGCAGCCGTGCTCGGAGCTGCTTCGGTTGCGCCTGCTGAAGGCGACGCACAGCTCGGCCCCACGTTCGTCGCTGTGCCCGCACCCGAAGCTGGTCTGTCCGTCAATGTCGCCGGCGTGGGAATGAATCCTACGCGTTCAGGGACGATCACTATTGACATTAATGGTCCGGTCCGCGCGGCATATCTATATTGGAACGGCGGCGGTGCCGAGTCTGCGATTGCGACCGCGCAAGAGTTGGACCTTGCAGGTACCAACTACATTGGTACACAGATCGGCGTCGAACACGAAATCGAAGATGCGCTTGCATATCGCGCGGTCGTGACCAGTCAGATACAGACTGCGTTTACCGGCAGCGGTGTCGGCACATATAACTTCAACGTTTCCGATCCTACACCTGCTGACAATCTCGATCGAATGCACGGTGCAGCACTGGTTGTCATTTACGTCGACCAGTCTGATCCGAACGTGTACGGCGTGTCCATGTTCGATGGCGCCGACTATGCATTTCGACTTTTTGTCGGTGCCAACGCTGTGACTGTGCCGGTGACATTCAATTATCTGGCCGAACCGGCTGGACGCGTCGCCAAGTTGGCGCTGATTGTCGGTGAAGCAAAGCCCATTCGACCCGACAGGTACACAATTTCCAACGGCCTCGGAACACAGACAATAAATAACGAACTGGCAAGCACCGATGGACCGGAGTTCGACACCGTTCTTCGAGACGTCACAATTCCTTCCGGCGATACAAGTACAACTGTGCAGCTCTTTTCGCCCGCAGAATTTACGAATTCCGATTCCTTGCTTTGGATAGTGGGCGCACTGCAACTTCCGCTGGGCCCCCCGACAGGCGCATGCTGCTTCCCGGACGGCGATTGCCAGGTAATCGGCCAAACAGATTGCACAAACTCCGGCGGCACGTATATGGGTGACGGTATCGCATGCACGCCAACACTCTGTCGGGCCAAGTGCTGTCTGCCTGATGGTTCGTGTATTCTCGTGCCACCGGATGACTGCACCGCCCAGGGCGGCACAGCATTCTCATTCTTTGAAGACTGCTCAATCCCGACCAATTGCCCGGTGCCGACCGGTGGTTGCTGTCTGCCCAGCGGTGCATGCGCATCCCTGACCGAAGACGACTGCACCGCCGCCGGTGGAAACCTGTGGATGAACGGCATCGACTGCACACAGGTCGAATGCCCCGGCGCATGCTGCTTCACTGATGGCTCATGCCAGTTCATCTCACTGATCGATTGCACCAATGCCGGCGGCATCTACCGCGGTGACGGTGTGACGTGTGGAGCGGCAAATTGTGATTTGCCAATGGGTGCCTGCTGTTTGCCAGACGGCTCGTGTGATGTGCGCACTGAAGCTGATTGCAACGCAGCCAGCGGTCAATATTTCGGTGATGGTACTGACTGCACCGGTGTCCGCTGCGAAGGCGCATGCTGCCTCCCGAATGGAACATGCCTTGACAATCAAACGACAACCGAATGCGCCGCAGCCGGCGGAACCTACCAGGGCCTCGGCTCCACGTGCGCTACTGCCAACTGCCCTGATGGCGCGTGCTGTCTGCCTGATGGTTCCTGCCAGAACAACACCACGCAGCCACAGTGTGAAGTGACACTCGGCGGCGTCTGGAGGGGACTCAATACTGACTGCGGCACTGTCCAGTGTCTTGGTGCATGCTGCCTCGTTGATGGCAGTTGCAGCCAGCAAACCAAAGCCGATTGCGATACTGCGCAGGGCTTCTGGTTCGGTCCGGACTCCTTGTGTGGGAACGTTCGCTGCGAAGGCGCGTGCTGTATGCAGGATGGATCCTGCCAGGCAGGCTTCACAGTCGGTGAATGCGCAGCAGCCGGTGGCAGCTTCATGGGTGTGAATTCGCAGTGTGGCCTCGTGCGCTGCACTGGCGCATGCTGTCTGCAGGACGGCAGCTGCCTTTCACAGCTCACACTGAGCGAATGTACACAGCAAAGCGGCGTGTGGCAGGGCTTGAATTCTTCTTGCGGTGCTGTGCAGTGTCTTGGAGCATGCTGCCTGCCGGATGGTGGTTGCGATGACAACCGCACCGCTGACGATTGTGTTAACAACCTCGGCGGAGTCTTCCAGGGCCTCGGCTCTGTGTGTGCAAACATTCGCTGCGAAGGTGCGTGCTGTCTCGGCGATGGCACATGCGTTGAAAATGCCACGCTTCAGGAATGCTTCCAGTTGCTCGGCATCTTCCAGGGTCTCGGCAGCGATTGCTCGCCGAACCCGTGTCCGCAGCCAACCGGCGCGTGCTGCCTCTTTGATGGCACATGTGTCGAAGCGATCTCCGAACAGGCATGTAACGCACAGGGCGGCACCTATCAAGGTGATGATGTGCTCTGTGCAAACGTCGTCTGTCCAGTGCCGCCTCCGGGTGGCGGATGCTCGCCCAAGGGCAGCCTCGTCATCTTCTCGAAAGTCGAGATTCGCTGGGATGCCAATGGCAATCTGATCCAGGATACGTTCCTGCAACTTACCAACGACTTCCCGTCGTCGGTGCGCGTGAAGTTCTACTTCGTCAACGGCGATGCCCCACTGGCAGCTGCCGATGACGAACGACCGCACCCGGGTTGGAACTGGGCCAACAACACGATCGTGCTGACTGCTGATCAACCGACATATTGGTCTGCAGTGACAGGCCTCGGTGGAAACGGCCCGCAGGATCCGACATTCAGCCCGTTCACAGTGCTTGATCCGGGCTTCCCGCCCGGCCGACCTGACCCCGAGTCAAACACCGGCGAACGCCACCTGCGCGGTTTCATCCTCGCATGGGCGATCGACATCAACAGCAATGAGATTCGCTGGAATCACCTCGCTGGTAACGCAACATTGGTGCATTACCGAGACGGTTACGCATGGGAGTATCCCGCCTGCGCCAAGCAGGTGAATACTGCTGCTGCTGCGCACGGTCAGCCGACCGGCACGCCGGGTGTACTGAATCTCAACGGGTTTGAATACGCCTCGTGCTACGACCTGCTGCTGATGAATTTCCAGGCAGTCGGATCGATCGCATTCAGCGGTCCGCGCCTGCTGCAAAACAGAACTGATGTGACGCTGCATCCGTTGGACACCGACCTCCGTCAGGAAACTGATGGCCCGGTGACAACCAAAGCGCATTACCTCGTGTGGAACATGAACGAGGCCGGGCTTTCAGGTGCCTTCCGTTGCATTACGTGCTGGGATCAATCCCTGCTGAGTTCTTATGGAATTCCTAACCACTTCATGATCCTGACGTTACAGACTGACCACGGCAAAGCCCGCATCGACGGCATCGCCAGTCAACTCTGTGATCAGGACTTGTGGGGTCCTGGTGGCCCGGGCACGCCGCCTGATGGCATCCTTGATGTTGTCAGTCAGCCGACCGCACTTATGGGTCTGCGGGCACACCTCGTCCGAGTTGACGGCGGCGCAGACGCCCTTGCAGCTGGCACGAACATGTTCGGCATGGGAACGCAGAACGCGGTGATCCAATACGACCTCGTCGGCCCACCGCCGGAGTTGAAAGACATTCAGACAGCTGAAGAGTTGTTCGATGCCCTTGAATCACTCGGCTACGATCTGGATCGATGATCGTCTGACGACCAGATTCCTTTGACTATAACCAAGGCCCGGAGCAACTCGCTCCGGGCCTTTTCTTTGTCTTTCATTTCACCACACGCGAGTTGTACACCGCCGAGGGAGAGACACCCCGGATGGTCAGTGCTTGAAGAATTGGCAGGGCTCAACCAGCACGATGTCCGAACGCGTTCGAAGCTTCTTGAGAAACCAGTATTTGTGCCACGATCCAAACGTGATCAGGATCGTGATACCGCGCCCGGCGTAGCGGTCCAATGCTGCATCGATCAGCTCGTAATGTGCCGTGTTGATGTTCGTCCAGCCGCCGGCACCGAGATCATCGTTGAATAGGCGGTCGTACGGCTCCAGCGCCATGGCGACGAGTTCGTCATACCGCTCACTGTGAATCGCCAGCGGATCGTTCAGGTCGCCGAATTCCGCCTGCATGATTGCCTCGACCCGGCGCTGGGCCTCTTCAACTTCTTTTGATTCATTTGGCCGAGTTTCTTGCCACCGGCGAAGTTTCTCCTGTCTGGCGTCCGCCATGTCTTTTGTCCACGCTGCACACGGAACGATTTCAAACGGCATGTGATTCGTCAGAGGAAACAGCACATCGACGTATTCCGGAAACCTGCTGACACGTTGCTCGGTAATCCGTCCGTCGAATTGAAACTCAGTCAGAGCTATCTCAAATCGATCCGGGGGAATCTCTGTGAGTATTACGTTCGGTTCCACACCGACTATGGCATCACGCAGAACATCGAGGGAGTACGTCGCCGATGTTCGGTGCCTGCTGTGGATCATGCCCAGGACAACGACGCGATTTTTCTGAACATCAGCCGATGTTTCCCGAGACGCGCATCCGAGACAGGATAGAAGAACAATGAAAACGACAGTCCACCGAAGAATCATGCCGGTACTCCTGCCCGCTGGCTCACGGCGCTGTGCAGATGCCTACAAGCGCTCTCAATCATCGATATCTGCTGTTGAGACAACCACTGAGAACCCGCAGCACGCAGACTCGTCCGCCGCCCCACTCCGCTCGGTCTTGCTCCACACCGCAGCGATACCCAATAATACGGCAACGGCTGGCGCGCTTCCGTTGGCACCATCAGCAGCGATCAACGATTCGAACACCCGCGTCGGACAGCCGAATGCCATTGGGGGTGACACCATGCTTGCACACAAGCTTGAATCAGTTCTAGCCGAAGCGGACATAATCCTCAACGGGACCCGGCCGTGGGACATCTTCGTCCGGGACAAACGCTTCCGGCGGATGTGGTCGCTGTACCTGCATTCCTGCGCCGGCGCATTCCGATGCCGCAAGTACCGGCTCTGGCAGTTCGACTTCTCAAAGACCGGCGTCCCCGGCGGATACGAATCCGTGCGCTCTCTGAACGAATCCAGGGCATCCGAGCCGCACCCGGAGATCGCAACGATGCCAAGTGCCCGGCAACACCCAGGCGCAGCGTACGAAAAGCCACCCAGGGGACTCGAACCCCTGACCTGAGCTTTACGAAAGCTCCGCTCTGGCCAACTGAGCTAGGGTGGCATGTGTCACGACAGCGACGAGCGAAACAGTAGCACACGCGCCCCAGCCGGGCAATGCCTGCTGCCCCGGCACAGAACCAATTCGCTTCACTCCGGCAGGAACGGAATCGCCTGTTCAGCAGGAAGATTCATCGCGCCGTGTACAAGAGCTGCCGCGTCCGCAACATCGCCGCTCGCGTTCTGCACAAGCGTTGCCAATGCATTGAGATGGCGTTGATCAGCGCGGTCGCCGAACCTCTTGATCGACTCTGCCACACGGGCGAGCAGTTCAACCTGCTCGCGATTCTGCGCTTGCAATGCTGCATCAAACAATGCCTGCTGCACAGTGTCACTGTCGATCAGTGCAAGTATGTCAGCGACCAGCATTCTGGCTGCGCCGCCGCGTTGCTGCAATGCTTCAAGCAACGACGCCTGAGCATCAGCAATGTTGTATGCAGGCGTGCCGGAGATCGCGATATCCCGAAGCGTCTGCAACGACCGGGCTGCGTACTCCTCAGCTTCGATATCCGTAATCCTGCCGCCTGCGGCTTTTTGCATCAGGCTTTCAATCGCTGCTGCCAGCGCATCAGATGCAACGCCCGCGGGGCTGACGTGGATCTTCGAATCAGCGCGAAACTCGCGGCTCAGAGCCGGAACATCAGTCCCGCCTGCGTTGATCAACACCGGCGACACGGTTGTCTTGGGAATGCCGCGCAAATCCGCAATCGTCCTGCGAGCTGCTTCGACGCTGGACTGTCGCATGACGACAAGATCAACACCAACGGCTTTTTCGATCAATGCTCGAACTTCATCGACACTCGCGCCATGGGCAATGACGGTAAAGCCAAGTTCTTCCATGTCTTCAGTCGCAATTCGAACGTCTTCGGGGTCTGAAGCCAACACCACCACATAACTTTGATTGCCGGTGCGTACCGCCGAAGCCAGAATCGGAACGACCGCAAAATCGCCTGAGAACCCACTGTCCGGCAGTGCATTGCCGAGCGTCAGCGCAGCTTCATACTGCACCCGGCGATCGGGGTATTCCAGAGCATGGATGAGCGGATTGCCCGAGCCATTGCGACGCGTAAAGAGATTCGAGCCGCCGGTTGTCTTGGATAGCGCGCCAATCGCATCACGCACCAAAGTCGTGTCCTGGTTGTCCAGCGCCATTGCCAGAACGTCCAGGGCAGTGCTCGTGCCGAAGACTGTCGCGTAGAAATCAGGTGTGTATTGCAGGTTGCCATAGACCGGGTCAAGCTCGCCTGCGGGGAGTTGGTTTTCCCTGCGCAGGTTCGAAGCAACAAATGTTGCCAGTGCAATTTCGTTGCTCTGATTATGTCGCAGCGCTTCGCGCGATGTCTGCATCGCGCGGATTTCACTGAAGACTTCCGTTGCCACCGGCGTAGGGACGAGACCCGTAAACGAATCGTACTCCCAGATGCTGTTCATCGGTTCGTACGGATACGCAATCAGCGACAGTGATTCATCAAAATACTGACGGGCCAGCATCGTGTAGAGCGTGTCGAGTTCCGCCTCGATGCCGCCGACGCTTCGAAACGCCCGTGCTGCAGCATCGCGCACGTGATCAGCAGCCCCGGGGTCCATTGCGAGTTCCCGCAGATACGGTGCTGCGTGGGAATATCCAATTTCGCCGAGCATGTCGCAGATTGCCCTCTGACTTGGCGGCGCGACTTCCGAAAGCGCCACGCACAATGGGTACACGGATTGACGACCAATGCGCACGATGATTTCGCGAGCGCGGGTCTTCATGACAACATCATTGCCATCGACGAGACGACGAAACAGATACGCCACGGCATATTCGCCAGCCGCTTCCAGTCGATCTTCACCAAGGCGGCGCTCGCGCAGCCGGCCGTTGAGCATGTTGATCGCTTCTTCGATTCGTTCGGGATTGCGGGCAAGATCAAGCCGGCCGCGTTCAATGCGGATCGCCAGCTCTGCTGCCACATCACGAATGGCTGCCATGTCTTCCATGCGCAGCGCTCTGCCGACTGCTTCATCGAAGCGCTCCACAGCATTGCGCCCCTGATCATCAAGAAGCTCAGCCAGCTCTGCATCAGTCAAACCACTTTGCAGCAGTTTCTGACCCGTGCCGGCGGCGAGATCAACGCGCGCGATCTTCGTGTAATGCACGAAATCTTCCAGCAGTTCATCGGGCGTCTGATCGTTCTGAGCCACTGCGGCTCCGGTGATCAGCAGTGCAACAGCAAGGGCTACGGCTCGCAAACGGGCCTTCAACATAAGACTGGACTCCTCGTCACCGGGTCAGAACGCCGTATTGGCGGACGAATTATGTGGCCGGATCGCCGGGGGAACTGTGGCCGATCCGTACGCCGAAACGGCGAATCATTGAAATTATCCGAGCAGGATGGCAGTGTCAATGAAGACGGCCCATCCCGGGGCGGCTTCGGACACCTCGGCGTACCACAATTGCACGCCCGTGAGTGTACCTGACAGTACGCATTGGCCGGTCCTGCGGTTGCGGGTACACTGACTGTCTGGTTGTGGTGCCCGAGAACATTCGGGCCGCAAGAAGGGAAGGCGGTGCGGGATTGCCGTTGGCCACTGGCTGACAGGCCCAATTCCAAATCCGCCGCGGACGCGCCGCCGTGATGGGCTGCTGACAGGGAACAATCCCCGATGCACATCCGGTCAGGATGCCACTGCTCGGCACTTTTGCCGATCGGGAAGGCGACCGGATCTCAAAGCCCTCAGCCGGAAGACCTGCCATGACCTGTTGGCGATTGCCCCCGCGCTGGGGCTGTGTCAGCGGCCGGTCCGTTCCCGCCGGTCCTTCTGAGCAGCCTGTCACGTTGGGGTGACCAGTTCTCTGGCGGGAGCCGCTTCGCGCGATTCGAAGCGAACCGGAAGGACACCGCTCCAGTGCCCCAATTACGCTTGCCATATACAGCATGCGCTGCATGCCTCATCCTCATCTGTACCCACACCATTCAAGCCGGGGACGATCCGTTTGCTGACACCGTCGTCTCCTACTCCCCTGGCACCAACCCGGCACCGGGATTTACAAATCCGATGGTCGCGCTTGGATCGCCGGAGCGATTCACGGGCGAGGGGTTCGACCCCATGATCGTCAGCATCTTCAACCCAGCGTGGCGACTAAACGAGGTTGTTTCCATCGGGGCCGGTGGATCACTCGTGCTGCGTTTCGATACGCCGATCACCGACGACCCGAACAATCCATTCGGCATTGACCTGCTCATCTTCGGAAATGCGCTTCTGGTTGATGGCAACCCGCAAGACGGTGTCTGCCCGCCCACAGCGCAACTCATTGCTGAAGGCGGCACGATTGACCTCAGCACCGATGGTGTCAACTGGGTTGCAGTGCCCGGCATTGATGCCGATGGCCTGTTCCCCACCGCAGGCTGGCTTGATGTGACTGATCCGTATGCGACGACCGCCGGCACCGTCGAATCGAATTTCCTGCTGCCTGTGAACCCGGCGATAACGACGAGCGATTTCAACAGCCAGTCGAACGATGCAATACTTCTGCTGTATCGCGGCTCAGGCGGCGGCGCGGGTGTCGACATCGGCCCGCTCGGACTCGAATCCGTTTCATTCGTGCGAATCAGCAACACCCCCGGCGCGATCAACACCCCAGAGATCGATGCAGTCGCTGACGTGGCGCCGCGCAAGCCCGGCGATGTCACCGGAGACGGCGCTGTCAATGTCTTTGATCTGCTCGCGCTGCTTGAAGAATGGGGCCCGGCACATCCTGCAGGCTGGCGCAGTGAATTCACCGGCGACGCTGCGGTTGATGTCTTCGACCTGCTGCTGCTGCTGGAAAACTGGGGGTCGTGATGCGCACTAACAAACAAAGCAACTGCGGATTCACCATCACCGAGGTTCTCGTAACGATCAGTATCCTTTCTGTACTTGTAGGGCTGCTGCTGCCGGCTATCGGGTCGATGAAAACCGCCGCCCGCCAGGCACAGTGTCAGGCGAATCTTCGTCAGATGGCGATAGCTGCGACCGCCTACACCACGATCTGGGATGCCTACCCTGCTGCGCTGCGTTACGAACAGGTTGATGGCGTGGCCCACCGCATTGCGTGGGACTGGGTGACGACCTTCTCCGGCCAGGTCATCGGCCCCGGTGCGTTGTGGCAATTTTCAGACAATCCCGACCGCGTGATGCAATGCCCCGGCTATCACGGCCCTTCAAACTTCAATGGAGATCCGCACACCGGCTACAACTACAACACCGACTATCTCGCGGGTGAAGCAGCCTATGTCGAGTTCGGTTGGGATATAGTCCGCCGAGGCACGCCGCCGCATGCCTGTCGGCTGCCCTCGAGAACCGCAATCTTCGGACTCGGCGGGTATTCCGGCGGCGCGAACAAATTCATGCGCTCGCCGGATAATCCAAACAATACCGACCTTTGGTCTATCTGTTCCGGCGCGCAGGCCCGTCGATACGGCGACGCCACCAACGTTGCGTATCTGGACGGCCATGTCCAATCGATCGAATTGCTGCATGACGGCCCCGGCGCTGACAACGAACAACTGCGGGATCTTCTCGGAGCACCCGAGAACGGCTTTCTGACGAATGACGGCAGCGCGTACGACCCGCGCAATCCGACACCCGCCGGAGCGCAGCCATGAACGTTGATCGATGCGTGTGTTTTAATGTCTCATTCGCGCGCCTACAGAAATTTGCTGCGGCGAATAGTGCCGATACAACCGTCAGCCTCGAGCAACTGCAGACAGCCTTTGGCTGCGGCCGGGGCTGCGGGCTGTGCATTCCCTATATCCGGAAGATGCTTCGCACGGGCCAGACCACCTTCCCCGTGGGTTCCACCACGACCGACCAGTCGATGCCCTAAGATGGCTGCTATGAGCGGGATGATAATTTCAACGGAGACGCTTCGCATCACTGCAGGCGATGCTGCGATTGCGGCCACGATTCGCTATCCAGCAGAGGAAACGGAACTGTCGCCCTTGCGGTTCGTCATGATCTGTGATCCGCTTCCCCTGGCCGGCGATTCCTCCGAGAACCTCACTGAAGCCATTCGTGATGGGTTGCTGGATGCCGGCGTCGCTGTGGCGACGTACGAATCCCAGGGTCGCGAAGCCATTCTGGACGATTTCGATGCCTATTCCGCAGCGCAGAGTCTCAGTGAAGCAGTTGCTGTCTGGAATGCCGCATCCTGCACAGGCGCACTAGGCGAATCGATAGACACGCGCTCCTGCATCATCGGCATCGGCATCGGTGCATTGATCACGCAGGCAGCACTGCACAAGATCAAGACGACACACGGCGTATGTCTCGTGAACCCCGTGGGCGCTGACAGCGTCAGTAGCGCGCAGCTCCGTATCAAAGTCGAAGACGCAGGCCGACGCGATCTACCAACCGCATTCCGCAACACCGCTGCGAAGCTTGACACGAAAACCATTCGACCATCCACCGGTGACACAATGTTGTGTCTTGCAGGCGCGAAGGATGCAATCGTCAATCCTGCCAGCGGCCAGACGATTGCTTCAACCGCGCGTGAATCCGGATGGTCTGCCCGCTCGTTACTGGTTGTCGGAGGCGATCATGCCTTCACTGATTCCGCTGCACGACAGGCTGCAGTTCAGGAAATCGTTGAATTCTGTACAACCGGCCCCCGCGACTGAGGCGCATGATCAGTTCATTCGATTCGATTGCGGTTCACGTTACATGGTCACGACTCCAAAAGTATTGCCGAATTACGAACACGCTCTCGAGGCGGCGCTCCGAATCGCTGCGCCATTAGACGATGTGCAATCCATCGCGCTTGGCGATGCCCGCGCTCGCGTCCTGCGCCAACCCGTTGTTGCTGATCGTGACCTTCCGCCGTTCAATCGCGCCCAGATGGACGGCTACGCCGTGCGGGCTGCTGACATCACGGCCGGTTGCGCATTGCCCGTCGCTGCAACTGTCGCTGCGGGTGCAAGTCCTGACGTCTCGATTGCGCCCGGCGCGTGCGTGAAAATCGCTACTGGTGCAGCAGTTCCCGACGGTCTCGACGCGGTCATCCAGCACGAACTGTCCGATCGCAACAACCCCGTACGTTTCACCATTGAATCCATCGAGCCCGGCAACGCGATACACCGGTGCGCAGCCGATGCGAATCAGGGTGATGTCTTGATTTCACCCGGCACTCAGATTGGCGTGCACCACATCGGGATTGCCGCAGCAGTCGGGTGCGCAGAACTTCAATGTACACGTCAGCCCACAGCCATCATCATCAGCTCCGGCGATGAAGTTCGGCAGATGAATCAACCGCTGCTCACCCATCAGATACGCAATTCCAACGGCCCGATGATCAGCGAATTGCTGCGCTCCATCGGCACACAACCGCCTACCGCAAAGCTCATAGCCGATGATCGTGATGTAACTCGACAAACCATCGCAGATGCAGTTGCTGAACATGACCTTTTCATCACGATCGGCGGAATCTCAGCCGGCGAGCGCGACTACTTCCCATCAGCCTTCGAAGCAGCCGGCGTGGAACTCGCGCTGCGCGGCGCTGCAATTCAACCGGGCAAACCCATAATCGTCGGCAAAGCGCCCACCGGCGCAATCGTCATCGGCCTGCCGGGTAATCCTGTCTCCTCACTGGTCTGTGCGTGCCTGTTCATCTGGCCAATCGTTCGCACGTTGCTCGGCCAATCTGCAGAACTTCCCTGGCGCGATATCGAACTCGCTGCGCCGGTCAAACCGAACGCGAAGCGCATGGCTTTTCGCCCTGCAATTCTCGAATCAGGTAGCAACCGTGCGACCGTCCCGCAGTGGGCCGGCTCGGGCGATCTTGTTCACACCGCACCGACCCACGGCGTCGTCCGTCTTCCCGTTCAATCTCACGAAGTCGCTGCGGGCACACGACTTGCATTTCTGAACTGGCCACACTGACACATGACGATCCGCTGCACCATATTGCTGTTCGCGCACCTGACGGATGCTATCGGGCAACCCGAGCTTTCCATCGATCTCCCCGATACCACAACATTGTCCGATGCAGTCGACACGCTTGTGCAACAACACGATGCAATTGCAGAACTGCGCAACACGCTCGCGTTCGCTGTGAATGAGTCCTACGCAACCACTGACACAGTGCTGCACGATGGTGACACAATCGCCTTAATTCCGCCGGTCAGCGGCGGCTAAGCAGTAGGTTCACGTCCGCCCGAACTGCTTCTCCAGATCTCGTATCGACAGCCGCAGACTCGTCGGCCGACCGTGCGGACAGTTACTGCTCCGCTCCACCGTTTCCCGAAACCGAATCAACTCACCCAGTTCTTCATCCGTCAAACGATCACCCGCTTTGATCGCAGCTTTGCATGCCATCATGTCCAGCACTTCATGCAGCGCAGCTTCCGGATCATCCGCAAACTTGTTGTCTCCTGCTTCATCCAGCAGGGCGGACATGAATTGCACCGGATCAACCTTGCGCTCGAACAGCAACGTCGTGAATGCATGCACCGCAACCGACTCCGGCCCCATCGGTTCAGCTTCGATGCCAAGTTTGCCAAGCATCGGCTGCAGAGTTGCAAGCGCTTCCACCTGCGCCCTACCCGCTCGCACAACCGCAGGCATCAACAATCGCTGACTCTGCAGCGGCCCCTGCTCCACCCGCTGCTTGAGCCGCTCAAACATCACCCGCTCGTGCAGCGCGTGCTGATCAATAATCACCAGCCCCTGTTCATCCTGCGTCACAATGAAACTCGAATGCACCTGCAACACGCGCGCAGCCTGCTGCACGCGCGGAAGTTCGTCAGATTCAGCAAATCCTCCACCACTGTTAGAATCATTCTGCTGCTGCACCAGTGGCGCAATCTCCGGCTCCTTTTCAAGCGCGGATTTGACCTCCGTATACACAAACCCCTTCTGCTTCGGATCAAGCTGGCGGAAGTAATCAACAAACGATTGGGCAGACTTCCGCTCGCCGCCGTCGGATGCACCGCTGCCTCTTCCAGTTCCGAATTCCTGTGGCGGCTGCCAGGGGGCGCTTTGGAGTTTCAATTCGCTGCCGCCCGCAAACTGCACAGCCGGCGCGAGATCAGCTTCGCGCAGCCGAGTGCGCACACCTGAGTGAATCAGCCCATGCACCTGAGCCTGATGACGAAACCGCACCTCCGCTTTGGTCGGATGCACATTCACATCAACCGCAGCAGGATCAACAACAATAAACAGCACCGCAGTCGGATGACGATTCGGCTCAATCAATCCGCGGTACGCTTCCTTGAGCGCATGGTGAATTGTGCGATCATTGATCCTCCTGCCGTTGACGAACATCATGATGTGCCGACTCGTAGCCCGCGCTATGCCCGGCCGGCCGATCATCCCCCACAATCGCACACCGTCGCTTTCCGCGTTCAACTCCAACAGCTCCGGCGACAGTTCCGTCCCCAGTATCGCAAGCGCCCGCTGCTTTGCGGATTGCCCGCCGGGCAGATCAAACACAACACGCCCATCATGTTCCAGCACAACAGCAACATCCGGATGCGATAGCGCAATCGATGAAGCAACCTCGCGCACATGTCCGGCTTCTGTCGGCGGCGTGCGCATAAACTTGCGACGGGCCGGCGTATTAAAAAACAAATTGCGCACACGAATCGTCGTACCCACCGGACCAGCTACCGGCTCGACAACGCTCTCGTTCGAACCTTCCACATTGATCATCGAAGCTGAATCATGTTCCCGCGCCCGGCTTACGATTGTCATCCTGCTGACCGATGCTATTGAAGCCAGGGCTTCGCCTCGAAAGCCCAGTGTCGCAATCGCTTCCAGATCATTGGCGACTTCAATCTTGCTCGTTGCATGCGGCGCAATCGCAAGCGGTAAATCCTCCGGCTGCATACCGCTGCCATCATCTGCAACATTAATCAGTTCGATCCCGCCGGTTTCAATTGTGACACGAATCTGCCGCGCACCCGCATCGATGGAATTCTCCATCAATTCCTTCACCACACTGGCCGGGCGCTCGATAACCTCGCCCGCAGCAATCTGGTTCACCAGCAGGGCCGGCAGTTTGCGAATCGACATGACGACATCCTACTCGCGCGGCGGCTCAGTCGATTCGCCCGGCTGCGGAACCGTCAATCTGTGCGGCGCTGCACCGCGATCAACCGGCCCGACAGCGCTCAATCGCATCACGATCGGCATCGGACGGCCTCTGCCGAACGCTCTGGGCGTCACCTTCAACACCACAGCTGCCTGCTCGCGCTTGTACTGCTCACGGTCAATCGTCTTCAGAATCCCGCGAATCAAGTCCGCATCATAACCCGTCTGCTCGATGATGCGCTCCGCTGACTGCTCGCGATCAATGCGCCGCGTCACGATGTCATCCAGTATTTCGTATTCAGGCAGCGTGTCCTGGTCGGTTTGATTCGGCCGAAGCTCCGCGCTCGGCGGCTTGGAAATCGAACGATCGGGAATCGGTGGACACATGAAACCGAGCGAAGCAAAATTGTCGTTCATCCAACCCGCCAGTTCATACACGCGCGTTTTGACAACATCACCCAGCGGCGCAATCGCGCCGGACATGTCGCCGTAGAGCGTGGTATACCCCATTGCCATTTCACTCTTGTTGCTCGTCACCAGCACAAGCCCGCCGCGCGCGTTCGATGTTGCCATCAGCATCACACCGCGCAGGCGAGCCTGAATGTTCTCATCTGCGACGCCAAGAGGCGCTTCTTCGGTTGCACCCTCAAATACCTCGCGCATTGCCTGATGCGGCGCTTCGATCGGCATGCGCAGTGTTGTGCCGATCTGGAGATTCGCATTTAGAGCCTCTGCATCTTCTACGGAATGCGCAGAGGAATACCGCGAGGGCATGATGATGCCCGTGATGTTTGCGCCGCCGATTGCTGCAGCAGCAAGCACTGCTGTAACAGCTGAATCAATACCGCCGGATACACCCAGCAGAACGCGATCGTTCCCTGTCTTGGTGATGTAATCACGCAGACCAAGCACCAGGGCGTGATACAACTCTTCCTGCCACGGTGGTACGGTATCCACTGTTTGCGCCTCGGCGCTGTCCAGATCGACCGCAGAAAGCGATGCGATCCACCCGGGCAGTGCGTGCACAATGTCGCCTACCGCATCCACCACAACCGAGCGACCATCGAAGATCAGATCATCGTTTGCCCCGACCTGATTGACCGATACGATCGGCAGGCCAGTCTGCTTGGCCACGCTCTTCAACATTTCCACATGCCGGCTGCCCTTGCCGATCACAAACGGACTGGCGTTGAGACTAATCAGAACATCCGGCCGATGATTGACCGTCTCCGTCACCGGGTTAATCGGATACCGCCGTTCCAGTTCGACATCTTCCGCCCGCCAGAGGTCTTCGCAGACAAGCACGCCGATTCGCTGCCCCGCTGTTTCAAACACCACCGGCGAATGCCCCGGCTCGAAATACCGATCTTCATCAAACACGTCATAGCCGGGGAGCAGACGTTTGTCGTAAATCGCTTCGATCGCGCCTGCTCTGCATACCGCCACACTGTTGTAAATCGTGTGACATTGCTGCAGCGCGCAGCGCGGATAACCGACCAATACGGTCATGTCGCCCGCTGCTGCTGCGATGTGTTCAACCGCGCGTTCGCATGCCGGGACAACGCCCTCGCGCAGCAGCAGATCGCGCGGCGGGTAGCCGATCAGCACCATTTCGCTTGTGACAAGTACATCCGCCCGGTCTGCGCGAGCGCGTTCGATGGCTTCGAGCACCTTCGCGAGGTTGCCCGCAATGTCGCCGACGATCGGATTCAGTTGGGCCAGCGCGATTCGCATGATCGTCCCATTCTAGGCGATGAATACCCAATACCGATACGTGTTTCTGATCTGCGTCGGCTCAACGGCTTCAGCCGCAGGTTCATTTCCGTCTTAGTTCATCGGTACCCCTTGCAGCAAGAGCATTGATCCACAGCCCGTCAAAGCAACAAAGACAACCGACCGCTGACCTGGCGGATCCTGTCGCCACTGCACCGCCCAACAAGCTGTGCACCAACCACATTCAAAACCAACAACACCCCCCGCTCACGCGAAGGGTGCTGTCAATTCACTCAATTCACTCCGCTGCGATTAATACACCACTGCGTGTGCAGCTTCGATTGATTCAATAACCTGTCGGACACTGAACGGCTTGCGCAGCGCCCCATCAAACCCCTGCTGGCTCAATGATGCGACCTGCCCATCAGTAAGTTTGCCGCTCATTGCCACGACTTTCGTGACCTGCAGATCATCATTGCTGCGGATCACCTTCATGGTGGAGCTTCCCTCGCCATCGCCCATGTGCAGATCCAGCAACATGACATGCGGGCGAAAACGCTCACATTCCACGCCTGCTTCGAACGCACTGCCGGCCGATCGCAGATCGAAGTTCGTCTGCTCAGCAAGGATTTCGTGCAGCTTGCCCAGCACATCTGCATCGCCATCGACGATCAGCACGCGGGTGTTGCCGCTCATCAGTCCATCAAACGGAATACCGTGGCCCTTCATGAACTTCATTAAGTTCGCGACAGGGATTCGGCGATCCTTGGACCCCGGAATTCGATACCCGCGAAGCTGCCCCGAATCGA
Source organism: Phycisphaerales bacterium (assembly GCA_029260575.1). Lineage (GTDB taxonomy): Bacteria > Planctomycetota > Phycisphaerae > Phycisphaerales > SM1A02 > JAJDDB01. The sequence continues at coordinate 208,477 of JAJDDB010000027.1, forward strand.
ACCACTTGCTCACGGTTCGACTCGCGACGTTGCAAATCTTTGCAACTTCGCCGGTCGTCAATACATCTTTCTCAAAGAGACTCATGCACAACCTCGCATGTTCTAGCACCTCGAATGGCCGCATCACGACGTGGAGACGGGGACCGTCAAGTGAATCGGTTCAAATCCGGGCTGCCTTCACGGCTGAGATGTGAAAACCCCTGTATATTGCTGCACTTACGCGGTTATGTGACGTCCACAAAGATTGGGCGCAATACCCCTCATTGACGCCGCAGCGCCAGTTATCGGCAGATCATCAAAAAGCACTGTGTTACCGGGCGAGAATGTCCGCAACATCACGGAGAAATGCGTCCACTTCCTCTGGCTGTGTGTCAAAGCTGCACATCAACCGAAACACGTTCCAGTCGTGATCGCCAAATTGGTAGTACTGATAACCCTTGGCCAGCAGCGATGCATGCAACTGCTCACCCAAAACCGCAAATACACCATTGGATTCGACCGGAAACCGCAGCGCAACGCCCAGCTTCTGCAATCCATCGCCAAGTCGTTTTGCCATGGCATTGGAATGGCTCGCATGTCTCAACCAGCAACCATCCGCAAGCGTCGCAGCAAATGGCGCTGCCACGAACCGATGCTTGCTCAACAGATGCCCTGTCCCCTTGCGGTGATGTTCAAACGACCGCACTGCTCGCTCATACGCCGTGCCGTCGGCCTGCGGAAAGAACAACACCGCTTCGCCATATGCCAGGCCGTTCTTTGTGCCGCCGAAACTCAGACCATCAACGCCCGCTGCACCCGCGAGCTTCGCTGGGTCACACCCCGCTGATGCAACTGCATTTGCGAACCGCGCACCATCCACATGCATCCGATAACCTGCGGCATGCGCTGCATCACAAAGCTGCCGCAACTCCTTCGGCTGATAGATCGTCCCGAACTCCGTCGCATTACTCAGCGAAACCACACCCGGATGCGGCTCATGGACATCACCCCGCCCCGCTGCTGCGATCCGCTCGATATCCGCCAATTCAAGCCGGCTTGATTCTGTATGAATCGCCGTCATGCGGCACTGCGTGATCCGTTCGGGCGCTGTCGACTCATCATCATTCAGATGGCTGTGGCCGTGACAGACAATCCGCTGCCACGGCTCAGTCAGCGCAGCAATGCCAAGCGTATTCGCGGCAGTTCCCGTCGCCACAAAATACGTCGCTGTGTCAAGACCAAACACATCGCGAAACGCATCCAATGCACGCTCGGTCGCCGCATCATCACCGTACGCAACGACGTGTCCGGTATTGACCTTCACCAACGCATCCAAAGCCTCCGGCACCAGACCCGCGTTGTTGTCACTCCGAAAAGTCCGCATGACATACAGCGTAACGGAAAAGAGCCGCAGATCGGCGATACGATGTCAGCGGAGACTTACCATGCCCTACATCGACACCATCGACGAATCTAACGCTACCGGCCCTCTCGCCGCGCTCTACAAACGAACGGGCAACCCTGATGGCACCGTCGACAACGTCATGAAGATTCACGCGCTCAATCCTGATTCGCTGACCGCACACTTTGAGCTCTACGTCCAGTGCATGCACAAAACGTCGCCCCTCACCAGGGCCGAGCGCGAAATGGTCGCCGTCGTCGTCAGCCGGCTCAACGGCTGCAGATATTGCAAAGATCATCACCTCTCCGGCCTGAAACGACTCATGCCCGAAGATCGGCATCACCACGCAGATGACCTTGCCGTCGGCCGCCGAACCGCAATCACCAAACGCGAACAGGCGCTCGCCGACTACGCCATGAAACTCACAACTAATCCGCAGGGTATGACCAGCGATGACACGGAAGCGCTGCGCGCCGCTGGCCTGGACGATCGCGCAATCCTCGACCTCGCCCAGTGCATCGGCTACTTCAACTACGTCAACCGAATCGTCACCGGCCTGGGCGTGAACATCGAAGACACCGTCACCCCCGGCCAGTGGCCGGATGCGGAGTGAACATCAGATACGCTTCGCACACACTGCGGCAGGGCTCGCTTTAGCGTGCCTCTCGGCCGAAGGCCGAGCGTTGCGCGCCCACCTAGAAATGAATCGTCGGGTCTTCCAATAAAGTCAGACGGTGTATCCAGAACATGTCCCGCTTCGCACCATCTGCGGTGAAACACTCCCGCACTTTTATATCCCATCACCCTTGCAGCGACTTTGACAACATGTACTTGTTCCCATCCGGATCAAAGAACGTCGCCAGCCGCACCATGCCCTCGATCGTCATCGTGTCGCCGTCGAATCGCACATCCTTCGATTCGAGTTCGCTGCGGGCTTTGTCAATATCCTCAACACTAAAAACCAGCGTCGCGCCGCCTTTCACCTCCGGCTTCTCGACCTGCGAAATGCCGACCGTGACCTTGTCCACCGGCGTCGTCAGTTCGCACCAGCCGATTTCATCGACACGGTACTGAAGCTGAAAACCCAGCACATTTTGATACCACTCGATAGCAGCCGTCATATCCGCGCACTGGATCGCACACGTCAGATCACCCTGATACTTGATTGAACACCCCATCGAACGCTCCTTTCGTCATCTCCCGCCATCGACGAGCACACAGGTAGATGCCAACGACCCTTTACTGCTACCAATGTAGCTGAGGGAATTTGAGGACAAGAATTCTGCAGCCCAGTGCTGCGGTCATACGATAGTATATCTAGTATACTTACGTGTCAACTGATGTCCGACACACCGTCAGCGGCCTCGGCTGTGGGTATTCATTTTCGAAACCGATCATCATGATCATCTCATTGCACAACATCACTTCACTGTTTCACCACCGCTGGGCAGTGCCCGTCATTGCCGAACTCCACCAGGCCGGTGGCGGCGCGAAGTTCATCACACTCCTGCACCGCCTGCACACCAACCGTCCATCCCTGAAACGAACGTTGGACCATCTCGTAGATGCTGGCCTCGTGCAATCCAATCCCGGCTACGGCCACCCGATGCGGCCTGAATTCATACTCACCAAAAGCGGCAAGGAGCTCGGCCCGCACTGCGCCCGAATCATGAAGCTGCTTCACCGCCTTGACCTTGTCGATGTCGGCCTGCGCAAGTGGCCGATGTGCATCATCGCTGCGATGGATCACGGTGCGCTGCGCTTCACCGACATTCGTACAGCCCTGCCCGACATCACTGCGCGTGCCCTGACACTTGCGCTCAAACAGATGCAGGATGCCACGATTATCGAGCGGACGGTCTTCGACGATTCGCCGCCGGTGGTGGAATACAAACTGCATCGCAAAGCCCGTTCGATTGCTGAATCGGTCACATCGCTAGCCCGCGCTGCAGACAAGAGTCGCGCAGCCTGATTCATGAATCAGCATCCGGCGGACCCGCAAGCCGCAAACGATTTCCATCGGGATCCTGAAAATCCGCCAATTTCACAACGCCCGGAATGTTGATCGTCGGCCGAGCGAATTTCACACCGCGCGATTCCAGAAGCGCTCTCGCCGCATCGACATTCTTCACGCCGATGTTGATGGATGTACTGCCGCTGCCGGCGACCGTGTCCTGCCGACCGATACCGATCCGCACGCCGGGCACATTCGTATCAAATTTTGCCCACTCCAGTTCCGGCTCATGTGAAGCGAGTTTCAACTCCAGTACATCCCGATAGAACGCCATCGATTTTTCTAGATCAGCCACTGCCAGTTGAATCAGAAGGTCAGCGCCATATTCGATGTGCTGCTGATTCACAGGTGCGGCATCATCCGCTATCGCAATTCGGTCCGGCACAACAACAAGTAATCCAACAGCCGCCGCAACCAATATCGCTGATACACACAACTGCAAGAGTAATACCGACTTCCGTCCAACTCGATTTGTACGCATTGACATCACCTCTTTCAATTGACCCTGCCGAAACTTCGCCGCCAAACCGTCACCCCCCCCAATTCGTAATTTGCATCCGTCAAATACAGGATCACAAATTGCGATGTGACAAAGAAACCCAACCTGCACCCAGTACGCAGTGCCTATCACTCAGTGCACAACACGCCTCGCCCAATGCCCAGCACAACCGCACATCCGCACATCCGCACATCCGCACATCCGTGAGAACACCCGCCCTCTCCGTTCAAACTATTTTATATCAAGTATACTTTTATGTCAACGGTTGAAGATTGGCGTCTATGAAACCGTGGGTAGATGAGGCTGAGAGCACATCGGCACCATCGTTTGTCTACATCGACCGTGATTGCAGGCCAGTCCCCACAGGAACATCCAAATGCTGCGTCGGCGCGATATCTCGCATGCCCAGCCGGATTACCTGCGCCAGCAGCACAAGCACGCCGACCAACATTGCGGGACGAGCCGGCTCATTTGTGAGGCCGAACGTCGGCACTGCCAGATCATCGCTGATCAGCAGCAGGAAGCCGACGACCACAAGACTTATCAGCAACAGCGCATGACGCTGCAGGGTGCGATGCGCGCCCCGCGTGACAAAAAGATGAAGCACCCGGCAGATCACCCATGCCATCGGCACGATCAGAATGACGAGATGAGCCTTCTGCACGCGAGGCGATAACAGCACGATCAGCGTGCACAGTATTGCGACATCCCACGTCCAGTCACCGGGCCGGTTGCGGAAGATGCGCCATCGCACAAGCAGATACATCCCCCCGCCCAGCAAACCAAACACAATCCACAGACGCGACACCATTTCCCTGCCGTGCTCGTTCAACGGTTGCTTCGCCCAGCCAGCTTCATACTCATCACCATCATCATCCGCCACAACTTCGTCATCAGTAGCAAAAGGTTTTGACCAGTCCACATACTGCGAATCGTCCTGATGCGCAAGAACAAATTGCGCAAGCTCCGTCGGCGTCGTTTGCCCGTTGCCAGCAGTCCACGTCAGCGTAAAGCCGGAGGAAGCATCACTGTGTTGTTTGAGCAAGTCGCCAAACGTCTGCCACCCGAACCACATCCCCGGCATTACAACCATGACTATTGCGATCCACACAAGCGATGCGCCCAGCGCTTTCCACCGTCTGTTCATCACCAGCGCAGCAAGCAACAGTACCGGCGTCAGTTTGATCGCAACCGCGCACGCCAGCAGCAGCGCCCCCAGCCACCACAACCGCCCCGCCATCATGAGCCACACCCCGCCGACCGCAGACAGCGCGACTATGAAATTGATCTGCCCATTTCCGATGTCGCTGTCAATCGGCCGAAAGAGCAGCACCGCAGCCGTCGTCGCAGCGATGAGAACACCCAGTATGTCGCGCTGCCGCACGCCGGAGAAGCGCACCGACCCCCACAACAGCAGTACAAGACAGGACATTTTCACTACCGTGTACGCAATCCCAGCGATATCATGCGGCAGCCACGACAGCGGAATCATCAGCACTGTCGCTGACGGGGGATACAGAAACGGCCCCCGCCCCTTCACCGGCGAGACGACTTCGTAAATCTGCGCTCGATTCTCGCCCCCAGCAATGACGCCGATGTGGTGAAACACTTCAAAGTCATTGACTTCGATGATTTCCACCGCGCTATGCCAACTCTGGCGAACCAGCAGCACGCTGAGTGCGATCATGAGCACGAGGGAAATTCGTTTGCGCAGTGGATCCATGCGTTTGGTCCAGCGGGGAGTATACCGTCGCCTCCAGGCTGCGAACCGGCTACGATTTTCTCACCCAACAAGCCAACACATATTTGAACGAAAGGCATTTTCATGATCGTAAATCGAAAGACCCGAACGCTCGCAGTCGCCTGCAGCGCATTAACGCTGACGCTGCTCGCTGCCGCCGCTCCCATCCTTGCCGGCCCTGATTACGAAACATTGCCGCCCGATCCCGCCAATGTCGAAACTGCACTGTCCGAACTCAAAGTCAGCCTGACCGATTCCATCACTGCAGCAGAAAAACAAACCGAAGGCGTAGCGACATCGGCAACCATGAACATTCAAAGCACACCGCCGACCGCAACGGTCACAGTCTTTGCGAAAGAGAAGAAACAGGAAATCCTCGTCAATGCGCAAACCGCAGAGATCATCAACATACGCGAAGTGTCGCGCTTCCCCGGCGAGCCATGCTCCGGCGGCTGGGTCGAGACAGACTCCGGCCTGAAATACTGGGATCTTGAAGTCGGCGACGGCCCCAGCCCCGCAAACACATCATCGCAGGTCACCGTGCACTACACCGGCTGGCTGACCGACGGGACGAAGTTTGACAGTTCATACGATAGTGGACGACCAGCTACATTTAGACTCGGACAGGTCATCCCCGGTTGGATCGAGGGTGTCGGCTCCATGCGCGTCGGCGGAAAGCGAAAGCTCATCATCCCCCACCAACTGGCCTACGGCGAGCGCGGCCGACCTGGCATACCGTCCCGCGCCACGCTGATCTTCGATGTCGAACTCATCAGCATGCAGGATCAGTAAATAGATTCGGCACAACCAACTGCTCAATACACCCCGGCCCCGCCGGGGTCTTTCAATGCCCAAGAAAAAGAGGTTGGGAATCCTTTCTTGAAATTCTGTAGACACTGAAATTAGGGACAGCCACCAATTACCCAGGCACCAATTTCCAGGCACCAATTACCCGGTGTCTCGGTCAAGCGCCACACCAAAAACAACCGCGACGGCCGTCCCACCATAGAACCGGCCGCCGCGTCAATGTCGTTCAATCAAAATTCGCCCGAGCGTTACACCTTCGGCCCGGCTGCCCGCACAGCATCAGTAATCTCGAACTTCGCATCGTTGTCGCGGAACAATGTCGCAAGATGCTTTGCCTTGGAATCGTAGGCAGACGTATCCGCCCAGGTGTCGCGCGGGTTCAGCACCTCCGACGGCACGTTCGGCGCCGACTTCGGCATGCGCAACCCCAGTATCGGATGCTCTTGAAACTCCACTGTGGCCAGCGAACCATCAAGAATTGCTGTCACAAACGCACGCGTGTATTTCAGTTTGAATCGTTCGCCTTCACCGTACGGCCCGCCGGTCCAACCGGTGTTCAGCAACCATACATCTGCTTTCTGATCCTTCACCCGCTTGGCCAGCCACTGGGCATACACCATCGGCGGCCGCGGCAGGAACGGCCCGCCAAAGCACGGACTGAAATTCGGCTGCGGCTCGGTCACGCCTGCTTCCGTTCCCGCAAGTTTGCTCGTATACCCGTTGATAAAGTAGTACATCGCCTGCTCAGACGTCAGTTTGCTGACAGGTGGCAGCACACCAAACGCATCGGCTGCAAGGAACAATACATTCTTCGGATGCTGCCCGATCGACGGCCGAACCGCATTGGCAATGTGCCCGATCGGATACGTTGCGCGCGTGTTTTCCGTCTTTGAGCCGTCGTCAAAATCCGGTACCCGCGAGTCCGAATCTAACACAACGTTTTCCAGCACCGAACCGAATTTGATTGCGTCCCAGATCTCCGGCTCGCCCTCGCGCGTTAGGTTGATGCACTTGGCATAGCACCCACCTTCGATATTAAATACACCCGTATCCGACCAGCCGTGCTCATCATCACCGATCAACAGGCGATTCGGATCAGCTGAGAGCGTCGTCTTTCCGGTACCCGACAATCCGAAGAACAGCGCAACATTACTCGGATCGCTGTCGTCAATATTTGCCGAGCAATGCATCGGGAACACGCCCATGTCCGGCAGATCGTAATTCATTGCGTAGAAGATCGACTTCTTGATCTCACCCGCATACCGCGTGCCGATGATGATGACCTTGCGCTGTTCCAGCGACTGCAGGATCGCCGTAGGTGAATTCAACCCAAGCTCTTTGTAATTGTCCAGGCGCATGTTGCACGCGTTGATGATCGTCCAGTCCGGCTCAAAATTCGCCAGTTCGGACTTCGGCGCGTTGATGAACAACGTCTTGGCAAACAGACAATGCCACGCTTCTTCCGTCACCACCGAAACTCGAAGGCGATAGTTCGAATCAGCCCCGGCAAAACCATCGAAGCGGAACAGATCACTGCGCGATGACAGGTGTTTGCGCGCCATCTGTTCGACTTTTTCAAACACATCCGGCGAGACAGGCAGGTTCACCTTCCCCCAGTCAATATTGTTGTGAATGCCCTGCGTGTCTTCGAGGAATTTGTCCTTCGGGCTGCGGCCGGTGCGCGCACCTGTATCAACATTCAGAGCACCGTTGGATGCCAGGATTCCCTCGCCGCAGCGCAGTGCGTGCTCGACAAGTTCCGCAGCCGGCAGATTACGATGAATTGCAGCCGTGCCGAATTTCAGTGTGGTCGGTGTTACTGAGGCGGTGGTCATGATCTGTCTGCTCGCTTTCATTGGCGACCGATGACACAAACTCCCGTTGCCGGAGTGTCAGTTTCTTGGAATTGCGCTTCGTACTGTGCCACCCCAGCCGGGACACTCCGACCGAAACGGCGAACCGGCTATCATACGTCGAGTCGGCATCGTATCCAAGCCCGACGGCCGCTCATTGACCGGCCACATCGGGACAGATACGCTTGCTCGCCTCCGGCTTGCGAACAGGCGATTGACCTTGCTCCGCCCGCCGGCCAGATGGCGACTGTAGCTCAGTTGGTTAGAGCACCTGGTTGTGGTCCAGGGGGTCGAGGGTTCGAATCCCTTCAGTCGCCCTTTCCCACTCACATCGAATGTCATGCATGCACGCGATTGCCGCAGCGCAGCAGGCGTTTTCCTGCGCCGCTGCTTGCTGTCATCTGCTACCCTCGCATCCATCACAGTGTGTGGGAGCCTTCAAAATGACAATCCAGGTTGATCGACGTTCATTTCTGATGCGCAGCGGACTTGTGCTCGGTGCTGCAGCACTTTCACGCGCTCAGGCCGTCTACGCTGAGCGCCTTGATGCACAGGATTCGCCCGGCGGCGATTGGGATTGGGTTCGCAGGCAATTCAATACAGAACCCGGTTACGCGCATCTCGCAGGCTTCTTCCTTGCCTCACACCCGACGCCCGTGCGCGCAGCAATCGAGCGCTACCGCAATCAACTCGATGCAAACCCCATCCGATACTGGGTGCAAAACCGCCTCGACCGCGAAGCCGACATGGCTGCTGCAGCAGGCACATACCTCAACGTGCCGGGCAAAGACATTGCGTTTACAGATTCCACCACCATGGGCCTCGGCCTCGTCTATAACGGCATGTCGCTCAAACCCGGCGATGAAGTCCTTACAAGCGACCACGACCACTACGCAACGCGTATGTCACTACAGTTTGCAACCGCACGCAACGGCGCAACACTTGTGCATGCTCCGCTGTATAAACGAAGCAGGGATACAACTGTCGCTGAGATTGTCGAATCGGTGACATCCCGAATTTCCCCCGTAACGCGCATCATCGCACTCACCTGGGTGCATTCCAAAACCGGCCTGCGCCTGCCCGTGCGCGCCATCGCTGATGCACTTGCACCCTTCAACGTCAACCGCTCCGAAGACGAGCGCATTCTGCTGTGCATCGACGGCGTTCATGGCATCGGCGCCGCAGCAGGCAACCCCGCTGAGATAGGCTGCGATGTCTTCATTGCAGGCACCCACAAATGGATCTTCGGCCCCCGAGGGACCGGCCTCGTCTGGGCCGCGCCCCATGCCTGGCCGCGCATCGCGCCCACCATTGCTCCGTTCGGCAAGCACGAACCACCCGGCTCGCTGCACACGCCCGGCGGGTTCCATTCCTTCGAACATCGCTGGTCCGTTGTCGAAGCTTTTGCCTTCCACCAACAGATCGGCACACAGCGCATTTACGACCGCGTTGCCCACCTCAACAATCACATCAAGCACACACTTGCGAAGATGAAACACATCACGCTGCACACGCCGCTTGATGACAACCTCTCCGCAGGCATCGTCTGCTTTGAAGTCGACGGCCTCGGCCCCGATGAGACTGTCGACAAACTCCTCACCAAACGCATCATCGCCAGCAAGGCTCCGTACGAACCAAGCTACAACCGCCTCTCCGCCGGCCTGCTCAACAACGAAGACGATATCGAAAAATCCCTCGCAGCAGTCGCGGCACTTGCATAACACCCAAAGCACCGCATCACCCAAAGCCCAGAATCTCCAGATGCTGGGAACAAATGCTGGAAACCACACCTCGCGCACATTCCCAAACGCGCTGCAACCCAACTCGCGCAAATCAGCATCTGTGACGCTGCGGGCAACGATGAATGCAACGCACTCTCGTCCATTCAACAACATCTATCACGCACCACAGTTCAAAACCGCCGTCGCCGGTGCCACACACACAGCAGCAGCGCACTCGCAACGCGCTCCGTCATTCCCACTCCACTCCGTCATTCCCGCGCAGGCGGGAATCCAGCGAGCGTTCATTCATCGCTCGAAAGCTGCGAATCGTCCGCACGGCGACTGGGTCCCTGCCTCCGCAGGGACGACGGCTGAGCAGGCGGGAATCCAGTCCCGAATCGTCACCACTGCCGCACCACTTCACCGAAAGTCCGAAAACTCGCACAAATACACAATCGGCATCACGGTCCACCCAACCGGCTTCAAAGCCGCCGCCCCCGGAAGTGTTGCCCTTCACGCCGACAACACGACCCATCGCCCGGACAACACAGTCGCCACATCGGGCAACACTCCCAGCGTCGCAGGAACCACAACCCCCGGTATTGGTAATACAACCTGTCACACTGACAACACAGTCACCCGCGCCAACGCGCTTCGCGAAATGGTGCAGTCGCCCCCGAAGTGGTTGCACGCGCTCCCGGATTGGTTCCACGCCCGCCGCGAATGGTCGCACGCTCACCGTCATCATCTGCACGCGCCCCCGGAATGCGTCCATGCGAGCCGCGAGAAGTTCCGGTCGCGCCCTCATGGTTTGAAAGCGCGAAGGGAACGCTCCGGGGAGCGTCTCCAATGCACCATTGAGCGAATTCCGGCGACGGAGTCCTGCCCCCGAGATACCGTGTCGTTCCTTCCGCCGTCAGTCTCGCGCTCGCAGAAGTTCAAGTCGCGATTTGAACTGCCGGCCTCGCGTATCCAGATGTGTGCTGTGCATTATAATCCATCAAACACCCACCATCGACCGAGAGTGGGACGTCGCGATGCTCCCTGGCCGCACCTTTTCTTTACTGGTCATCCGCGAAGAGTTCCGTGATTGGAATGATTCCAGGCTGCGCATCGACCTGCGCCGTCTGCGTCCGGTCAACGGCAGCAACGCCATTGCAGCGAATGCGCTCGGCGCGGGCACAGCGATCGGCGGGCCGAAGAAGAAGTTATCGAAAACAGAAAGATCGTCAAACGGGTCGTACACGATGACGCGATCAAAGGGTTCGTCGGCAATAATGCCACCGAAGTCGGCACCTGTGCCCGGTTCGAAGAAATGGTCTGATGTATACAGATGTTGATCACCTAGAAATAACTCAAGCTGATAGCGTCCGACGTAATCTGCTCCGAATGAGTGAATTGGATTGTCGAAAAAGAGTGTATTTCCAAAACGAACACTCAGTCCCCAACCGTCCGGAAAAGATATCTGGCCCTGTGATATAGAATTTATTCCTTCAAAGGTCACACCAAAGTGATCGTACTGATCCGTGATCTGTGTTCCGCTTGGAAACCCAGTGAAGTCGACTGTCGTAATGTTCGTCGTGCCTCCGGAGTCGGCGAACCACTGATCGCGATCGGCATCCTGGTACTCCGTCACTGCAGCAGGACATATTGAAGCAGTCATGAGCGCCAATGCATTGGCGTACAGAATTCTTGTCACGGTCTTCATCCATCTCTCTTTTGCAAAGGTGTCCAGCGGGCCCCCCGAGCGGGCGGCCCGCTGGAGTCAAAGGTCAGTTATTCGAAGGGATCATCATCCGGGCATTCGCATTCACCGCATGACACGTGCTCGGTCAGATACCGTTTCATCCAGCAGTCCCAGTTGTCCTGCTCGGCTTGCGTGCCGTTCAACATCACATCTTCAAAGTCGTTCCAGTCGTTCATAGTCAGGCCGGTGTTGGTCAGCATTGCGCGTTCTCCCACCTTGACGATAGCGCATCGCGGCCATCGCACAACAACAATCCTCAGCGTTGGCTTTCATCCAGCGCCACACCGGCCGGTGAACCGGCCGAGCCGTACCGCGGCAACACTCATTACGACGCTCAAATGTCGATCCTGCGCGCGACCCTGAAAAAACATGTGAAGTTGGGGAGGTGTTCGTGCGCGCCACGGTGTGGCTGTGACCACAACACATCGCGCACAATATTCTGCAATTTCACCCCTTGCAGGCCGCACGGCAACACTTCGGCGCGCGCTGTCGCTCGTCATCGTCCCTCTGTAATGCAGCACTTCAATCAGGCATTTGTGTACCCAACACTAGCGAGTCGGGCCGTCTCCGGCCCGATGAACACCCCTCGCAGTACCACAGCCCTGAGCCACAAAGCCAAGTCGCGCCAACGCGCGCGCGGGGCGCGCAAACCTGTTGTCATCCACATTCCGCGCGCACAATCGCGCAGCCCCGCTCCCAAATACAACCGGCCAGCCGCATCCGCGCGTTGGCGCGCACGCAAGTAACCACCCCTGCCAAATACGGCGCGCGCCGCGGCAGCGCATCGCCGCCGCCCCTCCAGCCCGCACACAACCAACTGCGATACCATGCTCACATGCACATTGCCGCAGTCCAGCATGACATCGTCTGGGAAGACAAGCCGGCCAATCACGCCACCGTCGAACGGATGCTCGATGAGGCTGCTATCGACCCCGGCACATTCGTCCTCCTGCCGGAGATGGGCGACACCGGCTTCAGTTTCAATCTCGATCGCATTGTCAATGATCTGACTCTGCTCTGGGCTGTCGAACTGGCCAAGTCCCGAAGCATCTGGCTCCAGGTCGGGTATGCGGTCCGTCACACCGATGGCACCGGCCGCAACTGCGCCACGATCATCGCGCCCGACGGCACAACAATCGGCACATACCAGAAGGTGCATCCATTCAGCTTTGGCCGGGAATCAGAGCATTTCACCGGCGGCGATCACATCAGCCTCATTCAGTGCAGCGATGCGATTGTTAGTCCCCTGATTTGCTACGACTTACGTTTCCCCGAGCTGTTCCGGATAGCAGCCGCCCACGGCACGGAAGTCTTCATGATCGGGGCCAACTGGCCCAGTGCGCGTCAGCACCATTGGCGCAGCTTGCTGATCGCACGGGCCATTGAGAATCAGGCATTCATCGTCGCCGTCAACCGCGTCGGCAATGATCCGCATCTTCCATACGCGGGCGGGTCAATCATCATCAGTCCGATGGGTGAGATTCTGGCTGAAGCGGACGATCAGCCAGCAGTGTTGAAAACCGAAATTGATCTCGATTCGCTGCGCGAGTGGCGGGCGCGCTTTCCAGCATTGCAGGACATGCACTCATCGCTACTGGGAACCATCGCGGTCGACGCCGCAGCCGCCAACAATGCGCCATCAGGTTGACGGATTCTTGCACACGACTTGGTGTGCAATAGACTTTGCGACTACAGGTCGCTTCATGCCGAAGAGAAACGTATGCGTTTGAACGTCGATACACAGACAGCTCCGCAACAGACAGCCGCGATGACAGAATTGCGACGCCGGTTCTTTGCGCAGGCAGGAAACTCCGCTTCGCACTTCGGTGTGTCATTTGAGCGTATGGTGCAGCACCTTTGGGATGCGCGCCGTCAGCGAGCGCCGCTGCCGATTCGCCGAATCGGGAATGTCGACGACCTCGTGCATGTAGTCGCGTGTATCGGAGATTCAGAACGGGCGTGGCGTGAGCTCACTGAGTTGTACGAGTCATGGCTGGTGCGGCGATTGCGCCGTGAGGTCGGCGCTTCAACGGCAGTACTGGTCGTGCGGCAAACTCTGGTTGAGCTTCGTCGGTTCGATGCGTGTGATGGCGCCTGCGGGTCGCTGCACGATTACCTTGGCATTCAACCGCTGCGCGACTGGCTCACCGGCAGGGTGTTTCAACACATGGCCCACCGCGCGGTCAATCTCCAGCAACCCGCGGCTCTGACCTATGTTCATGCCCGCGTATAGAGAACCAATTTTCATCAGAAAAATCCGGCAATCGCAGCCGCTTGACAATGGCTTGTTGCAATCTACGCTTGTTCGCTCCGGTTCGGCAGCGAACCGGCCCCGAACGTATTTTTCGGGCGAGGTAGCTCAGTTGGTAGAGCACCGCATTGAAAATGCGGGTGTCGGCGGTTCAAGTCCGCCTCTCGCCACTTCACAAACGCCCGCGCCGGAACCTCGGCGCGGGCGTTTTCATTGCGAGAATTCAGACCGGCTGACGCGACTTACTGAAGCGCCGTCGGCACCGCCTGCAGATTGCCCGATCTTGCCAGCAGTCCCGGCGTCATGCCCGGCAGTGGATAGTGTAGTGTCAGCGCGCGACCAAGCGCTTCAGGTTCTGCCAGCACGAGATATGCCGGCTGCTCCAACACATTGCATGCGAATCGCAAGGCACGCAGCAGATGACTTTGCAAGGTCGCAATCATCAGTTCATCGCCGTCGTATCGAATCGGAAGCACACAGAATTGCCACGCCTGTCGGCGCGTAACAGTCAATTGTGCAGAGGGATCATACTGTTCGGACTCGGGATCAATCACCGGCGTCAACCGTGCATACTGCTCAGACCACGCTGATTCAATGACCTCCGGATCGAGATTGAACATCTCTTCGCACAGAACACCGAATGGCCGGGCAGTTTGCACCTGCTGCGCGAGCACTGCATCAACCTGTTCCGAATTCAATACACCTTGTTCAATGAGCACCTGACCGATTCGTACTTCCTTCATAGCGACTGTCGCCTCCGGGCCTCCCGAGACAGCAGACGTATCGACAGGAATCTCATGGTCACTGCGAGAGTTCAGTCCAGTGCGAGAACTTGCCGGGCATTGTTCACGGATGTGACGTTTGGCCGATTATGGAAAGTCCCAGTGTCATGAAAGCAGTCTTCGGCTCTGCCCCAATCGCTACAACCCGTAGCTGCCGCACGTTCGGAGTTGTCAACCTTTCTCCCCATTGGTCAGCTCCCGGCCCACACGCACCGCTACCCTACGCACTGCACCATGCATGAACGGCTGCGAAAACTTCTCATGGATCGATGGGCACGGCTGGTCACCACCGCGCCTAAGACTACGATCGTGCTGGCAGTGTTACTTGCTGTGGCGTGTGTCCTGTCCACGTGGTGCTGGCTGGAATTTCGGCCTGATCGCAGCGATCTTGTCGATCGTGATCTCCCCTGGAACAGCCGCTACTTCGATCATAAAGACAACTTCCCGAGGTGGAACGATCTGATCGTTGCGCTCGATGGCGATGCGGATGACGCGCGAGTCGATGAACTTGCCCGAAACCTCGCTGATGCTCTGCGCGTCTCTGAACGAGTCGTGGCTGCTGACGCGGGTTATGACGCTGCGGAGGCTGGACCCCGGCTGTTTCGTATCGCGCCAGATCCTGAATTTGATGAAACGCTTCAGAAACTGCGGTCATTGCGGCGACTCACGGAATCGGCACCAAACGCGAATGCAGCTCTGACTTATATGACCCGAGGCCTTCGTCCGGATGCAGCCGGCGATGGTACAGGTGCAGCAAGTCTGCGCGATCTTCGCCAGGTGCTGCGGCCGTATCTTGAAGCAATCTTTGACAACGAGGTGTTCTTCACGTTGCTCAAAGTCGATCGGAGCCGATGGGTTCCGCTGCGCAGCGCGACTGGCCGCATTCGTTTCATCCGTGTGCAGTTCGCAACATCAGGCAATTCGCTGGATGCAGTCGGCGACAATGTTTACTGGCTCCGCAATCAATTACGCGATACTGTGGCGGCGTCGGACCTGCCTGAAATCGAGTGGGGTGTGACCGGCATCCCCGCAATTGAAGCAGACGAAACAGCGCAGTCCATTCGCGATTCCACACGAGCATCCGTTCTCGCTTTTGTGTTGATCACTGTCCTGATGATTGTCGTCTTCCGCGGCATTGCAGTTCCGCTCATCGCAGCAGCAACATTGCTGATTGGGATTGCATGGAGTTTCGGGTGGTTGATGCTGTCGGTGGGGCATTTGCAACTGCTGTCGGTGGTCTTCACCGTGATTCTGCTCGGGATTGGAATCGATTTTGCGGTACATCTGATTGCCCGGTTGGAGCTGCTTCGTGATGCGTTTGACTCGTTACCCCCAGCAATGAGCCGAGTCTTTCAGGGCATGGGGCCTGGCCTCATTACCGGCGCTCTGACAACAGCGGCAGCATTCGGCGTCACCGCCCTGACACGATTTCGCGGTATGGCGGAAATGGGAATAATCGCAGCTGGTGGCATTATTCTGTGCCTGCTTGCTTCGTTTTGCGTCCTGCCCGCGTTGCTGAGCATCGCCGGCTGGAAGCGTGTGATCCGACATCGGCACGGCGGCGAAGAGGCGCACTTTGCGCACGGGCGCCTCGATAGCGTTGATCGGCATCCGTATCTCGCGCTGACGATTGCCGCCGGCATCATTGCGTTGATGACGTGGCCGGCGACGCGCGTGCAGTATGACCCCAATGTTCTGAAACTCCAACCGCCCGGCATCGAATCCGTTCTCTGGGAGCGCCGCATTGTCGAAGATGACAATCGCAGCGCCTGGGCGGCTCTTGTCCATACTGATTCGAAGAACGCAGAGGATGTGGCCGATGCGCTGCGAGCACTGCCGGAAGTCGCAGAGGTCGGCGGGGTGGGTCGACTGTATCCGCCTGATCGACAGCGCCGTCGCGGGCAAATTGCAGCAGTTCGCAATCAGCAGTTTACGCCGATTGCTGTATCCACTGATCCGCAGAACATGATGGATCAACTGCTGGCAATTCAAGGTGGCTTGCGACTGACGCTTGATCTGCACGATCCTGATCCGCTTGCCAAGAAGGTGCTCGCCGACCTGCAACGGGCGCATATGAACTGGCTGCAGATGGACGATGCCGGCCGCAAAGCGACGCATGATCGTGTGGAGCAGGCGTACAGTGCTGCGCGGGCGCAACTGCAGCAATATCTCTCGACTGCGCTATTGCAGCAGCCGCTTACCGGCGATGACCTTCCCCCGCTGCTTCGCGAGTTATGGATCGGCAGTGATGGGCGATGGTTGATGGAGGTATATCCCGCTGAAGACGCGCGCGGTCGATCAATCCTGAACCCCGAAAGGCTTGGGAGGTTTATTGCTGCGCTGCGCACAGTTCGGCCTGATGTACTTGGCCCGCCGGTTCAAATCTATGAGTCAGGCGAACTCATCAAACGTGAATACCTGCGGGCTGCTGTATTTGCGCTGGGGGCAGTGCTGCTGATTCTGCTTCTGGATTTTCAGTCGCTTGTTGATGCGCTGTCAGCGATTGTCCCGGTAGCGATTGGTTTCCTGGGTGCGTTCGCGATGCTTGGCACGCTCGGCATGACTTTGAACTTTGCCAACATCATTGTGATGCCGCTGATATTCGGGATCGGCGTTGATGCAGGTGTGCATATGGTGCATCGCTGGCGTGTGGAGCCGCTGGGCCGACCGGCGGGTCTTTCGGGTGCGACCGGCCGCGGCATAACAATCACAATGTTGACGACGATGATCGGCTTCGGGTGCATGCTGACGGCAGAACATCGCGGCATCCGATCGCTTGGCCTGGTGATGGTCAGTGGTCTTGCCGTTACGCTTGCAGCATGTTATTTCGTGCTGCCTGCCGTGCTTCGGCTGCGCACATCTCGTGATATGCGGGATTCCGCTGGCCCGGCGAGAGCAAGCGAAACTGGTGAAGATGGATGAACTGCGGGCACATCAAGAACCTTAATAGTGTGAATTCACAACCTCTGCGGCGACAAGAATGCCTCGCACACGCTGTCATGGCGGTTTGCGTATATTCACAAATGAAAAACCGTAGCACCCAGTGATTCGATGGTGTACGCTTCATCGAGGCGGACAAGCGATGGAGCAATGCCCTTCATCGTCCACCGGGTCGAGCAGGCACGTATAAACCGAATCGAAAATGCCTGTCGTTCGCACCGCGGTAATGCATCAATTGATGCCAACTGTTCGCCGATTGAATACGACCACTCCCTACTCCAGGCCTTCTTTGAAGTTCGCTTCTAGAAGGCCGTTTTTGTGCGCTGTGGTTTACGCTTTAATGAGTTGTTCAGGATTCAGCGACTTCAGATCGTCTGTCACAAACTGGCCGTCGCGACGCACAAGTTCATCATCAAAGAACAGTTCGCCGCCGCCCCAGTCTGGCCGTTGAATCAACACGAGATCCCAGTGGATTTCTGAACGATTGCCGTTGTCCGCATCTTCGTATGCCCGGCCGGGAGTGAAATGTAGTGAACCTGCGATCTTCTCATCAAAGAGAATGTCTTTCATCGGCTTCGTAATCAGCGGATGGAAACCGATCGCAAATTCGCCGACGTATCGCGCGCCGTCATCGGTGTCGAAGATGCCTTCGAGTTTGTCTGCGTTCTGATCCGCGGTCGCGCCCACGATTTTGCCATCCTTGAATTCAAGGCGAACATTTTCAAAGCTCAGCCCGTTGTAAATCGTCGGCGTGTTGTAGTGAATCACGCCGTTGACGCTGTCGCGCACCGGAGCGGTGAAACACTCACCATCGGGGATGTTGTGCGAACCGGTGCAGGGCACGACGGGAATATCTTGAATTGAGAATGACAGATCAGTATCGCCGTGCCCGGTGATGCGCACGCGGTTGGTTGCCTGCATGCGTTCGGCAAGTCGACCTGCCGCTTTCTTCATATTGACGTAATCCACAGTGCAGACGTCGAAGTAAAAATCTTCAAACTGTTCTGTGCTGACTTCGGCAAGTTGCGCCATGCTCGGCGTCGGCCAGCGCAGCACGCACCAGCGCGTATGGTTCACGCGCTGCTCGAAATGCACCGGTTTGGAATACAATCGCGCAACCTTCTGCATCTGTTCCTGCGAAACGTCAGAGGATTCGCTGACATTGTGCGCACCGCGGATTGCGATATATGCATCCATCAGTTCCATACGGTGGCGATCAATGTCAGCCCAGACCTTGAGGTTGTCGTCGGCGGCGTCGATCTGTAGTTCGCGCATGATGCGCTGGTGCCGAGTTGCGATATGCGCGTGCGCTCCGGCTTTTCGGGCAGCGCGAATGATCGCAATTGCAATCGCATCAGGCGCATCGAATGTCTCGACCAGTACATGTTCACCAGCTTTCAGCCGCGTCGAATGGTTGATCAACACGTCCGCAAGTTTCGCCACTCGAGGGTCCATCATCGCAATCGCATCCTTCTCGTCCGGAGACGTCAAAGATGGCGATTGTAGCGGCCCGCGTCGGGCGTGTTACCGCCCTGCTGTGTCGAACAGGTCCGTCAAACTGGATTCGATCGCCGGCGGAAGATCGACATTCTCACGCAGATACAGCCGGCAGCTCAGCCGATCGGCATCCGGTTTGAAATCGAACCAGCCGGCGGCTTTGCAGTCCAGGTACTTCTTGTCATACCAGAAGCCGTCTGCATCGCGGCCGTGGGCAATGCGTTTGCCCGTGGGTGGGAAGCGGTCCCAACGTTCGACGTGACTGCCGAGCAGTGCCGATTCGAAATCAGTGATGTGGCTGTTGTCTTCGCCGCCTATGAGCACGACGTTGACAGCTGCGGGCATGAACTGCCTTGCTGCGCGGCGCATGAGTTTGCTGAGGCGCTGCGTCTGATCCACAAAACCGGTTGGTGTGCCGACGATGAGCCGCACATGCGGGCCTTCATAGGGCGCTTGAATGAGTACGCCGCCAAGTTCAGCGCCGGATTCATCGCGAACGGTGTATTCATCGCCCACATGTCCCTGCTGAATGAATTGTGAGGCGGTGCGCACGAAGACCTGCATTTGTCGCTCGGTCAGGCGTTCCTGCCAGCGGACCTTGACTTCGAACGGCCGTTTAATGCCTTCGAGATAGCGCATCCGCGACGAGATCGTCGTGCCGTTACGTGCAGAACCGTGGGCGGTCAGTCGTTTGAGGTGCAGATACACCTTTCGGCCGCCGAGTTCGATTTCAAAGTCGCAGTGCTTGCCCTGTGGCGTTGAGACTTCAAATCGAAACGAAGTCTGGTGCTGCAGCAGATGCCGCGCGACCATCGCCTCGGCATAGGCGTCGAGGAAGTTCTTGGGATTCTCATGCGCAACAAGGCTTGCGTGCAGTTGTCCGAGCTGCGGGTGTGACTGCCACGTGCGAATCTGTCGTACAAGTTCCGGGTTCAGCCATTCGCTGAACCGTGACAGCCCGTCGGCAGCGCCGTTTGCATGTGTTCCGTTCGATCGATTTGTGCCGTTTGTGGATTGGTCGGTCATGTGTACCAATGTCGCTCATGTGGTGGTTCGAGCGACGCGACCTCCGTGTCATCAATGTTCCACTGTTTCTTCAGCCCCTCCTGCGGTGGCTGACCGTTAATCGAGATGGATGCGCCCCGTGCGAGCAACTGCTGAACCTGCCGTCGGCCGATCCGCACGCGCAGATGCGCATCCCCGTTGTCATATGCTCTTGAAAGCACATCTGTGCGCTGTTCAAGAAACGTCAAAGTTCTGCTGTCACTCAGCGGTGAAATGATCTCCACCTCTGCAATCGGGCCGAGCATGAATTCGCGTACACGATCCGTCAGCAATTCCACACCTTCGCCGGTGGCAGCTGAGATCGTAACCGCATCCGGATACCGATTCAGCCACGGCAGCAGATCGCGGCTGCGATCCAGTTGATCGACTTTGTTCAGGACCAGAAGCCGCGGCTGTGTTGTCGCGCCGATTTCATCAAGCGTGTCGTTTACGGTCGCAAGCTGCGGTGCGGCGCTGGAGTCTGCCACATCGACAACCACCAGCAGCACCTGCGCGTACACCGTTTCTTCCAGTGTGGACCTGAATGATGCAACCAGGTGGTGCGGCAGGTCACGGATGAAACCGACCGTGTCGGACAACAGGACATCATTGCCGCCGCCGAGATCCCATTTCTCTATGCGCGTTGAAAGTGTTGCGAACAGTTTTCGATCAGCGAACGCGCCGCCGCCTGCGGTCAATCGATTGAAGAGCGTGCTCTTGCCCGCATTCGTATAACCGACGAGCCCGACGGTAAAGTGGTCGATGTTGCGATTTGCAACCTGACGCACCTTGCGCTGTTCGATTTCAGCAAGTTCATCACGCAGTCGTTTCAAACGGCGCTGCACGAGCCGGCGGTCGATTTCAATTTGCTTTTCACCTGGTCCGCGTGTGCCGATGCCAATGGGCGCGCCGCCGACCACCTGGCCGAGGTGATCCCACATCGCGCGCAGCCGTGGGTATGTGTATTCGAGTTGGGCCATCTCCACCTGCAGCTTGGCTGCATGCGTTGTCGCGCGGTTCGCGAAGATGTCCAGAATCAATTCGCTGCGATCAATGATCTTGCGTTCGATAACAAGTTCCAGCCCACGCACCTGCGCAGGGGTCAGATCATTGTCGAAGATGACCAGCGTGGCGCCGACCTGCTCGCACAACAGACGCAACTCCTCGACCTTGCCCTTGCCAAGGTAAGTGGACGCGCGCGGTTTGTTCATTTTCTGGATCAGTGTCCCGACGATCGCAGCGCCGGCCGTTTCGGTCAGGGCCGTGATCTCCCGGAAAGGATCTTCGTTGGTGTCGCGTCGACCGGTGGGCTGCACGCAGACCAAGACAGCCTGCTCTGCTGCGACTTTGAGATGTTCGCGTTGAATACTCGTCGTCAAGCTCCGCGAAGGCCACACGAATACGAATGTGCGGCAGACACATTTGATTGTAGACCCAGATTCGCCCAAGCCCAGTGAATGTCCAGCAGATGGCAGCCAGACCTGCTGATGGCCTTCGGACGGTCTATCATCCGCAGATCGCCCCATTTGCAATCTGCCTTTGCCCGGAGCTCAATCGTGCGTCTGAAATCCATTGTTGGTCCGTCTCTGTTGATCGTCCTGTCGGCTGCGGTTCTGGTGCAGCTTCCGGTGGCCATTGCCCAGCGGGCAAGCGGCACTGGTTTTATCGACCCCATCATTGATGTTCGTCGCATTCTGCTGGATGAATTTGTCCGTGAGCCGGATGAACAGCAGATGCGGACCGCTGCACTTCGCGCCATGGCCGCCGCTGTGGACGATCCGTACACCGTGTATGTGCCTCCGGAAGCCCAGCGCGACTTCGAAAAAGACATCAGCGGCACCTACGTCGGCATCGGCGCGGAAGTGAACATCATCGACGACCGGCTGACCATTATCACCCCGATGCAAGACTCGCCGGCGCTGGACGCAGGCGTCCGCGCGGGTGATGTCGTCCTCACCATCGAAAGCACATCAACAGAAGGTCTGACTGTGGAGGAGAGCATCGATCTGCTGCTCGGTGAACCGGAAACGACGGTCACGATTCTCGTTCGGCATACCGACGGCACTGAAGAATCGCTGAACATCGTGCGCAGGCGGATCATTACCAAGACAGTGCGCGGTTTGCGGCGCCGCGGGGAAACCTGGGACTACTGCGTTGATGAAAAGCTGAAACTCTTTTATGTCCGCGTTTCACAATTCAACCGATCGACCGGCGGCGAACTGCGCGCGCTCATGGATCAACTGCAACTGGAAGGTCTGAACGGCCTCGTGCTCGATCTGCGCGATGATCCCGGCGGCGCGCTGAGCGCAGCGACAGAAGTAGCTGATCTTTTCCTCGATTCCGGCCTCATAGTTTCCGTCAAGGGACGCGACCCATCGAATCAGGAATCTTTGTACGCACGTGCAGAAGGCACGTTGCCGGACTTTCCGATGGTCGTGGTGGTCAACGGTCGTTCCGCCTCAGCAAGTGAAATCGTCGCTGGCGCGTTGCAGGATCACGGCCGGGCCAAAGTGCTTGGAACGAGAACATTCGGCAAAGGCTCCGTGCAACATGTTCGCCCTCTGCCGTTTGACAACGGCACTATCAAATACACGGCGGCGCAGTACTTCCTGCCCAGTGGTCGAAACCTCAATCGAATGTCCGACAGCCTTGTGTGGGGCGTCGATCCGGACCCGGGGATGGTCGTTCCTATGAATGATGAGCTGTACCTGCAGATGCTGACTGCCAGGCGTGAATTCGAGATCATCGAACAGCCCAACGGCGACATTGCCCTGTGCGCTGACCCGGAGTGGATTCGTTCCAACATTCTTGATGAACAACTGGCGGCTGCGCTCGAAGCGCTGCAGATGCGCGTGCGCGACGACAACTGGCCGAACTACGGCGATTCGGATCCGACACTGGTCGAACTTGATGAGGAGCTGCAACGCCTCTCCGGCCGTCGTGCTGCGTATCTGGAACAGCTTGAAGCAATTGAAGACCGCATGCAGGAATTGCAGTCGCTTGCGGAATCGGCCGGCGATGTGCCGCTGCTGCCGAGCGAGGTTGATCTGACTGGCGGCATTATCGCGCTGCGCGATCGGTATGGTAATCCAATCGGTCGATTCGAGATCCGAGGCGGCAATGTGGAGCTGGCTCTGCAAACATTGCGGCTGCAGACGTTGCCGATTGATGATGAATAAACCGCACGACGAGTTGATCCTCGGCATTGAAACAAGCTGCGATGAAACGGCTGCCGCTGTCGTGCGCGGTGGGCGTGATGTATTGAGCAATGTCGTGGCCACGCAACATGAACTGCACGAGCGCTACGCAGGGGTTGTACCCGAAATTGCCAGCAGGGCGCACCTGCAGCGCATTATCCCGGTCGTGCGTGATGCGGTGCGCGATGCCGGTTTGGAATATGGCGCATTGGATGCGATAGCTGTCGGCAATCAACCTGGTTTAATCGGTTCGCTGCTCGTCGGCGTCAGCGCTGCCAAGGCGTTGGCGTGGTCGCTCGGGAAATCGCTCATCGGCATCGATCACATTCAGGCGCATCTGTACGCAGGCGCGTTGAATGACGAACCGATTGCCTATCCGGCACTGGGATTGGTCGTCTCCGGCGGACACACTTCGCTGTTTCACGTGGATGGCCCGTTGGAATTTCGCCTGCTGGGCAGAACAATTGACGATGCGATTGGCGAAGCGTTTGACAAGGCTGCGACGATTCTGCAACTCGGATACCCCGGCGGGCCGGCCGTTGACGCATTGGCATCGACCGGCGACGACAACGTGTATGACCTGCCCGTCGCTAGCCTGGGCAGAGGCAGCCTGGATTTTTCGTTCAGCGGTTTGAAAACTGCGTTGCTGTATGCCGTGTGCGGTCAACCCGCCGGCAGAGGAAGCAGCGCGACATTCCAGCGCGATGCGTCTGTCTTTACAGAGAAGGAAAAAGCGGATTTCGCCGCGTCATTTCAGCGTGCTGCGGTGACAGCGATCATGCGCAAGCTCCATCGCGCTTTCGAACAGACAACCGTCAAAACGCTGCTGGTAGGAGGCGGCGTGAGTGCAAATTCCCGATTGCGTGCTGCATTACAGGAGTTTGCCGGCAATCACGCCGTGGCATTACGGCTGCCGCCTATGGAATTCTGCGTCGATAACGCTGCGATGATTGCGGGGCTTGCTGTACACAAACTCAGAGCACACGACCTTGCAGATGTGTCGTTGTCTGCTTCTCCGCGGAGTGACGCAGCAGCATGACTGAATCAGGCCGGCCTGCCAAGTCATTCGTGATGGTCAAAGGTGTGCATCCTGCGCAGCTCGATGAAGCTGTTTTGCAAAAGCAATGTTCGATTCAATTCGGGCGCGCATCAGGGCCCGGCGGACAACATCGCAACAAGACTGAAACTGCTGCGATGATGGTGCATGAGCCAACCGGTATCAGCGCTGCAGCAAGCGAACGCCGGCAACAATCCGTCAACCGCGCAAAGGCACTGCGGCGGCTGCGCATGAAGCTGGCGCGGAACGTGCGCAGGCCG
Organism: Phycisphaerales bacterium; assembly: GCA_029260575.1. Classification (GTDB taxonomy): domain Bacteria; phylum Planctomycetota; class Phycisphaerae; order Phycisphaerales; family SM1A02; genus JAJDDB01. The sequence goes on from JAJDDB010000027.1 coordinate 233,268, forward strand.
GTACACGGCAACCAGTTCAAGCCAAGTGAATTGTGGGTCAGCCGTCGCCAAGGCACGAAGCTGCCGGTCAATGTCGGCCATTGGGACTACGCAGCACTCCTGGCTGAAGCGCTGGATGTAATCGTCGCGCGAAAGTACGACGTTGCCGGGGCTGCAGGTGTGCTTGGAGTGACAATGAGCCAACTGACAAAGCTGGTGCGCAACGACAAGGCAAGCTTTGCGGTGGTGAATGAAGGCCGGGTATCGCGAGGTTTGCCGGCATTGCGAAAGTAGCCAACCAAGATCCGCAGAAGAATCACTCTGACTGCTTGACCAGCAGCAAGTGTGAATGCGGTTGCACTAACCCTGCTTCGGAGCGGGCTCCTTCTTTCGATGACCGTAGATAACAACAAGAACAAATACCGGTGAAGCGATGATTGTCGCCACTGCTGCGAGCACGGCCGCCCAGAGAAAATCCTCAGCCATTTTGTTGTCTCTGAACACAATGACCGCAATGAAACTTGCCAGATACGCAACTGCGCAGTGACTCAGTATTGCGCGAAGCAGACTTGGCTTCGGTCCGGTGTCGAACGAACTGGGATCTGCCGGATCGAATGCGGTGCCGCATTCCGGGCAACGGTGTTCGACAAGTTGCTCTAGTGGGTATTCACAGTTCCTGCAGCGCACGCCGGATTCTACGCCCGGGTCGACTTACGTGCGCACTGTGTTTGCCCGCATTGCTACGATGTGCTCATGTCTACAACCGCATCCAGAACGAACGTCCGCGACATCATCCAGCAGCATCTTCCGGAATTGATCGCAATTCGCCACGACCTGCACGCGCATCCGGAATTGATGTACGAAGAGCACCGCACCAGTGAAGTCGTGCAGCGCGAATTGAAGAATGCCGGCATCGAGTTCCGGGCCGGACTGGCCGGCGGCACCGGTGTGCTTGCACATATTCCCGGGGAAGCGAACGGGAAACAGAAAGCGGTTGGATTGCGCGCTGATATGGATGCGCTGCCGATCGAAGAGGAAACCGGCGCGGTGTATGCATCAACCACGCCGGGCACAATGCATGCGTGCGGACACGATGGTCATACAACTATGCTCATCGGCGCAGCCCGCGTGCTCGCGCAGCTTGCGAAGGAATCGGCATTGCCTCGGCCGGTCACGTTTGTCTTTCAACCGGCTGAAGAAGGCGGCGCGGGCGGTGAGAAGATGGTGCAGGAAGGATGCTTGAGTGGCTCCGTACTCGGTCCGCCTGTTGAAAACATGTTCGGCCTGCATGGCTGGCCGCAGATTCCGCTGGGCATTGTCGCAACTCGCCCGGGTCCGATGCTTGCTGCTGCGGATAAATTTGAGATCACCGTGCGCGGTGTGGGTTCACATGCGGCGTATCCGCAGATCAGCGCCGACCCGATTCTGGCAGGTTCTGCCATTGTGCAAAGCGTGCAGCAGATCGCCAGCCGCAACGTCGGCCCGCTGGATTCGATCGTCGTTTCCGTCACGCAGTTTCATGCAGGCACAACGCACAACATCATTCCGGGTACCGCGTTCATTGCAGGCACGGTTCGCACGCTGCATGCGGAGACGAAGGAACTTGCCAAAACGCGCTTGCATGACATTGCGACCAATATTGCCCAGGCGCACGGCTGCGATGCGGATGTCCAATACTCCGATGGATATCCGGTGACGCGAAACGATCCGGAAGCTGTGGAGATATTCAACACAGTCGCGCGGGAGGGTTTGGGGGCTGATCAGGTCCAGCCGATGGAACAACCGGTAATGGGCGGCGAGGATTTTTCGTATTACTGCCAGGCGGTGCCATCATGCTTCTTTGCTCTGGGGCTGATCCCGACAGGCCAAACGACAATGCCATCGCTGCATCAGCCCAACTTCGACTTCAACGATGATGCTCTGCCGATCGGCATTGAGTTGTTCTGCCGACTGGCAATACGTGGATGAATCGGCTGTTAGAGGCGAATTCGGTTGACTTTACAGGACCAACCGGCCACAGTTGAGAGTTGGACCGGGGGGTTCTGAAGTCTGAAGGACCGCCCCATGCGCCACGGAATCGCAACCGCACTTGCTGCGGCGCTGCTGCTACTGCACACATCGACGGCTACGGCTCAATTCGAGCCGCCCGTGCTGACTGATGTGCCGCTTCACATTGACAGCGGTGAGCTGCGCAGCAGCAACGTGAATCGCTCGGCAGTCTTTTCGAAACTCCTGCATGTTCCCGGGGCTGCGACAATGCGGCTGCACTTTGCCGATCTCAAATTCGGACAGGCAACCGGCGACGTACTCGAAACCGAACTCCGTATCACCGCGCTACATGACGGAGCACAACAGATTCTGAACGTTGAATCTGCCAGGCAGTGGGGTTGGTCATCCGCGTGGTTCAACGGCGACACTGTTCATGTTGAATTGATCGCTGATGCGAGCGCTTCGCCGAGTCGGATACGAATCGATTCTGCAACCGTCGCCCTAGCACAACCCGAAACTGATGGTTCTCGCACTATCTGCGGGGCTGATGACGATCGGTTGCTATCTACGGATCCGCGCGTCGGCAGGGTGATCTCCAACGGCTGTACAGCCTGGCTGATCAACGATGCGAATCACTGTCTGCTCTCCGCTGGCCACTGTACAGGCTCTGGTTTTGACGTCATTGAATTCAACTACCCGATTTCCAATACCCAGGGCATTTGGCAGCACGCGCATCCTGACGACCAGTACGTTATTGATCCGGCTTCGCTGCAAGCGGTGAACGGTGGAACCGGCAACGACTGGGCATATTTCGGCTGCTTTGCGAATCCGCAGACCACACTGACGCCGTATGAAGCGCAAGGTGCTGCGTTCACGCTTGCTGCAATCGCGCCGCCTGGTGATGAACGAACGATTCGAATTACAGGCAACGGCACGACCAACGCAATGGTGCCGCTTGAGTTCTATCGCGCGCAGAAAACCCATACCGGCGAGTTGATTGCCAGCGTCGGATCGACTCTTTCCTACGATGTCGACACCACGGGGGGCAATTCCGGGTCGCCGGTGATTGATGAAACAACCGGTGAAGCCATCGGCATCCACACCCATGGCGGTTGCACCTCCAATGGCGGGGCCAACGTCGGAACTGCATCCATCAATGCCGGTCTGCTGACAGCCCTTGCGAATCCTCTTGGGGTGTGTGCGCCGCCAATTCCGACACTCGAATTTACATTTCCCGGTGGCGTGCCGACGCTTCTGAACCCGGCCGGCGACTCCATCACTGTTCAGGTCGTCGGCCTGTTCGGCGGGACGCTTGATGCCGGAAGCGTCGTACTTCAGTTTGATTCCGGTACCGGCTTCACTGCTTTGCCAATGGTGCAGATCGGGGCGAATCTCTTCCAAGCCAACACGCCACCACTGCCCTGCGGGACAGTTGCATCGTTGTACGTATCCGGCTCTGTTGTCTCGAAGGAAAAAGGTTCGATGACCATTACCGAACCGGCAACGGCACCCGCGCAGGTCATCAAGGCAACTGCAGCACAATTCCTCGATACAGCCTTTGCGGACAACGGCGAAGTTGACCTTGGGTGGTCCGTTGTGAACGTTTTGCCACTCGATGGCGGCGCATGGGACAGAGGCGTGCCCGCAGGTGGTGGAGATCGTGGCGATCCACGAATCGACTTCGACGGCTCCGGCTCCTGCTGGTTGACCGAAAACGCCAACGGCGATTCCGATATTGATGGCGGACCCACGCGGCTGATCTCACCGCTGATTGACCTTTCGAGTTTCGACGATCCGATCCTGAATTATGCCCGGTGGTTCTTCACGGACACGCCCGGCGGCGGCTTCGAATTCGACCACATGGAGATCGAATTGTCAGATGACAGCGGCCAAAGCTGGCAGCCGGTGGATTTCATCTCACAGCCGACGCAATGGGTTGAGAAGTCAATTCGTGTTGCTGATTTCGTGTCATTGACGCCGACGGTGCAACTGCGTTTCAGCGCGGTTGATGCAGCAACCCCATCCATCGTGGAATGCGGTGTCGATGCAATCCGGATCTTCGATGTCGAATGTACCCCACCAACGCTCGGCGATGTCAATCTCGACGGCGCAATCAACGTCTTCGATCTCTTGATTGTGCTAAATAATTGGGGCAACTGCGACGCGCCTTGCCCGCCGAGTTGCCAGGCTGATATCACCAATGCCCTCGGCACGGGGACGGATTGCACAGTAGACGCATTCGACCTGCTGCTGTTGCTGAGCAACTGGGGTGGGTGAGCAGACAAACCAGCCGGCATGTTGCCTTGGCTGAGCCGGTTGCTACACTACGCGGCTCGCAACTAAATATGACGTCGTTTTGACCACTTGCAGGAGCATCGCCCACTGGCCGGGCTGGTGCGACCGGCCTTGAACCGGGCCCGCAGGTGGGAGACAGGAGAACTCCATGGCCAAGAAGATTGATAAGCAGCTTAAGGTCCTTGCCCCAGGTGGGCAGGCTACTCCCGCGCCCCCGCTGGGACCGGCTCTCGGTGCCGCAGGCGTCAACCCCGGCCAGTTCATTCAGGCATTCAACGAGCGAACGCGCGACCTCAACGGCAAAGTCGTCGGTTGTGTGATCACGGTCTACAAGGACCGCTCGTTTGATCTGGAAATCAAAGCGTCCCCTGCTTCGGTTCTGATCAAGGAAGCAGCCAAGATCGCCAAGGGATCAGGTCGGCCGAAGGATGAGAAGGTCGGCCAGATCACGCAGGATCAGCTTCGCGCGATTGCTGAAGAGAAGATGCCGGACCTCAACGCCGGCACAACGGAAGCAGCCATGCGGATCATTGCAGGCACAGCCCGATCGATGGGCGTAACGGTGGCGGGAGGCTGAAGAAATGTCGAAACTCACCAAACGCGCACAAGCCAATCGTGAAATCGCAGCAAAAGCCAATGCCGGCGGCCCCGTCGCTGTGGATGAAGCAGTCAAGCTTCTGAAGATGTTCAAAGGCCCCAAGTTCGATCAGTCGGTCGAGATCTGCGTACACCTCGGCATCGACCCCCGCCAAGCTGATCAACAGCTTCGCGGCTCGATCAGCATGCCCCATGGCGTCGGCAAGACATCCCGCGTCATCTGTTTCTGCCAGGAAGACAAGGTCGAAGACGCCAAATCGGCCGGCGCGGTTGAAGCCGGCGGAGAAGACTTAATCAAGAAGATCGATGGCGGCTGGCTGGAGTTTGATGTTGCGGTCGCTTCGCCGGACATGATGCGTGATGTCAGCAAGCTCGGCAGGCAACTCGGCCCTAAGGGTCTGATGCCGTCGCCCAAGGCAGGAACTGTCTCGCCGGATGTTGTCACAGCTGTCAAGGAATACGCTGCTGGCAAACTGGAATACCGCAACGATGATGGCGGTAATTTGCACTGCATCGTCGGCAAGATGAGCTTTTCAGAGGAAGCGCTGCAGGACAACCTCAACCATTTCCTTGCACTCGTGGAAAAGGTCCGGCCCGCAAGCACGAAGGGGACATACGTCAAGAAATGCGTCGTCAGTGGGACGATGACACCCGGCGTGCAGATCGCAGTGTAAAGGCAACCAAGAAGCAAGATGCCGCACCTGAGTCTTTGAAGGTGCGGCAAGGCAGAACACCCAGGACGAACTGATATGAGTAAGCCAGTCAAGGAAATGATGGTCGAGGACTACAAACGCCGCTTTGAAGGCGTTGAAAATGCCCTCATTGTGGACATCCGCGGCATCGATGCTGATGGCAATCATGAGCTTCGCAACGGTCTGCGTGAGAAGTCCATTCGCATTACGGTTGTCAAGAATACCCTGGCCCGCAAGGCTTTTGCAGGCACCGGCCTCGAAGGACTTGAACCCGCACTTGATGGCCCGTGCGCATTGACATACGGCGGCGAGTCAGTTGTGGACGTCGCCCGCGCTGTTGTCGACTGGGCCAAGAAACTCGACAAGCTGGACCTCAAAGGCGCGGTGCTGGACGGCCAGTACTTCGAAGGTGATGCGGGTGTCAAAGCACTCAGCAAATTCCCGACGCGCGATGAAGCGCTGGCGGAAGTTGTGCAGGTCGTGCTCACCCCCGGCGGCGACATTGTCAGCGCGGTTGCAGGTGCGGGTAGTCAGTTGATGGGCGTTCTCGCAACAATGATTGAGAAGCTCGAAAACGGAGAAACCATCTCCAAGGCCGGCTGATGTCGACTTTGAGATTGCGAATAGACCAACACCATGCCGGCTGACTGGCCCTCCATGCGGGGGTTAAATGATCGACGGTCGATCACCTCTCGGCAGGCACGATGAACGAATTGGAGTATTGAACAATGTCTGATGAAGCAACAGCCGTCGCAGAGGTCGATCCCGCAATCAAGGAAATTGCGGACAAGGTCGCTGATTTCACTCTTAAGCAGGCGGTCGACTTTAAGAACTACATGAAGGACGCCTACGGCATCGAGCCTGCAGCAGGCGGCGCGGTCATGATGGCCGGTCCCGCCGATGGCGGCGCCGACGACGAAGAGCAGTCCGAATTCGATGTCATTCTCGAATCAATAGGCGACAAGAAAATTCAGGTCATCAAGGCTGTCCGCGAAGCCACCGGCCTGGGCCTCAAGGAAGCCAAGGAACTCGTCGACGGAGCACCCAAAGCCGTCAAGGAGAAGGTTTCCAAGGAAGACGCCGACGCTCTCAAGGCCAAGCTCGAAGAGTCCGGCGCAACGATCAACATCAAGTAAGATTCACACATCGAATCCATTCGAAACCCAAAGCCCACGGTCACTTGGCCGTGGGCTTTTCGTGCGCGAATCACTTTTTTACAGCGGTATGTGGCGATGCGCACCTCAGCATCACGTGACAGAAACCGACAACACATATCTTAAGATTTCCATACGTTTTGACGAGCAGCCATCGCTTTTGGAATCACGGGCACACCCCCTCTTCTCCAGTTTTTCACAAAAATGCCTTCTGAGGCCCTTGCCGGGCCTTAGCAATCCGTATACCATGTCTCGTTCGGCGGTGACGGTCTATCCCCATTTTTCATGACTAGAAGAACAGAACGCAGCCACTATCCAGCGGTCCGCGATGTGTGCGTGTTCGGGGTACATACATGGGTTTTGAGACAATTCGTGACTTCTCTAAGCGCGGGGATGCCATTCCCGTGCCCACTTTGGTCTCTGTGCAGCAGGAAGCGTACGAGAGATTCCTTCAACACACGAAGGAATTTGACACGCGCGATCCGAACATCGGACTCGAGGCGTTGCTGCGCGAGGTTTTCCCCATCGAGTCGTATGACGGCACGATGCGGCTGGAATACCAGTACTACAAGCTCGATGAGGCGCGATACACGCCTCAGGAATGCAAGGAACTCCGGCTGACCTACGGCATGCCGTTTCGGGTCGCGGTGCGCCTCATTCGCGAGGGTGTGGATGAGATTCCTGAAGAGGAAATCTATCTCGGCGAAGTGCCGATCCTCATGGGTGGCGGCGAGTTCATCGTCAATGGTGCTGAACGCGTCATTGTGAACCAACTGCACCGTTCGCCGGGCGTGGACTTCAACATCGTGTCGTCCGTCGGCGACCGGCCGTTGCACTCAGCCCGCATCATCCCCGAACGCGGTTCGTGGATTGAGCTTGAGGTCACAAAGAAGGACGTACTGGCGATGAAGATCGACCAGTCGGCGAAGATCGCTGCGACGACCTACCTTCGGGCCCTTGATGAAGAATTTTCCAGCACCGACAAGCTGCTCGAGATGTTCTACGACGTCTCGGAAGTCAAGGTCGAGAAGCTGCAGCCCGAGCATTACTCCGCTGAGCTGATCATCGACACTGAGACCGGCGAGGAACTCTGCCGCGTCGGCACGCAGCTCGGCGATGCTGTCGAAGCGATCCAGGCATCGGAACTCAAGACTGTCCGGGTCATCACCAAGCCGTCGGACCCACTGATCCTGAACACGCTTGCTGCTGAGCGGCTGGACTTCCTTGCCGAGGTCACCGAGCACGAAGCGGCGCTGCTGCGGATTTACGGCAGGCTCCGGCCGGGCAACCCCCCGCAGGTGGACAAGGCCAGGCAGCTCTTCAAAGAGAAATTCTTTGATGACAACCGCTACCGCCTGGGCAAGGTCGGCAGGTTCCGTATCAACCGAAAGTTCGATCTCGATCCGGAGTACAAACAAGCTGATGAAGACCTGCAGCACTTGCGTGCAGAGGACTTCACCGCAGTCGTGCGCTATATGCTTGACCTTCGCGCCAAGCGCAATAAGGCTCACATCGATGACATCGACCACCTGGGCAACCGCCGGCTGCGCACGCTGGATGAACTCGCCATCGAAGAGATGCGCAAGGGTTTCCTGAAGCTGCGCCGCACTGTGCAGGAACGCATGAGCGTCAAGGATCCTGATGAGCTGAGCAAGGTCGCAGACCTCGTCAACTCCAAGAGCATTTCCAGCGCGATTGAATTCTTCTTCGGCCGAAGCGAACTGTCGCAGGTTGTCGACCAGACCAATCCGCTGTCCATGCTCGTGCATGAACGTCGTCTCTCAGCGCTCGGCCCCGGCGGTTTGAACCGCAAGCGAGCCGGCTTTGAAGTGCGCGATGTGCATATTTCGCACTACGGACGTGTCTGTCCGATTGAAACACCTGAAGGCACAAACATCGGTCTTATCTGTTCGCTCGGCATTTATGCCGAGATTGATGAATACGGTTTCCTGCAGACGCCGTACCGTCAGATCAAGAACAAGAAGGCGACCGGCGAGGTTGAATACCTCCGCGCCGATCAGGAAATGAAAGCTGTGCTGGCCACAAGCGATGTGCTGGACAGCGATGGCAAACTCAAGGATTCGCTGGTGCTGGCTCGCCTTGCTGGTGATCTCGCGCAGGTTCCAGCTGAGGAAGTCCAGTACGTGGACATCAGCCCGAAGCAGATCGTCGGCGTGTCGGCATCGCTGATTCCATTCCTCGAACATGACGATGCCAACCGCGCGCTGATGGGTTCGAACATGCAGCGACAGGCGGTCCCGCTGATTGCCAGCGAACCCCCGCTGGTCGGCACGGGCATGGAAAAAATCTGCGGCGATTACTCGGGCATGCTCGTCAAAGCCCGCCGCGGTGGAACGATCACCTTCGTCGATGGCGAACGCATCATCATCGACGATGCGGATGAATACGTTCTTCGCAAGTTTGTCGGCCTCAATGAACGCACCTGCCAGAACCAGGCACCGATCATCAAGCTCGGCGACATCGTCACCGAGGGGCAAATCCTCGCAGACGGCGCTTCGACGCTGCAGGGCCAACTCGCCATTGGCAAGAACGCGCTCGTCGCGTTCAGTACGTTCGACGGCTACAACTTCGAAGATGCCATCGTCATCAGCGAGCGGCTGGTGAAAGATGACACCTTCACGTCAATTCATATTGACTCCTTTGATGTTGAAGTGCGCGAAACCAAGCTCGGCCGTGAGGAATTCACGCGTGATATTCCCAACGTCTCCGAGAAAATGCTTCGGAATCTTGATGACAACGGCATCATCCGCATTGGCGCTCGCGTCGGCCCCGGCGATATTCTTGTCGGCAAGGTCAGCCCGAAATCCAAGAGCGAACTGACGCCGGAAGAAAAACTGCTGCACGCAATCTTCGGCCGGTCCGGCGAAGACGTGAAGAACGACTCGCTGGAAGTCCCTGCGGGTACCGATGGCATCGTCATCGGCGCCAAGAAGTTCTCGCGGCGCATGCACCTGACCGATGAGCAAAAAGAACATCTCAAGATCGAACTCGAGGCCTACCAGGACTTGATGAACGAAAAGGCGATCAAACTTTTCCGCCAGATGATTGCCAAGGTCAACACCATAATCGGCAGCGAGATGGTTGACCCCACCACTCGGCAGAAAGTCGGCGCAAGCGACATTCCGGAAGTCATTCTCGAACAGATCGAGACATTCTCCGACAAGTGGATCAAGGGTTCCAAAGAAACTAAGCAGGAAGCCCAGACGGTGTACGGTCAGTTCTGGCCACGCATCGAAGCCGCTCAGAAAGAAATGGAACGCAAAGTCGCGCACATGAAGCGCGGTGATGAACTTCCTTCGGGCGTGCTGGAATCCGTCAAGATTTACATCGCCACCAAACGGCAGCTCGCTGTTGGTGACAAAATGGCCGGCCGGCACGGCAACAAGGGCGTCATCGCCCGGATTGTCCCGGAAGAAGACATGCCGTTCCTTGAAGACGGCACGCCGGTCGATGTGCTGCTGAACCCGCTGGGTGTGCCGTCGCGTATGAACGTCGGACAGATCCTCGAGACGCATCTCGGCTGGGCGGCGAAAGTGCTCGGCTTTCAGGCTGTCACGCCGGTGTTCGATGGCGCTACGGAACAGGAAGTGCTGGACACCATCGCTGAAGCGAATCAGCATGTCGAAAACCGGCTCAGTGAACTTGAGGAAACCGGGCAGAATCCCGGTCACCCGCGTGAATTGCTGGCTCGGATTCCATCAGCGGGCAAGGTGCAGTTGCACGACGGTCGAACGGGTGAACCGTTCCACCAGAAGAGCACGGCCGGCTACATGTACCTGTTGAAACTGCATCACCTTGTTGATGACAAGATTCACGCACGGGCAACTGGACCGTACTCGTTGATCACGCAGCAGCCGCTGGGCGGCAAGGCGCGAACGGGCGGCCAGCGCTTCGGCGAGATGGAAGTCTGGGCGCTCGAAGGCTACGGCGCTGCATACGTGTTGCAGGAACTGCTGACGGTCAAGAGCGATGATGTTGAGGGTCGCACGAAGATCTACGACTCGATGGTCAAAGGTACCAACACACTCGAAGCGGGCATGCCCGTGGTGTTCGATGTGCTGTGTCACGAGATCCGCGGTCTGTGCATGAACATCGTGCTGGAGAAACACCAGCTCGAAGGCGGAAGTCTGCTTTGATGAGAAAGGTTTCGGGTGTCGCCCAAACGAGCCATCCTCGGCGTGTTGCAATGGGTAGGTTTGACCGTTCGGTTCACGCTCAGTGCCCTTGGCGGTGTATGGATATGGAATTTCACTTTCGATTCGAACATTTCGTTTTGGTCTGTAGTGGGATTCAGTCTCTTCTTTTGCGTGACAATGCCACTGTGTGAGAAACTCGATTCACGAATGAAATGGCTGCCTGACCGCAGCAAATACAAGCAGCGACTTGCGGAACTGCAGGATGAACGGAAGCGTCTTGCCCGGGGCGAGACAAAAACGCATTGATTGATCGCTGGAATACAGATTCCAGTTGGAGAATGAAATGGCTGAGACTGTTTACGATCGCGTCAATGATTACGGCTCGGTGAAGATCATGCTCGCAAGCCCCAACGACATCAGGTCGTGGAGCTTCGGCGAGGTCAAGAAGCCTGAGACGATCAATTACCGCACGTACAGGCCGGAGAAAGACGGCTTGTTTTGCGAGCGCATCTTCGGCCCCGAGCGCGATTACGAATGCGCTTGCGGCAAGTACAAAGGCACCAAGTACAAGGGCATCATCTGCGATCGTTGCGGCGTGAAGGTGACGCACAGTCGCGTGCGCCGAAAGCGCATGGGCCATATCAACCTGGCTGCGCCGGTTGTCCATATCTGGTTCTTCAAAGCTCTGCCCAGCCGTCTTGGCACGCTGATGAGCATGAAGACCGCAGATATGGAAAAGATCATTTACTTCCAGGACTACGTCGTGATTGATCCGGGCACGACCGAACTGGAATACAAGCAGGTACTCACCGAAGACGAGTATCGACAGGCAGCAGCCAAGTACGGTGTCAGCGCGTTCAACGCTATGATGGGCGCCGATGCGGTTCGCGAACTGCTCGAAAAACTCGACCTTGCGGAAGTCGCAGCAGAGCTGCGCGACGACCTCACCAAGACCCGCAGCAAGCAGAAGATCAAAGACCTCTCCAAGCGCCTGAAGATCGTCGAGCAAATCCGTTGTTCGGAAAACGATCCGACATGGATGGTGCTTGATGTCGTTCCCGTCATCCCGCCGGACCTGCGCCCGCTGGTTCTGTTGGAATCCGGCAACTTTGCGACGAGCGATCTCAACGATCTCTATCGCAGAATCATCAACCGTAACAACCGTCTCAAGAAGCTCATGGACCTCAATGCTCCCGAGGTCATCATCCGCAATGAAAAACGTATGTTGCAGCAGGCGGTCGATGCGCTGTTCGATAATGGTCGATGTCGCAGACCGGTGCTGGGATCGAGTAACCGTCCGCTCAAGTCACTGACGGACATGATCAAGGGCAAACAGGGCCGATTCCGCGAGAACCTGCTTGGCAAGCGCGTCGACTATTCCGCGCGTTCGGTGATCGTCGTCGGCCCGGAACTCAAACTGCACCAGTGTGGTCTTCCCAAGAAGATCGCGCTGGAGTTGTACCAGCCGTTCATCATTCGCAAACTCAAAGAACATGGTCTTGCAGACACGATCAAAAGCGCAAAGCGCATGCTCGAGCGCCGCGATCCCGAAGTCTGGGACATTCTCGAACAGGTCATTTATCAGCACCCTGTGCTGCTGAACCGCGCCCCTACCCTGCACCGTATGGGCATTCAGGCTTTCGAGCCGGTGCTGGTGGAAGGCAACGCAATCATGATCCACCCGCTGGTCTGCGCCGGCTACAACGCAGACTTCGACGGCGACCAGATGGCGGTGCACCTGCCGCTGAGCTTTGAAGCGCAGACCGAAACGCACGTGCTGATGTTGTCGACGCACAACATCTTCAGCCCCGCAAACGGCAAGCCGATCGTTTCGCCCAGTCAGGACATCGTCATGGGCGTGTACTTCCTGACATTCTGCAGAGATGCAGATGACGCTCGCCCGGTAGAGCAGCTTCCGCGGTTCCGTAACGCAACTGAAGCCCTGTACGCGTACGACATGAACAAGATCACCTTGCAGGAACGCATTGTCGTTCGCATGGAACGCTTCAGCGAAGTGGTCGAGAAAGAGGGTGGCCCTGCAAAGCCGCTTCCGGCCCACCGCCGAATCGTCACCAGCGCCGGTCGTGTGATCTTCAGCGACATTCTCGCTCTAGGCATGCCGTTCTATAACTGCACACTCGGCAAAAAGGGCTGCTCAGCGGTAATCGATGACACCTATGCACGGCTAGGTCGACCTGACACGCTGGACCTGCTGGACAACATGAAAGAAGCGGGTTTCAAAAGCTCGACGACCTCCGGTCTGTCAATCGGCATCACCGATTTGCGCATCCCAGCAACCAAGCAGCAACTGCTTGATGAAACACAGAAGAAAGTCGATCGCGTTGAGCGCGCGTTTGAAGCTGGTGCAATCACCGAGCGCGAACGGCACAACCAGTTGCTGGATCTTTGGGCACACTGCCGTGAGCAGATCACTAAGGAACTGGTCAGTACGCTCAGTAAAGATCGCCGGCATCCGGAAACGCTGGAGGAACAACCGATCGATTCGGAAGACGGCCAGCGGTATTTGAACCCGGTCTATCTCATGTCCACATCCGGCGCTCGTGGCAATATCAGCCAGATGCAGCAACTTGCGGGCATGCGTGGCCTAATGGCTAAGCCCAGCGGCGAGATCATCGAAACGCCGATTCGGGCAAACTTCCGCGAGGGCCTGAACGTTCTGGAGTATTTCTCCTCGACGCACGGTGCTCGTAAGGGCTTGGCGGATACAGCGTTGAAGACTGCTGACTCTGGCTACCTCACCCGCAAGCTCTATGACGTTGCCCAGGCAGTTGTCATTCGTGAGCATGACTGCGGCACCAAGGTCGGAATCCCGAAACGCGCGACGTATAAGGGTGAAGAGGTTGATGTCCCGCTGAGTGATGCGATCATCGGCCGCACCAGCAGGCAAACCATTATCGATCCGCGCACCGATCAGACGATCGTTGCTGAGAATACGCCGATCTCAACGGAGATTGCCGCGAATATCGAAGCGATGGGAATTGACAGCGTGCAGGTTCGCAGCCCGTTGACATGCGACACATCCCGCGGCGTATGCGCACTGTGCTACGGCATGGACATGTCCACCGGCCAACTCGTCGAACAAGGCATGGCTGTTGGCACAATCGCGGCACAGTCCATCGGCGAACCTGGCACACAGTTGACGATGCGAACGTTCCACACCGGCGGCGTAGCGTCGCGTGGTCTTGTGGATACCAGCTACAAAGCCACGCATTCGGGCATCATCGAAATTCGCGACTGCAACGAAGTCGTCGTCGACACGCCTGATGGCAAGGTCATCACCGCGCTCAAGCGCAACGGTGAACTGCTGCTCGTCGATGACAAGGGTCGTGAACTTGAGAAATACAAGGTGCCGTATGGTGCGACGATTCGCCACAGCTCCGGCGAGTCGGTCAAGCGCGGCCAGATCCTGGTCGAGTGGGACCCCCACCGTACGCCGATCCTTGCAGAGAAATCCGGCATCGTGCAGTTCAAGGATCTTATCGAAGAAGAAACAGTTCGGTACGAGCAGACAAAGGGTGGTCAAAACCTGGAAATGATCGTCATCGAGCACACCGGTGAGCGACATCCTCAGATCATCGTGCAGGACAAGGACGGGCAGATTCTCGACTTCCACCACCTGCCGGCCAAGGCCCGCATCGAAGTGAAGGAAGGCGAGCAAGTCCAGGCCGGCCAGATGCTTGCGCGTCAGCCCAAGGAAGTGAAGGGTTCTGCAGATATCGTCGGCGGTCTGCCGCGAGTCACCGAAATCTTCGAAGCCCGCCTGCCCAAGGAGCCGGCTGTCACCGCGGAAATCTCGGGCAAGGTCGAGCTCTATTCGGACAAACGCAAGGGCAAGATGACCATCCGAGTCGTCTCCGATGCTGGTCTTGAACACGATCATCACGTCCCGCAAGGCAAGCACCTGCTGGTGCATACCGGCGATTACATCAACGCCGGCGACCCGCTCACCGAAGGCCCGCTCATTCCGCACGACATTCTGCGCATTAAGGGCGAAGACGCTCTGTACAGCTACATGCTCGATGAAGTGCAAAATGTCTATCGCGCCCAAGGCGTGCCGATTTCCGACAAGCACATTGAGGTCATTCTCCGGCAGATGCTGGGCAAAGTTCGCCTGCTGAACATCGGCGACACCGCGCTGCTGCCGCACGAAGTCGTTGACAAATTCATCTTCCGCGAGAAGAACGCCGAGGTACGCCAACTGCTTCGCATCACTGACCCCGGCGACACCACGCTGGCGCTTGACTCGCTGGTCGATGTCGAAGATGTCAAGGAAGCAAACGCGCTGGCTGAGGCGGAAGGAAAGACGCCCGCCAAGACCAAGAAAGGCCGCCAAGCCACAGGTAAGACATTGCTTCTGGGCATCACCAAGGCGTCACTCCAGGCTGAATCGTTCCTGTCTGGTGCATCCTTCCAGGAGACGACAAAGGTGCTGACGGAAGCCGCGCTCCGCGGCGCGGTCGATGAGTTGACGGGCCTGAAGGAAAATGTCCTTCTGGGGCACCTCATTCCGGCTGGTACAGGCTTTGACGCGTACGTCAAAATGCGCGTGAATCGACTGGTCGAGGAGGATGAAATTGAAGACATCCAGGACGACTCAATGCTTGCCGAAGCAACGGAAGCTGCAGAGGCAATGGGCGCTGAGCCTGCAGAATCACTGGAAGTTGTGACAACAGGATCGGCGGGGCGAACGGGCTCACCAGTGACCGAATCTTGAGGTGATCAAGCAATGCGTCCGATCAGTAGCCGAACATGCCTATTTTGACTGACTTTCATGCGGCCCGTCAGCAACCCTGACGGGCCGTTTCTCGGATAAGTGTCAGATGGAGATTGATTCAAATCGCCGTTTCGGTACGATTATTGACGGTAGACACATCTTTTCGCCGTCCTAAGAGTTATAGTGTGTTGCGAGGTGGCCTCTCTCGATTGATGGCGACTGCAGCGATGTCTCGATACGCCCATGGGACGGCTCGCTTCCGGAGACTCAGATGAAGACTATGACACGACTTACGAGTATTTCTGTGACCGCGATCTTGTGTTTCGCAACCACAGTTAGCGCATATCAACTCAGATCAGATTCATCCAACAGCAACACGAAACCTGTTGCCTCGAATGTGAATCGACCCATCACTGATGCGCAGCTGCTTGCTCGACCGCTCGTCGCGCCGCCGAAGCCCGGCCTGATTGCGCGACAGCCGATGCCAAGGCAAGGCATTTATAGGCCAATCAAAACGATGGACATGCTGATCGTGAAGTTCGGCGATCCGGTTGTTGGTGCCGATGCGGTGCAGAACAATCGCATGAACCTCAAGGCACCGTTCGCAGGTGAATTTCAGGCTGAGCTGAATGACCTTGCTGCACGATTCAACGTGACGTTCGAATCGGCTGTTTCCACGGAACAGGCAAAGCTTGAACTCCTGTACCAGCGTGCAGAACGAAACACGCAACGTATGCAGCCGAACCTCAAGAGTTACGTCTACGTAAAGGGTCCGGTTGAAAATCTGCAGGCTGTCGCAGTGGCATTGAACGGGATGCCGATCGTCGAAATCGTGCAGTGGTACGAAGACATGCGGCCGACTGGTGGAGCACCTGCCGCCGCCACGGGTGGCTGCTGCATGGCTGACATGTCATGCGAAGAACTTACCGAGGACGATTGCGATACAGCTGGCGGTGCCTACCAGGGAGACAACACCGACTGTGTGCCTAATCCGTGCAATAATGGTGCCTGCTGCTATCAGACTCCCGACGGCTTTGCATGCACCTCTGTCAGTGCCGATGCCTGTTTCAATCTGTTCGGCGGCTACTTCCAGGGCGATGGCGTCATGTGTGTCGACGACGATGACAACTTCATCTGTGATGATCTGGATGAAGAGTGCGGCGAACCAACCTCCGGCAGCTGCTTCTGGATCGATGGTGAGAACGGATCACCATTCTGCAACAACACTGCCTGTTGCGATATCGTCTGTGATCAGGATCCATTCTGCTGCGATGAAGCTGAAGGCTCCTTCGACGAATTCTGCGCTTCTGTTGCCAATCAACTCTGCGCTACTCCTCCTGCGGATCGCTGCCAGACTCCTTTGAACGGCAGTTGCATTGAGCCAAATGCTGCCGGCGGCTGCAACAATGAATCATGCTGTAACGAAGTATGCGGCCTTGATCCCTTCTGTTGTTCGGGCACATGGGACGCATTCTGTGTGGAACTCGCCCGTGAAAACTGCGTCGTCATTGGAGAAAACGATGACTTCACACCCCTACAGGGATATCTCACACGCGAACGATACGACTTCGATGACATTGATCCAGAGTTCGCCGGTGCCCTTCCGATCCTCGACGGCGGCCCGGTATTCCTGGGCTTCGGCGGCGAAGGCTGGTTCCTGAACGATCCTGATGATCCCCATGCAGGTCTCCACGGCCTCGGACAGGAACTCATCGATGTCTACAACGTAGATCAGCAGGGCGATGGCGCCCTCACGCGCGGCAAGTCGATAAAAGTCGCCGTCATCGAATGGGGCTACTGGGGTCCTGAGCCGTTTACCGATGACAATGGCAATGAGGAGTTCGACACCGGCGAATCATTTTCTGATGTCAACGGCAACGGCGCGTGGGACAAAGGCCACGAAGATCTCAACGTGATCCTCGAACCGGGACAGTCGCTGTTCCTGAATCCAATCATTTCAGAGAACGACCACGGCACGGCTTGTCTTGGCATCATCAACGGGCAGGAAAATAGCTTCGGGGTCACCGGCATCGCGCCCGACGCCCAGGCGTACTTTTTCCCGTTGACCTCGGTTGAGGAAGGCCCCCGCCCGATCGGTGCGTGGACCAGCGCCCTCAATACACTTGGACCTGGAGACGTCATCTCTGCCTCGTACGGACCCGGTCCGCTGATCGGCAACCTCAACAATGATATTGTCATGTGGCCGATAATCCGCCTCGCTTCGGATCTCGGCATCACCGTATGCATTGCGGCAGGCAATGCCTGCTTCAACCTTGACGATGCTCCCGACCTCGGCGACAGCGGCGCGATTGTCGTTGGTGCCGGCTCGCCCGGATTCCCCTGGTACCGCCTGATTTTCAGTAATTTCTGCACAAACCCCGGCCCGGTCATTCTTCCCGGTGCAATCATCGAGCGAAGTAATATTGTGCATCTCAACGCCTGGGGTACATCAGTAACCACCTGTGGCTATGGCGACCTCAGCCTGCCCGACAATGACCGTTGGCGTTCGTACACCATTGGATTTGGCGGCACGAGTGCAGCTGCTCCGCAGATCGCAGGTGCCGTAGCGTGCCTTCAAGGTCTCGCCAAGCAATTCTACGGCATCCCGTTGAATCCCGAGAAAATTCGAGCAGCACTCGGCGCACCGGGTTCTCCGCCGCCCGCACCACCGCGACTCTTCGGCAGTTTCGATGACACGGACGGCAACTGTGCGCTCGATCTTGACACTACTGGCACGCCGCACATGATCGGCGTCTACCCGAACGTGGCGGGTGACTTCGGCAGTGCAGCATCGACTGTCCTCAATCAGCAGTTTGCCGGCTTTGATGATTCACCGTTGCTCCAGGATGTTGTGATCCTTTCAGGTGATCACATCTTCGGTTCGGACTTCTCAGTGTTCGGCTCAGATGACAATTACCTCGTCGTCGAATCCGATCGGGCAAGCAAAGGCGGCCCGGCCGTACCAGCTGATCTTCCGGCAAATATCCCGCCGGGCGTCATTGGCAAGATGAATTACCTCATGACCGGCGAAACCGTCGATATTCTGGTTGTTGGCCAATCGCCAGTGAACATTATCAACGACATGACCATCATCGCGGAGTTCCAACCTCCTGAGGGCGTCGTCTCGATGTCCGTGATTGAGGTGTACAACTGGAGCACCGGCAATTGGCAGTATGTCACAGCCAATTTCCACCTTGGTGGTGGTGGTGACATTACAGTTGTACAGACACTTCCCAATTCTCAGGCGCTAGTCAAACCGCTCGACCGTACGGTTCTGTATCGGTTCTACATCACCGGTTTCGGTTCGCTCGGCGTGACCCCGTCGAACTTCGGTTCAGGGGGACGAAAGCGACCGTTCATTGAACGACTCGACTGGTTCGGCCTCGGAATTCAAGAAGGATTTGGATCACCATTCCCAGGACCGTCCGGCATCTGAGTCCACGAGTCGTCTTCCATGCATTCATACCGCGGCTGTCTGCACTCGCAGGCAGCCGCGTTTTCTTTTGCACATCGAGATGGCAACTTCCTGCGGCGTTTGGCGTTGCCCAGTGCGATCAAACACTGGTCGTTGACGACGCTGCGGGAGAAGCTGATCAAGACCGGGGCGACGATGGTCCGCCACGCCCGGTACGTCACCTTCCAGATGGCCGAGGTGGCCGTGCCGCGTGACCTGTACCGGGCGATGCTCCGAAGAATCGCTACCTTTGCCGCCAAGTCGGTCCGGGCAGGGCCAACATGATGGCCACCGCCTCAACAACGCGACCGAGAACATCACGGGGTCGGGGGATCGGTGCCGATACGTGGCGGGGAATCTGCATCAGACGCACCGCAGAAGGCGGCCGGATACGCCCATCAGCCTAAAATCACAGCGTTTGGGCAACTCGAGGCTTCGGTTCGCCTCGTCTGTGTGATAAACACCGATGAAAATCACCTCGCCGGCGTAGCCGGGCAGCCCAAATGGGAAATTTCCGATTGTGTACTTGCACAATGTCAGAAGTTGATCCGCTGATCATCCTGCGCAGGAATGAGGCACGATTTCATCGGCAGGAATTGCCATGTGTTTGCCTCGTTCCCACAGAGGTGAGAATTCTTCGCACGCCTGTGCGAGCGGCGGCGCTGCTCGTGGGGAGCGGGCATTCTGACGCGCGGACGCGGTATTCGTTCGTGGGGAATCTTCAAACTGATGCGCGAGCGGGTTTGTCGTTGATGGGAACGCGGCATTCGTTCGTGCGGAACAAGCAAACCTCGGTGCCAACGCCGGAAACTGCCGCGAAAGCTGCTCATTCGTTGGTTTGCTGCCGGCAAACACACAAATGCGGGCTTACGCAGTTGCATCTTTGTGGGATGAACCTTGGTCTCGAATTTCACCAGATTGTGTGCGAGTGACTTTGCTCGGCGCTGCACATGGGCCAGACGAATGTTGTGCATATGCGCGAATTCGCCTGCGACGCCCCGTCCGCCGCGCTTGGAAAGCGTGCACTGCATTCCGGCATCTGAGATGCTGTCAATAAGAAGTGCATTGATGGTGCAATTGGCCCGCCACGCTGCGACAAGTTGCTCTTGCATGGATTCACCCACAGTCGTCTGGTGCGATTTCGCACTTGCAGTAACTATTGCTGCGGTTTGTCATAGACCATGCGTATGCGATTGCCCGGAGCGACGACTTCAACCGTCGTCATGAACGACTGCATCAATACAAGCCCCCGGCCGGAGGGTATCTCAAGGTTCTCCTCCGCCGTTGGATCTGGCACTGTTCCCGGATCGAACCCTGACCCTTCATCCTGTATTTCAATTACGATGCGATGCGGTTCGATCGAGCTGTCAACAATCACACTCTTGTTGGGATCTTCCTTGTTGCCGTGCTTGTACGCGTTGGTAAGCGCCTCTTCCAACGCCAGTCGAACAGCAAAACAGCTCGTGGGGTCGTAGCTTGACGACTCGATGTCTTCAATCAGCATCCGCGTTGCGCGGTCGATGGCATCGCGCTTGTTCGGCAGGACTTGCCGTCGCGTCGGACCCGATTCAGATGAAGAGCGTTCCACCATGCGTTAAGCACCACAGCGAGCCGAACGGCTCAGGAGAAACTCGCCAGAGCATCGTCAGCTGAATCGTGAATCTGAAACAGCTTGTTCAGCTTGGTGATGACGAACACTTCGTAAATCTGCGGGTCGATATTCGCCAGCCGGAGCTGGCCGTCCTTGCTGCGAATCTTGTTGTTGATCGTGATCAGCGTCCCCAGGGCAGCTGATGACAAATGGTCAACATTGTCAAAGCTGATGAGAACCTTCGGTTCCGTTTGGGCGTCGATGATCTCTGTGATCTCTTCTCCAATTCGCTGAATGTTTGCTTCGTCAAGGATGTTGCGATCGACGAATTCGATGCGCGTTACCCCCTCGTCGTCGGTCACTCGAAGTCGCGATGCCTCTGCAGTCATGCCAGTTCAGCTCCAGTCAATGGTGGAAACACAGAGTATACGTCGCCCGGATCGAAGGCAATATGCCGCAATCTGATCCTCGAGCGACTTTCGATCCGGAGATACGAACGGTTCGGCCGGATCTTCAAGCGACTTCCACCCTAAGGCTCTCTGGCGGCAGACAACTCGCCTATCCGTAGCTCATGTCACATCGATGCATCATCCCGCCCGATGGTGAGCGTAGCCGTGCTGAGCTTTGTGGCAATCACCTGACCGATATGCCGTTCGAAAGAAAAACGGCGGTGCTCAATGCACCGCCGTTCGATTCTAGATTGAATGGCCGCGCCCGATCACCGCATGAATGATGAGCCGCCGAGCGTATCGGACAGGCCCGGGAACAGCAGGTCTTCGTTCTCCTGCTGAATAATAATCTCCGGCCGGATAAGGATCAGCAGTGTCTGCTCTTCCTTGGATGTGATCCGGTTGGTGAAGAAGCGGTTGATAAACGGGATCTTGGACAGAATCGGCACGCCGGACTCGACCTCGATCTCGGAGACGCTGCGTTGACCGCCGAGCAGGATTGTGCCGCGATCAGGCACGGAGACAGTTGTCTGCACCAGTGATACGGTGATCTGGGGCAATTCCACACGTCCGGTGAACTGGCCGGCTGTTCCGCCTGTTCCAGTGCCGCCGCCACCTGCCGCACCGCCGAATTCGGAGGCATTGGATTCACGGAAGCCGGCGTTCTGGGCGAGTGATGCGATAACGGTCATCGTGACATATCGACGATCAGCCGAGACAACGCCTTCGACGTCGAGCACGAAGCCTTCTCGCAACTGGCCGATTTGTGGCTGGAAGGCACCTGAGTCGTCTCCAGTGACTGCCGTCAGACCGGAGATGAATGCCTGCGTGGTCGTGACAGCAACCCACGAACGCTGGCCGTTGAAGAAGGTCAACCGTGGTGCTGTCAGTACCACGGACCGACGATCGGCCTGGGTTGCTTCAATGAGAAGATCGACCTGGACGTCATCGAGGAACTGAATGCCTACTGAGAGGGCCGGGTTCGCCGCCAGAACCGAGGAGCCGAAGTCAGTAAGGTCGCTGACTGCCTCGACGATCGGGACGCCGTTCTGTACCACGCCGATGGGAGAGAAGCCATCGGTGTTGCGAATCGGCTGCCCTGGCGGGATAACCGGGACGTAGCCAAACCCGTCAATCGTGCCATCATTGTCAAAGTCTGCAGGAACACCGACCGAAGCACCCGACGCAACCGTGTTACCGATGGTGGGAAGGCCCAGCGCATCGAAGATCACTGTGTCCTTTCGCTGACCGGTATCCGGGTCAAAGAAGTCACTGAGGATAAAGTTCGGATCAGCAGCACGAGCTGCATTGAACGAACCGTTGTCGGTATTGAAATACAGGTCGAGATCGATACCGATCTGCTCGAACCAATCGGTGTTCACTTCCAGGAAGCGTGATTCGACGTTGATCTGCAAAGCCCGAATCTCACGAAGTTGTGAGAGCAGGCCTTCGATCTGACGATGGCCGCTGGGGGTATTGGTGATGATGAGGTTGCCGTTGAGCTCCTGCAGGCTGCCGGTGTCGCCACCAAGATCGCGCCAACCTTCGGGGTCGACGTTTTCCTGAATGATGCTGACGATCTGTGCCACAAGCTCTTCACGACTGATGCGGTCCGGCTGATCATCGGGATCGCCGAAGATGGAGCCGCCTGAGCCGCTGCCGCCTCCGCCACCACCGCCGCCGCCACCGCCGCCGCCGCCGCCACCGAAGCCGCCGCCACCACCGCCGCCGCCACCGCCGCCGCCACCCTGGTTGCCGCCTTGGTTGAGGGCAGAGTCAAGATCAAGCTCCGGAGCGTTATCAAAGTACGGAACTTCGAACAGCAGATCGCGAATGTCGTAGACTATTGTCATCGTGCGCTTTCGGAGCGCATCGCTGCTGGAGATAGTCAGAATGCCGTTCTGGACGTCCCAGGCTGCTTCCTCGAAGTCGCTGCCGACTTGCTCAAGGATGCGTTCCAGGGCAGCGTCCGCAGCCACTTCATTGAGCTGCAGATTCACTTCGTCATCTCGGCTGATGCCGATGAAGTCCAGTGCCTTCCAATCCACGTACACGGTGACGCCGGTCACCTGCTCGTAGTAGTTCATCACCTGTTCGAAGGTGTTGTTCTGGAAATCGATGGGGACTTCGGTACCGCCGAGACGCTGGAAAACAGCTCGATCAGCTGCGGTTTCCTGGAAGCCGGTGTCGTTACGCCGCAGATTACTGATCTGGGGCCAGTCCTGGGGATATTCCATGACGCCGGTCGTGGAACGCATACCGGGGCCGTCAAGATTCGGTACTGGAGGGATCATCGACGACAGGGCGTCAACTCGATGCTGGACCAGAGCATGTTCACGCCGGGCGTACAGTTCCTGATAGTTCTGCAAGAGGCGGGTTTGGCTGATGGCATCCTTCAGCGTCAGCGCTGCGGGATGATGCTCGTCAATAAACAAAATCTCGTCAATGACCTGCAGGGCCTCGCCGTACTTCATTTCCTGCTGAAGCTGGCGGACGCGGAGCAGATTCTCGTTAATAATTCGCTCGCGCTCGCGCATCTGCCGACGCTGCTCTTCTTCCTTGGCACGCCGAGCTTCGTCGATCCTGAGTTTCTCATTCACAATCTCAGTTGTTTCGCGCTTTTTGGCGATCGAGTCTTCAAGGCTGTCAGCTTTGGCCATCATCGACCTGAGATCAGCCGGCGGCAGAAATGCCCGCGACTGATCAAGCTGTACCTTGGCAGTGACAATTGCCCTGCGAGCATCGATGAAGTTGCTTTCCGCCAACAACTGTTCTGCTCGTTGAAAGGACGCATTGAATTCGCGCTTGGCTTTCTCTCGCTGCACTTCTAGATCAGCGTCGACGCCCTCGATCGTTGATGCTTCGTTGAGCATGGCCAGAGACCGCTGATAGCCATCGCGAGCATCAATACTCGCTGGCTGCAGGTCCATTGCAGTGCGGTACGCATCCGCAGCCTGACGCCAGAGCCCTTGCTCTTCGTATGCGGCTGCCTCAGCCATCGCAGCGTCATAGCCGCTTGCATTCTGCGTGGCCGGCTCATTTTGCCAGGCTCCAGCGACCGTTACCGGCAGCGTCAAACCCCCCACCAGCACCATGCATCCTGCAAGGCTGGCAAGCTTCAGGACCGATCGTTCCACGATAGTCTTCATACGTATCTCCCAGAAAGGGTGTGGCCGGGCGTCGGCTGGCACACCTTCCTCATGTTCTTTTCGCGTGTTGATGGGCCTGGGGTGCATTTCACTTCCACACAGACGGAGCTTGAACACCGAGGCCGCCATAGCGCCTAGACGAAGTATCAGACTACTTCGGTCAGAAACCTGACGCAAGCTGAACGGTTCGTCACGAGCCTACTTTGCTGCGGTTTTCCGCCGCCTACGCCGGGGCCAGCCAGCGTTCGTGTGCTTCGGCCATATTCTCGGCCGTGAGGGCTTGGCGAGACTGCATCATCATGGCGAAACAGTCAAAGAGGTACGCCGAATCATGCGGGCCCGGCGAGGCTTCAGGGTGAAACTGCACCCCCAAGATCGGCTGGCTGCGATGCCGGAACCCCGCCACCGTCTGATCATTGAGGTGTACATGCGTAATTACACAGTCAAAAGCCGCCAGTGACTGTTCATCAATCGCAAAGCCATGATTCTGGCTGGTGATCTCCACTCGCCCGGTATCGGTGTTGCGTACAGGCTGATTCACGCCCCGATGGCCGAACTTCAGTTTGTACGTTGATCCGCCCATCGCCAGAGCCAGAAGCTGCGCGCCGAGGCAGATGCCGAACATTGGAATCCGCCCCGTCAGATCGCGCAGTGTCTGGATTGTCTGCTGCACAGCCGATGGATCACCTGGACCGTTGCTGATGAATACGCCATCCACTTGCATCGCCAGAATCTCTTGCGCACTCGTCTCGCATGGCAGCACATGCACCACGCACCCATTGGCGGTCAGATTCCTGTAGATGTTCCACTTGCCGCCGCAGTCCAGAGCTGCAACATTGAATCGTGCTTTGCCCGCATCAGCCGCCGGCCGAAGAATCTGCATGTCGTGCAGCGGCTTCGTCCACTGTGATGCTTCCCGGCAGCTCGCAGGTGTTGCGAGGTCTTGCCCGGTCATCACCGGCAGCGCTTGCGCTCGCTCTACAAGTTCCGAATCGCTTGCATCAAACCTGCAAGAAATCACTCCCCGCAGCGCGCCGGCTTCACGAATCCGCGTGACCAGCGCCCGGGTGTCGATGCTGTGAATCCCCATCACGCCATGTTCAGCAAGCCACGAGGCAAGATCATGAGTCGCCCGGTAATTCGAATGCATTCTGCTGAGTTCACGGATAATGACGCCGGCGACCTGCGGCCGAGCTGATTCATCATCTTCACCAGCTGCGATGCCGTAGTTGCCGATCATCGGAGCTGTGAACGTCAGAATCTGCCCTGCATAGCTCGGGTCGGTGAGAGCTTCCTGATACCCGCAATGAGCGGTATTGAAGACGACTTCACCTGCTGCATCTATAGAAGAATCGACAGCGCCGAAAGCATTGCCGGGGAATATGCTGCCGTCTTCAAGCGCGAGTCGTGCTGGGGCATTATTGCCGCTCATCGCGCAGATCGTAGGCCCGTTATACCTTCGACGCACTCACTTGTACTTCCCCTTCACGACTGCCGCCATGTGCTCCAAAGCCCATTGATTCCAATCCGCGGGATTGCATCATGCAACGGCGCACTACCATTACACCGTGACGAATCTCTTCATGCCGCCGCAGAAATTGGTCGGCTACGCGCGAGTCGCTGTGGAACGTGCTGTCGATCGCTCCGGTGGCGGGCTGACCTACGGCATTCCCGAGCAGCTTGCTGACCTCACCGCCGGCGAGCGCGTCATAGTTCCGCTGGGCCGGGGCGACAAACCGGTTGCCGGGTACATCGTTCAGTGTCTCGATCAACCGGGCGCTGACATTCCAATAGGCGCCATCAAACCGATCATCCGTCGGGACTCCAAAGCAGTGGCGTTTCCGCCGGCGCTGCTGGAACTCGCGCAATGGATCAGCAGCTATTACTGCGCGCCGCTGGGCGTGACAATTGCTTCAATGATGCCGGCAGCGGTTAAGCACAACATCGGCACAGTCACCCGCACCATGATCGACCTCGCAGAACCAATCGCCCTGGGTGAAAAACTCCCCGCCAAGCAACGAGCGTTGCTCGAAGCGCTTGCTGGGCTACCCGCAGATCAGCGGCCGATCGAAATGCACGACCTTCTACACATGGCTGGAGTAAAAACCGCAGGCCCGGTCAACAAGTTGCGCGAACGCGGTCTGATCACTGCGACTACCCGCAGCGCTGTCGAAGCCCGCTGGGCGGAACATGCAGTCGATGCGCGCGTGCCCGATGCACTGACGCCGATGCAGCAGAGAATTGTCACCGACATCACCCGCGCGTTTTCCGCAGGCTTTTCAGCGCATCTTCTGTACGGCGTCACCGGCTCGGGAAAAACCGAAATCTACATCCGCCTCATTCAACAGGTGGTTGACGCGGGCAAGACGGCAATGCTGCTCGTGCCGGAGATTTCACTCACCCCGCAGACAGGCGGAAGACTCATCGGCCGCTTTCCCAATCACCGCGTGGCAATCCTGCACTCCGGGCTCACAGCAGCCCAGCGCCATCAGCACTGGGCAATGGTCGAATCAGGCGATGCGGACATCGTGCTTGGCGCGCGCTCGGCTGTTTTTGCTCCCGTTCCAGATGATGCGCTCGGCCTGGTCATCGTCGATGAAGAACATGACCATTCCTATAAACAGGACCAGGCTCCGCGTTACCACGGCCGTGATGTCGCCATCCGCAGAGCACACACGGCCGGCTGCCCAATCGTGCTCGGCAGCGCAACCCCATCACTGGAAAGCTGGCACAACGCAGCAGCCCGAAATGACTGGTCGCTCCACCGTATACCCGAGCGCATCCCGGGCATGAAACTGCCACGCGTGCGCGTGCTCGACTTTCTCGAACAGCGCAAGGCCCGCAAAGACCGCGGTGTCCATCTCATTGGCCCGGTGCTCGAACGCGCGCTCGGCGAAACTATAAACGCCGGCGGGCAGGCGCTGCTGCTGCTCAATCGCCGCGGCTATGCCAATTACATCGCATGCCCCGATCAGAATTGTGGCTGGGCGTTAACGTGTGACCATTGCGATGTCACGATGGTCTACCACCGCCACAAGACACTTCCCACCGGTGGGTTCGTGCAGTGCCATCACTGCGAAGCGCAGACAAAACTGCCGGCGCACTGTCCGCAATGTCAAAAGCGCATCACAACGTTCGGCCTAGGCACGCAGCGCGTCGAAGAAGAACTGCACCGCAAGTTTCCGCAGCTCGTCACCGGCGAAACAATGCTCCGCCTCGACAGCGACACCATGCGCGGCAGTCATGCACTGCACGAAGCACTAACACACTTCGGCACGGGCGAAATCAAAGTCCTGCTCGGTACGCAGATGATTGCAAAGGGTCTGGACTATCCGAACGTTCGGCTCGTCGGCATAATCAACGCCGATACCTCGATCAACCTGCCGGACTTCCGCGCCACCGAGCGCACCTTCCAACTGGTCAGCCAGGTTTCAGGTAGATGCGGCCGCAGCGAACAGCCCGGACTCGTTATCGTGCAGACGTTTCAGCCGGACATTCCGGCCATTCGACTTGCTGCTGAGCACAATTTTGAAGCGTTCGCAGCCCTCGAACTTCAGCAGCGTCATGCGTGCGGATTGCCGCCGTTTGCGCGCATGGCCCGGCTGGTGGTGCGCGATCGTGACCACACCAAAGCCATGACCAGGGCCAAAGATCTGACGCGCGTCATGATTGAACTGGTGGCACAGATCGATCAGAATATTCGCGTGCGCGGACCGGCTCCGTGTCCGATCGCCCGCATCGCTGACAAACACCGCGTGCAGATTGAGATTATGGCCCCGAATGCTGTCACACTGCAGAAGCTCATTGCCGCAGGCCGCAGTCAGGGTTACCTGCATTCCACAGCTGATCTCGTGATTGATGTCGATCCGCTCGCGCTGCTGTAACAGGACAACACCGCCATGCGCACTGCCATTGCTCTACTTCTACTTTACTCGTTGACACTCACCGGATGCGCATCGCCGGAAGAGATCCGAATCACCAACGACACAAGCTATTCTATGTATGTGCATCTCGCCCTGCCGTATCCTGCATATGAAATGCTGAACAACCACAAACGCTATAGCGTGCGTATCGAGCCCGGCGATTCGTGGAATACCGAAGATGCAACGTCAGACGATCGCGCCGATCTTGACTTGCTGCATCCCAATGACGCCGCGCTGCTTCGGTTGTACCAATATGGCAATGCCGGTTGGTCGTCGTATGCCCTGCAGCCGGCGGAGGACTTGTTCGAGGTTGACCCGGTGCGGCTGCGAATCAACACTGATGCGAACGGCGAATTCACAATCGCCGCAGAGGACGCCCGCGGCGCACCAGTGCCGGTGACACCGATCGATGATTCGGTGTGGTTCGCCCGGCCGTAGCCGCAGCGGCATCTGCCTGAACCCCAAGCGAGGATGTTCATCAATACCCCCTCGTTGCAAGCCGATATGTGACCCGAAGTGGGCTAGAATACGCCCACGTTGTCGCACCGGCTTGTGTATGCCGCACGTTTCTGGATGGAACCCCTTATCTGGCATGTGGTTAGCTGCAGGTCGCCAAGCCTGTGATGCCACACGAGGAAAAGTAATGGCACTCGATCAGACCCCCTTGTCCGTGAACGCCTGGGAGGGCGAGTATCTGGACAACCTTTATGGGCAGTGGACAGCCGATCCGAACTCGGTCGAACCGCACTGGCATCAGTTCTTCCAGGGTTTCTCGATGGGTATGCAGCTTGCGGCGTCCGGCGAATCCGCTGATCTCACACAGGCCAGCGATCATATCGCCCACACCAAGCAGGCCCGCGTTGATTCGCTGATCTATCACTACCGCGATCTCGGCCATTTCGCTGCTGATCTCGATCCGCTGGGCACTTCGCGCCCGCTTCCTGCTTCGCTTGAACTCAGTTCCTTTGATCTCGCCGAGGCCGATCTGGATGAGCGCTTCGACGCCGGCCATTTTCCGCTACCTAATCCATCACCGCTGCGCGACATCATCGCTGCACTGCAGGACACGTACTGCAGGCACGTCGGCGTTGAATACATGCACATGCAGGATCGCGAACAGCGCCGCTGGCTGCAGAATCGTCTCGAACCCAAGCGTTGCCAACCCGGCTTCGACAAAGATCGCAAACTTCGGATTCTCCGCGAACTCGCACAGGCAGACGGACTCGAACAATTTCTCAACACGCGCTACCGCGCCAAAAAGCGATTCAGCCTCGAAGGCGCTGATTCACTCAACTGCATGCTCAATGAATTCGTTGAAGCCTCACCCGAGCATGGCATTCGCGAACTCTCAATTGGCATGGCACATCGTGGACGCATAAACGTCCTCGTCAACGTCATGCAGAAAACCTATCGTCAACTGTTCACGGAATTTGAAGAAGCGTGGATCGAAGACTTCGTCGAAGGCGGTGGCGATGTGAAATACCACCGCGGCTATTCAAGCGATCACGTCACAGCATCCGGCGAATCGGTTCGGCTGACTCTGTCGCCTAACCCCTCGCATCTGGAGTACGTCAACCCCGTCGTGCTCGGCAGAGCCCGCGCCAAACAGCGCCTCCGCCGCGACACCGAACGCAAGCAATGCGTGCCGGTGCTTATACATGGCGATGCGGCGTTCCCCGCGCAAGGTATCACCGCAGAGATGTTCAACATGAGCCATCTCGATGGCTACACCGTCGGTGGCTCGGTACACATTGTCGTCAACAACCAGGTTGGTTTCACCACAAATCCGAGTGATGCGCACAGCGGAAACTACTGCACCGACATAGCGAAAATGGTGTCGGCACCGATTTTCCACGTCAACGGCGACGATCCGGAAGCATGCACGTTCGTCGCGTTGCTCGCGATGGAGTATCGCCAGACATTCCAAAGCGATGTCGTTATTGACATGTGGTGCTATCGCAGGTTTGGGCACAATGAAAGCGATGAGCCGTCATTCACGCAACCATTGATGTACAAGCGCATCAAACAACACCAACCAGTCGTTGAGAAATACGTGCAGCAGCTGGTCGATGAAAAGCACATCACCGCGGATCAGTACACGCAGATGGCCAGCGACATTAAGCAGCAACTCGACGATGCGCAGAGTCAGACCAAAGAAGCGCCCGTCGGCAGCACCGTCCAGGCGTTTCAATCTACTTGGGCAGGCGTTGTTGAAGAATACAGCGATGATCCCGTCGAGACCGGCGTGGCTATAGAGCAACTGCGCAAAGTTGCTGCGGCGCTGGGCAGCGTCCCGCGCGATTTCAACGTGCATAAGAAGCTCAAGAAACTGCTCGAATATCGCGGCAGCGCAGTAACAAAACAACAGCCGCTGGATTGGGGCATGGGCGAGATGCTTGCCTATGGAACGCTGCTCCAGGAAGGTTACGCAGTGCGCCTCACCGGCCAGGATGTCGAGCGCGGCACATTCAGCCACCGTCATGCTGTGCTGTTTGATCAGGAAACCGCAGAGCCATACGACTCGCTGAACCATATCGGTGATGGCCAGGCCAAGTTCTGCATCCACAACAGCCCGCTCACCGAAAGTGCCTGCGTTGGTTTCGAATACGGCTATTCGCTCGGCGATCCGAACATGCTCGTCATCTGGGAAGCCCAGTTCGGCGATTTCGCAAACGGCGCGCAGGTCTTCTACGACCAGTTCCTTTCATCAGCGGAAACGAAGTGGCAGCGCCACACCGGTATGACATTGTTCCTGCCGCACGGTTATGAGGGGGCAGGACCGGAGCATTCCTCTGCACGGCTGGAGCGCTTCCTGACACTCTGCGCTCGCAACAACATGCAGGTGGTCTATCCGACGACACCCGCGCAACACTTTCATCTGATCCGCAGACAGATGAAGCGCAACTTCCGCAAGCCGTTGATCGTTATGACGCCAAAAAGTTTGCTGCGTCTTGCCGCTGCAACCAGCCCGGTGGACCAGCTTGTCTCTGATCGATTCCATCACATACTCAATGACCCGAAGGCTCCGGAACCGAAAGATGTCAACCGGCTGCTGCTGTGCTCGGGCAAGGTGTATTACGATCTCGCCGCGCATCGCGAAAAGGTGAAGTGCGATGATGTTGCCATCGTGCGCGTCGAACAGTTGTACCCGCTGCGCATGCAGAGCCTGAAGCCGATCATTGAGCAATACGCCAACGCCAAGGTTTTCTGGGTTCAGGAAGAACCGAAGAACATGGGCGCCTGGCGGTACATGGAAGATAAACTGCGCGAGCAACTTGATCTGGAAGTCGAATACATCGGCCGTGATGAAAACTCCAGCCCCGCGGTTGCGTCGTCAAAGATGCACCAGCAGGAACAGCACAGGATACTGGTCAACGCCATCGGCCTCGAAGAATCCAAGGAAGAAACCGAACGCGCTGCATAGAGTCTGCGAACCCACGATGTGCAGTACCGTCACTCGCTACGTGACCAAAGGATCGTTATCGAATGCCTGTTGAAATCACAATTCCAAGCCCCGGCGAATCGATCACCGAAGTTGTGCTCGGCCCCTGGCAGAAATCCGATGGTGACTGGGTCGACAAAGACGAAACCATCGTCGAGATCGAATCCGACAAGGCCACACTTGACTTGCCTGCGCCCGAATCCGGCGTGCTGCACATCAGCGCAAGCGAAGGTGATGAACTTTCCGTCGGTGCCTCCATTGGCAGTATTGACCCCAGCGCGGACAAACCGGCTGGTGGCTCAGAGAACGGGCAAACCGCAGCCCCGCAGCAGGCTGCAGTTGCTGAAGCGAAACCGCAAAGTACTTCTTCACCCGGCGAAAAGCAGCGCGAGTCTGCCGTCGCAACGGAAAACGCAGAGGCGCGTGTGACATCTGTCGCCCGCAAGATCGCAGATGATCGCGGCATCGATCTGGCAAATGTCCGCGGAACCGGCCCGTCCGGCCGGATTACCAAGAATGATGTGCTAAATACGTCCGTTCAAGCTCAATCATCGGGCGCAATTGCGCACAGCGAAGTATCACAGCAGCCGATCGTCGCTTCGACAGGCAATCGAGGCATTCGACGCGAGCGCATGAGCACATTGCGCAAGCGCATTGCAGCACGCCTCGTCGAAGCTCAGCACAACGCTGCGATGCTCACAACCTTCAATGAAGCCGACATGACTGCTGTCATGTCACTGCGCAAGCAGCACAAGGACGAATTCACTGAACGCCACGGCGTCAACCTCGGCTTCATGAGTTTCTTTGTCAAAGCAGCAGTCAGCGCGTTGCAGCAATACCCGCGCGTCAACGCCTACATCGACGGCGGCGAGATCGAATTCCACGATTACTGCGATGTCTCCGTAGCGGTCGGCACAGACAAGGGGCTTGTCGTTCCCGTCATCCGCGATGCGCAGAATCTTTCCTTTGCAGGCGTCGAGTCGACAATCAAAGATTTTGCCGTCCGCGCCCGCGATGGAAAACTGTCAATCGATGAAATGACCGGCGGCACGTTCACCATCAGTAACGGCGGAGTGTACGGCTCGCTCAATTCCACGCCGATTCTCAACCCGCCGCAGTCCGGCATCCTCGGCATGCACAAGATCATGAAGCGCGCGGTGGAAGACCCGGACAACCCTGGCCAGATCGCGCTGCGGCCGATGATGTACCTCGCACTGAGTTACGATCACCGCATCGTCGATGGCGCCGAAGCAGTCGGCTTCCTCGCACACATCAAGAACGCGATCGAACACCCCGAGCGGTTGCTGCTGGGGATGTAAGAGCCTCAGAACGTGAACACGAACACACTAAAGCCCATGAAATGCTTTCCATGGGCTTCTTTCATGTGCTGTCGGATGTACTTGCCGATTGCGC
Organism: Phycisphaerales bacterium; assembly: GCA_029260575.1. Taxonomy (GTDB): domain Bacteria; phylum Planctomycetota; class Phycisphaerae; order Phycisphaerales; family SM1A02; genus JAJDDB01. Next base: position 266,287 of record JAJDDB010000027.1, read on the forward strand.
CGCCTGCCATCCGCACTCCGGACAACGCGATACATCACCATATAACGCGTATCCACACTTCGGGCACAGTGGCACATCTGCGCTGCGCAATCTTCTGTCATGCCCAATAAGCAATCGCCGCGCAATCATGTACGACAGCACGGCAACTAACGATGCAAAAGCATAATGTACAACATGTATGCAATAATGCATTGATTCTGAGATCGGTCCATTGAGCGTTGCATGGAGAATGTCCCGAATCAAACCTCGCAGCAGGAACGTAACGTGCATATCTGCAAGGTTGTAGGCGGTGCCCGCCATAACCCCAATCAAAACAGCGATGGTTTTCTTACGCATTTGATAATAGCTCCGTTCGGTCATTTGGCACATTCAGTCGGTTGAACCGAACTTGTACGTTCACCACGCTGCGGGATCCCACAAGTAGTAAAACCCCGTGCTGCCGAGCGTCGGATGCGCACCAAGATTCACCTGCAGAAGATTGATCTCGGCGCTGCTGCTGGTCGCACCAACCGGCGACGTCGCATAGGCGCTGCCCACATATTCCAGCGGCCGATGATATTTCATTAGTCGCGCGCTCTTTACGCCGGCCCGCGCCTTCGCCGCAGCAAACGCGTCATGCAGATCGCCTGTGGAATCGACAAGCCCGACTTCCACTGCCCGCTGCCCGGTCACGACTCTGCCGTCTGTCACCCAACCAATATCACTTTCGCTGATGCCCGGCCGGGCCGTTGTCACAATCCCGCGAAAGTTGCCATAGAACTCATTGACCAACCCCTGCAGCAATTCGCGATGTTCCGCAGGCATCGGCTCCAACGGTGAACCGACAGCTTTGTTCGGCCCGCTCGTGATCGAATCCGCGGTGATGCCAATGCGCCGCATTCCTTCGGAAAAGTTGATCGTTTGAATGATCACACCGATCGACCCCGTGATCGTCGTCGGGTGCGCAATGACTTCATCGCCGGCACACGCCAGGTAATACCCGCCCGACGCAGCGATATCACCCATCAAGACCACGACCGGTTTGCCTGTGCGCGCTTTGAAGTAGTTCACCTCGCGGTACATCACATCGCTTGCCGTCACCGTCCCGCCGGGTGAGTTGATGCGCAGTACAACTGCCTTGACGTTCGAATCATCACCGGCCTTCTGCAATGACTCGACAAACGCCGCCACCGGATTCTCGCCATCGGCAAGCAGGCCCGGGCGTCGGCCGTCCATAATCAGTCCGCGCACATCGATAAGCGCAATCTTCGCGCCTCCCCAACTGCTCACACCGTCATCTGCGAGGACTTCTGTCTCGGCCAGGCTGTCTTCCGCCGGTACCGCATCAATAACAAACCGCACGCCGCTGCACCCGGAAAGTGCAGCGCACATCATGCACAGCACCAGCACACCAGGCTTGAACGTACGCACCCAGAGTTCCATTCGCGTGTTTATCTTCATAGAGATAGTGTATCGGCTGTCCGCGCGCTGCCGCTGGTGTCAGCACAACTCCCACATGACCGATTCACCTACGCAATCCGAACAGACGCAGCCCGAGCACGGCCATGATCCGGTTCTCATGGACGAAATTCTCGATCTGCTCGCGCCGCAACCAGGCGAAACGGTTGTCGACTGCACGGTCGGCCGCGGCGGCCACACCGAAGCCCTCGCGCAGGCTGTGCGCGGCGAGAATGATGTGACCGCGCACGGCCTCGTCCTCGGGTTTGATCTTGATCCGGCCAATCTCGACTACACCACGAAGCGCCTGACCGAAGCTCGCCTGAACTTTGTGCCGGTGCTGGGCAGTTTTCTGCAGGTTCAGCACCAGGTTCGACACCTCAACACTGCTGCGGATGTCGTGCTGGCGGATCTGGGCTTCAGTTCTTCACAGATGACCGACCCCCAGCGCGGGCTGAGTTTCATGACAGATGGCCCGCTGGATATGCGTCTTGACCCGACCGCCCCCCTGACAGCCGCCGACCTGATCGCGCAATCTTCGGAGCAGCAACTGGCTGATCTGATCTTCGAACTGGGCGAAGAGCCGCTGTCACGACGAATCGCACGAAAACTTGTACAGGCTCGTGCCGACAAGCCGATCCTCTCAACGTTACGGCTGGCGGAGCTGGTCCGAAAGGCGTACGGCAGCAGGGCTCGAACTTCGCGCATGCACCCGGCAACGCGCACGTTCATGGCACTGAGGATCGCCGTCAATGATGAACTTGGTGCGCTGCGGTCATTTTTGGACATGGTGACACGGGGCGCTGAGCAGGTGGAAGGCGATTCATGGTTGGGTCGCCGTGCGCGAATCGGAATTATCAGTTTCCACAGTCTGGAGGATCGAATCGTCAAACACTCGTTTGCCGATCTTGAGAAGCGTGGCTTGGCCAAACGTCTGACGAAGAAACCGGTCACGCCGACGACAGAGGAAACTTATCGCAACCCGCGAGCGCGTTCCGCAAAATTGCGCATCATTCGGATCGGTTCCGACTGAAGCGCGACAGAATCAAGCCGTCACGGATTTCGACGGCGACTCACTGCCCCCTTTTGTTCGATCAGCATGGACGCTGACTTTCATGACACGTGAAAACAAACTCGCTCTCGTCGTCGGCTTTGCCCTCATTCTTGTGGTGGGCATACTGATCTCCGACCACTTCTCCACAGCACGCAGCCAGAAGTCTGCGGAACTTGGACAAGTCGTCGACCCCACACACCCCGCAACCGCTGCAAATGCGCAACTGATCGAGTTTGACACTGGCCAGCACGCCGAGCCGCTGCTCCAGACAGGGCGCGTGCAGCATCCTGCATATCCGCAGGACCGCGGCCACAGTCAGCCGAACAACAGCACCGTTGTCTACGACGCTGTACGCACGCCGCCCGGCGATCTGCGTGATCCGCTTGCCCATCAACCGCGCAGCTCCCACTCCACCGGGCAGACTATTGAGCTCCAACCGTCTGCAGTCCAGTCTCTCGCATTCACGTATCACCACGTCAAACCCAACGAGACGCTGACCGCAATCTGTAAACAGTACTTCGGCGACACATCGTTGCTGCGCGATCTGGCTGCGTACAACAACATTGCCGACATGAACATGGTTCCCGTCGGCATGCGGCTGATAATTCCCAGTTCGGGTGCGCTTGTTCGTGGCGAACCAACCACAGTCACACTTGAACAACTCGAAGACCTCGTCGACTACCAGCCGACCGCACCCGCCGCCGCCGCGAAGACCTATACAGTCCAGAAGGGCGACACCCTCGGCGACATTTCGCTGCGCGTCCTCGGCACCTCGCGAAAATGGCGCACACTCTACAACTTCAACAAAGACGTCATCAAGAATCCCGACCGCGTCATTGAGGGAACCGTCCTCAAAATCCCGCCTGCCTGAAAAACATGTTCTACAAGTTGCTTATCACCATTCTTGCTCTCGGATTGACCGCTGCTGCGCTGCTGGTCATTCGTCAGCAGCGCATCGACCACGCGCACGCAATGGCCCAGTCACACCAGCGACTCGTCGAACATGAAACACAACTCTGGCGCCTTCGCGCTGAAGTCGTCAGCCAGTGCAGGCCCGAAGATGTACGAGAAGCCATTGAGCGATCGGATGTTTTGTGGAATGCGATTCCCCAGCGGCCACAGATTCAGCAACCTGAACCTGCGAGTTATGTCGATGGCGATGCTGCGATGATTCAATCCAACAGCCTGGCCGGGGGTTGACCCGTGTCGCAGTCGCCGGTCGTTTCACCAATCCAGTCTCGCCGCATCCGTGCATGGTCAACGCTGTTTCTCATTGCGATACTGCTCGGCTTCGCTGCTGTACTCGCGCGCGTTGTCCAACTCAAGGTCGCCCCCGATGATCGACTCCTGACCGCAGCGGGCGTCACGCAATCCGTCCAGCCGCAGCTTGCCCGGCGTGGCGATATTCTCGACCGCCGTGGCCGCATCATTGCTACGAGTTCTGTCGCGTATCGCCTGTTCCTCGATCCGACAGTCACCGAACATCTCGACACCGTTGCTGTCGATCTCGCCCAGATCCTGATGATCGACCCCGTCGAAATCGATCGCAAGATTCTTGCACGACCCGACAGTCGATACATAGTGCTCGCTGACCCGTTGGAAGATTGGCAGGTTGCTGCGGTGCAACAGGCAAACATGCGCGGCCTCGGCCTCGAACCACGTCTCGTTCGTCATTACCCGCACAACGATCTTGGTTCGCGCATCGTCGGCCTCGTCGGTTTCGAACACACCGGCCTGGCAGGTTTCGAAAACGAACACGAAAAAACACTCAGCGCTACGCCCGGCAGACTTGTGTATTGGCGCGATGCCAGCAGGCGCGCACTGTGGATTGATGTTGAAGGCTATCGGCCAAGCACCAACGGCTCCAGCGTGAAGCTCAGCATTGATATAGTCGTGCAGGAAATTGCTGATCGAAACCTGCGTGAAGCAATCGAGCAGTTCAACGCCGGCGGCGGACGCGCCATTGTCCTCGACAGCAGGACCGGTGAAATACTTGCAATGTGCGATGAACTGCGCAGCCGCGACGGTTGGACGCAACCCATTGATGACACACTCCGTCATCTGCATCCCGCACTTGGCCGCAATCGCTGTGTGACAGATCCCTACGAGCCAGGCTCCACCTTCAAACCATTTGTATGGTCCGTCGCGACTGAATTCGGATACGCAACGCCCGATGAAATGCTCGACTGCCCCGAACATACCGGCTGGCGCACGCCATACGGCAGGCTCGTGCGCGACAGTCACTACTACGGCCGCGTCGATTGGCGCACTGTTCTCATCAAATCCATGAATTCCGGCATGGCAATGATCGCCGAGCGCATGACGCACCGCGAAATGCAAAGCGTCATCAAGCGATTCGGCTTTGGCGAAAAGACCAACTGCGGCTTGCCCGGCGAAACCGCTGGTATCACAACGTCGCCCAAACAATGGTCCAAATACACACAGACATCACTGTCCTTCGGCCACGAAATTGCAGTCACACCCGTTCAGATGGTGCGTGCGTTCAGCGTCTTTGCGCGTGATGGTACGCTGCCGCCGATCACGATCACTGCCCTCGACGATGCGACTTCTGTGGAAGTTATTCAGCAGGTGCTCGATCCGAAGACGGTGCATATGACGCGACAGGTCCTGCGCGATGTCATGCTCGAAGGCTCCGGTCGACGTGCTCAATCCGAGCGCTACCAGATGTTCGCCAAATCCGGCACTGCTCAACTACCCAACTCCATCGACGGTGGCTACTACGAAGATCGTTACGTCTCCAGCTTCATTGCCGGCGCACCGTTTGAGAAACCTGAGATTGTCGTGCTGTGCGTAATCGATGATCCCGATCGCAGCATCGACCACTGGGGCGGCGCGATTGCCGGCCCGGTCGTCCGCGACATCATCGACGAAACGCTCGCCTACCTCGGCGTCCCACCCGACAAGCCGCAACCCGAAGATACCGCAGTCGCCGCCGCCGCTGAATAACGATCACTTCGCCAAAGCCGCACCTGAATTTTACATTCAATACTTCCCGGAAGCCGTGCCTGAGTCTTCGAAGGTGCGGGTCATCTGGCGCAGCGCGTCAAATCATTTTTTTTGCGCACTTTGATACATCGCAATGTGCCCGCCGCCAGGATCGCTGAAGACACTTATGCGCCCCATGTTGTTGGGGATGTCCATCGGCGGTTGCACAACCGTGCCGCCGAGTGCGGAAATCCGCGATGCGAGATTATCAATGTCTTCGACACCGATGTAGTTCAGCCAGTGCGGCGGGATGTTCTCAAACTGCGGGCCGTCCATATGCATCATGCCGCCAAGCATGGTGTCGCCGTTCTTCCACATTGTGTATTCGCCGTCCGCCCCCATCGGAATCGTCTCAATTGTCCAGCCGAGTAGCTTCGTGTAGAAATCCTTCGCTTTGCCCGCATCTCGCGTCATGCACTCGGTCCACACAACAACCGGCGCGATCGGCTTCGGATCGTCCAACTGAATCACAGAAAACGTCGCGCCCGTGGGATCGCTAACAACAGAAAACCGCCCCACCGTCGGAATGTCTGTCGGCGGCACGCATACATTCCCACCAAGCGCTGTCACCTTTTCCACCATCGCATTGCAATCTTCGACAGCGACATAGCTCATCCAGTGTGATGGAGTTTCCCCCCACTCCGGGCAGTTCATGTCCATGATGCCGCCGAACATGACGCCATCCTTGTCATGCCAGTGGTGATACTCCCCGGCCATCTGGCTGGGCGATGTCGTCCATCCGAGAAGCTCGCCAAAGAATTTCTTCACGCCTTCGACATCGCGAGTGTTCAATTCAAACCAGCAGAAAGAGCCGATTGCGGGAACACATTGTGTGGTGGTTGACATGGCTGACTCCTGAATGGGTGGCCGGACGACCCTGGATTCTACATAAATCACAGCGGTGTCAAGAACTGTGTTACGAGTTCAAAATCTGGTTGAGCGATTGCGTAAGTTCGTTGACATGAAACTCAGCCCATAACGGCAGGTGATCGCTGACTTTCTTTCGCGCAGCATCGCTCGCCTGGCCGGCTTCTTTGTACAAAACCTTGCCGAATGGCACTACGCCGAATTTGCTGGAAAACTTGAAATCCGGTCGCGGCAGCCATGCAATCTTGTCATATGTCTTCGTCTGGGAAAAATTGGTTTTCAGCGAATTCATTCCAGTCGGCATCTTGAACTTCGGATCCGATCCGCCCGTCAGCGCTTTGAAGAACTGATCGCCATCCTTCTGGATATTAAAATCACCAACGATAAAAAAATCGGGATCAAAGACCTTTGCGGGCTCCTGCTTGACGCGCGCCTTCACAAATTCAACCAAGGTCTCAATCTCCTTCTTACGCAGAGTCGTTCCCACTTGCCCCAGGCTTGAACCCTCTGCAATGTGTACTTGAGCGATCACGAAATCAAATCGCCCAGCTCGAAAGGAAGCGCAATACGGCTGTCGATTGAACTGGAATGCCGATGGTGCTGACAAAGTTCCGCTGAATGCAATTTCGCACACAAGACCAGTCGCAACGACTGTGCGCGAATCATAGAGAAACGCCATTCGCTCATGATTGCCGGTTGGGTCGGAAACGAGAATCTTATAATTTCCGGGCAACAGTTCCTGCAGCTTTGATAGGCCGCGCAGATCGGTCTTCACTTCCTGAATGGCAACGACGTCAAATCGTTCACAGATGTCAGCAATGTATTGCAAGGATCGCTTCGTCTTCGTATTGGAAAACTGCGCAATGTTCCATGTGGCAACGATCACGTTCTCGTCCACTTCACGACGCGGGATGCGCGTTGTTCCCGTGTCCATCAATTTCATCAACGCTTTGCGTTCCGTTGCAATGATTTCCGCTTCAATCGGCATTGTGCATCTCCTGTTGCGTGAACATGCCGAAAGTGTACCGTCTGTCTTCTCGACACATGTGCCATCTGTATGGCACTGCTGACCGCAGAACACGTATACGGTCGCCCTGAGCGTATCATGCGGTACGGAGAACGAAACGATGGCGATTCTGACGAACAAATCTGATCAATTGTCCACAAATGCATCCCGAACCATCCGCGCCCCGCGCGGCTCCGAAATGACCTGCAAATCCTGGCAGGCCGAAGCCGCAATGCGCATGCTCATGAACAATCTCGACCCCGAAGTCGCAGAAAAACCCGAAGAACTCATCGTCTACGGCGGCAGAGGTCAGGCAGCCCGCAACTGGCAGTGTTACGACGCGATCATCAAAACATTAAAAGAACTCGAACCGGACGAAACGCTGCTCGTGCAGTCCGGCAAACCCGTCGGCATCTGTCGCACAACCACTGACGCGCCGCGCGTCATCATTGCCAACAGCAACCTTGTTCCGCACTGGGCCACGCAGCAACACTTTGATGAACTTGCTGCGAAGGGCCTGATTATGTTCGGGCAGATGACCGCCGGCTCGTGGATTTACATCGGCACGCAAGGCATCCTGCAGGGCACGTACGAAACCTACGCAGAATGCGCCCGGCAACACTTCAACGGCTCACTCAAAGGCACGCTCAATGTCACCGCGGGTTGCGGCGGCATGGGCGGCGCGCAGCCGCTAGCCATCACGATGAACGATGGCGTCTGCCTCATTGCGGAGATGTGCATCGAGCGCCTCAAAAAACGCAAACACGACAAGTACCTTGATGAAATCGAAACTGATCTCAATGCGGCAATAGCCCGCGCGCTTCAGTCCCGCGAGGCGGGCCAACCCACTTCAGTGGGTTGGTTAGGCAACGCTGTTGACTTGCTCGCAGCGCTTCTTAAGCGCAATATCACACCCGACACGCTCACCGATCAAACTTCCGCGCACGATCCACTCACCGGCTACTACCCTCAGAATCTCAGCCGCGAAGATGCCGACGCCTTGCGCAAATCCAACCCGGACGATTATGTCAAGCAGTCCATGGCCACGATGAAGCGCCATGTTGAACTCATGGTCGAACTGCAACAGCGCGGCGCCAAGACCTTCGACTACGGCAACAACATCCGCCAGCGCGCCCTCGACGCCGGCTTTGCCGATGCATTCGCCTTCAAGGGTTTCGTCCCGGAATACATCCGCCCGCAGTTCTGTCTCGGCCGCGGGCCGTTCCGCTGGTGCGCCCTCTCCGGCGATCCGCAGGACATCAAGACCACAGACGATGCCATTATTGAACTCTTCCCGCCGAATGATCATTACAGCGAAGCGCTGCACCGCTGGATTCACAAAGCTCAGGCAACCATCGGTGCCGGCAAACAGGGTCTGCCCTGCCGAATCTGCTGGCTCGGCCTCGGGCAGCGCGACAAGGCCGGCCTGCTGTTCAACAAACTGGTGCGCGATGGCAAAGTCAGTGCTCCGATCGTCATCGGCCGTGATCATCTCGATTGCGGCTCCGTTGCTTCACCCAACCGTGAAACCGAAGCGATGAAAGATGGCAGCGATGCGATCAGCGACTGGCCGCTGCTGAATTTTGCGATCAACGCAGTCAGCGGCGCGAGTTGGGTGTCGTTCCACCACGGCGGCGGCGTCGGCATCGGCTACGCCCAGCACGCAGGACAAGTCATCGTCTGCGACGGCACACCCGAAGCAGACGAACGCATCAAGCGCGTGTTAACAAACGACCCCATGATGGGCGTCTTCCGCCACGTCGACGCAGGGTATGAAGATGCGCTCGAATGCGCGAAGCGCTGTAGTGTGAAGATTCCGATGCGATGAGTACAAATCCTGACGTCAGAATGACAACACGCACTACGAATCGTGGATTGAAATGCCCATCGTGCGGCTATTCCCTTGAAGGACTAACTGCAACTACGTGTCCGGAGTGTGGAAGCGATTTCAATCCTGACTGGCTCTACAGTGCAGATTACAAATATTCATTCCGATGGACAGCGCGTCGCAAAACAATTGCGTGGATCCTCGGCATCCTCCTTGTCGGTGCGATAATCGTCACTGCGGAACGTTCGGGAGGCGCTTATGTTTGTATGCTGATCGCAGTAATTGGCATCGGACTAGCGATATTTGCTCGTAGGATATTTATGTAGACGACGTGCTGACCAGCAACCCCATAATGGGCGTCTTCCGCCACGTCGACGCAAGGTACGACGATGCGGTGCGATGTGAAGATTTCGATGCGATCAACGATTGCCTCATGCAACGACTACACGCCTAAATGCAAATCCCCCAAGACATTACACGGCAGAAGCCCAGATACTGTCCCGTAGCCCTCCACAGGTCCGTCTTTTCATTCCCACACCCATTCGGGCACTGGTATAGTGATATTCGGTTGAAGAGAGACGAGTGGGAGAAAGTACGATGCCGTCTTTCCGCGTCACTACTTCATCTCAATTTCAGAATATTCAAGCACTGATTGCGCACACTGGTCCGGCGGCGTTCGTTTGGAAATGCGCGCCGCATTTTGCAGGAGTCTCGCTATGTCATTGCGCTCCGTAATGTGTCGAACCACATACGTTTCGGCTGGTGTATTGACGCTCTGCTTGTCGTTGATTGCGAACGCAAACGTGCGCATTAACGAAGTAACGATCCTGCCGGACGTCGGGTCGACGCATTGGGTTGAGCTCTACAATGCAGGCGAGGATCCGGTTTCGCTCGATGGTTACGTACTCACCGATGAAGACGGCAATGACTACGAATTCCCCGCGTCACTGCCGGACGTTCCTGCCGGTGCATTCGTCGTCGTGAACTTCGACGGACTCGGCGACGGCGCAGATGATGAAGACTTCGGCGACAACCTCGCGGAACTGCACACACCCGTCGGCGTGATTGATCCAATTGATGCTGATGGTGATCAGGTGTCGCTGTACAACAACATTGCCATGACAAGTGCAGACATCACTGACTTCATCTCCTGGGGTGTCGATCCGGGCACGGACGCTGACAATGCTGTCGCTGCGGGAATCTGGCCGGGCCTGACAGTGACGTTCGAAGTTGCGGGTCTCGGCGCGGGTTCACCGTTCGGACCGCTGCCGACTGCATCCACAGATTCTACGCTTGGTGTCCCGCTCGATCCCGAGATCGTGACGCGCGACACCTGGGCTGTCTATCCAAGCGCTGGCGCATCGCCGGGTGCGCTCAATCCTGCAGCTCCGATCGTGACGTATCTGCCGGGCGAAGGCACGGAATTCTGGTCCGGCGGCGACATTCTCTTCAGTTGGGTCGAGCGCTCCGATGCGGTGCATTACGACTTTCAACTGTGCGATGATCCGGATTGCATCAGCGTAGTCATTGATGCTCCGACATTGATTGATCCGTCATACCTGGCGATCGGCCCACTGGCGGCGCCTGTGGACTACTACTGGCGCGTGCGCGCGGAAACCACCGGCGGGCAAACCACGGACTGGACCGTGCCGGCCATGTTCTTTTATGACAACCTTGACTTTGACAACCCGCCCGATCCCGGGTTTGACCTTGCGCTGCGCGGAGGCGTGAACAATGCCAACGGTCTGCAACAGCCTGATCCGAATGTCGGCAATCGAGGCGATGCCCAGCAGGCCCGCGGCGGACCGACGTTTACAGTCTCCGGAACCATGAGCGACGTCGTGAGCAACCGCGGCCTGTCCGGCGTGACAGTCACACTCACGCCCGGACCGCTTACTGACACTACTGATGCGGCTGGCAACTTTTCAATAGCAAACGTCGCCAACGGCGACTATGCGATTTCGGCTTCACTGACGAATTACGGCACCGTCAACGGCAATACCACTGTGGCTGGCGCAAACAAGATTGTGAACGGCAAATTGCGCGGCAACCGAGGCCAGGCTGCGGTGGCGCCGCTTGCAGCTCGCAAGGACACGCAACTGCTGTGCCTCGATGGTTGCGAACAGAACAACACCAACAACCGCGCGTGGGACAACAACCACAACGGTCTCGCCAACTGGTGGCAGCATGAGCGCATGTACTGTCCGTACGCTGCAACCGCCATGCTCAACGCGTATTACGGCGGATCGATCACGATGGATCACCTTGCATGGCGCGCTGTCGGGCAGGACGCAAATCCGGCCGGTGATCTCGACCACAACGGCGGACTCCAGGAAGCGCAGATCACGGCGATCATGCAATGGGCGCTGCAGACCAACGCGGCAGGTGTGAACTTCTCGGCAACTCGGCCGACGGATCCGGCGCTCGTTGCATTTATCAATGCCAACCGGCCCATTGGATACTGTTCAGCAGTACCGGCACACATCATGGTCGTAGATGCCTACGCCTACGTCGATCGTGTTGTGATCGGCAGATTCAACAACACCGACAACAACGGCGCGCAGACATGGCGTCGATTCGGCAACCACAGTTTCCGTGCCGTGTGGGCGCCCAATGCCGGACTCACCGGCCGCGCCTCCCCAGCTGCCATCACAACCGACTCCGACGGCGACGGCATTATGGATTTCGATGAAGCAAATCGTTTCCCCACCGCTGCCGACAACAACGATTCTGATACAGATGACATTCGCGATAAAGTCGAGATCGTCAGTTACACGTTCCGTAATCCCATGCCGAATATCAACATTGACGGCGACAACACGCGACCCGAAGCCGACCAGGATTCTGACGGCGATGGCTGCGACGACGGTGATGAAGATTCCGACCATGACGGGATGTACGAACCGGATGACGGCGAATCGGATGTCTACGACCCCACTGAAGTGGGTTCGCCCGGCGATCTCGACGGCGACTGCGATGTCGATGCCGATGATTATCTGATCTTCCTCCTGACGATGGGCTCGGGGTTCGGCGATCCCGAATACATGGTCGAGGCCGACTACGACTTCGATCTGGCAATCACACTTCTTGATTACCAGATCTGGTACGGGTTTTTCATCCATTACTCAACGAACAATAACAATTGAGATCCACACCACGGCTGCGCACCATAAAACACGCGCCGCTGGAGAATGCATCATGAATCGCTCTCTCAATCATCCATCAATTGTGGCACTTTTTGGATTTTTCGCTCTCGTCGGCACAGCACGAGCAGATGTCATCGTCGAATTCGACAGCGAGAACACCATCGCACAGGTAGGCGAGACGTTCGACGTCCGTGTCATCATGACAACTGATGACGAGATCCTCGGATGGGGGCTCGACCTGATCATCGGCGATGAGGCAATTGCATCACTCACCGCAGCGCCAATAATCGGCCCGCTGTGGGATGCGTTCGTCACGCCCGACGGCGATGGACTCGGCGGGCTTGCCTTTCCAGACCCGATCGGTCCCGGCAACGATTTTCTTCTCACCACGCTCACATTCACCGCCCACGAGATCGGCGAGACAGAACTGTTGCTCGACATTACCGCCACTGATCTTACGGAGGGATTCGCCATCAATCCCGTTGGGGGCGCAGCTGCTGTGTTTCATGCAGGCACGATCACCGTCATCCCCGCACCAAGCGTTCTCACCATTCTGCTCGTCGGCGCAGCCGCTCTGTCACGACGGAGGAGGTAGGCAATACGTCTTGACCGACAATGTGCCACGCGACTTTCATGGTGACGATGACACCTCCACCGGCAACATCCGCATCTCCTCAACCACATCCTCCGCATCCCCCACGCCCATCGGCAGCGCATACTCCGGCAACTGCACGATCAGGCACTTCGTTTCAATCTGCTGCAGTTCATGACCCGCAGGCAATTCATGACCACGAACACCATCTGCATGTGACCAACCCTCAACCCGCGCGACACACGTCTTGGAAAACCTGCTCGTGTTGCCAGCAGAATCCGCCCACTTCGCCCAGTACACAACGAACATCGGTTCGGCGGGAATCGGAAAATTCACTTCCATCGGGCTCTTCGTAAACGAACGCATGTACGTCATGAAGCCGCCTGATCGAAAACACTCGCCCGGATGCTTCGGTATCGGCTGCCCCATCGGCACCAATCCAACAAACAACTCCAGGCGCACCACACATTCAGGTTTGGCGCGGCGAATCTTGCCCACTTCCTTTATGTTCGTACTCTCGTAGTCAAAGAACTTCAGCACATGCACGCCGCCTGCAGCGCCCATAATTGATGCTGCCGCCACGCCATCACCTGTACCGATGAACTGCAACATCGGCGGGTTGCTCGGACACGAGCGATGCTTGAGCTTCGTCGGCCGCTGCTTGATGCGCAACCGCTTCTTATCCAGCACTGACACGTCAGGATTCGCACGAATGATGTTCGCGAACCGCCGAACAACCTCTTCTGCACTCTTGCGCGCAGCATCTTTATGATCAACCACTTCGATAGTTCGTGTTCGATGATTGATCGCTACAGCCAGTGTGGTGCGATACGCATTGACCGCATCTGTGATGCACGTTGCATCGTCTGTGTTCAAGCCGAACAGTGGCGGATTGGTGGCGATCTTCGTTGCGAACTGGTTCGCAGTGTGTGCGAAGTCGCTGTCCGCAGAGGGAATGAACTTGACCAGGTTCCGCCGCCTGCGTTTGCGAGGGGCACGAGCGCGATGGTCACGACGATGACGACGAAGCCTGGTCATAGCAGTAGTCCTTTATTGAGACCTTTCGCCGACTCCTTCGGTTTGGTCGTCATCCTGCGGCTCTGAATTGATCGAATGTCCGAAAACCGCCGCAAATCGCCACCATTCTCAGGAATGATGGCGCAGTTCTGCCAGATGACATATCAATTGGCAACTCTGCACACTCGGGATTGGCGGCTATTCACTCCGGTTTGGACACTGCGCATTCAATCCCCGCAGCCAGCCGCGCCAGACTCCAACCTGCCGAGTCAGTTCCCGATACTCATGATGCGCGTCGCGCGATCGCTTGCCCAAACTCGCTTTCGGGAATGTTGCACGCGCCCCCGGAGTGGTTCATCGCCCTCCGTGAAATGTTTATATCGCAACGCGGAGAATTCCACATGCTCCCTGCTGGGTTCATCTCGCACTCTGATTGTTTCGGGAAGCGGGATGATCCGTTCCGGTTGCTCTACGAACACATGCAATCGTGAATTGAACGCATGGCGATGAACCATGATCGCATGACTCTGCCTGATGATCAGTCCATATCGCAAGATGAACTTTCCATCGAATGCGATAAGCCATGCATTGAGCCTGATGAACATGTGATCGAATGATCTGAATGACACCAGTTATCTGATGACTCTGGGATGCTGCCGAAACAACACCTCTTTGGTAAATGCTGCTTCTGACGATACCATGAAAATGCGCCGAGCGCTGTGATGTGAAGATGCCAACGACATCAGCACGTGAACGCTGTCAGGAATGTGGAGTCACACCCTATGTCTGATGATCTCCAACCCGGCGACCGCGTAATCGAACTCGCCGCGATGTCTCGCAGCGCCGGGATGTTCAGTGGGTTGATCGCAATACCGTTGACTGTATTCTGCCTGACACGGTCGTGGTTGTGGACAGTGTTGGCGATCATTGCAGGACTGGTCATCGGCTATGGCGTAGCACTCACTATGGGAAGATTGATGTTCCCCACAGTCGACGGAAACGTAGTTGTTGTCAAGCACGGATCGGGCTCAATCTTTGCTGCTATGAGAGCATCACTTGCGCCGTCGATTGTAATTTCTGTGCTCATGGTTGTTGTCACAATGGTCTTACCTGGACCACAGATTTGGGCGGGCTCGATTGGCATCGCTGCCACTCTTGTAGTTGGCGTCGCAATCGCGCTGCTGGGAGCGCTTTCTTGACAGTACCATGGCAAGCCCCGAGCGCTAAGGCGTGAATATTCCGATGTGGTGAGGATCAATGGTGAACGAAACTCCAGCGACAATTCAATATCTCAACACGGACCTTGATCTATGTTGTCCAAACGATCTTCGATCGTTGAATGAGTACTTCGAAAACTGTGATCTTCATTCACTGCATTGCGAGCAGTCGAATAACAGTCACTGGACTGCCTGTTTCGAGAGCGACCATGATTACTTTGAGCCGGAACAACACATCGCCGCAATGCTTGAATCAATCGAATCAGCGCCGCCACCTGTGAAACACATATGGGACTTATGCACACTTCGTGAATTCAATATCGGCTACGACAGTGGAGACAAGCCTTGGGCGTTTAACCAAGGCCTGACAAACCAAACGCTGAATCGGCTAGCCGGGGTTGGTGCCTCGCTGCGAATCACAATATACCCGCCATACCCTCCCAAAGACTGACGCGATATTTCCGCATCACTCCCACGCCTTCTTCAGCATCGCGCTGTCAATCTTCACCATTGACATCATCGCCGCCATCGCTTTCTTGACCTTCTCCGAATCGGGATCGCGCAACATGTCCATCAGCAGCGACGGGTTGATCTGCCACGACACGCCGAACGTGTCCGTACACCAGCCGCAGGCGACTTCCTGTCCGCCGTCTGCGGTCAGCTTTTCCCAGTATTCATCCACCTGCTGCTGCGTGTCGCATTGCACCGAAATCGAAATGCCCTGACTGAATTCAAATTGCGGTCCGCCGTTAAGCGCGACGAACGGTCGGCCCATCAACTCGAACTCCACCGTCATTACCGAGCCAGCGGGCGGCAACCCTTCCAACTCCGGGTAATGCGACACACGCGTGATCCGCGAGTTCGGGAAGATCGATGTATAGAGTTTCGCAGCGTTCTCCGCCTGGTCGTTGTATGTCAGGAATGTTGTGATCTCGGGCATGGCCTGCCTTTCGCTGTTCGGGGTGGATATGCACGTATAATACGGCACGCCCCACACGCTCACAGCCCGATGATTTGCTACACTGCGCCGAAACGAGGTGCTGCACGCAGGTGATTGCGGGGCGCTCGAAAATCTTACATACAGGCAAATGCTCATGACTGCTCGAATTCCATCTGTTGTGTTACTCGTTCTTGCGTTCCTTGCATGTGCAGCCCTCACCGGCTGCGGTGAATCCGTCGAAGGCACGTACGAACTCGATACGGTGGCGTACAGAGCTGCGGCTGAGGCTGAAATTGAACGACTCACTACAGCGCAGGACAACGTTGAGAATAACACCGCGAGACTTGCCGCAAACGCACTACTCAATGTGATTGATCAGATGGGCATGACGATGGAGATTGAATCAGGCGGAGCGTTCAGCCTTGAGCAGCGTATGGGCGGCGGAGCCCAGAATATGATCGGAACGTGGTCGCTTGATGACTCAACTATCACCATAACCGCAAAGGCTGAAGGTTATGATGTGCGTTCCATCACCGGCACGGTTGACGGCGACACGATCACGCTGCATCCCAGCGACAAAGAAGAAATGCCGTTTGATATGCCGTTCAAACGCAAGACTGAATGAAACGACTTCAGGTTTCCTGGAAGTGCACAACGCGTGGAACTCGAGATTCGCCAAGCTCTAAAGAGCCAATACCACGCAACACTTGCCATGTTGCGCGATGTTGTCGTGCAATGCCCCGATGAAATATGGGCCGGTGGCGATTTTATTAACCCCACATGGCGCATTGCCTATCACACACTGTTCTATACGCATCTGTATCTACAGCCGACCGTTCACGCATTCACGCCGTGGGAGCATCACCAGACATCCATGCAGGACATGGATGACCGCCCCGCGCCGCCGGGCATTTTCGAATTGATCGAACATCCGCATCTTCCGCCACAGACGGGTGTTCCCTATACGCGCGAGCAGATTCTTGAGTATTGCTCGCTCGTTGATGCCATGGTTGATGGCGCTCTTGACGCAATGGATCTGCACGCTGCAGATTGTGGATTCAGTTGGTACAGCGTCTCCAAGCTCGAACACCAGTTCGTCGCCATCCGACATATTCAACACCACACTGCCCAGCTCGGCAGCCGCTTGCGCGAAGCGACCAACGGCGACGTCACTATTAAATGGGTGCATAGTGGCGCGGCGCACGACTGAACTACCGTAATCGTTCGAATCCAGTTCCACCGCCTCGGCAAGCTGCGCGGAATCTGCCGACCGCAGCATCGACAAATGCAATTCACATCGAGTTCCCGGACGTCGCCGCTTGGATGCACTGCGCGCCAAACGTACGGTTCGTGCCAGGTGAATCTATGCGCTTCAATGCACTTGCACATCATCAGTCCATACTGCACGCACGAATGTCGCTGACCGCTGCTGCGGCCACTGCGCTGCTGCAATCAACAGTGGCAAGCGGACAGTGTGTTGCCGCGCAGTCCGAGAAGATTGTCGCACCGGACGGCGCTGCTGGCGATCGTTTCGGTCATACGCTGGCCATTGATGGCGACATCATGGCTGTCGGTGCGTATCGCGATGATGACATGTGCCCCGGCGGCGGGTCGTGCAACACCGGTTCGGTGCATATCTACCGCAAGAGCAACGGGCAGTGGACGCACGAAACTGAACTGCACCCCGATGACCTGGCCGCCGGCGATCAATTCGGCCGGGCTGTTGCGCTCTCCGGCAACACGCTGCTGGTGGGATCGCCGCTTGATGATGACGCCGGCAGCGCATCGGGTTCTGCATACGTCTTTACCTTCACCGGCGGCCAATGGACGCAGCAGGCGAAACTCACCGCGGCGGACGCAGCAGGCGGTGATTCCTTCGGCGATGCTGTCGCGATTGCAGACGACATCGCAATCATCGGCGCACTGCTCGATGATCACTCTGCCGGCAACAACGCAGGCAGCGCGTACATCTTCCAACGCTTCAAAACGACCTGGACGCAGACTCGAAAGCTCATGGCACAGGACGCTGCGTCGGCAGACAATTTCGGCAATGCTGTTGCTCTCAACGGCGACACGATCGTCATCGGCGCAGAAAACGATGATGACCCTGTTGTCGGCCGCAACACCGGCTCCGCATATATGTTCACGCTCATCAACGGCATGTGGATGCAGACCGAAAAAGTCACCGCGGGCAATATTGAAAGAGATGCGCGTTTCGGCTGGTCGGTATGCGTGCTCGGCGAAACCGCAGCGATCAGCGCACTCGAAGAAGACAACCGTGGGGCTGCATACATCTTTATGCGAGGCAATAACAATTTATGGAGTATGCAACAGCGCCTCGTTTCCGATGATCTGACAACGTTTGATGATTTCGGTCATTCCCTCGCGCTCGGCGAAACGACGCTCATCATCGGAGCAGCATCAGATGATGACGCCTGTGGCGGAACGACAACGTGCGATTCCGGCTCGGCGTATGTATTTGAAATGAAGGCAGGAAGCTGGACGCAGGTCGACAAACTTACCGCAGCAGATTCCAGTTCCGATGATGAATTCGGCTACGACGTGGCAATGAGCGGCAATACTGTCATCATCGGCGCTCGATTGAACGAACAGATGGGTGAAGATGCTGGCGCGGTGTACGAATTCGCAACAGACTGCCCGGTTGTGATCTGCCCAGGTGATATTGATCAGGACGGAGTCGTCGGCGTGGGTGATCTATTCCTGCTCATTGCTGCATGGGCAGACGGCCCGGCAAGCACTGCCGACCTTGATGGTGATGGCGTCGTCAATGTCTTTGATCTGCTCCAGCTCTTCGCGCTATGGGGTCCGTGCCCCGGTTCCTGATGGCGCGCGACTGCTCACGAGGAATTGCAGCCTTCTTCCATCAAGCGCCGCTGACTGATCGGGCCGATAGACGGTACTGATGCCGCCCCCCACCGGACATGACAGCTGGCGCACGTACCTGCATGAGGTGATCTTCGAAGCCGACACACCGGCCGGCAAGACGTTCGATGTCATATTGCTCATCAGCATCCTGCTCAGCGTCTTTGCAGTCCTGCTGGAAAGCGTCAACGAGATACGCATTGAGCATTATTTCCTGCTGCGATCGGCGGAATGGGTCTTTACAGGGCTGTTCACAGTTGAATACCTCCTGCGTCTGTTCTGCGTGCGCAGGCCGCTGAAATACGCGTTCAGCTTCTTCGGCATTGTTGATCTGCTTGCTATTTTGCCGACGTATCTCAGTTTGTTCTTTGTCGGCACGCAGGCTCTGATTGTCATACGCGCGCTGCGCCTGCTACGCGTCTTTCGAGTCTTCAAGCTCGTGCGGTATGTCGGCGAAGCAAGCGTACTGATGGAAGCCATGCGCGCCAGCCGTGCGAAAATCACCGTCTTCCTCGTTGCGGTGCTGTCCATCATCCTCATTGTCGGCTCGTCGATGTATCTCATCGAAGGCGGCCAACCCGAGTCCGGCTTCACGAGCATTCCCGCAAGCATCTACTGGACCATCGTCACCATGACAACGGTCGGCTTCGGCGACATTACGCCCCAGACACTTGCAGGCAAGACGCTTGCTTCGGCGGTCATGATTCTCGGCTACGGCATCATCGCTGTGCCCACCGGCATCGTCACGGCGGAGCTGTCTACAGCGCGGCGCAAGACAATTACCACACAATCCTGTCCGGTGTGCGCCAGGGAAGGTCACGATGTTGATGCAACACACTGCAAATTCTGCGGCGCGAAGCTGTAACAACCGACTTCGCGCAATGCGTTACTCTACCCAGCGTCTATGAACGACCTGCTCATCACCAATGCCCGCATCCTCACGCTGGCAGCCGGCACAATTCCGCGCCGCAGCAGCGCGATGCGGAATCTATCCATTATCGACAACGGCTCCGTTTTGATTCGCAACGGCCGTATTGTTGAAGTTCACGACAACTCTCAAAACCCACAAACTCCTGTTGGCGGCAACGCCACAACAATCGACGCCCACGGCCGGGTCCTCATGCCCGCGTTCGTCGACTGTCACACCCACGCCTGCTGGGCCGGGCAGCGCTTTGATGAATTTGAACAAAAGCTGGCAGGAGCGACATATCTCGACATTCTCAAAGCCGGCGGCGGAATTATGTCTACCGTCCGTGCAGTGCGCAGCGCAACCCAAACGGAACTGACAGATCTGCTGCACCTGCGCCTGACGCGCATGGCAGCGCTCGGCACAACAACAGTCGAAATCAAAAGCGGTTACGGCCTCGACACCGATACCGAAATCAAAATGCTTCGCGCCATCGAAGCTTCGAGCGAAATGTCACCTCTGCACGTCTCCCCGACTTTCCTCGGCGCCCACGCCATCGATCCAGACAATCCCAAATTCATTGAACAGACAATTCTCGACACACTCCCTGCTGTCGCGACTGAATTCCCCGGCATAACCTGCGATGCCTACTGCGAAGACGGTGCTTGGTCGCTCGACGAGACAACTCGCCTGTTTGAAAAGGCGCAACAACTTGGCTGCCCGTTGCGCATTCACGCAGATCAATTCAATGCCCTCGGCATGACTACACGCGCTGTCAAAATGGGCGCGATCAGCGTTGATCACCTCGAAGCATCAACTGATTCGGAACTGCGCATACTTGCCCAAAGCGACACGATGGGCGTTGTCCTGCCCGCCAGCGGTTTTCAGCTCGATGATCGTTATGCACCTGCCCGAACATTTCTCGACATGAACGGCGCGCTCGCCATTGCCACGAATTACAACCCCGGTTCCGCGCCTTCGCCATCGATTCCGTTCACCATCGCACTAACCTGCCGAAAGCTCCGCCTGACTCCCGCTGAGGCGATCACCTGTGCCACCATCAACGCTGCTCATGTCCTGCGAATATCCACCGAAACCGGCTCCATAGAAACCGGCAAACGAGCTGATTTGCAACTGCTCGACTGCATCGACGAGCGCGAACTCAGTTACGAATTCGCAACCCCCGGTCCGGCGCTGCTGCTCGCAGCCGGGCAGATCATCCATCAACGCGGCTCCAGCGAACATTGACCCACCGCCATCGGCCACTACGATTGTCAGACTATGGTTCTCACCGCAGCACGCGATATTGACGGCGCAACACAGGCAGCACAATGCGTCACGCAAGTACACGAACGCCTCGTCGATTTCCTGCGCGCCGGCCTGACACTGACTGACGTTGATAAATGTGTTGCTGAATCACTCGAAGCGCTCGGCTGCCGAAGTGCGTTCCTGCGCTACACAATCCCCGGCCATCCGCCGTACCCGAGCCATTCCTGTCTGTCGGTGAACGACTGCATTGTGCATGGCACACATCTCTCACACACCGATCCACTCAAGCCGGGTGATCTGCTTTCCATTGATGTCGGCGTGTTGCGCGACGGTTGGGTTGGCGATGCTGCATGGACCTATGCCATCGAGCACGCCACCGATGAAGCGCTCGCGCTGATGCAGTGCGGTCGTGAATCGCTGCGCCGCGGTGTCGAAGCCATTCAACCAGGCCGGCCGCTCATCGATTGGGCCAAAGCTGTGCAGGAATATGTCGAAGGTGAATGCGGCTACCACCTCGTGCGCGGCCTCGGCGGACACGGCTACGGCCGCAAGCTCCACGGGCCACCGTTTGTGTCAAATGTCATTCCTGTGAACCAATTTGAATGGCCTGACGCATGGAAGATATTCGAACCCGGCCTTCTGATTGCTGTCGAACCGATGCTCGCCATCGGCACGCCGGACACAACCAACAACCATCGAAAGTGGCCAATCCACACCGCTGACGGATCGCTCAGCGTGCATTACGAAGCCGATGTCATGGTGTCCGAAGACGGGCCGATCAACCTCACAGTCGGCATGGAATCCCTACCCGACATCGTCGGCGTTTGATCGCGATTCAGCCGAAGCCGCCCCCTGACGACCAGCGAAAGGAATTGGACGGATCGGATGCGCCATTCGTGCAGCGATCTACTGTGCAGATGGTACGATCATCCGTAGTCCCAATTGAAATCTCTCTGGAGTTTGTCATGTCCACTATGACTCGCGCAACCACTGCTTTCATTATCCCACTCGCTGCACTCGCACTGTTAAGCACTGCGATTACCGTCCACGGCGACGACACGAAGTACGAATATCCCGAGTCCAAGCGCGTCGAACACATCGACGATTACCACGGCGAGACCGTTGTAGATCCATACCGCTGGCTCGAAGAAGATGTCCGCGACTCCATGGCTGTCCGCGAATGGGTCACGCGCCAGAACGAACTCACAGATGAATACCTCAAGCGCATACCCCATCGCGATGCAATCGAAAAGCGACTCACCAAACTCTGGAACTATGAGAAATTTTCCGCGCCGTACAAAGTCGGCGGGTGGTATTTCTTCAGAAAGAACGATGGCTTACAGAATCAGGACGTCATCTATGTGATGTCATCGCTTGATGCAGTGCCGATTGTGTTGTTTGATCCGAATTCGTGGGCAACTGACGGAACCGTCGCTCTTGCAGGCATGGCTGTCAGCGATGATGGCAGATACGTCGCCTACGGAAAGGCAGAAGCCGGCTCTGACTGGAACACCTGGTACATTCGCAACCTGCAAACCGGCAAAGACCTCGCTGACAAAATCAACTGGGTGAAATTCTCCAGCCCATCATGGACGCCCGATGGCAAGGGTTTTTTCTACGGCAGGTATGACGCGCCCTCCAACGACGCTTTCCATGATGTAAACAAATTCCAGAAGCTGTACTACCACCGCGTCGGTACGCCGCAGTCCGACGATGTGCTCGTCATGAAGAACGATCACGAACCCGATTGGGGGTTCGGCCCCACTGTCACCGACGATGGCAGATACCTCATCATTACTGTCTGGAAGGGAACTGCTGACAAATATCGCGTGATGGTCAAAGACCTGCATGAGCCGTACGGCATGCCGATCGATCTTATCGACGATTTCGAAGCCGAATTCAGTTTTATCGACAATGACGGCTCGACGTTCTTCTTCAAGACCGATCTCAATGCCTCGCGCGGCCGCATCATTGCCATCGACATCAACAACCCCGACCGTAGCAACTGGACCGAACTCATCAGCGAAACCGATGACACACTTCGCGGCACGAATGTCATCAACAATCAATTCGTGCTCAACTATCTCGCCGATGCCAGGACGCGCGTGCGCATACACAACCTCGATGGAACACACATCCGCGATATCAATCTCCCCGGCATCGGCACCGCAAGCGGATTCTCCGGCAAGCGCGACCACGACGAAACTTTCTACAGCTATTCGAGCTATGCACAACCGCCAAGTGTGTATCGCTACGACATGAACACCGGCCAAAGCACGCTCATGCATCGTGCTAAAGTCGATATGAATCCCGATGATTACATCACCACGCAGGTGTTCTTCGACAGTAACGATGGAACCCGCGTGCCCATGTTTATCACCCACCGTAAAGACCTCAAACGCACCGGCGATCTGCCGACGCTGCTGTACGGCTACGGCGGGTTCAATATTCCCCTGACGCCCGGGTTCTCCGTATCGCGGCTGGCATGGCTGGAAATGGGCGGCGTCTATGCCGTCGCAAACCTGCGCGGCGGCGGTGAGTACGGCGAAGACTGGCACGAAGCGGGCACCAAACTGCAAAAACAAAACGTCTTCGATGACTTTATTGCTGCAGCTGAATACCTCATCAAGAACGGATACACCAGGCCGGACAAACTTGCGATCCAGGGCGGATCAAACGGCGGCTTGCTCGTCGGCGCGTGCATGACCCAGCGACCAGATCTGTACGGCGTCTGCCTGCCCGCGGTCGGCGTCATGGACATGCTCCGTTTCCATAAGTTCACAATTGGCTGGGCATGGGTAGATGACTACGGTTCATCGGATGACGCGGCACAGTTCGAAGCGCTGCGTGCCTATTCGCCGTACCACAACCTCAGGCCCGGAACTTCGTATCCTGCAACATTAATCACGACTGCTGACACTGATGACCGCGTCGTGCCCGGTCACAGCTTTAAGTTTGCTGCAGCCTTGCAGTACAGCCAGGCCGGCCCCGCGCCAACATTGATCCGCATTGAAACACGCGCAGGTCATGGTGCTGGTAAACCAACCGCAAAGCGCATCGAAGAAGCCGCAGACATCATGGCATTCACTGTCAAGAATCTCGACATGCAGCCCAACCTCCCGACGCAGTACGACTGAGTATCTCTCGCTGCTTGCGGCGTAGCACGAATGCTCAGCGACTTCGCTCATGAACGAAGTGCGCTGTTATCTGCCCAACGACCTATCATCCAGAATCACCCATGCACACCTCCGTCCGCATCCTCTGCTACATCACAAGCGCCGCCGCCCTTCTCGGCGCCGCTGCCTATCTCGCGCGTGGTGAAGACAAGGGCCTCGGCGTGTTTCTCGTTCTCATCGCGGTGGTTATCAGCCGGATCCTGATCCTGAATATTGCGATCCCGATGGAGCACCGTCGTGATGCGGAAGCTGCGGCAACCGATCCAGGCACTTCCCCTGAATCCGGCGATACATCCGCCCGATAACGGGCGATATGCATGACTACGACCTCATCTGCATCGGTTCCGGCCCCGCTGGTGAAAAAGCCGCCACGCAGGCTGCATACTTCGGCCGGCGCGTTGCCATCATTGAACGCAACGCCCAGCCCGGCGGCGCAATGGTCAACACCGGCACCATCCCTTCCAAAGCGTTACGCGAAACCGCACTGCTTTGCTCCGCATTTAGTCGCCGTCCACTCCCCGGCATGCAGTTCAATATCGATCGAAGTGTCTCCGTCGCACGGTTCATGGCTCGGCGTCTGTACATCGAACAACAGGAGCACGACCGCATCGAGCGCTCAATGGATCGCCACAACATTGATGTACATCGCGGTGTCGGCCGTATTGTCGATCCGCACACCGTTGAAATCGATCACCCCGACGGCACGCGCGCCCGTTTCAGCGCTGCATACATTCTGATTGCGACCGGTTCAGCGCCGGTGCGCCCGGCCAACATCCCATTTGATGATCTGAACATTGTCGATGCCGACAGCATACTGACGATTGATCGCTTGGCGGATTCCATGCTCATCATCGGCGGCGGCGTCATCGGATGCGAATACGCTTCGATCTTTGCCGAGATGCATGTCAAGGTCACACTCGTGCACCGCAACCCGCCGATCATGCCGTTCATTGATGATGACTGCCGCGAACGCCTGCTTAAAACCATGACCGAACGCGGTGTGCAATTCGTATACGACTGTGCAGTGAGCAGTGCAGCCATCGAATCTGACAGCTCTGTCACGCTACGTTTGGACACCGGCGAATCCCTGCACGCAGACAAACTGCTGTGGGCGGCCGGCCGCGCGCCCAACACCAGCGATCTCGGACTCGATTCTGTCCACGTCGCAGTCACTGATCGCGGCCAGATCACAGTAGATGACAAGTACCAGACAAACGTTCCGTCGATCTTCGCTGCTGGCGATGTCATTGGCTTCCCCGCACTCGCAGCAACCAGCATGGAACAAGGCCGCATCGCTGTCTGTAATATGTTCAATATCGATTTCAAAGCATCGCTAGCCCGAACGATGCCCATCGGAATCTATACGATTCCTGCGGTGTCGATGGTCGGCATAAGTGAAACCGAAGCCCACGAAAAGAAGCTCGACATCATCATCGGCTTCGCACCCTACGCCAACAACGCCCGCGGCAGAATGCTCGGCGATGAAAACGGACTCGTAAAATGCATCTTCGACCGCGACACCGGCGCACTTCTCGGGGCTTCAATCGTCGGCGAAGACGCAACCGAACTCATCCACATCGCAATGGATGCCATCACCAACCACACAGGCATCGAACACTTCATCAACGCCTGCTACAACTATCCATCGCTGACCGAGTTGTACAAGTACGCCGCATACAGCGCGCTGCAGGCACTGAACAGTTCTGCAACCAATTCAAACAACCAAGCCGCTTAACCGTATCCCCCAAAGCCCAGCATCTCCCGAAGCTGGGATCAGCGCGCTGAACCGCGTCGAATCTTGCCTCATCCCTGCGCCCCCACACCCCGCAATCCCAACACCCGTGCAAGCAATCCTGCAGGCACATCCTCCACCAACCCGCCTTTCTCCGTCGCTGCCGCTGCCGCTGCATACCCACTGCGCGCCGCACCCTCCATCGTCGCCGGCCAACCCGTATCGCACCAATCACCAGCCAGGAACAAATTCTCAACACCACCGCCGCCCAACCCCACAAACCCGGGAGCGCACGGCGGACGAAGCCGCTGCACCGCCGGCGTCGCTGCGAACGTCGCGCGCTTTTCCTTCACCGCCCTCGCACCAATCGGACGCAGCCCCACTGACTTCGGCAAGGCATGTTGAATGTCATCTGCAACGCGCTCAACGATTGCCGCTTCATCGAGTTCCATCCACTCATCAGCTGCACTGACAACTGCATGAATGTGCTGCACAGTGCATTCCAGATCAGCGTAAGATTTGTTGAACAACCACTGCGTTCCGTTGGGCGCATCCACCAGCGTAAGATGCGGCACATCCATAATCGACGATGTGTATTTCAGATGTACGCCCAGAATCGGACTGAACGTATACTCTTCAAGCGATTGCAATCGCGCATCTGCTTTGCGCAACAGTTCTGAAACCAACTTCGCAAGTCGATCAGGCGCAACCGCAGCAATCACCGCTGAAGCATCGATCAACCCATCCCCCGTCACAACCCCCGTCACGCGCCGCCCGTCAAATCCGATCGACTTTGCAGACGTCGACAGAAGCAATTCCCCTCCGTGCTGCGCGATGATCTCATTCGCTGTGTCGTACAGGTCCACAAGTGGAACCACAGGCAGTCCCATCATGTACGACCATTTGTTCGCAAGAAACCCTTCCTGAAAGACGTGCAGCGCCGCAGCCGCATCAACACACGACACATCAAGATTACACGCACTGACAACGACGACATTCCAGAATCGATCCACCGCACTCTGCGGCTGCGCATGTTCTTTCAAGAATGTATCAAACGTCCTGCCAGCCCATTTCTGCCGACCAACTCCACCCAACCGCACAATACGAAACATACATCGCGCAACTGCCCTGCGCTCATCACGATTCAAAACCGTCATCCGCTTCATCGAACCCAACAAATGTAGCGGTGCGGGCAGCTTCCCCGCTTGCATCCGATCGATTCGTCCGCCGCCATCGGTCCAGTAGAACGTCCGATGCCAGTCGATCAGTTCCAGCACGCCGAGCCGATCGTATAGATCCAGCAGATTCGTGCAGCAGCCCATCACAACATGCTGACAATTGTCCAGCAATTCATCGGTGCGCGGATCGACAAAACTCGTCGCCCGGCCGCCCAACCGTTTGCGCGTTTCGATCACGATCGGCGTGCAGCCGGCTTCCGCCACGCGCACCGCCGCCGCAATCCCTGCGATGCCTCCACCAACAATTACGATCCGTCGTTTCACGACACCGCGCCCAGTTGCTCTCCGCCGGCAAACCGTTTCTGCCACAGCGCGCGTCCCGCAATCGAAAGTTTCACCAGCACGTTCAATCGCACACGCGGGCCACGCGCCACACTCGACGGATTGCGACGCACACGTTCCAGCAATCCGTGATAAATATTCGTCATGGCTTGGAGCGTTGGCCGGCAATCCGCACTGATCAACGATTCCAACGCCGACGATTCATTGTAATACCGCTGCGCGCGCTCTGCACACTCAAGCACCAGCGCACGACACGCCTGTGGATTGAGCCATTGCTGCAACTGCTCCGTCGTCAATCCATGTTTCTGAAACAACTCTGCCGGCAGATACACCCTGCCGACATCGTTATCCTCCTGCACATCGCGCAGAATATTCGTCAGTTGAAACGCCACGCCTCGCTGCACCGCACACTCGCGCGCCCGCTGATCCTGATACCCCCATACCTCTATGCACAGCAGCCCCACCGATGATGCAACCTGGTTGCAATACCGCACCAATTCATCCCACGTCTCATACTGCGCCGCATCAAGATCGCTTAACTGCCCATCGACCATGTCGTGAAAAAACTGCTGCCCGAGCGTGTACTGCTCCGCCAATTCCGACAACGCAATCCACAACAACGAATCGGATTCGCCGCCTGAATCTGTAATCGGCAGCGCTCTGCCGTTCAGAACTTCCATCGTCCACTGGCGAAATACTTCCAGACGCCGCCGGGCATCTGCTTCACAAAGCGTTCCATCATCAACCAGATCATCCGCCTGTCGCATCCACGCGTACAACGTGTACAGCGCATCGCGCTTGCGCGCAGGCAACAATCGCAATCCATAATAAAAATTCCGCGCCCGATCGCGCGTGACATCACGGCAATGCCGCCGCGCCTGTTCGAGTCGTGCCGATCGCTGTTTGCTCACGCTCCGCCTCTCATGAATCCCGCCCCAGCCGCGCGCCGATCCACGCTTCCGCCACCAGCGCCACCCGCCGCCCCTTCGACAGCTTCGGCCGATGCAGCGCTGTTTCATAATTCCACAGCTCAATCATCCGCAAGACGTGCGCGCCGCCGCTCATCAGCAACCGCACAATCGGCCGAAGCGTTGCATCCAGCTTCGGCAGCAGCGTCTCGCCACGCTCATACAGTTCCCACGTTCGACCAACACACGTCCGCACCACACCTCGAAACTCCGGCAAGAATGCACGATCGACTGCCCAACCCTGCTGCGCGCTCCGCCGCATCCGATCTTCAAAATCATGACTCATAATCAAGTCCGCTGGCAGATAGATGCGATCACGTTCCAACAGATCGCGCTTCACATCCTGCAAATGATTCGTTAACTGTAACGCAGTACATATTGCATCACTTGGTCCGAAATACTCCGCTGTGCGCGGCGCGCCGCCCAACATCAACACCAGCCGCCCCACCGGATCGGCGCTGAGCCTGCAATATCCAAGCAACTGTTCCCACGTTTCATACCGCCTCACCCGCTGATCCTGCTCAAACGCGCGGATCAATTCGTCAAATGGCTGGCGGGGAAGATCGAACTGCTCAATCGTCGGCCGCAGTGCTACGAACACCGGATGTTCCGGCTGGTTGTCGTAACACAAATCAAGCTGCCGCCGCCACCAGACAAGCAATTCCAGCGCCCGTTCCGTATCGCCGAATTCATCACCCAGATCATCCGCCCACCGGCAGAACGCATACACTGCGGCAAAATCATCGCGCAGCCGCTCGGGGACGAGACTGCTCAGCACCGAAAAATTCTCGTAATGCGATGTCGCCAGCGTTCGGCACCACCGCCGAGCTGCATCTGTATCCAACGATTCGCACTGCTCTGGTCCGAAACGCTGAATCTGATCGACAGGATTGATGGATCGTGTCATCGGGGCTATTCCAGTGGACGTCGATGCGTCCTGAACGCAGCCACTGTATCGGTCCAGTCCCGCAATCGCCACATCAGGAACATCGCCCGCATCATCGCTATCATCCCAGACTGTAAGCGGCTGTGCATGTCGTCGCAGTTTCCCCGACCAACAGGACACTCAATGAAGATCATTCTGGCCAACCCACGAGGCTTCTGCGCAGGTGTGTTCATGGCGATCGACGTTGTCGATCAACTGCTCGACATCGCAGGCGAGGAACCGATCTTCGTCTTTCACGAGATCGTTCACAACAAACATGTCGTCAGTCGTTTCCGCGACCGCGGCGTCACCTTCGTCGACGATCTTGATGATGTCCCGCAAGGTTCTATCGTCGTGTTCAGCGCACACGGCGTCAGCCCCGCGCTTCGCGCTCAGGCAGAGGCACGCAATCTCACCGCCATTGATGCCACTTGCCCGCTGGTCACCAAGGTCCATGCTGAGGCAATCCGCTATGCCCGCAAGGGATATCAGATTCTGCTCATCGGCCACGAAGACCATCAGGAAGTCGTCGGCACCCGCGGTGAAGCACCCGCAGCAATCACAGTTGTCGAATCTGTTGAAGACATTCCCACTCTCGACATTCGTGATGAAAACAAACTTGTCTATCTCACACAGACTACGTTGAGCATGAATGACGCTTCGATCATCATTGATGCGCTCAAGCAGGCCTTTCCCAAAATCAAAGCCCCCCCCAGCGAAGACATCTGCTACGCCACGACCAATCGGCAGAACGCGGTCAGTTTTCTCGCGTCGGCGTGTGACTTCGTACTCGTTGTCGGCAGTCGTAATTCTTCCAATTCTCTGCGACTTACAGAAATCGCAGAGGCATCAAGTACACCCGCGCGGCTCGTTGATGATGTCTCCGAAATTGATCCCTCATGGTTTGCCTGTGTCGAGCGCCTGCTTGTTACAGCAGGTGCAAGCGCACCCGATGACCTCGTCCGCGACATCATCGAGCATCTCATCAATACCTATGGCGGGGACGTCGAGCAGGCAGATGTGACGCAGGAGAAAGTCGAGTTCGGCCTGCCCGGTACGCTCAAACAGTTCATGCGCAGCCGCGGCATCGACCCGGCCGGCCGGCGCATTACGATGGACCTCGCCGGCGCGCTCACTGCATGGCTGGCAGAACGAGACATTCCTCACAAAACGGTTGATGTCACCATCGGCGCCAGCTCATGAGCACTGCATCGGCTCCGCCCAGTCATTTTTTCGATCACACGCCACAGCAATTTGCAGAGTTCTGCGCTACCCAAGGCATGAAAACCTACACCGCCGGGCAGGTCTTTGACTGGGTGTACGCCAAGGGCGTCACAAATCCGCAGGCCATGACCAATCTCGCGCAACGAGATCGTGATGCGCTTACTGAACTCGTCATCTTTTACGGCTTCTCGTTGTTGCAACACCAGCGTGCCACCGATGCAACGCAGAAACTCCTGCTCCGCTTGCCGATTGAAACAGAATCGCGTCTCACCAATGGCAAGGCAGTTGCGCTTCCCATGGCCGAACAACCCGGTCGGGATGTCGAGACGGTCATGATCCCCACCGAATCGCGCCGCACAGCGTGCCTTTCCAGCCAGGTCGGCTGCCCGGTCGGATGCACGTTCTGTGCTTCTGGTCTGGGCGGCCTTGAAATCAACCTCAGCTCCGGGCAGATTCTCGAACAGGCGCACCGGCTGAACTTTCTGCAGGGTGTCGGCCGGCTCACCAACATCGTGTTCATGGGCATGGGCGAACCACTTGCCAACTTTGCTGCGGTGACAAACGCGGTTCGCGCGCTGCATGCCGAATGGGGATTCAACATCAGCGCCCGCAAGATCACCATTTCCACCGTCGGCCTGCCGCAAGCTATTCGCAAACTCGTCGGTTTTGATCTGCCAGTCACGCTCGCGCTATCGCTGCACGCCCCAAACGATGATGTTCGTCGAACGCTCATTCCATGGGCGGAGTACACGACGATCGCAGAACTCGTCGACGCTTGCGATGAGTATTTCCAGAAGACCGGCAGGGAGATTACGTTCGAGTATCTCCTGCTGCGCAACGTCAACGATCGCGCCCACCACGCCCAAGAATTGGCAACAATCGCTCGCAAGCTGCGCGCCAACGTCAACCTGATTCGCTACAACGAAGTTGCCGGCCTGCCATACGAACGCCCCGAAACTGATGATGTGCGCCGCTTTCAGGAAATTCTCCGGCAGCGCCGCGTCAACGTACATATCCGCGCCAGTCGCGGCCGTGACATCGCCGCCGCCTGCGGACAGTTACGACACGAACAGCGTGCCGCAACATCTACCGGCAAAGCTGGCGGCTAACGGTTGTGCGATCGAATGTAATTTCGACGTCTCGACCACAATCTACTAACCGCTTGGCCCGCCCGAGGATCCACCCTGCAACGATACGTTGGATGACGCTGTCTCTTCTGGCTCTGCCGCGCCGTCGTTCGCATTATCCGCCGATTCAACTGGCTCCAACGTGCCATCGGTCGACGGTTCATCCACTTCGCGCAACGAACCACCATCGCGGTCAAGCAAACTCTTCAACTCTATCGCAGGAATAGACCGCAACTTGTCGGCTTCCGCCAGGCCGTGCAACAGCACCAACATCTGCAGATTGCGTTCATACTGCTGCGGCGGATCGAATCGCGCCTGGTTCACAACTGCAGCGACAGCGTCACGCACTGCCCGATCACGCTGCGAACCGCGCAGCCGGCTCGGCACAAACACTCGTACTGCTGACATCGCTCGCGCGATCCAGTCACTCGCGCGAACATCAGCGCGATAGCGCTTGTGCTGCACCGACAACTCGATGCGCAGCAGATATCGCCGCTGCACCTGATCTCCGCGTGCCGGCTTCACATTCAGTTGTTGACGAATCCGCCTACGATGCTCCGCACTCATTGTCATTGTTGCGACAAACAGCGGATCATGAATCAACATCGCCTGCGCAAGCGGCAAAACCGCAAACCGCGTGAGCGCACGCCCGGTATCACCACGATCAACGTGATACAACTGCACAATCAGATCCGCATATCGTTCCGCATAGGCGGGCCCGCCCCAAAGCAGACATCGATACAGCGCCGCAACAAGATCGCGGCGCGCCTGTCGACCTGCATCCGTTTCCGTCAGCCCGGGCATGCCCCGCAGACATGTGTCAAGCATCGCATCAAAACGCGTTGCCCGTTGCTTGCCACGCCACCGGCGCTTGGCAAGTGACAGACGCATACGCCTGCGCATCTCATCAACCGACTCCACGCGTTCGGTTCGTGGTCGCGACAGCAGCATCGGCTCCTCTGCCAGACGCCTGCCAAAATCGAATGTTTCCATCACACGCCCGACGCCCGAATTGTCTGCAGTCTGCAGAGCTGTGATCATCGCAGAATACGTCACCGGAATGAGCCCGCGCTGAAACGCAACACCCAACAGGACAAGATCGGTAATGCGGTCACTGTAAAACCCCGCACGGCACGCTGCTGCGACATTTTGTACAAACGCATCATCAGGACGCACGCACTGGCCGAGCATCGAACGCAATGCCTGTTCGACCAATGCGGTATCCGTACCGCGCGACTCACCTGACACCGCGCCGGTATTTGCAATCAGATATGTTCGTGACGCTGAGCCGACACGCAGTCTGCTATCGCCTCGAAGCGCACGCAGTGTCTCTCTGCTGGTAAGCCCAAGCAGAACATCCGCCTCGCCATACGGTATCGAGGTTGCCACCGATGACTCCACAGCATTTGGATCGCGCCCGCAGAACAGGACTTGCGACCAAAGTGTGGAGCCCGGACCTGTCGAACTCGAATCGGTCCGGCAATGCACTTCATATCCCATCAGCCGACCTGCTTCGCACAGTATTCGAACTGCAATTCCGGGCGCCGTTCCACGAATCCCCGCGCAATGCGCCCGCCAATACGATTGATCCGCATGCACCGGACGACCAGCTGGGAGTGCGACAGTAGCTGCGCCCCGCCAGAATGGCACCGGCGCACGATGCCGCGTGACTTCGATGATCTCGTCCAGCAATCGCAATCGCGCGCGGAACTGCGCGCTCAATCGTTCCGGCAGCGCATCAACTCGCACATCTGTCTGCACTGCCGCGTTCTCTGCCGATACAGCTTCACCGGCAGGCACGCGCAGCGGTGATGGACGAATCGTGCACGCCTGTTCCGCAGACCAGCGCACGCGCTGCACCGGTTCGTATCCGAGTTGATCAACCTCCCGTAGCTCACGCGCTCTGGCGTGCGCATCAAATCGCGAAGGTGCCGCATCGCGCACGATGACCACAGTCAGGCCATCGCTCGCAACTGCACTTCGAAGCAATTCTCGAAGCTCGATCGTCCCCTTGATATCAACTGTCCTGACCCGTGCGCGATCCGTATGCCGTGCAGGAATCGCCGACTTTACCAAGCGCTCGACATCCTGGTCATCGCGCGCCCCCAGATCGCAGATCAGCATCAGCCACGGCTGCATTGAAAACGCCGCATGCGCCATCGCCCCGATACCCGCATCCAGAAACGTCTCGCGAGTCCACAGTTCGGTGGTGACGAGCCGATCGCATTCCTCCGCCGGCAACTCACCGTCTAAAGCCAGACCGGTGCGCACGCCGGTTCCATCCGCGCTCCCCGCCTGCTCGCCGAGCCACCGCTCAAGATCTTCAAGCTGTCCTGCAAGATACAACTCCGCAGCGCGCGTGTCCGAAAGACTCGCACCATCACCCATCTCAACCTGCACCACCGGCGGCGGCGGCGCGAGTTTCTGAACCATGCTCAGTGTCGGCCGAATCTCATGCAACAAGTGCTGAATCTTGCGCACCAGAACCGACGGATGCAGATCATCTTCCGATTCCAGAACAAGTGACTGCCCCTCAACGTCGCCGGGTATCGTCCGACCCCAGATCGTCGCCACCTTTGCGCCGCCTTGCCGCAATCGTTCTGCGGTCTGCAGCAACATTATCTCCATCGAACCCGGTCGCGGCTCCAGAACAATCACTCGATCACATCGCGTCAACAATCGACCAAGCGCCGTTTCATCCAACGGATACAACAAACCCAGCGACATGGTGGGGATGCGACCATGCAGCTTCAACACATGGGTAAGATGCCGCAATGCTTCATCAGCCGGCCCCACCGTCACAAACCCGATCGGAACCTGCTCACCCGGATTCGGCAGCGCACGCGCCGCGTTCAACTCCAACCGCTGCGCCAATCGGAGCACATCCTTGGATTCACTGAACCGAAGTTTGCGCTGTCTGCGTCGATCGGCATGCAAGATCGTGACTGTTTCGCCCACACGATTCGGCCGCATCTCCAGCGTCATCATCGTATGCAGGATTGATTCATGCACGACAATTGCAGCCGGCAGCTCTGCGCCGCGACTCATACGCAGCGCCGCAGCGATCATCTCCCGAAGCTGCCGAAGATCCACCGGCTCAAGCGTCGCAATGCCCAGTCGCGCTGCCGCTCGCCGTGGACACGATGCGGGCATTGCTGAAGGTCGATCCTCCAGAATGACACACAACGCGCCACCCCGAACCAAACCGCGCGATCTCGCCGCAGTAAGCTCAGGCATCGCCCGGTCAAGATGATCATTCGGAACCAGCGCCAACGCGCACTGCCCGCTCCGCGCTGCACGCTGCCCAAGCTGCACCGCACGCGCCGCTGTGTCCGTCAGCTCCAACCGGCAGTCATGTTCAACCAGCAACTGCTGCGTCATGGTCTGCCGGCCAGATTCCAGCAACCCGGCAAACGCCGGATCGTTCGGCGTCACCACCAGCGACACCGCCAGTTCGCTTTCGAAAACGCTCTTCAGCAGCACCTCGCCGGCTGTGCACAAATACACACCTTCAGACTTATCAAGTCCGAATTCATACACCTCGATCGGCTGTGATTGGCGAAGTGGGCGGTCCATCAACCGACCATTCTACGATCCCTCCGCCTCAGCACCCGCCATTCAGGATCAATTCGATGACTTCAGCGACACCATCATTCTCATGATCGCCCGCTGATCTATCCGCAACGGCTGCTGCCCGCGGGTCTGCGTTGCCCATCGCTACACCCAGCCCCGCCCCGCGCAGCATCTCCACATCATTCAGTCCGTCGCCGATCGTAACCACCCGCGCCATGTCGATTCCACTGCCAGCGCAGTGTGACTGAATCATCGTCCACTTGTTGACGTTCGGATTGAAAACCTCCAGAAGGTGCGTCTGCGATCCGATCGCTTCCGACGATGTCACAGCAGGCCAATGTTGCAGAAACACCTGTTCACCAAGCTTTTCTTTCAAGTCCTGCGCAATCGGCCCGAGTTCACTGCCGCTCGCCACCACCGCCGCACGCACCGTGTCATGCGGATGCGCATCCTCAGCCAACTCCTCTGCAAACCGAACCGTCACCGGCAACTGTTCAAACCACCAACGCGATGCCGGGTCCAATTCACCCTGCCCCACTGCAAGATAGTCATACCCCGCTGCGTTGCTGTCTTTGAGAATCAAAACCTTATGGCCATGGCCCAACAGCGCATCCGTTGCGTCACGCACCACCTGCTCCGGCATCACCCGCCGCGCAAGCGTTCGGCCGCTCTTGACGCAGCACAACATCGAACCGCCGGCTGCGATCATCAACCCTTCATGCGCAATCGCCTTCAGCGCTCGCTGCGACTCCACCAGCGCGCGTCCAGTCGCTACGATCACCTCCACCCCGGCGTCCCGCGCCTGCTGCACAGCTTCCACATTTCGCGCCGACACCGAGCCATCACGCCGAAGCAGCGTGCCGTCCAGATCGATCACCAAAAGGTCATATTGCAGCACAGACATACCTCAGAACCTAGACCGCGCATTCGATGCTGGCAAATGCTTGTCACAAGCGCCATGCAAACCTAGGCTGTGGGTATGACCTCCCTTCGTGAGGACAACACGTGAGCGCACCGCAGGCACAGATGCCACCCTCGGACACACGGTCGCTCGCAACGAGCCTTGCGCCCGTCCTTTGCGATGCCTGCGAGGGACAACTCAGTGACATCTCATGGTTCAAAGCAGACTGGCAGCGCGGCGGTGCCGCAACCGCAACTGCAACGTTCACGCCAATCAGCAGCAACCCGCGCCCCGTCATCGTCAAACTCCCCGTCGTCGGTCGGGAATTGCTCTGGACCAAACGACTGCAACCGGACAACGGCGCAGATGATCCCGACCTCGTCATTCCACACCTGCTGCAAAGCGGGTCCGAACTTGCCGGCTACGACCTGGCCTGGCTCATTATCGAAAAGTTTCGGCACGGCCCGCTCGGCCTGAAATGGCACGACAACCACATCCCACGAATCATTGATGCTGCAGTTCGCTTCCACGCAGCCACATCCCAGCACCCCATCGATCAGGAACCACGCTTCGAAGACTGGCACGCGCTCATTGCAACAGCACGCGAGAATGCTCGGCTCAATGAACTGCCCGAACAGCAACGATGGAACACCGTTCTCAAATCACTCACCGCGCGGCTTGACGATCTCGTTGCAGAGTGGCGGGCCCGGCCGATCACGCAGTGGATTCATGGCGACCTGCACATCGCAAACGCAATGAGCCGTCACGGCATGAACAAAGGCAACGTCTCACTCATCGATCTTGCAGAAGTACATCCCGGCCACTGGGTTGAAGACGCGGTCTATCTCGAACGCCAGTTCTGGGCACGCCCGGAGCGCCTCGCCGGCCACGACCCCGTCAAAGCGATGTCCAAAGCCCGCAAAAAACTCGGCCTGCCCGTCGATGCCAACGATGCCCACCTCGCAACAATTCGCAGAGTGCTCCTTGCAGCAACCGCCCCCGACTTCCTCGCCTCCGAAGGCCATCCGGTCTACCTGCACAGCTGCCTCGAACACCTCGAACAGGGCCTCGCAGTAGTCTGAACCACTTCCCGCAAAGCCCAGCATCTCCAGATGCTGGGAACAAACGCTGGAAACCACACCTCGCGCACATTCCCAAACGCGCTGCAACCCAACTCGCGCAAGCCAGCATCTGTGACGTTGCGGGCAACGAACCAGACGGCACAGTCAATGTCTTTGACTTACTCGATCTGATCGCAGCATGGGGCGATTGCTGATTGAACAGAGATGGGGCACAAAACCAGAGCGGTAGCAGCCTTCTTAATACCTTCGACCTCATCTAATCGGGAATGGCTGAATTGCTCGCCGCTCCAAGAGAATGCCTCTCAGTGTTAGCATCGTTGCTACGACTCCGGAAACTCTACCACGTCACGAGAGATCCTCATTCATCGCCCGCAGTCCACAATCGCCGTCCCGAATTCTCATGCGCCGTACGCATTCTTCGGGCGCCGTACGCATTCTTCGGGCGCCGTACGCAATCTTCGGGCGCCGTCCGCAACTCGGATTCATCGTCCGAAAGTCGCGGGCGCACTCCGCGATTCGCGGGCGCTCTCCGAGTCCCGGATTCGTCGTCCCGATCTCTCGTGCGCCCTCCGCAACTCTTATTCGTCGTCCGAGGTTCTAATTCTGCGCCCGAGCTTCTAATTCGTCGTCCGAGGTTCTAATTCTGCGCCCGCAAGTCTAATTCGTCGTCCGCGGGCGTCCGCACAGCGTTATTCAACAATGAAGGGCGATTGTGCGAAGCGCAGCGCGCACCACTAACAGCATCGCTTCCATGCCGCCTGTCCCATAATTTCTTGGCGCACGGCCCCCGGTGGTTCCTGCTGATTGACCGCCAGTGCCCTCGTGGGTCCGCCCCTGCCTCTTTGCCCCCTACCCCCGGCCGGAGTAACATGCGGGGTTTCACCCACCACCTGCCTCCCGAGGATGTCCGATGGACCGCAAACCCGACAAGAGCGACCGTGACCGGCTCAAGCAAATCGAGCAGAGCGACCTCTCCGAGAGCCGCGTGAACCAGGATTTTGTCGATTGGCTTAAGACCAAGGGGCCGAACTATCTGCTGGTCATCCTCGCAGCCCTGTGCGTGTACATGCTGATCGTGAGGTGGAATCAGTCCAAACTGCAGACGAATGTCGAAGCCTGGGAAGCTCTGTCAACCGCTGATATGCCGCGCTCCAAAGAAGATGTCGCTGATGAGTATGCCGATGTTGCCGGCATCGCAGACCTCGCACAGATCACTGCAGCCCGGCAGTATCTCGCATCCGTCCGCGCCAACGCAACGATCGAGTCCATGGCCCAGCAGGCAGCTGCACGGGCAACGATCCAGCAGCCGACGCCGAATGCGCCGATCCTCACCGTGCCGTTGACTGTAGAACAACGCGATCAGAATCTGGCTGAGGCAACTCGGCTGTTTCAGACTGTGCTCGACAGACTCGCGACTGTCAACAGCAAATCTGAGCCCGGCCGCATTCTGCTCAAGACCGCAGCAATTGAAGGACTTGCAGCCGCAGCAGAATCAATCGGTGATGTCCAAGAGGCAAAACAGTTATACGAGCAGGCCGCTGCGACTGCTGAAATTGCGTATCCGAAACTTGCTCAACAAGCACGAACACGCGCAGACAACGTTGATGCTCTGGCAACAGTCACAAGCCTTCCGACAATCGGTGAAGTCGGCCAAAATGCTTTGGTGCCAACATTCGAATCCGCTCCGCAAACGACGCCGATGTTGCAATCGCTGGAACGATTGATCGTTTCAGAAGAATCGACAACAACCGCATCTGCGCCATCTGAAAGTTGATGCCAGACGCTGAAGCGCACGATGACCGCGCTCGCATTCCGATTGACGACCTACTCGATGGCGGTGGAAAGATCGATCAGGCAGCGCTATTCGCAGCCTACGAACAACAATCCAGCGAAGATGATGTACCGGTCTCTGTGGAGTTTCGCCTGTCGCGCGATCTCAACAAGCGACTCGATCGGTACCTTGTCGACCGCATTCCGTTCTTAAGCCGCACATCGCTGCAACGTCTCATCCGCGAGCAAGCGGTGCATGTCAACGGTAGAGTCCCTAAGCCCTCCACCCGCCTGCGAATTGGCGATCACATTCTTGCGATTCTGCCGCCACCGCCGAGTACGGAGCTGCCCGCCGAAGAGATCACGCTCGACATACTGCATGAAGATAATCACCTCATTGTGATCAATAAGCGCGATGACATTATTGTGCATCCCGCTCGCAGTCACCATAACGGCACGATGATCAACGCCCTTGCGTGGCACTTTCAACATCAAGCCAGCGGGTCATTGTCTTCCGTCGGCGAAGAATTCGCGCGCCCCGGCGTTGTACACAGACTTGATCGCCACACCACCGGCGTGATCGTCTTCGGCAAATCCGACACTGCGCATTGGCGCCTTGCCAAACAATTCGAACACCGCCGAACCAATAAGCGCTATCTCGCGGTCGTTCACGGGCGGATGGAACCGAACGCAGATGTCATTGATCTGCCGCTTGGCAAACATCACACTGTGCGCGACAAATATGCGGTGCGCTGGGATGACACCGGCAAGCCGTCAGTCACGATATACCGCGTGCGCGAACTCTACGCTGAATTCACATTGGTGGAACTGGAACTCAAGTCGGGGCGCACACACCAGATTCGCGTGCATCTGTCGCATCTCGGGTATCCGATCGTCGGCGATGACATCTACGGCGGCAGACATCTGACAGTTGGCGATATTGTCGGCCCCGCTGGCGCACCCGATCTCAGTGCTCGTGAGCCGGTCATACAGAGGCAGGCATTACACGCAGCATTGCTCGGCTTCGTACATCCCATCAGCGAACACGCCATGGAATTCCAGGCGCCGTTGCACGCTGATATGGCATTGCTGGTGAAACTCTTGCGCACTTACCGCGAGCCGCAGTCCATCAACGTCGCCGGAGCAACGCTGGATCTGGAGCGGATTGTGCAATGAATTGAAGGTACCAGTCCGTTTTCTGCCTATCCTTAAGGCGATCAAGCAACGCTCTAAGTTGAGATTATGCTTTGCATAGAGCCCACTTTCCAATGTCTGACACTCGCTGGGATGCAGCATCCAACGGCATGTTGGAAGAACGCTTCTATTACTGCCAGAACTGGCGACATGATGTTGTTGCCGTGGTCGATGCCAACGGCGGCGGACAGCAGGTCGAGCAGGTGCGCTACGAAGCATACGGCGTGCCGTTCCTCATACTCGCCGGCGACACCGACTCCGACGGCTCGATGCTGGCTGCTGACCTCACGCAGATCCAGACCTGGATTGATACATTCGCATACGATGTGCGCGGTGATGTCGATCTCGATGGCGATGTGGATGCCACGGACAAATCAACCGTGCAGAACACCCCCAGCCCCAAGTCCGGCGGCCGGGGTCAGTTCACCCACGCCAACACCGCCAACCGCAAGGGCTACGCCGGGTACGAGTTCGATGATGAGTTCGTGCATGATGTCTACCACGTGCGCTATCGTGTGCTGAACAGCAGCCTCGGGCAGTGGACGCGCAGGGATCCCGTGGGGTACGTTGACGGGGCGAATGTATACAAATACTCAAGGCCCATAAATTCAGTCGATCCCCATGGACTTCTGTCAGTTGACTGCCCATTGGGTTCGCCTGGTTGTGGCAGCAACTCTCAACCATGTGTCTCAGCTGCACTGGCAGCAAACGGGACTGCAAATGCCAAATCAAGCAGTGGACAAGATGACGAATTTAAGCCATACGATGAGTGCAGGGATGCAGTAGAATCTCAACTACCCACCATCTTGAATAAGCCATGCGCAGAACAGGCAAGAAGCATTTCAATGCAATGCTGTTACGAGTCGGGTATCGTACGACCAAACATTGCAGATGCCCTTGAATGTGCTCTACGACGCCGCGCTACGGATCTCGAAGACACGTTCGGATGCAATGCCGTTCATGATTTCATCTGTAGCAATCCGGCAATGCTTCTCAATGCATCAGCTTGTGCTAGGGATTGCTGCGTGGCACATGATTCCTGCTTCAGTGCGAACGGATGCACTGCACCGGACAGCTGGCTTGGGCTTGAAGGAGATGCTTGCTTTCAATGCAATAAAGATGTGGTTTTCTGCATAGCCGAGTGTGCTACACGGAATGTTCTCATGCGAATATGTAGTATATTTTTACGGTAAGATATATTCACTTTTCCTAATCCAGAATATGGTGGATTGACATAAATATGACAGGGTTCTTGATTAGCATAAGTGTCGCCTTGACAATAGCATTGGGAAGTGCTGCGGCCTATCGCAAACTTCGATGGTCAGCGATTCTAATCTTCAGCATGGGAATTCTTGGATTAATCGTCGGAGCGATCCCACTGTGGTTGTCATTAATACCTGATCAATCAGGCAAGATAGACACAGGTCTTGGACAAGTACTTTCTTGGTGTAGCATACCAGCGTGCGTGGTATTTGGATTGGTGCTCGCAAGTGTAATCGGATATTCGATAGACCACCCCGCGCGAAGGCTGCAACCCCGAGAAATACGATGTCCCTCTTGCGGATACTCATTAAAAGGACTGCGGACACGAGGCTGCCCAGAATGCGGCTGGCGGCGCAAGAACATAGAGAATCCTGAAGTTGATGCTGTCAAGTCAGAGTGATGCATCATGCCGACCGCGTATGGGTCCATTATTTAGCCTAATCGTAAACGCAGGCATTCTAGCACTTTACGGTACAGTGGAAATGGCTGTGTATGGCCGAGATTCCTGATGGTGGCGCTGTAATCTGGTGGCATGCAATTCACTCCATGGCAACTGCTCTCGGTTATCGTCGCCGGTTGGATGTCTCGGCAGCAGCAACAGGTGATCGACTATCTCCGTGATGAGAATCAAGAGCTACGTGAGAAGGATGCCCGCACGAACCGGGACTCTGCTTGTGACGCCACACGCGAAGAACGCAATTACTACTGCCGGAACTGGCGGTGTGGTGTGGTATTGTTGTCACGCAGGTACAGCGTGCAGAATTCATATCCGCCGGCGTGCTGTGCAGCTCCCAAGCTTCGGCGGCCCTGTTCTCACCGCAACTTGATTGATACCAGCGCGAGCGTTGCCAGAGCCACTGCAAGCACCCAGAATCGAACAACGACCTGTTGTTCGGACCATCCGCCGAGATGGTAATGGTGATGAATCGGCGAACAACGAAAGATGCGTTTGCCGCCTGAATATTTGAAGTATGCGACCTGCAGAATGACGCTTGCCATTTCCAGAAAGAAAATTCCGCCGATGATCAGCAGCAGGATTTCCTGGCGAATGACGACTGCTACATACGCAAGCAAACCGCCAAGCGGCAGCGAACCGGTGTCGCCCATGAACACTTGAGCAGGCGCGCAATTGAACCACAGGAACCCGAGGCTTGCCCCCGCCATCGCGCCGGTGACGACCATCATTTCTTCTGCATGCTCAACAAACGGCACAAGTAACCCCTGCGCAGCGGCGAACGTCCCGGCGATATAACAGAGCACCATGAATGCAAACGCCGCAACCGCAAGTGTTCCCCCTGCCAGCCCGTCCATCCCGTCCGTCAGGTTTACCGCATTGGACGTACCCGCGATGAGTAGCGTCGTCACAATGACAAACGCAACCGGGCCGAGCACAATTAATGATTCCGCCAGTGGACGTGGTGATGTCGCAGTTGGTAGATACGTCCTCTGAAACGGTAAATTAAGTACATGCGGTTCGATCTTTGTCCCGCCCCACCGATACAGGAAGTATCCTGCCGCAGCGCCGATACCGAGTTGGAAGAGCAGTTTTTCCCACGCATACAGCCCTTCGCGCGAACCCGGCGACCGGCGTGCGCTGGTCAACTTCAGCCAGTCGTCCCATCCGCCCAGGACTGCAAGCCAGAGCAGAACGATGATCGCCAGCCGGACATACAGCACGCGCAAATCCGCAAGCAGCACAATTGTCACGAGAATTGATGCGCAGATCAGTATGCCGCCCATCGTTGGCGTGGCCGCTTTGGACTTCATCAACTCATTCAGATCGGCACGATAAAATTCGGGCGCATCGCCAATTTTCTGACGCATCAACCATCGAATGGTGCGTTTGCCCAAGCACAGAACAATTAGAAAGCTGAGCACGACCGCGCAAAATGCACGGAATTCAAGTTGGTACAGCACCTTGAAGATGCTGAACAACCCAAGTTCATCAAGCAGATTCTTATATTGATCGACAAGGTTGTAGAGCATCAGGCCACCGCCACCGACTGTGATCTCGTC
Organism: Phycisphaerales bacterium; assembly: GCA_029260575.1. Taxonomy (GTDB): domain Bacteria; phylum Planctomycetota; class Phycisphaerae; order Phycisphaerales; family SM1A02; genus JAJDDB01. Next base: position 309,927 of record JAJDDB010000027.1, read on the forward strand.
ACCGGTTGCGGGCGTTGATTGACGACACGTTCCAATGCAATGCCGCGCGATGCCTTGAGCAATACTGCATCACCCGGCTTCCAGTTCTTCCAGATTCGATCAATGACTTGTTGATCAAGATCGCCGTAATACTGCACGCGACCCGTACCCCACTGCTGGGAAAGGACAAGCCCGGTATACCGCGTCAATTCGCCGACGAGCACGACCTGATCAATCGAATGGGCCTCACTGATTTCAAGAAGTTCTCTGCCGAGTTCTTCATGCAGTTTCGCAGCGTCCGCGCCGAGTTCGAGCATATCGCCAAGCACAACGATGCGCCGATCAGCATTCACGCTCGTTTCCAAGAACGCTTCGATGGACGCCCGCATGGATTGAGGATTGGCGTTGTATGCGTCATTGAACACGATGACGCCGCCGCAATTGCTGCGGTGCATGCGCATCGCAGGCAGTTCGACTTGCAACAATCCCGCAGCTATCGACTCGTCGGGAATATTCAGATGTCGCGCCACAGCAATTGCTGCCAGCGCGTTGGCTGCGTTGTGCCTGCCGGGAATCGGCAGTTGAAACCGAGTGGTGTTGTTGACATCGAACCACCACAACTGTTGCGCATCATCATTGCCATAGTCCGTCATCCGGGTATGTGCGTGTTCAGCTGCGCCAAACAAATGACCGTTCGGATACGATGACGCGTGCTCATTTGCGAATTCATGATCTGTATTCAGTACCGCCACCCCGCCGGGAGCAAGAGCGCCGAGCAGTGATGCTTTTTCAGTCGCAATAGCCTGCACCGACCCGAGCCCACTCAGATGCGCCGGCCCAATTGTGGTGATGACCACGATGTCCGGCCGGGCGATCGCGCCGAGTGCAGCAATTTCGCCGGGCTTGTTCATGCCGATTTCAAGCACGAGATAATCATCTTCAGGCGACGCATCGAGAATTGTCAGCGGCACGCCGATGTCGTTGTTGAATGATTTCGGAGCCCGTATGCCTACCAGGCGCACATGGAGCGCTGCGTGGATCATTTCCTTGGTTGTCGTCTTGCCACACGATCCGGTTACGGCGATCACCGTCGTGTCGGTTAACGTCGCGCGGTATGCCGAAGCAAGTGCGCCAAGCGCCTGCCGTGTGTCGGCGACCAGCAACACCGCTGGCCCCTTCGGAATTCTGTCAGCGGCGCATTGTTCAACGATGAGAAGCTGCGCGCCAGCTGCACAAGCGCTGCGCAGGTAATCATGCCCATCGTGATTGTCACCACGAAGAGCCAGGAATGCTTTTGCTTCGAGATTCGCGCGCGTGTCCGTTCCGACGCCAGTCAATTCAAGCGGGCCGGTTGGTTCGACAAGCCAGTTGCCGTTTGTGACGGCCATACAGTTCGCAGCAGAAAAGAATGTCATGCACACACCTCGCGGCATGCTGCAACTGCCTGTGCTGCAGTGATGCGGTCATCAAACGGGCGCTTGGTCGTGCCGATGATCTGGTAATCCTCGTGACCCTTGCCGGCAATGAGTACCACATCACCCGGCGTTGCAACGTGAATTGCCTGCCGAATCGCAGCAGAACGATCGACATCACACAGTAATCGGCCGAGAAATTCCTGTGGAACGCCGGCCGCAATTTCATCGACGATGGCCTGCGGGTTTTCCGTGCGCGGATTGTCGGATGTGATGTACACCTGATCAGCCCATCGGCATGCAACCGCAGCCATGCGCGGGCGTTTGCTGCGATCACGATCGCCACCACAGCCGAATACCACATGAAGTTGTGAGCCATTCGGCACCAACGGGCGCAGCGCGCCAAGTGCATTGTCCAACGCATCATCGGTATGCGCGTAATCGACAAGAATCGTGAAGCCCGCATCGCCGGTGGCAACGCGTTCAAATCGGCCCGGTGGAGCAGTGCATTTCGCAAGTACTCTGCAGAGTTCTGTGCTGTCGCTTCCGGCCAGGTGTGCTACCGCAACAGCTTGCAGCGCATTCATAACGTTGTGGCGACCAATGAGCGGGATCTGCACATCGAATTCGCGCCCCATAATACGAAACGTCGCAGGAGTGCCCGCAATTGTCGATTCTGCAATTCGCGCAACGCACTCTGCTTTAGCATTCCCGAAACTGCACTGATGTACCGCACCGTCGCAGTGTTCGATCATCGTTGACCAGTGTGCATCATCATTATTGACAACAGCATGGCCGTCGCTGCGCAGCATTCTGAACAGCTTCGCTTTGGCGCGGGCGTACTTGTCCATCGTGCCGTGATAGTCCAGGTGATCGCCGCTCAGATTTGTAAAGACTGCGATGTCAATATCGAGCGCTGCGGCGCGGCCTTGCTGCAGCGCATGGCTGGACACTTCCATGACACACGAATCGCAGCCGTTGGCAACCATCTGCCCCAATATCCTGCTGATTTCGATCGCGCTCGGCGTCGTGAGTTCACCGGGTACAACCGTTTGGCCGTCATGCACAGCAACCGTGCCGATCATTCCGCAATGCCGACCGATTGCTGCAAGCAATTGCTGCACGAGATGTGCAACTGTCGTTTTACCATTGGTTCCGGTGATGCCGATGAGTCTCAACACTCGGCTGGGGTTGCCAAACAAGCGCTCAGCGAGATGCGCAGCGCAACCCGCAACGTCATTGGTTCGCAGCGCGACAACCGATTGCGGAACAACCGTCGCATGGTCGGTGAGGACGGCAACAGCGCCGGCTTTGACAGCTGCGCCGATAAAGCGTCTGCCGTCGAACTGCGCCCCATCGCGCGCGACGAACATGCAGCCAAGGCCGGCGCGACGAGAATCCTCGACGATATCGGAGATCACGGTTTCGGCCGATCCATGGCTGAGATTGATCGGCAGGGTCTGTATGAGTTCGGCAATGGTCATGAGCGCCCGCGCGGAACCTCCGGGTTCTGCACTACTTATCGGGCATAGAGCATCGGTTGGACAACAATTGGAGGGTTATCCATGCTCACAACGCAGCGAGCTACGGAAGAATCAACATTGCATCGCCGTAGCTGTAAAAGTGGTATTCACGTTCGATCGCCTGGCGGTAGATATCGAGCAGCCAATCGAGGCCGATGAACGCGGCGACCAGAGCCAGTAGCGTTGAACGCGGGAGGTGGAAGTTAGTCATCATCGCATTGACGAGTTTGAATTGATAACCGGGCGCGATACACAGATCGGTTTGCGAGGTGATACGGAGGTCCGGGTCGGATAACGGCGATGGCAATGACTCGAGCGTTCGGACAGTTGTCGTGCCGATCGCGAGAATGCGTCTGCGCTCGGAAGTCGCTTGTTTCAGGGACTTACATACCTCCGGCGAGACATCGTAGTGCTCGCGGTGCATGATGTGCTGCCAAAGGGTCGGTTCATCAATTGGTTTGAAGGTGCCGGCGCCGACGTGCAACGTGACATACCGGCGCTCAACACCACGGGCGTCCAGTTCAGCAAGCAGGTTCTCGGTGAAATGCAAACCGGCAGTCGGCGCTGCGACGGAGCCGGCCAGTTGAGGATCGGCATATACAGTCTGGTACCACACGCGGTCGACAGCATCGACAATGGGATCGTCATCGGAGGAATGCGTTCTGGCCCGAAGAATGTACGGCGGCAACGGTGTTCTGCCGACGCGCTGCAGTACCTGCTGCGGCTGCTGATCTGATTCAACGCGGACTGCCCATTGCGAATCGATTCGGCGTTGCAGTTCCACCACGATTCCGCTGGGTTGATCATCAGCATCAAGCAGCTCGATGGACTGGCCAGGCCGCAGCTTCCCGTTGCTCTTGAGCATCATCTGCCATTGGCCTGCAGGCAGATCATGCAGATACAACCCTTCAACACGGCCGCCGGTGTCGGTGCGACGGGCTGCGATTCGAGCGGGGAAAACTGCGGTGTTGTTGAACACCACCAGATCATCAGCGTGCATGTATTGCGGAAGATCGCGCACCGTTCGATGTTCAAGTGTACCGCTGTCACGATGTACAACGAGCAAGCGGGCAGTATCGCGCGGGTCAGCGGGCCAGCGGGCAATCAAACGTTCGGGCAGGTCATAGTCCAGCGCCTCAACGGGCAAGTCGTGCATGGCGCTACTGGATGAATGGTTGGAAGCATGCATTGTGGTGCTTTTGGAACGAGGGTTGTTGCCGGGCTGCGACAGGTCGGTATAAACCGCAGAACCCTCGCAAATAGTAGGGTTTCTCGCAAACCGGTTGGAATTCGTGCAGCGACCGGGATTATCGGCAATTGTAAACCACTGCGCGGCCGGGGGCGATTCGGAACGAACTGTGCAGCACGTACTGCATGTCCTGTTCGAGTACTGGAATCAATGCGAGCGCTGCGGCTGCTGCTCGATGTCGTCGTCAGCTTGATGCAATCGGGCCTGGCTGTTCACGGAGATGGGCATCAGCGTGTGACAGGCACGAGCCTCGACACGAACCGGTCAAGCTCGATTCTCCAATGCGAATGCTGCCGATTGATACCGCTTCGATCGGTTCTTCACGGAAACCGTACGCAGTTGCCCCGCTTGGGCAAACGCCACAGCTTTCCGAGACAATTCCGCCTGCAACGACAGATTTCATCGAAGTAGCCAATTTCTACCACATCACAAATCTCGGCGCACTGTTGGATGTTCTCGCGTAAGTCCTCAGCCTTCGCTTACGACGACCATTCGCTAAGAAGAACCAGCAGATTGAAAACAACGACCGTATCCAGCGGCGCTGCTATGTCTGCACCGGATCCGTTGGTGTTCCAGTTGGCAAGCAGATCAAGCAGGTCGAAAACATTGACGAGAAGATTGCCATCAAGATCACTGAGCACACCTGAGACAATCACGCCGCTGCCCCCTGCCCCAAGATTCACAGTAAACGCAACCCATCCCGTGCTGGTCAGCGAAACGCTGTTGTCAAAGCTGGTGTACGGACTGGCGATATTCCCATCGACATCTTCAGCAATGGGTATGGATGTGCCATCGGAATTGAAAACGCGAATCTCATCCGGCTGACTGCCACCGAGTTGACCCGGCCCGCCGTCGCGCACCTTGCCCGCAATCTGCCGGGCGTTGTTGAACGATGGCGTGAACAGAAATGAATACGGGCTGTTTACATCAATTGCGACTTCTGTTGCGTGGATAGCAGTCGAGCCACCGGAGTATGAAACAAATGCGTAGTCACCTGCAAGGTTCGCACAGAATCCGATCTCGTTGCTGTCGTTGATCTCGGGAGAGCTCCACCCACTTGCGCCCAGTGGCGCAGTTGTTTCGCGCGCGGTTGTATCGTTCGAATCGTCGTAAATCCATAGGCCGTTCTCGGATGAGAAGACCTGCTCGAAGACAACATCGCCGATGTTGTTGATCGAAACATCGCTGACCGATGCGCCTGCGGTGCTGGTGTAGACAATGCCCGCGCCGCAGGCATCAGATACGAACACACCCTCGAAGTCGCCCGCTTCGATGAGTGTCAACGACACCGCCACGCTTCCCTCGTCATTGATGACAGGCGTCGCGCTGTTGAAAAACGTATCACAAGGAATATTGAAAACAGGTGAACCCGCACCACCCTTATTCACACACAGGTTCGATCGCAAATGCAACGTGAACGTGTTGTAGTTGGGTACATCCGCCGCCACTGGACCGGATGCGGCCAGAATCGAAACGGTAACGAGCAAGACATCATGCGTCGCGGCATAAGTCCTCCTTGACAATCCTGAAAATGGCCTCTGTCGGCCAACAAACTGTTTATCGACGCTAAGTAGTGTATCTGACCACGACTTACGCTTTGAGATGGCACTCCCTTTCACGCAGATTCCGAGTTGGAATTTCCGAAATGGAGCTGTTTTTACACGGCCGAGAGCGGCGGTTTGAGATACGGCAGCAACTCCGCAGGCAGGCGTTTGAGGCCGCGGCGGCGGGCTTTGGCCACTGCATAATGCAGCGATTCAGCTACACGCTTCTCCACAGCCGGCGTCACATTGAACCCGTGCTCGCGCATCGCGTTCAGCGACCATTCCCACGCTTTCAATTCTTCGAGACAGCGCGGCCTGTACGTGCGCAAACCGATTGCGTGGTGGCCGACCTCATGCAGGAACACCGCGCAGCTCATCGGCCCGCGCGGGTACGGCGATTCGATCAATCGCACCACTTGGCCATCTTCATACGTCACCTGCCAGGCGCATCCGGACGTTGAGCTGCGCCACTTGCGGATGCGCAGGTTGTACGTTGCCTTCATCTCCGCAACGAGGGCATCGTAGCGTTGCTGCATTGTTGATTTGGCGGGCGCGGGATTCTTGACTTGTAATTCAGCAATGCGCGGCCTGCGCACCTGCTGGCGGGGCGCAGGTTGTCGCCGGCTGACCAGATCCCAAAGTGTTTCAGCAATCCAGTTCATGCTCGCTGCTCGCTCGGCTCAACAATTGGCATCAACATGCTGCCCGCGGTGACTTCATGCCCGCGACAATACGCTTCGAACGACATTGATTTTCCGCCAGGCGGCTGCACACTCAACAATTGCACTGCACCCGTCGCGCACGCGACCAGTCCCCCATCAAGAATCGCACACGGCTGGGTAGCGCTGTCCGGCGATTCGACATCCTGCACACGCAGCAGTTTCAGACGTTTCTTTTCATGCAGAACCGTACACCCCGGCCACGGCGTCAGGCCATGCACCATTGCACGCACTCGATCAGCCGGCTGATCGAAGGACACCGTCCCAATGGCCTTGCTCAACTTGGGCGCTTTCGTCGCTTGCGATTCATTCTGTTGCGCCGATTCGGCGGCGCCGCGGCGAATGTCATCAAGCACCTGCAGCATCAGGTCCGGGCCGAGTTGGGCCAATCGATCGTGCAGTTCGCCAGCGGTTTCCATCGGATCGATCGTCGTCGACGCGCTGCCATACATGGCCCCGGCGTCCATCCGGTCAGCTACGTCGATTATGGTCACACCTGCTGTGGTTTCGCCGTTCATCACTGCCCAGTTAATGGGAGCTGCGCCGCGGTATTTCGGCAGAAGTGATCCGTGAAGATTGATCATCGGCGCAATGTTGCGCAGTTCCACGCCGATTTTCTGGCCATACGCAATCACCACGATGGCATCAGGCTGGACAGCGCGCACCTGTTCGATACTCTCCAGCGTGTTGATGTCTTGCGGTTTGATGACGGGCATTTCGATTCGCGCAGCCATCTCACCGATTGGTGTAGGCGTCAACTTCTTGCCGCGCTGAGCAGGCCGGTCCGGTTGCGTCACGACCAGCGCGATGTCATGCATTCGCGCAAGCGCTTCGAACGTCGGCAACCCGAATGCTCCCGAACCAAGGAACACCAACCGCATATGCGGCGAATCATTCGTAGGCAGCTGCGCTGCACTCGCCCCGCTGCGCTCAGGCACTGCCGGCCGCCTCGAGGTCTCGAATGGCCCGACGGTTGGCCAACCTGTCCATCGGCATCATCTTGTCGATGATCAGGATTCCGTTGAGGTGATCAAACTCATGCTGCCAAACCCGGGCCCGGAAGTCGTCATCTTCGAGCGTGAACTCGTTACCCTCGAGATCGGTGGCGGTGACTCGCACGCCGGCCGGCCTGCGGATGTCAACGTTGATTCCGGGTATGCTCAGGCAACCTTCTTCATGCACGACCAGCTCCGGAATGGTGAATTCCAGACGCGGATTGATGTAGACCCGATCGCCATCCGGCGGATCGGGCACACTGGTGACGAACATGCGCCACGGCATCGCGACTTGTGGTGCTGCCAGGCCGACGCCTTCAGCCATATGCATCAGATCAATCATACGCTGGGCAACAGCGCGCACCTCGTCGGTGATGGATTCAATGGGCATCGCCTTGCCGCGCAGGATTGGGTGCGGGTAGCTGACAATTCTCAGTTCGGACGGGACAATCGTCATGTTTGCAATGCTACGCCGGTCGCAGAGATCGCACCAGAGGTGTGTGCGATTGACCATCGGGGAGGCGGAGCCTACTTTGAACGGTCTGCGGGGTGTTGCCTGCGGATTTCGATCGGTTGGAATCCGACCGGATGCCGACGGATCAACCATCCATTCAGATTTGAGGATCAATAGTGGCGCTGTTTCGCAAGAAACCACCAAATGACGGAGACGACGGCAACGGCAATGGCGGCGATGATCAATCGCCCGAATTCACGCCGCAGCCGGAGAAAGCCCGCAAATGGTTCGATCACGCCAAGTCAATGGCGGACCGCTACAACTATGATGCAGCGCTGTCGTATTATGCCAACGGCATCAAGTTTGATCCGGAATCAATGTCTGCCCACGAGGCAATGTACGAGGCGGCAATTCAGTACACCAACCGAGGCGGCAAGCCGGCAGCATCCAAGGAACGCCGGGCCATTGAAGATACGACCGCGGTAAGCAAATTCGCAGCTGCAGAATTCGAGTGGATGAAGAACATCCGTGATGCGAATTTGGGGCTCAAAGCGATTGAGTCTGCTGTGAAGGCGGACCAACTCGAAGCGGGCAACTGGCTGGCATCGAAGATGCTCGGCCTTGTTCGCACCGCCAAGAAGATCAATAAAACAACGCTGGTCAAGGCAAAAGACGTCTTTGCAGCGGTCGGAGCGTGGGATGAAGCCATTGCGTGTGGCGAGATGGCTTCGCTGATGGATCCGAGTGATAGCGAACTCAGCGCTGAACTCAAGAACCTGGCAGCCCAGCGCGCAATGGATCAGGGCGGCTACGAACAGGCAGCGGGCAAAGAGGGTGGATTCCGGGAGATGATTCGCGATGTTGACAAGCAGCGCGAACTGGAAGAAGAAAGCGCGATCTCCGGCGGCAAGACCACCGAAGAGCGCAATCTCGGCCGTGCTCAGGAAGCCTACGAAGCAAATCCGAACGACATTGATGCGGTGAATCGATACGCACAGCTCCTGAAAAAGGCTGGCGATGTGCAAAAGGAAAATCTCGCATACGACATCTACCTGAAAGCGTTCGAGGATTCACGCGAATATCGATTCCGCATGAATGCGGGCGATATTAAGATCGACCAACTGCGCCGTAGTGAAAAGGCGCTTGCGAAGAAGCTCGAAGCTGGCGAAGACGTGCAAGCTGACCTGGAAGCAGCAGCCAATGAGCGGCGCGCACTTCAAGCTGAAGAGTACGCAGCGCGCGTTGAGCAATATCCGACCGATCGTCACATGAAGTTTCAACTCGGCATCGTTGAATTCGAGCTGGGAAGGTTCGATGTGGCAATGGGGTGTTTCCAGAAGGCCAAGGATGAACCGCGGTTGCGTGTGCGCTCCGGTCACATGCTGGGCAAATGCTTCGCCGCGGAGTCATGGCATGGCGAAGCGATCGGGGAATACCGCGATGCGCTGGATGCCATTGACGCAACAGAGCGCGAACGCGAACTGGATATTCGCTATGACATGATGGTGTCGTTGATCGAAGACGCCCGCAGCACGAATTCTGTCGATCAGGCCAAGGAAGCGCTGGAGATCTGCTCGGGAATCGCACGCAAGGACATTACGTATCGCGATATTCGCAATCGTCGCAAGCAAATCGACCTACTCGTCAAAGAACTCAGCGGTTGATGCAGCCGGTACACTACGTTTGCAATGCCCACTTCCCCTGCTCTCCCCGCAACCGCGATTATTCCCGCCCGGCTTGGATCGACGCGTTTCCCGGGCAAGGTTCTGGCTGATCGCACTGGCAAACCGCTTATTCAGCACGTATATGAACAGACTATTCGCGCATCGTTGATTGATCGCGTGATTGTGGCAACCGATGATGAACGCGTCCGTGATGCGGTGCAGTCCTTCGGCGGCGAAGCGGCGATGACACGCACGGATCACCCCAACGGCAGCAGTAGAGCAGCAGAAGTTGCTGCCACGCTGCAATGCGACATTGTCGTCAACGTACAGGGCGATGAGCCGGAGATTGAGCCGGATGTGCTTGATGCGGCGATCGAGGGATTGGTCCGTCAGGACGACTGTGTCGTCGCAACGATCGCCTCGCTGTTTGGCGATGATGAAGATCCCGACAATCCGAATATTGTGAAGGTTGTTGTCGATCAGCAGCAACGAGCGCTGTATTTTTCACGATCGCTCGTTCCATTTCCGCGTGTAGCGTCGACTGGTACGCCATTGAAGCATATAGGCGTGTATGTATATCGCAGGCCGTTTCTGATTCAATATGTCATGCTGCCACCGACGCCGTTGGAACTGGCCGAGAGCCTGGAACAACTGCGCGTTCTTGAGCACGGATACAAGATGGCAGTTGTGACAACCGAAGCGCATCATCACGGCATTGATACGCCCAAACAATACGATGCATTTGTGCAACGATTTGCTGCGCGATCGAATTCAGCGTGATTCAGAATCGTTCGCAGCAGCCGGCTGCGACTGCACAGCACAATTCGGTGTCGGCAGACTTGTGATATGCGGGCGATCTGTTGCGGCGTTCGACAGCGCCGATCCCTGATGCGCCGGCTGCGACTGGATCTTGTCGACACGGGATGCGATCGCGCTGACGGCTGTGGAAAGCCGCTGCATATCCCGAGCAATGCTCTTGCGGAGATCCTCGACCATGCTGTTGACTGATTGTGACTGCGGCTTAGGTTCGGATTGCTGCGACACACGCGTAGCAAGATCAATTTTCGGTTGTATGCTCGGCGTAGATGCAACAGGCATCTTCTCGATGTGCTCGATTGTTTGCTGCCAGCGCTTCGAGATCGTATTCGCTTCCTGAATCACCGATGCAAATGCCTCAGCACAGTCGATTCGAGCCTGCAGATCAGTTCCCATCGCTTGGGCGCGTTCGATGCAATCCCCAAGTGATTCGGTTGCCTGCACAGCCCGCTGAGCACTCCCGGCACTGCGATGGGCAAGGGCTGCGATATTGACTTCGGCACTCTCGACAACCTGACCAAGCTGCTCCGCGCGCGGCATGAGTTGATCAAAGCGCTGATCGACTTCGTGCAGAAGTGTTTCCTTCTCGCGGGCGCTGATGTTGATGCGCGCGATTGCTGCGTCAACTGCAGTATCAATGCGCGTTTCGGCTGCTGCAATCAGTTCATCAATGCGAACGCTGAGGCGCTGCTCAAGCACATCGTATTGGTCGCAGGCCTTGCTCGCAGTGTCCGTAGCGGTCTGCAGAGCTGCAGCTTGCCCCTGCATTGCTTTGAGCATGCGCGCACTGAGATGCAGTCGTTCCTGAAGTTGCTGCGCGCTGCGTGCGGTTTCAGTTTGTTGCAGTCGTTGCTGCTGGGAAACTTCCGCAAGCGCCAACCGTGCCTCACGAGCTTCTTCAATCAATGCCGAAAGCGATGCGCTGAACTGTGCAAATGCCTGTTGATCCAGCACGCGCGGTGAAATAAGGATTTCCTGGTTCGTCTGCGCGTCCGCGGTGACGTTGCTTGCAGGCGCGACAGTCGTCTGCCGGGCCGGCACCGGAATCGTTTCAATCGTGGCGTTGTGCCCGCGAGCAGAAACGCTCATCACCGACTTCCCTTGCGGCTGAGCATTCGGAATCGGAACCCCGAACGTCTCTTGCGCGTTCTGCAATCCGTTGCGTTGTCTTTTCGAGTCGCGGCGTCGTGGCACTGCGATACTCCGCCCGGCGGAATTGCCGGTGTGTCTGGATCGTCTCGCCCGCCCGACTCGGTTATCGGCGATCATGTGCCAGCAGCTTGATCCGTCGCTGCTGCCGGGGCGCTACTGCCGATCAGCGTGGCCAATGACATGCTCGAGACAGCCTCGCGCTGAGCTGTCCGCATCCGCTCCACAATTGCTTTGCCAGGCGTGGATTGCGAGAAAGTCGCAAGATCGAATCCGAGACTGATGAGCCGCTCCGCTTCGATTTGCTCCGGTGGACGAGCCAACGTCACCGTCAGATTCGATGCTTCCACACGGTGGACAATGCCCTCTTCCGTGAGCCGATCAAGAATCGGCCGCAGCGTGCGTTCAGCCAAACCCGTGTGTTCTGCCAAGTGCGCCAAACCGCAAGTATTGCCCTTGTCAAAACGATCCGCTATGACCTGCACGACAACGATGACCGAAGCCGGATCGACCATGCCGATCACGTTTCTGCGATTCTGTTCGACTTCATCCAATCGCCGACCGCCAAGCATCTGCAAAGCTGCGCTGACCTCCAAACCAAACAGCACCAGCAGCCACATGACATACACCCAGAACATAAACACCGGGATCAACCCAAGCGAGCCGTACAACTGGCTGAACGATACTGCGTGTTCGAAATACAGGCCGAGCGTTCTTCGGCCGATCTCGACGAGCAGTGATGCAACAAATGCGCCGATAAGCGCGGGGCGATACGCGACTTCTGTGTTCGGCAGCAACTTGTAGATCACAAACATCACAATCCAAAGCGCCAGGAAATTCCACGCAACAGAAGTCGCACGGATCAACGTCCACCACCCACCGTCGCCGATCATCGCATCGAACTGATTTCCTGCGTATACAGCACCGGCGAGCGCCGCCGGCCCCAACGTTAACACGGTCCAGTAGATCGGCATGCGCCGCGCCCACGATCTGCCTTCAGATGCGCGGTAGATGTTGTTGAACGAGTTTTCGATTGTGACCATCAAACCAAGCGTGGCATAAATCACCAGCGCCAGGCCAACCCATGTGATAGCTGCGAGGTTTATGTCCTGCACGGTTTCAAGCAGGCCGAGCAACCATTCGCTGAGCGATTCTCCCGCGCCGAATGTACCCTCGCCTGCCGGAACCCCGGTCACTTCGTATTCGTTCCAACCCTGATATTGAAAATATTCTGCGAGTCGAGCTTTGAAGGATTCAAACCCGCCGAGCGCGCGAACGAGAAGCGTGCCGACGACGAGCACCGGCAGCAGACTGAATAGTGTTCGATAGGCCAGCGCGGCAGCCATCTGCGGAGCCCGGTCCTGCCGAAGCTGGCGGGCGCCATATCGGCAGAGGTCATACGCAAAGCGCGTCGCAGCCTCCCAGCGATCCAGTTCATCGCGTGGCTGGCTGACCGCCTGCCGAAACCACTGAATGGTCTTGCGGGCTCGTTCAAGGGCCATAGCGGGACTCCATCACTGCCGATCGGCTCGTTGTGTGGGGGTTCTCAAGCAATACCAGTCAACCGATGACTGACGGCCTATTATCAACGCTTATGACCGAACAGGCGAATCAGCACAATGCGACCGAATACGGAGCCGAACTGCGTGACAACAGTCGCGGCCCGCGGTTGCAGAAGTACCTGGCTGAGGCCGGCATCGCGTCCCGCCGGGAATGTGAAGAGTTGATCGAATCCGGCGAGGTGGCGGTAAACGGCCACTACATCACCGAACTGCCGGTCTGGGTTGATCCCGCTGCTGATCGGATTACGGTGCGCGGCAAAATTGTCCGCCCTGTCAAAGACACGATTTACATCATGCTGTACAAACCGCGTGGTGTGGTCTGCACGAATGACGATCCGGAGGGACGCACGCAGGCGATTGATCTTGTGCAACATCCGAGCAAGGTCCGATTGTATCCCGTCGGCCGGCTCGATATGGATTCTACCGGCCTGCTGTTGATGACCAATGATGGTGAACTGGCAAACCGGCTCACGCATCCGCGCTACGGCGTACACAAACAGTATGACGTGACAGTCAAAGGCGCTATCGAAGATGCAGCGCTGGAGAAGATGCGCCGGGGTGTGTTCCTCACTGCCCATGAACGCGGCAGGGGCGGCTCGCGCACCGAACCGGTCGATGTAAAACTCATTAAGCGCGACCGCAACCGCACGCATCTCATGATCGCGCTGCGCGAAGGCCGCAACAGGCAAGTGCGGCGCATGCTTGCGAAACTCGGGTATCCGGTAAAACGCCTCCGTCGTGTGCAGATGGGGCCGTTGAAACTGACGCACCTCAAACCCGGCCAGTGGCGCGAGTTGGAGCATAAGGAAGTGAACCTGCTTCGCAGCGCGGCTTTTGGGAAGTCGGGTGGTGGAAAACCGGCGGGCAAAGCCCGCGGCTAATGGTTTGATGGGGTGCGATGGTCGACGAGCATTGGCGCGAAGCCGTTAGCTCCCGGTTCTGCTGGGTGAATCACCGGGGATTTCGTCAGACAATTCGATTGCCGAACCCGCAAGCGCTGCATCGTCCGTTTCCGGATCGCGCTTGGTGATGAGGATCTCCGCATCAATGTCATCCTGCTGTACGGTAATCCGCCGAACTCGCGTCAATTCAAGTGTCGCAAGAAACAGTCCGATACGCTGCGACTGATTCTGCCCCTGAAACGCGCGCTGCAATGTCAACTGCCGCTGCGTCGTGCGTTCCAGTTGATCCAGCAGATCCTGTTCATACAACTCGATCGGCGTGTCATCAAACTCGATGTGATGCGAACCCAACCGGGCAAAGTCAATTGCTGATGCGATGCGCTCATACGCTTCGGACAGATCGAAAACATGCACATCTTCAAGCTCGAGTTCCGCATCAGCATCTTCATCATCATGGCCTTCGAAGAACTTCCACGCAGGTCGCGCGGAATAGCGCTGTTCGAACAGCACTCTGCGAAGATCAAGGTCTTCCGCAGCAATGCGATAGCGCTGATAGGCAAGTAGTTGCTGGATCAATTCCTGGCGCGGGTCCAGCGGATCATCGATCGGCCGATCGCCTCCATCGTCGCCTGCGTTCTTCTCCGGCGGCATGAGCATGCGGCTCTTGATTTCCACGAGTGTGGCGGCCATCACCAGAAACTCACCCGCCTGTTCGATATCCACCGATTTCACCTGCCGAAGCACATCCAGGTATTGATCGGTAACAGCGGCAATCGAAATATCCTGAATATCCACCTCAGCCCGGCGGACGAGGTACAGCAGCAGGTCCAGCGGTCCCTGAAAGCTTTCCAGAGAAATTCGATAACTGTCCTGCGTAACCATAAGCTCTCCGCAGGCGGATCGTCCGCCACGTTTCGTCTCGGCATAATACACTGCTGCACCACACTATGACCGAAACAACACTCAATGAGACAGTTTCGACGCCTGCGACAACCACCATGGACGAGACCGAATTCATCGCGCAGGTGCTGCACGCTGAGGCCGATGCAATCGCACGCATCGGCAATCTGCTGAGCCGCAATGCTGAAAACGCAGAGCAGGCGCTGTGGAAACGAGCTGTCGATGTGCTGACTGGATGTACCGGCCAGGTCATCGTCTCGGGAATGGGCAAGAGCGGGCTGATCGGCGCGAAATTCTCTGCAACGATGAGCAGCCTTGGACAACCATCAAGTGTGGTCCACCCGGCGGAAGCGATGCATGGCGACCTCGGGCGCATCACCAGAGACGATGTCGTCATTCTGCTCAGCGCTTCCGGTGAAACAGAGGAAGTCGTCAACCTTGCAGCGATTCTCAAGGCGGACGGCGTCGCACGGATGGGCATTTCACAATCGCCGAGCACTGCCCTGGCCCGACTGAGTGATGTGCATCTGTCAATAGGCGTTGTCGCTGAAGCGTGTCCATTGAATCTCGCGCCAACGACATCCACAGCAGTGATGCTGGCGATCGGTGATGCACTTGCGCTGGCAGTTTCGAAGCGGCGCAACTTCGGACATGACGATTTTCACCGCAGACACCCCGGCGGTTTGCTCGGTGCGGGCTTGAAACCAATCACTGAAGCCCTTCGGTTTCGCGTGGGCGACAATCTCCCGGTTGTCGATGACGGCTGCACCGTTCGCCAGGCACTGGAACAAACCACCGGCGATCGCCGCACCGGCGCAATCGTACTTGTTGATGACATCGGCAGACTGTCGGGCATTTTCACCGATGCGGATTTCCGCAGACTCATGCGCAGCAATCCAAACGGAATGGACCTGCCGATTCGTGATGTCATGACCCGTCATCCATTGCACCTGACGGTCGACAGTCTGGTGCGCGATGCGGTGCGGTTGATGCGCGAACGCAGACTGGATGAAATTCCCGTACTCGATGGCGATGGCAAACCCGTGGGCCTCGTAGATGTGCAGGATCTGATCGCAATGAAGGTCGTGAAAGAGTAGCGGTCAGGGAATGCGGTGCTTGCGCCAGCCTTTACTTCCAATCGCGCACCCATGAAAAAAAGCCCCGGGAATGCTATCCCGAGGCTTTGGTCATGTATGGTTCGAATTGAAACTGTGATCACTTCGCGCGTGCGTGCTTTGTTTCCGCATCGGCATCCATGTCGCCGAGCACGCGGGCTTGCAGCAGCAACACTGCGATTTCAAGCTGTGGGTCCAGACCGTCGGTGAGCATCGTGTTGATGTCGGGACGATCTTCTGATTCCGGCAGCATGTTGCCTTCTTCATCCAGCGGAATGATGTCCGCTTCCTGACGCAGTTTTAGTGAGTCAACAATCTGTTGTGGCGTCATCGTGACTTCCACATGCGGGTCCACGCCCCACCGATCTGCCCCCGGGCGCTTGTGAATCAGCGGGCCGTCGGGATTTTCAGCATTCTCGGGCATGCGGAAATACTGCGTTGTCAGCTTCAGCAGTGAATTGCCGGTAATCGGATGCACCGTCTGCACACTGCCCTTACCGTAGCTTCGCTCGCCGACAATGACCGCAGCGTCATACGCCTTGAGACAGCCTGCGACGATTTCACTGGCGCTGGCAGAGCCCTTGTTGATCAGCAGCACTGTCGGAATGTCTTCCCATGCAGCGCGGCGTGGATCAGCATTGAGCTTCCAGACTTTGTGCGCGGTTTTATCTTCGCCGGAGACGATCAGCCCGTTCTTCACGAACAGATTGCTGACCTTGACAGCCGCGTCAAGCAGTCCGCCGGGGTTGTAGCGAAGATCAAAGATCAACCCGCGCGGTTCGCCTTGCTTGTTGATTTCGCGCCATGCCTGCAACAGATCGTTGTAGCTGTCTTCAGTGAACTGCGTCAACCGGACATATGCAATGCCCGAGGTCGGATCGATGTACCAATCCCAGACGGGGTCGCCGTTGTCCGCAAGTGTCTTCTTCCACCAGCCGCGAACGGATGGCAGCTTGATGATTTCGCGTTTGATCTTGATACGAAACGTGCCGTCAACGCCTTCACGGCGCAGGCCGATTTCCACTTTCGTGTTCGGCTCGCCGGTAATGCGATCGACCGCGTCATTCAGGCTCCAGCCGACGGTCGGCTCGCCGTTGACTTCAACAATAATGTCATCCGGTTTGACGCCGCCGAAGTATGCAGGCGTGCCTTCCAACGGATTGACAACCATGATTTCGCGTTTGTCGTTGTGGCGGATCAGAATGCCCACGCCGACGAAATTGCCTTCGGTCGCCTGCTGGAACCGCCGCAGCTTCTCCGGCCAGACGATTTCAGAGAACTTATCAAGGCGATACATCGCGCCTTCGCCGAACTCGCGGTAAATCACCGAGCGAGGCAGCTCCAGCGTCTTGTCATTCATCCAGATCAGGCCGTCAAGCACGCGCGAGCAGGTGATGCTGTCGATGTCGTTGTCATCCAGCGACCGCAGCATCTCAAGTTCTTCTTCAATGTGCTTGTTCCAATTTGCGACTTTTTCCGCATCGCCGAGTGTCGGGAACGTATCGACCAGGGTGGTGGTCGTGGCCAGCAATTCAAGCTGTTCGAGACCGCCGATCAGCAACGGCCTGTAGCCGTCGGATTCAATGTGTTCACGCGCCGCTGTGCGCATCGACTGCTTGAGCATTCCGACGGTGATGTCTTCAACGCGCTCGCTCCAGTCGATTGTCAGCGCGGAGTTGAAGTCATCCAGCGGCTCATCGCCGTGGCGCACTGCACGCTCATTCTGCATGTCGTACAACCGCTTGGGTGCGTACATCGCCAGCAGTGACACACGACGATTCACGCGATCAAGATGATCATCGTACTTCTGATATTCGGTATGTCGATTGGTGTCTTCATACAGCGTGCGCAGGCTGTATAGCAACTCCTGTGCGTACAACCAGTCGCGTTTGCTTTCGACCTGCGGAACCTGATCTTCCGCCCACGCAATCAAGTGCTTGAACCGAGGTTCATCCAGCATCGCGCCCATGTCCGGGCTGAGCGTCTGCACCTCAACCGCTGCTTCCAGCGCGTTGATCAGATCATTGTCCTGCAACTGATCATCGAGCTTGGTGATGGCTTCACTTCGGGCATCATCGCGTGCCGTCGCAGCTTTGCTTTGATTGGTTTGACGCAGGTCAAGCGTCTGCTTGAAACGCATACCCGTCTCGCCTGCGATGGTGTCGCGCGGCGCATCGGTCAGGATTCGCTCCACATCGTGTGACCGTCCCTCCAGAGCGGATTGCCAGACTGATGAAGACCAGTTCTGAATGGTGGGCTGCCCATCGTCAAGCGCAGCCGGGGCCATTGCCGCAAGGCCGGCCACAAGAGCGGCGCAGGTCAAAGACTGTAGATGCGTGCGATTCCATCGTTTCATCATCATTTGATCATCCATTGATTGTGACCAGTGAGGGACTTGCTCAAGCGGGCAGTAGCGCCGCCAGGCCCGACGACCCGACGACCAGTGCGGTACAGATGGGCAGACAGCAGCGACACCGGCCCCGCTGTCCCAACTCTGCATCGGCTAATGCCCGAAAATCCTTCACCGTATTCAGATTCCTGTTCGCCCCCCAGCCAATGTTCCCGGCCGCAGGCACTATCCTAGCGCTACCTAACCCAACCAGACTGCAGCAGCACCAAGCTGCCTAGTGTATATACCGCCGTGAGAGGTCCGAGTTCGTACTTGTTCTGACGCAGACATGGCCCAGAATCCATATTCAGAACCCAACAGAAGATCAAGATGTTCCATTTGCCTGAAACTGCCGTCCTCTGTGCCTCCACTGCGATGGCAGCTCCCGCCTCAACTCAGGGCATAGATTTCAAGATGGTTGTTGTGGTGATCGCGTTGATTGCCCTGCTGGCGCTGGTGCTGATTGCAATTGCAACGATCGTACTGGTCGCAATTCGGATGAATCACCGCAGGCGTTCGGAACGTGATCAGGAAATTCCATCGGTCGAGCGAATCACGCCTGACCCTTGGGAATTGGCCGGCAAGCGCCTCAAGCCGGATGCGCCGCCGACGCCCCGGAAATTCTGAACCGGTGGTACTGCTACGACGAGCCGGCTGAATCCGTTTCATCAGCACCGGATTCAGTCAATCGCGCACGCACATCCCGCACCAATTTCTCATCAGGTGCGATTGCCTCCGCCTGGCGAATCCAGATCAGCGCCTGTTCACGCTCGCCTGCCTCGATCAAAGCATCAGCTGCCTGGGCCGCTGCATACCACGCGCCGGGTGCTTGTATCTGATGACCGAACGCAATCTGCCACGCTCTGGCAGCATTGGCCGGTGAGTCAATTGCCCGGTACGCCGCTGCGATTTCACTTGCGATCGCCATTTCAGCGCGCTGATGTTGTGGCAGCATTACCAATCGCTGCAGTGCTTCACGCGGCTTGCCGGATCGGCGCAGCACCCGGGCTTCCTGCGCGCGAAAATCCACATTTGCCGGTTCAATCTCCCGTGCTCGGGTAATTCGCTGTAATGCAAGTTCAAACTCGCCGCGCTCCATCGCAATCACCGCCAGAGATGCGTGTGCGTGCGGCAACGCAGAATCCAATTGCAACGCCCGCTGGAGCGCCTTCTCCGCCTCATCGTAGCGTTTGGCAGAAATGTGCAATTGCGCCGCAAACAGTGGATGCTGCGGATTAGTTGCATCGATCCGCCCGGCTGATTCGAACATCTCCAGCGCTTCATTCTGAGCGTCCGCTGCAAGCAGGATCAGCCCCGCGCTGTGACGAAGCCCAGCTGAATCGGGATCGACCTCCACAGCTCTGCGATACGCATCCGCTGCTTCACTTCGAAATTGCGCTGCAGTTTCCGGATTTCTGCTCGCAAGCGCCCGCGAATACAGCACCTGTCCGAGTAACTCAATCGGCCGAACATCACGGGGCACCTTTTCGACCAACCCTTCGAGAATCGCCTGCGCGCTGCGAAGTTCACCCCTGCCGATGTACGTCTGGGCTGACTCCATCGCTGCGAGAATCGTATCCTCACTGACCTGGGCCAACGACGCATCAGCCGATTCAGTCGGCGTGGTCACATCCGCCTGATCCGCTTGCTTCTCGCAGCCCACAAGAACTGTGACGCTGCCAATGCACAGACATATCGATACTGCACGCGCAAACTGCGCCCGAACGTTGCCCAAGCCGAATATCATGGCCCTGATCATGACGACCACCGCTGAAATGAATCTGCCCAAATCCTACACGCCTGCCGATCACGAACCGGAGATTTCCAGCCGCTGGGACGCCGCCGAGGCGTTTCACGCCGAACCCGATGATGATGGCAACCCGTACTGTATTCTGATCCCACCGCCGAATGTTACTGCCGCCTTGCACCTCGGCCACGCGTTCAACAACGCCCTGCAGGATATTCTCGTTCGCCACCATCGTATGCGTGGTTTCAACACGCTGTGGATGCCGGGTACGGATCACGCCGGAATCGCCACCCAGGCGGTGGTCGAGAAGCGGCTCCACCAGCAGGGCAAGCGCCGCACGGATTACAGCCGTGATGAATTCATCGCGCTCGTGCAGGCATGGAAAGATGAATATGAAGCGACCATCACCGAGCAACTCAAACTCATGGGCTGCTCGTGCGACTGGGACCGTCAGCGGTTCACGATGGATGACATGTGCGCCAAAGCGGTGCGCGAAGCCTTCTTCCAGTTGTTCAGGGAAGGCCTGATCTATCGCGGCAAGCGTCTCGTGAACTGGGACCCAGCCACGCAGACGGCACTTGCTGATGATGAAGTCGAAATGAAGGAAGTCGCAGGCAAGATGTATTACCTGCGGTATCCGCTGGTGCACCGTTCGACCAATGCAAACGATCCGAAAGACTGCCAGGAAGTCACGTGGTCAGAACTTGCTGTCCGTGGGTATCCCGTGCCGAACGACGACGAGCACAGCGACGATGAAAAGGCGTGGATCACAGTTGCAACGACCCGCCCCGAAACATACCTCGGCGACACTGCCGTGGCGGTCAATCCCGATGACCCGCGCGCAACAGCGCTCACAGACCTGTGCGCGCAGCTTCCGATCGTCGGCAGAGTGATCCCAATCATCACTGATGACTACGTTGTGCTGCCCGATCCGAAATCCGGTGAAGCCAAGGCGCAGTATGCAACCGGTTTTCTGAAGGTGACGCCTGCCCATGATCCCAACGACTATGACATTGGTCAGAGACATCTCGATGCGATCGCAGGCAACTCTTCAGGCGAAGTGATTCTGAACGTGCTCGCGCCCGATGCGACGATCAGCGATCAGCACGGTTGGGAGCGCGAAGCGTGGAACGAGGATGGCAGCGTCTTCGTCGGCATGTCGCGCGACGATGCCCGCGCCAAAGTCATTGATGAATTCAAAGCCCGCGGTCTGCTCGAACAGGTGCGCGAGTACAACCACAGTGTTGGCCATTCCTATCGCAGTCACGTCGCCATCGAACCGTACATGAGCGATCAGTGGTATGTGAAAGTGACGGACGATCGGTTGGTCGGTGAAGCGCAGCGCGCGCTTTCAAACGATCAATACGACGGCAACAAACCATCGCGTCAATATCCATTAGCCCCCGGCTCTGCCGGGGGGGATGCCGATCACTATGACGGCGGCATGACGTTCTTCCCCGCGCGCTACGCGAAGATGTACCAATCCTGGCACGACAACCTGCGCGACTGGTGCATCAGCCGCCAACTCTGGTGGGGCCATCGGATACCGGTGTGGGAGTATCAGCCCAATTACGAATACATCTTTGAACACGGCAAGTTTAACGAGGCCGACGTCAGGGCGTTGGACACTATTCAAGAGGTTCGAGATGATCATGCTAATGAAGTAGATGTTCGTTGGAAGCAGGAACTTCCTGCTATATCGCCCGGATTGCCTGAAAGAGAGAAACAACGGAAACAACTTGCAAAGAAGTTGAGAACTTCGGTTGAGAACGTCATGGTCACACCAGAAGACCTGACAATTCGTGTTTGCACGAAGTCGCCGAGTGTGGCTCAACTACTTACAGCCGGCGGCTTCACGCAGGATCCCGACGTCCTCGACACCTGGTTCAGCTCCGGCCTCTGGCCGCTCTCGACAATGGGCTGGCCCACGCCGGATGAATACGAAGACACCAAAGGCCTGCTGGAAACTTTCAATCCTACTTCGGTGTTGTGCACCGCCCGCGAGATCATCACCCTCTGGGTATCGCGGATGACGATGTTCAACCGGTTCTTCCTCAATGGCAAGATCCCGTTTGAACACGTTTACATCCACGCGATGATTCAGGACGGCCACGGCCAGAAGATGTCCAAATCCCTCGGCAACGGCGTCGATCCTCGCGACATCATTCACAGCCACGGCTCTGATGCCCTGCGCTTCACCCTCACGCAGATGGCCACGCAAACACAGGACGTGCGCATGCCGGTGGACACCGTCTGTCCGCACTGTTTGCACACGTTCCACCCCAAAGAGTTCCGCAACGCCAGCGGGTACACCGTCGCCGAAGCGACACAACAATGCCCAAAGTGCAGCAAGTCGATGACCACCGTCTACGGCGCAGCCTCCGGCGAGGCCCAGCCGACCGACGACGCACCGCTTGCGCGCAACACCTCAAGCAAGTTCGACCTCGGCAGAAACTTCTGCAACAAACTGTGGAACGCAACACGCTTCGCGCTGACGAACCTTTCCGAAGCCAAAGCCCGCGGACTCCAATCCGTGGGAATCAAGGATATGTCCATCGCCGACCGCTGGATCATCAGCCGCCTCCACGCCACGTTGCACGCTGTCGAAGACGCCATCGCTGCCTATCAGTTCAATGTCTACGCCGATGCGATGTATGACTTCATCTGGCGGGATTTCTGCGACTGGTATCTCGAAGTGATCAAGCCGACCATTCAAGAAAACCCAGTCCAGCAACAGGTCTTGCGCACCGTACTCAACGCTGCGATGCGGCTGCTGCATCCGATCTGTCCGTTCGTCACCGAAGCACTCTGGTTGACGGTCAGTGCTGCCGGCGAAGCGGGTATCAACGGCATTACACTGCCCACGCACGATCTGCTCGCGCAAGCTGCGTGGCCGTCCATAAACTGCGACGTGCATGACGAAGAAGCTGTTGCCACCTTCGAACGGGCTCAAGAACTCACTGGCGCGATCCGCAATTTGCGCAGCGAACATCTCGTGCCGCCGAAGAAACGTATAACGTTGCACGTGACGGATTCTGCGCAGCAGTTGCTCGATGCGGTGCCCGGCGTAGTGGAAACCATGTCAGGACTGCAGCGCGTCGAACTGATGACCAAAGAGCGTCCATCGGGGTCTATTCCACTCACGTTCGAGGGTGATGAACTACTTCTGAGCGGGCTTGTCGATGCTGTGGATACTGACGCGGAACGACAGCGTCTTAAGAAGTTGATTGCTGAAAAGACCAAAGCAATTGACGCCATGAACGTTCGTCTGTCGAATGATGGATACATAGCCAAGGCACCTCCAAAGCTGGTCGAACAAACACGAAATCAGCTCTCAGATGCTCAGGCTGACCTTGCAGCAGCCCAGGCAGCTCTGGATTCGCTGAATGGTGCTTGACAGACCGTTCACCGTGCCCAACCGTATAAGAGTCACATCACCCGGCCAGCAGGAGCCGGACACCCGACGACAACGCCTTCCGGAGACAACAGGTGCGGACAATCATTGGCACGACAGCAGGCTGGACACCAGCATGGATCGCTGCGGCAGCCCTGCTCGTTGGTGGTTGCAGCGCCACCATCGACACCGCCCGCCAGAATCCACATCCGGCTGCGATGCCCGCAGCGGTTTCCCCGGTTGATGAAACTGCATTTGAAGCTGGCGATGGCGTACTTGATGATTCATGGACAGCAACTCGCCGACCGTGGAAGTTTGCAGACTACGACGGCTGGCATGTGCAAACGCCGAACTATGACATCTACACAACGATAAAGCACGACACTGTGCTCAACAGCCTGCCAAACTTTTATGAGGTCGCGCTGCATAATTATCTGACAGCGTTCGGCCCGTTGCCGCAACCCAAACAGCGCTTCGAAACGTTTATGTTTCAGGATCGCAGACAATGGGCCGCAAAGACCCGGCAGATTCTTCCGGACCAATCCGATCTGTTCATGCGCCTCGGCCGAGGCGGCTTTTCCACACGCGGTATCGCAATTCTGTATTACATCGATTACGGCAGATGGCCGCGCGATACGTTCGCTATCGCCTCGCATGAAGGCTGGCACCAGTACACGCAGAAAACCTTCCGCCAGCAATTGCCCATCTGGCTGGAAGAAGGCATTGCAACGTACATGGAAGGCTACAGCATGAATCGGTCGACCAGTACGCCGACCTTTCAACCGCATCGAAATCGAGAGCGCTCTCGAACACTTCGCGATGCTCTTCGCCGCAATCAGCTCATTCCACTTGCAGAGCTCATGCGCCGTTCACCTCAATCATTTCTTGAGAACTCCAAGGATGCATTGCTGGTGTATTACGCGCAGGTCTGGGGCTTGGTGCATTTTCTGAACGAAGGTGAACAAAGCAGATATCGCGGCGGTCTGCACGATCTTCTGCAGGATGCGGCCAACGGCAGGTTCATAAGCCGGGTGCGCGAACTTGCCAGCAACACGAACACGCGCTCAAGACGTTATTCGTCCGGGCGCATTGGCGCTGAGGCGCTCGAGGTGTATTTCAACACCGATATGAGTGAATTCGAACGGCAATACCTGGCGTACATCACCGAACTGGTCGGTATGACATCGACCAAGACGACCGATGCGACAGAAGCTGCGACCGATGATTTTGGTGACGCCGAAAGGGTGATTCCAACTGCGACCGCAGGCACTGTCGAATGATCCTCGGCATTCTCGGAGATTCGCACGGCGATGCTGCCATCACGACACGCGCGGTCGAACTCTTGCGCGATGGCGGCGCTGAACTGCTGATCTATCTCGGTGATGTAGAAACCGAAGATGTCATTGTCTCCCTTTCGGCAATGCCGACGCGGCTTGTATTCGGTAACTGTGATTTCGACATCGCATACCTGACAGAAGTTTCACAGCGGCTCGGCGTGACGGTGGATCACCCTGCCGGTCATCTCGATGTTGATGGTAAGACCGTAGTTTTCACCCACGGCCATCTTGAGCTATACATGAAGCAGGCCATTGAGCAAGCAACTGACTACCTGCTGCACGGCCATTCGCACATCGCCCGTGATGATCATTTCGGATCGACACGAATCATCAACCCTGGAGCGCTACATCGAGCGCCCCGGTATACTGCTGCACTGCTTGACCCGGCCTCCGATCGTCTCGACCTCGTGGAAGTGCCCCGGCTCGAGCACACGAGACAGGGATGATGGACGAATCAACTGAGATTCAATTCGACATTTCACGGCTAAAGGTCGAATTGGCTACCGAAGCTGACCTGCCGAACATCCGCGAGCTGTTCCGCGCCGGCCTCGAAGACGGCCAGGTTCCCGCCAACGATACCGGCGCAGATATTGAAAATCTTACTGCGGGCTATTTTTCAGACGACGGCGCAAGCGGATTCTGGGTTGCGCGGTACGACGACATGATCGTGGGCATGATCGGCGTGCAGCGCACCGGCAGCAATGTCGGCGAGATGCGGCGTTTGCGCGTACACAATAACTTTCGCCGCCGCGGTGTCGGCACACAACTTATGGAGAAAGCCATCGGCTTCTGCCAGAAGCACGGCTACCTCAAAGTCGTCCTGGACGTGCGCATCGAACGTGAACCAGCAATCAAGTTGTTTGAGAAGTTCGGATTCGTCCTGTCGCGCACGCGCGAACTTGATGGCAGGCGCATGTTGGATTTCTATATCGATCTGTACCGCGAACCCGACGCCTGACATCGCAGAACTGCGCACAAGAAAGGCGCTGCTGTCGATGTTCTCGACAGACAGCGCCTCGTGTGGGAACAGGCAACGGCTCAAGCCGTTTCTCAGGCATCATCATCACGATCATTGTCGTGATTGTCTTTGTCATCATGATCATCAGCGGTATGCAAGCGCTTCTCCATGCGCTCCATCATCCGATGAATCATCTCCATATGCTCGTGCAACTTCTGCATTTGCTGATCCACATCGTCGCGGTCGATCCGCAGCCGTTCATGCAATTCGTCAGCCCCGAACTGGCGTGCGTCCTCGGCATGACGCATCGCATTCCGTAGCGCATTCTCGATGACGCGGTTGATCTCATCGACATTAATGTTGATATCATCGCGATCCGGAGACACGAACACGGGCATATTCTCGTGCGGCCCGAACGGACTGACAACGAATTCGCTCTTGGCGCGCATCGATACCGACGCATTGCCAAGCAGCTTTGCGTTGTGCATTTTCTCGCGGTCGTACGCTTCCAGTTCGACTTCAATGGTGTTGCGCCGACCCTCGTGGATAAATGTAAGCGTGATCGGATCGCCCGCCTCGCGCTCTCGAAGAACGTCTCGCAACCGTGCCGGGCCAGCATCATCAACGCCGTCGATCGCCACGATGATGTCAAATTCCTCCAGACCCGCAGCGTGGGCGGTCAGCCCTTCGTACACGCCGGTGATAATCGTCGCCTTGCCTTCCTTGAGTTTCAGATGCTTGCGAAGTGCCGGGCTCGGCGATTCCATATACACACCGAGCATCACCGGCGGTGGGTCGGAATCGAAAGCCATATCATCCTGCAACTGGATGGCAAATGGTTCATCACCCATTTCAAAGTGCATGTCACCGTGCCATTCGAACGGCTCATCGCCAGCGTCCCAGATGCGCACCGACCGCATTTCATCGCCGTTCTCATCAAGCACGATGATCCTGCCGTCTTCATGGCGCAATCGATCACCTTCGACCAGCTTGCCATTCACCCAAACCTTTGGTTCGCCGTTATCGATTTCGATTTTGATTTCATGGGCCTCTACATCGTCGCCGGCGATGCGCTCGACGAAGACACTGTGGGAATGCTTCTTATCCTCGTCGCCGAACATCGCAAGCGCAACGGATTGCGGTACGATCTTCTGCTGCGCTGAAGGGTTTTTGTGTTTGTCGCAGGCGTGCGCACCGCCACTGAGCATGAGTGCGCCAACTGTGGCAAAGACGAGCATTGTCCCACTCCAAAGCATTTTGATTTCACGTTGAGTGTTCATGGTGTCGTTCCTCTTCGAAAACTGATCGTGTCAGTTGATTGATTTCAGATGAATACGTACGCACGTGCATCATTACATCGCGCCGCCACGCGGCGGTTCATACCCGACAAGTCGCGCCTGACCGGAATCATCCTGCCCGGTTACTTCATAGAGATCCGGCACAGTCGCGCGCTCCTGAATCTGCCGCAGGAAAACCACGTCAAAGCCGATTCCCGAATCGGACGGCCGAGCATTGATCAACACCCGCTGCGGCAACTCACGTATGACGCTCCCCTGCTCCTGACCCTGCTGCATGTACTGCTGGAAGAACTGCTCCGGCGTCCACCCGGCGGTCATTGCTTCAACCGGCTGCGTATGTGTCGACTGGAAATTCGAGGTGCGCAGCTGGGCTAGACCGGCAACGATGACGACAGCAGCCGCCACCGCCCACCCAAGCCAGGCCCGCCCGCTGAAGTTGACGTTTCCAAACGCAGCTGCATCACCATTCGTGGAGTTGCTGTATGCGGCTGATGCGCGTGATTCTTCTGCAACAGCACATGCGCTGCCCACGGCGCGCATAAGCGCAAGTTGATCGCGCTGCGCTTCAGCAAGTTGTCGCCACAGCACAGGATCAGCCTCGGCCCGCACTGTCCATTCGGTCCACGGTTGTTCGATTGTGCCGCCGTCAAGAATCTCGTTGATCAGATTGTCGTTTGTTGTTGCGTTCATAATCCGCGGGCTCCATCTGCAAGCGGCTGTCCGCATGCCCTCTTCTGAGTCATCTCCAGGAGCATTCGCCGGGCACGAGCAACTCGCGTATCAACCGTCGCTTCGGGAATGTCCATGATTTCACTGATCTGGCGCGACCGCATTCCATGCAGAGCGCGCAGCACGAGCGGCTCGCGGTATGCTTCCGGAAGTTCCTGCACCATCTCCAGGATGCGCGATGTTTCGTCCTGCTGGGCCGCATCATTGTGCAGGCGAAGCGACGGCTGACTCGTATCGAGATCCGGCGTGTGAATGACCGGCCGGCTGCGGGCCGAACGAGCCGACGCTCTTGCAACATTGATTGCAACTGTGCGCAGCCAGGCTCGCAGATGTCTGTGATCCCGAAGCGTGTGCAGTTTGGTCACCATTGTCATTGCCACGTCCTGAAGCAGATCATCGAGGTCATCCAGCGCCGGCTTGTGTGCCAGCAGCACCGCTGCGACCCATCGGCGATGCTGCTCCCACAGCGCATCGATCGCTGCACGGTCGCCCGAAACTGCTGCGGTAATCGTCCCGTCCTCATGACGGTCGTGCTGGATCGCCCTCACTGCTACCTCCATGCCATTCAATCTGATGCGCCAATCGACCCGTTCTTCCATACCAGACTCGAAAAGTTGCGATTGTGGCTGCCAGAGCCTATCGGACCGCCAATTCTGGCGTTGTGCGAAGCTCTCACGGTTGTAGGCAGCGGGCTGGGTAAACCTGCTCTGGCTGAACACACCGGCTCCCGATTCGGGTCGATCTGCATGGATGAGGCGCGCAGGAGAACCGCAACGATGAGCCGAACCAGTAAGACGACAAAGAAAAAGACCCCCGCCAAGGCCACCAAAGCTGCAGGTTCGGCCAGCAGGAAAAAAAACCACAGCCGCAAGGCCGCCACCAAGAAGACTTCCTCTGCGGCTCGAAAGAAGACTGCATCAAAAAAGAAGAAAACCACTCGTAAGAAGACAACTGCCACTGCCGCGCGCAAGAAGAAGGCTACAACACGCGCGAATACTTCTGCACGCAAGAAAACCAGCACACCACCTTGCAAGAAATCTGCGAACAAAACAAAAACAGCTCGCCAAACGACAACCAACGCACGTTCCATCAGCGCCAGTGAACACATCCACGGCGAGCGGCCACGCTCCGGATGGATGCGCCGTGGCTCTGGAGTCAGCGGCTACCAGTACCGTTCAGTTGCTGAATCACTGGGCCGAAGTGTCGGCAAAGCGCTGCGCGCGCTGCGACAACTCACAAATCGCGCTGCATAAGGTAGAAGATCAAATCTTCAGGATAATCGTCCGCCTCGCCCGAGATCGGGTTCTTGAGAAGTGGCGAAATGCATAAAGCCCTCCGGCGTGAATCCGGTGGTCTGACGGACAGTGTTCGCAGTCATCCGGGCATCCAATGAACGAATAGGCTGCTCACTGGATCCCTGCCTGTGCATCTGTGACGGACTTCTGCTGGAACCTGGAATTCGTTCGGTACAATGCAGACATGCAGAAAATCATCTATTCGACCATGACGATTGTTGCTCTAGTGCTCTCTGTCGGCAGTGCTCACGCACAGAACGAAAAACAAACAGCCGATGCAGTGCTGCGCAACGGCATCATCTACACCGTTCGTGATGAGCAGCCAACGGTGGAAGCGCTTGCGATCCGCAAGGGCCGAATCCTTGCCGTCGGTTCGGAAAAGGACATTGAGAAACACATCGGCGAGTCGACGACGATCATCGATCTCAATGGCCGTATGGCGATACCGGGCTTCATCGAGGGGCACGGCCACTTCGTCGGCCTCGGCGAAGCGAAGATGAATCTTGATCTGTCGACTGCGAGTAACTGGGGCGAGATCGTGTCGATGGTTGCCAATGCGGTGAAGCGCACGCAACCGGGCGAGTGGATCGTCGGCCGCGGCTGGCATCAAGAGAAGTGGGACGAAACGCCGGCCGATTCGGTTGAGGGGTTTCCCACGCACCATTCACTCAGTGAAGTGTCGCCGAAGAATCCTGTGCTGCTGACGCACGCCTCGGGTCATGCAAGTTGCTGTAACGCCATGGCAATGGATATTTCCGAGATAAGCGGAATGACGAAAGATCCACCCGGCGGCGAGATTTTGCGTGATGATGCGAAACAGCCGATCGGCGTGTTCCGCGAAACGGCACAGGGACTCATAGCCGTGCCGCGCGTCGAGCAAATGAGCGCTGAACAACGGGCAAAGCGACTGAACCGTGCGATCGATCTTGCAACGATGGAGTGTCTGAGCAAAGGTGTTACCAGTTTTCACGATGCGGGTTCGACGTTTCCGGTCATTGATGCGCTGATTGCGCGTGCGGAATCAAACACGCTGAGTATTCGGCTGTGGGTGATGGTGCGCGAGCCGAATGAAACACTCGAATCGAAGCTGAGTGATTATGCGAGTGTGAAACGCATCGGCGAAAACCGATTTACGCTTGGTGGTGTGAAGGTGTCTTTGGATGGCGCGCTTGGTGCACGTGGAGCGTGGTTGCTCGAACCGTATTCGGACAGTGCCCAAAGCACCGGCTTGCAACTGGTGACGATGGAGCAACTGGAAACAGCTGCGCGCATGGCGATGCAGTATTCATTGCAGATGTGTGTACATGCGATCGGCGACCGGGCCAACCGGGAAGTGCTCGATCTGTATGAACGGCTGTATCATAAATTTGATGATGCAACAAAGGAAGCGCATCTCTATCGGCCGTCACGTGATCTTCGCTGGCGCGTGGAACATGCTCAGCACCTGCATCCCGATGATATTCCACGCTTCGGCAAGCTCGGCGTGATTCCCGCTATGCAGGGTGTGCATTGCACGAGTGACGGGCCGTGGGTGTTCAAACGGCTTGGTGATGCGCGAGCCCGCAGCGGTGCGTACATGTGGCGCGATCTGCTGAAGACCGGCGCGATCATTGCCAACGGAACCGATGCACCGGTGGAGGATGTGGACCCGATTGCGAGTTTTCACGCTTCGGTGACGCGGCAGATGCCCAATGGCGAAACGTTCTTTCCGGGGCAATCAATGTCGCGGCAGCAGGCGCTACGGTCGTACACGATCGATGCAGCCTACGCAGCGTTTGAAGAGGACATCAAGGGAACGTTGGAGTCGGGCAAATTGGCCGACATTGTGGTGTTGTCGAAGGACATCATGCAATGTCCTGCAGATGAGATTCGCGATGCGAAAGTGGATATGACAATTCTTGGTGGTGAGGTGGTGTTCAGCCGGTTGAGTGCGGAGTAATACTTCGTCATTGCCGCGCAGGCGGCAATCCAGTGATGTGCTGCACTGCGGCGACTGGATGCCTGCCTACGCGAGCATGACGAAACAGCGCGACCAGCGGTCGGGGCTTTATGTCCGGTGTTTCGGCGTATTCACAGGCCCATGATGTTGTAGCCGCAGTCGACGTAAATCACCTGGCCGGTGACGCCTCGGGACATATCGCTGAGCAGCCACGCTGCGGTGTCACCAACATCTTCGCCGGTGACGTTTCTGCGAAGCGGCGCTTTCTGTGCGACCCAGTCGAGAATCTGGCTGAATCCGCCAACAGCGAGCGCGCTCATAGTGCGCAGCGGCCCGCCGGAGATTGCATTCACACGGATGTCATGCTGGCCGAGCTCCATTGCGAGGTAACGCGTCGTGGCTTCCAGCGCAGCTTTGGCAACGCCCATCACGTTGTAGCCGGGTACTGCTTTTTCCGCACCGTAGTAGCTCATCGACACCAATGACCCACCATTCGGCATCAGGTTGTTCTGCACGACGGCGTTGGCCATTGCTGCGTAGGTGTACGCGCTGATGTCGCATGCCTGCGTGAAGACTTCGCGAGGGGTTGCGGTAAATGCGCCCTCTTTGAGCCAGTCCTTGTCTGCAAATGCGATCGAATGCACGACGAAGTCGATCGTCTCGAATTCATCTGCGATGCGTTTGAATACAGCGTTGATGTCATCGTCAGAGCCGGCATCCATTGACACCAGCCAGGGCTCTTCGATTTCAAGCTGGTTGACCGCCTTGCGCACCCGGCGCTGCATCTTCTCGCCGGGCAGATGCGTGAACAGACACTCTGCGCCCTGTTTCTTGAGCGATTCAGCAATGTGGTATGCGTAGCTGTGGTCGTTAGCCACGCCGACGATCAGCCCCCGTTTGCCTTGCATCACACCCATTGTTGCCGGCTCCAATGTTGCTTGTGCTTCTGTCATCGCTGCCTGACTTTCTCTTGTAATGACACCCGATGTCGGCGTGCCTGCCGAGTCTTACTTGCCCGGTCGGAAGATGCGAAAGAGCTTTCGCACCGGATCATAGAACTCATCGCCGACGCGCTCCTTCAACGGGATGATCGCGTTGTCAGTAATTGTAATGTGCTCGGGGCAGACCTTCGTGCAGCACTTAGTGATGTTGCAGTAACCGATGTTCTGCTCATCCTTTACGTCTTTGATGCGGTCTTCGGTGTCCAGCGGGTGCATCTCGAGTGCTGCGGTGTAGACGTAATGCCGCGGGCCGGAGAATTCATCGTGCTTGTGGTGATCACGCAGCACGTGGCAGACGTTCTGACAGAGGAAACATTCGATGCACTTGCGGAATTCCTGCACGCGATCAACATCGACCTGCTGCATCCGCCACGTGCCGTCGGGCGCATCGGGTTTGCGCGGCTTGAACTTCTTGATGCGTTTCTTGACTTCGTAATTCCACGACACATCAGTAACGAGATCGCGAATGCGCGGGAAGGCTTTCATCGGTTCAATCGTGACCGGTTGATCGGTGGGAATCGTGTCCATGCGCGTCATGCACATCAACCGGGGCTTGCCGTTGATTTCTGCGGAACACGAACCGCATTTACCCGCTTTACAATTCCACCGACAGGCAAGATCGGGCGCACTCTCTTCCTGAATCTGATGCACCGCATCGAGCACGACCATACCTTCGGTGATATCGGTCTGATAGTCCACGAACTGACTGTCCTGATGAGTGGAGCCGCGCGAAATTCGAAACGTGACCTGGGGCATCACTTATTCTCCTCGATGATCTGCTGAAGGTCGTTGCGGATCGGCGTGATCGGGATGCGCTCAATCAGCATCTGCCCGTCAGACCCTTTGCGGACAACGTTGTTGACTTTCGCTTCTTCGTCGTTCTTGTCCGGATGATCCAAGCGAGTGTGTGCGCCGCGGCTTTCGGTGCGCTGCAGTGCCGAACGCGCGGACGCTTCGGAAACGGTCAACAGGTTGCGCAGGTCCATAGCAGTGTGCCAGCCGGGGTTGTAATCGCGATTGACATCTGCTGCTGCGTGCTCTGCACGGGCTTTGAGTTTTTCAAGCGCATCAAGCGCTTCGTTCAGCTCGTTTTCTTCACGAACGATGCCGACTTTGTCCTGCATCATGACCTGCAGATCACTTTGGATCGTGAACGGGTTCTCACCGGAGTTGCCACGTTCAAAAGGCGCTTCGGCCCAAGCAGCAATCTTGCTGACCTGATCATCGTTGACCTGTCCTGTGGAGTTGTCCTTTGCGAACTTCGCTGCGTATTCACCTGCGCGTTTGCCGAAGACGACAAGATCGCTGAGGGAATTGCCGCCGAGTCTGTTCGCGCCATGCAGGCCGGCTGCACATTCACCTGCTGCGAACAGGCCGGGAACGGTGGACATCTGCGAATCGCCATCGACTTTGATGCCGCCCATGACGTAATGCGTCGTCGGGCCGACTTCCATCGGTTCCTGAGTAATGTCGACGTTGGCCAGTTCCTTGAACTGGTGGTACATGCTCGGCAGTTTCTTCTTGATGTGGGCTTCGGAGTCGCTGATGTGCTGCTTGATCCATGCAATATCAAGAAAGACGCCGCCGTGAGGCGAGCCCCGGCCGGCCTTGACCTCGCGAACGATGCAGCGGGCGACGTGATCGCGCGTCAGCAGTTCAGGCGGCCTGCGTGCGCTTTTGTCGCCGGTGACATACCGCCACCCTTCTTCCTCGTTGTCTGATGTTGAACTCGTATACGCATCGGGAATGTCATCGAACATGAACCGACGACCTTCGCTGTTCGTGAGAATGCCGCCTTCACCGCGCACACCTTCAGTGACGAGAATGCCGCGCACGCTTGGCGGCCAAACCATTCCCGTGGGGTGGAACTGGATGAACTCCATATCCATCAGATCAGCGCCAGCAAGATATGCAAGTGCATGTCCATCGCCGGTGTATTCCCAACTGTTGCTGGTAATGCGAAAGGCACGGCCGATGCCGCCGGTCGCCATGACGACAGCTTTGGCCTTGAACACAACGAACCTGCCGTGGTCGCGCTCGTAGGCAAACGCGCCGATCACTCGCTCGCCGTCGGTGAGCAGTTCGACGACTGTCACTTCCATATGGACTTGAATGCCCTGGTGGATGCCGTGGTCCTGTAGTGTTCGGATCATTTCCAGACCTGTGCGGTCACCGACGTGTGCCAGTCTCGGATACTTGTGGCCGCCGAAGTTTCGCTGCAGGATCTTGCCATCTTTGGTGCGATCCATAACAGCACCCCATGCTTCGAGTTCGCGCACTCGATCGGGTGCTTCCTTTGCGTGCAATTCAGCCATGCGCCAGTTGTTGAGATACTGACCGCCGCGCATTGTGTCCGCAAAGTGCGTCGTCCAACTGTCGCGTTCATCGACGTTGGCAAGCGCCGCTGCCATGCCGCCTTCTGCCATGACGGTGTGGGCCTTGCCGAGCAGACTCTTGCAGACAAGCCCGCAGGTTACGCCGCTGCCGGAGGCTTCGATTGCAGCGCGAAGGCCTGCGCCGCCCGCGCCAATTACCAAAACGTCATATTCGTGCGTCGTGTATTTGCTCATCCGATGATGGTCCAATCCGTCCAGACGCCCATAGAGCACAGGCGCACGTAAAGATCAGTGAAGCCGACCCAGATCAGGCTGGCCCATGCCCATTTTGCGTGACCGCGGTTCAGGCAGCTCACACAGTCGTAGGCTTTCTTTCGTCCGGAATTGCCAGAGAATTTGTCCATGAATCCGCCGATGAGATGCCGCAACGAATGGCAGCCAAATGTGTATCCGCCGAGCAGAATCGGGTTGATGATTAGCACAAGCGTGCCAACCTTTATGCCAAAGTTGAGAACGCTATCAGTTTTCGCCTGGGCGTATGTCATGCCATCGGGTGCGTGCCACATCGCCATGAACGCGTCATAAGTCAGCACGAAGATGAACAGGATTGCGAAGTACAGGAAATAGCGGTGAATGTTCTGGAAGACTAGCGGGAACCAGCGCTCACCGCGATATCCCTTGCGCCATTCGCCGACGCCGCAGTTGGATGGATCGCCCCAGAAGGCTTTGTAGTACGCGCCGCGGTAGTAGTAGCACGTGAACCGAAACCCGCCGGGTGCCCAAAGGATGAGAAACGCGGGCGTAAGGGGGATGCCGATGACTGCTGCGGGAAGCCATTTGGGCCAGTCGCCGAACAGCGCGTGACCGGTCGCTGCGTGTTCGTATGCTTCAAAGAACAGCGGCGAATACATCGGCGAGAGGTATGCGCCGAATGAATAGTGTGCGCCTTGAAATGCCGCCCACGTTGAATAGACGACGAAGGCCAGTAGCCCCAGGAAAACAATTAGCGGCTGGCTCCACCACGCATCGATGCGAGATGTCTCGCCGAAGCTGCGCTGCGGAAGCGAGATGTTGGTCCGCGACATGCGTACCTCCAGACAAAAGAAACGAATCAAGAACCCCGGAATGAGACCCTGAATGAAATCCCCGGCTGCCCTGCCCAAACGGCCCATCCTAGACGAGAAATGCCTCTTCGGGTAGCTGATGACGGCTGGAGTGGAGCCAGACATCAGCGATCATTTGTGCATGCAATCACATTTGCATTGCTCGATGCGGCGTCTGTGCAGTGGTGTGCATGATCATGTCGTCACCACAGCAGGGTCGAGGTACAATGATCGGTTCGTCAGCGCCCGTAGCTCAACTGGATAGAGCATCGGTCTTCGAAACCGAGGGTTGCAGGTTCGAGTCCTGCCGGGCGCGTTTTTCATATCGCGAGCCGGCGTCTGTGACGCCGCGTGCAACAACACCATCATGTCATGACCGCTGAATTCGTCCGATTGCATCGCTCGACGTTCGCCACATAGGCGATTGAACACCATCCTCGACGCGGGCTCACAGAACCCGGCTCGCTATCCAGGCAGCGCCTTGTAACTTGCGCTGACCGCGATGTTCCGCAGCAGGCGCATCCGCCATTTGAATTTGCATTCATGCCGGGGGGCGGGAACGCGCACGCTCAATTGCTGCGGACCATCGAACAATCCTGCGCTTTCATCGTTCAACCATTGCTCGGGACATTCCAGCAGCCCCCACCCCGGCGGGAGTTCGCGCTGGCGGATCATTCTCTGCGGCGCTGCAATGTAAAGGTAATCCGCAAGGTGGTACTGGGCGATGATGCAGAATTTCGTCTGGCCGTGCAGTTGTTCGTCAATACGCTGCAATCCCGCGCAGACGCTCTTGTACGAAGCAAGTTTGCTTTTGGAAAAGTCCCATTCTTCGAACTCGCTGAACAGAGCAGTGCCTGTCTGTTGCAGATGCGGCTCGAATGACTTGATGCGAAGTTCTTCAATGGACCGGCGGATGCGCGTCAGTTGTTCGCGCCGCTGCAGGAGCTTTGCAGTTTCTCTGCCATCGCGGAGAAAATCGCTGCGCACCTGTTTGCATTCAATGAGTACGGTGCGGGGATCGGGCTTGGCTTTGTTACTGAGCGGCGTTGAATTGCCGCAGCCATCAAGGGGCGGTGGGCGATCCATGTATCCCGCAACATCAGCACGAAACTTCGAAATCGGGCAGCGCACTTCCACTGAAAGCGCATGGCAGCCGAAATGACGAAGGAACGCCACAGAAAGATTCTTGAGCTGGTTGTGGGCACGTGTCTCCAAGAACAACCCCAAACAGCCGGAATGCCAAGCTGCTAATAATTCCGGCAAGGAACCCGAGCACTTCGGTTCGGCACTCATCGCTTCGCCACAGCACTCACAGTCATTTCGACATACGTACCGGTTCAGGCTCCAGACATGATCGACGATTTTCCATTGCGATGGTACGCTTCGCCGCTATGTCGATGGAACTGCAAATGGCTGAATCAATGACCATCGCGCTGATCAGCGAAGTCTTTCATGATGACAATGCGGCAGGGCGATTGCGTGATCGGCTTGCTGAAGCGAAGTCGGGCGGGGCCGACATTGCGCTGCTGCCGGAGCTGCCGCTCAATCCGTGGTCACCTGCAACGCAGCATGCGCATGATGAAGACGCTGAACTGCTCGACGGCCCGCGCACAACTTTACAGCGTGAACTTGCTGCTGAGCTCGGCATTGGTTTGGTCGGTGGCGCGATACACAAAGATCCTCACACCGGCACGCGACACAACACCGCATTGGTGATCAATTCCGAAGGCAATCTGCTCGGCACGTGGCGCAAATCGCATGTACCCGAAGAGCCTGGCTTCTGGGAAACCAGTCATTACGCCGCAGGCTTAGTAGTGCCGACACCGATTGCGGGACTGTCGATGCCGATCGGCGTGCAGATATGCTCGGACATCAACCGCCCCGAGGGCAGTCATCTTCTGGGGGCGGCAGGGGCTGCGTGCATCTTCAACCCGCGGGCGACGGAGCTGGCGACATTCGACCGCTGGAAACATGTGTTCATTGCCAACGCGCTGACCAGCGCGTGTTACGTGGTTTCGGCAAACCGCCCTGCACCCGAAAATGGCGTTCTCATCGGCGGGCCGTCCATGGCAGTGGCGCCCAATGGGCAGGTTCTCGTCGAAACAACGGATCCAATCGCGATCGTGACGATTGATCGAAAGGCCATCGAAGCAGCGCGCATCGCCTATCCCGGATACCTTCCGGTGCGGGCGGATGTATACGCAGCCGGCTGGAAGGCCATTACCGAACGCAATGCCAACGGTTAGGAAGACGTTGAACAGACCCAAGCGCACGCAAGGACATATGTGACGAACCGCGCGCAATCGAGCTTTAGTGCTGATGTAGATGCATCATCCACCTTCAGGAATCTTCACGTGGCCGATTATCGGTCAACGTAAAACACGGGCAGGATCAGTTATGACTTCCACAGACTTGCAACAGTTTGTACGACGAATCGAATCACTCGAAAAGCAGGCCCACGTTCACAAGCGAACTTCCCGGCGGTATCGGGCGATCACAGCACTGCTGTGCATGCTCCTCGTCGGTGCATGCGTGCTGGCTGCGGCTCCGCTGAACTCACTTACGGACATCGTGCAGGCCCGGCGGCTGGAAATCGTCGATGCCGAAGGCAAACTCGTCGCAGCGCTCAGCGCAGGTGAGACCGGCGGGCAACTGGACATCTGGAACGCAGAGGGCGCGAATCTCGCCAGACTGGCAACAAACGCCACCGGCGGCGACCTTGCGCTCTGGAATGTCGATGCGAAACCTGTAGCGGGTCTTTTCAGTACCGCAGGTGGTGGCGAACTCGGTGTGTGGAACAGCCAGGGTAATCTTGCTGTGCAGGCCCAGGCGGGCGAGCTTGGCGGAGCGGTGCGCATCCAGAACAGCGAACAAAAAACCATCGGCGCGATGACCGCAACAGATACCGGCGGGCAATTCGATTTGTACGACCAGTCCGGTGCCAACGTCGTGCGCACCAGCGTCGATAAGACCGGCGGGCAGTTTGCGATCTGGAACAGCGATGGCACGCCGGCCGTGGAAGCGCAGTGCACGACGACTGGTGGGCGGACGACCCTGTATAACGCTGAAGGTCGGCGGGTTGTGCGTTCCAGCTCCACTGAAGCGGGCAACGGATCGCTGACAGTCCACAGCACGACCGAACTGCCGATCATTTCGCTTACCGGGACAGAACACGGTAGCGCACTTGCGGTATCGAATTCGCGGCGCAAGAACATTGCGACAATCGACAGCAACGAAACAGGCGGAGCGCTGCACATCCACAACGCAGAAGGTACACCGATGTGTGAAGCGGCTGTGAACGACAACGGCGGCGCGCTGCGCATAATGAATGCAGATCGCATGGCGGTTGTCGATCTTTCCACGCGGACAGATGGTGCGGGCGCGCTTGACGTGTTGAACAACCGCGGTGTCAATGTGACGAGCCTGGGCACTGATGCTGAAGGCGCTGGCGTTGTGTCGCTGCACTCTGCTGCGGGTAAGCCGCGCAGCCGCATGACAGCAGGTGGCGCGGGCGGCGCGCTGCAACTCATCAACAGTGAAAGTCAGCCGGTAGCAGTGCTGGGTACGACACCAGGCGGCGGGGCGCTGAATCTCATCAACTCCTCCGGCTCGCGAGTGGCGCTGCTTGGCGCTGATGTGGACGGCACCGGACGCATCGATCTGAGTGATGCCAGTGGACAGAATCTCATGACCGCACAGGCGGTTGCCAGCGACGGCGGAGCGTTGACAATGCGCAACGCAGCTGGACACGTCATCGCGCAAATCAAGACAGCCAATTCCGGTGGAACACTGAACCTGCACGACCCCGGCGGAAATCCGCAGTTCATCGCAGGGTATTCCAGAGCGACGGCCGGCGCTGCGGTTTCCTTGAAGAACAGACGCGGACTGCGCGTGTTCTATGCCGGGCCGGATGATGCAGAGCGAGGCACTGCCATCGTGTGGGATGCGGATGGAAGGTATCCGGTGCAGCTCGAAGGCGACCGATAACTCGCTAGATCTCTTGACTGGTCGTGTAATTCTTTGCTCATCTTCGATTGAAGTTCGCGTGACGGCTGCGATGATGTAGTCTTGATTGCACGCCTGTATGGTTGTGGTGACGCCACGCGGCGTAGTTTGCATCTATGAAATCAGCACGCAACCAACCCGGACTTCGCCTTGTCGGTTCGACAATGGATTCGTCGGTTACTGACAATGTGCAAGCGCCGATCCGGCCGGAGAGTGCGCCTGCAGTTTTGCGGGCTGGTGAAGCGCGGGCATTGCGTGCGGTCAACAGCGAGAATCGTGCTGCTGTGACCCCTGATATTGATCCGACCGATCCGCGATGGGTGTTAGCTGCTCGGACGTACAGCCAGCTTGATGGCGCAGCTCTTTCGCCGAGCCGGCGTGAGAAAATCATGAAACTCGCGGAACAATTCGGCATTCGATCGTTTGATGCGAATGTGATCGTGGCATTGGTGCAGGATCGGGCCAGGCGCGGCGGCAGCCTGCACGACATCACGGGAACGCTGCAGATGATGCCCCTGAAAAAAGGGGACGGGAGTCTTTTTCTGTGGCGCTGGGTGATGGCGCTCGGGAGTGCTGTGATCGCTACGGCGTTGCTGATTCAATGGGTGCTGGCGGGCTAAGACGCTGGATTATTTTCCGTCTACCGTGCCGTTCATGACTTCGGGGATGATGTGGACGTTGCCATTCTCGCCACGCTCGGCGTAGCCAAGCTCAACCAGTGCTTCCAACGCTGCGGCCTGTTCTGCGTTTTTCTTGGACGGACCCCAGCTTGATGGAAACCGCCGTTCGCCCAAGGCGACTGCAACTTCGAAACATTTTGCGTGGTCTGGCCCTTGTTCATCGAGCACGAGATACTGCGGCGTGCTGTTGAACTGCTGCTGCGCTGATTGCTGCAG
This sequence comes from Phycisphaerales bacterium, assembly GCA_029260575.1. Classification (GTDB taxonomy): domain Bacteria; phylum Planctomycetota; class Phycisphaerae; order Phycisphaerales; family SM1A02; genus JAJDDB01. Next base: position 350,337 of record JAJDDB010000027.1, read on the forward strand.
AACGCTCTTGAAGTTGTATTGATGGCCGCTTCGGGCTGCGTGGGTGATTCGCGGCTCCATATCCCGCAGAATAAATTCACGCGTGCGCTCCAGGCCGGCATCGAGAAACAGCGCACCGATGACGGATTCATACACCGCTGCTGCAACACTTGAAGGCAGTGAATCGCGGCTGGACAACCCCTTTCCGAGCTGCATGAGTTCATCGAGGCCGATCTGTCTGGCTATCTTCGCGCAAACGTTTCGGCTGACGACGGAGCTTTTGATCTTGGTCAATTCACCCTCGAGAAGCTCTTCAAACCGTGAGAAGAGATTCTCGCAGACGATCATGCCCAGTATTGCATCGCCGAGGAATTCGAGGCGCTCGTTGCTGTCCAGCCGGGCGTCGGCGAGCGATGCATGGATCAACGCACGCTTGAGCAATTCTCGATCCTTGAATTCGTATTCAAGGATCTGCTCAGCCTTTTCGAGAACTTGATCTTCAACCACCGCAGTCATCGCTTGTGCAGATTCACCGCAAACCAGGCGCAACGGGTCGGCTGCGGCCGGGTTCGCTCATCATCAACTGGTAGACTGAACGGGCTTTACCCTCGCCCGGCGGTGGTGCCGCAAGGCGCTGGAAAAGCTCGGCCAGCCGGCGGAAACACTCCGCCAACAGGGCAACTATACCCCGAGTTCTATCGGCTGAGAAGAACCAGTTCTTGGATCGGGCAGGCGATGATCACGGCCTCAACGGGCAGATTCACCGTTTGCAGCCGGCAAATCATGTTCCGAGCGGGTAGCGGGGAGCGGAAGCTCGTGCTATCCTGCTCGGTTTCCCCCCAAGAGGTGGTCTGGACCCCTATCGGCTACGGAGCCTTGCTATGCATTACCCACGACGCGTCAGCACAATCAAGAAGTTGCGGAAGTCCGGTTTCCGGTCACGCATGAAGACGAAAAACGGCAGGAAAATCCTCAGCCGTCGTCGCCGCATCGGCCGCAAGCTTACGCCGTTTGATTGATCAATCGCGCGTCGAAACAACCGCGCACACACAGCACAGTTCAATCGCACTACCACGCAGCCGTGACATTCAGTCACGGCTGTTTTTTCACATTCTCGCTTACGATTCGCCCGCGTTCAATGACGTGGCAGTACATGCCGGCGGCGCAGTTCGTGTTCAATCAACACAGCAACATGATCTTCATCACAGTCATCGGTATCACAGATCATGTCTGCGAGCGCTTCATAGATGGGAGCTCGATGTTCGAGCACCGACTCGATCTCGGTAACGACATCTTCGCCGATCAGGGTCGGTCGATCGCCGGGGTTTCTGATCAGACGCTCAGCCAGATGTTGAACTGATGCGCGCAAGTACACAGTGAACACCCGGCTGGCTGTGCGTGCATCGATCAATATCTGCTCTGCTTCGTTGATCGCAGGTGTTCCACCCCCAAGGGCGACGACGGCGAATGTTGAATCGGCAAGTACGTGTTTCAATGCGTCAACTTCGCCTGCACGCCACGCAGCTTCGCCGTGTACCTGCCAGATTTTCACAATGGAGTGTTCAGCAAACTGCGCGGCGACTCGGTCATCAAGATCGATGAACGGACGATCGAGCCGGCGCGCCAATCGCCGTCCGATGGACGACTTGCCGGACGCTCTGGGGCCGATGAGCAGCAGGTGCATGGTGATGTTCTACCGCGCCGTGCAGTGACGTGTACGGCTTCAGGCAGCGCGTTGCAGATGCCCGCTGGCGAGCCAGTGAATCAGCCGCTTGCGATCATCATCGCTTGCGAAGTGTTTGAATTCGACAGCAATCCGCCGGGGGCCGGGATCATCATCTGATTCATAGCAACGGATCACGCTTCCTGACGCTGTGATATCCAGACTGTCTGCGGGAACGGTGATCTGCACATCAAGGTCATGGCCGGGCGCGACAGCATCATCAAGTTCTATGCGCACGCCTGATTCGCTGATGTCGTAGGCATGGCCTGCCAGTTCCGCGTTGTCCTCTGCCTGATGCAGATGCGCGGTTACGGTGGTGTACATGGGCATGAGTTGGAATCGTTCGTGCCGGCGCCGATTGAACGTGCAGTTCGTTGCCATGTTGTGCCCCTTGATCGGGCGCGTGTCGAAAGAGCACGACCGCGCCTGAGGGACTATCGGTCCTTCGGCTGGGTGTCTTGAGCGCAGGGGCCTGTGGTGTTGTGAGGGGTGGTTATCAGTCTGATGTGCCGTTGGGCGGCATAGCGCCTGGCATCCCGGTTGCGGCATCGTCGCAGTGCCTGCGGGAATGTAACTGGATATTGACATTTTCAATGCTGATACCGAGCTGCTGTTCAACCTGCTCGATGAGTTTGCTGCGCAGGCACCCGAGGATTTTGTCGCTGAGTTCGGCAGGGACATCGACGATCTCGCCGGTGTCTGTGAAGCGGACATGCAGGTGCTCGCCGATATCTGCGTCGTACCTGCAACAGCCGTTGGCTGTTGGAAAACGTTTGGCGAGGCCGGCCTTGCACAGGACTTCAACAGTGTTGTAGACGGTTGCGAGGCTGATGGCCTTGTCGTGTTGCTCAACGACTAACTGATGCAATTCCTCGACAGTTGGATGGCTCTTGGTCTGGCGAAGGGTTTCGAACAGCACCTGCCGCTGCGGCGTACACCGCAAACCGTGGCGTGCAAAAACGTCCTTCGCAGGAGGTTGTGCTGGATTGCTGTTGATCACACTCGGTTCCTTTTCCCGTAATGATTATTGGCCGCTTCGCCACTCAGGACAACCGCTGTTATGCTCGGATGGTGTCAGGGGCTGTCTCTCAGCCATGGATGGCGATGAATCACTCTTCCTCGGGAATCGGATGCACTTGATATGGCACTTGAGGTCATTCGCGATTCGGGACCTTCGCTCATGGAGCCGCTGCGCAACATGCAGGTTGTGGTGGCAGGATATGGGAACCAGGGCCGGGCACACGCGCTGAATCTGCGTGACAGCGGCGTTGATGTCGTCGTCGGCAGCCGTCCGCAAGCAAACGGAACCAGGCAGGCAAAGCTCGATGGTTTTGCGCCGCTGCCGATTGCTGAAGCCGCTGCGAAAGCTGACTTGGTCATTCTCGCCCTGCCGGATGAAGTGCAGCCGGAACTCTGGAGAACCGACATCGCGCCGCACCTGAAACCGGATGCAGTGATCGGGTTCATCCACGGTTTTGCGATTCGGTACGAATTGATCAAGCCGGAAGCCAGCCGTGGCGTTGTGATGATCGCGCCCAAGGGGCCGGGCACAACGCTTCGGCAGCGCTACGTCGAAGGTACGGGCATCCCCTGTTTGCTTGCGATTGCGCAGGAATCAAAAAACAACACTGCAGAACAACTCGCACTGGCATGGGCAGCGGGCATCGGCTGCGCCCGTGCGGGAATCATCCGCACAACATTTGCGGACGAAACCGAATCTGATCTATTTGGTGAACAGGCTGTATTGTGCGGCGGGCTGACGTGGCTGGTACTCACAGCGTTTGAAACGCTAGTCGAAGCCGGTTACGAACCGGAACTGGCATATATTGAGTGCTGCCACGAAGTGAAACAGATCGCAGACCTTGTGTATTCGCGAGGCGTGAACGGGATGATGGCAGCAATCAGCAACACTGCGGAATTCGGCGCACATACAGCGGGCGCGACGTTGATCGATGATGCAGTTCGAGGGCGGATGAAGACGATATTGGCGGAGATTCGCAGCGGCGATTTTGCCAAACGCATGCGCGACGACTACGACAACGGTTTTGAATGGTTCAACGCGCAGCGGCGAGCGCTTCAAAAGCATCCCATCGACAATGCCGGCAAAGCCGTGCGCGACTTGATGCCTTGGCTCAATGCGGATTCAAGTAATGCAGCCGATACATGATGCACACCGGCGGAGCACACAACTGTGTATGAACTAACGTATCTGCAGGCGATCGTGCTCGGCATTGTCGAAGGCATCACCGAATATCTGCCGGTCAGTTCGACCGGACACCTGATTCTCGCCAGTGCTGTTCTGGGACTGGACGAACCGGCTGAACGCAAGGCCGCGGTCGACACGTTCAACATCGTCATCCAAGGCGGCGCGATTCTGGCGGTGCTCGGGCTGTACTGGCCGCGCGTCAAACGCATGATCCTTGGCGTTTTCGGCCGCGATCGTGGCGGGTTCAGACTTGCCATGCTGCTGTTCGTTGCATTCCTGCCTGCAGCAATCCTCGGACCGCTGCTTGATGATTTTATCGAAGACAGACTGTTTAGTCCGGTGCCGGTGATCATCGCGCTGGCCGGGTGGGGTCTGGTGATGATCTTTATCGGCAAATGGCAGAAGAAATTCTTTCATGAACATGATGCAGGCGATGGTGACGCTGCACACGAATTTGTTGATATCGAACGTTTGACGTTTAAGCGGGCGCTGATCATTGGGTTGTTGCAATGCGTTGCGATGTGGCCGGGCACCAGCCGATCGATGATTACGATCGTCGGCGGCATGTTGGTCGGACTCAAACCGAAGCAAGCGGCGGAGTTCAGTTTTCTACTGGCGTTACCGACGCTCGGCGGCGCGTGCGTGTACAAAATTGCCAAGGACATGATGGGTGAAACATCAGCATTGCAGGAACTCGGCATCGGCCCGATGGTGGTCGGCATCATCACCGCGACAATCGCAGCAGCGCTGGCGATCAAGTGGCTTGTGCATTATCTCAACCGCCACGGATTGGCGGTGTTCGGGTGGTATCGACTGGTGCTGAGCGCGGTGTTCATCGTACTTCTCGTTACCGGATGGCTGACGATCGGAAGCCCGTGAGTTCATTTCGTGCGCGCCGGAACAAAACTCCGGAAACGTTTTTCCGGAGCTTTTTCATTGCTCGTGCGACATTCAGTGGACTGTATTTCTCAGCTCAAACTGTTGATATTGATCAATTGCTCCATCAGATCGCTGTAGCTCAATGAAATCGGCTCGTTGATCACCGGCCCGAAACGGGTGCGCAAATCCGCAATCAGTTCGTGACATTCCTGTACGTTGTGTTCGCGCGACACGATTGCTTCAAACTCGATGAACACGCCAAGGTCATCAACTTCATCAAGGTGTACACGAATGTTTTCGAGAATCCATATCTCGCGTGTCTTGGCGACAACCAACCATTCTCGCAAACTGTGTGTCCCCCACCGCAGCCGGGCCTGATCATCGGAAAGAATCGTATAATTGCTCAGCTTCGGCCGGGATTCATCTGCACGGTGATAATAAATCCACTCAACCGGTTCGCCTTCAGCTTCGCGTCGCTTCAGTCGACCGTCGGTGAGCTTGAAATACGTATCGACCTGTCGAGTCACTGCGACACAATCAGCGCCGATCAATTTGCACTGCGTTCGCGCTGCATCAAGATCACGCAACTCGGCTTTGAATTCGATGTTCCGCATAGGGCGAATCGTTTCCGCGCCGACCGTCAACTTCCCGATTCGCCTGGCGATCGCTCGGTCAGTTCGTCCCGGCTGGGGCTGGGGTCTTCATCGGCCGAAACCGGCTGTGGCTCGAGTATCGCCGGTCGCTGGGCCCGAACTGTCGCAACGTCCTGTAATGGCAGCCCGTGCCGTAAGCGTTCCAGTTGCTGCTCCACCGCAAGCCGATCGGGATACGTCCACGATGTGGTCGTCATTGACGAATCGCCGACCACCATACGATTCATGATCCAGTCGACCTGTGCGTGGTGGTCCGGACGACCGGCGTAATACATCGCATCATCTGCAACGACCGGGCCGGCAATATCGGCCCAGCGTTTGTCGTTGACGGGTATAGGTTTGTCATCAACCATCTCCATGAGCGACCAGTGCATCGCGCCCGGCTCTTCACCACCTGCAGAGAGCTGCCAGAACCATCTGCTTCCGGCGAACTCCACCGACGGGCCATTGACGACTTCCGGCCGGGGAAACAGCTGTCCACCCAGTGTCCACACCAGCAGCGCGCACAGCACAAAGAAGACCGCTGCCTTGATCAACAGACTTCGAATTCCAAGGGCAACCTGACCCATAGTCAGGCGATTGTAGCGGCACTGCCGGTTGTCAGTCAGCTTTCAGGTTGCTGAGCAATTGCGCCTCGTCCCAGACTTCCACGCCCAGCTTCTGCGCCTTTTCAAGCTTCGAACCTGCCTTGTCGCCAGCAATCACAACGTCGGTGTTCTTCGAGACTGACCCGGTGACGTTTGCACCCAACTCTTCAAGTTTTGCGGTCAACTCCGGCCGGGTGAATGTTTCCAGCGTGCCGGTCAGGACAATGGTCTTGCCTGCAAACGGTGAATTGCCTGCAACGTCATCACTCTTGTACAGATTGCTTTTCAGATCGACGCCGATGTCCTGCAACAGCTTGAATGCATCACGTCCCTGCTTCGAATTGAGATATTCATGCAGTGTGTGCGCAGTGATTTCGCCAATATCCGGCACGGCTTGCAAGTTTTCTTCACTTGCATTCATCAGCGCCGCAGCATCAGGAAAGTGTTTTGCGAGCGACTTCGCTGTGGTCGTACCGATGTGCCGAATGCCCAGCCCAGCGAGGACGCGCGCCAACCCGCGCGATTTGCTTTCATCGATACTTGCCAGCAGGTTGTCCGCTGATTTTTCACCCATGCGCTCCAGTTCGAGAAGTTTGTCGCGTTGAAGTGTGTACAGATCAGCGAAGTGGTGCACGAGGTCGGCATCGACGAGTTGATCAACGACTTTTTCGCCGAGGCCGTCGATGTCCATTTGCCCGCGACCGGCAAACCACTTGAGTTTCTCTCGAAATTGCGCGGGGCATTCCGGGTTCACGCAATAGAGCTTCGGGCCTTCCTGTTCGACGACGCCGGCGCACGCAGGGCATTTCGTGGGTGGCTGAATTTTCTTTGCGGTCTTCAGTCGCTGTTTCGTAACCACTTCCACGACCTGCGGAATGATCTCGCCGGCCTTTTCGATAATGACCGCATCGCCGATACGTATGTCCTTGCGATGAATCTCTTCAATATTGTGCAGTGTGGCGTGCTGGACCGTCGTCCCAGCGAGGAGAATCGGCTGCATTGTCGCACGGGGTGTGAGCGTACCGTTCTTTCCAACCTGCCAGTCGACAGCGAGCAGCGTGGTCATTGCCTGATCCGGCGCGTATTTAAATGCAATGCGCCATCGCGGCGCTTTCGACGTTGCGCCGAGCGCTTCCTGCGCGCGTGTGTAGTCAACAGTGATGACAACGCCATCGACGGGATACTCTGAAATTCGACGCTGCTCGTCGTAATGCTGAATGTACTTCCACACTGCATCAATCGTCAGAACCAGCTTCGTGCCCGGCGTGACTGGTATTCCCCACGAGCGAAGCTGGTCCAGGTAAGAACTGAACGTACTGAACGATTCACCCTCGATGTGACCGCTTGAGTGTGCGCAAAATCGCAGATCACGCTGAGCGACAATCCTGGGGTGGAGCTGTTTGAGCGTACCTGCTGTGAAATTCCGCGGGTTCATGAACGTCGTCTCGCCGGCGGCTTCGCGTTCGGAATTAATCCGATCGAACGTTTCGAACCGCATGTACACCTCGCCGCGCACTTCCAGAACATCGGGTACATCATCGCCGACAAGCGTCAGCGGAATCGCGCGGATCGCCCGGGCATTGGGGGTGACATCATCACCACGAGAACCATCACCGCGCGTTACAGCACGAACAAGCCGGCCAGCTTCATACACCAACGCAAGTGCGACGCCGTCAATCTTCGGCATGCAGACGTATGACACATTGCTGCCGAAATCCATTTGCCCCGGCCCGCTGAGCAGCTCCGAAACGCGCGCATGCCACTTGCGCAGTTCATCTTCGTCGTAGGTGTTGTCAATGGAGAGCATCGGCACTGTATGGTCGACAGTTTTGAAGCCGTCAATGGGCTCGCCACCGACGCGCTGGGTCGGGCTGTATGGATCGGCAAGTTCCGGATGATCCGCTTCCAGTTGCTGCAGCTCTTCAAGCCGCGCATCAAACTCACGATCGGGCATCAGCGGCTGCGCATCGACGTAATAGGCAACGTTTGCCCGGCGCAGCAATTCGCGCAGTTCGTTGATGCGCTGTGCGTCGTCGCCGGCAGGTGTGGATTTGGACGTACTCATGTGCAGAAGTGTTTACGAATAGAGTTGCGCCAGCCATGATATCGCTGCCAGCAGTGCAAGTAGTGTCGCCACGACACTTGCCAGCTTGATCGAGCGGCGCATCTTTTTCCGGCGTCGCTGCGCCTGCCGGTAGAATTCCGGCACATCGACACGCAGCATCGCTTCGCGCACATCCGGGGCAACCTGTTCCAGCTCCATCCCAAGCGACGAACGCATCTGCATTTCGCCCTGATCGTGATGCTGTCGCACCGCTCGATATGAACAATCCATTGCCTTTGCCGTCGTACGATCATCCATCTGGTACAGGCTGATGAAAATCCACGCTTCACGCTGCTGAGCGGAAAGTTCCGCCAGCGCCGCAGCAAACTTCGGCTTGAGCCCGGGCACCTGCATCGGCTCGATCGGCTGCTCGCGACTGCGAAGTACGGTCAGGCGATCCAGATGCGCGCTGTCGAGGCGGCTGAGCTCCGGCTGAGCCCCCACCACCTGCTCAATTACCGCAGCAGCAGACTCCCGCCGACCCGTCAGCAGCAGAGCCAAACGGTACACACGCCGTTCGCAGGCCTCACGATTCAACATATGCTCAGTCTACGGGCAGACCGGGTCAACGGCCTGACAGTTGCAGCGATTGACCGACGTCGGTCGATACGATGCCTGCCGGGGACAAGACCACTACCGCTTCACCACGATCGGATTTGCCCGATGATCAGGAATCGACACGCCACCTTCCGTTACGCTCCGTTGTCGCCCGCCCGATTGTTCCTGTCGCTTGCAGCGATGTGCGTGATCGCTGCGTCCGCAGCCGCAGCCAGCCTGCAGGTCGAGATTGAAGACGCCATAAAGCGCGCATCGCTCGGCGAAGCCACGATCGCCATCAGCGTGCGAGATACCGAAGATGACGATGCATTGGTTGCTTTCAATGCGACGACGCCGATGAGCGTGGCCAGCAACATGAAACTGCTGACCAGCGGCGCAGCATTACACGTGCTTGGGTCTGATTTTCAATTTCGTACACAAATGCAATGGGACGGCCGCCGACTGGTGATTGTCGGTGACGGTGATCCGGCGTTTGGCGATCCGGAACTGCTCGAGCGCATGGCAACAGCGGACACCCCCGGGCTCAGCATCGAACAGTTCATCGAATTGTGGATTGATGCTGTTACCAGTGCGGGCATCACCTCAATTGATGAGATCATTATTGATGACCGAATTTTCGATCGCGAATATTTCCACCCGAGTTGGCCTGCTGATCAACTCAACCGCCGGTACTGCGCTGAAGTTGCCGGGCTGAACCTCCATCTGAATGTGCTTCATGTTTTTCCCGCACCGCATTCGGGGACCCGGCCGGAAATTCGCGCCGTGCGGCCGAATGCACCGTGGATTTCAATGCAGAACCGCGCGACAGCACGCACCGGCGTCGATGAGAGCAACACCGCATGGATCAGCCGACCCCCCGATAGTAATACCATGACGTTGTACGGCAACGTGCGCTTTACCTACCAGATTCCCGTACCTGTGACGTTTCACGACCCGCCACAATTCTTTGCTGATCTGATGGCCGATCGCCTGCGCAGCGCCGGCGTAACTGTGCAAACCGCCCGGCCGGCAAAGACGAACGATGATGCCGCCGAAGGAACAGTCATCGGGCCGGTCGTTGCGACACCAATCGCTACGGTGTTGAAACGCTGCAATCAGGACAGCGTGAACCTGTATGCAGAAGCAATGCTCAAGCGCATCGGCCATGAGCTGACCAACCAGCCGGGTTCGTGGGAACACGGCAGCACAATCCTGCGACATGTCGTGCTCGATCGCTTGCACGATCCGAGTCTCGTATCGTCGCTGATTGTTTCCGACGGCTCCGGGTTGAGCAGAGACAATCGCGTGACCGCTGAAACATTCACCGCTTGGTTGTGTTCGTTTTACAACGACAAGAGCCTCGGCCCAGTGTATCTGGATTCCCTTGCCGAAGCCGGCATAAGCGGAACACTGACCAAGCGATTCCGCAATACCGATCTCTTCGGCGCGACGGTGCGAGGCAAAACCGGATACATCGACAGCGTCAGTACAATGAGTGGTTTCGTCACGATGCCAGATGGCAGGTGTCGTTCGTTCAGCATTCTTGTCAACGGCTTCAAGCGCGGACAACTCTGGCGGGCCAAAGACATGCAGGAGCGTATCGTTGCGCTCATCGCTGAAGATCTGGCGACGAATGTATCGATCACGCTGGGCAGCGATTGACCAACTGATCGGCAACGAGTTCAATCGGGTGCCGCGCGTGAATGTGAAGCGCATCGTGCAATTGATGGCGGCAGCTTGTTCCCGGCGCTGCAACTATTGCCTCCGGCTGGGCGCGCACGAGTGGAAACAGCGCAGTTTCACCGACCGCCATCGACAGGTCATAGTGATTTTCCATGTAGCCGAACGCCCCTGCCATGCCGCAGCAGCCCGAATCAAGTACATCCAGCGGACCACCGATGCAGCGCTGCAGCAACGCCGCCGTATTGTCGATGCCCCACAGCGCTTTCTGATGACAGTGGCCGTGCAGCAACACTGGTGCTGTTGAACTGGATTCATTTGTTAACAACTCCGGCCGCAACGGATGATGGTCCCAACGCGATTCGATAAAATCCTCGATTGCGAACATGCGCCCGGCCATGTCGCGCAAACGTGGTTGGTCGACATTGAGGCGCAGATCCTGCCAATCGTCGACAATTGCCGAAACGCAACTTGGTTCAAGCCCGATCAGTGCAATCGCATTGTGCTTCTGCATCAGCCCGATCAGCGCATCAGCAGTTATGGAGCATTGCGGCAGAGCATCGCCCAGCAACCCCAGGCTGATCGCCGGCCGACCACAACAACCTGCATCAACACATTCGACGCGATACCCAAGTGTTTCAAGAACAGTCACTGCAGCCCGGCCGATGTGCGGTTCGTTGTATGTGCTGAAACAATCCGCAAATAGCAGCACGACCGGACGGTTTGCTTCAGGGCGTGCTCGACGACGCTGCCAGCGCAGCAGCGACGGTCCATACCGCGGCAGTGAACGACGCGCATCCAGCCCGAGCAGCTCGTCAGCAACCGCGCGCAGCGGCGAGTGCAACAGCAGATTCGCAATCGGGTGCAGCGCCGACCCCAGTCGATTGCTCTGCCGAACCCGGCTGAACAATTGTGCCGCCAGCGGAATCGTACGACCAGCTGCGTAACTCTGAGCCATGTATTCGGATTTCAGGCGCGCGACATCGACATTGCTCGGACATTCAGCTTTGCATGCCTTGCACGACATGCACAGATCGAGCGTACGAATCGTCTCGGCATCATTCCATTTCGGAGCGCTGCGTTGCCCATTCCCGTTGAACTGACCGGTAATCGCCAGCCGCAGCGCATTACCGCGCCCGCGCGTTGCATGACGCTCATCGTGCAGGGCTCGATACGACGGGCACATAGTCCCGCCGGTGGTGCGCCTGCACACGCCGGCTCCGTTGCACATATGCACCGCTTCGCCAAAGTTTCCTTCAGATGCATACTTGAAGAATGTCTCTACCTCCGGCACACATGCATCATGATCATCCGGCCGAACACGAAGCTGTTCCGTCATCGAATGTGGCGCGGTGATGTTTCCGGGATTCATGAGGTTATTCGGATCAAAGACTGACTTGATTCGTGCAAATGCGTCGCAGATTGCGCTGCCATAGAAGCGCTCCAGCAGGTGTGAGCGCAGACGCCCATCGCCATGTTCACCAGACAGCGCGCCGTTGAATTCTCGCACGAGATCGCATGTTTCTTCAGCAATATGTTGCATTTTCATGCGGTCTGCCGGATCGCTGAGCGCGATCATCGGTCGAATGTGCAGACAACCCACAGATGCGTGGGCGTAAAACGAAGCGGTTGTGCCGTGACGGTGCAGCATCGCGCGCACCGCACACACGAAATCGACGAGCCGCGCCGGTACAACGGCAGCGTCTTCGATAAACGTAATCGGTTTCCGCGGGCCGGTCATGCCGTACAGCAGCGGTTCGCCAGCCTTGCGGAGCTTCCAGGCGGCTGCCATTGCGCTCGGATCGGTATGTATGACCATCTCTGGAGTGCTGCGCAATCGTTGAAATGAATCGAACTTCGCGCTCAGCATCGCCTGGTCATCAGCAAAGTATTCGACATACAGAATCGCGCCGGGTACTTTGCCATTGAGCTTCGGCAACAACTCAACATACCGCTGGTATTCATTGTTCTGCGCAGCAAGATTGAGAATTACATCGTCAATCAGTTCCACTGCAGATGGTTTCGTCTGCAATATCGCGCCGACTTGCTGCAACGCTGACTCGACATCAGCAAACGCACCAATCGCCAATCCCTTGCACGTCGGCGTCGGGACAAGATTCACTGTCGCGCGCAGCGTCACGCCCAATGTCCCCTCGCTGCCGCACAGCAAATGCGCAAGATTCACTCGCTCGAAGTGCTGTGTTTGAGAGCGTTCTATCTGATCCAGCAACATATCCATGTTGTAGCCATTGACGCGGCGCGTAATTTTCGGATATCGCTGTCGTATATCGCCAGCCACTGACTGCACGATCTGCGCGATGCGCCTTGTTTTTTGCCCGACGCGATGATCGAGCTGCGTCTGCCCTGCCGTAAGATGCAGTTCAGCGCCGTCAGCCAGCAGCACATCCAGCGCCTGCAGATGCTCGACTGTTCTGCCGTACAGCACCGAATGCGCCCCCGCAGAATTGTTACCGATCATCCCGCCAATGTTTGCATGTGATGCTGTAGCGACGTCGGGCGCGAACATCAATGAATGCGGCGCAAGGGCAGCATTGAGATGATCGAGCACTATGCCCGGCTCGACAGTTGCCGTTCGTCCGTCAACATCGACGTTTTCAAACGCGTTGCAATGGCGTGAGAAATCGAGCACGAGCGCGCGATTGACCGTCTGCCCGGCAAGTGAAGTGCCGCCGCCGCGAGGTAGAATCGGAATATTGTGCGCCCCGGCAAATCGCACCGCGGCGCGTACATCATCAAGGTGTTTGGGAATCACAACACCAAGCGGCGGCACCTGATAAATGCTTGCATCAGTGGCGTACAGCATCCGGTCATGGCTTGTAGTGCGCACCTCGCCGGCAATCTGATTGCGCAACGTCGCAATGACATCTGTCTGATCAGTTGCGCTCAACTGCGGCAGCGACACGCCATTCATAGCGCTGATGGTACGCGATCGCCGATGAGTTGTGCGTTTTGCGCGCTGTTACTCCGGTTGCGATTCGACAGCTTCGAGAGCGGCTTTGATGTCTGCCTTGAGCTGCTCGGCATAGTTCGGCGACAGGCCGGTATGGGCAGTATGCACAACGCCATCGGCGCGGATAATGACCGTCGTCGGAATTCCGCTGACGCCGTAACTCGCTGCTGTCTGATCGGTGTAGTCCATCAACACCGGAAGGGTAAATTTCTTGTTGTTCCAGAAATTCTTTGCTTTTTTCAGGCGACCGTCCGGCGTGTCTTCGCGCAAGGTTGCGCCTTCAAACGTGTTGATCGCAAATATCTTCACTGGCAACTGTTCATCGCGGGCCCATGTGGCGACATCATGCAATATCGGTAGCGCCTTGATGCACGGCCCGCACCACGTCGCCCAGAAATCGATCACGACAATCTGACCGCGTAATTCGCCGAGATCGACCGCCCCGCCGTCAATCGTGGCAAGAGTGAATTCCGGTGCCGGCTGGCCGGCAAGCGCTGCCCGACCTGGCATTCCCGGCGCTGCCCCGGGGTCTATCGGCGCGGGCGGCGGCGGTTGCAATGTGGCCAGCATCGTGACGCGCTGCCGGCCCTTCGTTTTCAGTTCGAAACGCTCGGCAGGTGCGGGATTGTCGAACACTTCGTATTCGAACGCATGCTCATAGCGCATGGTCACACCCTGCTGCACCATCGGCCCACCGGTGATTTCCAGAATCGCGCTATCGATCAATTGCGTCTCCGGGTCGATCATCATTTCAAAGGACGCATCATCGCTTGCAAGTGTCAAGACCCGGCGAGCAGTGCCGTCAATTTCAACGGTAGTGACCCCGGTCGGCTGCAGATTGGGCGCAGAAGGCTGAATCTGCATATACAGATCTTCCATCGAATCTTCGCCTATGAAGATCGCCAGATGCGGGAACGGCAGATCCAGAAATGCGTTGAACAGTGCGTAATACGGCGACCCATCGTCAGTCCCGCGATAGTACGAATGGGCATTACCTTCATGCAGGCCGATTAATTCACCTTCGGACAGCAGGCATTGATACCCGCGCAGCGTAATCAGTGCTTTTCGATTTTTGCCGAACAGGAACTCCGCAACAACCTCGTCGCTGGAACTTGTCATATCTCCCTGGGTAAGCTCGACGGTAATCGTCGTCTTGACACCGAGTGCCGGGCGCTCGCGGTGGGATGTGACCATTTTCTCAAACGCAGCGGCGGCATCAGCATCAATATCCTGCGCGCTGCTGGCCTGAACACACAGCGCGAAAGCACACAGAACAAGCAACGATCGAGCTGTTGCATATGTCAGAAGGCGATGATGAATCTGCAGTGTCATGGCGGAATTCTCCCGGCGGCGCAGTGCCGAATGAAAAAAGGCGATACTTCATAATACCACCGGACCGCCACCTTTCGATGACGGTCCGGTCGATTGTGTGAAATGTTGCTGCGGCTGCGTTCAGCCGGTTGTCGTGTTCTTTGCTACTGCCTCGCTGGCGTCCTTCTTCAGAACTTCGACCATGTTCTGATCAAAGCCGACGTGTACGGCAGATACCGTCCCATCGGGGGCGATGATGTACGTCGTTGGGATTCCGCTGACGCCGTACTCAGACACGATCGATCCTTCCAGATCGAACAGCGTCGGCATGGTGAATTCCTGCGCTTCCCAGTATTTCATCGCAACAGCCTTGCGATCATCGACTGATGGAGCGCGCTCCCAGACGTTGACTGCGAACACTTTGATTTGTTGCTCGGAGTCCTGCGTCCATGTGTAGAACTGCTCAAGCAGCGGCAGCCCCATCTTGCAGGGACCGCACCATGTCGCCCAGAAATCAAGTACGACGACCTGGCCGCGCAGATCGCTGAGCTTCACGTCATTGCCATCACTGCTGGCAAGTGTGAAGTCGGGCGCGACCTCGCCGACGCCGAGCGGCGTGGGCTGGAATTCCATAAGGTTCGACACCATTTTCCGACCAGCGGGGTTGAAGGTGATCGCCGTGGGCAGCTTGGGTAGCACGTTCGGGTCGTACGACGACTTGACAGTGATGATCATCGACTCACCAGCCATCTCGAACTGCGGCGAGAATGATGTCGTTGACTGAGTGATCAGGTTCGTCTTGGGGTTGATGTGCAGCGTCAACGTGCCTTCGTTGGCGCCGGTCATCGTCACGACGTTGCGCATCGCGCCGTCGTCGTTCTTCTTGGTCTCGAAGCCGGTGACTGCAAGATTTTCGATCGCGCCAACGTTCAGGGCTTCGGTGAGATCATCAACCGTCGCGCCGTCTGTGAGCGCGAAGTGGAACGACAATCCGCCACCACCGAAGATGCTCTGCAATGTTGTCGGGACATCCTCGGTTATTTCCGTCTGGAAATATTTCTTCTTGACATCGTCGGACTCAAGATACAGCTGGCCGTCGAGCGCGGTGATTGCCATGCCTTCGGTGTTGAAGCTGGAGTTGCCCGATGTTCGATCCATATTGATCGTCGCGGTGATTTGCTCGTTGGGCTGCGCGGGCACTTCATATGTGATGGTCACGGTGTCAGTCAGCGCATCAGCAGTCGCGTATGTCTTGATGACTTCGCGCAGGAGTGTGTCCGCCTGCGACGCCGCATCAGTATTGGTTTGATTCTGGGCCAGACCGACAGACGCAGTGAGTCCGATCGCGGCAATGGTCAGGAATTTTTGCACAGTTTGCTCCGAATTGAGAATGGGAATAACGGTTCAAGATTGAGTTGAATATGCGGCGGGACGTGCGTTAATCATCACCCCGGAATGCCGCACAAAGACAAAACACACTATCGGCGATCACTATTCCACGGTTGATGCCGGGCTGGCATAAAGTGACCTGCGGATAGATTCTACCGACCTACCGAGCGCAGGATGCCGTTTGTTCGGGGCGATTTCACATAATGGATCCAGCACAAATGCGCGTTCATGCATGCGGGGGTGTGGAACCCGCAGGCCCGGCTCGTCGATGATCCGGTCGCCATACAACAGCAAGTCCAGATCGATGCTCCGCGGGCCCCATTTCTGACCGCACTGGCGCGCTCTGCCCAGCATGCTTTCGATTTCCAACATCCGATTCAGCAGATTGCGTGCCGGCAGGTTGGTTCTGGCAACCGCAGCAGCGTTGAGATACTTCGGCTGCCGGCCGGGGCCAATCGGATCAGTTTCATACATTGAACTGACCGCGGTAATGACAATGCCATCGGTCGCATGAAGATGATCAATCGCTGCTGTAATCGCCACAGCGCGCTCGCCGAGGTTCGAACCCAGCGCAATGCATGCTTCAACTGCGTCAGTCATATTCCATCACTCGTCTGCGTTGTTGTCGGCCGAATTGATTGCTGGGCGTTGTCGCTACCAGGTTCTGCGACCTGCCAGAGCAGTTGCACGTTCGGGTCAACGTCCAACAATCTGAATCGAGCCATCTGCAGAGCTGCGAATGCACTGCGCTGGCGAATCATCAGGCGATCGCCGACGAACTGAAAACGCCGCACCTCCACGATCGGCATGCTTCCCGGCGAAGTTTCCGCAAGACCGATATACACCAGACCGACCGGCTTTGCATCCGAACCACCGCCCGGTCCTGCAATACCGGTAATGGATATACCATACGCTGCGCCCGACTGCTGCACCGCACCAACCGCCATCGCACTGGCGACTTGTTTCGAAACTGCGCCGTGCTCTGCCAGGAGTTTTTCAGACACGCCCAGACAGCGCGACTTCATTGCATCAGAGTACGTCACCCATCCGCCTGCGTAGTAATTTGACGAACCGGCAACATCTACGAGCATTGCGCCCAACATTCCGCCGGTACACGATTCCGCCGTGGCGACAGTTGCGCCGCGCTGGCCGAGCAAGTCGCCGACCGTTGATGCAAGTGTGTCATCACCACCGCCGAAGACGTATGGCCACAGCGCGCGTTGTACAGAATCAGTGTCATCTTCAATCTGTGTGCTGATTGTCTCGCGGCTGCCTTGCGCGCGGATGCGCACCGTCAGTATTGTCCGGCTCACAGTGATGCCGAGCTGCGGCGAGCGGTTGCGGGCTAGCAGATCGCCGAGTTTCTGAGATGCTTCGGATTCCGCCAGCCCGTAGGCATGGACAAATCGTGTCATCGCTGCGTTGTCATCGTTTGCCGCAGGCAGGTGCGGAACAACCGCCAAATCAAACATCGGCTGCATCTCCCGAGGCGGCCCCGGCAGTGCGAAGACCCGACACCCCCCAAGCGAATCCGCCAGCCCCATCGCTGTTCCGTTGGGGTTGGCAATCATCGTTGTGGTTTCCGGCCGGTACGTCTGCACCAGATTTGTTGTCGCCATCGTCTTATGCCGCGTGCGATACAGCGCTTCCAGATGTCGCAGCGCATCAGCATCCTGCACCAGCGCCTGCCCCGGCGTCACTGCGTGACCCAGCCCGGTGCGCGTCAGGTCATCAGCAGTCGGACCGAGTCCGCCGGTCAAAATGATGACATCACAGGATTGTGCAAGTTCGGCAATGGTAAAGCCAATCTGCTGCGCAACATCGCCGACCGTGCGATGTTCCCGCACATCAACAGAACGCTCGCGCAAACGCGCTGCCAGCCAGGCGCTGTTGGTGTCGAGCGACTCGCCGAGCGTCAGTTCATCACCAATGGCAATTATGGCTGCCCGCATCACCGCGCTGGAATTCCTGTTGGCATCGACGTTCAGCGTTTGTCCTTCGTGATCTCTGCGTAGGCGTTATGCGCGTGGATCGATTCAAAATTCTCACTGCGAATGTGGTACCACGTGATGCGCTCATCAGCATTCAGCGCCATCGCCAGATCGCGAATGATATCTTCGACGAACTTCGGATTGCGATAGGCTTCTTCAGTGACGAACTTCTCATCCGGCCGTTTGAGTACGGGATACACCTCGCAGCTTGCAGCGGATTCCAGAATCTCGACAAGATCCTCGATCCACAGCATGCTGGAGAATCGCACTTCTGCAGTGATCATGCACCGTTGGTTGTGCGCACCATCTTCTGAGATTTCCTTGGAGCACGGACACAGGCTCGTTGCAGGTGCAACCACGCGCATGATGAAGTCGTCAGTGCCGTTGGATGCGCAGCGGAACTGCACAGTGTAATCCATCAGGCCGGCAGCCTGCGTAATAGGCGCGACTTTGCGAATGAAGTATGGGAATTCCATCTCGACATGTGCATCATTCGCATCCAGGCGCTCGCGCAGCTTGTGACAGAATTCCATAAAGCGGTCCGGCTGTAAGCCGTCGGAGTATTGATTGAGCAACTCCATGAACCTGCTCATATGCGTGCCCTTGCGATCAGCCGCCAAGGACACATACATGTTCACCGTCGAAATGGTGTTCTGCGTGCCGCCGCATGGCGTGCGCAGCGTGATCGGATACCGCACATCCTTCACGCCGACCTTGTCGATGGCGATGCGCCGCGAATCAGACAGCCCCTGCACATCCGGCAGGGAAGTCGAAGCGAAAGGATTCGATTGGTCTGTGGCCAGGTGGTCAGCAGTCATGAAAAGGGTCCTTACTGGAGGATGGCCGGTGTAAAGGCAATCCTAGCACCACAGCCGCCGGAAACCACATGAGCCGGCTGAACCCGATGCTGTGTAGCAGTGCCGGATTTGATGCGATGTGACGTTGCAGAAGCGCCGATAACAGCAGGCATATGCCGCCTGCAGCACCAACAGCAAGCACCTGCGCTCATCAGCAGACCGAAACAAGCCTGAGCCTGCTTGCTGAGCGTTACCCGTTACTACTCAGCGATTTGCGCAGATGGCTTGCCGGGCCCGGCAGGCAAGTTGCCGCCGAGACAACGCGCGGTGCCGCTGCTGATTTTGTCAACGAACGGTACCGATTCACTGCCCAGGTCAATGATTTTTCTCTGCTCGGGCAGCAACTTGAAACCCTGCTGCCGAATCAGATTCTTGTACACCTGCTGCACAGCCCGGCCGCTCTTGTGCAAACTCTAGGTGACCCACACCTGCACGATGCCCTGCAGCACCCGAAATATACGCCGTTGCTGCTGCTGCCGATCAACGATGCCCTCCACCTGCAGCAGTGGTTGCTCGATGAACAACCGAAACACTGGCCGTGGACGATTGCGGATCAAGTGCGCACCGGCCCTGCTCGCGAATCGGCTGTTCGATTCAGCCGGGAATTGCACGCACTGCTCGAACAAATGTGCATGGAACTGCGCATCCGGCTTCGCAGCGGCAAGTACGCCGACCGCCCCACCCCGGGCGATGTGCTGCGCGCAGGCGAACGGCCGCTGCGACTTCTCACACCTGCCAATTCCAACAGTGCTTACCAACAGTTTTGCGCAAGGGACATGCGCGACGGTCTGCGCGTTCTCGGCAGCGAATGCAATTCGGTGTTCACTGATCACTCGAAGACGGCTCAATACGAATTGCTGAAAGCCATCGATGAGCACGATCCCGATGTATTGATTCTCAACGGATTCACGCGCGCAGCATTCAGTGAACTACCCGAGCAACTGACGCTTGCGACATGGGATCAGGACTATGTCGCCAGTGCCAGTCCCGATGCAGCGCGCAGCCTCGGTCCGCGTGATGTTCTGGCGGTAATGGTTGAAGACTGGGTGGACGATGCACACCATAATGGCGCAGACGCTGAGAGTGTGCATCACTTGAATTTGGGCGCGAATGTAGAGCTCTACCACCCGCCGGCCTGTCCTGCCGAGCCGAAATGTGATGTGCTGTTCGTAGGCAATTTTCACCCATTTGAGCGATACCGCGCATTGATCGGCTTCGACACGCTTGCGCCGAATGTACAACGATTGATGCTCGAAGCCCGCAAACGGCTCGATGCTTGGATCAGCACCTGCAATACAACAGAAGAGTTCATAATTCCGGATTGCGGCGCGCTGCTGATTGAATCGCAACGATCTATCGCGCCGAACGCGCCGATTGATCCTGCACAATTACACGCCCTTTCACAATATTTCCGTTACCGCATTGCCCACATGCTTGTGCGAGAACGGTTTATTGAAGCGCTCAGCGCATTCAATATCGGCTTGTACGGCACCGGGTGGGATGCATTACCTGTGGTTGCTCAGCAACATGCCGGAGTCATTGCGAACGGGCCGCCGCTGCGTGATGCCGTACACCATGCTGCGATTGTGTTGCATCTGCACACATGGACAGTCCATCACCCCCGGTTGTATGACTCTGCTGCAGCAGGTGGTTTCGTGCTGGTCGGTAGGGTTCCCGAGCGCAATTCGCTTGACACCGTCTTCGAGCCGGGTACCGAACTCGATTCGTTCGGTTCGATCGCTGAAATGCAGCAGAAAATCCGATGGTGGCTTCATCATCCGCAGCAGCGACAAGCCTGCGCGCGGGCAGCTGCCGCGCGAGTCCGAAGAGAACATGCAATGTCCGATCGCATGCAACAACTGCTCGACATTTTTCGCAATGGGAGGCCGTGATTCATGACACAGGCATCCGCAAAACAAACCGTCTCGCTTCCGGTTCTCTTGACCGAATCCAAACCGGCGATGCCGACAGCGCGTCCCGGCGGACCTGACAATGTTGCGGCTATACAGCAGGCTGCGCTCGGCGAGCCGTTCAATCGTTACAAGATTCTCAATCACTTTGATCGCCTGCAGCGCTTCGCAGCAGGCGAGAACGTCGCACCCGTCACAGTTGAAATCGATCCATCGAATCTCTGCAATCATCGCTGCAACTGGTGCGTCAGCGCAGAATCGCACACCGGTGAATTACTTGCACTCGATCGCTTCCGCTCGCTTATTGATGAATTGAAATCGATGGACGTCCGGTCGATCGTGCTCAAAGGCGGCGGCGAGCCCACCGTCCACCCGCAGTTCGATGACATGCTGCGCGTCGTCGCTACGGCAGAGCTTCCGATGGGTCTGATCACCAATGGCTCAATGCCGCGCAAGGACACACGCGAGCTTGTGCTTCAGACCGCACAGTGGGTGCGCATCAGTCTCGATGCTGCAACTGCTGACACACATCAGAACATTCACGGCACGCGCGACTTCACCAGGATCATGAACAACGTGCAGTACTTGGCTGAACATGCACACAACACCGTGCTCGGATTGAACTTCGTCGCTGAACCTCGTAACTGCACGGAAATTCTGGCATTCACAAAATTGGGCTTACAGTTAGGCGTTGCCTATGTCAGCATTCGTTGCGTCTTTGATCCGACGAACCCACTGACTGAATCAACCCGTGCAGCGATGCGTGAACAGGCTGCCGCTGCCGCCGCATTGGAATCCGATAGTTTCCGAGTCATGCTCGGCAATTTTTCCGAAGCCTATCTCACCGCAGATCAACTGCAACAATTCCCCTACCGCAAATGCCTCGGGCCGAATCTCGTCGGCGTTGTCGGTGCGGACGGCGAAACATATGCATGTTGTTTCCTGCGCGGCGACAAACGCTTCAGCTTCGGCAACGTCCATACTGACAGCTTCGAAACCATCTGGAACGGTGACAAACGGCAGGCTGTGATGGAATCGGTGTATCGTGGTGAGTGCGGCAGAGCCTGCCTCGGCGGCATGACCGCCAATCGATACAACATCTACAACGAAATTCTCAACTACATGACGCTGGAAGACAAACGCCACTCAGAATTTGTCTGAGCACGCACGCAAGAGAAATGCAATGAAGACCGACCACATCAACTGTCCCGTCCGCCCACGCGTATCGCTGACCAATCCCTCCGAACCGCTGGAGATGATTGCATTCACAATCGCGCGATACAAATTTGCGTGCAAATGGATGCGCGATACCGACCGAGTTCTGGAAGTCGGTTGCGGTGAAGGGTTCGGCTGCAATTTCTTCTCCAAACACGTGCAGTCCGTTGTCGGCATTGACATTGACGAAGCTATTGTGAAGCAGTGCCGCGATACATACGGTGCAGACAACCTGCACTATTGCACCGGCGATATCCTCAACCCACACCGCGTGGATTGTTCATTTGATGTCGTTGTCAGCTTCGAAATGATCGAGCACGTTGATCAGCACGATGGGCGGCGCATGGTCGAGAATTGTGCTGCGCATCTTAAAGATTCCGGGCTGTGCATTCTATCAACGCCGAGGGCGCGGGAAGATCGTTCATTGTCCCGTCAGGCGCATCATCTCTATGAATACGACTACAACACGTTCAAAGCGCTGCTCGAAGATCACTTTTCGCGTGTGATGATCTTCTGTCAGAATGACGAATATATTTATGCTGGCCACCCGTCGACCGCGTGGAATTTCGTTGCGGTGTGTTACAAGTAAACTGATCCGTTGATCAATGAGTAGCGGATTCCGGATCATCATCGCCGTTGTTGTTCGGCACCGGCCGACCATGCGGATCAACTGACGCCTGCTTTGTTGCTGCTGCAAGGTTGCGTTGTACTGCAGCGCTATTGATGTGCTCCAACTGCTCGGCCGGCTCGTGTACGTGATCTGCAGCAAACCCTGCCTGATCAACGAGATAACGCTCCCACTGTCTGTGCCTGCGGATAATCTGCCGTGCCGCAGCCCGGCCTGCTTCGGTCAACTGAATTGCACCTGAAACACTAGCCACAAGCAACTGTTTGCGGGCTTGATCAAGAGCATGATCTGCTTTGTGTCCACGCTGCAGCGTAGCGAGTTGCGCCTTGTCGACCGACTCGGTGCCCGCTTCTTCCAGGCGATACAGCGCTGCCAGCATATCATCCAGCGCTACCGTGCGACCAAGTCTGCGTTGATGCAGCCGGCGAGCAATGATGCCGCGCTGCGGCGCAAACACAATTGCAATCACCAGCAACAGCGCTGCGACGACCGTCATCATGCCCGCAGCGTTGACTGCTTCCAATCCGAACGCAGCCGGCAACGCAGTTGCTGCAACATACCCGCCGATGCCGCTAACGCCAGCCACAACAACGCTGCACACAATCTGACTGCGCAGTCGATCGGTCAGCAATCGCGCTGTCGCAGCCGGGCACACCAGCATTGCAATGACAAGTATCGACCCCACCGCTTCGAACGATGCCACAGTCGCTGCTGCGACAAATATCATAAGCAGGTAATGCAGCATACCTGCGTTGTAGCCGAGCGTTGTCGCCAGCGCCGGGTCAAATGCTGCAATGCGCAATTCCTTGAACAGCAGCGCGACAAACACAACAGCAGCGATCGTCATGACGATCAACGTCACAACCTGCCGAGGAACTTCGCTGAGTGTTGTAAACGAGAACAACTGCCCCCAGTCACCGGGCGGAAACCAGAACAGTGTTTCGAGTTGGCCGTGCAGCACACAATCCGCATCAAGATCGACCTGCCGTGCTGCAGCCCGTTCGATCAAAAGCACACCCAGCGCAAACAGCACGCTGAATACGACACCCATAGCTGCGCCGGGTTCGACGCGGCCGAGCTTCTTGACAAGCTCCACCAGTACGACTGTCACCACACCCGCAATCGCCGCGCCGCCGAACATTGCGATCGGACTTCGCATCCCGGTAATGAGAAACGCCATTACAAGTCCGGGCAGCACCGAATGCGAAATTGCATCGCCCATCAGGCTCAGCCGTCGCAGCACCAGAAAATTGCCGAGCAAACCGCACGTCACCGCAGCAAGGGTCCCTGCAAGCATCGGCAGAAGATCGATGCTCAGGAAATTGTGCATCGCTTCGTTCATGTCCGAACCGCCTGGAACTGCGGAATCTCCACGCCTCGCTTGCGTAGTGCTGCTTCCAGCTCATCGATCAACGCATCGCTGAGTACGTGCTCGACCTGATCGACAGACCAGTCGACATGACTGGGCGCAATATCCGCATAGCTGATGAGATACTGCTCCCACAAGTAATGGTTTCGGCTGATGCGTGCGCCATCGCGACGCCCCGCATCGGTCAGCGCGATTGCGCCGCCGGAATCCCCGCGAATCAACCCGCGCTGTCTGGCCCACCATACGATGACGCTGCCCAGCCACGCCGGCCAGGCCCGACGTCTTGCCACCGCGCGCAGTATATCGCGCTGCAGCGCCGCATCATGTTCCAGTTCATACTCATACGCTGCTTCCACAAGGTGTTCACCCGCAATGCGCAGCCTCACACGCAGTTGACGGATCGACATTGCAATAACGCCCCGCTGCGGTGCGCATACCATCGACACCGCAAACAACACGCCACTGGTCAGCACAATCACCGACCCTGCGGGCTTGCGAGGCAAGAGCGCGGACATCACCGACCCGCAATATCCACTTGCACCGCCGATCAGTGCCGCAAGAACAACAAGCACCCACAGACGCTGCGTCCAGAACCGCGCGCTCACCGCAGGAATGATCAACATCGCCACAACAAGAATCAAACCAACTGCCTGCAAGCCCGCCACCGTTACCAGCACCACCAGTGCCATCATCAGCAGGTCAATGAACGACACCGGCCAACCATCGACCGTCGCAAACGCGTCATTGAAACACACCAGCGCGAATTCCTTGAGCAGCGCAACTGTCGCAGCAACCGCAAGCATCGCAATTGCACCCATAAGCACCGCATCACTCATGCTCATCGCTGCGGTCTGGCCGTAGATGAACCGGTTCAAACCCGCTGCAGTGCCCGTCTGCATCGATTGAATGACGCTCAACAGCACAATGCCCACGCCGAAAAATACGCTGAGGACAATGCCGATTGATGCGTCTTCGCGCAGTCGTGTGTGCCGAAGCAGCAGTTGAATACACACCACACCGAGCACGCCGGTAATCGTTGCGCCCGTTAACAACACAGGCAGACTCCGCGCCGAGCCGCCGAGCGCCGTCACAGTTAAATACGCCAATCCGATGCCCGGCAGCGTCGCATGACTGAGCGCATCACTCATCAGAGCACGCTTGCGCAGCAGCGCAAACACGCCGACAATCCCGGCAGCAATTCCCAACAGCGACGTGCCAACTATGACAAGATTCGTATTGAAGCCGGCCTGGAAGGTCAGCGTTTCAAAGATCTGCGACCAGCCCGGCCATTCATCGGTGACGTTCGTGATGGACGATGGAGCGCTGCTCACCCATCACCGCCCGTCACCAGCGCGAGCAACAGCTTCCGCTGCTTCAGCCAGAAGCGTCAACCGCCCACCATATGTCTTGTGCAGATTCGCGTTGGTAACAACGTCATCGACCGGCCCGGCTGCGACCACGCGCATATTCAAAAGCAGTGCGTGATCAAAATACTCCCGCACCGTCTGCACATCATGATGGACGCAGATCACCGTGCCGCCGCTGGATTTCAATTCGCGCAGCACATCGACAATCGCACGTTCAGTTGCAGCATCAACGCCGGCAAACGGCTCGTCCATAAAGTACAAATCCGCCTCCTGCGCCAGCGCCCGCGCGAGAAAGACGCGCTGCTGCTGCCCGCCGGACAGTTGACTGATCTGCCGATCGGCATATTCGCGCATGCCGACGCGATCCAGACACTGCAGCGCTGCGTGCTTATGCTTCTTTGTCACCGGCCGGCACCACCCAACCATGCGATAGCGACCCATGCACACGACATCCAGTGCCGACACGGGAAAATCCCAATCAACCGATTCGCGCTGCGGGACATAACCGATGCGCGCGCGCATCTGCTTATATGGCCGACCCCAGAACTCCACCTGCCCCGACGCCCGTGGTACAAGACCCAGGCACGCCTTGATCAGCGTGCTCTTGCCCGCACCGTTCGGGCCGACGATCGCAATGAGTTTGTTGTTCGGCGCGTCATAGTCAACATCCCACAACACCGGCTTACGGTGGTACGCAACGGTCATTGCGTGTACCGACACCGGACTGTCAGCGGAATGCTCCGGCCGGGCGTCCAGTACGCTTCGTGGTACTGCTGTCAACATCTCCGTTGACATCGTCACAACAGACCCCATGCCGTCAGCAACAATGCTGCGACAAGAAACACCCCGATAAGCCCGCCGGCTCGCCACGCTGCGTCACTCTTTGCTGTCATCCGCAGCAGATACGCCGAGCACCGATCCGCTAGGACAATGAGAACCGTTCCTTTTATTGTGAGAATCAATCCGAGTACGAGAACAATGATCTCCGCAGTGCCTTCCACCGGCAGAACGAGCGCGATCATCAACGCACCGGGCAGTGCATGCAGCGTGCCATAAAGCACCACGCCGGGCGCGCCCTGCTGCGCCCAACCAGAAATGGCCAACCGCCACACCTGAGGCCGGACAAGATGCGTCACGCCCATAAGACCCATAAGCGTGATGGCAAAGACGACCGCCGAGTTGGTCATTGCGCCAGCTCCCCGTTCATCCCGCCGTGTGGCGCATCGCCACCCAGCGCCCGCGCGATCGTGGTTACATTGTGATCAATCATGCCGAGATACGTACCTTCATACATACCCGGCGTTCCCATCGCATCGCTGAACAACTCACCGCCAATGACGACGTCATGCCCGCGCGCTTTTGCCCCGGCAAGCAGCGCTTTGATGTTACGCTGCGAAACCGTTGACTCCACAAACACAGCCTTGATTTGCCGCTGCACCAACAGATCAACCAGCTGCTCGATGTCCTGCACGCCTGCTTCTGATTCGGTGGAAATACCCTGAATGCCGACGACTTCGTATCCGAACCGCCTGCCGAAGTAGTTGAACGCGTCGTGCGCTGTCACCAGCACGCGCTGCGATTGTGGTACGGATTCCAGAACCTGCTTTGCATACGTATCGAGTTTCAGCACGTCCGCAGCATACGCTGCGGCATTGGCTTCATATTCCTCGCGGCCGTCGGGATCATGTTCGATCAACTTGTCACGCACGACATCGACTGTCTTTGCCCATGCTGCGGGATCCATCCAGACGTGCGGATCGTACAGGCCTGCGAATTCCTCAGGCTCCAGCAGGTATTGTTCATCAAGCAGTTCCGTCACCGCATGCACCTTCCGGCCGGCTGTTGCAGCACGGATCAGCGCATCGGTCATCTTGCCTTCCAGAAGTAAACCGTTGTAAAAAATCACATCCGCGCCGAGCAGCCGATCAATATCACTGCGCGTCGGTTTGTAGAGATGCGGATCAACACCAGAGCCCATCAGCCCAATAACTTCCGCCCTATCGCCTGCAACATGTCGCGCGACATCCGCCACCATGCCGGTCGTCGCCACGATCGTGTACTGCCCCTGCATCTGCGACGGTGCGCTGCACGATTGCAACGATGCCACGGCCAGGCACACCATCAGCGCAATCGCAAATGCTGACAGATTCGCGCATCGCCAAAAATTTTGACTAATCAAAATATTTCTCATGACAATACGATACCCCCTTCGCTTGCCTAGTCAAGCAGGCCCTCCACCAGCCGACAATTGCGATCTAAACTCTTGTGAATATGGATGTTCCAACCGGAGACCATACGGTACAATGACCTCCGCACACCGTATTCGGAGGCAATGGTGAACCAGGTTCTCGAGCGCGTTTTGTCAACTGGCAAGGTCACCGGCGACGACGGTGCCGAGCTTGACCTGCATTCGCATGTCGCCCCGGAACAAGGCGAATTCATCCAGGGCCTCATCCGCGAAATCAATGCTGTCACCACGCTGGAAGTCGGCGTCGGCTACGGCATCAGCGGTCTGTTCATCTGTGATGCGCTTTCTGACACGCCTGGCACCAGGCATTTTCTCATCGACCCCAAACAGCACAGCGAGTGGTGGCATGGCGCCGGGCTGAAGAACATTCGCGATGCTGGCTTCGGCGAGATGATCGACTTCCGCGAACTGCCATCACACATCGCGCTGCCGCAACTTGAGCTCGAAGGTGTGCAGCTCGACTTTGCGTTCATTGACGGTTGGCACACGTTCGACAATACACTGCTGGATTTTTTTCTGGTTGACCGGCTGCTCCGCCCTGGCGGGATTGTCGCTATTGATGACAGTGAATGGCCGAGCGTGCGCAAGACCTGTCGTTACATCGCCACCAACCGCAAGTACCGGGTGCTGCGCTGTCTCGGCCCCGGCAAGCGCCTGAGCTTTCCTGCGGTGCGCAAACTCATGAGCAAAGCTGCCCGCAGCTCGGAACTTGTCAGCAAACTCCTTCGGGCTGAACTGGCCATTCCCGATGCGGAGCTTGGCTTGCTGCCGAACAGTCGCTGCGTCGCGTTTCAGAAACTCGAAGACGACGACGGCCGCGAATGCTTCGGACATGAAGAGTTCTGACCATCGGCATTGGAGAGCAGCTTGGATATCTGTAACCAAAGCCCAGGAAATGCTTTCCCCGGGGCTTTATTCATAAATGTTCATTCATCCATCACTGCATCAACCGCCACCACACCCATACAACCCACCCCCCGGCATGCAGCGCTGCGATCAATACCGTCACAACCATAAACCAGAACTTCCGACGTTTGTGACGAACGAGTTGCTGCGCGATCAATGCCCCGACGATCCCCCCGAATAGCGCCAGAAGGTGCAGCGTGCGCTCGGGTACTCTTCGCCGGCCGCCGCCGAGCACCGCGGCGCGCTTGTCCCGCCAATACACAAAAATCGTCACAAGACTCATCACCACATAGATGACTGCGATGTACACCATGCCTACGCTTCGCTCCGAATCAACTGCACGCGCTGAATGTTGACCAACGTTTGACCAACCGCACGCGCCACGCACATCCAGCCGACCGAACATTCCACTGTACTCACACAAGAAAGTCTGCTCCCGCATAAAGCCCGCCATCGCCAAATGGTGGGACCAACCGAGAATTCACGGATGAACGCTCAGACACTGCTTCAGCAACTCTTCGCTCGCCTCGATGCCGACGACCCGCAGGGTATCCTCGACCTGCTCCGCCGTGCCCGCCCCGACGCAGCCCTCCTTACCGCTGCCCGTCGTGGTAATCCGTCCGTCGTCGAAGTCACACCCAACGGTGATGAAGTCAACGTCCGCCTCGTCGGCCCGACCATCGGCGAGCGCGAAGCGCTCATCATCCGCACCGAAGTGAACCGCGCGCTGATGCGCCACATCGGCCCCATCCGCCGAATCGTCATTGATTTCACCGACATTACAATCTACTCCACCGCTACCATCGCGCTGTTCAGCGATCTGCGCCGCAATGCCCGCATCTTCCATGCTGAAGCGGTCTCGCTCGGCGTTCCGCAGGATATGGACCGGGCCATAACTCGCCTTGATGTCATCCCCCGCCGGCGAAGCAACCCGCTGCGCCGACTCATCGGCCGGGCGGGTTAACATTCGTACGCATCACGTTTTCTGCCTCGTCGCAAAGTGATCCATCGCGATCATCGCAGCCCCCAACACAATCAAGGTGATGTGCAGCGGGTTGAACTTCAACTCCAGCAAACACGACACAAGCGTCGCCGCAATCACCGCCGGGCCAGCTCGCCCCGCCAGATCGATGAGAAAACTCGGATGTCGAGATGCCATAGCGCTATCTCCTTTTTGACACCAGCCGGTCATGATTGGTGTATGAACCGATCCGGAGGCCATCCGCCGTGTCAAAGTAGGCAAAACATTGCCTCTTCGACTCATTCAGTGATCCTACACAGCCCGACTTTAAGCGCTTTCTTGCCCTGTAAACGCAATCTGATTCATTTTTATTGGCATCTGGACCGGACCTTGGTGTACATTGTCAGCAGCGGGATTGAGAGCCCGCTGGCTTTGGCCACATGTCTGATGTGACTTGTGACTAGGGAGCAGTGAGAAGAAAGAGAAGCTGGGCCGCAAAGGGTTCGCTACCCGCAGCCTAGCACGACGAATCGAGAAGAGAAGAGAGGAGTTCAGCAGTAATGAAATTCCAACTACGCGCTTCTGCGTGCGCGGTGCTGTGCGCTGCTACCACGCCTGTTGTCGCCGCTGAAGATGTCTGGAACGAGGTCGGCGATGCCGGCCAGACCATGTCCGATGCACAAACGATCACCGGTGCGCCCGGCCTGCTCGATCGCATCAACGGCACACTCGGCGACAACGGCGATGTCGACCTGTATGAAATCTGTCTCGACTTCCCCGCCGACTTTTCCGCCATTGCCACAAGCACCGTCGGCGGGCCGTCGCCGTTGCTGTTCCTGTTCAACGATGCGGGCATGGGTGTGAAATTCGCCGGCTCTTCTGATTCGTTTGCGCCGACATGGTTTGACAACCTCTTTATCGGCGCAGCCGGGCACTACTTCTTGGCAGTGGCAAGCCGCGATGCGCTCGCGTTGAACCTCACCGGCCAGCAGATCTGGACACAGAACACCGGCGGCCAGTTCGCGCCCAACGGTCCCGGCGCAAACGAACACCTTGACGAGTGGAACTTCACCGAGGGGAGCAATCAAGGGCAATACACTGTCGAGATTCGCGGTGTGGATTTCTTCCCGCCGGTCCCCTCGCCGGGCGCGCTTGCGCTGCTCGGCATCGCAGGCCTGCTCTTCACACGCAGACGCAGAAGCTGAACAGCTCAAACCTCCTCAGCATCTTCCAAATCCCACCATTTCCAATAGGTGGGACCAACTCCCCAAAGCCCACCATCTCCAGATGGTGGGATCGCCCCCCAATAAACCCCAAAATCATAAACCTACTCGTTACACTCCCATTCATGCCACCACCATGGCGCAACTCCTACAACTGCACAATCACAACTCACAACGCATGGCTCCCCGGCGACTCGCGCGGTTGGCGCAGCCGACACCATCGCGAACACGTCGAATGCGACTACCACAACCCGCCACCCACTGATCGCGACAGCGCACTGCTCCGAAGCGCGCTGCAATCATCAGCACAACCTGCCATAGTCATTCCAGTCGAATTGCGCGCGTTCGTCCTGGACACATTTCTGGGGGCGTTACTGCATCATCACGCGCACGTCGAAGCGCTCTGCGTCGGCGGGCAACATCTGCATGTCCTGGCTCAGTTCCCAGCAACAGGAGTTGCTGGGCTTTCCGCAGAACACCAGCGCGCGGACGGTCTCAACCCCATTCCGCGCTATATCCTCGGCAAAGCCATGAGCTGGACCACACGCACCCTCAAGAAACACCTCCGCGCGCAAAGCCCACCATCCCAAAGCCCACCCACTCCCCAAAGCCCACCATCTCCAGATGGTGGGACCACACCCCCAGCCTACCCCGCAGGCCTCCAACCCCTCCACACCGCCACCCTCTGGGCCGCGCGACCCTCTATCAAACCCATCGCAGATGAATCACACTTCCACAACGCGCGCAACTACATCCTCGCGCACAAAACCCAGCGCGCCGCAATCTGGCCCCAAAAGTAAATCGCACCCCCCAAAGCCCACCCACTACCGTAAGTGGAACCCCCCGCACCCCCCAAAGCCCACCCTCTCCTGAGGGTGGGACCGCCCCCCAACTCTCACCCCCACATACGCCACACCACCCACGCGCACGATGCTGCCGTCAAAACCCCCGCGCCAATCAGCAACACAATCAATCGCCGTTTGCGTTGTTCCACGCGCGCAATATTCACGTAGTACCGGCCGTCACCCATATCGACGAGTGTGCCGCGTCGCGCTGCACCTTTCACAAAATCCGGGTGCAGCTTGCCGATGCTCGCCGGCTTGCGGGCCGTGGTTTCAGACACAGCCCCGGCACTGATGAACGTGGCCACGACACCACTCTTGCGCGAGTTCCACGCCATCAATATCAACGCCACCGGCATGAGGAAGATCATGAATTCCATAATTACTCAGCGGTTGCTGGTGGCCCGAATATTTCTGCTAAGCCATGTCTTAGCAGTCCGTCAATAGTGTCAATTCGAGTCGCCTTTGCAATCCTAGAATCCGGCAACCAACTGCTCTGCAGAGCAAACAGATGGCACCTTACTCCGTTTCCTTCGCGCCGAACTGAAAATATAGGGCCCCCGCTCATGCCCTTGATGTCTTGGATGTTCGCAGGTGTGGGCGAAGGCTCAAGAACGCGACCATAAAACGCGGTTTTATGTCCCCAAAAGGACTGATCGTAGCTGTTTGCATCTTCGCCCAGATCTTCAACCAGCTCAATTGGAAGAGCAACCGGTGTGAACGTCGTCGTGCTCGAAAGACCACCATTTGTCTCGGCCCAGTTAGTGTGAACGAGACTTCGCGGAAACCCCATCATCATGTAACCCTCTGTGAACTCTGAATCACAACCACGCCAACGTGATTCCGTCATAGGTTCAACAGCTATCGAGTTGAGCAAAGGGCGAGCAACTGCAGCCGGTATGACAATGAACCCGAAATCGACCCCAGGGTTGTTCACCTTTCCGCCCGTCAATTCGTGCATCGGAGTCGGAACGCAACTGAATGGTGTATCGGTAGCTTTATCCAACCATGCTCCACGTAGATGATGTACGTCTGCATCCTCTCGGATCATCGACAATTCATCTATTAGGTGACCGGCAGTTATCCAAACGCAATATTTGTCGTGAAGAACCAACACGCCTGAATAGACAATGTCGTAGTTCTTGCCATCCTTCTCGTACAAGACGTGCAAGCCCACAAGCGACTTAGACATCTTGTCAGCGAACAGTCGGCATATTCCTGATTGTGACCACCAGTCATCTGGATGTGATGTCAGGGTCTGAGATACTCGTTGCTGAGTCATTCCATTGACTCCGTCCGTAGTAAGAAATAGGAGCGACGGCCTTCAGACCGCCGCTCCTCAATTCAATCAATAGTCGTAGTCATCCATCCCGCCGCCGGCCGGGGCTTTTTCCTTCTTTTCCTTGAGCTCGACGATCGCCGCGTCCGTCGTCAGCAGCAAGCCACTGATTGACGCTGCGTTCTGCAGGGCGATGCGCTCCACCTTGGTGGGCACGATCACGCCGGCTTTGACCAGGTCGGTGTACTCGTTCGTCAGCGCGTTGTACCCAAAGTTGATGTCCTTGGATTCTTCAACCTTCATTGCGACGATCGAACCGTCCAGGCCGGTATTGACCGCAATCTGCTTGACCGGCGCGAGCACAGCCCGGTGGACAATATCCACGCCGAACTTCTCATCGCCCTTGGCCTTCTTGCGGGTTGCATCAAGCGCTTTACGTGCGCGAAGCACCGCCACGCCGCCGCCGGGAAGAATGCCCTCTTCGACTGCAGCACGACAGGCGTGCAGCGCGTCTTCAACGCGGGCCTTCTTTTCCTTCATTTCAACTTCGGTCGCAGCACCGACGTTGATCTGCGCGACGCCGCCGGCCAGCTTGGCCAGACGTTCCTGCAGTTTCTCAGCGTCATAATCACTGCTCGATGCATCAATCTGCGCGCGAATCTGATCAATGCGACCCTTGATGTCAGTCGTTTTGCCCGCGCCTTCGACGATGGTGGTCGTGTCCTTTTCGATCGTGATCTTCTTGGCACGGCCGAGATCGTTGAGCGTGATGGATTCGAGATCCATGCCCAGCTCTTCCATGACCGGCTTGCCGCCGGTGAGGATCGCAATGTCCTGCAGCATTTCCTTGCGACGATCACCAAAGCCCGGTGCCTTGACCGCAGCAACCTTCAGCACACCACGAAGACGGTTCACAACCAGCGTCGCAAGTGCTTCGCCTTCGATGTCTTCAGCAATGATGAGCAGGCTCTTGCCGGCTTCTGCGATCTTGCCGAGGATCGGCAGAAGGTCCTTTGCGCTGCCGACCTTCTTCTCATGCACAAGCACGTAGCAGTCTTCGAGCACAGCTTCCATGTTGGCCGGGTCAGTCACGAAATGCGGGCTGAGGTAGCCCTTATCGAACTGCATACCTTCAACGAGATCGACATAGGTGTCGAGGCTTTTGCCTTCTTCGACGGTGATAACGCCGTCCTTACCAACCTTGTCCATCGCTTCGGAAATGATTTTGCCGATCTGCGAATCCTGGTTGGCAGCACATGTGCCGACCTGTGCGATTTCGTTGCTGGAAGAAATCTTCTTTGACATCTTCTGCAGTTCATCAACGATCGAAGTCACAGCCATGTCAATACCGCGCTTGACTTCGTTGGCGTTGGCGCCGGCTGTGATGTTCTTCAAACCTTCTGCGAAGATCGACTCTGCGTAGATGGTTGCGGTGGTTGTGCCGTCGCCTGCGTCTTTGGACGACTTGCTGGCAACTTCCTTGACCATCTGCGCGCCCATGTTTTCATACGGGTCTTCGAGTTCGATTTCTTTGGCAACGGTGACGCCGTCTTTGGTGACGGTCGGGGCGCCGAAGGATTTTTCAATGACCGCAACGCGGCCTGTCGGGCCAAGGGTGATCTTCACCGCCTTGGCAAGTTTCTGAATGCCGCGGAGCATGCGCTCCCGGGCATCAACGTCATAGGCAATCTGTTTAGCTGCCATTGTTTTCGTGTCCTTTCGAGTGTGGTTCAATACGCACAGCCGAAGCTGCGTAAGTTGTTATCCGATTTCGACCCATGCCACGCGTTCCGCATCGATCAGGAACTCGCGCGTGCCGTCGGTAAGTTTGACGATGTTGTCCGCCTCAGCCGGGACAAGCAGCGCGTTGGCAATGATGCACGTCTTTGCGTGATCACATTCCACGCGCACATCCCGCTTGCCGTTGAGGTCAGCCAGCGCGGTTCGAAGTTGATCGGGCGTCATGGTCATGGTTCGAGTGTGTCTTTCAAGCGTTCGTTGGTTCAGATGTCGGTGCGAGCCTGGTACGCAACGGAAACATGCGATGCGTCCACCCAGATGTAATTCTGCCTGGTCGTGATCTTCATGCCGTGCGTGCTTTGCAGCGATTCGACATCAACGACATTGCG
Organism: Phycisphaerales bacterium; assembly: GCA_029260575.1. GTDB lineage: Bacteria > Planctomycetota > Phycisphaerae > Phycisphaerales > SM1A02 > JAJDDB01. Next base: position 385,281 of record JAJDDB010000027.1, read on the forward strand.
AATCTCAACTGGTTCAGCATCGCCGAGCACGATGAGATCAAGCTCCTTTTCGGTGCCCTTCATGTCATCGAGCAGGCGCAGCAGCGGTCCGCGTTCCATTATTGTGGTTCCGTTTCGTATTGCCTCGGCGTTATTCGATAACGCCGAGGATGTCCGCTTCGGTCATGATCAGCATCTCTTCGCCATCGATCTTGATTTCGGTGCCGCCGTAGCTTGTGAAGAGGACGCGATCACCTTTCTTGACGGTGAACGGCAGGTACTCGCCGGTGTCCTTGTTGAGGTTGCCGCTGCCGAGCGCAACGATCTTGCCTTCGCGCGGCTTATCTTTGGCGGACTCGGGAATGTAAATGCCAGCGTCAGTTTTGGTTTCGGGCTGCGCCCGTTTGACGATCAACTTGTCGCCGAGTGGTTTGACCTTCATCTTGTGAATCTCCTGGGAAGGTGGTTGTTGGTTCGTGGTTGTTGGTCTTGAATCAGTTCGAACATGGACCGCCGGGCCAATTGTCTGCATAATGTTTGCACAAGACGCGGCGCATTGTTTCCAGCATGGTTTCTATCCGCAGCGGCATGTCGAGCACAGCAAATGCGCCTTCGCGCAAGGCTTCACGCAGGGTGCGCTGACTTTCGCGTTGTGACGGTTGCGGTGGTCGAATCACGACCGTTGGCGGTGGTTGATCGAGTCGGCGAAGCAGTTGCAGAATCCGCGGGCCGCCTGCCGGTCCGGCGTGCTGCTGGCGCTGCAGGGGAATACCCAGATCGACGACTGCAATGTGAATCGGTATCTCGCGAATAAGGTCCGCAGCTTCATCGCCACTGGTGACGACGTAGCTCTCGATGCCCATCGGGGCGAGCAATTGCGGCAGTTGCCCAACAGGGTTGGCATCCTTATTCCAGCCGCTGTAGGACAGCATGAGATTCAGCCTGGGATTGGCTGAACGGCCGGCGGACGGGTTGTTGGGATCGCGCAGCGACATCGTTGTGCCCAACAACAACGCAACCGCTGTGCCGAATGGATGGAAGCCCTCAATGGCATAAATCCTTGCAGAACAGCGTATTAGGAGTCGTACATGCGCTTTGATACGACCTTGACGCTGTCAGTGTGTTCTCACAGCAGTTCACTATCTGCCAATTTGGCGGCCACGCGAACACGGTTGAAGTCACTCCCCACACAAGCCGGGTTCTGTGAACCTGCGTCGGACGGTGTGTTTTCGAGATCGCGCATCTATGGTCACAGACGCCGATTCGCGCAGGCTCACGAATCTCGCAATTCAGATCACTCGGAAAAATTGATCGGAACTCCATCCGGATCACCTGCTGCGTTATTGACTTCATGCGACATCGCGCGCCCGAACAGATACGAGCGGAAGACGAAGTCCGACTCCGGTTTGCGCGTGTGGCACTTCATGCATGAGGCGTGGCGACCTTGCGATGTCTGCGTCAAACCATCGCCTTCAAACGTTGCGAATTCCCAATCGCCGCATTCGGGGTTGAAGCCCGATTCGCGCTTGCGCATAACAGTCATGAGTTCCGGTTGCGCGTCACTGTTCGGATTGAACCATTTTTCTTTGACGATGATCGAACCGACCGGAAATTGCGGATCGTGTTCGGTCACCATTTCGTCGCGGCCGATCTCATTGATGTACACGAGCAGCAAGGTTGCGGTTGCCCGAATTCGGTGAGCTGCCTCCGTCATGAATGTCTTCGCGGCACCTTCGCACTTGGTCGGCAGTGGCATGCGACAATCAACCATCACGCCCGGATTCGCGTCATATGGCTCCTCGTTTACCAGGAACCAGTCTTTGTACCCTTCAATCGACAGCGGCAGAATCGATTCATCACCGAGGTCGTAGACAACTTGCTTGTCGGCTGCATCAATCTGTTCCAACGATGCCGAATTCGAAACCGCAGCGAGATCGTCAGTCGCAACCTTCTCCTGTGTCGGTTCACCACCCCGATCCGCCGGCCAGATCACAAACGCGCCCACCGCAATCGCAGCAGCGCTGACCATCAAACCACTGAGCGCAATCGTCTTCATGATGTCGACCTCCCGGGTCGTTGGGCAAGCAGCCGATAGTCGCAGTCGAGCCAGCCGCCGCGCCATCCATTGTACGCAGCGCCAGCGGTCAACTTGCCCCGCTGGCGTCCATCACCAATACTCATCGCTCCAAACCCCTGTTCATGATGAGGTTCCTGATGGACGCTGTTACCACCGCACCTGCTGAAACTCTGTCCGTGGCGTTGATTCTGGCCGGCAAAGCCAATGTCGGCTCGACCGTAACCATTGCCGGCTGGGTCCGCACCCGCCGCGATTCCAAGGCCGGGCTTTCCTTTATTCACGTCTCCGACGGCTCGTGCTTCGACCCGCTGCAGGTCGTCGCGCCGGCCAAACTTGCCAATTATGAAGCTGAAATCGCCAAGCTCACTGCGGGCTGCTCGATCATCGCCACCGGCGAGCTTGTCGAGAGCCAGGGCAAGGGTCAAAGCTACGAAATCCAGGCAAGCAGCATCACCGTCGTCGGCTGGGTTGATGATCCGGACACCTATCCCGTCGCTGCCAAGCGCCACACCTTTGAATACCTGCGCGAAATCGCACATCTGCGCGTGCGGACAAACACTTTCGGAGCAATCGCGCGCGTGCGCAATTGTCTCGCCCAGGCAATGCACCGTTATCTCAATGACAACGGGTACATGTGGGTCCATACGCCGATCGTCACTGCAAGCGATTGCGAAGGTGCGGGCGAGATGTTCCGCGTGTCCACGCTGGATATGGTCAACCTGCCGCGCAATGAAGAAGGCGGCATTAACTATGCAGAAGATTTCTTCGGCGCCGAAGCATTCCTCACGGTTTCCGGCCAGCTCAATGTCGAAACATATTGCAGCGCGCTGAGCAAGGTCTATACGTTTGGTCCGACATTCCGCGCAGAAAACTCCAACACGTCGCGGCACCTTGCCGAGTTCTGGATGATCGAACCGGAGATCGCATTCGCTGATCTCAATGACAATGCAGACCTTGCGGAAAACTTCCTCAAGAGCATTTTCAAGACACTCTTGGATGAACGGCCGGATGACATGGCGTTCTTTGCCCAGCGCATCGACAAAGAAGCAATCACCCGTCTTGAACATCTCATCGAGTCTAGTTTCGAGCGCATGGACTACGGGGATGCGATTACCGAGCTTCAAAAAGCCGCAACCGATGGTCGCGCCAAATTCGAATTCCCCGTCGAATGGGGCAGCGATCTGCAGTCCGAACACGAACGCTACCTGACCGAGAAACTCGTCAAGCGGCCTGTCATCGTGCTGAACTATCCGAAAGAGATCAAAGCCTTTTATATGCGCAGCAACGATGATGGAAAGACCGTCGCTGCGATGGATGTTCTCGCGCCCGGCATTGGTGAAATCATCGGCGGATCACAGCGCGAAGAACGTCTGGATGTACTCGATGCACGCATTGATGAACAACCGGGGCTGAATAAAGATGCATACTGGTGGTATCGCGATTTGCGCCGCTACGGCACGGTCCCGCATGCAGGATTCGGCCTCGGCTTTGAGCGCACGATCCAGTACGCCACGGGCATGGCGAACATCCGTGATGTCATTCCGTTCCCCAGAACGCCGGGCAACGCGGAGTTTTGAGGGCCTTATGCCGCGTTGTGCAATTCCGCACCGGCCAACTCGGCCTCGGAGACCGACGGCGCACCCGTCCCATCCTTCGGCTCGATCGTCATCCGCGCACGCTGTGCTGTCGCTTCTGCGATGGCGAACGCAGTATCAGCTGGCGAACCGACAGCAGCGTCGTTTCCGCTGAATCGCCTCAGCATTTCCTGCACCAACCGTTCCGCCTCGAGCCAGTTCAGTGCATCGTTGCCGCCGACCTGCTCCCAAAGACAGTGGGCGATCGCCCGCGTCATCGCCTCAGTCGCATCGATGCTTCGTTTCGGCTGGGCTATCGGACGTACCAGCAATCGATGCACATTTGATGGGGCATGCGGTTGATCCCGCTGCACATGCGACACCACTTTGTGCACTTCGATTGCGCCCATCGTGCGAGTAATCCTGCTCTCCGCGCCGCCCCGATGCTGGAACACTGTTCCGGTTCATTGCATATCGGTCGGCGCAGCGACAGCATTCATCGACGTCTGGAAATTCCTCGATTCCAAGGCAAATGTGTGTGCAGCACTGCACGGCGTCGCCATCAGCTTACGGAGGGCACGCACCCCATACGCTGAGCAATTCGAGCAGGTCAAATACATCAACAACACCGTCCGGGGCTCCGCCGGCACTATTGGTGATGTCGCCCGGACATGACGGCTCGCCGCCCTGGCACGGAACCTGAAACTCGTACGCACCCATATCAACGACGAGGCCGAAGACCTGCTTGCCTGTGTCATTCGTTGCTGGATCATCGACACCACGCTGCGCATCATCCAGATCCATGGACACTTCACCTGCAATGGCAGTTGAATCGCCGGCATCAATACACGGCGAGTTGCTCGCCAGTGAAAGATCGCCACCGGCAAGATTCGCAAACTGCGGATTGATATTGATATTGCCTTCACCGGCAAAGCCTGTCTGGATATTGCTGTAGGTGACAATCGCGCTGCCTGCGATAGCATCGTCATTGTTGAACCACGAGATGCAGCTGATCAAACGCGGCGTGCTGGAAGTGCTGAAAATGCCAGCCCCCTGCAATGCGGTGTTGTCAGCAAACGTGGTGTTGATGAAGATCGGCGCGCTGCCGCCTTCATTAAAGACTGCGCCTCCTGAGACTTGCGCCTGATTATCAAAATACAAGCAATTCACGACGCGAGGGCTTGCAAAGAAACAGCTCATGCCGCCGCCGCCGCCACCCGAGCCGAGTGCTGTATTTGAAGTCACGATGCAACTGCGAATCGTCGGGCTTGCAATAAAGACATACAACCCGCCGCCTTCGAAACCGCCGATGCCGTTGGAGGTGCCGGTGCCGCCGATAATTGTAAAGCCTTCGAGAACTGAATCGACGTCCTCATCGTCATTAAAGGTGACAGTCGAGCCGGCACCGTTGCCATCGATCGTCGTCGCATTCGGCCCACCGCTGCTGCGCACGGTGATCGCCTTGCCCATGAAGTCGATCTGCTCGACATACGTCCCGGGCGCCACAACAACCTCGTCAAAAATGGTCGGACCCGCCTGCGCGGCGTTAATTGCGGCCTGGATCGTGGCCTGATCTGCAGGCACATTAATAGTCGCGCCTGGAGCCGAAGCAGCCAGACAAAGCGACAGGACAGCGGATGCGGCGATAGCCGTTTGATACATCGATCTCCTCCTGGGGACAATGGGGGTACCTCCCCCGCGTTCCTCCAACCCACTAGTGGATCGTAGAACTGTCAGTTCTGCAAGTGAAATCCCTTCTCTAACGATACTTACCGGTCTGCTGCCGGCCCCATAACCAAGCCCTGTACCCACCAAAATCTGCGACACCGCCATTTACGGCCGATCGAGGGCCGTCCGATATCCAAATGTCTCATAAGTACATATTTTACAGTAGGTTATGTTGCACAACGCTGGTCCTTGTGGCAGAGTTGTTTCGACGGTTCCGGCTCGCAGACCCGTCGGGGTCGTGCCGGCGGCAGGGAACGTCACCTGCGTCCCCGCATCGTGCAGGAGGCCTATGCCGGCCAATGCAGTAGACCCCGACAGGAAGGGAGCCTAACCGAGGCAAGAACAGTGAGAGAGACAACGCAAGATCAGAATCGCGCGACGCAAACCTGGGGGTCCAACGCGCCAATGTTGCATCGCAATCCAAATTCAGTTCATCAGGCGCCAAAGAGGCGTCATGCTATCGTTGCGCTACTCGCAGCACTCTGCGCTAGTGCATTGACGGCACATGCATCTGCGGAACCGGATGACATTTTTGTCAGCACGTATGTTCACGACAGTGTCACTACCTTTGACGGCGTCGAACATTCGCATCCCTACGGAAGCTTCGAACAGTTCATCTGGGCAATGTCGAGCGCGCTATGGACTGTCGACATGTGGTCCGGCCCGGCATCCTCGCCGATCTGGGAGCACTCCTTCACGATTGACTATTCAGACTTCGGCCTGCCTTCGTTCATCAGTTTCCCGTATCTCGATCTCAACCTCGATGTCAAGGAACCTGACACCACGCAGCCGATTACTGAATTCACTGTCGTCAACGGAGCCGGCGTCACAATCCCGCTGAAGTTCGCTGCCATCGTCGATGGCGGCCGCATTGAATGCATGATCGATCGAAATGCATTCTGGGCCCAGTGGGACAACGAAGTCACGATTCTGTTCAATCAGGGTCCACCGCCTGCACAATTGATCGACATCACTGTCGCTCCGCCCAACGTTACGCTGACGACAGCAGCGCCAAGTGCCGCGCTCACAGTCACCGGCCACTTTGATGACAACAGCCAGCAGGATCTCACACCGGGTATTGCCGGCACGAGCTATGCGTCCAACGATAGTCTCGTTGTTGCTGTCAGCACCGACGGCGTCATTTTCGCCATCTGGCAGGGCTCGACAACTGTCGAAGCAAGCAACAGCAATATCACCAGGTTCGTAAACGTAACCGTGCAGCCGGGCGATTACCCTGTTGATGGCAACGACGACGGCGTCATCGATGAGGCTGACCTGTGCATCTGGCTGGCCAACCCGTTTGACATCAATCAGGATGGCGTGATCAACCAGGTTGACTGGGACATTCTCGTGTCGCTGCTCGATGAACCCTTTGACGATTGCAACGACAACGACATTCCCGATTCCTGCGAAATTGCATCCGGTGACAGCGACGACTGCAACGCCGATGGCGTTCCCGATGAGTGTGAAGCCGATTGCAACAACAACGGTGTTGCGGATTCGTGCGATATTTCGGGCGCAACCAGCGGTGACTGCAATGCCAACGGCGTGCCGGATGACTGTGAAATCGCTGCCGGTAATGAACTCGACGTCAATGGCAACGGCGTGCCCGACTCCTGCGAGCCGGACTGCAATAACAACAACATTCCCGATGAATGGGACATCAACTTCGGGTCGAGCAACGACTGCGACAACGATACCGTTCCCGATGAATGTGGAGCAGACTGCAACAATAACGGTGTTGCGGACTCATGCGACATCAACGACGGCGTAAGCAGCGACTGTAACGGCAATGGTGTGCCCGATGAATGCGACATTGCCGGCGGCACCAGTACTGATGCGGATATCAATGGCATTCCCGATGAATGTGAAGCTGACTGCAACAACAACGGTGTCCCGGATGCATTCGACATCTCCTCTGGGTTCAGCGCTGACTGCAACACCAACGGTGTGCCGGACGAGTGTGAAGACGATTGCAACAACAACGGTGTGCCGGATGATTGTGACATCACCGGCGGAGTCAGCAATGACTGCAACAGCAACGGCATTCCGGATATCTGCGACATTGCAGGCGGCGGCAATGACGCCAACGGCAATGAGATTCCCGATGAATGTGAACTTGACTGCAACTCCAACGGCACGCCTGATGATTTCGACATCTTCAGCGGCGCAAGCGCCGACTGCGATGGCAATGCCGTTCCCGATGAATGTGATCCGGACTGCAACGACAACAATGTTCCCGATGCCTGCGAAGGTGTTGAGGAACTGACCTCGCTGTTTCCCAAGGACGGACCGCCCGGCAGTAGTGACGATCGCGTTGCGCTGTCCGGTGATATCGCAGTGCTCGGTTCGTATCTCGACGATACGCGTGGCGAAAATGCTGGTGCTGCGTATATCTTTGAGCGAGATGGCTCGGTGTGGTTGCCTGTCGCAAAGGTATTCGCAACAGATGGCGCAGCAGGCGATCAATTTGGTCGCGCGATTGCAGTGGAAGATGATGTAGTAGTGATCGGCGCACGTTTGCACGATGCCGGTGGAACATCCGCTGGTGCGGCGTATGTCTTCGAACGACTCGGCGGCACCTGGCAACAGGTCGCCAAATTGCAGCCCGATGATCTGGCAGCGGGTGATCGCTTCGGCGTCTCCGTAGGTGTCAGCGGCAGCACGATCGTCATTGGCGCGTCACGGAACGATCAGATGGCACTGAACGCGGGCGCTGTCTACGTCTATAGAAGGATTGGCAATCAGTGGAGCGAGCACAGCAGTTTCTTCGCAGCTGATCCTGCCATTGATGATTATTTCGGCACATCTGTCGCAATCGACGGCGGTCGCATCATCATTGGTGCCCGTGGACGCGACAGTGCCGGCGACGAAAGTGGAGCTGTCTATATCTTCCATCCGACTGTCGATTCGTGGGCGCAGCAATCCAAGATCGTCCCACCGAGTCTCGACAACGGCGATGAACTCGGTCGATCTGTCGCAATCGAAGGCGACTGGGCCATCATGGGCGCCTGGCGTGATGATGATGCTGCACCTGATGCTGGGGCTGCGTACATCTATCGATTCAACGGCGTCAACTGGAATCAAAGCGCAAAGATCACCGCATCCGACGGACAGGCACTCGATGGATACGGCTGGGCGGTCGACATTACCGATGGCACCGCACTCGTCGGTGCGTTCGGCAACGATGACATGGGGAACTCTGCAGGGTCGGCGTATATCTATCGCTTCGATGGCGTCAACTGGAACGAAGAACTCGTGGCATTCGCGCAAACACCAGAACCCAACGACAACTTCGGAAACTCTGTCGCAATTGACGGACCCATTGCACTCATCGGTTCTCCGGGCGGCTCGGCTGTCAACGCACGAATGTTCTCCATCACCACGTTCGCAGATTGCAACAACAACGGCGTGCCGGATGAATGTGACATCGCAAACGGTGACTCGATCGACGTCAACGCCAACGGTGTACCCGACGAATGCGAAGTCAAAGTCGGCGATGGCAATGGTGACGGCATCATCGATGTAGTGGATCTGCTTGCACTGCTGGATGCATGGGGACCGTGCCCCGGCTCATGCGAACTTCCGTGCGCGTTCGATTTGACAGGTCCGGCGGGCGAGACTGATTGTGTGGTCGATATCTTCGACCTGCTCGAATTGCTCGCGAACTGGGGTGCATGACGCAAGACAGCCGCACATCGTAACGATTCATATGACAGGGCCAGCGCAGGGAGGACGCTGGTCTTGTCGCGTTTTGGATGCATCATATTTCGCAGTGAATCGCAGATTCCTGCACCGCCTGCAAACTTGAACAGGTTCGTTCGACTCACCCCCCGCCCCTGTGCTATCCTGCCGTGCTGCGCTGTCGCGCAATCCGACGTCGGCGCGAATGGGAGCCAAACATGGACTACATCACCCCAAAGGACAAGCTGAAACTCCAGGAAGAGCTGAACGCCTGCATCCGCAATCGCAAAGTGCTTTCCGAGCGCATCGGCACAGCCCGCGAATTGGGTGACCTCAAGGAGAACGCGGAGTACCACGCAGCCCGAGAAGATCAGGGCCACAATGAACGCCGCATTAGAGATCTTGAAGAACGACTGTCGAGCGCCATCGTCACCGATGCGGACAATGTGCCAAAGGACATGGTTTTCATAGGCGCGCGCGTCAAACTTCGCAACCTTGCCACCGAAGAAGAAGAATTGTATTCACTCGTCGGCCAATCAAACAACAACTTCGACAGCGACTACATCGAAGTCACGCCGACATCCCCAATGGGTGAAGCGCTCATGAAATCCCGCATCGGCGAAACCGTGCGCGTCGATCTTCCCCGCGGTGAAAAACGATTTGAAATCGTCGAAATCGTAACCGACTGATTTGCCCATGCCCACAAACAGTGATATGCATTGGACCGTCTATCTCGCTGGCGAAATACACAGCGATTGGCGGCAGCAGATTGAAAGCCGCATCGCACAGCGCAAGCTCCCTGTCACGCTTGTCAGCCCCGTCATCGATCACGATGCAAGTGACAACTGCGGCGTGAGCATACTCGGCGGAGAAACTGACACCTTTTGGAAAGACCATAAGAGTGCAGGCATCAACTCCATCCGCACACGCACGCACCTGCAGCACTGTGACATCATCGTCGCCCGGTTCGGCCCGAAGTATCGTCAGTGGAACGCAGCGTTTGATGCGGGGTTTGCTGTCGCGCTGGGCAAGCCGCTGATCACCCTGCACGATGAAGACCTCGACCACGCAATGAAGGAAGTTGACGCAGCTGCAAGTGCTGTCGCCCGCACTCCGGATCAGGTCGTACAAGTGCTCGACTACATCATTACTGGAACCCTCCACACTGGAGCGGTTTCGACATAAGCCGTCCCGGAACGGACAATTGCGGACATGCCAGCGTCGCGTGGGTGTTGTATGGTTTCTGGTGCAGCATTGCCGACCTATTGATGCCTTGAAAGTTCAGCACCGGGAATCGCCGATTGTGTTGTGCAGACAATGCTGCTGGCCGTTTTACTAAGGACACTTCCATGCAATGGATTCTTCTGCTCATCGCCATCGTCATCCTTGTCGGACTCGCGCTGTTCGTCATCGGTATCTTCAACTCCCTGAAGCGCAAACAGGTCCGGGCCCGTACTGCTTGGTCCGACATTGATGTGCAGCTCAAACGCAGGTACGACCTGATCCCCAACCTCGTCAGCACCGTCAAGGGGTACGCAACGCACGAACAGGAAACGTTCGAACGCGTCACCAAAGCCCGCCAGCAGGCGATCGATGCTTCTTCCATTAAGGATCAGATCGGCGCGGAGAACATGCTCACGCAGGCGCTCGGCAAACTGCTTGCAGTCTCAGAAGCCTATCCCGAACTCAAAGCCAATCAGAACTTCCTCAACCTGCAGGAAGAACTGACCACAACGGAAAACAAAATCGGCTTTGCGCGGCAACATTACAACCGAAGCGTCAGCCAACTCAATGAGTCCGTCGTAACGTTTCCTAGTAATGTTATCGCAGGTATGTTCAACATCCGCGAGATGGAGTTCTTCGAAATCGAAGAGCACGCCCAGCGCGAAGCACCGAAAGTCGAATTCTGAAGAAAGTCCACCGCAGAGAGGCCCAAAGTACACAAGAGTACCACCGATACGAGTCGCTACGAATGTGAAGACAGCGGTTTTACGCATTCGCTGAATCAAAGTGTTTGACGGCATGAATCTGTAATTCTTTGGATCTACTCTGCGTCCTCTGCGCCTCAGCGGTTATTAAAGCGAGATGAACGAAACACACGCCATACATTCCGAACGTGAACCCATCCGGGCGTTACCTTCAAACGTCACGTTTCATGATCTCATCGCAGCCAACAAGCGCAAGAGCGCCATGCTCATGGTGTTGATGGTGCTGCTGCTGATGTTGATCGGCGCGTTCGCTGTGGCTGGCATTGTTGCCTACGGCGGCGCGAGCTCCGAAATTCTTATACCCAGCGCCATTACCGGCGCTCTAGCAGCGCTTGGCGTCAGCATCATCGGCGCGCTGTGGAGTTTCTACGGCGGCAGCAAAGCCATCCTTGCAATGTCCGGCGCAAAGGAACTACCTCGCGCAGCCGATCCGCAGCTGCACAACATTGTCGAAGAACTCGCCATAGCAGCGGGTATTCCGAAACCGAAAGTTTTTCTGATTCCCGATGATGCGCTCAACGCGTTCGCCACCGGAAGAGACCCGGAACATTCGGCAGTGGCGATCACAACGGCGCTGCGGCACACACTTTCTCGCGAAGAACTCGCCGGCGTCATGGCCCACGAACTCAGCCACGTTCGCCACTACGACATCCGCTTTGCGATGCTCATGGCCACGATGGTCGGCCTCATCGTCTTCGTCTCCGATGCGTTCCGGCGGATGCTCTGGCACGGCGGCATGTTCAGCGGCGGCTCACGGCGCAGCTCCGGCGGCAAGGGTGGTGGAAATCCCCTCGCGCTCATCCTGATCGTCGTCGCGCTACTTCTCTCGATTCTCGCGCCGTTTCTCGCACTGATGATTCGCTTTGCAGTCAGTCGTCAGCGTGAATTTCTCGCAGATGCAGGTGCGGTGGAGCTGACGCGCAATCCCGAAGGCATGATTGGCGCGCTGGAAAAACTCGGCGCATCCAAAGCTGTACTCGACCGCGGCAACCGCGCCACCGCGCATCTCTACATCGTGAACCCGCTCAAGGCTGCCAAAGACCGCCACGAACTCAACAGCGCGTTCCGCACACATCCCCCGTTACACGACCGCATCAAACGCCTGCAGGCGTTGATTACGTGATGCTCCCCCAAAGCCGGGCAACTCCCGTTGCCAGGATCACACGCGAGTATCACTGCCATCCTTTGGCCGGCGCTTGATGAAATAGCTCAATAACTCACCGCGACTCGACACATCAAAGTGCTTGTGCAGCTTTACGATGTAATCGTGTACCGTCGCTGGGCTCAATCCCAACTCCGCTGCAACTTGTTTCTCGCTCAGCCCGTCAAGCAGCAACTCCAATGTTTGGCGTTGCCTCGGTGTCAGACCGGCTTTGCTGACTTGGCCGCGTAAACTGAGTTTCGTGCCGAGCAATGGCGTAATCTCTTCGCCGAGTATTCCCAACAGTTTGATTTTTCGACCGGCAATTGGCTCGTCACCATGAGCTCTGTTGCCACCCACCATGACAACCGAGCCGAGCGTCGGTGAGACGCGAAATGAACTCACCCATTCATCAAGCCCGATCGGCTCTACATAGTCTCGATAGAAATCACTTGGATACCACACATCGTCAGGAACAACCATCGGCCGTGAGAATGAAACCGATCCCTCAGCAATCGCCGGCCCGAGCGCTTTGTCAATATTCACGAGCGGTGGACGATCATCGCCGTCGATTGATTGCAGATACAAACGCTCTGCTTCCTTGGTCTTCCATCCTTTCGATGCGATCGGAAGAATCTGCGGCAGATGTTCGTGCGTGCCCGGCATGACGAACTGCAGCACAGATGCGCCCAGCTCAAGCAATTCGATAACACCGTCCAGCAAAACCACCTGCCATTCGTCGGGATGATCCCACTTATCACAGCATGCGTTAACGAGGCGAAACACCTCACGAATCTCGTTCACAGTTGGGTCTTCACTCTTCAAGACACTCCCCAATACCACTGTTTAGTCGTGTTGTGATCGGACACCCCGACTCGTATTCTCGCGCTACTGACTTTGTCAGTCTATGAGCGTGCAGAATCAAACAAAGTACCAAGTCAAATCCGCTTCGCATAACTCCCGAACAAAGTTCGAATAACCCAGAAAGTGCGTAGTGACTAGCACTGCGAGTCTTGAATTGCAATTGGCAATGTTCAGTCAACTCACCTGCAAGACTATGCACACTCCATACAAAGGAATACAACATGACCCGCCTTCACACATTCTTGTTTGCAATGGTCTTCGCGGCCATCAGTTGCCCATTCAATAGCGCGGTGGCACAAGAAGGAATGTTGTACGCGGCGACACCCACAGGGTCGGCCGTTTCAGTGGAGGTTCGAATCTTCCTGGGCGGTTCATGGTCCACACTTTTCACACATGATTACGGTTGCGGCGTGTGTCAGGGTGAGACGCCGAGTCTGGCTGTTGATGAAATCAACAAACGTGTGTACTGGGTGAACTTCAACCAACTTGTCTACTGGGACATCGATGCAGGCACTGATGTTTTTTCGCATAACAATATGGGCGTAGGACGCATGGATACGCTTGCATTCAATCCCGATACCGCTTTGCTCTATGGCATCAATCATCTGCATGAAATGCGGTGGATCGACCCCGCCGATGGCAGCACAGGAGTGCTATTCACGCTGGTCAGCACGCATGCATTCAAGACGATGGACTACAACCGGGCTGACAACACGTTCTATGCGTATCGCGCGGGTACCGGCGCCGGTGATGGCCTATTCCGCATTGACGTTCTGGGTGATCAAAGTATTACTTCTGCTGCAAGTGATCCGTGGGGCGGATTCGTCGCTGTCGCAGCGACCATTCAAAACGACAATATCTTCGTTGTCCGTTCGCCCGGCTCACCGTTCCCTTCACAAAGAGGAACACTCAGCACAAGCGGACCTCCGTGGGTAGATTTTACGACTCCTCCAAATCAGACCGGCACAAATCATGCATCAGCGTTTGCATACTGGCTGTTTCCGCCCGACGATCCGGAAGGTGCGTGTTGTCTTGCAGGAGGTTCATGCAAACTGCGCACTGAAGATGATTGCACCACCGCCGACGGAACATATCAGGGGGATGGAATTGCATGCACCGCAGGATTGTGCGCAACCCCCTGTCCCGCCGACATCATCAACTCGATGGGCGGCGCACCGGACGGCGCGGTCAATGTTTTCGACCTGCTCGAACTCCTCAACAACTGGGGTACGAACGGTCCAGGCGCTGCCATTGCGCCGCCGACCAACATCGTCGATGTCTTTGATCTGCTCGATCTGCTCGCAGCATGGGGTGATTGCTGAATCACGCAACGCCTTTATGTTCCGGAACAGTCTGGCCGGGGCCGAGCCTGCGCGAATGTGCGCGCGACATGGAATGTGTAGTCGTGCACGATTGCAACAAAATATCCAACTTGATGCGCACTAAAGACAACACGAAACTATTTTGCGCGCGCTCGACGATGTGCCCGTCTATATGCAGTGAGACATAATTCCAGACCCACATGCCGAGCGTTTCTCTTTGCTGCTCGCTCTGACTCCCTTCTCCCCAAGAGAGACGGGCTGGGGGTGAGGGGATCATCGACGAGCGCGCGTTCGCGCGCACAAGACCGAGTCGCGCCGATGCGCGCGCCGCGCGCGCGAACCTGTGGCCGTGCACACTATTTCGCAGTGATGTCCGCTCGTAACCGCCGATTTCAGTCCGTCAGCATCAGGTGCGTGATCGCGCGCACGCAAGTAACCACCCCTCGCGGCAGCTGCGCGCGCCACAGAGAACGCTCCATCACGCTTTTCAACCACTTCCCACCAGCACAACCTGTGTCCACAGCCGGTTTTCCAGTCACCCGCCCGCTCCGGCCGAAGACACTGGTGCATTCGACTACTCAAAGCCTGCGAAAGAATGACTGTATGACACGACAGCGACTTGTCAGCCCAACCACCCAACCGCCCGATGAAAAGCCGGCCATCACCAGCCTGCGACCGGCCCGGCTCAGTGAATACGTCGGCCAGCGCGAGCTCGTTGAACGATTAACGATTGCTGTCGAAGCAGGTCGGCAGCGTGGCGAACCGCTCGATCATGTTCTGCTGCACGGCCCGCCCGGGCTTGGCAAGACGACAATCGCGCATGTCATCGCGCACGAAATGGGAAGTAGGCTGCACGTGACATCGGGGCCGGCGCTGACCAAGGCTGGCGATCTCGTCGGCACGCTCACCAAAATGGAACCGGGCGATGTCCTGTTCATCGATGAAATTCATCGCCTGCCGGCAACGGTCGAGGAGTACATTTACCCGGCGATGGAAGATTACCGCATCGACTTCACACTCGACAGCGGGCTGCACGCCAAGGTCATCACTTATCAGCTCAAGCCGTTCACGCTGATCGGCGCGACCACTCGGGCGGGTTTGCTGACCGGCGCGATGCGCAGCAGGTTCGGCCTTGCACATCATCTACGTTTCTATCCGCATGATGATCTGCTGCTGGTTCTGCGGCGAGCTGCGGGTCTGCTGGAGATCAGCACGATCGGCGATGACGCTCTTTCGATGATTGCAGATCGTTCGCGCGGGACGCCACGCATCGCCAACCGATTGCTCAAGCGCGTGCGCGATTATGCACAGGTTCGCGCGGCTGGTGTGATTCACCTGGATGCTGTCAATGAGGCTCTGCAACTGGAGGGCATCGACACGCGCGGGCTCGATCATCTGGATCGTATGTATCTGCGGACGATCGCGGAGGTGTATGACGGTGGTCCGGTCGGACTGGAAGCGGTTGCTGCGACGCTTGGCGAAGATGCGGGCACGCTTGAAGATGTGGTCGAGCCGTACCTGCTTCAATGCGGCCTGGTGGCCCGAACCCGCCAGGGACGCAAACTCACCGCTGCTGGCAGCAGTTGCATCACTGCAGCAACTGATTCGAACCGTTCACGGCTGTTGTTCGGATAACACACGGGTGCGAAGGACCGAGCTTTCGGACATTTGTGCTCGCCAGAATAAGGTTTGTGATGACTCGAATCGATTGATCAGTTATGATGAGTTCACGCTCAAGGGCGGTTTGCCCTTGGAGGCGATGGTCAGGATCCCCCATTTCTTCGCCTGCATCGCTTTAAAGCTGCGTTGGTACAACCAGCTTCAAACACCGAAAGGCTCCGTTCATTATGCGACATCAGTCCAGACACTGTAAACAACACGCGTTCACGATCATCGAGCTGCTGGTTGTTGTTTCCATTATCGCGCTGCTGATCGGCATTCTCCTGCCGGCTATTGGCAAGGCGCGGGGCAACGCCAGACTCGTCCAGAGTCAGGCGAATCTGCGCAACCTGGCGACAGCTCATGCAAGCTATGCCGCGGAGTGGCAGGACAAACAGTTCACAATTATTGCCGACACCATTTCGGCTTACGGTACGAGTGAGGCGTCAGCCTTTGACTTTTATCGCCGCAACTCCGGCAACCCACCGGTCGTCATCCTCGGCACAGATCAGAGCCTGGCCGCCGGTGGTGACACCACTTGGATTCTCACGCGAACCTACTACGCATCGTTTCAACCAATCGCATTTCCCGGGTCGATCGATCCATACTGGGGTTCGTTCCGATTAATCAGCGTGAACAACTTCAATTCATACATCAACGGTCGGTTCTACGATCCGGTCTTCTTCGCGCCCAAGGACAACATCGTACTGGACTTTTCGGAGATGGCTCTGGACAGCCCGTACACGTTCCCCGCGGGCATGCTCGGACTCAATGGAACCGGCTGGTCGAGCTACATCCTTTCACCAGCGGGCATGTTCAATTCCCAAGTATTGTCCAAGAATCCCAGCACCGGCGACTACTTCACCGATCCGTGGTCGGTTCCTGCATCTTTTGCGACTCCTTCGTACAGCGCAGCGCTGTTTTCTGATCAGAAGACGCACATGCTCGAACACCACTGGCTGCAGAATGCTGAGGTCGATTGCAACCCCGGGTTTGGTGCAGCAGGAACCTACGACGGCTGCGAGCCGTTCTACTTCAACCACGCCTGGGCGTCGGTCCCAATGACGTTGTTCTACGACGGCCATATCCAGGGCCTCGGCGTTCGAGAAGCAGAACAGGCAGATAATCGAAGCTTGGCCCAGTCCGGCGTCGGCCTCTGGAGCCGCGATACGCCGTTCGGAACGGAGGGGTATCAATCCGATATCGGCTTTGATTTTGCCAATACCAGCTACCACATATTTACGATCGATGGCATCCGAGGACGAGACAAATAAGGGCAGCGTTGCTCATGGTGGCATAGACGAGCCCAGAAGCGGTATAGTGCCGAACAAGTGCCTTATCATCGTGCAAAAAGGGCATTTTTGGGGTCCAAATCCGGCCCAACAGCGTATACTTCATATGTGGTGTCAAGTCCTGACACCCGATTCAATACGGATAGAAAGCGGCGGCAACACATCAAATCTTCGTGTCGCCGGAGTTGTTAGAAAGCGTGAATTCAAGAACGGTCGCCGCACGGCGCGGCGCATTTTCGCATATCGTTGCGGTCTGAGTACCGCAGACAATTTCCAAGCCCTCAACGCCCTGCTGCCTCACATGGTTTGCGCTCACCGGGGCAGCTCATTTCTTCAGAGCGTTCCTTGTAACAGGAGTCTCATCATGAACATGTCTCGGAGACAACACGGTTTCACCATCATCGAATTGCTGGTTGTGGTGTCGATCATCGCATTGTTGATCGGTATTCTGCTGCCAGCCATCGGCAAAGCGCGTGATAACGCACGGCTCACACAAAGCCAGGCGAATCTGCGCAACCTCGCCACCGCACATGCTGAATACGGCGCGGAGTGGGGCGACAAGCAGCTTTCGTTCATCCCAGACAACGTGTCGGCATATGGAAACAATGAGCAGTCAGCGTTTCAGAATTATTCCGCACAAGTCGGATCGCCCAACGAAATCATTCTCGGCTGGTACAACAATCAGCTATGGATCCTCACACCTGCGTATTATTCATCTTTCCAGCCGATTTCTTTCCCCGGCTCCGTTGAGGAATACTGGGGCGCGTTCCGTCTGATCAACGCGGGCAACTTCAACTCATATATCAATGGCCGTTTCTACGACGATATCTTCTACGCACCCAAGGACACGATTGTGCAGAACGTTGTAGAGTCTGCCGTTGACAGTCCGAATCCATATACGCCTTCGTCGGTTATGGGTGGCAACATCGGCCTGTCGTCCTACATCCTCTCGCCTGCAGGCATGTTCAACGCGCAGATTCTCTCAGAGAATCCGAACACCGGTAACTTCTTCACAGACCCGTGGTCAGTCCCCGCCGGCTTCAGGACGCCCTCGTACAGCGCCCCGCTGTTCCCCGATCAGAAAACGCACATGCTTGAGCACCACTGGTTGCAGAACGCCGAAGTCGACTGCAACCCCGCATTCGGCGCACAAGGCACCTATGACGGTTGCGAACCGTTCTACTTCAACCACGCGTGGGCATCCATTCCGATGACGCTGTTCTACGACGGCCACATCGAAGGCTTCGGTGTGCGTCAGTCCGAACAGGCTGACAACCGCAGCCTCTCGCAGACTGGTACAGGTCTGTGGAGCCGCGACACGCCGTTCGGCTCAGAGGGCTACTATTCCGATATCGGCTTTGACTTTGCCAACACGAGCTATCACATCTTTACGATCGGTGGCATCCGTGGCCGCGACAAGGCTTCCGGCTGATTTCAAGCCGCAGTGTAAACATCAAGGGGTTGTGCCGGTCGGCACAACCCCTTTTCACGTTTTGTTCGGATGATATGCGGCACATGTCGCTGCGCAGCACAAATACCTGCTGCACGATTCATTGCCGACCGCCAGGGTTCGTGAAATCCACGCCTTCCCGCTCCGAAAAACACTACAAATGTGAATTGAAACAGAAAGATATGGCCGTCCGTAACGTCTATTAGGAGTAGACCCGTTCGCATATCAAGCGTGACCACGCTCGCTGAACCGCACATTCTTATCGCGAGTCGTCACTGCCTGCACTTTGCAACAAACATTTCACGAGCACGTTGCTCAGACATAATAGAAGACCCGTGTCCCCACACGCCCGCTGCTTCACATGGCACGCGCTCACCGAAGCAGTCATTTCTGGAGCGCTATACGAGGAGTCATCTCATGAGCCCATTGCGACTACCGCGAGGATTCACCATTATCGAATTGCTGGTTGTGGTGTCGATAATCGCATTGCTGATCGGTATTTTGCTGCCAGCCATCGGCAAAGCACGTGACAACGCACGGCTGACACAAAGCCAGGCGAATCTGCGCAACCTTGCCACCGCCCACGCTGAATACGGCGCGGAGTGGGGCGACAAACAACTTTCGTTCATTCCCGACAGCATCTCGGCCTACGGCACGAATGAAGCATCCGCGTTTCAAAATTACAGCGCGCAGGTCGGCACACCCGCTGAGATCATTCTCGGCTGGGAAGACGGCACGCTTTGGTTCCTGACACTGGACTATTACTCATCTTTCCTGCCGATTGCTTTTCCCGGTTCCATCGAGGAATACTGGGGCGCCTTCCGCCTCATCAATGCAGGCAATTTCAACACGTATTTGAACGGCCGATTCTACGACGAGATTTTCTACTCGCCCAAAGACACCATTGTGTTGAATCTGATCGAACCGGCACTCGATAGTCCGAATCAGTTCTCGGTGGGTTTGCTCGGCGGCCAATCCGGCTTCTCCACGTATATTCTCTCTCCGGCTGCGATGTTCAACGCGCAGGTACTTGCACGGAATCCGAATACCGGCAACAACTTCACCGATCCATGGTCGGTGCCTGCCGGCTACAAGACCCCGTCGTACAGCGCGCCGCTGTTCCCGGATCAGAAAACACATATGCTCGAACACCACTGGCTGCAGAACGCCGAAGTGGATTGCAACCCGGCGTTCGGCGCGCAGGGGTCGTACGACGGTTGCGAACCGTTTTATTTCAACCACGCGTGGGCATCCATTCCGATGACGCTTTTCTATGACGGCCACATCGAAGGCCTTGGTGTTCGTCAAGCTGAGCAAGCGGATAATCGCAATCTCGCCCAGACCGGCCAAGGTCTGTGGAGCCGCGATACACCGTTCGGTTCAGAGGGCTATCAATCCGACATCGGCTTTGATTTTGCTAATACCAGCTATCACATCTTCACGATCGATGGCATCCGTGGCCGCGACAAGGCATCCGGCTGATAACTGCAATTCAATACTTCTGAATTCGAGGGGGTGTGTCGAGGGGCACACCCCCCTTTTGCATGCGCACTGCCGATATGTTTCGGTTGCTGTGCTTGCCAATCGCATTGCATCTCTCGTATCGTAGACAGACTGTTCAGGAGACATGCGAGATGACAACAACCCAGACGCCACAGAAGATGCTGCCGCCGATCAACGTCTTGCAGTGGGTGCAGGAGCATCGCGAAGAACTCAAGCCGCCGGTCAGCAACAAGTATCTGTACGATGGCAAGGATTTCTTCGTGATGGTCATTGCTGGCCCAAACGCTCGAAATGATTTTCACCTGACTGATTCGGAAGAATATTTCTTCCAACTGAAGGGCGATATCATTGTCCGCATCATTGAAGACGGCAGAATCAAAGATGTTCCCGTTCGCGAAGGGGGAACAGTATTCATTCCCGGCGGAGTGCCGCATTCGCCGACGCGACCGCCGGACACCATAGGCATTGTCGTTGAGCGGGTTCGACCGGCTGGTGAATCAGAACACCTGCAGTTCTATTGCGACAACTGCTGCGAGCTTGTTCACGATGTGGAATTTGATTGCAAAGACATTGTCGAGCACTTCGCTCAGGCAATGAAAGACTTCTGGGCAGATGAAAATTTGTCCACGTGCAAGAACTGCGGCACCCGCGTGCCGGTCGGCACGCCGATCAAGAAGATCATCTATGAGCCGGAAGTCCAGATCATCCGCGAGTGACGAATTCAATCATTGGATTGACAACTCGACCGGTGCACTCGTGCCGTCGGCTGGTGTTGCACTAACGGAAACTTCAATGATCGGCATTGAGCGCTGCTCCTGATTGTTCGCATGATCTGATGTCGAAAGCCACTCGCGCAACTGTCTCGGCTGGGCTGCGAATCGGACTGCTCGCAGGCACTCCCAAATCTCAGCCACCCAGACGCCGCCAATATGCAGCGCTGTCCACCAGAGTTGGACGCGCATGCGTGAGTCGGGCTCGGCAAGCAAACGCAGCAGCCGGCTCGGCCGGGCGTGAAACGTGAATTCCATCCACTTGACTGCAGCAAAGAGTTGCCACGGTTTCATCGCGGTCGATTGCAGGATTTGATGTCGATAGTCCCACCACCGCTGGTCGTTCTGCATGATGCGATGATCAGCCCGCTGCTGGGCAAATGCTGTCCATGTATGCGGAGTTGCGTACATGACGTTCAGCAGATCACCCTTATATGTGGCTAATGCCCGGCGAGTCTGTTTCAGGCTCGATGGCGTCTCATCTCCGAGTCCGACGATTTGCGCGATGATTGATCGTATGCGGTGGGCTCGCAGCAATTCGCATGCGCGCTGATCGGTCGTCACGGCGGATCGTTTTTGCACTGCGTACATAATTCGTGGATTGGTTGTGTCAATACCGAGCAGTACGTAAAGAACGCCGGCTCGGCGATAGAGATCGAGTATGTCTGCATCGCGCACGATGTCATCTGCGCGAATCGTCGCAAAGAACTGCACATCAACATTGCGTGCTGCAACAGCCTGGAGAAACTGTCGCCACAGCTTCGGCGATGTCGTCGGATTCTCATCAGCAAGCGTGATGAAACGGATATCGTGTTCACGATGCAACCAGGCGATTTCATCCGCCAACTCTTCGGGATCGCGATGTCGCCACCTGTTCCAGAATCCATGTTGACCGCAATAGCTGCATCGGTGCGGGCAACCGCGTGAGAATTGCACGATTGCTGCGCGCCCGAGGCCGAAACACTGATAACGATCCCAGTCGTCAATCAACTCCCAGCCCACGCGAAAGTCATCAAGACAGCGAATCGGCGCTCGGTCTGCGGTGCGAACGATTGCACCATCATCAGTGCGAAAAGAAATGCCGAGCACATGCCTCAGTGACCGCTGCGTGTTTGGATCACCAGTCGCAAGCGCATCAGCAACGTCAACTGCGGCCGCTTCGCCTTCGCCATGTACGATAATATCAACAGCCGGGTTGGTTTGAAGAATGTGTCTGCTGTGGTACGTCGGATACACGCCGCCATAAACAGAAATGATGTCTGGGCGCATGGCTGCAATAGTTTTGAGCATGCGCATACACGTCGGATGTGCGGGAGTCGAACCCGCATGGCCGGTCATGACGACGTCGGGATCGACATCGTGTATGCGCGCAATGATGTCATCGTCCGAAAGATGCTTCACTTCAGCATCGAGCAGCGTCATATCGTGACCGCCGTCCAGCAGTGCGCCGCCGATTGCCAAGAGTCCAAGCGGAATCTGATGGCCGACACCGACACGACTTGTGATCGTGACATACGGTGGATTGATGAGCATGATGCGCATTGCAGACTCCTGATTAGCGCGGTGCGGGTGCGCTATCGGTTATTGCGGCGCAATTGGCGGCGCTGCGGGCATCGGTGCTGTGTATGCGGAATGGTCGTAGCTGTAGCTGCTGAGCCGGGTGTTGTGCCGCATACGTGAGAAGACTGTGAGATTGAAGAAATGCATCGCACCGAGCACAACCAGCACAAGGCCGATCTTCCAACTCAGAAATTCAATGGACTCCTGCACGGAATGTGGTTTGGTGCCGTACTGCAGAGCTAGTGTGACGTACCCAATGTTGATCAGGTAGAATCCGACGACCAGCAGGTGGTTGACGGAATCTGCGAGTTCAGCACGGCCGTGGAAAGCATCAACGAGGAAGACTCGGCCGTTTCGATGCAGTGTTCGTGCGACCCAGATGGTCAGCGCAATACTTACCAGCAGATAGATGCCGTAGGTGATTTCGGTGTACATGGTTGAAGTTCCTTTCGAGGCCGGCCCGCCTTGCCGGCTTCGCCAGTGTGTTCTGTTATTTCTGTTGTTAGAGAAATATACATGCAAAATAAAAAGGGTTGTGCGGTTATGCCGAACCACTCAGCAACCGCTTCACTTTCTGGCTCATCTTGAAGAATTTGACCAGACCCTGGCGCGGCAATCTGCTGAACTGGTCGTACCAGCCGGTCATCGTGTTGAGAAACGACAGCATGGCAGTGAGCCGCTGCTTGACAACCGGCCCAGCTTTGCGATCACGCTTGAGTTCCGCAAGACATTCTTCAATGACCACTCTGGTCGGATCGATCTCTCGCTTCTTGCGTTCATCCATGACCACACGGAACATCTCCCAGACGTCAGTCAGCGATTCGAAGTGATCCCGCCGATCACCCATGACGTGAACGATCTTCACGACCCGCCAGCCCTGCAGTTCCTTGAGACTGTTGCTGACATTGGAACGGGCCAGACTGAGCGTTTCGGAAATTTCTTCCGCATGCAGCGGGTGATCCATCAGAAACAGCAACGCATGGATTTGCGCCACGGACCGATTGACCCCCCACCGCTGGCCCATTTCGCCCCAGTGGAGAATGAACTTCTGCATGACTGGCGAAAGTGTGATCATGTGAGGCTTGGCTGAAGCTTGGGGATCGAGACTGGGAGCGAGATCAGGGCTGAGAATGCCGCAAAGAGTATGACACGTCGTGGCGCTTCAAGGTAAAAGCAGTGCCGTTTCATCATTCAATGCGCCAGCGCACTTCATATTCTTATTTTCTGTCACAACAGAAATTACAGATGTTACAGGCGGCTGTCAAGCGGGTTCTGAGAGAATTCTGTGAAGATTTTGGCAGCAATGGAACCCGATGACAGGTATCTGGCGGGCTGATGGGCGATCTTCAGAGGCGGAAGCTGGACGGGGATGTTGGCGTGCTTCACTGCGGTGCTTGTCCGGTATGCGGTGTCGTAACTACGACAACTGCGCACGCGGTATGATGGAGTTCAGCCATGTTCAAAATTGACATTCACACGCACATTCTTCCCGACAATTGGCCGGACTTATGCGCGAAGTACGGCTGCGATGGCTGGCTGCAGATGGAGCACACTTGTCCCGGCTGCGCAAAAATGCACATCGACGGCACGCATTTTCGTGATGTGAATCAAAACTGCTGGGATACTGCAGTTCGCCTGGAAGAGTGCGATCAACACGGCGTGAACGTGCAGGTACTGTCGACGGTACCGGTGCTGTTCAACTATGACAAACCGGCAGAGCACGCTGCAGATTTTGCAAGCCTGCAGAATGACTACATCGCAGAAGCCTGTCGAGCACATCCGACGCGGTTCATCGGGTTGGGTACAGTCGCAATGCAGGAACCGTCGCTTGCGATCAGCGAACTTGAACGCTGCGTCAATGATCTTGGCATGTCGGGCATCGAGATCGGTTCGCATATCAACGCATCGCATGAATGTCTGAACCTCAGTGATGACTGTGTGTTTCCAATTTTCGAAGCGGCAGCGGAACTCGGCGCTGCGGTGTTCGTGCATCCGTGGGACATGATGGGTGCTTCGGACATGCCCAAGTACTGGTTGCCGTGGCTGGTCGGTATGCCAGCGGAGACGTCGCGCGCCATTTGCTCGATGATCTTCGGAGGCGTGTTCGAGCGGCTGCCAAACTTGCGCGTGGCGTTTGCACACGGCGGCGGAAGTTTTCCGTTTACCATCGGCCGCGTTGAGCATGGCTTTGACGTTCGCCCCGACTTGTGCGCTGTGGATAATGACATGAACCCGCGCGATTACCTCGGCAGGTTCTGGCTGGATTCACTTGTGCATGATGCGGATGCGCTGCGCTACCTGATCAACTTGGTCGGCCCAACGCGCATTGCCCTGGGCAGTGATTATCCGTTCCCACTTGGTGAGCACGTGCCGGGTTCACTGATCGCATCAATGGACGACCTGCCTGACGAGACCAAGCTGCTCCTGCTGGCGGACTCGGCAATCGAATTCCTCGGCGTGAAGCGCAACCGGTTTGATGTGCCGGCCGCAGCGCGAGAATCTGTGCAGTGAAGATCACGTCAGGAGATTTCAGGTCGCCCGTGATGCACAACTGCGGCGTGGTCCAGTACCATCCGTGCCATGAGTTCAACGCCGCAGCAGGCTGAATTGTTGTCTCTTGAACATGCGCGAGCGCAGGATGCGGCTGATCCACTGCGCCGGTTTCGCGAGCAGTTCGAGTTTCCGCAGGATCATGCGGGGAACCCCCTGCTGTACTTTGCGGGCAATTCACTTGGGCTGCAGCCGAAGACGACACGCGGGTTGATTGAACAGGAACTTGATGACTGGGCCAGACTTGCAGTTGAAGGGCATTTCGATGCGGTTCGGCCGTGGTATTCGTATCACGAGTTGTTTCGGGAATCGGGCCCGCGATTAGTCGGCGCGAACGTCGGCGAAGTTGTGATGATGAATTCGCTGACGGTGAATCTGCACCTGATGATGATGTCGTTCTATAGGCCAACCGATTCGCGATTCAAAGTGCTGATGGAGTATCCCGCATTCCCGTCGGACTTGTACGCGATCCAGTCACACCTGCACGCACGCGGGATCAATCCTGCCGAGGCGATAGTGACCGTGCGGCCGGCGGAGGATGCACACACGATCGAGACGGCACAGATTGAAGAAATACTGCAGCGTGAAGGCGATTCTATTGCGCTTGTGCTGTTTGGGGGGGTGAATTACTTCACCGGGCAGGTGCTGGATATGGCAGCGATTACCGAACTCGGTCATCGCAACGGCTGCGTTGTCGGATTTGATCTGGCCCATGCCGCGGGCAATATTCCGATGGAGCTGCACGACTGGAATGTCGACTTTGCAGCCTGGTGTACGTACAAGTATCTCAACAGTGGACCGGGCGCGGTTGCGGGGTGTTTCGTGCATGAAAAGCACGCGCGCAACGTAGAGTTGCCGCGTTTTGCCGGTTGGTGGGGCAATGATCCGGACACGCGATTTCGCATGCAGTTGGAAGCGTCATTCGCTGCCAAAGCGGATGTCGACGGCTGGCAGATAAGCAACCCACCGATCCTCAGCCTCGCGCCGGTGAAGGCATCGCTTGATCTATTTGATGAAGCAACAATACCGGCGCTACGGGCGAAGTCTGTGAAATTGACGGGTTATATGCGCGAATTGCTGGAGCAATGGACGGATGGCACGTTCACAATCATCACGCCAAACGTTGAAAGGCAATGCGGTTGTCAGCTGTCGCTGCTCGTGCATGAAGATGCAAAGCAGCGTCTGGATGCACTGCGAGAAGCAGGAATTGTCTGCGACTTCCGTCAGCCGAATGTGATTCGAATTGCACCGACGCCAATGTACAACAGTTTTGAAGATGTCCGGCAGTTTGTGCGCAGTTTCACCGGCAGGACCGACTGATCAGGATTTTCCATGGCATCGACCAAGACCGCAATTTTCGCCGCCATCATAGGAAATATGGCAATTGCAGTTACAAAGTTCTTCGCAGCATCAATCAGCGGCAGCGCGGCGATGCTCGCTGAGGGGATTCACTCAGCGGTAGACAGCGGCAATGGGGTTCTGTTGCTGCTCGGGATTTCACGAAGTCAAAAACCCGCTGATGCGAATCACCCGTTCGGATACGGCAAAGAGTTGTATTTCTGGACGCTGATCGTTGCGATCATCATTTTCGCACTCGGCGGTGGCGTGTCGATTTATGAGGGTATTCTTCATCTGATCGAGCCGAAGGAGTTGAGCAACCCAACGCTGAACTACATCGTGCTTACGATTGCTATGGTGATCGAAGGTATTGCGTGGTATATCGCGCTCAAAGGTTTTCTTGCACTGAAGGGACAGCGCAGCATCTGGCGGGCGATCCGCACAAGCAAAGATCCGACGACGTTTGCAGTGTTGTTTGAAGACACTGCAGCACTGGCTGGATTGCTCGTCGCGATGGCCGGCATCTGGATCGGCCACACGTTTGACAATCCATACTTCGACGGCGGCGCATCGGTCGTCATCGGACTGATTCTCAGCGTGATCGCGGTCGTGCTCGCATATGAAAGTAAGGGGTTGCTGATTGGCGAGAGCGTACAACCAAGGGTTCTTTCAAGCATTGAAGCGATCGTCGCAAATGAAGATGCGGTGGAGACGGCGCAGCGGCCGTTGACAATGCACCTCGCGCCCCAGGAGATTCTCGTCAACCTGAATATTCGTTTTCGCAGGGATTTGAATGCGGAGGCTATTGAGCAGGCTGTCGATCGGATTGAATCTGCCATCCGCACGGCGCACCCGGATGTGAAGCGCATTTTCATTGAAGCGGATGCGCTTCGGCGAACGGAGCGGCCTGCCGATTGACAGGACGGATTCGCTGCGATGTATACACTGACGATCAATGGAAGAGGCCTCTGCACATAAACCGGCTGCAAGTGGCAGCAGCCGATCGATTTTGATCGCCGGCGCCGGCCTTGCGGGATCGCTGGTTGCGTGTTTTCTAGCAAAGCGCGGATATGCCGTGTCGGTGTATGAACGCCGGCCGGACCCGAGGGGTGCTGGGTTCATCGGCGGGCGATCGATTAACCTGGCGCTGTCGACGCGCGGCATTTATGCGCTGCAGCAGGTTGGTCTGGCTGAGCGTGTATTGGCTGATGCAGTGCCGATGCGTGGTCGCATAATGCACGCAGCAGATGGTGACCTGACGTTTCAGCCATACTCGAAGAATCCTGATGAAGCGATCAATTCGGTGTCGCGCGGTGGGTTGAATATTACGTTGCTCGAGGCGGCGGACTCCTATGAGAACGTCTCGCTGCATTTCAATCAACGTTGCGTTGATGTCGATCCGGATGCGCCGACTGCGACGTTTGCGGATGACACGGCAGGCTCTTCACAGACCGTCAAATCTGACGTGATCATCGGCGCAGATGGCGCGTTTTCTGCTGTGCGTGATCGATTGATGCGCACGGATCGTTTCAACTTCAGCCAGTCGTATCTCGAACATGGGTATAAGGAACTGTTGATCCCGCCGACGGAGGCCGGTGATTTTGCGATGGATCCGAATGCGCTGCACATCTGGCCGCGCGGCGGATACATGATGATCGCCCTGCCGAATGCGGATCGATCGTTTACGTGTACGTGCTTCTGGCCGTTCAGCGGGCCTAATGGGTTTGAGCACCTTCAGACCGATGTTGAGATTCTGAATTACTTCAAGATGCAATTTGCCGATGCGGTGCCGGTGATGCCCACGCTGGTCGAGGATTTTCAGCGCAATCCGACGAGTTCGCTGGTGACGATACGTTGTCGGCCGTGGCACTTGGGCGGGTCGATCGCGCTGATTGGTGATGCGTGTCATGCGGTTGTGCCGTTTTATGGACAAGGAATGAACGCAGCGTTCGAGGATTGCACGATTCTTGATGCATGCATCGAGAAGTTTGCGCCAAACTGGTCGGCGGTGCTGGATGAATTCACGAGAGTGCGGCAACCGAGCACTGATGCTCTGGCTGATCTCGCGCTAGACAATTTCATCGAGATGCGCGACAAAGTGAAATCGAAGCGATTCCTTGTTCGCAAGAAGATCGAACAGACGCTGCACCGCTTTCTGCCAAGGTTGTACACGCCGCTGTACAATCTTGTGACGTTTTCGCGCGTTCCGTATGACGTTGCCCAGCGGCGGGCGCGACGACAGGAACGAATCGTGTTCCGCATTGTGCCGATTGCAGCCATCATGTTGCTAATCGCCGTGATGGTTTTTGCCTTGCTTAGATTCCGAGGTTCTTGAAATGTCCGATAAGATGATTTCCATGCCTGAATCACCACGCGACGACCTGACGTATTCGTCGTATCTGAAGCTGCCGGAGTTGCTGAGTTTGCAAAAGCCGCAGTCTGATCCGGAGGAGCATGATGAACTTCTGTTTATCATCATTCACCAGTCGTATGAGATCTGGTTTAAGCTCATGCTGCATGAGTTGGATCGGATAAAACGAGACTTCTCAGGAAACGATCTGTACGGAACAATCGCGACATTCAAGCGCATGCGTACGGTGATGAAAACCCTGGTTGGGCAACTGGACATTCTTGAAACGATGACACCAATGTCGTTCTCGAGCTTTCGCGATCGACTGGACACATCATCAGGGTTTCAATCATCACAGTTTCGCGAATTCGAGTTTGTTCTGGGCATGAAACGGCCGGAGGTTCTGAAGTATCACCCCGAGGGCAGCCCGGGATATAAACAGATTCAGCAGCGGCTCACGGATCGGTCGGTCATGGATCACTTTTATGATTTCCTGGAGCAGAATGGTGTTGATATTCCCACAGAGTTGCGTGACAAAGTTCCAGCAGCACCAAACACGGCCAACGAATCGCTGCAGGATCAACTCCTCGCGTTGTATGAAACCCGGCCGGACCTGACGATACTCTTTGAACTCATGGCCGATTTCGATGAAGGTTTGCAGGAGTGGCGGTACCGACATGTGAAGATTGTCGAGCGAACGATCGGCGCCAAACACGGCACGGGCGGTTCGCCGGGCGTGGATTTTCTGAAGCGCACGCTGTTTATCCCAGTGTTTCCCGATCTCTGGGCGATCCGGCATCGCATGTAGTTGATCCGCAGATTCTTGTTCTACATCCAACCTGTTTGAAACAACACTATGGAACACAATCAATCCACTCCGAAGCTCGGCGAGCCATATTGCAGCAACTGCGGACATCGACTCACCGGCTTGATTGAGTCGTCGAAGTGTCCGGAGTGCGGCAAACCGCTTGTGGAAGTGCTGACACGCCGATCTTCACAGGGCAAGCGATATCAATCCGAGACAACGATGTTCGGATTGCCGCTGGTGTCGATCGCAACCGGACCGACGGATACGGAAACAATTGGCAAAGCACGGGGCGTTTTCGCAATCGGTGACAAAGCCACGGGTTTCGTTGCGATCGGCGGGACAGCGTTCGGCATAGTCGCCATCGGCGGAAGGGCGTTCGGGCTGTTTTCATGCGGCGGAATCTCGATTGGATTAATCAGCGCATGGGGCGGCATCGCAATCGGCGCGATGGCAAGCGGCGGCATTGCAATCGGATTACTTGCATTCGGAGGTGCGGCGCTGGGAGTTATGGCAAGCGGCGGTGTGTGCTTCGGCATCTATGGATTGGGCGGTGCGCCGTTTGCGCTGCATCGACTTGGACCTGGAGCATCGGATCAACAAGCAATTGATGCGTTTCGAATGTTCCGGTGGTATTTCGGGCCGGCAAACTTCGGACTCTGGAACTTCATACAACCGTTGATCACTGTGTTCGGCCTGCTGTTCGCAGCTGCCGGCGGCATAGGTTTGCTTGCAATATTCCGCCACATGCGCGCTTCATCGGAAGCAGTGCGCGATTCATTGCGGCCGAGGTGATCGCTCTTATCAAATGACTGCGCGCATCATTGACATCACGCCACCGATCTCGCCGGCACTTGCGGTGTTCCCCGGCGACACGCCTCCGACGCGCGACATTCTGCTGGACATGAAGCGCGGTGATCATCTCACGCTGTCAACGCTGCACACAACGGTGCATCTCGGGGCGCATGTGGATGCGCCCAGTCACTATGGAGTTGATTCTGCGACAATAGAAGCCGTCGCGCTGGATCGGTGCATCGGGCCGTGCCAGGTCATACATGTTTCAGTAGCGCGCGGCGCGCGTGTGACTGCTGCGGATATTACTGACGACATCACTGAATCGCGGGTGCTGATTCGGACCGGTACGTTTCCGGATCCGCAACTGTGGAACGGTGATTTTGCCGGCCTCGATCCGAACCTGGTCAATCACTTGCATGGGCGTGGCGTTCAACTTGTGGGCATCGACACCCCAAGCGTTGATGTTTCAACTTCCAGGGATCTGCCTGCCCATAGACGATTTCTTGCCAACGACATGTTGATCCTCGAAGGCATCGTGCTCGAACAAGTACTGCCCGGCAGGTACGAACTGATCGCGCTGCCGCTGCCGCTGGTTGGTTTCGACGCCAGTCCGGTTCGCGCGATTCTTCGAGAGATTGTCTAACTGCCGACCTGCTGTCGCTGCTCACGCGCCCTTCATGCGACGAATCTGTTCGCGCTGAATGGTCGTGCCGACTTCGCGCAACCCTTTGAACAAAGAGCCGTTGGTCTTCTCATCGCCGGCGCAGTACAGGCCGTATCGGAAGCGGCCGTCATCGAGTTGCTTGGTACTTTGCACAACAGCCGAGCCGTCATAGTCGTTGCGGTCATGTTGAATGCTGACACGCACAACCTGTCCTTCGCGCAATTTGTTTTCCGACAGAATTGAGAAGCCGGTCGCGCTGACATCGAGCACCGGGCACTTGATCTTTGAATCGATCATTGCGTTGACATTGCTCGAGATACTGGTCAGTGTTCGATAGCACTGCCGCGACTCTGCTGAGACAGGTTCACCAGTCGTCTGGAAGCCGATCAGAATCCGCGGTTCGGTGTCGTCCACTGTTTCCACACTTGCATCAAGTTGCAGGGACGAGTCTGAATCACCGTCGTGTTGCGCAGCATCTTCGCAACAGCCGCCGATCGGGACATCAAAGTCTGACTGGGTCAGTACAGCATCAATGCGAATCGGCTGCTGCATGAATTCGCGTTTTTGCTCGAAATACACAAAGGCTTCGGAACCTGCAGTTGCCCGCAGATTCGAATCATCCATGACAGCCATGTATCCGCCGCCCTGATCTTCTGTGATCAGACCGGGATTCAGCGTCTTTGATGTAGAGTTCTCATTCGGGAAATGCAGAAAGATTCGGCTGCCTTCAGTAAACATAAGTCCGGCTCCAATGGAGACTTTGAATACGCGCGATCAACGATGAGATCATCGACCCGAATAACCGGGCAAATCAGCACCGTTAGTCTGGATTCAGGCTAATTTTCCGCCTCTGAGAGTCCACAAAACGAACGTCGCAGAAGATCGCCTTCCGCGCAGCATAAGTGCGGTATGTCCGAGAAGTACGATGGTGTCTGTTCAGCCACGATCAGCAGAATCGAATTCGCTTGGGGACCTTGCAGAACACAATCCGGACTATGGTCTGACCGCAAGCAGGTACTTGCATTATTGAATCAATCGCTGGTGGCGGTCGCCCAATGCAGCAAATGGCACATGGGCAACGCTGTTGAGCGTTCTCGAGGCCGGACCGGCCGAACGCGGATGGCAGGGCTCGAACCTGCAACCTTCGGTTTCGTAGACCGACGCTCTATCCAGTTGAGCTACACCCGCAAATTTCCCGAAGCTGTAAGTCAGCCTGACAGGATAAGCGGCGTACGGTAGCACGGTCCAATTCGCCGCTCAAGGCGAACAGCCGAGCTTGCTGAAATATGCCCGGGACCGCTTGGGGCTGCAGCATGGGCGGACCGGGCTTGATTTGTGGGCCGATCGTGACATAATGCCCAGCTCATTTTAGTTCACTCTTACTGGATCCATCAGCCGTGCCCAATACCGAATCAGCCAAGAAAAGCGTCCGACAGACTGCCACCCGCCGTGCCCGAAATCGCTGGCGCAAGCGACAGGTCCGTGAACAGGTCACGGAGTTCATGAACGCGATTCATGCTGACAACGTTGAAACAGCGGAAACCGAATTCCGCAAGACGTGCAGCCTGTTGGACAAAGTCGCCACGACAAGCACATTGCACCGAAATGCTGCTGCGAGGCGAAAGAGCCGGTTGTCTGCTCGCCTTCGTGATCTCAAGGCCAAAGCCGGCTGATTGACTGCTACCGCCTGCGAGCTGAGCGCGCACCACAACAGTTGAAGACAATCCATGGCCCGGTCCGCCCGTCCACAGCCTCCGAATCCAGACCCTACGGAGCAGTTGTCGTATTGGGATGTCTCACGTCGGCCGCTGCAGATGCTCATTTTCCTGCTGCCGCTGATTCTCTTTTACGAACTCGCACTTGCCCGCTTGCTGCAAAGTGATGGCAAAGTTTTGACCAACGAAGCGCATAAGACGCTGCTGCAATTCTTTGATGCGGTCGGCTTCAGCCACAGCAGCACACTGGTGCTCGGCGGAATCGTCATCGGTGTCGTGCTGCTTCTGTGGCATCTGCTTCTGCGTGATCCGTGGACAATCGACTGGCCGGCGATCGGGTTGATGGCTGTGGAAGTTCTCATACTGACAATTCCGCTGCTGGTGCTCAGTCGCATAATTGTTGAAACTCCAGCTGTACACTCGGGTTGGCTTGCCATGCTCAGAGGCAGCAATGGGGATATTGCTCAACTCGGTTTTCTGTCGGGGGTAGCGATCAGCGTCGGTGCAGGGCTGTATGAAGAACTCGTCTTTCGCATGCTGCTGATTGCGGCGCTGCACACGCTGCTGGTTGACGTCGGGAAGCTGCCGCACCTTCTTGGCGCGGGGATCGCCATCATCGTTTCCGCAGCAGCATTCACCTGGTATCACCCGCTGGAAGCAGCCGGCGGAGGCATTTCGACCTACAGGCTGACATTCTTCTTCGTTGCCGGCCTGTATTTCGGGTTGATTTATGTGCTGCGTGGGTTCGGAATCGTGGTCGGAGTTCACGCAATGTATGACATCATCACCGTCCTGCCGCAACTGGCTGAAGACGGTTAAGGCTGGCGAACAGGCCCCTATCGGTTGTGCACTTCATGGGTGTATCTCGAAGAACTGCTCTGTTCGGAGCAACAAGAGACGGTACAATATCGGACGGCGGCTCCTTCGCACGCTCCAGCCGCCAATGCCCGCCGGCCGTTCTTACATCGAGCCGGCGTTGTGGCAGAATTATGGAATCCCCCATCCCCCCTCTTCCAGGCAAGGAGATACAGATCATGCATCGATTACGATTGGCTACCGTTGGCATCGCCGCAGCAGCACTTGGCTTAGCCGGTGTCTGCGCCGCGCAACAAGCCGGCACGATGGCCCAGGAAAAGAAAGACAACGTCAAACCGTTGAAAATCGGTGACCCGGCACGTGACATCGACATCGCACATTGGGTCAAGCCCGGCGTGCTGCAGGAAAACAGCACGTTCGAACCGATCACCACATTCGAAGAAGGCAAGGTCTATGTGCTCGAATTCTGGGCAACGTGGTGTGGTCCCTGCATCGCATCCATGCCACATCTTTCAGAGATGCAGAAGCAGTACAAGGATTATGACGTCACATTCATCGGCGTCAGCGACGAGCCGCTTCCGACCGTCGTTTCATTCCTGTTCAAGGAATACAAGGGCGACAACAAAATCCACAACGATCGCATCGGCTACACGCTGACTGCTGATCCGGATCGTTCGGTCTACAACGATTACTTCAAAGCAGCAGGTCAGAAAGGCATTCCGTGCGCGTTCATCATCGGCAAGGACAGCCGCGTTGAATGGATCGGCCACCCGATGACCATGGACAAGCCGCTTGAGAAGATCGTCCGCGATGAGTGGGATCGTGATGCATTCATCGCTGAGCGCGAAATGATGGACAAGCTGCAGAAGCACATGCAGAAGGGCGAGTTCGAAAAGGCGCTTACGATTCTTGACAGCCTGCTTGAAAGCGATTCTGAGAACACTGATTATCAGATGCAGAAATTCTACATCCTGGCTGCGCAGTTGGACAAGCCGAAGCAAGCATATCCGATCGCTCGCACGATGGTGAAGCAGAACTGGGACGACGCAGCATTCCTGAATCAGATTGCATGGATGATTGCTGATTCACCACAGATCAAGACACGTGACCTTGATGTGGCAATGAAAGCCGCAAAGCGGGCAAGCGATTTGACTGACGATGAAGATCCAGCAATTCTCGACACTCTTGCGCGCGTGTACTACGAAAAAGGTGATCTCAAGAACGCCATCAAGTGGCAACGCAAAGCCGTCGAAAATGCCGGCACCGATGCCATGGGCGAACAGCTTCGCGAGGCACTTGAAAAGTACGAAAGCGAATAAGTCGTTCGCGACTTAACGATGCACAGTAGCTGACGGGCTCGGCACCATGCCGGGCCCGTTTTCAATGCGCGATTGCACCGCTGTTGTCTTTGTGAAGTTGTCGATGTTGATTTCGACTTCGCGCTGAAGTCGCGCTGACTCGTACCACGCCTCGACAACAGCCTGCGCGATGAGTCCATCGAAGACCCCAGCCGGGGGAGCGGTGCGGTTGGAAACTGCTTCAGCAAACAGGTCGTGCTGGCGTGTCCATGCAGCATCCCATGCGCTGCCGGGCGCGACATCGGGTGTGAAGTCCCCGAGCACGCCGTCGGTTTCGCTGGTCAATGTGATGCGTCCATCCCACAGGTGCAGGAACAGACCGCCGCGATCGCCGAGGATCGTAATGCCCTCGTTCACAGCCTGCGCCGGGATGTTAGCAGCCCAGGAAACCGCAATGTCGAACGTGAGATCACCATCGCCGCGGAGCAATGCAGTTGCATGATCATCGACATCGAACACGCCGTTCAAGTTCGGCGGACCGGCCCACATGTCGGTGTACCGGTATTGATCAATCGGCGAGCCGAACAGTGACGCAGCCTGCCCTGCAATGCGCTGCGGCGGCGGCGAATCTGTCAGATGCAACAGCAGGTCAATCAGATGCACGCCGATGTCGATGAGCACACCGCCGCCGGACGACTGCTTCGTTGTGAACCACCGCCCGAGTCCGGGGATGCCGCGCCGACGGAACAATGAAGCGCGGCAATGATAAATGCGCCCGAGCCGACCAGATGCGATAAACGATCGCGCCAGTCGCGCCGTTGGCGATTGTCTGCACACAAAGCCAAGCTGCACGATTCGGTTCGCAGCCTCTGCTGCGGCGATGATCTGTTGACATTGACTGACGCTCAGGGCCATCGGCTTCTCAAGCAGTATGTCTTTGCCTGCTTTGAGCGCGCTAATCGCCAGTTCACAGTGCGTATCGTTGGGGGTCGCAATAACGACGGCCTGCACACCGGGGTTACTCAGAAGCTGTTCGAGCGATTGGGAATTGTCACAGCCGAACCGCGCAGCGAATTCGCCAGCCTTTGCAGCATCACAATCAAAACAGGCGAGGCGATGCTGCCCGGATCGACCTGACGCTTCGGCGTGTACCGCTCCGATGATCCCGCAACCTACAAATCCGAGTCCTATTGACATCACAACCTCCTGCAAAACCGGAGTTTCCGCACCGCATGAAGCATATTGCCTGGTGGCTGAACCCTCCATCGATCGGCAGATCATGCACGCCTGTGAGCAGCACGAAGCTTGTCGGTGACCAAAATGTCATTTTCAAGCTGCGGACAATTCGAGGCTGACGAGTGAAATCGGTTCCGCCTTGTTTCGAATCGTAGTTTGTACGATGTTGGAAGCCTTGAAGGGCTGCGCCATGTCCGATGAGCCCAACAATCTGGAATACCGGCTGCGTGAATTGCACAAGCGGCTCGATCGCATCGAGCGCTCGCTAGGTCTGCAAGAAACATCCTCGCCACCCAAGACGCAGGAACAGCCTCCTCGGCCTGCGCCGCCGGTTGCCTCACCGCCGCCGGCCCCGCGAGCTCATGCGACAATCGAACCCCCGCCACTTCTCGAGGAAGCCGCAGACGAACCGAGCCGGTTGAAATCGATCCAGCAGAATATTCGCAAAACATCGCAGCATCTCCCGGCTGCTGAAGGAACTGATTCAGATCGCGGGCCGTTGGAAATTCTCATTGCAGCGAAATGGTTTGCATGGATCGGCGCGATCATTGTCGTGCTTGGTGCTGCGTTCGCGCTGCGCGAATTCGGCGCGGATCTGTGGTATCGACTGACGCCGATCACACAATCTCTGATCGTGGCAGCGTTCGGCGGTGTGCTACTGATCAGTGGCGAGTTGACGCTGCGGCGCTTTGGACGGTTGGCGTCTGTGGGTTTATTCAGCGCCGGGCTTGGCGTGCTCTACCTCGATGCCTATGCGACGTTTCAATTCTTCAATCCTCCAATTGTGTCGCGCGAATGGAGCTTCGCACTCATGGCTGTTGTCGCGCTGGTCGGTTTCGGGCTGACGCTGCGAACCGCATTCCGGACCATCGGCATCCTGTCACTGATCGCTGGGTACGCCACGCCTGTGCTGCTTTCATCAATCGGCGGGCACGAACTTGAACTGCTGACATTTTTCACTGTGCTGCTGGGCATCGCGCTGGCGCTGTCTGCTGCGGTGCCGAGGCAATACCGGGTCCTGCGCTATGTCGCGCTGGCGCTGCACATTGTTGTTGCAGGCGGCTGGATTCTCGTCAATGGACGAAACCACTGGTTGTTGTCGCTGCTGTTCATGAACATCTGGTGGTTCATGGTGTTAACTGAAGCGACGCTGGCAGCAATGCGCAGACAATCCGGGTTGGGCAATCCGACAGCTGTATTGCTCGCGACGGCGTGCCATGTCACAGCAGGCACGTTTATTTTGAACGGCGCTGTGCCAGGCGGTGTGGATTGGCTCGGACTCTTTACCGCAGGTATCGGCATCATCAGCGCAGCAACGGCCCTGCAGTTCGGACCAGGCATTGATGGACTTCGACAACGTCCGCAGTTCGCGATCGACAAACTCGCAATGGCGCTGTGGACACAGGCCGGTGTCTTGATAATCGTTGCGGTTGCGATGCAATTCGATGGCTACGGCAGGTCGGTTGCGTGGCTGGCGATGGCGGCAGCGGCAATCGAATTGGGTAATCGGCTGCGAAGTCGGGGTCTGGATATATTCGGCATTGTTGTTGGGTCGCTCGCGATTGTGATGGTGGCGACGATTGACGCATTCTTCTCGCCAACGCTGGGCAAAGACATCTGGACGTTCAGCGCACTGCGCTTTGATGTGCGCGTTGATCGGTGGTCGCTGCTGTGCCTGGGCGCGATTGTTGTAACACAGTACGCAGCCCAGCGACTGCGCGCATCAGCGGCCGACGGCTGGACTGCCATGCCGGTGCTGATCGCTGTGGTCGGAACTGTCTACTGGATCGGATTGTGTATCGCGCGAGCAGATGGCTTGGCGGTGACCGTCGGCGTGGTGATTGGTGCAGTGTTTCTGCTGCTTCTTGATCCGATCAATCGAAACGTTCGCGCGAACAGTATTGCAACGGGCGCTGTGCTCCTGGCCGCAGCATGGTGGATCGGTGGCGATGTCATTGCATATCGAGGCGAGTGGACGCACAACTGGCCGGGCATTGATTCCACGCCGATCCTGAACGCGCAGTGTGCGATCGGCGTGTTGATTGCAGGTGTGCTGCTGGTTGCATATATCCTGCGCGCACGCCGAAAAGCCGCGCCGTCAACGACCAACGCACCGATCGATCTTCCGGAATACCAGCCGGCAGTCTCAAGAACTGCATTCCTGCCGGTCGCTGCGATGCTCGTGTTACTGGTGGATGGTGCTGCGGAAATCGAACGCGGATTGTCAATTGCGCAGCGATCAATGACGGCAGAGCTACTGTGGCCGGATGTGCTGTGGCGCATTTTCTGGATCACGATGTTCTTCGCCCCGGCAGCATTGGTGATGGTAATCATCGGCATTCGGCGCAACCTCCGGCTGATGATGACCACCGGAGTCACACTCCTATGGAGTGCATCGCTGCTGTGGTTGAGCTATGGAACGCTCGGCCAACTCGGCGCACACGGCATTGCCGATGTCACGGTCTTTGTCAACGAACAGTTCGGAGCAGGAGTTGCTTGTCTCGCAGCGTCGGTCATTGCAGGGCTTTTCATGCTCGGCGCCTCACAATTGTCACGAAATGATCTGGAGACCGCACAACACCGCAGTGATCGGCGAAGCGCAGCAGCAACGATTGCCCTGGCGGGTGCGATCGGCCTGTGGTTGGGCAGCTTCGAAATCGCCCGTGTGTTCCACCCGGATCGCATGGCAACGCAGATGGGCTTGAGCGTGTACTGGGGCGTCTTTGCAGTTGCACTGGTCATTTTCGGTTTCCTGCGGCACGTGCCGGTTGCGCGATATGTCGGCCTCGCGTTGCTTGGTGTTACTGCGGTCAAAGTGTTGACGATCGACCTTGCAACTGTTGAAAAAATCTGGCGCGTTGTATCGCTGCTCGTGACAGGACTGCTCGCCATTGGCGTTTCGATCGGATACGCGCGCGTCGCTCCGAAGTTGGATACATCGCGTACAAAAAACCGGCCACAGGTGTGACCGGTAGGAGAAACGGAGAATTGAATCGACTTCTTACGGCGTAACCTCAGTGATGTTGTACACCGTACTGCCGAGCTGCATCTGCATGTTGTCGCCAAGCGCCAGCCACGCTGCGACATCCGGATGTTGATCGATCAATTCGAAATATTCATCAGAAAACGGTTTGATGTTGACGCGTTTGGTTTGCTCGTCATCGGTGATGGTTGAATCAATCCACTGACTACCGTTGTAGTAGAACGACCGCCCGCGGACGAATTGCACCGGCTCCTTCCGTGCGATTGATTGTGGTTTCTGCACGCCGAGCCAGACGCTTTGATCTGCAGCTGAATCTGGCGCCGCTCCTACAAGACCACGAGCATCCTGCATATTTCGCTGGCGCGAGGCAGTTTCGACTGCCCCCTGGCCGGATTCTTCGCTCTTCATCTCGCCGTATCGTTTGCCGGCTTCGCGTCGCGCTTTGGGTGCAGCCCGACCGGGTGCATCACGGAAAGCCATCGGCATCGAATCATCTTCGAGAATCAGATATGACGTGTATGGCGTAACGATGCCGAACTGCTTTGCGAGCAGCGTCGCTTCGTCGCGCAGTTCTGCGCTGTCGCCGTGTAGACGAATCTGATCAAGCAGCCAGCCCACGCGACGTGTTGCCCACAATTGTGCGATGAATTCACTGTTCGGTTCATGCGGCGCAAATGCTGATTCATAGACAAGCGTGCGCTGCGCGCCCGCAAGATTGCCGTCAATTGAAATCGCAGCATCGCCTGATCCGCTATACCGACCGAAGACCACGACTTGCTCGCCCTTAAAGACATCTGGAAGCTCGCGCGGCTGCATTGCAGTAAACGTCACTGCGCCCTGCACAGTCATCTTCGGCAGGGCAAGCACTGGCGAATCTACCTTGGTGTAGAAGTTGGATACCTTCACTTCGATATCTTCATCAGGCAGGACATACGCGGTGGTCGCGTGGGTCTTCTCAGCGACCTTATCCAACAAGTGTGTGTTGATGTCGTGGCCGATGCCGAAACAGAAGATTCTGCTGGTGCGCTCGCCAAGTTTTTTCGTCGTAACATCGACGATCGCCTGCGCATCAGTGGTGCCGACGGTCGGGCGACCGTCGGTGAGAAATATCACCATAAACGGCCGCTCGGAATCGGTGCGTGCTGTCTGCGCATCAATTGCAGCGGCCAGTGCCGAGGCAATATCCGTGCCGCCGCGAGCTTTGAAACTGTCGACGAATTCCGTGGCGGCGTCGATACGCGCATCGGAAACGCTGGTCAATTCGCCGAATAGTGATTCGGCTTCAGTGGAAAAGCGGACAATATCGAAGCGATCTGTGTCGTTAAGATTAGCGAGGCAAAATCGCAGTGCGTTCTGGGCTTGCTTCAGTTTCTTGCCGGCCATTGAACCGGAGGTGTCGAGCACAAAGATAATGTCTTTGGCGAGCACCTGTTGTTCCTGCAGATGCAGCGACGGGGCCGCAAGAAGCATGAAATATCCGGGTTCGCCGGTTTCCGGCCGGTGGGTCAGCACGCTGAATCCGAGGCCGGAGGTCTTGCTATCGTCAATACCGTAGAAGAATTCGAAGTCGTGTTTCGGTCGAACGTTTGATTGTTCGAAACTAATCGTTGCGTGATTTGCATCCGGCTGGTTGATGTCGACTTCATGCGACGGGCAATAGAGCGTTGCAAGCGGAGCAGCGGAGTTCAACTGCACCTTCATGGACAGGGATTTGATCGGCGCTGCGGAATATTTTTCGGTGCTGAGGCCGTAGCGGTAACCGGTCATTGCGGAATCGCGCTTGAGCAATTCAGTATAGCGCAGATTAATGCGTTTTTCGCTTCGGCCTTCGATCGGAAAGATGCGCACCTTGAAGAGTTCCTGGCCTACGTATTCCATAAGCGCGGGGTCGCGCATTTTGCGCACAATGTCGGTGTAGATCTTTCGCGCTTTATCCGCATCGAGCAGCTCTGCTTCGATCATCTCACCGTTGATATCCATCGAGAACTTGTCGATCTGCACGCCTTTGGGAACCGGAAAGAGATACATTCCTTCGAGTTGTTGTTGATACGGGTTGTAGAACGTCTGATTGACTTGCGTGACCGCAATCTGATCGTCAATAGTGACGTTGACGTGATGTTCGCGCACTTCAAGCGGCGCGAATCGATGATGTCTGTGCTGCGGTTGCGGATGATCCGGCGGATCCCAGATCACAATCAGACCGTCGGCGGCAACGGGTGCCGTCAGAATAGTCGCGAGCAGCACAGCAACAACTATGGAGATTCGTTTGAGCATGTGAGTGGTCATGGCGCATTCCTTCGCAGGGAGAATTCAGGGTGTCGCATCGTTGGGCATGCATCCGTATAACGGAGCTTCAGCGATCTTCTTACGAACCAATCCTTGCCGACGGTGTGCTCAAACTCCGATAGAATCGCAATTCAGGCAGTAGTAACTGCTGTATTACCCTCGGCAGGCGGAATCTGCGATGGCGAAAGACCAACGAACAATAATTGTCGGCGGAGGAATCGTCGGCGTGTGCGCAGCGTATGAACTGGCACGGCGCGGCAGAGATGTCCTACTGCTGGAACAGAACGCGATCGGAAGCGGCGCATCATTTGGCAATGCGGGCATCATCGCCATCGGACACCCACCGTTGCCGCGGCCGGGCCTTGCAATCAAGGTGCTACGGTGGATGATCGATGGCTCAAGTCCGCTGTACATCCCACCACGGTTTGACCCGGAGATGATCCGCTGGTTCTGGATTTTTCACAGATCATGCACAGCTGAGCGATTTCAATTGTGCATGAAGGTGCTGGCTGATCTTGGCCGGTTGTCACAAGATTGCTTCGAACGCATTCTTGCGGATGAATCAATTGATTGTGAATACCATCGCGATGGGTGGATGGAAGTCTTCCGAACAGAAGCCGGCTTTGAAACGGGCAGGCACGAAGCGGGCATTGTTCGCAACAACGGTTTTGAAGCGACGGAATTGTCACGAGCGGAATTGCTGGATCGCGAGCCGGCATTTCAGGATGATGTCGTCGGCGCGGTGCTGTACAACGATAGCGCGTTTACAGATCCGATGCGCTTGCTCAGTGAGATTGCATCGGCAGCGCAGCGGCATGGCGCGTCCATGCGCGAGCAATGTTCCGTCGATGAGATTGTCGTGCGAGGCAATACATGCGTCGGTGTGCGCACAGTGGGTGGTGAATTCATCGGTGGTGGCACGCTCGTTCTGGCTGCGGGAATCTGGTCGACGAAACTTGCGAAACTCATCGGTATCGACGTTCCGATGCAGGCGGGCAAGGGGTATCACCGCAACGTGCGCCGGCCGAAGGTATGCCTCGGCGTGGCGTCGGTGTTTGCTGAAGAACACGTCGCGGCGACGCCGATGGCGGATATGCTGCGATTGGCAGGAACGGTGGAGTTTTCCGGCATCAACAACAAGATGGTGCAGCGCAGGCTTGACATGATGAGTCAATCGGCTCGAACGTACCTGCGTGGTATGGAGCAGCAGGAAGTGATTTCTGAGTGGTGCGGACTTCGGCCTTGTACTGCTGATGGGCTGCCGGTCATTGGGTGGGCACCGAATGTCGGCGGTGTGTACATCGCAACAGGCCACGCGCGCATGGGGCTGTCACTTGCGCCGGGTACCGGTGAAATCATTGCCAAGCAATTATGTGGCGAAGAAGCGCCGATGGATATCAGTTCGATGTGCGTCGCCCGCTTCAGTCGACGGAAACGGAAAACGCGAGATCAACTCGTCGCAATGTGATGCGTGAATTGAACACCGCGAGTTTCCAGTTCGTTCAGTACATGATCGAGCAGACTCGGGATCGCGCCGATGCGCTCCGGCGCGTGCACGCCGGGCTCGTTGAAATCGCCATTGAGAATCATGCGCGCGACTGCTGCGCACGGCAATGCTGTTGTCCGGCTCATGCTTGTGCAGCCTGAAGCTGTATGAAAGCGATCCATAAGATCCCACGACAGTGTGCACTTGGAGTTGCCGTTGGTTCCATGCACAGCCACGCGCATGACGGTCATGTCCTGCTCGCCGGGGCTGTACTGCCATTTCGGAAAGAGCATCGCTGTTGTCACATCAATCGGCCGGATCATCTGCCCGGCGACGTTGACCGGTGCGTGGTCGAACAATCCAAGATGCCGAAGCACGCGCATCAGGTCAGCATGCCCCGGATAGCGCATGGTTTTTTCCTTCATGAACGGCACATCGAGCGTGTCGATCAGACTGCGCAGCCCGTCGGTATTAAATGCTTCAAGCGTGCCGAGGCCGGGGAACTCCAGATGTTCGATCTCGGTGAGGGCATCGCGCGTCACGATCTCGCCTTGCTGCACCAGGCGCGATGGGCGCGTGTATTCTTCGATCACATCGTACGGCGAGAAACCAGCTTTGTATTCGAACGGCCAGGTGCGTTCGACCGGAATTCCGCCGACGTAGATTTCGATTGAGTCGCATTGCTCGAGTTGTGCGTGGCCAAAGCCTGCGAACATATTGCTCATGCCAGGAGCCACTCCGCAATCGACAACTGCGGTGACGTTGTGCTGCTTTGCCAGCGCATCTAGTTGCAGTGCATTCTCGGGCATGAAGCAAATGTCGCTGAAATTCTTGCCTGCTTCAATAACCGCGCGCAAAGTCTGCAGACCGATCGTGCTGGCGAGCGCGCCAAGGACGATGTCGAATGGCGCGATTGTCTGCTTCACAACAGCAGCGTCATTGAGATCAGCCTCGATGGTGTTGATTGTTCGATTGTGCAGGCGCTGCGCGAGTGCGGCAGCTCGCTGCAGCGCATCCGGCCGAACATCGGCGATGCTGACATCGATCGCTGGATCGCCAGCCAGATCCGCAGCCATGACTGAGCCGACCATTCCCGCGCCAAGTACGATTGCCCGTGGCATATGCACCGCTCCTGTAATTGTCCGACGTCAGTGTCAGGATCGGCGAACGTAGTGATGGCCCTCGCTATGGTCAAGCGAGCTCGTTCATAGGCTATCAAGCACCTTGAGAGTTCTAACTGTATGACCTGGCGTGACTAACACAAATATGACGGATTGGGTGATTTGACCGGCTTTGAGCACCGATAAAGCTGCTGGAAGGGCTTTGCCCCCCGATGGGAAAGCTTCTCTCCGTGGCCCACGAAGTGCTGGTTGCCATTCCGAACGGCAGTCGGTGGACAAGAAACGGGTTGGATCAATCTCCCCTCCATGATCCAGCCCATTTCTTTGCGCCCAGATCACATATTCTCGGACGTTGCATCAGCGCAATCGACCCGTGCGAATCGCGAACATCTGCAATTTCAACCAGTTATGGGAATGAAGTGCTGCTGCGTGCGTCATACACTGAGGATGGCGATACGTAGTTGTGCGCGCTGATTCTGAATCCAGGAGGTGCTTTATGCTCCATCGACTCACCGTTTCT
This sequence comes from Phycisphaerales bacterium, assembly GCA_029260575.1. Taxonomy (GTDB): domain Bacteria; phylum Planctomycetota; class Phycisphaerae; order Phycisphaerales; family SM1A02; genus JAJDDB01. The sequence goes on from JAJDDB010000027.1 coordinate 429,835, forward strand.
GCCCTGCTGCTTGCCGGGTCAACCGCTTTGTGTGGTTTCACTTCCGACGCCAGTGCTGACAACCGTTGCTCAACGCTGTACGTCTGGGGGCATCAGTCGTACTTCGGCGATCGATTCGTGTACAGCCACAGGCACGCATATCCCCGGCACTCGTATCGTTCATCACGCCATTACATTTACTATCGGCGAGTACCGCACTTCTATTCTTCGTCATACAGCAACGTGCATACATCAAATTACTACGCGTCGCCGGAGTATCGCGCCTATTTCAACAAGGGGCCGTATTTCGAGCCGTCTGAATATTCAGATGAGCAGCGATATCAATCGCCGAACACGCGGCCGTACACACCGAACTGTGAACCGAACAGTGCTGATGTATATAGCGATGAGCAGGTGTATGACGCTCCGAACATCGAGCGACAACCAATTGCACAGCCGACGCTTGATGAGCAGCGTGCAAGGCAGCGCCACCTGCTGAGCGCAACCGAAGGATCAACATTGATTGAGCGCGGTTGGTCATTGCTCGAAACGGGTGATGCTGCAACTGCGATGCCCGTGTTTGCGAAAGCCGCAATGTTGCGCAGCGATGATGTACAGCCGCGCATCGGCTATGCGCTGGCGGCAACGCTGGAAGGTCACGAGATGATTGCAGCGTGGGCGTTTCGCACAGGTGTATTGACTGACGCTGCGGCATTGTCCGAGGTGACACTGGATAACAGTGTTGCAGAAGCGCTGGACAGCGAACTCACGCGTTTGCAGGAAGCGAAATTCAGTGATGATGATGGCAAGCGAGATGCGGTTGTGATCGTGTCGGTGCTTGCGATACTGCTGGACCGGGAGATGGTTCTCGATAATGCGCTCGAACAGCTTGCAGCACTCGACGAGCCAACGACGATGCAGGCTCTGATCAAGGCGTCGAAGGCACGATCCAATGCTGATGCAGAAGACGCCCCCGCGGAAACTGTGGCTACGGCAAACTGAGCGACAACGTCAACTGAATCTTCTTTTGCGCGATCCGGGCGCAGTTGGTATCTTCAACACAACGTGGGTCAAACCATAGATGAACTGAGTCGCGGATTTCGTTTTTTCGCAGATATGTGTAGCGAGCGCTCGCTGCTGTATGCGCATCTGTCTGCGTGTGTGGCTGGCGATCCGCAGATTCTGAAGATAGCAGCGCCAGCACGCCCCGGTCACTCGCCGGTGAATCTGTTGTTTGCAGCAGTGAACTATCTGCTGTTGAACGGTCTTGAGCATCCGCTGCGTGATTTCTATCCGATGCTTGACGGAACCGGGGATCCGGCACATTCGTTTCAGCCGTTTGCTGATTTCTGTCAGACCTTTAGCGATGAAATCACTGACCTTGTCGCAACGCGTTCCGTGCAGACCAACGATGTAGGGCGTTCGGCGCTTCTCCTGCCGGGGTTTTATCATGCTTCTCGTGCATTCGGCCAACAACAACTGCATCTGATCGAAGTCGGGTGCAGCGCCGGTTTGCATCTGCTGTTTGATCACTACAGCTACCAATACATCAATCCGGATAGTTCGGTGCAGCACGTTGGCAGTGAGAGCAGTGTTGCATTGCAGACAACCATTACGAGCGAAGACAACCTGCCGAATCTTGGCTCGATGCCGGTGATTGCAGGCCGCACTGGCATCGATGTGGAGCCGGTTGATGTGAATGATGAAGACGCTGTGCGGTGGGTTGAATCACTAATCTGGGCCGATGATGTGCAGCGCATCGAACGATTTCGCAGTGCAATTGCGTATGCACAGCAACATCCGCCGATGCTCATCACAGGCGATGGAATTGCTGCACTTCCGGATGCACTCAGTAGCGTCGGAGTTGGCGCATTACCGTGCGTGTTTCACAGCCACGCGATCTACATCATGGATGATGCCTGGCGGAAACAGTTTCACGAGACGATCGCAGCCCTCGGCAGGCAACGTGATCTTGCGCATCTCTCACTGGAATGGCTTGGCGACGATTCCGGTCCGCAGCTTGTTTTGTCGCTGCATCGTGATGGCACCATCGAACGACTGCACCTGGCGGACTGCCAGCAGCACGGGCGCTGGCTGCGATGGATGGGCAGCGACTCCAATTGATGCCTATTCATATGTCGAGTCTGGACCATGTAACGTGCGCATCCCAATCAACTCTCCGATCACGATACGCGGCGAAGACCGTGACGATTTCTTCGAGTGTGTAGTTAGTGCGTTCAGCTCGGAAGTGTGCATCGGTGTCGCCGAGTTGATACTCAAGATCGAATCCAACCTGCATATCGCCGCTGCACTGCAAATATGACATCTCGGTCTGTTCGAGGATTGCAAACGCATCTCCATCATCGACGCGCAATTGCGAAAGCGTCTCGCGAATCTCCCGTGTGGTCGGGTCTATGAATTCATGGCCTGTGCCTGTGATGAGTCGCATCGGCGGTGCTCCCGATCAACTGTACGGGAACAGATCGCTGCACATCGGCATTCGGGCGATCACGCGTTCCCATAAACCACCGACATGCACCGGCTCAGGGTCGCCGGATCGAATTCAGCGGTCCGTTCGGAGCGATCAAGAAAAAAGACGAGCCCGGTTCAAAGAACCGGGCTCAATCGGGGTGACAGGATTTGAACCTGCGGCCTCGTCGTCCCGAACGACGCGCTCTACCAAGCTGAGCTACACCCCGCGAGAAAACTCGCGATACAGCCGAAGTGGGCGGAGCAGGATTCGAACCTGCGAAGGCGTACGCCAACGGGTTTACAGCCCGTCCCCTTTGGCCACTTAGGTATCCGCCCTGAAAAAACCACCGGCGGGCTGCCGCTGGCAAGTCCGGGAGTCTACCCCCCCATCAATCGGCGATCAAGGCATCCGACATGTGACGATAAATTGGCCTGGAAAGCCACCGGTGGGACTCGAACCCGCAACCTGCGGTTTACAAAACCGCTGCTCTGCCAATTGAGCTACGGTGGCGAAGTGCTGGAGCATAGCGTCAGCAGTGACTACGGACCAGCGAGCACATATGCCAGCCGGCATTACGGCAAGTCATCAGAGCCGGGCGGCGAGTCGTCGGCTTCGGCAGCGGCGGCGGCTTCCTCCGCTTCGACTTCCATCAGAATCTCAGCCGCGCGCATTGCAGATTGATTTGCCAGATCAACCTGTCCTTGCGCTCGAAGCACAGTAGCCCGCATCTCGTACAGCGACGCAAGATCCCGGCCACGGGCATACGGAAGCAACTCGGCAACGAAGTTCATCAATATGTCGAATTCCTGATTCTGCGCAGCAATTACAATTGCCCGAAGCGTGACAGCAAGATGCAATTCTATCATTTCAGACTGCGTAAACTGCGCGCGAATAGCTGCGGCTTGCGCCACATGTTTTTCACCCAAGTCCTGCTGCCCAAATTCGATGAGAGCATTACCAAGCGCTTCATGGGCAAGTGAATGTTCCGGCACATGCGATAAGGCTCTTCGAAGCTGCTCCACACCCTGTTCATGTTCACCGGCATCAAGATGTGATACGCCTCGCAAGTAGTAAATGTCATACCAACGTGCAGCGACAAGCTCATCCCAATGCCTGTCGAGAATATCCGCGGCATCTGCAAATCGTTCAGCATACACGTAGGCCGTTGCAGCAATGCGCACTGCGTCAAGATTCGACGGCGTCTTCACAATCGCCGCTTCGATAGCGTCAGCGGCTTCGTCATAGCGTTCCAGATGGAGCAATGCGCTGGCCAACTTCATCGACTCTGCTGAGATGAGTTCGCCCTCGGGCCGATCGCGCAGCAGCAACACGAGTTGCTCCCACAGGTGCATCTGCTCAAGACCGCGCGCATACAACTCTCGAGTTGGTTCATGCCAGGGATACCGTGCATACAGTCGTGAAAGGCCGTCAATTGCTTCGTCGTCGAATCCGCCGGATTCAACCACCAACTGACGAGCCATGGTGATTCCCCGCTGGGCCTTCGCCACCGACGCCGGGTTAAAATCCTCGACCAAATCGTCACCCGGAGCGGGCGGCGCATTGTTCGTCGTTGTACTCGGTGCCGACTGTTTGGTCTCCGAAACATTCGCATCGGCAGTGCTCTCAGCGACAGCATCGGAACCGTTCTCGTTCGTGCGGTCGACCCGGTCATCGTCAGCGGTGTTGGAACAACCCGCGCCGCCGATCACCATCACTGTCATAAGCCACATTCCATACACACACTCAAGGAATGGTTTGCTCATTTGCATATTCCTACCACGGCTTGTCATTGATACCGATTCCACTGTTCAGGATGTGGGTTGAAGTCCTTAAACGCATACTTGATCCGTACAGAATATCACCGCACGAGAAATGCGTCGAAGGAACTCCTGCGCGAACGCTCGATGTATTCCTGCGATTCAACGATGCAACTTATGGCCCAACTGGGACCGCACCGGGATTGCCGTGCCGCGCGCGCCTGCGTTTTTCGATGGCAATCGACAACAATGTCAGATCAGCAGGGCTGATTCCTGCCAGTCGCGCTGCCTGCCCCATTGTTGTCGGCTGAAACCGCGTGAGTACATCCACAGCTTCACTTCGCAAGCCGGGAACCGATGCGGGATCGAGCCAACCGGGAATGCAACGGTGCGCGCCGCCCGTCTGCCGCTTCACTTCCGCTCGCTGGCGATTGATGTAACCTTCGTATCGCGCTTCTGTCAGGACGCGCTGCACATTCGACAGATCAAACGAACCATCAAGAGCAGCGAGGATTTCTTCTGCTGTACATTCAGGACGCCGTGCGATCTGCCGAAGCGCCTTTCCATCAACAAGAACAGTATTGAATTGATTGCGAATAACATCCAATGTCTGCTGGGTTCGCTCAAAAACTCGCCAACGACAATCATCAACTAGACCCAACTCGCGCCCAAGAGGCGTGAGTCGTTCATCGGAGTTTTCTGCTCGAAGCAACAGCCGATACTCCGCCCGGCTGGTGAACATGCGGTACGGCTCACGCGGCGTCTTGGTCACCAGATCATCGAGCATCACGCCGATGTATGCCTGATCGCGCTGCAAACGAACAAGCTCTTCATCGCGCGCCATTCGCGCAGCATTCACGCCTGCTACGAGTCCTTGCGCCCCCGCTTCCTCATACCCCGTTGTGCAGTTGATCTGCCCAGCGAAAAACAGACCATGCACAGCCTTGGTCATGCACGTCGAATCAATTTGATGCGGCCACACCATGTCGTATTCAACCGCATATCCCCACTTCTGAACGTGCGCATTCGCACAACCCGGCATCAATTGCACGATCTGTTGCTGCACATCGATCGGCAGCGATGTGCTGATACCGTTGCAATACACTTCGTTGGTGAACAATGATTCCGGCTCGAGAAATACATGATGCGAATCGCGACTGCCGAAGCGCACGACCTTGTCTTCGATGGATGGGCAATACCTCGGGCCGCATTCCGCTTCCATTTGGCCGCTGTACATCGGCGCCCGATCAAGATTCGCGCGGATGACATCATGCGCTGCTGCAGTCGTGTGTGTAATTCGACACTCTGATTGGGCCAGGTGCGGGAACCGACCCGCTGGAAGCACACTCGGCGTCATGTCGGAAAACGGCACCGGCACTGCATCGCCAACTTGTACTTCCAGACTCTCCCACTCGATTGATTCGCGAGCAAGGCGCGGCGGTGTGCCGGTCTTCAATCTGCCGAGTTCAAAGCCGAGTTCCTGCAACGTGGTGGAAATTCCCGTTGCCGCTGCTTCGCCGATTCTGCCGCCGGTTGTACGTGTTTCGCCGGTGTGCATCAGGCCGCGCATGAACGTGCCGGTTGTCAACACAACCGCGCAGCTCCGCAGCATCATCGCTTCTGTTGTTGGCTCGCTCGACTGCGATGGATACACAGCCGTGGCTCGACAGTCCGCACGAATGTTGGATTCGATAGCGCCTTTATGTGCTGTCACGACACCCGCGCCAGCCGGGATGCGCACACCAATGACCTGTCCCTGTTCAACAACAATGTCATCAATCGTGCCCGCAATGACATCGATGTTCGGCCGCGTGCTGAGAATGCGCTGCACCTCCGCAGCGTAGGCATACTTGTCCGCCTGTGCCCGTGGGCCGCGCACTGCAGCGCCTTTGGATGTGTTGAGCATCTTGAACATGATGCCCGTTGCGTCGATGGCTCTGCCCATGATGCCGCCGAGCGCATCGATCTCGCGGACGATCTGCCCCTTGCCGAGTCCGCCGATCGCCGGGTTGCAGGACATTTGCCCGATCCGAGCCGGGTCCATGGTGATCAGCGCAACACGACCGCCGGCAGATTCCAGCGCAGCAGCAGCAGCCCACGCTGCTTCGGTGCCCGCGTGTCCGCCGCCGATCACGATGATGTCGTAGTGGTCCCGCATACGCCATCAGGATAGGAAGATGACCGGTGACAGGACAGTCCGCAGAGTATTCACCACGGAGAGCACGGAGGACGCGAGCAGATGCCGACGGTCGAGAGCGCGGTCGCCGACTTCAACACGCTGGGCATCCAGATGCGCGGCTACCAGAACTTGACTCCGATGGCGCGGTATCATTCGCAGCATGGCAGAGTCACTCATTCCAGGTCTGAATGCCCTGTATGGGATTCTCAAGCGCCACATCGAGCGGGGCAATGATGAACTGAAGCAGCGGAAAGAACTTGCCCAAGAGGTTCGGGATAGTTGTCACCATTGGTCGAAGCTGCTGGTGAAAATGATTGACGACGTCGTCGAGCAATGGGAGCGCAACAACCGTTCGGGGGCGATCGATTCCATCATGCGGTTGACGAATGACTTTCACGAAATTGACTACTGGTCGCTCGATGAGAGCAGTCCGATCTTGAAGTTCTTGAAGAAAGACCCGCGGTTTCGGGATTTTGCAATCAAGTGCGCGGGATTCTACAAGTCTGCCCTTGACCTAAAACGACTCGCCTATGGCGAAATCAAAGATCGACACGGTATGCTCCACAATGCTGCAACCGTGGGATTGCCAACAATGGCGCATATCTGGCGCGAAGAGGTGCGCGAACGGTTGCGTTGCGTCACCACTGCACACAACTACGTCAAAACGATCGTGCCCGCCTAGGGACCCGCATCACGCCGCATCGAGTAAGCGCACTTCAGCATCCGCTGACGCTGCACCATCTCCGATCGCGCGAAGCAACATATGCTCCGACAAACCGCTCGCCGCCATCGCTGATTCCAGACTCCGCGAACACTCATACGTACCTGCGGATGCGCCCGACCCCGGCAGCGCATTCGGCCCCGCCGCGTGCAACTGGTCCAGCCACATCGCACACAACGCCCGCGCCCCTTCAAGATACTTTTCGCTGTACTCCCGCTTCGCACCCCCGGACTTTCGCGGACCCCCGGAATTACGGGAGTTTCCCGTTGACTTCTTCTTCGCGCTGTTCTTCCTTCGTTTCGCCTGCAACAACGAATATTCTTCCTGCGCTGTCGCCTGCTCAGCAGTCAACTGCCATGCCCGCCCTGCCTTGCTCGCAGCTTCCTGCTCCGGCGACAACTTCATCACCTCGCGCAGCTCCTTCGCCTTCTCCTTCCACGCATCCTTTTCATCCTGCGCATCGCAGCGCGCTTCCGCATCCGCTGCACTCTCGCCCGGCAACGCCTTGTACATCGAAACGCCCGGAATCTCAGGCAACACCATCGGCTTTGTATCACGCCAATCCATGCCCGCCAGCAAAGGCAGCACCAGCCGCCCTTCACCAATCGCCCCGCCGGATGTTAACGATGGATACCAATGAGGCGTCTCAGTGTCCCCTTCCCGAATGCGCTTCTCCCAGAAGATATGTATCCGTTCCTTCTTCTCAGACCCCGTGCGATACGCCAGCGGCACAAAGCCCAGCGACTGCCAGAAATAACCCGCATCCAAATCCTGCGCGCACCAGCAGCAACATAACTTCACGCCATACGGCATACGCTCGAACGCATCTTTCACCAACGCCGCCCCGATCAACCCACGCTGGCGAATCGAATGCACACACACTGCATAAATACACGCAACATCTTCGCGCTTGGAATACTTGTCGGTGTAGATAAGAAAGCCGAGCATCGAGCCGCGGATTCCATCCATCGGCTTGCCATCGGGGCAACAAGGCGGAATCGTCTCCGCAATCAACACCCGCTTCTGCTCAATACATCCCTTGATCCGCCCCAGCGGCCAGTACCCGAGATTGTCGGTGTTGGCCTTGTGCAGCGCATCAATGTTCTTAATATCATACTCATCGCGCATTGAAGCGAGACGAATGTTGATGGCCAACTTTGGTTCAATCGGCAGGGCTGCGCCGAGGGGGTGAGAGGATGAAGAGTTGGCGGGGTCAGTGTTGGTCATAGCACACATTCCTAGTATCAAACGGTCGGTCGCTCGGTAATCCAGTCTGTATTCACAGGACTGTAGAGAACTGCGGTCACCCATTCGCATCTCTCCGGTGCGCCCAAGAAGTAACCATTCCAGCCCTCTTCCGGAGTCAACATATCTCCAGCGTATTGTTTCAGTTGGCAGTCGATGAACTGGTCCTGTCGATCTTGTCTTTTCGGATGCTGATGGACAGCTTCCCTGCGCCACTCGCGCCAAGTCTCGATGCTCGGACATGGGTGATTCCGAATGAGTCTCTCTGCCAACCATTCATCGACGAAGCAGGCAATCTCGCTCAGCGGCACTTCCAACAACCATAGCACCAGATCATCACCATTTGAGTCTTTGGCATTGCATTCTTTTTCCACAGTGTGACACCAGATCAACTGATCCGTGCCCAAACTACTATGCACTGCCTCATATCTTGGCTTTTGCTTGGGCGTAACACTCAGGTAGGTCGAACTGTCCAGAACCACTGGCCCCTTGTCGATCTGAACGTCGTGACCTTGCCACGTCCACAGTCGCCTTGTTGCTTCATTGGATATCGACATGGCACATCCCCTGTTCACGCCGCACTGGAAGTGTCCTCATCGCGTCTCCGATGCCGATCGGCTGCCTTGGTAATAGAACCCGCGTCCGGGGTGCGGCTTGTTCGTGCCCTCGGGCTCGCGGCTCCAAAAGTGCAACGTCTTCCCGTCATCGGAGGAAGTGACAAGCGTGGGACTTTTCGAAGCCAGAGAGGAGAGCTCCGCTGGAACGACTGATTGCGCATATGCCGGATCGTTGTCAGAGAGCTTGCCCATCACGAAACCGACGATGATCAGAATTGCGGCACATGCGAGAGATTTGAGGTCAAAGGTTCGATCACGCTGCATTGTCCCTGCCTCGCTTCCTGTTTGAGGTTCTCTTGATTGTGAATAGGAACGGGTCATAGATAGGCCTTCGGCCCTGGTGCTGAGCGCGTCGCCAAGTGAAGAGTTTGAACCTTTTGTCGTTCTCGAGCTCTTGAAACACTTCTGTCACGTCGCAATTCCGGATTCGAACGTCAAGACTTTCGTTCGATTTCATCGGCTCCACGAACTGCCACAGAGCGTTGAGGTCGGCAAACTCATGGGGCTCAGAATGCATGGCGTACCTTTCAGGTGAATCGTGAATCGATCAGAGGCCATCTCTGACCTCCGACCGCTGATCTCTGACCTCTTCTTCCTGACCTCTGACTTCTGAACTACGCTGCTTCCGCGGATACGCCGCCGCCGAGGTTTGTCCAGCGAGCGGTGCTGAACGGCCCGGTCTGGCCCTTGCTGTTCACCCATGCTGCTGCGATCCACACCTTGGAAAGCGGCGCAACCGTGCTCGCAAACGTGACTGAATCAGTGGTCAGCGTCACCATCCGCTGGAACGTCCATTCGCTGAAATCGTTGGGCGGTTCATCGCCGACGTAGGTCATGATGTTTGCACCAGCGACGCCGACGGGTTTGCCACGCCGATCGGGGTCCGCGAAGTCGCGCATGTAAAAATACACCGTGTTGTCATCCACACCCTTCAGCGTCAGCACCGGCTTGGTGCTCGGCGGCGGGACCGGCGTGTTCTTCGTATCACGAATAGTAATTTCCAGTTCGCTGCGCATCTGGTTCGTCGTGCCCGGATACGCCTGGATGATGTCAACCAACTTGCGGATGCCGTTGGTATCATTGATCAGAAGCTCACGGGCATCCTTCTTGGCGACAACATACGGCGTGCTCTGCGTCAACGGGTCCTGCAGCGTCGCCATCGCGCTGGCAAAGGTCGTCACGAGCGTGTTGAATGCATCCAATTGCACGACCGTTACGCCGTACACAGTCGGATCAACCGAGAGCTTCACGTTCATGTTGTTCGCAAAATCAAGTAAATCCTGATCGGTGCGGGGCAGGTAACTTTGATTGGCCATGGTTCGAGTCCTTTTCTCAAAGGGTTGAGGGGTGAGAGTGTGAGCGGGTGAGGGCGTGAGCCGATTGCCCCGCGACTAGCGCGTTATCGAACCAGTCCGGGCAGTCCTGAAGCGCTTCGCGAGAAAAAGGTCCGAGTTTTTCACAAACGCGGTTCGCGGGCTGTGAGTGAGGTTCCGAGCGTCGCGGAACCTCGTACGAATAGCTCAGCACCTCGTGCGAACGTCGCGGAACCTCGTACAAACGGCTCGTCACCTCGTACAAACGGCTCGTCACCTCGTACGAGCGTCACGTCACCTCGTACGAGCGTCGCGGAACCTCGTACAGACAGCGCGTCACCTCGTACGAAGATCGCGTCACCCCGTACGAGCGGCTCGTCACTTTGTAAGAACAGCTCGTCACCTCGTCACGATCGCGTGCAACCCCGTCGGAGTGACTCGAACTCGGAATTCAAACCCTCACCCACTCTCCCCGGCCTGTTCCGCGCCACTGCAGACCCCTTCCGAGGGGCGCTCGACCTCGTCCCGGTGGTTGTCGACCGCTTAGTGGGTGTTGCGAGACGATTCTTGGCCCGGAAGGTGTGATGCGGTAGGTCCGATTACAGCGCTTGAAGCATTGCGATCACTGGCATGGCACATTCCCATCCCGATCCATTCGACATGAGACAATGGTTTTGGGGCGGGCGAATAGAGCGATCCACCCATGATCGAATCGTTGAAAGCGTGACAGCATTCGGATAACAAATGGGATTAGCCAACTCAAGAGCGCACACTTGACTGGCACCTGAAGCGTACTCAGCCAGATCGCATTGCGAGCAGAGCGCACGTTGACCGAACTTCAGCCAAGCTTGTTGCGGATCAAGATTCGTGGCTCGAACGATATCTATCTGTCCGACAACTTCTTGTACCGGACTGCTGGCATAGAGCACACATGTCACTGGAACCCGAGCGGTTGAAAACTTCCGGCGAATCTCAACAGTCTTGGCACCAGTCAGAATCTGTTCCGCGTATTGCGGCCGAATGGACATGACCAAGTCCTGATCCCATCCGACACCGTCGATCGAAACTGACTGGCGCAGCTTGGCAATTTTATTGATGACATTAGTCCAAACGCGTGCAAACGGGGCTTCGCAGAGAAGCTCGCGTTCAAAGAGTCGATATTGCCTATCGATCGGCTTGGCGTGTGTAAACGAGAAGGACTCGAAGAAGCTGCGCTGAGTTTCCCACAATCCTTCTGGCAAAGTGAATCGTAGCGATTTCGATTCTTTGCGCACCGACATCGCCATCATTGCAAAGAATAGCTCTCCGACATTCCGCTCTTGAAGTGATGGAGACACGCTCAGGTGACAGAACTTCGAGGTCTCACCGACCTTGACGATTGCGGCGACTGCCGGCTCACCCATGTGATAGCCGACAAACGCCTTGCGGCGTTTCGATTCAACACCCGGACGGACTTTTCCATTCAACCAATCGTCAATCCCCGGATACTTTTCCTCCCACGGAAAGACAAGCGATTCTAAGTCCCGCCATGTATCTGAATGTGTGCGTGCATCATTGCCGGAAACTTGAACAACGCGGCAGTCCTTGACCACACTGGAAAACAGATTTACATGTTCGACAGGCTTCTCCGGATGAAGCATTGTTGGCAGAGGTATAGTCAACGCGCTCATGATTCGTTCTCCGCCCAGGGCTTGAAGTGATTCGAGAGCTTGAGAGTTTGTGTTCCGTAGACCGAGTTTTCCAATCCCTGATACGGCTCAGACATTCGGTATAGCACGAGAGTCGCCATCCGTTCCCGATGTGCGAGCAGAACCGGAACGTTGTGCCCACGCACCTCGAATATCAATGGAGTGCCGCATCCACCGTCTGTCCGATCCAAACCAAAACGAGGGTGGACAAATCCTGCGTAGTGAATGCGCATTTCACCTACGGCTTCGTCACTTGCACGACAGTACACCGCGATGTCTCGAGGGACGCTGATCAGTTCTGCTGAACGGAGGATGTAGAAAGCACTCGGTTCAATCTCGAAATAACCATCATCATTCAACGGTTGTGGCTTCCAATACGTTGATGGATCGGTGCCTTCTATTTTCCCCTTCTTTGACAAGTCAATTGCGTCATGTGGTGGTGTAGGATCACGCTCCGCCTTGAAGGCGACAGCTTTGCTGGCGCCCTCAGCATCGGCAATCGGAGTTGGTTTAAGACTTACTGTCAACGACCGGTCAGATGATGCCAGCACCCGATTCGATGTCTCCGCATCTGTAAGTTCCACGCTCCACGGGCTGCTCTTGAAGAAGCGGAGTTGCGTGAGCTTGTCTCCTTCGCGCACCTTGATTGGAAACGTGATTGGCGTCACTTCGACAAAGAGCTGGCCCGTGCTGCCTCGAAGACACTCGGGCGTGAATCCTTCATATACCTTGGCACCATCGACGATCAGTCTTGCGAGGACATCTAGACGCCCAATCGAACTCTTCGCGGTCGCCTGACCATAACACTCCAATGACCACAGCAACGCGCGTTTGTCAAGCCGTTCCGCTACGGGCAACAGATAGGTCTTCGATGTCTTCAGTGTCACACTTCCGTCGGGCTCAGCATCGATCTTCTCGACGAGTTCCTTGGCCTGGAGATTCTCGATGTATCGCGGTCCAAACGGCTTTACTGATCCTCGCTTGAGTTCGTATACAGTTCCATCGATCCGAAGGTCGATGGCCGATTCCCCGCAGAGCTCTTTCAATCCATCAGGACCGGTGAGAATCCCGGCGTTGCAGAGTTCGATGAGCTGCCGCTGTGACAGCACTCCGTCATTCCAAAAGCTGAAATCGGGCATCGCATCAGCCATAGGGGTAGATCGTAGCATGCTGGACAGGTCCTTGGGAGCAGAAGAATCTACTTTCACCCGCTCACTGCATCACCCTGCACGGTCCACGTTGATGGGCCTTCGATGAGTGTGCGCAAATCGCCGGGGCCGGACTTTTCGGTCGCCTGTTTGACCTGATCTTCAACAAGCGAGTCGTAGGTCGGCTCATCGGGATCGCGAAACAGTACACCCATCGGCTCCGGGAAGTTCGGCTGAAGCAATTGCGTCAACATGTATGCGCGGTTGCGATTGGTTTCATCGTGATGCAGCAGATCTGCTTCGGAGATGCCGTTGCCAAGCTCAACAATTTCAATGCGACCGTCGCGCTCGACAAGGCCTTTGTCTTTTTCAGCGCCGAAGATCATCGGCTTGCCGTGTTCGAGTTCGATCGTCGTCTCAGGGCGGCTGTCTTTTTGTGATGCGTAGAACCACGCCTGATGGTTGAAGATGTTGCAGTCCTGGTAGACCTCGATAAATGACGTTCCGCGATGATGTTCCGCAATGAGCATCAGCTTCTCAAGCGCTTTGAGATCAATGTCTATGCAGCGGGCGACGAACGTGCCGCCGGAGGCGATGACCATCGCCAATGGGTTCAGCGGAAAGTCCAGCGACCCGAGCGGGGTGGACTTGGTTTTCTTGCCGAACTCGCTCGTGGGTGAGTACTGACCCTTCGTCAAACCGTAGATGCGGTTGTTGAGCAGAATGATGTTGATGTCGACATTGCGGCGCAGCACGTGGATGGTGTGATTGCCGCCGATGGACAGGAGATCGCCATCGCCGGAGACGATCCAGACATCGAGGTTCGGGTTGGCAAGCTTGATGCCGGTTGCGAATGCGGGCGCTCTGCCGTGAATCGAATGCATGCCGTAGGTGTTCATGTAGTACGGAAAGCGAGCAGCGCAGCCGATGCCGGAGACAAACACGAAGTCTTCACGTTTGCGGTGCATGCTCGGCAGCGCCTTCTGCACCGCTTTGAGCACGGCATAATCGCCGCAGCCGGGACACCAGCGCACGTCCTGATCTGAAGCAAAGTCCTTTGCCTTGTACGTCGGCAGCGATGTATCAGGTGCAGTTGTCATTGTTTCACCGCTCCTTTGTCGCTTTTCAGCACACGCTCGACATCGTCAACAAGATCGTTGACGAGAAAACTCTTGCCGCGCACGCGGTTGATTCCGATGACATCGATCAGGAATTTGGCGCGCAGCAACATGCGAAGTTGACCCATGTTGATTTCGGGAACGATGATGCGGTCGTAACGCTGCAGGACATCGCCGAGATTCTTCGGGAACGGGTTGAGATATCGCAGATGCGCGTTTGCAATTTTATGACCACGCTCACGCAATCGATTCGCAGCAGTCGTGATGGAACCCTGCGTGCCGCCCCACCCGAGCAACAAAGCTTCACCCGACGCCGGACCGACCACTTCAAGCGGCGGGATCACACTCTGCAGGCGTTCGATTTTCTCGGCGCGGAGGCGCACCATATGTTCATGATTGGCCGGGTCATATGAAACCTCGCCGGTGATGTCCTGTTTTTCAAGACCGCCAACGCGATGTTCCAACCCGGCAGTGCCGGGAACGGCCCACGGCCGCGACAACGTTTCCTCGACGCGCATGTATGGAAGGTACGGCCCATCGGGATTGTTCGTCTCAGTCGGATGCGTGATTGAAATCGGTTCAAGTGATTCAATGTCCGGCAGTTTCCACGGCTCCGCACCGTTGGCGATGTAGCCGTCGGACAGGTAAATGACGGGACACATCGCCCGCACCGAGAGGCGGAATGCTTCAATTGCCATCGTGAAACAATCCGCCGGGCTGGCGGGCGCGACAACAATGACAGGCGCTTCGCTCGGCCTGCAATACAGCGCCTGCAACAGATCCGCCTGCTCGGTTTTCGTCGGCATACCAGTCGCAGGACCAGCCCGCTGCACATCAACAATCACCAGCGGCAGTTCGAGCATAACTGCAAGGCCCATTGCTTCAGCTTTGAGCGCGATACCGGGGCCGCTGGTTCCACACATAGCAAGATCGCCTGCAAACGCAGCGCCGATCGCAGCACAGACAGCCGCGATCTCATCTTCCGCCTGAAACGTGCGCACGCCGAAGTTCTTCATGCGCGCAAGGTGGTGAAGCAGTTCCGAAGCAGGTGTGATTGGATAGCCCGCATAGAACAAACGTTTCTTTGCCAGTTGCGCCGCAGTTGCGAACCCGATGGCTGTCGCTTCGTTGCCTGCGATTTTTCGATACGTGCCCGGTTCGAACGTTGCTGGGGCAATGTGAAACCGCGAGGGGAACAGCTCCGCATTCTCGCCGAAGTAGTAGCCTGCTTTGAGAGCCTTGACATTGATTTCCGCAACGGCTTCGTTGCCTTTGGCATTGAACTTTTTCTCAAGCTCCTGAATCGTCGGCTCCAGCGGACGGTCGTACAACCAGTACATGATGCCCAGCGCGAACATGTTGCGACACCGGTCGATGTTCTTCGCGCCCATGCCTGAATCGGCAAGCGATTCACGCGTCAGCCGGCTCATCGGCACCTGCACGATTCGATAACTCGATTGCAGCGAATCATCTTCCAGCGGGTTGTATGCATCCGGATAACCACACTTGCGAAGGTTGACTTCCGTAAATTCGTCTTCGTTGACGATGACAATGCCGCCGGGCTCGACATCTTCGATGTTTGTCTTGAGCGCTGCGGGGTTCATCGCCACGAGCGCGTTGACCGAATCGCCGGGTGTGTGAATATCCGAACTTGAGAACTGCAATTGGAAACCGGACACGCCGTAGGTTGTGCCGCGGGGCGCGCGAATTTCAGCCGGGAAGTCGGGGAATGTTGCAATGTCATTTCCGACGATTGCGGACGTGTCGGTGAAGAACCCGCCGGTGAGCTGCATTCCATCACCGCTGTCACCTGCGAAGCGAATCGCAACAGCGTCGATCTGCTGATCTTCAGCCGGCATCTTTGTGTGTGTCGCGGACATGACTGCTCGCTTCTATACGCCCTGCTGCTTCGCAGCATCATGCTGCTCGATACCGTTATTCTACCGCGCTGCTGAGCCGAGACACGCAGAATCACCAGACTGCAGCATGAATCACAACTCCTTGATGGCAGCTACAAGCTCAACCACCGCCTGCTTGCCGTCGCCGAAGTACATCAGGCAATTGTCTGCTGCAAAAAGAGGATTGGGAATGCCCGCAAACCCCGGGCTCAGCGAGCGTTTAATGACGATTACCGTGCGGGCTTTGTCCACATCAATAATCGGCATGCCCGCAATCGGACTGCTCGGATTGGTGCGCGCATCAGGATTGACGACATCGTTAGCCCCCAGCACAATCGCCACATCTGTCTGCGCCATCATTGTGTTGATGTCATCCATCTCCTTGAGCAGGTCGTATGGCACATCTGCCTCGGCAAGCAATACATTCATATGTCCCGGCATGCGGCCGGCCACGGGATGAATGCCGAAATACACCTTGCAGCCGCGCTTCTCAAGATGATTCATGAGATCGCGCACCGCGTGCTGCGCCTGGGCCACAGCCATGCCATAGCCGGGGACGATGACGACCTGCTGCGCCGATTCCAGAAGCATTGCGACTTCATCTGCGCTGGTCGATTTGACCTTGCCGCCATACACCTCATCTGCAGATTGCTTGACGCCGCCTTCAGCCATCGCGCCGAACAGCACATTGGTGAGTGTCCGGTTCATCGCTTTGCACATGATTGCAGTCAGAATCAAACCTGACGCCCCGACCAGTGCGCCAGCGACGACCAGAATAGTGTTGCTGATGACAAAACCCGTGGCCGCAGCGGCAAGGCCGGAATACGAATTCAGCAGCGCGATCACGACCGGCATGTCCGCCCCGCCGATCGGTGTGACGAGAAACACGCCAAGCACCAGTGAAACTGCAACGATGACCCAATAGAGCCAGTGCAGTTCGCCGACGTTGATCATGAATCCGAGGGCGAGCAGCACCGCAATCATCGCCAAAGTACCGTTGACAATGCGCTGGCCTGGTACGACCCACTTGTCGATATACCAATGCTCCATCAACTTGCCGCAAGCGATGATCGAGCCGCTGAATGTGATTGAACCGATTATGCCGGAGGCTACGGTTGCAATGAGCATGGACAGCGGAATAAATGTGCGCAGATCAGTTTCGGTCGTCTCAGCAATCGGGCCGAATTCTTGCAGTGTTTCGGCCAGCGCCGCGCCAGCCACAATAAATGACGCCAATCCACCAAGCCCGTTGAACAAACCGACAAGCTGCGGCATTGCGGTCATCTTGATGCGCGTCGCAAGAATCACGCCAGCGATTGACCCGATCACAAGCCCACCGATGATCCATTCCCATCCGATGATCCTGGCATCAATCAGCGTGACAATGACTGCAATGAACATGCCCAGCGCGCCAAGCATGTTGCCACGCACCGCTGTTCGCGGGTGCGTCAGGCCCTTGATGGCGAAGTACAGCAGGATTGCTGCCAGCAGATAGAACACGTTGCGGAGTTCGGGCGACACCGATTCAGTCCTTCCGCTTGAACATTGCAAGCATGCGATGAGTGACAAGGAAGCCGCCAACGACATTGATGGTGGCGAAGATGACAGCAATCGTGCCAAGCAGCGTGGTCCAGACAGTTGCTTCATACCCAGCAGACACGAGCGCGCCGACCAGTGTGATACCCGAAATCGCATTCGATCCGGACATCAGCGGCGTGTGCAACGTCGGCGGCACTTTCGTAATGACTTCAAAGCCGACAATGATCGCCAGCACAAAAATTGTCAGCAGCAGAACCAGCATCACAGTCACGACTGTTCTCCTTCTGCTGTTTGAGCCGCAGCCTGCAACGGCTGCAGACCGAATATCTCACGGACGCGCGGATGCGCGATCTGCCGATCGCGCACCAACAGAGTGCCGGCAACTATCTCATCAGACGTGTCAATATTGAGCGCGCCGTCCTGCACGATCAGCTTCAGGAATGCTGCGATGTTTCGCGCGTACATCTGCGACGCATCACGGGCTGCCATGCCCGGCAGGTTGGTGATGCCGACGATTGTCACGCCGCCGGAATCTATTATTTCATTGGGCTGCGTGAGTTCGCAGTTGCCGCCGCGCTCTGCTGCAAGATCGACAATGACCGAGCCGGGTTTCATGCGCCGCACCATCTCAGCAGTCACCAGTTTCGGCGCTGCCCTGCCGGGCACTGCTGCTGTTGTAATGACCACATCTGCATTGGCGACCGCGTTGGACATCGCCTGCTTTTGGAGATCAAGCGCATCCTGCGACATTTCTTTTGCGTAGCCACCTTTGTCTTCCGCCTGTGCCGTTTCCACTTCGACTTCGAGAAACGATGCGCCCAATGATTCGATCTGTTCCTTTACCGCCGGCCGAATGTCGAACGCTTGAACAACCGCGCCCAAACGACGCGCTGTCGCGATTGCCTGCAAACCTGCCACACCAGCGCCAATGACAAACACTTTCGCAGGTTGAATCGTCCCTGCTGCGGTCATCATCATCGGGAACAGCTTGGGCAGTTTCTCCGCTGCGATGATCACCGCCATATATCCGCCGATGTTCGCCTGCGAGGAAAGCACATCCATCGCCTGGGCCCGGGTGATGCGCGGGACCAGCTCCAGCGCGAATCCTGTGACTCCGGTCTCGGCAAGTTCTTCGATCACCGCCTTGTCTGTCATCGGCTCCATCAACCCGACTATGATCTGCTCCGGCTTCACATGTGACAGATCGGCCCGCCCATGTTCGGAGTCGGCGCCAAATGTTCGGACCTGCGCGATAATGTCTGCTCGGCGAAAAATCTCCGCCCTGTCACGGACAATTTCCGCACCTGCCTCGGTATAGTGTTCATCCGTGAAACCCGCAGATGCTCCCGCTCCGGATTCAATAATGACATCCAGATTGAGCTTCTTCAGCGCTGCAAAGGCAGCCGGGGCGACAGCAACTCGACGTTCTCCGGGAAATCGTTCATGCGGAATGCCGAGAATCATGCGCCGTCCATTTCTATATTGCACCCGGTCTTGAACACCGCAATGCTGCGAGAATCGCATATGAGACAAGTTTTGCGGTCGTGTCAAGCAATTTGAAGATTCGCGCGCAGGATGGAGCCTCGCTCTGCCGTACAGTAGAATCAAGCTGTCAGATCCGAAGTCAGGGCGTGGTGGTCGGTCCTGGACGATCCGGCTCTAACGGGGAACACTGCCCAATGGCCTATCTGGAAGTTCGAACACAACAAGGCAATAAGCGCCTGCAACTCGATCGCAAGCCCATTACCGTCGGCCGGTTTCCGGACAACGTTGTGGTGCTGCATGACGATCGCGCCAGCCGCCACCACTGCGTGATCGAGCCGCACAACGGCGGCTACCAGATCCGCGATCTCGGCTCGCGCAACGGCACCAAACTCAACACCGAAAAGGTGGACAGCAAGCCGCTGAACAACGGTGATATTGTCCGTGTGGGCGGCGCGGAGCTGCGATTTATTGATCCTGCGCTCCAGACTCCGAGCGAACAACCCAAGACAACGGAAGTCGCCGCGGCTGCGCTGGGCGCACAGGATTATCTCAAACAGGAAACGCTTGACATTGACCTGTCTGATGAAGTCGGCAACGTCCGAACGGGTTATGAAAATCAACTGTACGAACTCTGCGATGGTGCAATCGAGAAACCTTTCGATGACAACGACATCGCGCTTGTGGATATGCGCGGCGCAACCGTACACCAAGCCACGGCAGGCGGTATTGAATCCGGCTCCGGCGAAGAGCCGGGCGAAGGTATACGCGCGTTTCGATTGTTGCTTCTGACCGCGTTTCGAACTCGCGCCACCGACCTGCACCTTGAACCGCAGGTGGAAGGTGCGCTGTGCAGACTTCGCGTTGATGGATACATGCTCAAGGCTGCGAACCTCAACCTGAACCTCTTCAAACGCATCCTCGGTGTGGTCAAAATCCTCTGCGAGATTGAAACCAGCCAAAAATCAACCGTGCAGGACGGCCACTTTTCCGTGATGGTCAAAGGGCGGCGCGTCGATTACCGCGTCAGCCTCACCCCGGCGATGCACGGCCAGAAGCTTGTTATTCGTGTGCTGGACACAGCCAACGCGCCCAGCCGTCTGCATGAACTCGGCCTCATTCCGTGGATGTACGAAAAGCTGCGCAACATCGCCATGAAGGATTCCGGCTTGCTGCTTGCCTGCGGGCCGACCGGCAGCGGCAAGACAACAACGCTGTATTCATGTCTTCGCGAAATCAATGTCGAGCGACGAAATGCCATCACAATCGAAGACCCGGTCGAGTATTACCTGGAAGGCAGCACGCAGATTCCCGTCGATCCCAAACAGGGCGCGACCTTCGCAAACATCCTGCGCTCGGTGCTGCGGCAGGATCCTGATGTGATTTTCGTCGGCGAGATTCGGGATATCGAAACGGCAACAGTCGCCATGCAGGCCGCAATGACCGGACACCTTGTCTACACAACCGTCCACGCAAAAGATTCAATCGGCGCAATCTTCCGATTGCTCGATCTTGGCGTCGAAAATTACCTCGTCGCCAACGCACTGAACATGATCATGGCACAGCGTCTGGTGCGCACACTTTGCGATGATTGCAAGAAGACAGTCACGCCCACGCCGACGCAGCTCATTAAGCTCGGAAAGTCAGTCGGCGGCGCACCCGATATTTATTCGCCGGTAGGTTGTCGAACATGTCTGCGCACAGGGTACCGTGGCAGGCGCGCGATCTTCGAACTGCTTGAAATCAACGATGCCATTCGAGATCAGATCCTCAAGACGCCGACCATTCAAGGCATACGCGAGATTGCCACGCAAGGTTTATTCATGACGCTGCAACGGTACGGCTCGCATCTCGTGCTCGACGGATCAACCGCAATGGAAGAACTCGAACGCGTGGCAGTGTCGGAATGACCTGCATTGCTGACCAATGTCGGTTGGCCACGGCGGTTGATCGAATTCAATCTGAGACAATCGAGAAGCTGATCGATATTGATGGGGCAATAGTCGCAGTTCTCGAACAGGACAGCACGGTAATTGCCGCCGCTGGTCTCGACCCACGAGGCACGGCGGTCACGCCGAATGAACCGGTACTGATTCTCGGTATGACAACCACTCTTGCACACGATGAAGCCTTGCTCAAATTCCTATTCAGCCACCTGCCGACCCCGAAGCCGGCTCGTGTGCTTGCAATGTGCGATCCGCTGGATGCGGCCGGGCTTGCCTGCCTCGACGCCCTGGGGTTCAAGCCGGCCGGTGTCATGCCGTATTTCGAGTTGGGAGGGGGCATTGTGGACTATGTTTCGGGATATCGAGATGCCACTGGGTCGGTTCTGGAACTGGCACGGCCGATCTGAGTCACAATATGCAGTTTGTCGGCTGCCGCGTGAGGTGCTACACTGCCCGACTTTTCCCCGGAGCCCTACGCCATGGCCGATGCGATAGCACCCAACAATGACGTGACGTTCACAATTGCCAAACCGCCGCGTCGTGAAGCGGAACGCAAGACAATTCAGCGTCTCATGCGTCTGCAGCCGGATGTGCAGCGCGGCCTCAACAAGCTCGCCCGCAAGCGCAAGCTCCACGACAACCGCTACGTCACTCGGGCTGGCGTCGACTGGGTTATTCGAGTCAAGACGACAAAGCTCACCCGCGTTGAACCCGGTGAAACGTTTACCATCCGCGTGACGCCCCAGATCATCAACGACATCAAAAGCGTTGAGAAGTATCTCGACGCCAAGATCGCAAGCTGAGAATATATTCTCTTGCCCCCGATTCGAATCCATTTGCCCACGGCTCTGCCGTGGGTTTCTTCATGCGCGAAGCAATTTCACCATCTGCCGCGCAATCGGCGTCATCGGTTTCGGCCAATCGCCCACTGCGCACCACCGTATTTCATCGTACTCACCACTCGACAGATCAACAGCCGAGTCGCTCGTCCGCACATCAAACACAATCTCCCAGCAGCGCAGCACCTCGTCATACAACAACGCGATCGGCATCGGCGGCGCATCGCTCCGCAAGCCCGTTTCCTCGCGTAACTCAGCAGTGATGACATCATCCGGCTCGCGCCCCGGTTCGACAACACCTCCCGGCGCGAATTCCCACATCCCGCCGTACGCATTCACCCAATGCGCGCGCTTGCCAAGCAGCAGCGATTCGGCGTCGCGTCGAGTGAATGCCTTGACACCCAGTGATCGCACGCCGAGGTCGAAATCGTCATCCTGCACAGCGTGATATCGATACGCGCAGTCCGCCACGTGCAGCACCGCCCCGCCGTAGCCGTTTCGATGCACACCAATGACATGCGTCAGCCGGCCGTCATGCAAAGCAGGATTCGCAGCGCATCGCTCCCGCCATCGCTGTTTTATGGCGTCGAACAACGCCGCGTCACCTCCCGGCACGAACAGTTGATCCTGCATCTGCAGCACCGCCGGCCGACGAAGATGAATAACACGTGTATTCACGAAGTAATCCGAATTGATGGCAGCAAGCTGATTCCGATCAGCACTACCATACCAATGTGCCAATCGACTCCTACACCTCCGCATGTTTCGATTGCCGATATCCGCTTGATGGACTTCATTCGACAGATTGTCCGGAATGCGGTCGGCCGTTTGATCTCGATGACGCCGCCACGTTCAATCGTGTCCTCAGCGACCCGGTCAAGATCACCGTCCGCATGATCAGCGACGCCGTCACGCTGCGACTGCATCTGGAGAATGAGGGCATTCCCACGGCGCTCATTGAACAGTCCGGCGGCGTCATCATGTACGCACCGCTGCCCATGGCCGGGTTGTATGTCAACCGCCGTGACAAAGACATCGCCAGCGAACTCATGGCAGAGTTTGATGGTGGACAGGCTGCTGTCGTTGACCCGGACCTCGACTGGATCTGCCCGAACTGCAGCGAACAGATCGAGGGACAGTTCAACACGTGCTGGAACTGCGGACAGGAACGCAACGCTGAACATGCAACCGGCGGCTGAATCCGCCGATTCACCGTGGTTATCCGAACTCAATGCCCTGCGCCAGCGGCAGGTCATTACCCCAATTGATCGTGCATGTCTGGCGGCGCATGTAGCTCTTCCAGGAATCACTTCCGGATTCGCGCCCCCCGCCGGTGTCCTTTTCGCCGCCGAACGCACCGCCAATCTCCGCGCCGCTGGTGCCGATGTTGACGTTTGCAATGCCGCAGTCGCTACCGCCATGCGACAAAAATCGCTCTGCGCTGCGCACTGAATCGGTGAAGATCGCGCTGCTCAATCCCTGCGACACTGCATTGTGCTGCCGCATCGCTGCATCGAGATCGTCGAATTCAAAGACATATAGAATCGGTGCGAATGTTTCTTCCCTGGCGATGTCCGGATCGCTGCCTTTGGGAACGCGCACAATCGTCGGTTCTACGAAGTGCCCGCCTGCATCTGCAAATCGCGCGATTCCATTTACGCCGCCGCACAAGATTTCACACCCCTGCTGCTGCGCCGTTTGTAGAGCAGCCGTCATCTGCTGCACTGCATCAGCGGAAATAAGCGGCCCCATCAACGTTCCCGATTCCAACGGATCGCCGATCGGGACACTCTTATACGCAGCTCTAAGTCGCGTTACGACATCATCAACAACACTACTGTGACAGAACAGCCGGCGGGTACTCGTGCATCGCTGCCCAGCGGTACCAACCGCACCGAACAGAACGCCGCGCACAGTTAATTCCATATCCGCATCCGGCATTACAATGATTGCGTTGTTGCCGCCAAGCTCCAGCAGCGTTCGGCCCAGCCGCCCTGCCACTGCCTGCCCGACAACGCGTCCCATCCGGCACGAACCCGTCGCGCTGATGAGCGGCAACCTGCGATCATTGATCATCGGCTCACCGACTTCACCGTCCGTCCCGATTACCAATCCAAACACATCGCGCGGATCGCAACCGCTCGGCCGAAAAACATCCTGTTTCTGCATGACATCGTGCACAATGTTCGTCATTGCGATGGCAGTCAACGGCGTCATCAGGCTCGGTTTCCAGATCATGGCGTTGCCGCACACCGCTGCAACCATTGCATTCCACGCCCACACCGCTGCGGGAAAGTTGAACGCGGTGATGATCCCGATCGTCCCCATCGGATGCCATTGTTCATACATGCGGTGCTGCGGGCGCTCTGAATGCATCGTTAATCCGTACAGTTGTCTGGACAGACCGACTGCAAAGTCCGCAATGTCAATGCACTCGACAATCTCGCCGACGCCTTCAGCTTTGATCTTGCCCATTTCGAGCGTGACCAGCTCGCCGAGCGTTTGTTCATGTTCACGAAAGGCGTTGCCGATCTGCCGAACGATTTCACCGCGCTTCGGAGCCGGCAGCATTCGCCACTGCGTCTGCACGCGCATCGCCTTCTCAACAGCCGTGTCATAATTAGCACGAGACTGCAATTTGACCGCAGCGATGGCTTCGCCGGTAGCCGGGTTTTCCGAAACGATGTATCCATCGCCGGCAGCTTTGGCATCGGTCACGCGGGGGTCAGAGAAAATGTCAAGATCACTGAGGATTGTGGTGCTCATGGCACCAGCGTAGCGTAGCGGCGTCTCTGAATCGACACGCTGAACGCGATGATCTCAGATGCTGCCCCGCCGTGCGAAATAGATGCCGATCAGCACGATCACACCGGCCGTGATCTGCACGCCAGTCAGCAATTCGCCGAGAATCAGCCACCCCCAGATTCCCGCCATGACCGGCTGAATGAGCAGCGTCACCGATGTGAAACTCGCAGGCAGTTTCGCCAATGCGTACACAATCAACCCCTGCCCCATGCAATGTGGCACGACTGCCAGCGCCAATACCGACCACCAACCGACCGGTGTCGCCTCCCAGATCTGCTCACCACTTGCTAGCGCCACAACCAGCAGCACCAGTGCGCTTACAACGCTGACCCAGACGAGCACCGTCAACGTCGAAAAGAAACGTCGTACGAATTGCACGCTGATGATGTAGCTAGCGTAGAAGCACGCTGTCAGCAGTCCGAGCAGGTTTCCGATCAGCGGATTGCGGCCGGCCACAAGCGGTTCGCCACCATTCAATAGCAGCAGAGCAATACCCACGAGCGCCAGCGCCGCGCCCAGCGGATACTGCCACCGCAACCGTTCGCGCAGGATCAGCCAACTCACCAGACCAACCAGCACGACCTGACAGTTCGCAAGAAGAGTCGCCGCTGCTGCTGTTGTGTAATGAAACGAGAAGTGCCAGACTGCGATGTCGCCGCCGAAAATCAAGCCGGGCATAAGCAGCGCAAACCAATGGCGCCGCAATCGAATTGGAATTGCCTTTGTAGTTGACATCACCGCTGATTTGCGACTGCCCAGAACCTCCAGTACGCCCCAGAAGCTCAGCAGGATCGGCACCGACAATCCGATTCGCCAGAACCCGGTAGCGCTGGCTCCAAATCCGCCCTGGTGCATTGCGATCTTTGCGAAAATCGGCGCAAAACCAATTGCCACAGCACCACCCAGCAGTGCTGAGATCGGACCAATACGTGACGCCACCGCCGCAGCATCATCAGCCGGCGTTTCAAGTGTTATTACAGTTGTTTCGGTCGCGCTCACAGGCCGCATCGTAGTGACACGACTCACCCGACGCTTTTCGCAGAATGCGAAAACCATTCAAATTGAAGAAACCCCGCCGCCCGCCATTACCCCCACGCGCCCAACAACGCCAAAAGATCAAACACGTCCACCGTGCAATCCCGCCCTGTCCCGGCAGAGTCGGTGATATCCGAATCACAATTCGGCGGACACGGCAGGTCACAATCTCCCCACGCGCTCAGCAAATCAAGGAGATCAAATACATCTACGGCGCCGCTGCCATCAACATCAGCCGGTTTCTTGACCAGTTCAATGTCATCAATGCCGACGACTGCTTCAAGTGCGCCCGCGCCGCCGTAGGTATCAATCGTCAATGTATACACTTCGCCGCGCGGGATTGACACGGGTACGTCGAGTACTGCCGGGCCTTCCCAGCCGGCCGACGCCGTTGCAAGTGACAATTCATCGATCAACGCAAACTGTACGCCGCTTTGATCTGTCAGCGTGATCCGCAATTCATCGTCAGCATTCGTGTCGCCGGTGAAGACGTTGTAGTTGAATCGCACCTGCCGAACAAACGCGGGAAGATGAAACCGATTATGCGTTGCTGACGTGTTGAAGCCGCTGCCAAGCCGCAGATACGTCACGCCACCGCTGTTGATGATATCGCTGCCCGCCACAGATCCGCCGTGGTACAACCATCCCGCTGCGGTGCGCTGCTCGAAATTGCCCCCGTAGAAAACAGACACGACGCCCGGTTCGACACCACCGGGCACTGCCGGCCGCTGCGCCGCTCCGCCGCCAAGTTGCGCGTAGTAATACCCGACCTGCGTAAAACCATTTGGCCACCATGAATTGCGCATCGTCGCGTTGATGCACTCGGATCCATCGCAAGGCGTGGGGCTCAAGTCAACCGTGCCGTGGTACCACAAATGCGTATCCGAATGTGCAAAACCGTACGCGCAACAATTCAGTGCACCCTCGTCCAGTTCGACATCCAGCGTCGTCGGTATCGGAATGCCATCGAAATCGAAACCGTTTATAAGTCCGCCGCCGTCCGCCCGCCAGTAATTGTCCGCAAACGTGATGTTACTCCACCGCTGTGGCACAGGATCACCCCAGTCCTGGTTGCTGAACGGCGGATCGAGCGTGCCGTTCACCGGATGCGGGTCCATAAACGTAACATGATCAACTGTTATACCTGCGCTTCCAAAGCGCTTGGCAATTTCACTCATGACGACGCCGCCGCGGCTGTGGCCGAGCATGTGCAGGTTGCGGCCATTCATGAGATCAAACCCGGCAATGG
This sequence comes from Phycisphaerales bacterium, assembly GCA_029260575.1. Lineage (GTDB taxonomy): Bacteria > Planctomycetota > Phycisphaerae > Phycisphaerales > SM1A02 > JAJDDB01. The sequence continues at coordinate 456,866 of JAJDDB010000027.1, forward strand.
GTTGCCCGCCACCATCTGCAAAGCGCGCATCGCGCAGCGCTGCATACAGCGCGTCGGATGCGCCCTCAAGATATCCGACGGAGACGTTCTGCTTGTCGAAGTCTTCAAGCCAACGGGCGATCAACATGATCGGGTGGTTGGCATCAATCGTGCCGCTGACCAGCCGCCACTGCCCGGTTGCCTGGTCATACCGACAGACCGCACCACCGCCAGTATTGGCGCGGGCAAGCATCGCATCAGCCATTGCTTCAACCCACGGTCCTTTGGACTGGTCCAGCGAATAGCCATGTACGATTAACGTCGTGACCTGCTGCGCGGATGCAGAGCTGCAGGCTAGCGCCATCACAATTGCTGCTGCAACAACTCGCCAACCGGATTGCGTCATAACAATTCCTTCTTCCCACCCCCGGACGGTTCATTGTGACCCACGCCGCCGCGCCAGGCAACCGTGACATACGGAATCTGCATCGATTACACTGCCAACACACTTCGAGAATGAGGATTTCGCATGCCTTTGGACCGCAACTCTATCGCCAGACGAGCCGCTCGGGAACTGCGTGACGGGATGTATGTCAATCTCGGCATCGGCATGCCCACGCTCGTCGCTAATCATATCCCCGATGACATGACCGTCTGGCTGCAATCCGAAAACGGCCTGCTCGGCATGGGCCGGTTTCCGTATGACGATGAAGTTGATCCCGATCTCATCAACGCGGGCAAGCAAACCGTCACCGGCGTGGCTGGTCACAGCTTCTTCGATTCGGCGACCAGTTTTTCGATGATCCGCGGCGGCCACATCGACCTGGCCATTCTCGGCGCAATGGAAATAGCGCAGCAAGGCGACATCGCCAACTGGATGATTCCCGGCAAGCTTGTCAAAGGTATGGGCGGCGCGATGGACCTCGTCGCCGGCGTGAAGAAAGTCATCGTGATGATGGACCACACCAACAAGAAAGGCGATCCAAAGTTCATTCCCGAGTGTACGCTGCCGCTGACGGGAAAGAACTGCATCGACATGTTGATCACTGATCTGTGTGTGATGCAGTTTGATAAAGACAGGAAGCGGTTTGTCCTGACCGAACTGGCGCCTGATGTCACGCTTGAAGAACTGCAAGCGAAGACCACGGCGGAGTTTGAAGTTGCCGGTGAGTTACAAACCATAACGGCCTGAATCAAATCTCTGAGCCCCGGGCTCCGCCCGGCGGATTCTGCTCGTCAATTGGATGCGAGGCGAAATCAGCAGTGACAATTCCATAACCTACACTGCCACCATGCCCTCCCAACAACGCCTGCGTGAAGAAATCCGAATGCTTGGCGATCTGCTCGGCCGCGTTCTGCGCGAGCAGGCCGGCGACGATGCGTTCAACCTCGTCGAACAGGTACGCGAACTCGCCAAGCAGCGCCGCAAAGGCAGCAAAAACGCTGAACAGCAACTGCAGGAATTGCTGTGCGGACTGTCGCTGCAGCAGCTTTCGCCGCTTATACACGCGCTGAGTGTCTTCTTTGATCTGGCGAACCTCGCAGAAGATCGACATCGTGTGCGGGTTCTGCGCCGCAGGGATCGTAGTCAAGACCACACAACGCGTCGTGATACACTCGCAGCCGCTGTGGCCAACCTGCGCGAGGCGTCATCCGATCCTGCGGACGTACAGCATCTGCTTGATCGCATGCACGTTGAACTTGTCTTCACCGCACATCCCACCGAAGCCAAACGCCGATCCATCCGCGAGAAGGTGCGCGATCTTCGACAGCATCTCTATCAGCTCGACCGGCGCGATCTGTTGCCGCGCGAACAGCGGCGACTGCTTGATCTGCTGCATGCGGACATCACCGGCCTGTGGCAGACGGATTCCGTGCGTTTCCGCCGGCCGAGCGTGCTGGAAGAACTCGATCGCTCATTATTCTTTGCCGGGAACCTGTGGGATGTGACGCCGACGCTGTATCGCGATCTGCGCGAAGCATTGGATGAACAGTATCCCGGGCACGAATTTACAATGCCTGGATTGCTGCGCTACGGCACGTGGATCGGCGGCGATCGCGATGGCAATCCCTTTGTCACTGCAGACGTGACGCGCACAGCACTGCACACCCTCCGTCGTGAAGCTCTGCGCAGGCATATTGCGCAAGCACAGAGAACCCGCCGAAACCTGAGTATGTCGATGCGCAAGGTCGATGTCTATCGTGAACTGCTGGAAGCAATCGATACGGCAATCGCCCGCTGGCCGCAGCTTGATGACATTGTGAGTCACCTATCACGTTTTGAACCGTATCGCCGGTGGATACGCATCATCGAATGGCGACTTGCTATCGCTGCTGAAGCGGACCTGCTCAACCCATTGCCGGAGGGCGCATACGACGACAGTCGGACATTCGTCGAAGACCTGCATCTGATGCGTCGGAGCCTGCATGGGAATGGTGGCGATGACATCGCTGAAGCGCATCTCGAAGATTGGATCTGCCAGGCAGATGTGTTCGGCTTTCACCTTATGCGCATGGATATTCGGCAGGAATCGAGTTGGTATCACGCAGTCATGGATGAACTCCTGCGCGCTGCGGGGGTACATGATGCCTATGCATCACTGAATGAGGCGCAGCGACAGCGGGTTTTGACGGATTCCATGTCGCAAGCGATACACATTGACGAGAGCGCATTGTCTGAACAGGCATCGGAAACGCTTGCCCTGTTTCGCCTTCTGGCGGCAGTGTGCGCCATGAGCGGCGCTGATGCGCTGGGTGTACACATCATCTCAATGACGCACCACCCAAGTGATGTGCTGGTCGTGTTGTGGCTGTCGCAATGGGCCGCAGCAGAACGTGGCTTGCCCGAGAATCGTCTGCCGATGCCGTTGGCCCCGCTCTTTGAAACGATTGATGATCTCGAACGTGCGCCGCAAACGCTTGATGCCATCTTGAGCAATTCCAGTTACGCAGCCCATGCTCGCGCAACCGGCGGCAAACAGGTCGTCATGATCGGTTATTCCGACAGCACCAAAGACGGCGGGTATCTGTCTGCATGCTGGAACGTGTACAACGCACAGCAAACCATGTGGGAAGCTGTTGCGGCACATAATGTAGATGTCGTGTTCTTTCATGGCAGAGGCGGATCGCTCGGCCGCGGCGGTGGACCGGCAGCACGAAGCATCTTGTCGCTGCCCCCGAACACGCTCAACGCCGGGACGCGCATCACCGAGCAAGGCGAAGTGCTTGCCGAACGGTATGACGATCCGCATATTGCTCACCGGCATCTGGAACAGGTCGTCAGTGCGCTGATGCAGCGAGCAATCATTGACAAGCGCGGTGATACAACACAAACGGATCGGTCGCGCGGCATTCTGCAGAACGTCATGTCCGAACTCGCATCGCAATCGCGCGAGACATACCGCGACCTGGTTGATCACCCGGGCTTTATTGATTACTTCGAGCAGGCGACACCGATCTCGCAGATCGAACAGTTGCCGATTGGTTCACGGCCGTCGCGCCGCGGCGGCAATCGAACTCTCGAATCGCTGCGGGCAATTCCATGGGTTTTCTCATGGACGCAAAGCCGGCATCTGCTGCCTGCGTGGTATGGTCTGGGCGCAGCAATTGACGCGCTTCTGCACAATCATGCGGAGCTCTCTGCATCCGATTTGCATCGACTATACAAACAACAACTGTTCTTCCGCGCGACAATCGACAACGCAGCACTCGCACTGGCCAAGACGGATCTCGGCATCGCACGTTTGCACGCATCTCTTGTCGAAGATGATTCGACACGTACTGCGATCTGGTCGCGTATCGAATCGGATTTTGAGCGCAGTCGGAGCACGGTCCTGAACATCTTGGATCAACGCAAATTGCTTGCGGATATCCCGTGGCTGAAACGCTCTATTGAAGTGCGCAATCCATACGTCGATCCGCTGAATCTCATTCAACTTGAATTGTTCCGCAGATGGCGCGCTCAACCCGAGGACAGCGCCGAAGCCGATGCCATTGCGAACCTGATTCGTCTCACAATTCAGGGTATCGCAGGCGGTTTACGCACGACCGGCTAAGAGGCGATCACTGCTCAATCTGCACAGCAGCGTCAGCGGTCTTGCCGGTGTTGGTATTCTTCAGCGTTACTGTATGCGAGTCGTTATCGATGGCGATGATCGACCACGATGTTTCTTCAAACACATCGCCGACGCGATATGCCTTGTTGTTGATCAGCGCAGTGGAGCCATTAGCCCCCGCAAGAATCGCCTGCACGATCATCGTCGGCAACGATGGATCAACCGACGCGACAGGGTTTTCGCCTGCGTCTTCTATAGTGTCGTAGTACAGCGGCGTCGTTTGGAAGGGCGATTCATACAATTGGGTGACGCGGGCTGCGGCTGCCTTCTCGTCTGTGCTCCATCGTTGTGTGTTTGTTGCGGCCACATTCGTGTCGATGGCTTGCACCGCATTAATGGCAGCAGACGCGCCAGCCGGACTTCCGACTCCGCAGAACAAACTCGTTCCTTTGACAAGCGCGACCGGAATCAGAAACACGCCGAGCACGACGACCTGTCGTTTGCGTTCAGAATTCAACATGATCAGCCCCCTCCGTCGTCAGCGCCAATTCATCCGGCATCTCGAAACTGAGCGCTTCACACACCACGCGAACTGATACGTCTGCATTCGCATCGACAAACGGATTGACCGTCAGCGAGACAGGGCGCACAAATCCGGGCAGATGCATGACGTCATCCAGAAAACGAGCGATCGTCTCGTAGTTACCTTTCAGTGTGATATCCACCTTCGTCGCTGTCGCCTTGCCGCCGGCAACTTTACGCTGATCCGAACCTGGACGCAGACGTTCAATGACGACGCCGTGCTCTGTACCAAGCTCCATCACCGTGCTATACAGGCGTGAGGAATCGTGCGCAAGCGCGTTGCGATTCTCAACATTCCCAATTCTGCTCTTGACCTGCTCGACTTTTGCGGCCAGCAATTCAATACCGGTTTGGGTAAGCGGAACTTCACTCGAAGTTGTTTCGGCGATCGCTGTTTCAAGCACTGCAAGTTCCTTGGCCTGCGGCTCCACCAGCATGATCCACCCACCGACGACCACCGCTGCGATGATCAGACAATGCGCTACAAGGTCGCGGCTCAACGTGATTCCGTTCATCACTGGATCCCTCCTTGCGGTACATCGGCATCTATCGAAACACTTGTGATCTGTTCAACAAGTTGCCACGGCACCGGTATCGCTGTCACAACAGCATCAAACCGCCGGCCCTGCATTCCATCGACTGTGCCGAGCTGCACATCACCTAGACGCACATCTTCCAGGAGTGGACTCTCCCGTAACGCATCAATAAACGACTTCAGGGCAAGCTGGCCCCCATCGCCATCACCGTCGAAGACATACCCGTTCAGTCGGCCGACCATCGCCCCCTCAACTTCGTTGAAGTTGAACGAAGTCAATCGAACCGACGACGGCGTGACTCGCGTCAACTCGTTCATGATCGCTCGAAAACTCACGTTTGATGCGGTCTCAGTTGTAACGCGCTGCTCTAGCTCCGAGAGCGCCGCAATAGTGCCCTCCAGCCGCACGCTTGTTGCGCGAAGAGCTTCAATATCACCTGCACCAAGCGATAACATGTCTGCCTGCTCGCGTGCCCCATTGAGTTGCGCGCCATATTGCAGATAATCAACCACGATGATTGCCAGCGCCGCCGCCGCACCGGTCCACAACCATTTTTTCAGCCGCTGCGTTCGACGACGTGAGGCCAACTCGTTCGGTTGCAGATTGAATCGACCAAGGATCTGTCCGCTTCGCAATGCAGCAGTAAACTCGCTGCACGCGCACGCTGGGTTGTTGAAATCGAATTCTGTCCAGCCCTCGTCGGGCACGATGTCAACATTCAGTTCCCGGCCGATTGTCTCAGCAAGGTTTGGTACGCGCACGCCGGGTCCGCTCAGATTGATCGCGAGTGTATCTCGCTGTGCTTCAGAAACACCAAAGCGCAGCGACTGTCGCATCTCAACAATCAATCGCTGCAGCAACGGCTGCAACAACGGGATGATCTGCGCGCCGGTCAGTCCGACCGGTTCATGTACAACGGCGTTGCGATCAGGCACGCCGAAATTCTGCACGATGGTCCGTGCATCTTCCAGATCCAGTTCGATGGATTCTGCTTCGCCGCTTCGCGATCGCACGATCGGGCTGCGAAGTTTGGTCACCATTGCGTGAACGTCAAAGCTCAACCGGCGTTCAAATGCTAAATGCCCTGCACCGCCAACGACGAAGTACGAACTGTGTTCGCCGAGATACAGATATCCAGCCGCCTCGCCGGTCGTTCGCAATGCCTGCATCGCCAACCTACGACAAATGAGCACGTCAATTGGAGTCGCTGATTGATAGTTCAGACCGGCATCGGTCACTGCTTCGACGATTGCGCCCGCCACATCATCGCGCTCCGCAGCGACGAGCACATGGATCTGCCGATTGTCGCCACCCCGATCGCGACCAATCGTGTCTGCGGTCACCACTGCAGCCATCGCCGAATACGGAAGTGCATCCAGGCAGCTCAACGATGCAACTTCATTGGCGTCAGATCCACTTGCGATCGGCGCCGCAGCAAGGTTAACAGCAGCCGTTGGACTTTGATAGACCACAACCGCCGAACTTCCCGCCAATTTGTGCGTGTCTACAAACGCCTTGAGTTCAGAGCTCAACCGACTCAGTTGCTTGACCCAGTCATTCGGATCATTGTGCGCGTCAAAAGGGAGAATCTGCGACAGCGCAACACGATTGCGGTCAACAACTGCAACCGTAGCGCGATCAGCGACAAGTTCTATGAATATCTTCTTGGTTCGCACGTGCCTCACCACCCCGCCCGAGCGGGAGTTTTCTCTTCTCGTCATTTCGACTGTATGGGCGCGCGACTTTCGATATCCCACGCGATGTGCACAGATTCAGGATGGTCTGATAAGTCTTTACTGATTCGGATCCTTCTCCAGCCAGCGTATGAGGCGCAGCGGCTCGACATCCGGTTCCTGCACGGTCAACATCTGGTCGATCGTCACCGCTCCGATAGTTGTGCTCACATTCGCAGGCACCACCGCCGTGTCAATCGAACCACTTACGAAGTGCACACGAACGATGTACGTCGTCGCAGCGTCCACACCGCCGAAGTGCATCCACAGCGGCTCTGTACCTCCGAACCCTCTGGCCACGCCGACATCGCGACGCGCCAGCAATGTTGAACCGGAGGCGTCATATAAATCCACACGCGTGCCGATGCCCGCAACATTCGTCCCACCCGAGCCGGCACCAAGAATCCGCACTTTCAGATACTGATCAGTATCCAGAGCATTCTGCAGCAGCACGTTGTCATCATCTTCACGAGTGACTGCAAGGTCCAGATCGCCATCGTTATCGTAATCGACGAACACCGCATCATGGCTGTTGCCGGTTGCTGCGACATTGTCAACAACCTGCGTGAACGTACCATCGCCAGCATTGGCATACAGCAGGTTGTCACCGCTGGTCGTTGTGATGTAGAGGTCCAGATCACCATCGTTATCGTAATCGCCCCAGCACGCGCTGCGCTGGCTGGATGTGTCAGCGATGCCGGCAAGCGCTGTCACATTCAGAAACAAGCCCGAATCATTGCGCCATAGATAACCCACGCCGCCGGCGTCGTACCGTGGCACGAACAAATCCAGATCACCATCGTTGTCGAAATCCCCGAATGCCGAACCAACCTTGTCGTTATTGCCCGTCACCACTGCTATGCCGCTGATGTTCTCGGTGTAGCTGCCATCGCCATCAGACAGGAACAGCTTGCCGACACTCCAGTGATAGAAGAAGTCCAGATACCCATCGTTGTTGACATCACCGCTGGAGCAGTAGTCGCCGTTGCCGACATCGCCAAGATCGTTCAGACCATCTCCCGCAGCATCGGACCCGGTCAGCGTCAACGGGCTGTCTCCGTTGTTGGTGCCGATCCAGTTGCCGTTCTCAGAGAACAGAACAATGTCGCACCATCCATCATTGTCCACATCGCCCGCAGCAACGCCTTCGTTGTTGGATGGATCTGTGAACCCGGCACTGCCCTGATCGGTAAACGAAGCCGACCCGTTATTGTCAAAGAACGTCTCAGCATCGTAGCTGTTATCGCACGCCGCCCAGAAATCAATATCCCCATCGTTGTCCAGATCGACAAGCGCGCCCTGCCGGCGCACGCTGCCGTTGAACGCGCTGACAAAGAAGCTCGCGCCTTCACTAGAGCTTAGCAATAACCGCGCTGTGTTACCCGTCGTGATGCAATCCAGATCACCATCATCATCAAGATCAGCCCAGTGCAGACCCGATCCGTACGTCACATCACTCGTACTCTGAACATCAAAGCCCGTCGATGCCGACACGTCCGTAAACAGCGTTCCTTCCGAGATCGCGATGTCGTCGAATTCACGTTGAACGAAGTTGCTTTGATTCAATCCGTCCGTGTAGATACGAAGTGTGTTCAACGGAACGTTATTGTCAAACGGAATGCCGCTGGCGACTGTGCTGGAGTCCACAATTATGTCGTATGTATACGTCATGAGGCTGGCAACGATTCGAAGATCTGTCGTGCCTGAGACAACCGCTGCTTCGGTTGTCGCACCATTGTCAACCGATCCGAGCCCCTCGTGATTTATCATCCCATGATTCGGGCCGGCCCATTTCAGGTTCACACCGATGCCCGCATCATTGTCCACTGCAGGAGCAAGCATGGAATTACTATCACCAAGCTGAATCCATAATTCATAATAATTCTCGCTGCCGTTTCGATTCCAATTCATGTTGAAATCAAATATCAGCGTTCCGGATGACACTGCTGCGAAGGTGTGTTCGACGATTGGGCTGTTGCTGTTGTCAGCCGTGTCCAGCCGCAGTACGTTTCCCTGAATCTGCGCATTAGCAGTGCCCAGACTTGTCTCGGTCCAACCGTTGCCGATTGTGTCGTTGTTGGATCGATTGAAATCGTCGCTGAACAGTACTGTCTGAGCGTTGACGGAATGCGTTGCAAACAGGCATGTCGCCAGAAACACACTGAAGAAAGTTTGAATTGACATGGCCATCTCCGCTAATGTGTAAATGCACTCGAAGGAATGATTTCCTTGGCCGGTGACCCGCCGGGTCCCTGCCAACTCGCAATCAGACCGACGCCGCCGCCGTTCTCAAACAGTTGCACGACGAAGTCGTGTGTTCCCGCTGCCAGTAAGATCGTGCCGCTGCGCTCGGTCATGCCGTGCAGACCATCATTGTCCACGACTTGCGTACCGTTGATCGACAGATTCGAGCCATCATCACTGTTCGTATAAAACGTCCACGTTCCAGCAGCCGCAACTGTGATTTTTTCCGGTGTACGGGCACCAAAATAGTTCGTAGGCCCACCGGCCCACCACACGCCATTGGTGCTGGGGAAGTTCAATTGTGTGACGGTTTCTGTGGCATCAGGTGCTGCTGCCCAATTGACATCCGACAGTTGCGACAGGCTTCCGCCTGCGATGTAGTACTTCGCGGACAAACCTGGGCTGTTGGACGAATTTCCGGTGAGGGTAGCTTCAATCCGACGGGTTGCAGTGCCCCGACTGCCGAGACTTACGAGAATCGTGTCATCACCGGACGCCTGCGTGGTAACAAGAACCGCTGCGTTGCCGAAGACGGGATTGTTTGCATCGTTACCGTCATCACTGATGGAGCCGATCGCCCCATCGCCATCTTCATCAGCATTGTTGATGATCTCTCGGATGGCCATATTCATGCCGGCTTCAGCTGCGTAGATCGATTGCACAGTTTCAACGCGCCGCACTGTCAGATCCTGATCACGCGCGCCGCTTACCGCTGAGCCAATGACGATCATTGCAACAAGCAACATCAGTACAACCATCACAATGGCTGTTGCGCCGCGGCGCTGCGTATTGGTACGACCGTGTTGAAGCATCTCGATCCGAACGTCCTTCCGAGCACACCGTTACAATCAATTTGTCGCACTCTCAGTCGGGCCCTGTCCGCTCGGCGTATATCCCGAATCAGTCGTCAGTATGATCTTGTCGAACTTCGTCCCGTCTTCACGCATCCACACACTGAACGTTGATTCACCTGTCGAGCCAACGGACACTGTCACAATGCCGAAGCTCGTCGCGTTGTCCCAGATCCACGCGTTGCAGCAGCCGTCAATTCCCGTTCCACCGTACGACGCCGGCGTGCCGATACCGGCATGCACCGAATTGTCCGCGCCGCTGGGCGAATACAGCCGAATCCACACGTAATACGTGCCGGTTGTCGAAAAGTTGACGCGGTAATCCAGACGCGGACCGTCTGTCGTATCACCTGGGTTCTGTCCGCTGTTCGGCGTCGAGTCCATGTATTGACCGCCGGATGAATCTGCAAGCGCCGATGCCGTCAGCCAGGAATGTCCGCTCATAGCTCCGGCACCTGCCAGCGAACCGGTGTTGTTCTCAGCTTCCATGACAACTATGCCGCCGCTCTCGACAAATGCACCGTTGCCCGCGGAACCGGTCAAAGTAGCTTCGATCCGACGGGTTGCAGTGCCCCGACTCCCGAGACTTACGAGAATCGTGTCATCACCGGACGCCTGCGTGGTAACAAGAACCGCCGCGTTGCCGAAGACGGGATTGTTCGCATCGTTACCATCATCACTGATCGATCCGACGCCGCCATCGCCATCCTCATCAGCATTGTTGATGATCTCTCGAATGGCCATATTCATGCCGGCCTCGGCTGCGTAGATCGATTGCACAGTTTCAACGCGCCGCACTGTCAGGTCCTGATCACGCGCGCCGCTGACCGCTGAGCCAATGACGATCATTGCAACAAGCAACATCAGTACAACCATCACAATGGCTGTTGCGCCGCGGCGCTTCGAGTTATTCCGATAGTGCATCATCATGACGGATCAGTACCGCCGCCGATCATTGTTGATCGCACAAATAAGCGTGTGCGCAGTGTGTCCTGTACGCCATAGCGCGACTGCGTAATGGTGATCTCAATGCGGCGAATCGGATCGCATTGATCGCCGCTCAGCGTCGCTGCAAGCGCGGTGTTGTCCTCATTAAACGTAGCAATTGAGAACGCAGACACATCGGTGAGCAGCGTGTATGGGCTGCCTCCAGCCTCGACAAGCTGCAGCACCGTTCCGTTGAGCGTGATGCTCGAGTCGGTGTCCCATGTCAACGCCGTCGACGAGACACTATTGATGTCCGGCGCGATGCCGCTGGCAGTGTTGTCGAGGTCGATCTGCCGAAACTCCCGCACGAGCCGATCCATCGTCATCGACAATTCGTTGTGCAGCTGTGCTGAACCGGCAGCGTCGATGTAGCTGTTTCCCGCTGTCAACAGAATATTCGATGACACCGTTGCGACTGCTGCGAGAATCACGATCGTGCCGATCAGTTCAATCAGCGTGAACCCACGTCGGATTGGCCTGCAGCGGGCGCGCATCATGGTGTGTACTCCGTAAGCACAGTCGAAACCGACATCGAACGCGTGGTGCCGCGGCCATCGGTCCAGCTGACAGTCACCGCAACAGTCATGTATCCGTCACCTGCTGTGGCAAGATCCGCGAGCGTTTCAGTGAAGCTGACACTGCGGCTGAAATTCGCAAAACCGGCTACGCTTGGCTCTGCTGCGTAGTTGCCGGCAGTGAGATAGTCATACCCACGGTTGGAACTGTGACGATCTGCGATGATGTCTTCGAGTTTCTCAGTCGCCAACCAGCGGGCTCGTGAGCTGAGCACCGGATCAATGCGCTGCACATGTGCATCACGCAACGCAAACAGCAACGGTGGAATGGCAATGGTCAATATGACGATCGCTGCGATTGCTTCAATAAGCGTGAAGCCGCAGCGCGAGAAATGCACGGAATTGCGTCGTCGTGTACTACGCATAGAGAAAATGTCGACTCAGGGAATCGTGAGTGTGATGTGCCCGGTTACCGCAGAGACTGTCAGAGTCATCCCCCCGCTGACGGTTGCTGTGCCATCGACGATCATTGACGCCTCCGTCGAATCCACCGGGCGACCGAGCCAGTCAAAGCCGACTTCCGGCGCACCGTTGAAGTCCGCAGTCAGCAGATCAACAGACACGAAACGATCGACGCCGACCGTTTCGATGAAGGGCAACCCGTCAGACGGATCCGTCAGAATGCTCGCATTGGCCCGCCCGGGAGTGTTCGGATCTTCAGCAAGCACGGACCATGTTTCCGCGTCTGTGTCAAAGACAACCCAGGATGGAGTGCCAGTGGCAATTGCTCGTTGTCGGGCAAACGTCACATCACTGAGAAGTTGACGTGCTGCTGCTGTTGCACGACTGTCGTTCAGATTGCTGAACGATGGGATCGCAACGGCAGACAGAATGCCAACGATGATGATGACCGCGACCAATTCAATGAGCGTGAACCCGCTGTCCATCCGTGGACAACGGGTTCTCGTTCGAATGCGGTACGTATGATTCATCGTCGAGTTGTGCTTACCAGTCGTTCTCACCGGTTGTGTCCGAATTGGCCCAGAACTTGCCATTGGTTTCGTCGTACGCCCAGCCGGTTGTGCTGTCGGCCGGTGCGGCGCCGGCAACCCAGTTGCCGTCTTCGTCCTTGACCGTGGCCAGATCGTTGTACGGATTCTCCGGCAGCGGCTCCTGCATGACCGTGCCCAGCGTATTGAGCTGTGCATAGGTCGGGTACGCTGCGGTACTGGTCAACGCTGAATTTGCATAGAAGTTGGCAACGCCAGCGCGAACACCACCCAGCACGCCCTTCGTGGCTGATTCTTTCGCACGTGCGGCGTAGTCGAAATACTTCGGCAGCGCGACACCAGCAAGAATCGCCAGGACGACGATAACTGCGATCAGTTCGATCAGCGTAAAACCACGACGATGAGTTGCAGAACGCTTCATGTATCTTACCCTTTGATTCAACTCTTCATGAATGGGAGACAGCCCCATAGCTCCAGCCACGACATCGTCCGATCCCCAAGCGGTCTTAACCAAATTGCTCGACTAACCGAGCAATGCCGCCATGTTCCACATTGGCAGGAATATGGCGAGAGCGATAACCAGAACCACGCCCGCCAGACCCGCAATCATGATGGGCTCGATCAACGTCGACACATTCTTCGTAAGGTGATCCGTCTCGCGGTCGTAATGCCGCGCAACAATTTCGCACATACGCGGCAGCTCGCCGGCTTCCTCACCCGCCGCAATCATCCGCTTGGCAAACCCCGGCAGGTAATCACAGTTATTCATGCACTCCGTCAGACGCCCGCCGTGATTCACCTGTTCCTTCATCATCTGCGTGTCCGACTCCAGCAACGGCCGCCCGGAAGCACGTCCGGCCATATCCAACGCATCGATGAGATTCAGTCCACTGCGAAACGCAATTCCGAGAACATGCGCAAATCGACTGATCGCCAGGCCCTTGAGCATATCGCGCAGCAACGGCACTCTGTGTAGTTGCGTATCAAGCCAGCGCTGTGACTTCGGATTGCGGTTCAATCTTCGCACACCCCACACCGCAAAAACGCTGCCTCCGATCACCAGGTACCAGTAGTTCATCATTACATTACTGATACCGATAACAATCTGCGTTGGCAGCGGCAGTTCCATACCGCGTGCTGCAAACATCTTTGCAAACCGCGGTACAACGAACACCATCAAGAACGACACTGCGACGCCGAGTGCGACAATTACGCACAACGGATACATCAACGCGCCTTTGACGCGCTTGCGCATTTCAAAGTTACGTTCCAGCATCTCAGCCAGATGCCCCAGCACTTCCACCATATTGCCACTGATTTCCGCAGCTCGAACTGTCTCGATATAGACATCACCAAAGAGTGCTCGATGCGGCGTCAACGCATCGGTCACAGTGCTGCCGGTCGCAATCTGATCCGCAACATCGCGAATGACCTGCTGCAGGAACTCATTTGTCTCCTGATCTGCAATCGCTTCAAGACCCTGCACAATCGGCACGCGCGCTTCCAGCAGAACCGAAAGCTGGTACGTCAGATGTGCGAGATCCTTAACCGGAACTCTCTTGCCGCCCTTGCCGAACAGCGAACCGCGCGCCGGCGCAATATGCAGCGGCTTCAGCCCCGCCGAAACAAGCTCGCGATATGCACCCTGCCGATCCGACGCCTGCACGGAACCCTTGGACACCGCACCTTGTCGATCAATCGCTTTGTATTGGAACGCAACCTGCGTCATGCGACCATCCTTGCGTCGTCTTTCGTGTCCTGAACCAAATCGTTAATCGACGCTGCCTTGCCGACTTCATCCAGCGTTGTGTGACCGAGACGCGCCTTGTCAAGACCGTCCTGCCACATTAATCGCATACCTTTGGCCGTTGCCAGATCCTGAAGAGCGTTCGTCGATGCACCGGTCTCCACCAGACGCTGAATCTCCGGCGTGAACTTCAACAATTCGTAAATACCAACTCGACCGCGATACCCGGTCTGCCCGCATTTGCCACAACCTGTTCCACGTGAGAAGTGTTGTGCGTCTTCTTCACTGAGCTTAAAGCGATGACGCGTGATTTCAGACACATCATCCGGCGATGTGCAATGTGAACAGATTCGCCGCACAAGCCGCTGGCCGATCACGCCCAGCACCGCCGAATTAATAACGAACGGCGGAATGTTGAAATCACGAATTCGCGACACCGCACCAGCCGCATCGTTCGTATGCACGGTCGACAACACCATGTGACCTGTCAGCGCCGCCTGCAGCGCAATGCGCGCCGTTTCGTCATCGCGAATCTCACCGAGCAGCACGACATCAGGGTCTTGCCGCAGAATCGATCGCAGCGCGCTGGCAAACGTGAGCCCAATCTCCGGATGCGCCTGAATCTGCCGAATGTATGGCAGGCGAATCTCAACCGGATCTTCGATCGTCATGATGTTTCGCGACGGATCGTTCAGCTTTGACAATGCTGTGTACAGCGTCGTCGTCTTACCCGAACCCGTCGGCCCCGTCACAAGCAACATGCCGTACGGCTGCGCAAGAATCTCATCCAGATCATTGGACATTGCCGCAGGAATACCAAGCTCGAGAAAGTCATGAATCGCCTGCGTGTTCGTCAGCAAACGCAGCACGACATTCTCACCGCACACCGTCGGCAACGTGCTCATACGCACATCAGCCTGAACACCACCATGACGGAATCGAAACTTGCCGTCCTGCGGTCGGCGGGTCTGTGTCAGATCCAGATGCGCCATCACTTTCAAACGCTGCACAAGACTGTTGTGCATTGACAACGGCGGCCCCTGCTTCTGATGCAGCACACCGTCAATACGGTAGCGCAGATGCAGATCATGCTCATCGGGATTCAAATGTACATCACTGGCCCGCTGCTCCACCGCATCGGCCAGAATCTGATTGACCGCAGCAACAACCGGCTGCGTGGAAGTATCTTCATCAAGTTCAACGACTGGTTCATCATCACCTACGCCGTTGTAATTGTGGCTCAGGCTGTACACGCGGTTAATCAGCGCACGTAGTTGTTCACGATCCGCCAACACTGCGTCAACTTCGCATTTGGCAATCTGTCGAACCTGATCCGACGCTTCCAGGTTGAGCGGATCGTCCATCGCCAGCGTCAGCACGCCATTGATCATGAACATTGGGAACAAACAGTACCGATCCGCCATCGACCGAGGCACGTATGCCGTGTTTGCAAAGCACGGCTCAAAATCCGAAAGATCGACATACGGCGACTCGCACACATCCGCTTTGACCAGCGCAATACGCCGGCTCGTCACCGTTTCAGTCTGCACCAGTGCATCAACAATGTCGCAGTTCTTCTCCGTCGAAAACGTTCGCGCTTCAGCCAACTGGGCTGCTGTGATGTGTCCTTCTTCAACGAGTGCTTGTTCGAGGAAAATGTCCTGATCATTCACTGGACACCTCCTGCTCTACCGAACTCGCAGCCGCAGCTTCAAGTTGCGCATCACTGAGATTGCGCAGTTCTTCAACGCGTTTGGACACTTCCGCGCCCGGCTCAATGAACGCAACACCGATCGAATAGCTTGGCTCGTGGTTGACCATCGTCACACGACGAATAATGCACTTGTGTTCAAATGCAACTTCCAGGATCGGCGATCCATCCGGCTTGTGGCCGACCGGACGCGGATCAAAAACGCGCACTGTGCCTTCACACATGCGCGGAAGAAATTGCGCGCAAATCCACCCCATGCCGCCGGTACTGATATCAATCGCCCGGCCGCGCGTTCCGTGCTTGTCCTTGGCGGTTGATTTCGGACTGAACTGCACCTGCTCCTGATGGTGCGTACCAATCACAAACTCAATCGCCAGGTCAAACTCCTTACGCGCATGCTGTCGAACTGTCAGTCCGCTGGATTCAGCCATGTGCGATCCTTCGCTCTACCCCTGTCACTTCATCGATGGCGCAACAGCCAGTGCAGCGCGCAACGTCACGCCGCTTTGGTTGCTATCGGTCGATTAGAGGAGTGAGTGAAGCCCGGCCGATCGGTGCAGATGCGCCGCAAACGTCCGATACATCACGAAGTATCATCTCTAGAAACAATTCGTAATCCGTACGGGTCACGATTCTTCGTTCGCCATTTCGGCCCGATAATCAAGGGAGAAATTCGGCATTTCTTTTCGAAATACGCATCGGACGAGGTACATTGCAATCTAGAGAACTTCCTGAGGGCCTTCCGTGGGATCGAAGACCTATCAACGCTGCAGGAGAGAGAATCATGCAACGTGAATGTACGCGCACTGTCGTTCGCCGATGCATCGCCATTCAACTCAGTGTGATCGGAGTGCTCGCAATGTCGAGCTTCGCCGGTGTGCAGGAGTTCGAGGATGAAGAGCGACCGTTGTGGTTCGATGCGGCCAGCGACGTCGGAACAATCACAACGATCGATTTCACGGGTTTCGCAAGTGGAACCTTTGTTTCGGATCAGTATCAGGACGTAGGAGTTACGTTTACGCCCGGCGATGATGAGGTGAACTTCATCCCAAGTAGTTTTCTCGAAGATGGTTGGGGCATCGACGGCAATGCATTCGTGCGTGTTCTATTCGATGAACCGCAGATAGGAATTGCATTCGACCACCCCGCAGCTTCACAGGTCAATCTCTATCGTGACGGTGAACTGGTTCTAGAAAGCATGCGCTTCGGTGGCGGCGGTCCAGGTCATTTCGGAGGGGTCGTCGGAATCCAGTTCGACGAAGCAATCATTGTTGATTGGCTGGACGATGCGGTTTTCATCGACGATATTCACTTTGTATCAGTACCTGCGCCGGCAACTCTCCCGATGGTCAGCGCACTATTCGCACTTCGTACGCGGCGTCGGACGTCGCGGTAACTCTCCTCCTGCCAGGACGGCACAAACTACTTCTTCGGGAGGTGAACTATGTGTTCATCGCGCTATCGGTGGGCACTTCTCGTCATGCCTGCGGAGGCAGGTATCCAGTCAAATTGTTCACGCAGTCTTATAACTCGTTGAATCTGCGGACGCTGCAGACACCACGCCGGATTACTGCCTGCGCAGCAATGACGATGGCAGCAATCTAACAGCACACCCTCTTTTCAGAATCAACGGAAACTATCGGTGCTCAGTCAATCATCTTAAGTATGCGCGGTATTCAGACTTCCTTCTCGCGGTGCTGCATCTGTGCTTTGAGCCGGGCCAGAATCGAGCTGTGCATCTGGCTGACACGCGATTCGGAAAGATCCAGCGTGATGCCGATCTCCTTCATCGTCATCTGCTCGTAGTAGTACAGCACGATAATCAGCCGCTCGGCTCGGGACAGACCCTTGGTGATCAGCACCTTCAGGTCCTTGCGCTGCAGTTCCGACAGCGGGTTCTCCTGCCGTTTGTCCTTGATGACATCTATCTCGCGCACATCCTTGCTGGAATCGGTTTCGAACCACTTGCGGTTCAGCGACACCACACCGACCGGCCGGGAGTCCTTCTTGAGCTTTTCAAACTCCGAAGAATCAACTGCAAGTCGTTCACGGATTTCTTTCTCCGTAGCTTTGCGACCAAGCTGCATCTCCAGCGCCTTGCGGGCCCGTTCAACTTTCGCAGTACGCGAGCGCACCAACCGCGGCACCCAGTCCATAGCCCGCAGCTCATCAAAGATTGCGCCTCGGATGCGCTGCGTGCAATACGTTTCGAACTTCACACCGCGTTCAAGATCGAACGCATCAATCGCATCCATTAATCCGAACAGCCCTGCGGACATGAGGTCTTCGACATCAACCTCGCCTGGCAGGCGCATATGCATGCGCTCAGCGGTGTATCGCACCAAGTCGAGATACTGCGTCATCAACCGATTGCGCAGTTGCTCAGTACCGGTTTTCTTGTATTCAACCCAAACGTCCTGAATCGGCATCTCTTCCAGAGAGACAGTTGCAGCCGTCGCACGTTTTGACGTGCTCTTCGAGGTACGTTTTTTCGACCCGGTGGAAGCGCGCGGCTTGCCAGTCTTTGTCTTTGTCATCGGTCCACTCCTTGACCATCGGCCCTCTGAGGCGGTTCGCCGAATCCATGGCGATAGCGGAGACTATAAACAGCAGGCGCGCGGTGTACAAGTTGTTTTCAACTTTGTGTGTTCGCGCATGCGTATTTCAACTCCGACCATGTGACTCGTTCAGACTACGATTGGTTCTTCATCTGGTGCGTGTTCATGGTTCATGTACTGTTCGCCCGTTGTTTCATCCTGCTGCTCAGCAAGATCGGGAACCGGATGTGCATCGGCGTGTGCGAGAAGATGTTGCTGCAGCACGCGCTGACAGATGTATCCCGCCACAAGTCCGACTGGGTAACAGATGATCATCGCGAGAAGTGCTCGTCCAACCACAGAAGTCGCGGAATTGCCGCTGAATAAACCTGCAATCATCGCCACAGCGAACGCACATAGCGCAAAGACTGCGCCGATGACCGGTCCGGTAACACTTTGCGATGTCGTCAGTTGCGATGACCCGTCTGCTCCGGACCCGGTTGCAGACGCCGTCTCGCTAACGTGTTGATCAACATACGATGCCATGAATCACGCTTCCGCCATATGTATCGGCTCGATCGTCTGCGTTCAGCTGCCGTTGCGGCCGAGCAGCCGAGCAAAGAACCCGACGCGCGGTGCTTGCTCATACGCAGCCGGCTCCGGCTCATCGACACCTGCGAGCTTCCGCGCCAGCCGTTGCACCGCAATAGTCGCATTGCTGTCCGGATTGTGCAAAACAAACGGCATCCGCTCGCGCACTGCAGCTCCCACTGCCGGATCAGTCGGAATACATCCCGCATACGTCAGCGGATGATCAAGAAATCGCTGGCTGACCCGGTTCACACGCACAAACACATCTGCCGCTTCGTCTTCACTTGCAGCCATATTCACCAGTAGCTGCACCGCCCTGCCTGGTGATGTCCGCACGATGGACTTGATCATGCCGTACCCATCGGTCACAGCAGTTGGCTCCGGCGTCGTTGCGACCAGCACAGTGTGCGCCGCTGCGGTGAAGCTGCGAACATTTGCGCCGATGCCCGCGCCGGTATCAATCACAATCACATCAGCAATGCGATCGATTGCTGCGAGCTGCCGGAGTAGTTGATGACGCTGGGCCGAGCGCATTTCCGCAAGACGGGTCACCCCTGAAGCACCGGGAATGAGCCGTACACCACCCGGCGCAAGCATCATCGCATCGACAAGTCTGCATCGGCCGGCCACGACATGATCAAGCGTCATCCGCGGTGTGAGATTGCACAACACATCCGCGTTGGCCATGCCCATATCCGCATCGAGCAGGCAGACTTTCTTGCCCATCTGTGACAAGCTGATTGCCAGGTTGACCGCAAGATTGCTTTTGCCCACGCCGCCTTTGCCGGAACAGATTGCAATGCCATGGGCCAACCGAACCCGCGGCGCATATTTCGTAGCGTGGATGTCCGGTTGCTGCTGCACCGCGCGCGGTGCAGCAGCAACCGCTGCCGGCGCAGCGAGCGTCGCGCTTCCCGCGCGCGCTGTTTCCGCGTTCGGTCCGTAACTCACCGCACCCGTCAGAACACTTTCGGGAATCGTTGCGGTGGCCACGCTTGTGGCAGCTGTCTTGTCCTCGACGATTTGTCGCAGTCGTTGCGCCTGATCCGTCACGTGTGCAGCGCTCCTCCCAGTACGAGCTCAGCCAGTCGTGACGGTTGGCCAATCTCAAGATGATCCGGCACTTCCTGTCCGGTTGTGAGGAAGCTCAGTTGCGTCCCCAGTTGCCGCGCGACGTTGATAAGCATTCCAAAGCTGACCGCTTCATCCAGCTTCGTAAACACCAGCTTATCCACGCCCACGCAGGCAAACGCTTCCGCTTCCTGCATCATCACTTTTTCACTTGCAGTACTCGACAGCACGAGATGCACTTCATGCGGCTGGCCAGCTTCGATGAACTGCCGAAGTTCATCAATTCGGCTGGTATCACGCTGACTTCGCCCGGCAGTATCAATCAGAATCGCATCGAGGTGCTGCATGCGCGCAACCGCTCTCGACATCTCCGCAGGTGTCAACACAACCTCGACAGGCAGCCCGATGATTCCCGCATATGTTCGCAGTTGATCCACTGCAGCAATGCGGTACGTATCAGAAGTAATCAATCCGACACTCAGATCATGTTGCAGCTTCATCGTCGCAGCAAGCTTGGCGAGCGTCGTCGTTTTTCCGACCCCGGTGGGTCCGACCAATGCAATCGTCAACGGTCGATCATCAGGACTCTCCAGCGCCACTGGTTCATCACTGCACGGAACATATTCTGAAAGCACACGACAAAGCACGTCGCGAACATGCGGGGCATCATCAAGATCCGTGCCGCTCAACTCGATGCGCACCTCGTTGATGATCTGATCCGCCAATTCTTCGGACAAATCCTGCGAGACAAGCTGCAGGTAATGATCAAAGAGTTGCTCGGGCACGTTCGGCGGTGCGCCACTTCCCTGCCGATGCAGCACCTTCCCCACCATCTGCCGAATGGCAGTCAATTCCGATTGCATCTGATCAAGTTCGGGCGACGGTTCCGTCAATTCGTTCTGCCGAGGCGCAGTCGTCTTTGGTTCAACAATTCGATTCGCAGGCAAAGCAACATCATTTGCAACTCCGCTACCGTTCGCTGCGGTTTCTCGATTCGGCGTCTGCAAAACGAATCGCTGCGCTGCTGCCTGCCGCGGCTCCGTATGTGCAGTTGCCGTTTCGCCCGGCCCAACATCCACAGCCGGCTGTTTCGGCGCTGACTGTTCGATCGGAGCAGGCGTTGTTGACCGAACCTCAACTCTGTCCGCCACAGGCTGCTGCGCTTCTAGCCGCGCCAGCATTTCACGCGCAAACTCCTGCGTCTTACGCCGATCACCATCCGTGACTTGATCTTCTTGATGCGATTCGCGGGCGGCCTGCACTGCTGGAACATTTCCAGCCGCGCCGTACGCCCTGTTCGCCGATGCCGATTGCGCCGGCCGTGGCTTCACACGTTTGGGCGCTGCCGCTTCTTCTGCGGGAACAGCCGTCACTTCCACGATCGACGCCCTGCCGATTCCCAGGAACCCGCCGGTACGTGATGAACGTGTATTGAGAATCACTGCGTCCGGGCCGAGATCGCGCTTTACCGCCGTCAGGGCTTCAGCCATCGTATATGCACGGTAGGTTCGCAGGTTCATCGGCATGCCCTCCATGGCATGACTGCTTCCATCAATCGGCCGAAACTCCATCCGGCCGTGAACACTCGATCTCACGCAGCGCCAACCATCGCCTGCGCTTCTGCCGTCAACTGTACCAGACCTACCGACTCCACGTCGAGGTCACGCACAATCTCGTTATACGACAACACTACAGCTCCCGGCGTCTGCGTATCCAAAACCTGCTTCAACTGCGCCCGAACGCTCGGCGAGGTCAACACCACCAGTTGATGCCCCCCAGCCACCAGCGATTGCGCCGATTCGCTCACCGCCCGGGCAATCCGCGTTGCGACCTGTGGCGGCATGCTCATATTCGTGCCCGCAGGGCTGCGATCAATGTACCCGTTGATCACATCTTCCAGCGCTGGATCAACCGTTACGCAAAATAACTTGCTCCGCCCATTCTCATCCATCTCAGCCCACAGCGACGAAATCGTCCGCCGCAGTGCGTTACGAACGTATTCCGTCAACACCGCCGGGTCCTTCGTATGCGTTCCCCAGTCACCAAGCGTCTCGAGAATTGTCTCCATATCCCGAATCGGCACGCGCTCACGCAGCAGACTTTGCAACACCTTCTGCAAGTCGCTTGTCTTCACCACCGTCGGCACAGTTTCCTCGATCAACTTCGGCGCGTTCTTTTTCACCTGCTCCAAAAGATGATTCACCTCTTCACGCGTCAGCAATTCCTCCGAATACGAACGGATCAACTCCGTCAGATGCGTTGCCATCACACTCGATGCATCAACCACCGTGTAATTCAGCGTCTCCGCTTTCTGTTTCTGCTCTGGTTCAATCCACGTCGCATCCAATCCGAACGCAGGCTCCCGGCCGGCGATGCCTTCGATCGTTCCACTCGCCAACCCCGAATCCATTGCCATATACAGATGCGGATGCACCGTTCCGTCGCCGATCGTCGCCCCGCGCAACTTCACGCGATAATCGTTTGCTTCCAACTGCATATTGTCGCGAATGCGCACCGGCGGAATCACCAGTCCCAACTCCACCGCAAGCTGCCTGCGAATCATCGAAATGCGCTGCAGCAAATCTCCGCCCCGCCCCTTATCCACCAGCGGAACCAACCCGTAGCCGATTTCAATTTCCAGCGTATCCAAAGACAACAACTCCTCGACCGGCTGCTCCTTCTGCGCATCCCTGGCCTGCTCATCACGCACGCCCTGTTCCTTGATCGTCTTGTCGTGCTTGCCCATAAACCCGATCGACCATGCCAGCGTTACAATCAAAACCGCAGAGCCAATCAACGGCGTCGTCGGCAGCGGCGTCACAGACAACACCAACAGGAACCCAGCAATCAGATACAGCGCAATCGGTTGCGCTGTCAGTTGCCGCGGAATCTCATCGCCGATCGTTTCCTTGCCGCCTGTTCTGGCAACAATAAACCCGGCTGCAATCGCAATCACAAACGAAGGAATCTGGCTGACAAGACCATCGCCGATCGTCAGGTGCGTAAACACCGACAGCGATTCACTCATCGTCCAGCCTTTTTCCAGCGCGCCGATCGCAAACCCGCCGGCAATGTTGACCAGCGTAATAATGATGCCCGCAATGGCATCGCCGCGTACAAATTTGCTCGCACCATCCATCGCGCCATAAAAATCCGCTTCGCGCGTGATGGATTCGCGCCGCGAACGAGCTTCGTTCTCATCAATCAAGCCGGCTGACAGATCAGCGTCAATTGCCATCTGTTTGCCCGGCATGGCATCAAGCGTGAATCGCGCCGCAACTTCACTCATCCGCGTCGCGCCTTTTGTGATAACCACGAACTGCACGATGACTAGTATCAGGAAGATAATTACGCCGACGATGACGGACTCACCTGCCACGAAATTGCCAAACGCTTCAATCACCCGGCCGGCTATTGCCGTTGCTTCGCCTGGCGTCGCCGCGTCAGCACTCAGAATCAGCCGCGTCGACGCCACATTCAACACCAGTCGAAACAATGTCGTAGCCAGCAGCAACGCGGGGAACACACTGAAATCCAATGGCCGATCCATATAGATCGTCGTCATCAGCACGATCGCTGCAAGCGACAGGTTCGCGCAGATGAGAATGTCCATGATCGGCGCCGGCAGCGGAACCACCAACACCACAATCAACCCCAGGAAGGACAACGGTACAAGCAAATGCTTGTAGCGCGCAATCATCAATAGCGCGTTGGGCAATTGTGTTGTGCGTACCGTGTCGGCCATCCGTGACCCTCGTGTGTTCGGCGAATTCCGCTCGCCACAAGTTGATTATCGTCGCACCGGTACGACCACTGTCTACGCCGCTTGATTCAGGCGATACACGTACGCCAGAATTTCTGCTACGGCCTTATAAAACTGCTCCGGAACCTCCGCACCGACCGGCACATCACGATACAGCGCACGTGCCAGCGGCTTGCGTTCCACAATCGGAATGCCGTGCTGCAGCGCGATCTGCCGAATGCGCAGCGCCAGGAAATCTGCGCCTTTTGCTACGACCCGAGGCGCACCCATCGCTTCCGGATCATATTGAATCGCAATGGAAATATGCTCGGGGTTCGTCACTATCACATCCGCCTTCGGCACCGCTGCACGAACCCGCTGCGCTGACAACACCTGCTGCATCTTCATCCGCCGCCGCCGCGTTTCCGGATCACCTTCAGTCTGTTTCATCTCGTCTTTGACCTGCTGCTTGGTCATCTTCATGTCTTCGTGATGCTTCCATTTCTGCCAGGCAAAATCGATCAACCCCAGAAGCAGCAACACAGCGACGATGCGCAGCATGAGATCAAACAACATCCATCCCAGTTCCGCCAGCGCCGGCCGAAGATCGAGATACGGCAGCACAACGATCTCATTGCGATACTGCGCGACTGTAACAGCACCGATCAGCACGACCACGCACACTTTGGCGCTGTCCATTGCGCCTTTGACGACCGACTTCATGCTGAAGACACGCTTGAAACCCTCGATAGGATTCAACTTCTTGAACTTTGGTTGAATGCTTTTGGGCGAAAACAACCAGCCGATCTGCACAATGCTGCCGCCGAATGCAAACAACCACGCCAAGATGAGCAGCGGTGCTGCAATGCGCAGCGACAGTGATGTTGTGTACGCCACCAGCGGCCACAGGTCTTCTGCATTCAGCGGATTGCCCTTGCCCTCAAGCGCGAGCAGTTCTTCCAGTGCGCTCATGCTCCAACCAAGCATTGGCTCGGCCAGCAATGCCATAGCGACAGTCGCTCCGCCCAGCAGCAATGCCCCGTTCAGATCCTGACTGCGCGCGACGTTGCCTTCATCGCGGGCTTCCTGCTGACGCTTCGGCGTCGGTTGTTCTGATTTTTCACCAAGATCTTCAGCCACGAATCAATGCTTCCTTTACGTCTTCTGATTCATCTACCGAACCGTCGTACCTGCACCATCAATCCATTCAAACAGCAATTGCAAAACGAAATCAACACTGTCCATCACGACTTCATCAATCACGACCAGCCCCAACGCGATGATTGCAAACCCCGCAAGAATGCGCAGTGGGAAACCGAGGCTGAGAATGTTGAGCTGCGGCACCGTCTTTGAGACGAAACCCATTGCAATACTTTCCAGGAAGATGATTGCCAACAGCGGCGCCGACACTCGCAACGCTAATTCGAATGCAGCCAGCAATAACCCCGAAAGCAAATCCAGCAACGATTGATCCGGCACAAATCCGCCGAGTGGGACGTGCTGAAAACTGTGCATCACAGCGAGAATCATCGCTTCGTGACCGCCAATCATCAGAAAACCGACCAGCGCCATGAAAAACAGCAACTGGCCGACAATATCCGCTTCGTCGTCGATTGCCGGATTGAAAAACCGCGCAAAGCCAAGGCCCATTTGTTGACCCATAACAAGCCCGCCGGTCTGCACTGCTGTCATCGGTATGCTTGCGACGTAGCCGATGATCATCCCGATCATGAGTTCCGTCGCAACCATCGGCGCGAGTGACCACAACTCCAATTGCAGCGGCGCATCTCCCGTCGGATGCACATGCGTCAACAACGGATACACCGCAACACCGAGCAGGAACGACAGCATTACTTTGACGCGCAATGGAACGCTCGGCGATCCGAACACCGGACCATAGATCATCAACCCGCCAAAGCGGAATACCACCAGCATGGCCGGCGGCACGTGTTCCAGAATCTGCTGCCATTGTGTCAACGTCAATCATCTCAATTGCATTCACTGCCCGCGCGACTTCACGAGATTGCCCGATTATCTCTAACCCACAAACATTGCCATCGTGAAATCGATCATCTGCACCACGATCCAGCTCAACAACATGATCGCAACAAGAATCATGACGATGATCTTGGGAACAAACGTCAACGTTTGCTCCTGAATCTGCGTCACCGCCTGGAAAATGCTGATAAACAGACCAATCAACAGCCCGGCGCCCAGGATCGGCGTTGCCAACAGCAGCGCCTGCATCAACGATTCACGAACAAGATCAACTGCATCAAAGTCGGCCATCAGAATTCAAACTCCAATTCAACCAATGCGTAAACATCTGTAACCTCAGCGCACACTGCCCCTATGGCCCACCTGCCATTGCTGTCAATCCGCTGCGCTGCACCTCTTCCACAACCGCCACGCTTGACATCAGCGAACCAACAACAAGCTGCCAACCGTCAACAAGTACGAACAGCAATAATTTGAACGGCAGTGAGATCAACACCGGCGGCAACATCAACATGCCCATCGAGATCAACATGCTTGCGATCACCATGTCGATCACAAGAAACGGCAGGTAGATGCGAAACCCCAACAGGAACGCGACCTTCAGTTCACTGAGAATGTATGCAGGGATCAGTGTGAGCATGTCCACATCAGCGCGGGTCAATTCGCCCGGCTCGGATGTGTCGATCCCGCGATAGTTGAGCATCATGTACACACCCGACCAGTTGCCGGTCGCTTCGATCTGCGTAAACATGAAATCCCGCAGCGGTTGTTTCGTCTGCTCCCAGGCGACCTGCGGATCCTTCACTGTACCCTCTGCGTACGGTTGAATGCCGTTGGTGTACATCCGCTCAAGTGTCGGCGCCATGACAACGAACGTGATGAACAGCGACAAGCCGACAATAACCTGACTTGGCGGCAGCCCCTGCGTACCCAGCGCCTGCCGAAGCAGGCCCAGCACGATTACCATGCGAGTGAAGCACGTACACAGAATCAGAATCGACGGCGCGAGACTCAACACCGTCAGCAGAACCAGAATGTTGATCGATGCGCTCAACCCGCCTTCCAGCCCGGGCGTGTTCGCTGCGGTTTCTTCAAGAAGCAGCAACGGATTGAGCTGTTCAAGCGCCGGCGTTCCGACAGCATCCGGCGCATCAATTGAATCAATGCCGTCGATCACGAAATCGGGATCGCTCTGCGCCGCAACCGGCGCAGAGCACACCAGCAGCACCCCAACGATAAACACCCATGCAATGCGGTTCATGCTGACACTCTCCGCTGGCTGAGCCCAGCCGCACGTGGTCGTTTGCGTGTCAGGTCAATCAATTCACCATGCGATGCATTTTCTGCGGGCAATGCGAACGGATCATTTGATTCCGTGCGACGCATTGCATCATGTTCGTTTTGAAATCCTTTGAGCATCGATCGAAACCGCTGCGCCTGCCGACCGGTCGATCCCGATTCAATCCGCCCAAGCAGCGCCGCCACTTCCATCGGTTCTGCAACTTCGCTCAGCGTCGCCATCTGCGCGCCGTTCTGATGCACCAGTAATACCCGCCGGGCGATCTTGATCAACACCAACGATTGCTTGCGTCCCAGTGGATACCGCGCGAGGATTTCAATCACACCCGACGGACGCCCGCCCTGGCCGAGCAAACCCGCACCGCGCTTCATGACGACTTTGAACAGCAGGATCAGCCCGATGACCAGTCCAAGCGATGCTATGACCCGCGCCACAGAATTCGAACGTGGGTCAACTGCTGCCACGAACGACTGCACCAGACTCTTTTCTGCACTACTGCCAGCTTCAACTCCGGGTGCGACTTCCTCCGGCACCGGCCGAGCACTGAAAATCCCGTTCGGCACTCCGAGCCCGAGTTTCTCATTCGCCGGAACCGCGGCTGCCTCATACGGTCCGATTTCAACCGGCAATGCGGCTTCCACGGCTTCCGCAGCATCCGCAGGAACGGTTTCCGCATCCTCTATAAAGGATACATCTTCGGTTTCCGCCGCATTGGACCCAACTGCCGCCGCATCACCCCCGACGTCAGGCATCGACGGGCCATACAACAGCGCCTCATCACCGGCCGCCTCGACAGCAATCGCCACCGAACCGTTCGCAGAGACCGAAGGCCACTGTTCATCAGATGTCGTTTGAGCGATGACGGTCGTCGAAATCGCATTCAGCAGCAGCGCGCTTGCCGCGCCGAAAGTGCACAGTCGTATCCGCATTTGCCAATCCTTGGCTCGCCGCTGGATCCTCCAGCGGGCCCGATCCGTTCGGGCGGACGATGTTCATTCACTCTTGGGGTGGCGCCTGCTGCGCCACCGCAACAATCTCGTTCACTCGCACGCAGAAATTCTCGTTCAGCACGAGCACTTCACCGCGGGCAACATGACAATCATTCACGTAAATATCAACCGGATCTCCAGCCGCCTTGTCCAGCTCAACAATCGAATTCGCATTCAATCGCAGCACATCCTCAACGTACATCTGCGTACGACCAAGTTCGATCGTGACATCAAGCGACACATCCGAAAGCAAGCCCATGCTCTGGGCCAGGTCGCCGTTGGTTGTTGCTGCCTGGCCGAACTCCGGCAGGTCGACTGATAAAGGCACATCCATCTGTGCCGCCTGCGTGTTGATCGCCTGCGCTGCATGCTCAGCATCATCAAGCGCTTCGTGAGCCATCGCTTCAACTGACTCGGGCGTCTCATCTCCGCGCAGATCCTGCGCACTCGCATCGGCAGTTTCCGCGCTGTTGGTATCCACATCCGTCGTCTGGTGCGCCGGCGTTTGAGCGTCCTGCTCCTTGTCCATTTCCTGGTCCGCCATCCTGGCTCCTCATCCATCGCGCGGTGAAACGCACACTCGCTCGCTCTGCATCGGCAAGGCAACGCGTGATTCGTGATTCCCCGGCAATATCGATCTCAACTATCGACCCGGAAACCTGTACCCATCACAATCACTGGCTTGTTGACCACCGCTTCGCCGGATTCAGAATCATTGCCGAAGCGCTCGCCAAGCAACGCGTAGACTTTGCGCGTTAGCGTCTCCAGCCGCGGCTCACGAAAGTGCTGCGGCTCGCTCGTCCGCCACAGTGCCGTCAATTCCGCGCGAATCTCGTTCTGAAACTGTTCCAGCTCTTCCTGCACACGCTCAGCGTATTTTCGCTTCACCTGCACATAGATTTCAGTGTCATACAGATACGTCACACCAGAGCGCGAATTCGGCAGTCGAGCGCTCAGAATCATCACCTCGGTGATCTTCTCTTCCTCGGGCACACCCGCAAGGGCCATCGGATCCTCAGCGTGCGCCACAGTGGGTCCGGTAAAGAACTTCAGCGCGCCGACAATCACCACCGCCTCCAGCACCAGAATGGCGACGATCAACAGCATCGGCTTGAGCTTCTGCTTCTCGGATGTCTTCTCGGCAGCTTCCTCAGCCATCCACATACCCCTTGCGCGCCAGATCAGCGTCCGTGCCGCCAGCGTCTGCATTCATATCCTCGACCAGTTGCTCGGTCAGGATGACCTCCACCCGCCGGTTTTCAGCCAGCTCGGTCGGGTCAATTGCCCTGGGCGAGACCGGTTCGCGGACCCCCACCGCTTCAATTCGGAATACCTGATCGTCCAATCCCTGCTCCAGAAGCACATCCTTCACATTCCGCGCGCGGGCAAAGCTCAGTTCATCCAGATCTGCCCACGGCACGTCGGAGCGCATGTGCTTCGGTGCTGCATGCCCGCGAATCACGATCTTGTTCCGCCGGCCGTTCAGCATCACCGCCAACTTCTCAATCTGTTCGCGCACCGCCGGTTTGATATCCGCAGACCATTCATCGAACGTGCTCGGCCCGCCGAGCGTAAACACAATGCCATCGCGCACTTTCGTGACGCGCATCTGCGGCCCGTCCAAACCCGGATCATTTGAATGACTGATCTTCGTCTGTTCGTAGTTCTTCACCGCCATCTGTTCGAGCTGCTCAATGACAGACTTCAACGGCGGGTCATCAATCGGCAACACACCAATGCCGCCGGAATATCCGAACGCTTCCTTGATTGCGGTAATGACGCGCTGATATTCGTAATCGCGCTTCAATTCACTGAACATCTGCAGCAGAATGAAGAACGTCAACAGCAGCGCCATCATGTCACCAAAGGTGACCATCCACTCCGGCGCTCCGGCTGCTTGTTTCTTCTGACGTTTCTTCATCGGATCCGTCCGCTCAGGCTGCCTGCCGTGCGTCCTCATCGATCGGGCGCAGCTTTGGTGGCAGGAAAGTCAGCAGCTTTGCCTGCACATTTCGCGGGTTATCGCCGGATTGCACTGCCATTACGCCTTGAATGATGATCGTCTTGTTCAGGACTTCCTCCGTTGATCGGATTCCCAGCTTGTCCGCCAACGGCAGCGCAACCATGTTCGCCACCATCGAGCCGTATAGCGTCGTCAACAACGCCGTTGCCATACCGGCGCCGATCTTTGATGGATCTTCCATGTTGCTGAGCATTGCCACAAGACCGATCAGCGTGCCGATCATCCCGAACGCGGGTGCGTATCGACCGATCGCTTCGAGCATTCCCTTACCCGCATCATGGCGTTCCATGACGTTTTCCAATTCCGTTTCCATGATGAACTGAATCACTTCCGGATCAGAACCATCTACCGCCATCTGGATGCCAGCGACCAGGAATTCGTCTTCAACGCCTTCGATCGAATTTTCCAAGGCCAGAATGCCGTCACGCCGAGCCACTTCCGCAAGCTCCACCATCTGATTGATCAGCACCAGCGGATCCACTGACTTGGTAAGGATGGACTTCTTGAGAATGTTCGGCAGTTGAAAGAATCGCGCAAGCGGATACGACGCCATCGTCGCTGCAAACGCGCCGCCGACCACGATCAGCACCGACGGAATGTTGACGTACGACATGATGTCGCCGCCAAGCATGATCGCGATCAGCACCAGCGCGAAGCCCACCAGAAGTCCGATGATTGTTGCGATATCCACGATGCACTCCGCGTCCAGACGGATTCACAGCCGAAAACAACCTGTATTTCCCACTGTTCAATCGGAGTGTTATGGGCCTGACTTGACGGACCCTGACAACCTGCACGACTTTCGTTGCCGCACACAATTTGTTCGGTGCGTGATGACCGGTTATCGCACCGGTATCAAAACGCGTAACTTCTTTGATTTCAACATGATACGAAGTTCTGACACACCCAGCCCGCTGCTTTTCGTATCCGCCGGATGCTGGGGCGGATCGCCATCGAGTTGATACCGGACCGGGCGATCGCAATGCACACCAACAGACGTGCCGCGTTCATACACAGCACTGTCGAGCGTGGCCTGCCTGCCCATGATGTGTGCGCCCAGCACCCGCAGCAGCGATCCAACACCCTGCACCGGATGAAAGACAACATCGAGCAGGCCGTCGGACATATCCGCTTTGTATGCAGGGTTCAGCCGCGCAGCGTACTGCCGGCTATTGCCGACTACGAGAATCCCCTGCTGCTGTTCAATAATCCGCGTGCCATCCAGATCAACGGTCAATTCTGTGGGCCGCCACCGTCGAAGCTGTCGAAGCATCGGCCGAACATATGTCAAATGCGAGATACGCCGACCGCGTGTCGCAGCAAGGTCATGCACAACTTCCGCATCGAAACCAATTGAAACCATCAATACGAACGGAATGTCGTTGGCAGTTGCAAGATCAACTTCAATCGTTTCAAATCGATCCAGCGCATGCATCAACGTGGATAGATACTTGTCGGTGCCGAATTCTCGTGCAAAGAGATTCTCAGTTCCAGATGGAAAGTGATACAGCGCGACATTCTGGCGTGCTGCTGATGCTGCAGCCAGCCGAACTGCGCCGTCGCCGCCGACCACCACCACGACATCCTGATCAGCCAATTGCGGGTCGAGCCATGCCTGCGGGTCGCTCGGTTTGGTCGGCACGCGCGAGATATCGTGACCAGCTTCTGCAAGCCGTTCAGTGACGCACCGCCCCAGCCGCCGGGCGCTCCCGGAACCGGACACTGGGTTGTACAGAACGACAACATTCATCAGAAACCTGCTCCAGGCGAATTCATACTGCCAAATGCCCCGGCGGCAACTGCACAAACATCGGCTTTGGGGTCGCTCCGGGCTGCGTGAATTGAGTGAATCGGGCTGCGGACGTACTATCGGCTGCATGAATTGCCGTCAATGTTTGTTCTCCGCCATCCTGCTCTGCTCAATCGGACTTGCGAGGCTCAGTTTCGCACAGCAGGAATATTCGCTGACCGAGGATGATTCCTGGACGCTTGTCAGCGAAGCTGACCCTGCAACGCCAAAGGGACAGCTCGCACTTGCCCGACAGGCACTTGCTCGATCCGACGCATCGCGTGCTGTCGAGATGACGACGCAGTGGATCGATGCGCACGAACGCCACGCGCTGCTGCCGGATGCGTATCTGCTGCGCGGTGATGCGAAATTTGCTCAACGCAACTACTACAATGCGCTGTTTGATTACGAGTTTATTGCACGCGGCTACCCCGCAAGTGATGTGTTTGTCGCAGCACTCGAACGTGAATATGAAATTGCTCGGCTGTTTGCCACCGGAACCAAACGCAAACTCTGGGGTATGCGCATTGTCGACGCAACGGACACTGCAGAGGAATTATTGATCCGCGTGCAGGAACGGCTCGGCGGCAGCCAACTTGCAGAACGTGCAGGAATGACGCTTGCGGATTTCTACTTCAACAGGCGCGAGATGACACTCGCAGCAGAAGCTTATGAACTGTTCATCGAGAACTACCCGCGCTCCGAGCAGATTGACAAAGCTCGTCAACGGTTGATCGCTTCGAATCTCGCGCTGTTCAAAGGGCCGGAGTTTGATGCAGCGGGTCTATATGAAGCCCGCCTGCGCTTGCAGGAACTCAAACGCGTGGATCCCGTCACCGCAGACCAGATGGGAGCTGATGCGATCCTGACACGCATCGATGAATCCGATGCGGAGAAGATGCTGACCGAAGCGCGGTGGTACCTGAAAATAGGTGACCCGATCAGCGCGGAGTTCGTTATTCGCAAACTCATCAAGCGCTATCCGTATTCGGTTGCGACCGTTCGGGCATTGCGGCTCATTCCTGATGTTGTTGATAATGTTCCTGAACACATTCTGATCGACGCACCGGACTATGCCGCGTATCGCGATGCAATCCTGGGGTCAGATGAAGCAGCAACGGATGATGCTGCGATGCAAGATGCAGATTCGCAGGAGTTGCCCTGATGACGCAAGGCAAGAACATCGCGACCATTCGAACGACAGCCTGCGCAACCCTGTTGCTGATAATGTGGATGGCGCTGGCCGGCTGCGCGACGGACCCGACGCAGGGATATACGTCAATGTCGGTCTTTCGTGATGATGTGCAGACTGTTGCGATTCCAATTTTTGAGAACGACACGTACTTCCGTGATGTGGAGTTTGATCTGACTGATGCGCTGATCAAGGAGATCGAGGCTCGGACGCCGTATAAGGTGGTGAATCGCACTCGGGCGGACACAATTCTTATCGGGCGTGTGCGCAAGGTGGAACTGGACCAATTATCAAAGAGCCGGCTGACCGGTTTGAGTGAAGAGGTCATTCTCAGCGTGACGATCGACTTCAAGTGGCAGCATCAGTTGACGGGCAAACTTCTTGTTGAGCGTCAGCAATTTCAAGGACAAAGTTTGTTTGTGCCATCACAGCCGAGTGGGGAGCCGATTGAACTGGGGCGTTTCGCTGCGGTGCAGCAATTGGCGCGGGATATCGTCAATGAGATGCAGGCACCATGGTGAAGCGGAATGAAGGCTCCACAGCAGTGCCCGCATGCCAGTCGGAACCTGCCTAGAATCGGTCCGCCGAAATTCGTCGGGGGATTCACGATTCCGGGAATTAGCAGTAACGAGAATGAGAAAAGAAGACCAGCAGCCCAATCAGAATCGCGACAGTGATTCGTCAAAGGACCAGCAGTCGCCGGACAACGGCGGCAAAGGACCGCAGCCGGCGCCGCCTGTGAAGTTCGGCCGCGGCATCATGAGCTGGCTCATGATCATCGCGCTGCTGATCCTTATGTTCGTCTTGCTCAACGGCAGCAAGCAAGGCGAGCAGATCATGAGTTGGCACGAGTTTTCCAGGATGATCGACCCCGCCGCCGGCCGGATCAAAGACGATCGTGTAATCGTCGAAGATGATCGAATCGTCGCGCAAATTAAGCCCGGCGCAGAAGGTTTCGCCGTCGACGGGCAGGTCGTCTACTTCAAGATTCCTTCAACCGATCGTGAGTTTTACCTCACAAAACTCGATGCGCTCGGCGTCGATCACCGCACCGATACCGGCACGCCGATCTGGCAGCAGTTGCTGATTACGTTGGCGCCGTTTGTGCTCATACTCCTCATCATCTGGTTCTTTATTGCGCGTTCGATGCGCTCGGCCGGAGCAGGCCCGGGCGGAATGCTCGGCAGTTTCGGAAAGTCACGCCATCGCGTTTCCACAAAGGAAACCGTCAACGTGACATTCAACGATGTCGCCGGCGTTGAAGAAGCAAAAGACGAAGTGCACGAGCTTGTCGAGTTCCTGAGAAACCCTCGCAAATTCCAACGGCTCGGCGGTCGCATCCCCCGTGGCGTGCTGCTTTCCGGCCCGCCCGGTTGCGGCAAGACACTACTTGCAAAAGCTATTGCAGGCGAAGCGGATGTTCCATTCTTCTCAATCAGCGGTTCTGACTTTGTCGAGATGTTCGTAGGAGTTGGAGCATCGCGAGTACGTGATTTGTTCAAACAGGCGAAAGAGAATTCACCTTGCATTATCTTCCTCGACGAGATTGATGCCGTCGGGCGACGGCGCGGTGGTGGGTTTTCTACGGGTGGGCACGATGAACGTGAACAAACGCTCAATGCGATCCTGGTCGAGATGGACGGCTTCGAAGCGAATGACCAGATCATTGTGATTGCGGCGACGAATCGTGCGGATGTGTTGGACCCTGCGCTGACGCGACCCGGGCGGTTTGATCGGCAGGTTGAAGTTTCGCTGCCCGATCTCTTGGGTCGAAAGAAGATTCTTGAGGTGCATGCCAAGAAGGTGAAGATGTCGCCGGATGTGGATATGGAGCGTGTTGCGCGTGGCACGCCGATGTTCAGTGGCGCTGATCTGGCTGCGGTCATCAACGAAGCTGCGATCCTCGCCACGATGGAAGAAAAAGACTGGATCGAGATGGAAGATCTGGAGGAAGCCCGCGACAAGGTGCGCTTCGGCCGTGCCCGCAAGAGCCGCAAGGTTGAAGAAGAAGAGCGCGTTGCGACCGCATATCACGAAGCCGGTCACGCAATTGTGCAGGCGCTACTTGATGATGCTGATCCGGTACATAAGGTCACGATCATTCCGCGCGGGCAAGCGATGGGTGCGACGTTCAGCCTGCCGGAGAAGGATCGGTACGGTTTCGGCCGCAAATATCTGCTTGCAACAATGCGCGTCTTATGCGGCGGCCGAATTGCAGAAAACAAAAAGACCAACGATGTCAGCAGCGGCGCTTCGATGGATATTCGCATGGCCACGGCATACGCCCGGCACATGATTCTCGAATGGGGCATGTCCGACCGCCTCGGCTTCGTCAGCTACGCGGGCACTGACACGCAACAGATGTACCAGGGCGAAAAAGACTACTCCGACGAAACCGCACACGTCATTGATGAGGAAATCAAACGTCTTATCGATGAGGCGTACAGAGACACGGTGCGGATCATCGATGAACACTGGGACAAAATTATCGCACTGGCGGAAGCGCTGCTGAAGTACGAGACGCTGCAGGGTGATGATGTGCAGCGCATTCTTCGTGGCGAGCCGCTGAACAAACCCACGGTCGCAGAACTGCTGGAAGCGGAAGCGAAGAAGCAGCAGAAACAACAACCGACGGCTGCGCCCGGCGGGCCGGAGGACGACCTCGGCGAGGCAGATACGGGCGGGATGTTGCCGTCGCCGGCGTGAAAACTGTAATTCAAATGTGAGAATCGGTGTGCCCTCGCTGGCGATTCGGGCTGGTGTGCGGGATCCCGCCGCAAGCTGAAGTCGCAGCAAGGTCTCCTTCGGCCTGACAATTCGGCCGTAGCAGGGCGACATCGGCTTTGTACTTACCGTTTCGTTGGACAACCCAACCCAACGTTATCCAGAGCCATTGACAACTATTAAAATCGGCTTAGTATTTTGCGTAGTTCTGTGAAGCCGAGCTACTTCCTTATACTGTGGGAGGCAACATGTTACAACGATACCTTTACATCTCTTTTATGTTGATCACATTGTTGGCTGGATGCGGAACTCCATCAGACATTGTGATGATCAACGCGTCATCAATGGGAATAGAGAGCGTTTCAGCGGAGGTTGCGCCACGCGATCCAGCATCGATCGTCCTGAAACGCGTTCGAGTGGAGGAACACGCGGCACATGGCGATACGAATAGCGTCGCAGTTCTCGTTCGCATGCAATCCAATTCGTCAGACGCCGAAGCGGACAAATGGGTACTTGCATGAGTTGGCGAAACGGTTCCGGAGCAATCGAATCTCAGCGTACGGAATCTCATTGTCTGGAGCGGCGAACTCGATCCTACAGGTAGGCTCGACATCAAACTGGTCAATCTTACGGGTTTGAAGAAACAGCAGGTCGATTCGTTTCTGGCTATCACCAAGCAATTTGCAGCGTACGTTCCGGTGTATGGGCCGCTTGCTGAGCAGGCGATTGAAGCCGGACGCATCATCAATGAGCAGCAACCGGATCGCTACATTCTGCTTGAGCCAACTCTTGGATTCTCTCCCACGACCCCGCTCAACTATGGGCTTTATCTCGCAGCTTCTCAGGACGGTCTTGCGACATTTGGTCCATCCATCGTCTATGACGACGAATCTATTGTGGAGCAGGTAGTCGTTGATGCAGGCCAACCGTTACCCGATAACTATGTCGTTCTGGAGATTGTAAAGGGTGACTTTCGAAGCTTCGAAGAAGCTCGTAGTGATTCCGCCAAGGAACTCATAGATGCTGCCAACGACATGACGGTTGGAGATCGGCAGCAGGTCGAGCAATACATCAACAATATGACCGAAGCTGTCAAGAAAGTTGCCAGCGCTTCGAAAATGGCTGAGATCGTCGCATCGACAAATTATCGACAACTGGCCAGCATCGAGCGATCGCTCATTGACACACGATCGCTTGGAAATCTCATTACCGACAGCGACCGCGCCCGGTTTATTCGATCGATTGCGACATACTTTGACATATCCGTTCGCCCACAGGAGTCTGCGACTCTTGATGGATGGATTGCCTTCGTACGCGATCAGATCGATAAAGGCGTCGAATTCAATCGCCGCACACAGACGTTTGAAATACCGCCACGGTGAGCGAGGCGGGTTGCTTCCGAGCCCGGCGTGAGGTTCCTGTCACGATAGAACAAACCCGGGCAAGCCCGGGGCTATGTGGATCGCTTGCGCTTTGCGGGGCGGGCATCATCTTTTCCTTGCGCGCGGCGCCAGGATTGCCGGGCGTTTTCGGGATTATTGCCATAGCGCACATCGAGGCAGCGGGCGCAGAGCAGTTGCCTCGGCGGCATGATCATTGCATAGCGCTGCAGGAGTCGATCAATTTCAGGGCGCATGCACGGCACAGCGTGCTTCGGGATTGCATCGAGCCACGACTGCGCGATATTCGCATCGCGCTGTTCTGCCTTGGTGCATTGCACAATCAGCAGTTTGAGTGTGCGCTGCGGACAACCGGTTGCTTTGCGCCCGGGACCACACGTTGAAAGTGGCGGCGCGCAGCATAAGACGGAAGATCCACGCACCCCAGTTCTCTGCCCGGAGCCAGTGCGAAACGATCCCGGACAGATCAGGTAATACGCGGGTTTGATACGATTCGCAAAAATCCACTTTTCGATGCGCAGCAGTTGCGACCAGTCGTCTTCGATGTTGATGATCTTGCGTCGACTGGCGCCGGCATTGGGGTTGCCATCAAGCCCGCAATCGAACGGCACGATCTCCTGGGGCGCGTTGTGCGGCCTGCGAAGTTTGAACCCGTTGTCGCGTTTGAAGAATTCATCACGCATGACATTGGCGCGCGTGGTTCGCCGATCACCTGCAAGTTGTCGCGGCAGCCGATGACGCTGCAGGTATTCAACCTGCCCTGCCGTGATGCGATATGTTCCGGTGGCAACCCTGCCGTGCGTGTTGCGGGCTGGTTGCTCATTGGGCAGCGGCTGCACAGGCAGACGGACTTTATTCCTCTCGGGCCAGACGCGCAGCCTGTCGCGCACGCAGCCGGCAAGCCTGCGGACTTCGGACTGGCGCACTTCGATACAGGCTGAACGGTCAACGTGGCCGTGCGCATTACACCAGGACGGCGGCATGTCGAACGTGGCGAGCGTGGGAACTGCGAATTTCAGCGAACGAGAATCGGGCATGGCATGCACTCCTTCTATAGAAGGAGTCACACAGGCACGTGCGCGCGCAGCAGCGCGTCTTTGTACGTCAAGGCAATGCTGCGCGAACTGCATCGGCGTTTGTTTCGATGATTCGCATGATTTTTTCGGGATTGGTGTGGCCGAATTCGATTGTGACCTGCGATGCCTTCACGTTCAGGGCGCGCGCCAGGGCGCGGCAGATGGCATCGTTGGCTTTTCCGGCCTCAGCGGCAGCGGCGACTTTGATCTTGAGGCGATCGCCGAGGACGCCGGCGATCTGGTCACGAGAAGAACCCGGTACAGCTTTGATCCAGAGCAGAACATCATTGCCGGCTTGTTCGATGCGCAAAGACATTTACGCAATATATGATGAAATGCCGGTATGTCTGCATTCATCTATGTGTTTCGAATCGACCTAGCGTGCATGGCTTTCATCGCGGGGTTGTATTACATCGCAGCGGAGTTCGAGGATATTCGTTATCCGCCGTTGTGGTTTGTGGCGAGCGCCGGGCTTTTTGCAGGAACATATTGGGGTCTCGGCTGGGGGATGTGCGCGACCATTAGCATGCAGGGATTGCTGCTCGGCCCGATGTTTGTGGCGATCGAATTGCAGCATGATTGGGAGGCGGGCGGCGGCGGTACGATTCGCAGTGTGGTGAATCACATCCGTGGACAGTGGTGGCGGCAGCGC
The DNA here is from genome assembly GCA_029260575.1 of Phycisphaerales bacterium. Classification (GTDB taxonomy): domain Bacteria; phylum Planctomycetota; class Phycisphaerae; order Phycisphaerales; family SM1A02; genus JAJDDB01. The sequence goes on from JAJDDB010000027.1 coordinate 495,900, forward strand.
GGGAGATGCGCCGGCTGTGGGTATGATCTGCGCGGCTCCAAGACGTCGGAACGTTGCCCGGAATGCGGGCGGCCGATCAGGTGACATTGTCATCCGGACAGCGGCATGCAGGCGCAGTTGAATAACGCCTGCCTGAGACAAGTATGGTGACGCAGCGAATCATGATTGAAACCGAGCGGCTGATGTTGCGTGAGTTGTGCAGGACTGACCACGCGTATCTGGAATTGCTGCTGGGCAATGCGGAAGTGATGCGCTACTGGCCGAGCGCGTTTGATCGCGAACAGGTCATGCAGTGGATAAGCAAGCAGGTCGGCAGGTATCACGATGACGGATGCGGGTACTGGTTGATGCTGGAGCGGAACACGAATGAACCGGTCGGGCAGGCTGGTGTGTTGTACTGCGATGTGGAAGATGAGCGGTTGCCGTGTCTTGGGTATATCGTTCACACCGATCATTGGCGGCGCAGGATTGCCACCGAAGCGGCGCGCGGGTGTCTTGCATTCATTTTTGATGAACTTGATCACGAAACCGCGTATGCACAGATTCGGCCGGAGAATGAACCATCGATCGGCGTGGCGCGAAAATTGGGCATGACGGAAGAGCGCCGCGTGCAGTACATGGGGTTTGAGCACTGTGTGTACGCGCTGCAGCGGTCGGAATTCGAACGCTCATGATCTCAATTGCATAGAACCGAAGAATGAGTGCGGCGTACTACATTGAACAGTTCGTGTGGCGAGGTGACTGGATGGGTGAGACATCACAACCTGTTCATGATGCGGATACGGCAAAGCTGCTGGCGTGGCTGGCGGATCATGATGCGCCGTGTCCATTGTGCGGATATAACCTGCGGGCGCTGACGCGGGCGGTGTGTCCGGAATGTAAACAGGAATTGGTGTTGACGGTTGGCGCGAAGCGCGTGCGGCTGGCGTGGTTTTTGATTGCGCTTGCGCCGGGGATGTTTTCGGGGATTGCGGCGCTGTTTCTAGCAGTGCCGATTGTCGGTCAGACGCTGTTGGGCACCGGGTACCCGCCGTGGGGAATTCTCCTTGTTGATGTTTTCGGCCTGGCAAGCGGCGGCACAGCGATCCTGCTGGCAAGACGGCGGGTGTGGTTTCTGAGGATGCAGATGCCCCGACAGCGAAGTATCGCAATGAGTGTCTGGGGGGTGCATGTGGTGATGTTCATCTTCCTGCTGACGACTGTGTTCTTCTGGTAGAATGCATGTGCGATGCTGGCGATATGCATCACTATTTTTGTTTTGGCGCTTCTCGAAGGCGGGTGGTTTGCGTTTGATGGTGCGCATGCGCTGATGCGCGGCGACTATGTGACGCCGAAGTCCGGACAACACGCAGGTCAACTCGGACCGTGGAAGCATGTTGTTCGCGCGGTGGGGATTGAACCGCGCTCAACACTTATGAAGTGGATTCATGTTGTGCTGGGCGTGAGCTGGTTGGTTGTGTTGGTGTGCTTTGCGGTGAAGCTGCAATGGGCATGGTGGGGAATGTTGCTGGCTGCGGTTGCGGGGTTGTGGTATCTGCCGTTCGGGACGCTTTTGAGTGTCGTGCAGATCGTGTTGCTGGTTGTGCTGCGCGGGCGGATGGGTTGACAGACGTTTCGCCGATGGCAGGAGAACACAAGAGCGCCAACGGCGGGCAAGCCTGCCGGCTCAACGATTGCGCTATTCTTCCAGCACCTGTTTGCGGCGGAGGATGTGGTGGTAGTGCTGCGCGAAACGGTGGGCTTCATCGCGGATGGCCTGGCAGAGTTTGAGGCCGGGGTTCTGCCGGCCGAGGCGTATCGGTTCGGTTTTGCTTTGCGTGTAGATGAGTTCCTCGCGTTTGGCCAGTGAGATGACCATCGGCGGCTGGACATCAAGTTGTTCGAACGCTTGCAGTGCGGCGTGCAACTGGCCGAGGCCGCCGTCGATGAGAATGACATCGGGATAGAGTTCGTTGCCCTGGCCGGCGTCACGGTATCTGCGGCTGACGACTTCGCGGATGGCCATGTAATCATCATTGTCTGCGGTGCGAATGTTGTAGCGCCGGTAACCTTCCTTGAACGGCCGGCCGTCGATGAATGCGACTTTGCTGCCGACTGTTTCGCCCCCCTGCAGGTGGGCGATGTCGATTGCTTCGATTGCGCGAACGGGTTTTTCCAGGCCGAGTGTTCGCTGCAGTGATTGAAGGCCTTTGCTGGGGTCGCCGGAGAAGACGGTGACTTCGGGCTGCCAGTCGTCAGCTCCCCCGCTTTTGAACTGGGGCTGGCGGTCGTCGAGCCGTTCGATGGCTTTGATCTGATCGCGCAAAGCAGCGGCGCGTTCATATTCACGTTGTTCAGCGGCGCGGATCATTTCGGTGCGCAACTCACGGAGCATAACACTGCGCTTGGAGTTGATGAAGCGCAGGAAGTGATCGATGTCGTTGCGATAGTCATCTGTGGTGATGCGATTGGCGCATGGTGCAGTGCATTGGCCGATTGCGTGCAAGAGGCATGGGCGGAAGTGGCTGTTCCTGGGATCGTCAGCTTTGATGTCGAGCGTACACGTGCGGTATTTGAAGACGCGCTGCAGGAGTTGGATTGATTCGCGCAGTGCATAGACGGATGTGAACGGCCCGAAGACGCGTGCGCCTTTGTATTGCGGTTCACTCGGCTGGCGTGTGATGTACACAGCTGGAAACTCATCGCGCATGGTGACGACGAGATATGGGAACGTCTTGTCATCGGTAAGGAGGCTGTTGAAGCGCGGGCGGATATCTTTGATGAGGCGGGCTTCGGTGAGAAGTGCTTCCCATTCGCCTTCGCAATCGATCGTTTCGAAATACGCGACCAGTTCAAGCATCGGCTGTTTCTTCGGGCCGAGGTCGGTTGATGTGATGAAATACGACCCGACGCGGCTGCGCAGCGAGGACGCCTTGCCGACGTAGAGCACCCTGCCCTCGGCGTCTTTCATGAGATAGACGCCGGGCGTTTTAGGGAGCATTCGAGCGGATTCGCTGAGGCGCTTCATCCGTTCGATGCGGGATTCGGATGTGGAGCCGTCCATGTGCGGGCAATGGTAGGTCGCTACCTGCCAAAGATTTCATGTGGTTTTATCCAGACTGCATGAATGACAGTCCGGTTCTGTGCGTTAGACTGATGGTGGTTCGCATCACGCAGCCGCCACGCATATCAAACAGACTCAATGAAACCGGCCGTACGGCCACACACCACATATTTGGGAGGTTGATTCCAAGATGAAGAAGATGAACATGTTTGCGTCCTGTTTGGCTGCTCTGTGTCTTACGGCGGCGGCTTCGGCCCTCGTCCCGTGTGACAAGCAGTCCGAGTGCTCGTCCGCAAAGGCCAAAACCGTCGCCCAGGTCCAGAACAGCGATTCCTGCGCCATCGGCGAAGCGGCCCGCGCATACGTCGCCCAGGTCACTGAACTGATGACCGAAGTCGAAACTGACATGTGCCCCGGCGGCGCATCCGTCATGGCCCTGATGGCTGTTCTCGGTGAAAACGATGAATACAAGCCGATGGTCGCTGCCTTCGAGCAGTTCATGGCTGAGCAGATGCAGAAGAGCCAGGCCAACGCACAGATCAACGCAACCAGCGATTGCGCCACCAAATGCTCCGGTGCCGCGAAACCCGTTGCACAGATCAACGCCAGCGATTGCGCCACCAAATGCTCCGGTGCCGCTAAGCCCGTTGCACAGATCAACGCCAGTGATTGCGCCACCAAATGCTCCGGTGCCGCTAAGCCCGTTGCACAGATCAACGCCAGCGACTGCGCGACCAAGTGCTCCGGCGCTGCAAAGCCCGTTGCTCAAGTCAACGCCAGTGACTGCGCAAGCAAGTGCTCCGGCAGCAAGACTGTTGCCCAAGTCACCACTGAGACCGGCTGCAGCAGCGCAACCAAAGCAGTCGCACAGGTCACCGGCGAGAGCCAGTGCAGCAAAGCTGCCCAGGCCCGCTACACCGCCTACGGCTGCACCAACTGCGATCAGATCGCACGCGTTGCCGCACGCAGCTACATGAACATTCTCATCGAGCTGAAGAAGGTAGCCGGCGTCGAAGGTTGCCCGATGGATGTGGCTAACAAGACCCTGGCTGCTGTGATGGCTGACCTGCAGACCGAAATGGCTGCGGCTGAAGCTGATAATGCTGAGGTCGTTGCGGTCAATCTGGGTGCGGTCAGCGAGAAGGCATCCGGCTGCTGCGCTTCCAAGAAGTGATTGCTGATTAGACAGCTTCAATACACGAATCAACGCCCGGCCAGTTTGGTCGGGCGTTGTTCATTTGAACACGGTTATCAGCCTTTCAGCGGTATCAAACTACGCCGGTCCACCAGCTTGACCTGCGATTTCGGCCACTGAGGGGGTGCCAATACGGCAGAATCGTGAAATTACAGCACCCCAAGTGCATGCTCGCACTACAATCGACGTTCTACGTTCGAAAGTCGACCCGGCAGGCAATGGAGCCGGCGGGTCATGGGCACTGGGAGCCCACGATTCAACCATTACCTGCTACGGAGGTCCATCCCAATGAAAGTATTCATGAATGTCCTTGCTGTCTGTTGTCTGCTGGTCGTTGTCGGCTGCTCTTCGAGCGATGACGTTGCCCCGGCAGCAATGGCTGAGTGCGGTGCAGATTGCTCGGCTGCCTGCTGTGCAGAAAAAGCATCCTGCTGCAAAGAAGGCGGCGCGATGTGCGACGACTGCAAAGCCAAGATGAAGTCCAGCCTGGGCGCGGTCGGCGATGCTCCGGCCTGCTGCAAGAGCACAGCAACCGACGCCAGCCCCGGTGCCGTCACCGATGCTCCGTCGTGCTGCAAGGGCAAGGCCACCGTCAGCCCCGCAGCGGTCAGCGACAGCAATTGCGCAAGCAAGTGCAGCACTGCGTCTTCATGCACCAAGACCGATGCCAGCCCCGGCGCGATCAGCGATAGCAACTGCGCGAGCAAATGCAGCAGCGCCAAGTCGTCCTGCACGAAGACCGACAGCTGAAATCAACAGTAAGTTTGAATGATCAATGAAATGCCCGCTGCGAAAGCAGCGGGCATTTTCATGTCACGCGTATGCCGGATATGTGCGAACACTGCCATTCGCAATTGCAGACCATTCGTTGTGCCTGACATCAACCACATCGCTGGGCCGATTCGAACGCCGTTGCAGTCGATTGCCGGTAGATCGAACAGAAGCTGAGAACAATCCGGGTGATCAATTCTTGTAATTCGTCAAGTCGGCCATAGAATGCCGGTTTGAGAGAGCAGCACCTCCGGGCGCACTTCGTGTATCTGCGAAGTGCGAGCATGACCGGTTGAAAAAACGGCAAGTGGCAGTGAAGTGTCTGTATCATCACTTGCGTCTGGGATTCGTTGGTTGTGTGACATTGACACAGGTGCTGAGCACTTATTGAAACACTGTCCGAATGACGGACAGATTCGATCAGTTCATGTCCACCAAACCAATGGAGCCGTTCCAATGTTACATATCACACGTGTTCGTTGTGCCGTTGCGATCCTCGGAACTCTGGCAATCGTTGTTGCGGACTTCGGCTGTTCATCAAGCGCTGCGCACACCGACGACTATGCCATGGCGAGTGATTCCTCCGAATCCACAGTGAGTATGTCAACGACAAAGGCAACGCTTTACGAGCGGCTTGGTGGTTACGACGCCATCTCGGCTGTCGTCGATGTATTCGCACAGAAGTTGTTCGAAGACCCGGTTGTGGGCAAACGCTTTTTCGGAATGAGCGACGATTCTCGCGAAAATTTCCGTCAGATGAACAAGAACCTTGTCTGCAATGTGACCGGCGGTCCGTGTAAGGTTCTGAGTCGCCCCGCCAACGTCGCCCATGGCGGACTCGGCATCAAGGCGTCCGAATTCAACATTGTTGTTGGACACCTGGTTTCCACGCTCGAGGAATTTAACGTGCCCGAAGCGGAGAAGATGGAACTGCTCGAAATCATCGGAACGCTGCGGCCGGGCATTGTCGAGGTTGAGGATTAATCCACGTTCTGTTCTTCTATAGGTCAGTAGTCAGGCCACTATCAGGACAAAAGCTACACCCGCTTGCTCATGCAGCGGGTTTTTGTTGCGCATAATGTGACGATGGTGATGTGCTGCGCCGTGCGCGGAGATGTGGCATAAAGCCGCGGCTGGCGGCCACGCGTTAGGTGTGCGTTTCATTGTGACGCCGAGCGCGACCAACGGTCGCGGCTTTGTACTCAGTAGACTCCAATCCGCCGTCTGCGCCGCACACCGAGCGCAGCGATGCCGAGCAGCGCGAGCGATCCCGGCGCGGGGATCGGCGCCTTTGTTATGGATGCCCAGAGTTCCTGCGGGCTCGTGCCGATGATCTTGATCTTCAGCTTGTACAGATGGCCCTCGAGAATGTCTATTGACAGCGCCCCAGCCGTGCCTATGTATTGGTGTCCGTACGGCAACAACTGTTCATTCGCAGTAACATCATGAACGTCGAATAGTGCATGCGCCACCCCTTGGCCGTATCCGGTCAAATCCCAACTCAATTCAATCGAGGTATCGCCCGGAACTGTGATGTACGCTTGTGAAACTACTTGCGCGTAACTGTATTGAGGCTGACCGCTCCACCCTAACGTTGTGTCCAGAAACGCGCTGAGATGCGAGTTACTCAGCGACGCTCCTGCATACCCGCCTATGTACGGGTCGTTATACGAACCGAAGGCAATGTTCGTGCTTCCCGAGCCGTAATTGGTTTCATCATGGAAGAACCAATCCGGAGCAGAGTATGCGTAAGAAAATGCATACACACGAGTGTAGTTTTCACTGGCATGATCTGGGCTCAGCATCCACTGCGCGTCAACTTTGCTGACGATTCCGGCTACGAAGAGTGCGCCACCGAAGAGCGCCTTTCGAGACATCGATTTCATCTGTGTCGTTCCTCCGAAGATCTGTGACAGCGCATACAGAAAGAGCGTCAGAAGCTGCATTTTCGCCGCAGCATCGCGCTCTCTCACTTCCACGCCGAAATCCTCAGAGGATTCGTACAGGTATTGAGTTGTTCACCTGCATCAGGGTGCCAATTTCTGTCACCACCGTCAAGCACAATTCGCTGATTTTAGCACGACCACCGGTCGCGGCTTTATGATGGAAGATGTGCGACACTGCAAGCGGCGGCTGATGTTTGCCATACGCCTACATCGAAATCCCCTCGGCAGAGCCGGGGCTAAAGGATTGTTGACGTTACAATACGGTGGACATGACGTACGCAGATGATGAGTGCCGGCCGATCCTCCTCCGTGGCGGTCGACTGATCGATCCGGCGACGGGGTTCGATCAGACTGCGGATGTCCTGCTGGCTGAGGGACTGGCGCAGCAGATCCAAACCAAGCGCATCGACAGCGGTGACGCTGCGGTCATTGATGCGGAGGGGTTGATCGTCTGTCCGGGGTTGCTGGACATACACGTACACTTTCGCGAACCGAGCGGCGACGGCGGGCCGGCCCACGATGAAACGATTGCGACAGGTTCAGCTGCGGCACTCAACGGCGGGTTCACGACTGTCTGCGTGATGCCGAACACGACCCCCGCGCTGGACACTGCTGCGATGATTCAGTTTGTGCAGGATCGTGCAGCGGAATCGGACAACTGCAGAGTGCTGGCAATCGGCTGCGCAACGCACCAAAGAGCAGGTGAAACGCTGGCGGAAATCGGCGCGATGACAAAGGCCGGCGCGGTCGGGTTTTCCGATGATGGCAGCGTCGTCGCATCTGCAGCAGTCATGCAGAAGGTGCTGCGCACTGCGAAAACGTATGACCGGTGCTTTATGCAGCATTGCCAGGAGCCGACGCTGACGGCTGGCGGTGTGATGAATGCCGGAGTTCTGGCGCAGCGGTTAGGGCTGGGCGGTTGGCCGAAGGTTGCCGAGGAGTTGATCATCGCCCGCGACATCATGTTGAATCGTGAAATCGGGTGTCGATATCACGCGCAGCATGTTTCATCCGGCGGGTCGGTGGAGTTGATTCGACAAGCGCGGGCTGGGGGTCAACCGGTGTCTGGTGAAGCGTCGCCGCATCATTTGCTGCTGACGGAAGATGCCTGCGCGGATTACGACACAATGGCAAAGATGAACCCCCCGCTGCGCACGCAGACGGATGTTGATGCGCTCAAGGCAGGCGTGGCGGACGGAACGATCACCGTGCTCGCAACCGATCACGCACCGCATCCGATGCACACCAAGCGCACGGATTTTGCAGCGGCTTCGTTTGGCATTGTGGGATTGGAATGCGCGCTGCCTCTCTATGCCAAAGCGCTGATTGCAGATGGTGTGCTGGAGTGGGCGGAGATGTTGAAGTTGATGACGGTCAACGCTGCGGAATTGATCGGACTGGAGGCGATGGGGCTCGGGCGGCTGGAAGTCGGTGGGCCGGCGGATGTGACGCTGATTGATCCGGATGCGAAGTGGACTCTTTCGCAGGAACAGTTCGTGGGGACCGGTGTGAATTGCCCGTTTTTCGGATGGGATGTGGTTGGGCGGGCCGTTGGGGCGATTGTCGGCGGGCGGTTGAAGATGAGCCGGCTGGAGTCGAGAAACACAGAAACGCCGAAGAAAATCGAAACGCCGAAGGGTTAACGGGATCAGCCGCCGTCAGAGCCGAGGGCTAATGGTCTCGTGGCGGTCGAAGTCCAGCTAATGCAGCCATTTCGAAACCCTTAGCTCCGGACTCTGCCCTGGGGGACCGGTGGTGTTTGAATTGACCGCCCCGGCCGGGTATCCTGCCCGGTTCTTCCCAATTCGGGAGGTTCCGTCCCGAGGCGCTGCAGCGACGTTCGGCGGCGGTTGTTTCAAATTCTGATTTCCGGCGTCTTCGGACGCCATCTGAAGCGCCCTTGTGCGGTTCATCGTCCTGTTCTTCAAGGGTGTCGCTGCTGAACCTGCCGGTGTCGCTGACGTGTAAAGGAACGAACATGAGTTCTCTGGTGAAGGACCTGATCGAAGCGGGCATCCACTTCGGGCAGCGTCGCAGCGTCTGGAACCCGCGCATGAAGCCGTACATCTACGGCACGCGGAACAAGATTCACATCATCGACATTCGCGAAACGGTCAAGGGCCTGCTGCGTGCGAAGAAGTTCGTGCACAGTGTTGTCGCCAACGGCCAGGATGTGTGCTTCGTCGGCACAAAGCGCCAAGCGAGGGCGTCGATTGAACAGTATGCAACGAGTGTTGGTATGCCGTTTGTCATTGAGCGCTGGCTCGGCGGCACGCTGACCAACTTCCGCACGATTCGTGAACGGCTCAAGCGACTCGAAGAACTCGAGAAGCTGATCGAGACCGGCGAGATTGATAACTACTCCAAGAAGATGGAGTCGCAACTGCTTCGCGAGAAGCGCAAGATTTCGCGCAACCTCGAAGGCATTCGCAACATGCACAAGCTGCCGGGCGCGCTGGTTGTTGTTGATGTGACGCGCGAGCACAACGCCCTGGCAGAAGCCCGCGGGCTGGGCATTCCCACGGTGTGCCTGATTGACACCGATGGCGACCCCACGAAAGTTGACCTGCCTATCCCGGGCAATGATGACTCGATGCGATCAATTGAAGTTGTTATCCGCGAGATTGCTGATGCGGTTGTGCAGGGCAAGAGCGGCCGAACAGCACAGGCAGAGGGCGCTGATCCGGAAGCTGAGCAGAAGCAGCCGAAGCGCCGCTCCAGTCGGGCTTCGTTCCGCTCAGATGAGACTGCGCCCAGCGGTGGTGGCGAAGCGCCTGCTGAACAGCCGGCTGCCGAAGCATCTGCAAGCTGATACATCGACGATTGATCTGTTCAACAGCGCGCCTCAGAAGTTGTATCGCACAGTTGGGCTGTCACGAAATACATACGACACGGTTCGGAACAGGAACACGCTATGGAGACGCAAGAGGTGAGCTTCACCGCTAAAGACGTAATGACCCTTCGCCAGAAGACCGGCATGGGCATGATGGAATGTAAGAAGGCATTGACCGAAAACAACGGCGATATGGAAGCTGCGGTCAACTGGCTGCGCGAGCGCGCCAAGGGAAAGATGGATGAGCGCACCGAACGCGCCACCGGCGAGGGCCGAGTCGGCATTGCGATCGACGGCTCGAGCGCTGCCATCGTTGAAATTCTGACAGAGACCGACTTCACCGCAAAGAACGATGACTTCGTCGCAATGACGGACGACGTTGTGAAAATGGCGCTGTCCCAACCCGCCGGCGAACTGAGCGCGACTGATGACATTCTGAAGCGCATCGATGATGTCCGCCTGACGACGAAAGAAAACGTCAACTTCAAGCGCGGCATGAAACTTGAAGGCGGTTCGTTCGGCGCATACGTGCATCACGATGGCAAGCGAGCTGCGCTTGTTCAGGTCGATGGCAATGTCGATGCGGAAACGCTCAAAGGCATCTGCCAGCACATCGTCTTCCATGATCCGCAGGGCATTGATGAGAATGATGTGCCTGCTGCCGAGCTCGACCGCATTCGCAGCGAAGCGATCGAAGAAGCCAAGGCCAACGGTAAGAACGATGAGATCGCAGGCAAGATTGCCGACGGCAAGGTTCGCAAGTTTCTCGAAGAGAACACGCTTGTGAACCAGAAATACATTCTTGATGAAACCAAACAAGTCAAGGATGTGCTCGGCGGCGCGAAGATCAAGAAATTCCTGCGGTATACGCTGGGGGCGTAAAGTCGCAGAGTTGCATTCGAAAGCAGATTAGATCCCACGGACTGGAGTCCGCGGGATTTTTTTATGCGCGCATAGTTTTCTTTAGCGCATGCGGCGGCCGATGAGTACGCCTTGACGCAGCGGGACTGCAACGCTTTCGAAATCTGGATCGTCTGCTACGAGGCGATTGAATTCATCAGCCGCGTTGCGCGAGGCGTCGTCTTCATTATCAATCCACCACGAACCGCCGCCGAGCACGTTGTCTGCAAGGATCAACCCGCCGGGCTTTATGAGCGGGCATACTGCCCGCCAATAGTCGGGGTATTCCACCTTGATTGCGTCGAGGAAGACTACGTCGAGACTTGCCTCGCCGAGTTCTGTTGCGATATCGGGCAGTACATCGAGCGCCTTGCCGAGGCGCAGATCAACACGATCCGCAACCCCTGCCGTTTCAAACTGCTGCTGCGCGAAGTCCGCGTGTTTGCGTTCTGCTTCAACCGTTATGAGTCTTCCGCCGGGTTGCAATCCGCGGGCGATCCAAATGCCGGAGTATCCGCCGAGCGTACCGATTTCCAGCGCTGTACATGCGCGAGTCAGTGATGTCAGCAACAGAAGCAGTCGGCCGACATCCGCACTGACCGCAATATCAGGCAGGCCTGATTCGACTGCGCGCGTCATCAGGTTGCTCAGGTGGGCGTCCTGACGTCCGAAAACGCGCTTCATGTAATCGGACGTGTACTCCCAGCGATCGTTGGTCATGTCCATGCATGACAGCGTACTGCAGACATTGATCGAATTCATCTTGACCGGCTTTGCAACCGGAAGTAGTTTCCAGACAGAATCGGAACACGGAGAAAGACATTGACCAAATTGCGAACAATCCGCGCGATGACTGCCACTACTTACCTGGTTGCTGCAGCAGCGGCGCATGGCGCGGCGACAGTAACGTGGAATTTTGATGTCACAACGACCGGCAACGATGTGTTCTTTGACCCGGCGACGCCGGTGAATCCGAACGCAGCGGAGTTCGACACGACGTTGCAGGTGACGCAGGTGATCGTGACGGGCGTGTGGAACGCCATTCCGATCGGTCTGCTTGATGTGACAAGTGAAATTCCGCCGGCTGATCTGACTGCAACTGAATTACTTGCAGGACCCCCGCCGGTGACTGTTGTTGAAGCGCCGTTTGTGTATCCCCCGCCGCCTGACCCTGCCGGGATTGCTGCGACGATCTTCACCGAGATTGATGTCAACGGTTTCGGCCACGGCAGCATGACCGGCGTGACGCTTGGCGATGTGCAGATGAATGTGCCGCCGTTTGGCGCAGTAACCGTGACGCTCACAAGCCTGCGCGTTGTCGGTTTGGTGCAGGTAACGGAAGTGTTTGCCCCAGCTGATACGGATGAAAGCGGCGCGGTTGATGTGTTCGATCTTCTGAACGTACTTGGTGACTGGGGCGCGTGTGATCAGCCGTGTCCGCCGAGCTGTGCCTCGGACATCACCAATTCCACCGGCACCGGCACGGACTGCAACGTCAACGTGTTTGACCTGCTGGCAGTGCTCAACGGCTGGGGATAGCCCAAGGCAAGAGAATATACGTCAGTCGTTGGACGCCGCTCCTGAGGAGTTCGCGACGAAGGGGCGGGTAATTGCGTGACGATTGCAAGAAAAACCCGCCTCCTCGAAGACTCAGAGGTGGCTTCCAGAACGTAGAGCGAACAGTTGATAGCTGACGTCACTGTCTCAATCTGCGCTGATGACGTCGGGGCCGCCGCCGGATTTCTTTTCGAAGTGGCCGTGCCCTGCGTTTTCGTATTTCGTGAACCCAAGGCGATCGAGGTTCTTGTTGCTCAGCAGATCGCGTTTGGAGTTGTCGCTGATCATCGGGGCGACGATGACGCGGCGCACCGGCTGATCCGTATCCGGGTGCTTGGTCAATGGCGGATCGGACATCTTCTGGAAGACTTCGAACGTTTCGCCGCCGGTGTCGTCGTCATTGATGATTTCGTAAACGTATGTTGGCATGGTTCACTCATTGTAGGGCAGACGTGCAACGCGAGGAGAGCACTTCTCAGTATCCCGCTGGTCGGCCGCCTTTGCGGGGGTCGGACGCTGCGCGAATGCCGTCGGTTGACACACGTATCAACTGTACGACACCGATGTCGTCGCGCCGCCCTGTTGTATGACCGCGCCGCTGCATGGCGTCGATAACGTGTTCATCGGTCCAACGATCTTCAAACTGCAGCACTTCAGGCAACCACTGGTGATGAAACCGTGGGGCTGTGACTGCTGCTTCGGGTTGCATGTCAAACACCATACAGTTGAGAAGTGCCTGCAGCGTGCCGGTGATGATGCGCGGTCCGCCCGATGCGCCTGCAATCAATTCAACGCGGCCGGCGCGCACGACAATCGTCGGCGACATACTGCTGAGCGGGCGCTTGCCCGGTTGTGGAAGATTGTCCTCGGACTGTTGCAGGCCGTATGCGTTCGGCTCGCCAGGGATTGTCGTGAAGTCGTCCATCTCGTTGTTGAGCATGAACCCGTAGCCGGGTACTTCCACGCAGGAACCGAAGATTGTGTTGATCGTTTCCGTGCATGCGACCGCCATGCCGGTTGAATCGATGACGGAGAGATGACTTGTCCCTGAGTCTGCCGGTGCGGGAGCGACAGAGCCGTAGTTGAATCGTGGTTGTGTGTTGTTGAGATCAATGCTGTCTGCGAGTGATTTGACATACATTGAGTTCGTGAGGCGCTCGATCGGAACATCGATGAAGTCGTCATCTGCCAGATATGCAGCGCGATCAGCAAACGCGTGTTTCATTGCTTCGACAAGCAGGTGGACATAATTCGGATCGATAGAATTGCGGCGCGCGACATCGACATTGAGTACTTCGCTGAGTCGGCGTTCGAGTATGCCGAGTATCTGCAACTGCGCGATTCCGCCGGAGGACGGCGGCGGCATGGTGATGATATCGCGGCCGAAAAAACTGCCGCGCAACGGCGTTTCAATGCGCATGGAATAGTTTGCCACGTCGTGCGCCGTCATCGGGCCATTGTGATCGGCCATGACTGAAGCAATGGCGTCAGCAATCGGGCCGGCGTAGAACGCTTCGTCGCCGTGCAAAGCAATAAGTTGTAATGCAGCAGCTTGCTGCGGATTTGTGATGCGGTCGCTGAGCTTGAGCTCGCCTGCATTGCAGACGGTGTTCCAGAAATATTCTGTGGTTGCGCGCATCTCCGGCAGCTCGTCTCGCACCGTGCGCAATGTTGCGACCGCACTGAGAAAACTTGCATCAGCAGTGAAACCGAATTCAGCAGCCCGTATTGCTGGTGCGAGCACAGTCGCGCGGTCAAGTGTGCCGTAGTATTCGAGTGCATACAGCAAGCCGCGAACGGTGCCGGGGACTGCGACGCTGTGCACGCCGAACTGCGAATGTTTGTCACCTGCGTTTTTCAGATTGACGTAGTAGTTGCGATCGACAGCGACGGGAGATGTCTCGCGATAATTGAGCGCGACGGTGCTGGGCAGTTCGTGCCGGTTGCCCGGTTCATAGATGAGCATGAAGCCGCCGCCACCGATGCCGCACGAGTATGGGCGCACGACTGAAAGACAGAAACTTGTTGCGACCGCAGCATCGACCGCGTTGCCGCCGAGCAACAGCATTTCGAGACCGGCCTGCGATGCGACTGGGTGATCGGATGCGACAGCGCCGTTTTGAAAAGGTTGCGCGAGAGCGGCACGAGGCGGCGGCGCGAGTTCGGTGTGTGAGGTTGTGCAGGCGCTTAGGCACACCACGAACATGTTGATGGAGCAAAATATGTACAGGGGGCGGTTTCTTCGCATCGCCGGATTGTATCGCCAGAGATTTGATGTCTTGCGGCCGTTGCAATTGATTAATGGTCGAGGGCAGGCTGATCGAGCACAGTCGCGGCCGACAAGTAGAAAAAGTAGTGCCTGTCCCTACTTTTGTGCGTGGGGGTGGAAAAGTAGTGCCTGTCCCTACTTTTCTTACTTTTCTTGTCCCTACTTTTCTGGCGGTCCGTTGCGGTGGCTGGCGGTTCTTTGAGAATGTCGATTTGCGAACGCGCTCGCCTCCCGCTTGTCGGATCGCGGCTACACCGTGGCAGCGATGTGCTGTGTGATGAGTGCGCGGGCAGTGCGGATATCGGCGATGCGGTTGGTACCCGCTTCACGTTCGATGACGCAGGTTACCGGCGATTGAAACTGCTCTGCGATGTCAAAGAACGCAGGCCAATCAACATTGCCCTCGCCGACCGGGACTTCCGACCCCCACTGGCCGGGCGTTGTCGTAGCAACCGCATCCTTTATATGCAATTGCCGAACATGCGGCGCGAGCGTGCGCAATGCAGCGATGGGGTCGCCTTTGTCATAGAGGATCATATTTGCCGGGTCGAAGTTGACGCCGAGGTTTGCGCGATTGATGTCACCCACGACCTCTAACAATGTGTCCGCGGTTTCCTGGCCGGTTTCCAGCGCGATGTTTACGCCGGCATCGGCGAAGATGTCAGCAATCGTTTGCAGGCGTTCGATCATTACGGCGCGTTCTGGATTTGCGAGTTCTTCAGGCAGGAATCCCGCGTGGAACGTGACGAGGTTGATTCGGGAGCGGCCGGCAAGTGTGGCGATATCGCGCGCGATGCGCAGGTTGTGATCCCAGTGTTGATCGGGACGGACGCCACCGGTGGCGCGGATGGAATCGAGCGTGCAATAGTCTTCGCCGATGGAGTTCATCATGCCGCTACAGATTGTGCAGCCGGCGCCGCGCAGCAGATCGATCGCCCCAGCCCAGAGGGCTGGGGCATTGATGATGGGATTCAACGCGATCTGGACGGATGTGATATCCAGGCGATCGAGCAATTCGCACAGGTGCTGCGGACCATCGGGTTGGAGGGACCAACTGCAGACAG
The DNA here is from genome assembly GCA_029260575.1 of Phycisphaerales bacterium. Classification (GTDB taxonomy): domain Bacteria; phylum Planctomycetota; class Phycisphaerae; order Phycisphaerales; family SM1A02; genus JAJDDB01. The sequence continues at coordinate 511,478 of JAJDDB010000027.1, forward strand.
CAATCGAAGATTCGGAATTCATGTATTCACGATATGGCAGAATCTGTCGTTGTGCTTTGCAACCGAAAGCAAGTGTCAAATCGTAGTCAATTCACGTGAGCCTCCGCATTCAGGGCAGACATCACCAAACGCACCGCGGAGGTCATAACCACAGTACGGACATCGGCTGTTGCGGAGTGATGTATTGTGGCGCTCAATGCGTTCGGCACATACACTTCTGTAGAGCACGCCGATGATCAAATATAGAATGAGACCAATGCATGCGATGACCGCCGCATTTCCAAGAACACCGGCCCAGTGAACTGTTGTTCGATCTATATCGCCTTCAAGTACCTGCGGTACCAAGTATGCCCATTCTTCGGTGGAAGCCATGTGGGCTGCGAGTTGTTCTCGCCATCGATCTGCAGCGGTACCGGTATGAGAAGGTGGGTACGTATTCGCATCGAACGAATATGGCCAGCTTACCATGAGATACCGCACCTCGTGCATTCTGGTTGGAAACAGAATTCCTCTGCGGCACACAGACTTCGACGTAGGCTGAAACGACAAATCACCGGTTGCGCCTTCAGCAAGCTGCAAATCCGATTCGAAGTGCCAACGGCCATCTATCTCGAAAACGAAATAGAACGGTCTAGCTTTCGGATAGACGCGCGATCTGTCTTTTTCAATGAACCCGTCCCGACTTGAGATGAGGTCACCCGCCATACCACAAATAACCAAATAGGCAATGAACATCCAGACGTAGTTCTTTCTGCATTTCATCGGTCGGTCAGCAGAGTATCCGGCCCTGACGAAATGGCGGTTCCTGATTGATTGACGGCACTCAAAGACCGCATTTCAGTATGCCCACAACCACCCTGAAAGGCTGGAATTACGGTGCTGGAACCCGGAGGCGTGTCGGCTTACCATTGTGGCCGAGTCGGCAGGTCGTTGTCTGGCCGTGCGGCCATTCACCGATACCACCCACACCCACGTGAGGATCAGTCAACGTGTCATCCGCAGGCGATCACTGCTCAACCCAACAGCCGGGCAAGTTGATGGATGGTTCCATCGACAGTTCGTCGCTGGCGACGCAGGGTGGTTCGATCGTAGCTGAGCCGCGGCGGTCGTGGATTGATCGTACTGAAGCATTCATCAGTCGGCTGAGCACGAAGAACAATTTCTGGCATCGCGTGTGTTCGCTGGTCTGGCTGCCGTACGCATTCCGCAGCGGCATCACAATGAAGCGGCTGGACTCGAATCGATTTCGAGCGGTGTTGCCGTTTCGCCGGTTCAACCGCAACTGGTACAACGCAATGGCGGGGGCTGCGCTGCTCGGCAACAGTGAAGTGGCCGGCGGGATGTATCTGTTCAGCGAATGCGGCAGCGACTACACGGTGGTGTGCCGGAATCTGAATTACCGATTTCTTCGGCCGTGCCTGGGCCCGGCGGTGTATGAAGTCGTCAGCAGCGACCACTTGCAGGAGAAAGTCGCAGCCGGCGGCGAATTCAACATTGATCTGGAAATGGAAGTTCGCCAGCAGCTCAAGAAGAAGGGCAAAGAATTCCGTGTGGGCCGGTGTGAAATTACATTCCACTGCACGCCGAAGACGCAGGTAAAGCAGAAACGCAAGCGGAAGAAGCGCTGACGTTCGCACCACGCATTGATGCGAGCAACCCGACAATACAAGACAGGAGATCCCGCGATGAAGCGTTTCCAACGACACGGTCTGACACGCATCGATGTGCTGGGAGGGCTTGTGTGCATTGTCGCGGCGCTGGCGATGAGCGCGATTGTGTTCGCGCAAGGCGGGCGGGGCAATCCGAACGTACACGCAAAGACACTCAAGGACGCCAAGCAGCAGGAACAGATTCACCAGGCGATGCTTATTTTTGCCCGTGAGTCTGAAGGCACGTTCCCGCGACCTGGTCTGATTAATCGACTCGCTGACCCGGACCTCGGGCGGCACATTCCCGGCCGTGGACCGGAAGATGTTTCCGCAAACACGACCGCGAATCTGTATTCGTGCATGATCGCGCAAAACTATTTCACACCAGAACTGGTGGTCTCGCCGGTTGAGCGGAATCCCAATGTCAGCGCGAAGGCAAATGAGAATGGTTACGACTACGATGCGTACAACCCGGTTGATGATTCGTACTGGGATTCCGATTTCAAGGCCGACCTGAAAACGAAATCGCATGTTTCATTTGCGCATCCACCGCTGGTCGATCCGCATGTCGATCGCTGGCTGGACGAGATGCGTCCAAACTACGCGCAACTCGGCAACCGTGGGCCGACCGACGGCACGCTTGATCCGGATTCATACACCTGCGGTCCACACGGCAACTGGGCGGGCAACATTGTCTTCGGTGACAATCACTTCGAATTCCTGAATTCGACGACGCCCGCGTCGCTGAAAGTCGACAACCTGTTCGCTGTAGACAAGGAACGTAAACTTGACTCGCTGCTCGCATTCACAAAATCCATCGTCGCCGGCAAGGCGGAATTGCAATTCGATTGAGCGTCACGTCGCGCGAATTGATGTTCGGTGCCACCCGCAGCGATGACGCTGCGGCTCGCTGACGTACGTGTCTCGTTACACTGCTCGCCGTGGCGGATGGATCACTGAACAAGACAGCGGCAACGATCGGCTGGGGCGTGTACTGCGCGTGCAGTTGGACGTGGTGCATCGGTATGTACCTGCCGATCATCATGTTGCATCGTTACGGCTGGCCGGGGTTTCTCGTCTTTGCGATTCCCAACGTGCTCGGCTGCGCTGCGATGGGATACATCGTCCGGACCCGGCAGCGGAGCGAAGCGATGATCGCACGCCATCGGCCGATGATGATCGTGTTTTCAATCATAACCATTGCGTATCACATGTTCTTCATCGGCATGTTGACCATGCGACTGGGCGACGGCGCTGCGACGATCAATCTCGTGCCGGCGATTGCGCTCGCAGCAGTAGTCTTCCTGGCAGGTTTGGCAGTGAGCGCGATTCCGCTGCGCGTGTGGCCGTGGGTTGCGGTACTAGTATATGGCGTGTCGCTCACCACGCTGGGCATGATCGGTGTGGAACCGCTTGCGTTGTTGTCATGGTCAGGTGCGCAGCCGCTGCTTGATGTCATCTGGCTGGGGCCGGCGATCGTGTTCGGCTTCCTGTTATGTCCGTATCTGGACCTGACCTTTCACCGTGCGGTACAGGAAACACCGAGCCGGCATAGCTTTGGCGTGTTCGGCGTAACGTTTACGGTCATGTTGGTCTTGACAGCGGCATATCACACACTTGGAAATGAATCTATCAACACTATGTTCGGTGAAGGCGCAATAGCCGGGCGCTTTCTTGTCGCGCATCTGCTCGCGCAGACAATTTTCACGATTGGCGTACACTGCCGAGAACTGCGCGTACAGCAGAAGTTTGGGTTGATGTTGCGGCGTTGCGGCGTTCTCATGCTGCCGATGCTTGGAGTTCTGCCGGTCGTTGGGGGCGCGTTGTTGCACTGGTCATACGCTGTCAACGAAGCGATGTACCTGCGCTGGCTGGTGTTTTACGGATTGATATTCCCCGCGTACGTGCTTGTTTTCATCGGACCGTGGCGGGCGAAACGATTGACCGCGACGAATCTCGGACAGCTTACGGTCGCGCTTATCGCGTTTGTTCCGCTGTATGAACTTGGGTTCATTCATCATTGGACTGCCGCGGTGTTGCCGCCGATGTTGTTGTTAATACTGGCAGTGGTGGTGACGCCGGGAACCGCGGATACGACCCCGAAATAAAAATGCCGCTTGCGGAGTAGCACGTTCGCGTTGTGCTACGCCGCAAGCGGCAGCTGTCATATCTCTCCAACAAACGTTTTCCTACGTGCGTTTGCCACAACACTGTTTATATTTCTTGCCGGACTCGCATGGGCAGGGTTCGTTGCGACCGACGGTCGGTGCTGTGCGGACCGGTTGGCGCTTCGTCTGCGTGGCTGATGTACCTGCGCGCTCAGCTTGTTCAATATCGCGCTGTTGTTGTGCGGTGCCTGCGCTGGCAGCAGCTGCGGCTGCGGCTACGGCCGGCTGTGCTGCCTGCACCGGACGGCGCTCGGGCTGGGGCTGCTGCGCGCCACCATCGCCCTCGGCCGGCGGTTGTTGCGGCGGGCGCTGCTGCGGTGCGCGCACCTGCGGGGTGAGTTTCACCTTGAAAATCAGGTCAGTCAGCTTGTCGCGGATGGATTCCTTCATTTCTTCGAACAGGCGCGCACCTTCGCGTTTGAATTCGATGCGCGGGTCGCGCTGACTGAATGAACGGAAGCCGATCGATTCGCGCACCTGGTCCATTGCGTGCAGGTGATCCTTCCACGCCTGGTCGATGATCTGCAACAAGACCCAGCGCTCGAACTGCGTGACTTCAGAACGCATGACGTTGCGAATCTTTTCTTCAGCGACCGACTTGGGATCGTCTTCAGCTCGCTCGCGTTCTTCTTCGGTAAGTTCAGCAGCCATCTCCTCACGGAACCATTCATTGAGTTTGTCCGGCGTTGTGCCGACTCGCACTGCCTGATGGGCCCGTTCTTCAATGCGGCTGTCATCCCACTTCTTCGCTTCTTCGAGCAGAATCGCTTTCAACTCCGCAGGATTCGTCGATGGCAGCGCGTTGGGGCTCCAACTCAATTCGTACCGCGATCGCACCCATCGACAGAAGTTCGTCAGCGCGAGCTGCGGGTTCTGCTGCATCGTGGCCGTGGTCATGTCAATAATGAAATCTATCGGATACGTTTCCTCACGCTTGCGATATGCCGTGCGCGCCTCGTCCCGCATGCGATCGGCTGCGGTTTCAAGTTCCTCCAGGCCGACAAACTTCTCGACCTCGATCTCGATTTCCATCTTGTTCTTTGCCCATTGCGCAAGTTCGTTCGGGCCGTAATTGGGAACGAGAAATTGATCGAGTGGGGAAAGATCGGTGACATCGATCATTGCTTCAGCGGCCACTTCAAGCCGCCGGCGAATGTCAATCGGCTGCATGTCAACAAGTTCAGACACATTCAGGTTGGCGTTGAAGTGCGCGGCACCCCAGTCGACAAGACCCTTGAAGTCCCATTCGGATCGATCGAGATCTTCGGGCAGGTACTCGCCGAGCGTGACAGCGATCACCGAAGATGCTTCTTCCTTGGCGTCAATCGTGACGAACCGGTGTAAATCAACGCGATCACCGATCTTGCTGCGCAGTCGTTCCGGGTCGATCGTGACATTGACGTTTTCACGAATCCATTCCGCAACACATCGAGCGACATAATCCTTGTGCAGATAGGTGTACACAGCATCTTCCACTGCGTCGTCAAGGTTGTCGAAAATGGTTTCGGTAATGCCGCGCCCTTCCAGAATGTCCTGCCGCATGCCGTAGAACTCATGACGCTGATGGTCCATGACTTCGTCGTATTCGAGAATGTTCTTGCGAATGAGGAAGTCTCGCTCTTCACCTTTGCGCTGGGCTCGGCCGACGGCTTTGGTCAGCATCGGATGTTCAATCGCATCGCCTTCCTTCATGCCGAGCTTGCTGAGCACATTGAGCGTGGTGTTGCCGGCAAACATCTTCATCAGGTCGTCTTCCAATGACAGGAAGAACCGACTTGAGCCGTTGTCACCCTGTCGGCCGGATCGACCGCGCAACTGGTTGTCGATGCGCCGAGATTGATGGCGTTCGGTTCCAACGACGTGCAGGCCGCCGATGTCTTCGACGCTCTTGAACATGCGCAGCCGATGCATGAGACAGGAACCGCTTGCATCGAGCGCTTCGAGCAGTTTGGCTTCGCTCATGGATTCGGCCTTGGATTCAGTGCCCCAGCAGAACTCCACAAACCAATGCTGCAGCAGCGCATTGCGTATGTCCACATCGGACATCGGTTCGACTTCGTTCTTGCGCAGGCCGAGTTCCTTGGGCGCGATGTGCCGATAGATCCTGGCGATGATCTCGTCCTCGGGCATGTCGGCTGTGACATCACGAGGGCAGATCCCCCGCCGCTTCCAGTGGTCGATGAGATCGGCAGGCGAGACGGAAGCGAGTTTGATGTCGGTGCCGCGGCCGGCCATGTTTGTGGCAATCATCACCGCGCCGAGTTGGCCGGCATGAGCGACGATGTCCGCTTCACGTTCGTGCTGCTTAGCGTTGAGCACTTCGTGCTTGATGTTGTACGTGCGCGTCAACATCTGGCTGAGCTGTTCGGAGTTTTCAACGCTGGTGGTGCCGACGAGCACCGGCCGACCAATGTCGTGCTGGCGTTTGATCTCGTCGACAATTGCATCCCACTTGTCCTTAATCGCAATGAAGACCAGATCGTTGCGGTCGTCGCGGACGACGGGAACATTTGTGGGAATGACAATGACATCGAGCTTGTAAATCTCGTAGAACTCGGTGGCTTCGGTATCGGCGGTGCCTGTCATACCCGCAAGCTTGTCGTACAGCTTGAAAAAGTTCTGGATGGTGATGGTCGCCATGGTTTGCGTTTCTTCCTTGATAGGAACGCCTTCCTTGGCTTCGACGGCCTGGTGCAGACCGTCGGACCATTGCCGGCCGACCATTTTTCGGCCGGTGTTCTGGTCAACGATGACAACGGTCTGCTTTCCATCTTCACCGGGCGCGACGACGTAGTCACGATCGCGCTGATAGACAGCATGGGCGCGTATGGCGTTTTCCAACAGGTGCGGAATGTCCATATTCTCGCCGACGTAAAACGAACCGACGCCTGCTTCTTTCTGTGCGAGCGCAACGCCCTCATGGGTGATGTTGGCGCGTTTCTTGTCGAGTTCGACTTCGTAGTACTGCTGGAATTTATCGCGTTCGGCTTCAAGCTCGGGGAGATTGGCTTTGGCTTGGTCGAGTTTCTGCTTGAGTTCAGGGATTTTGTCTTTGTCGCGGGCGTTGCGAATGTCGCCTTCGATTGAAGAACTTTTCACAAGGCAGGATTGGACCTTCTGATCGGCTTCATTCCACGGTGCTTGTTTCTCAACAAGGAATCGCGCGAGGCGATCAGCCATTTCGTAACGAGGTTTGGTGTCATGCGCAAGACCGGAGATGATCAGCGGCGTGCGGGCTTCGTCGATCAATGTCGAGTCCACTTCATCGACGATCGCAAAGTTGCGGTGCTTTTGCACCTGATCGATCGGGCGCAGCTTCATGTTGTCGCGCAGATAATCAAATCCGAATTCGCTGGTTGTGCCGTAGACGACATTGCACTGGTAGGCGAGCTGTTTCATTTGCGGCTGCTGCATGTGCTGCGGATGAATGGCGCCGACAGTGAGGCCGAGCCCGCGAAAGAACGGGAACGTCCAGTCACGGTCACGCTGCACGAGGTAATCGTTAACCGTGACGACGTGGACCTGTTTGCCTTGCAGGGAAGCGAGGTAACAGGCAAGCGGCGCGACGATTGTCTTGCCCTCGCCGGTTTTCATTTCAGCGATGCGGCCTTCATAGAGCACGACAGCACCGATGATCTGTACATCGAACGGCCGGGCCCGAAACGGCGGGCGACTCTTCGGATGCAGCTCGCGCACCGCTTCGTACAACCGGTTCGGGATATCGACGAACTGCCACGCGGGCGTGGGTTCTGTGTTGCCGAGGAAATCACCCTCCGGCGGCGCGGGTTCGGTTGCGTCGATTTCCGCTTTGACCTGTTCGTAGAGCTTCTGGGCATCGGCCGGAAGTGTCGTCGGATCAAAGCCATGTTCGGGGTTGAAGATGTTGCGGATGCCGACGTTTCGGTCCATTGCCTCACGGGCGATCGCAAAGACCTCGGGAATCAAGTCTTCAGCCTTGGTGCCGTCTTCGATGCGCTTGATGAAGTCATCTTTCTTGGCGCGCAGCTCAGCGTCGGTGAGTGTGCGGGTTTCTTCTTCGCGTACGGAGACCTGATCGACAACGCGCATGTATCGCTTGACCATGCGCTCATTGCGGGTGCCGAACAGTTTCTTCATTACGGGACTGACCACTGGAAAGGCCATGTGTCACCTCTTGGTTTCGTGTCGTTTACCGGATGCGCGAAAGTGCGATGATTCGCAGCGCATCATGGATTGTTGAATCGTACAGTTCTGCGCACCGGGAAAAACCGCGCGCAGATTCACGTCAGAACGATTCAGAGTGTGGGTGGGGGAAGGTCGAGCAAGCGCTCGCCGAGCTGGGTGCTGTGCGCGTTCTCAACATCTTCCGGCGGCAGCGCGAACGAACAGACGCGCGAGCCAACCGGCTGTGACGTGCCGGCGATGTCGAAGGTGCTTGTCGTCTGATCGACGCCGAGCATTTCCTTGGCAGCAGCGACCGCAACAGCAACAGCCCGAACCACGGAAGATTCGCGGATGGCAGGGCGCGCTTCGTGAAGAACCAGCACCTCGCCAATCGGCACCATTCGGGCAGCCGAGGCGATGGCGAGCAATGCCACGACCGTTGTTGCGGTTGAAGCAAAGCTTGTTGCCCGGGCGACCGAGCGGGATTTGTTCTGCACGGTTGTCATGTCACGATCAGCGAGGCCAGCGGTGGCCGAGCGGCTGAGATAAGTATCGTCTGCTTGAGGCCGCAGGACAAGTGTATGGGGCAAACTCGTTGGACCAGCAGTTTGTTGCGAAAACGGTCCAATACCATCTACCCGGCCGGTCCCGGCGTAATATTATCGGCAATGAGCGACAACCAGCACAGTACAACTGAATTGCGATTTGACGTACAGGACATGCACTGTGCGAGCTGTGCAGGCGCGGTCCAGAGGGCGATTGAAACCCATTCCGGGGTCGAATCGGCCACTGTAAACGTCACCGATGGCATGGCACGGGTCGTTGGAAGCGATCTGGATGGCCCTGCGATTGCAGCAACGATCTCCTCCAAGGGGTATCCGGCTTCGTATATTGAGCAGACAGCCTCGGTGGCCCAGCGGCGCAGTGAAATTGAACTGCGCCAGCAGCGCAATGAACAGCGATGGCGATGGCGGGCGATCATCGGCCTGGGGCTGTGGCTGCCGATGGAAATTCTGCATTGGATGACGCATGGGCAGGACCTGACTTGGGTGCCTTGGGTGCTGCTGGTCGGATCAACGATCGTGATGGCCACCGCCGGTTTCGGGTTCTACGCATCAGCGATCAACGCTGCCCGGCACAAATCGGTGAACATGGACACGTTGATCGCAATAGGCGCGACAGCCGCGTACGGGTTTTCGATGGTCGTGTTCATTGCGCATTTCGCAGGACGGTTGACTGAGCAGCCGCTGTACTTTGCCGAGAGCGCAGCACTTCTGGGGTTGATCAGCCTCGGACACTGGCTGGAAGCGCGCGCCACCGCCAAGGCAGGGTCAGCGGTGCGCGAGTTGCTGGAGTTGCAGCCGGAGGAGGCGGAAGTCATTGAAGAGCAATTGCCAAGCCGGACAGCCGGACAGCCGGACATTCAAAGCAATGGTGAAGCATCGCATGCGAATACCCAAATGATTGCCAGCGGTGAAGTAGCGAAGGGCGATTTGATTCTGATTCGCCCCGGTTCGCGGGTGCCGGTTGATGGCGATGTTGTTGAAGGGCGCAGTGAAGTTGACGAAGCGGTTGTGACAGGTGAATCGGTGCCGGTGCTTAAGCAACCCGGTGATGCTGTCGTTGCGGGCGCGATGAATACGACTGGACGGTTGGTTGTGCGGGCGACGGTTGATGGCAGAAACACAACCATCAGCCGGATTGCGGACATGGTCAGTGCTGCGCAGTCCAGCAAAGCGAACATTCAGAAGCTCGCGGACAAGATCGCTTCAATCTTCGTGCCGGTGGTTCTGAGCATCGGCGTTGTGACGTTCCTGAGCTGGTGGCTGATCGTCGGGGACCCTGTAACAGGCATCATTGCAACGGTGACGGTGTTGATCATTTCGTGTCCGTGCGCGCTGGGGCTGGCAACGCCGATGGCTGTGATGGTGGGCAGCGGCGCTGCAAGCAAACGCGGCATTCTTGTGAAATCCGCAATGGCTTTGGAACACGCAGGACGCGCGACGCATGTCGTATTCGACAAGACCGGAACGTTGACGCGCGGGATGCCCGCGCTCACCGACATCACGTTAGCCCCCGTATCTGCCCGGCCAAACGGGTCACCGTTGACTGAAAACGACATCCTTGCGATTGCGGCCGCTGCGGAATCTAACAGCGAACATCCGATCGCGCGGGCCATTGTCGCTGCAGCGAAGCAGCGCGATCTGTCGATTCCTGAAGCCGATGATTTTCAGGCCCTGCCGGGCGAAGGTGTGCAAGCGACAGTCAACGGCAGCGATGTAGTCGTTCGCCTTGATGATGAAGCGACTTGCCGTGTCGAAATTGATGGCGAAACTGTCGCACGGATGATGCTGCGCGATGAGCTGCGCGTCGATGCAGCGACAACGGTGCAGCAATTACGCAAACGAGGCCTACATGTGAGAATGCTCACCGGCGACCGGCAGGTCATTGCTGCCCAGGTCGGCGCTGAGCTCGGATTGGAAGAAGCAGCGATCGAAGCCGGCGCGACGCCGGACTCGAAAGTGCAGTTCGTGCGCACTTTGGCGAAACAGCAAACTAATAACATCGACAATGTTGTCGTGATGGTTGGTGATGGCATCAACGATGCAGCAGCACTGGCAGAGGCTGATCTCGGTCTTGCGATGGCGTCAGGAACGAACATTGCCATCGAATCTGCAGGCGTCGTGATTCCGGGCGACCGTGTGACGGCTGTGGCGGAAACCGTCGATATCGCCCGCAAGACGCTTCGCACCATCAAGCAGAACCTGTTCTTTGCGTTCTTTTATAACGCAGCCGCGATACCGGCAGCTGCATTCGGGCTGCTGGGCTTATATGGCCCGCTGATCGGCGCTGCGGCTATGGGGTTTAGTGATGTGACGGTGATCGGCAATGCGCTGCGATTGAAGGCGAAACTGACTCGAGACTGGCGAACTGCAATGGCTGAAGGGGATGCTGCAGGAGCCGGCAACGGCTCAGGAAATGCCGATTCGGGATCCATGTCCCGCAGAGTCGGTAAAACAACAACAGATGTAGTGAATCAGCCGAATGATTCATTGACAGGGGCAGCGTCCTGACGGAGTCTCAGTAGGGTGGGCGACGTCGGCAACGTCGTCGAACCGCATTGCCACGCCGATTGGAGCACGCCATGGCCCGAGGCGCACTCAAGCCGCTTCACGAATCTGACTTCGAGTATTGGTCAACGCATCACCTTCTGAACCGGGCCGGCTTCGGCGGCACGCCCGGCCAGGTGCGGGCGCTCACCAATATGGGACTTGAAAATGCAGTCGATTATATTGTCGACTACCAGGGCGTTTCGATGGCCGCAGTCGAGGCGGACCGGTTCGACGAGGACATCATGCGGCCGCGCTCTGATGCAGAGCGCAACGAGATTGCCATGGCCCGGCAAGCCGGAAACGAGGCGGTTGTAGAACGATTGCGGCTGCAGCGGCAGGCAGCCCAGCGTGCAGACCGCCAGCAGATGCGCGAGATTCAGATCTGGTGGCTGGCGCGGATGATTGAAACCCCGCGGCCTTTGGAAGAAAAACTCACGTTGTTCTGGCATGGCCATTTTGCGACCAGCTACCGCAAGATCGAAGACAGCTATCACATGTTCCGGCAGAACCAGATGTTCCGGGCCGGTGCAACAGGCAGTTTCAAAGCGCTGGCGCACGACATCATCCGCGATCCGGCGATGCTGAAGTATCTGGACAACAACCGCAATGTGCGGCGCAGCCCCAACGAAAACCTTGCCCGCGAGCTGATGGAGCTCTTCACACTCGGTGAAGGCAATGCCTACACTGAGCAGGACATCAAGGAAGGCGCCCGCGCGCTGACGGGTTACACCTATGACGACAACAATTTCGTCTTTGCTGAGCGCGCGCATGACTCCGGACCGAAACGCATTCTCGGAAAGATCGGGAACTACAACGGTGAAGACTTCGTCAACATCATTTTGACCAAGCGGGCGTGCAGTGAATTCCTGTGTCTGAAGCTGTACCGGTTTTTTGTCAACGACATGCCCGGCGAACCGACGGGGGCGGCTCGAAAGTTCATCATCGAACTTGCGAAGTTGTTCCGCGATACGAATTACAGCATCAAGGCAGTGTTGAAAACGATGTTCACAAGTGCGCACTTCTATGAGCAAGAGAACGTTGCGTCGATGATAAAAAGCCCGATTCAGTTGATTATTGAAGCGATTCGATCGCTGCGCACGCCGACGCGGAATCTTGCTGCGCTGGTCGGCGCTGGTGATCTGATGGGGCAGAACATTTTCTACCCGCCTTCGGTCAAGGGTTGGCCGGGTGGGCGGACATGGATCAACACATCCACGTTGTTTGTGCGGCAGAATCTGCTGGTGTACCTGCTGACAGGTCGGCGTCCGGATGCGTATCCGTGGGAAAAAGACGGCTCGAACTACGATGCGATGCACCTTATAGAGCATCTTCGCGATGAAACAGGCGCGATCGATGTCGAGCAGGCGGTTGTATACCTGCTGCGGTTTACGCTCGGCCGTGAGCCACACCGAACTCGTGTCGATGAATTGAAGAACTTTGTAAAGACCCACGGCAATGAAATCAATAACACGCTGCTGGTGGCGCTGTTGTCGTTGATTACCGCAATGCCGGAGTATCAATTGTGTTAGTCGGCGGTGCGATTCGCCTGAGGATTGAATGATGCATGAACCGAATGAAAATGCGTATACCCGTCGACTGTTCCTACAACAGGGGCTGACTCTGGCGTCGATGGTGACGACCGTGCCGTGGTTTGTGCAGAATTCCGCACATGCAATGATGTTGCCGCTTGGTTCGCAGACAGCAAGCCAGGCGGGAGTACCCGAAGATCGAATCCTCGTGGTCGTGCAACTCGGCGGCGGCAACGACGGCCTGAACACGGTCGTGCCGTTCGGCGACAGTCGGTATTACAACGCGCGGCCGACACTTGGCATTGCTGCGCCGGGGCGGGCTGGAAACAACCTGTCAGCGCTCGCGCTTGATGAAACCAGCGGCATCGGACTGCATCCGTCGATGTCCGGCTTCAAGGAACTGTATGACGATGGCGTTGCATCGATCGTGCAGGGCGTCGGCTATCCGAATCCGAACCGTTCGCACTTTACTTCGATGGATATCTGGCACACGGCAAATACGGACGCGGCCGGAACAGGATGGCTCGGCCGGTATTACGATGCGCAGTGCAACGGTTCACCGGCCAATGATCATGCAGTGGCGATCGGGCGCACTGCGCCGCTTGCACTGATAGGCGACCAGACCAAGCCGGTCAGTTTTGAATCTGCTGATCTGTTCCGCTGGATCGGCGCAGATCTGCATGATGATCTTGACGATCCGTACCAACGGCTCAATCGAACCGCGCCGCCGAAAGACGTTGACGATGACGGACAGATGGCGTTCCTCATGCGAACGGCACTGGATGCGCAGGTGTCTTCTGATCAGATTCGCGAAGCAGTGAGCAAACGGCCGTTGGTCCCCTACCCCGGCGGCAACCTGTCGCAACAGTTGCAGACAGTCGGCGCGATGATTCGTGCGGAACTTCCGACGCGTGTGTATTACGTCACGCTTGGCGGGTTCGACACCCATGCAGGACAGGCCAATCAACATGCGCAGCTCCTGCGACAGCTTGGTGATTCGCTCAATTCGTTCTACAAAGATTTGAAAGCGCAAGGTAACACTGACCGCGTGCTGACAATGGTGTTCAGCGAATTCGGTCGGCGTGTGAGCCAGAATGCATCCGGCGGCACCGATCACGGAACGGCTGCGCCGATGTACTTCATTGGAGATATGGTCAAGCCCGGCCTGCTTGGGCAACACCCCTCACTGACCGATCTGGATCAGGGCGATCTGAAGTTCACAGTCGATTTTCGAAGTATCTATACAGGCGTGCTGACGGACTGGATGAATTCGCCGGCGCAGAAGATTCTTGGCGGCCAGTTCCGTAAGGCCCAGATCATCGGCGCGACAACGTGAATGATCGTTCCTGTTGATTGCGCGCCTACGATCTGCGGAGCTGGATCATTAAGAAGGAGTTGCCCGCTATGCATGCCATCACACGACTGATGTCCCGATCAATTCTGATGCTGGCCTGTACCGTGTTCGGAGCAATGTTGCTGACAGGATGTTCGGAGTCGTATTCGCCGAATGCGGTAACAGCGGCTCAGCCGGACGCTGATCAACAGGAAACAGACGCCCAGGCGATTGATTCGGATGGTCTTGAGTTTGATCCGCAAACCGAAACGCTGCTGGTGTTCAATGTCAGTGGGATGACATGCGACGGGTGCGCGATGGCAATCGAGAACAAGATTCGCACGGTCGCGGGTGTCCGGAACTGTCTGGCATCTTTTGAGGAGGGCGAGGCACAGGTTGTGGTGTCCGATCCGGAGGCTGCGGATTCGATCCTCCAAGCTATAACCGATCTGGATTACGAAGCCCGTCTCCGTACCGAACACGGATCGTAAGCCCATGATTCACAGGCATTTATCAAACATACGAATGCCGGAATGTTATGCTGTCATGGCGCTCAAAGCCTGTCAAATCTCGTTGCATCCACGACTGTGTCGGCTATACTTGTGTGCGTAGGAATCGAGGCAGCGCGGCTGCCCTGATCTGTCGTGTGGAAGTGCAGGTCATCTCGTCATCTCTGTATGACCTGCAAATTGCGGTCTTCTGACCGCGAGAAATAGGCGTGTATTTGAACGCCAGCGAAGTCGGCGCATGTCGTTGCACCATGACACATGCGGTTCCGGGGCGGGGATTGCCGACCGGGAGTTCGCTGCTCGTTCAGCTTTCACACACGCCGTGAAAGGAAGTCAATTATGAATCGAAAGGCGTTCACCATCATCGAATTGCTGGTTGTGGTGTCGATCATCGCACTGCTGATCGGTATTCTGCTGCCAGCCATCGGCAAAGCGCGTGATAACGCACGGCTCACACAAAGCCAGGCAAATCTGCGCAACCTTGCCACCGCACATGCTGAATACGGCGCGGAGTGGGGTGACAAGCAGCTTTCGTTCATCCCCGATAACGTGTCGGCATATGGAACGAATGAGCAGTCAGCGTTTCAGAATTATGCCGCACAAGTCGGATCGCCAAGCGAGATTATTCTCGGCTGGGAGAACGGCACACTGTGGATTCTGAATCCTGTGTATTACTCGTCATTCCTGCCGATCGCATTCCCGGGCTCAGTTGAAGAGTACTGGGGCGCGTTCCGACTGATCAACGCGGGTAACTTCAACACGTATATCAATAACCGTTTCTACGACGAGATTTTTTACGCGCCCAAGGACACAATCGTGCTGAACATGGTTGAGCCCGCTCTGGACAGCCCCAATCAGTTCTCCGTGGGTTTGCTCGGCGGAGACATCGCCATGTCGTCCTACATCCTCTCGCCTGCAGGCATGTTCAACGCGCAGATTCTCTCAGAGAATCCGAACACCGGCGACTTCTTCACAGATCCGTGGTCAGTCCCTGCCGGTTACAAGACCCCGTCGTACAGTGCTCCGCTGTTCCCCGACCAGAAAACGCACATGCTTGAGCACCACTGGTTGCAGAATTCCGAAGTCGACTGCAACCCCGCATTCGGCGCACAAGGCACCTATGACGGTTGCGAACCGTTCTACTTCAACCATGCATGGGCATCCATTCCGATGACGCTGTTCTACGACGGCCACATCGAGGGCTTTGGTGTGCGTCAGTCCGAACAGGCTGACAACCGCAGCCTCTCGCAGACTGGTACAGGTCTGTGGAGCCGCGACACACCGTTCGGTTCAGAGGGCTATCAGTCCGATATCGGCTTTGACTTTGCCAACACGAGCTATCACATCTTTACGATCGGTGGCATCCGTGGCCGCGACAAGGCTTCCGGCTGATTTCGAGCCGCCAAGATAAGATTCCAGGATTGCCAGGGGCTGCACCACAAAGGTGCAGCCCTTTTTCATTGGGGCGAGTCGCGCCCGCTCGCTACCATTCCAACGGGCCGTTACCATCGCTGTAGTTTGCGTTTCGGCTGACGTATTTCTGGTCGGCGCACTGGTGTTGATGAATCTGACAGGAGGACGGACGGCGATGTCCAAAGCGGTGGACGCAGCGACGCATGCTGCACCGATCTACAAGAACGTGCTCGACATGGTGTTCAATACGCCGATGCTCGAGTTGTCGCAGCTTGATACCGGGCCGTGTCAATTGTTTGGCAAGCTGGAACTTGTGCAGCCGGGCAATTCGGTCAAGGATCGCATTGCGGTGTACATGATCGAATCTGCCGAGCAGCAGGGTCTGCTGAAACCCGGCGGGCGCATCATTGAAGCAACCGCAGGCAACACCGGCATTGCCCTTGCCCTCGTCGCAGGACAAAAGGGCTACAAACTCACCGTCGTCATGCCGGACAAAATGAGCGCAGAGAAGATTTCGCATCTTCGTGCAATGGGCGCAGAAGTCGTGCTGACCCGATCTGATGTTGAAAAAGGCCACCCCGAGTATTACCAGGATATGGCGGCGCGGCTCGCTGCGGAAGATCCTTCGAGTTACTACATCAACCAGTTCTCCAACGACAACAATCCCCGCGCGCATTACGAAACGACAGGACCGGAGATTTGGCGACAAATGGATGGCCGCATTGATGCGTTTGTCGCGGGTGTTGGTTCCGGCGGTTCGATCTCGGGAACCGGGCGATACCTCAAGGAGCAGAACCCCGATATAGAGATCATTCTTGCTGATCCGGACGGCTCGGTACTCGCACCACTGGTTAACGAAGGCAAGAAAATCAAACCGGGTTCGTGGCTGGTCGAAGGCATTGGCGAAGACTTTGTTCCGGACATCCTCGCACTGGAAATTATAGATAAAGCGTATTCGGTCACCGATGCCGAAGCGTTTCACACAGCCCGCGATATGCTGAAGACTGAGGGTCTGCTTGCCGGCTCGTCAACCGGCACGCTGGTGCATGGCGCGCTGCAGTACTGCCGTCAGCAGACCGAACCCAAACGCGTCGTTACGTTCATCTGCGACAGCGGCGCAAAGTATTTGTCGAAGATGTTCAACGACTTCTGGATGATCGACAACGGGTTCATCGAACGCAAGACCTACGGCGACCTGCGCGATCTGATCGCTCGGCGGCATCTGGACAGCGAAGATTTCACACTCCTGCAGACCACACCGATCGCCCAGGCAATCAAGCAGATGCAGATGTTTGATGTAAGTCAGATGGCGGTGCTGGATGACAACGACAAAGTCACGGGAATCATCGACGAGTCGGATGTGTTACTTGCAGTGATGCACGACTCAGAGTGTTTCACCCGTCCTGTCAGTGATTTCATGACTCGACGTCTGGAAACCGTCAAACCAACAGCGTCGGTGAACGATCTACTTCCTGTATTCCGCGCCGACCGCATTGCCATCATCGCTGATGATGACAATTTCTACGGACTGATTACCCGCATTGACCTGATCAACTACCTCCGAAACCAACTGCCCCGCTGAACGTTCTCAACATGACAGACCACGACATCCAATCCAAGCATCAGGCAACGCTTGCCATTCACGGCGGGCAAGCTCCGGAACCTATCACCGGCGCGGTCATGCCGCCGATTACGTTGTCTTCGACGTATGCACAGGCGTCGCCCGGCGAACACAAGGGCTTTGAATATTCACGATCGCACAATCCCACGAGGTATGCACTTGAACGCTGCATTGCGAAGCTCGAATCGTCGCCGTTGACGCGGGAGCAGGATGTCACGCACGGCGGCTTTGCGTTCAGCAGCGGCCTTGCATCGACAGCCACAACGCTTGAACTGATCGATTCGGGCGCCCATGTCATTGCAATGGACGATTTATACGGCGGAACGTATCGTTTGATGACCAAAGTGCGCGAGCGCAGCGCCGGCCTGAACCTTACCTACGTCGACATGACCGATCTCGATGCACTACGCAGCGCGATTACTGATGACACGCGGATGATCTGGGTGGAGTCGCCGACGAACCCAACGTTGAAACTTGTCGATCTGGCGGGTGTCGCGGAAATCACCAGTGGCAGAAACATCATTACTGCGTGTGACAACACGTTTGCGACGCCGATGTTGCAGCGGCCGTTGGAACACGGCTTTGACATAGTGATGCATTCTGCGACGAAGTATCTCGGCGGGCACAGCGATGTTGTGGCAGGTGTACTGGTTACAGCTCGGCCGGAGTTGGCACAGCGGCTGCGTTTCCTGCAGAACGCGGTGGGTTCGGTGCTCGGGCCGTTTGATTCGTACATGGTGCTGCGCGGGTTGAAGACGCTGGCAGTGCGCATGCGTGCGCACTGCTGCTCTGCTGCGCGAATTGCGGAGTGGCTCGCAGCGCATCCAACGGTTGAACGAGTAGCCTACCCCGGTCTTGCATCGCATGCACAGCATGCGCTTGCCCAGCGGCAGATGCGCCTGGAGTGCTCCCCTGCCGGCGGCGGCATGATCACGATCTATCTCAAAGGCGGCATTGCTGAATCGCGGCGCTTCCTGGAAAATCTGCACCTGTTCGCGCTGGCGGAATCACTCGGCGGCGTGGAGTCACTGGTGGATCATCCTGCAATTATGACGCACGCATCAGTGCCGCCTGAGATCCGGGGCAAACTCGGGATCACTGACAATCTGTGCCGGTTGTCCGTCGGCATTGAACACCCCGATGATCTGATCGCTGATCTTGAACAAGCGCTGGCGGCGGTGTGAGAAGGTGACCTGCCGCAGCGACACAGATGGCGCGGAGATGAAAGAACATTGGAAGTGAGCATCTGTGTTCGAGTCATTTGATGATGCGATCTACGACGCTATTCGTTGCGGCGATGCAGACTCTGTTCGCCAAATAATTTGTGAGTGTCCACGCACTCCCGGAGATGAGCATTGGGCGATAAATACTGCAATTGACCACGATCCCGACTTGATTCATTTGTTGATCGCAGAAGGCATCAACGTTGATGTGCGAGACGACAGTCAGAACACCGTCCTCATGGATGCGGCCGCGGGTGGCAAAGACGCCAGCATTCGAATCCTGCTGCAACACGGCGCTGATGTGAATGCTCGCAATGCCTGGTGGGAAACGCCGTTCAGCTACGCATGTGCGTGGGGTCACGAAGAGACGGCGGCGCTCTTGCACGAGCATGGCGCGGATGTTAACTGCATCCACCGCACCGGTGGAACACCGCTCGATGACCGTGTCAGGACCGGGAATCACAAACCGGTCCGGGACTTCCTGCAATCCGCCGGCGCCCGACAGCAGCACGACATTCCTCGCGACGAAGCCCGAAATCACATAGGCCCGTGGTTCGATCTTGATCACGAAACGGTGAACGTGTTCGCCGAATCACCGTGGCGCCAGTATTCTTCGCTTATGACGCACATCAAATTGGACTACGCGAACTGCTTGAACGGCCGGGTTGGTGAACATGGCATCCCTACGAGCGCACTTGACGGTGCCGCTGAGCGCATTGCAGCGATCACGAAGGATCTGGAAACAACGCGGGGCATCGGTTGGGAGCGCTGGCGGACGCTGCCGTTTGAACCGATGCGCAGTGAGCATGTCGCAGACGTCGGCAGACTAGTCGATCAGCATACCGGCGCGCAGAACCTGCTGGTGCTTGGTATCGGCGGCAGTGCGCTGGGCAACATCGCGTTGCAATCGGCGCTGAATCCTGTGACGTACAACCTGCAGCCGGACAATTATCGCAGCGGCCCCCGGCTGTTCGTGCTGGACAATGTCGACCCGGAGTTCGTCGGCCACACGCTTCGCTACATCGAACAATCCGACCCCGGTTGGCATCACACCGTGGTCAACGTCATCAGCAAGTCCGGTGAAACCGCAGAAACCGCAGCGCAGTTCATGATCGCGCGGTCGATACTCCGGAAGACGATCGGCTCGAATTATGCGCAGCACATCGTTGCGGTCACTGACCCTGAGAAGGGCACAATGCGCAGCATATGTGATGCGGAGGGCATCGATACGCTGCCCGTGCCGGAGGGTGTGGGCGGGCGGTTCAGCGTGTTGTCTCCGGTCGGACTGTTCAGCGCAGCAATGTGCGGCATCGACATCAACGCGCTTCTTGACGGTGCTGCAGCAATGGATGAACGATGCCGAGCGACTGATATGCGCGCGAATCCCGCTGCGATGCTGGCGTTTCTGCTTATGGAATTGACATCGCATGGCAAGCCGAATCATGTGTTGATGCCGTACAGCAACCCGCTGTATCTGCTTGCGGATTGGTTCCGGCAGTTGTGGGCGGAATCGCTGGGCAAGAAAGTGGATACGAGCGGCGCGACGGTGCATGCCGGAGCAACGCCGATCAAGGCGCTGGGCACGACGGATCAGCACAGCCAGGTGCAGTTGTATCGCGAGGGTCCGAACGACAAGGTGATCGGGTTCGTTGAAGTTGCGGAGATTGATGATGATGTCACCATCCCCAGCGACCTGGAGATAGAGAATCTGAAGTATCTGCACGGCGCGACGCTGGGTAATTTGCTGGCTTCGGAGAAACGGGCAACGGAATATGCGCTGGTGGAAAGTCAACGGCCGAACTTCACGCTTACGCTGCCGCGGCTTGATGCGGATTCCGTCGGTCAGTTCATTCAACTCTGGGAAGTCACGACTGCGTATGCAGGGCGAATGTTGAACATCGACGCGTACGACCAGCCGGCTGTCGAGACAGGCAAGAAGGCAACATTCGGCTTGATGGGGCGCGACGGCTATGGTGAGTGGAAGCAGAAGGTTGATGCGGCGCTGGCGCCGACGGAATACGTAATTGAATAGGTGTTCCGTTACGGATTGACAGGCGTGCGCCAGAGCATTTCGGTATCGCGCTTATCGACAACGACTTCATGCAGAGGGACATAACCGGCAGTTGTAAGAGCGGTGTTGTGTTCATCGGTCTGGCGGGCGAGAACGTAGCCGGTGCCGCTGGTCTGGCGGGCAAAATCCGTAAGTTCATCGAGCCGCACCCACGGAATGAGCCGGCCGAAATAGATGCGAAACTCTTCGTTGAGAATGAACGCGCGATCGACGCCGGAGATGCGCAAGGAGCGCAGCGGCGCATCCCCCACTTCCTGGCGCAGCTCGAATGCGACGGGCTTGACGGGATGATCGCCGGATGCTGCCCTGCTGTAGCACTGCCAGAAGACAGTCATCAGGACAATGCCCCAGATGCCGGTCAGCGCGAATGCGGCCAGTGGTTTGCCGCGCCGATGTATGCGCCATGTCATCAGCGCGAGCACGGTGAGCACAACAGTGATGATGATCGCAGCCGGCCAGGTGACGGAACCGACGGCTGGTTCGTGCAGCGCTTCCAGTTGCTGTGCGACATCCTGTTTGGCTGTGTACTGCACGAGCCAGTTCTGCAGCGTGAGAAACGGTCCGTAGAACAGTGACACGAGCAGCATGGAAATGCCGTGTACGTTGACCCAGCCGGAGTAGCCGTCGGGCGTGCGACCCTTGCGCAACATGGAATCGTGATCGCGCCACACGAAAGCAAGCAGCAGCGCAACCGCCGGGATGATCGGCAGGATGTAGCGCTGCTGCTTGGTCGGGTGGATGGAGAACATGATGAAAATGACGAGAAGCCACAGCCACGGCAGCAGCCGCGTTCGAAAACCGATGCGCTTTCCGTCCATGAATGGATGCGCAACTGCTGCGATCATCCACACGGACCATGGCGCAACGAGTGCAAATATGCCCAGGTAGTAATAGAACGGCTGCGATGAATCGCGCATGGCTTCGAACTCCACGCGCAGCCGATCGTCTGCATTCTTGACAGTGTTGTGAATCGTGACGTACCACGGCACGACCGCAGCGAGTGAAATCGCAACCGCGCCCAGCAGGCCAGCGACACTTGCGATTTTGCGGCGCGGGCTGATAGCGATCGCAAGAACGAGCGGGCCGAGTACAACTGGATACGCCAACGGATTCTTGCTGAGCGCTGCGGCAGCGAGGGCTACGCCGGATACGGCCCAGCCGGTGATGATGCGACTGGTTGCGAGTGCGGTTTCTTTCGGTCCGATCGCCCACAGCCCCGCCGCAATGGAAAGCGTTGCAAAGGCGACGAAATGAATGTCGTAGGAGGCGGTGCGGGCCTGTCTTTGAAAGAACACGGTCGCACCGGCTGCGAGCGCAGCACTGGCTGCGAGCGCGACATCATCGAGTGTCAGGCCGGCCCAGTAGATTGCGATCAATGTGAGCAGACCCATGCAGACAGCCATGAGTCGAGCACGATAGATCAACGTGTCCGCTGTTGCGGTTTCAGGGTCAAGGCCGGTCCACGCAAGCATCTGCTGCCAGGTCACCATCGGCGGCTTGGCAATGCGCGGAATTGTATCGTTGTATGACAAATACCAGTCGTAGTCCGACTGGGCGTGCATGCGCAGCCAGGTTTCTTGTGAGACGACCAGCGCAACATTTTCCATGGTGTGCGTGGTATCGCGGCTGCCGAGGCTGATGAGCAGTGGCGGCAAACACAGCAGCAGCACAAACACCAGCGGCAGCCAGCGGCGTGTGATGCCGCGCGTTGCGCCGCGTGGTGTGTGATTGAGCCGCTGCATCGGCGGCGCGATCGAGCTTTCATAATGGCGTGCCATGTGCGCACCCCACTCTACGGCATCTGCAGGGTTGGTGCAGTGTCGATGCAACGGCGTACTGCGAATGAACATCCTTGTTTTTGGTGGAGGAGAACGCGCATAAAGAAGGCGGCGACCGAATGGTCGCCGCCCTGGGATTGCGTCAGAAGTGTGTTACGGAGGTGTCTGAGCTTAGCCGAGCAATTGCAGCACTGCTTGC
The DNA here is from genome assembly GCA_029260575.1 of Phycisphaerales bacterium. Taxonomy (GTDB): domain Bacteria; phylum Planctomycetota; class Phycisphaerae; order Phycisphaerales; family SM1A02; genus JAJDDB01. Next base: position 534,227 of record JAJDDB010000027.1, read on the forward strand.
GGCTGCGAGTTGGCGATTGCCAGAGACTGCGTCGCTGCCTGTGCCAGAATCTGCTGGCGGGTCAGGTTTGCGGTTTCCTGAGCGAAGTCCGTGTCACGGATCGCTGATTCAGCCGCAGCGGTGTTCTCGAGCGTAACGCTGAGGTTATTGATCGTCGAGCCGACGGTGTTCTTGCTGAACGCGCCGAGTCGTCCACGGAGCGTGGAGATCTGCTTGGCCGCCTTGTCGACGATCTTCTGTGCCTTGGACAAATCACCGTTGGTAACGTTGGCCGCACCGCCGGACTTCATTGCCGAGAGGAAACCGTCAATAGAATCACCGAGGTTACCAGTGGTGACGGTCTCGATACCGAGTGATACCTTCGAGGCAAGCGAAACTTTTGGCGAGAGGTTGAAGTCCGCGCCGCCACCGGTGATGGTGAATGTTTCAGTGCCTGTGGTGGTGTTGATTGCACTTGTTCCGTTGAGTGTGACAGATACGTCAAACCCGTCGCTGGAGACTCGTGCTTTCAGGCCGTCCGTAGTGGCCGTGATTCCGTTGATGAGGACGACTGCGTTCCGCCCCAGGTCTTTGAGGTCCTGACCCTCGGTGCCGCTTAGGTCAACGGCCGTTTTGATTATGTCATTCCCAGTCCCGCCGTCTTCTAGTATTTTCACCCGCACAAAGGCGTTTGTTCCATACTCGAGTGACGAGATGTTGACGGTGTTGCCGGAGACAATAGCCGAGACACCAATCGAATCCTTGAAGGTATTGATGCCTGTGACAATATCTGCCTGGGCGGTGCCGGATGCAAACGTGAACTGCTGCACGCCGTCGAGACCAGTGATCTCGATTGTCAACGCGCCGTTGTTCCCGTTTGCGAGGTTGGCGCCGGTTGACAGGTACAGGGTGCCTGTCTGAGCGGATGTCGAGACATCGACGGTGACGTCAATTGTCGCGCCGGCCGCGTCGGACAGGCGTGCTGAATTGATCGACACATCATCGAGCAACGCAGCATTAACGCCTGTCGTGGTGTAATCGAAGTTGCCGTTAAGCAGTTTCGTACCATTAAAGCTTGTTGCGTTTGCGACACGGTCAATCGTCTGAAGGATCGAATCGATCTGAAGCTGATTGGCTTCTTTCTCTTCAGCAGACACGCCTGCATCGTTTGCGGTTGAGCCGACCAGCGACTGCAGCTCAACCAGAAGATTGTTGATTTCCTGAAGACCACCCTCTGCAACGTTGGCGACCTGTTCGGCCCGCTGGGCGTTGCTGATGGCCGCATTGATGGCCTTCTGCTCAGCACGCAGCGTTTCGCTGGCGATCAGACCGGCTGGATCATCGGCACCGCGGTTGATCCGCAGACCGGTGCTCAGGCGTTCGAGGCTGGTTGTCAGATGCTTGTTCTGAAAGTTTAGAACTCGTCGAGCAAGCATTGACGAGACATTCGTGTTGATACGACTCATGGTGTCCTCCGTGAACACTTCGCCTTTACGCGGCGACTGACGCAATCCGTTTCAGACTTGAGAATTCAAGTCCTCCCCGTTCCCTTGAATACGAGTTACTCGTGCAACCCGTTGACGCAACCCTTGGATCAAGGCAAACCGTTTTGCCTCTCGCCGCACATGCTCCTGTCGGGCATTACTCACGAGGAACCGAATGCCTGACCCGTAGCAAATAGGCGTAAGGTGTATCGGCCCCACCCTTGAGGGACTTCAGTCGCGTTCTTATTGGGAGATGCACAGTTTCTACGAGACCGAAAAACACCGAACGATGATGCCTGGTCGTGGAATTCGCGATGCCAATAAAAACGCCCTGCCGATTCAGGCAGAGCGGATTGATTGATGCATGCGGTTATCGGTCACGTCGGAATTGGCTGCGTCGATTGACAGCAAGTCGCGAAAGTTTTTATCCCAGCAGTTGCAAAACCGTTTGTGGAAGCGCGTTTGCCGTGGCAAGCACCGCCGTTCCAGCCTGTTGGAGCACCTGCGTACGGGCCAGTTGAGCCGTCTCATCCGCAAAATCAGCATCGCGGATCTTCGATTCACTTGCTGCCAGGTTCTCAACGCCGATCTGCAACGACCGAATGTTGGTCTGCACGGTGTTGCGTTCGAACGCGCCCAGCCGACCACGCGTGACCGATAAATCGGTGATCGCCTGATCGAGAATAGTGGATGCATTCTGGGCGTTGCCGGAGATCAGCGAATTCGCCTGTCCTGATTTGATTGAATCCAGGAAGAAGCGAATGCCGCCGAGCGTCGTTCCGCCGAGACGGCTGGTGGCAACGGACTGCACGCCAATGCCGACCTGCTGTACAGCATTGATACTCGGACCAAGCTGAAATTCCGCGCCGCCGCCGGTTATCTGGAACGTCTGCTGCACGCCGGTTGTCTGGGCGAAAGCAGTGGACAGCTCAATTGCGACGCCGAGGCTCTGGGTGTTGAGCTCGACCTGCGTACCCTTGCCGGTGGCCAATGCGCCGTTAATGATTGCAGTCACATCCACGCCGGTGTCTCTGGTGGTGATATTTCCGCCTTGTGCGTCTGCCATAGAGAAGAAACTGCCGCCCTGCCCGATACGACGCACGGAGACGAACTGCTCTGAGCCGTATTCAGTTGAGTTGAAGACGAGGCCGCTGGTCTGATCCGCCCCGTCAACGAGCGAAGCGCTGACGCCGGTGGATTCCTTGAGCATGTTTACCGCAGATGCGACAGCACTGAGCGTCGTTCCGGATGTGAACTGCAGTGTTTGCACACCGATGTTGCCAGCCAGTTCAATTGTCAGACTACTCAGCAGCGCGCCTGGCGAACCTGCAGTATTACCCGATAGAAACAGCTGCGCCGTCTGCGCTGAACTGATGACTTCGACATTGACCGCAACATTGGCGTTGTTGCCGAACTCTGCGGTGAAGATGCGGGCATCAAGAATGTTCGCAGTCGGCACGCCTGATGTGAGATAATCAAGCGAACCGTTGAGCAGTTGCAGCCCTGCGAAACTTGCGGTGTTGGAGATGCGCGTGATCGAATCCAGGGCGCTGTCAATCTGCAACTGGTTGGCTTCGATCTCTTCCTTGCTGACGCCGCCGGTGTTGGCCGCTTCGACAACAAGCCCCTTCACAGAGTTCAGCAGATCTGCAACTTCAGCGAGATAGCCTTCTGTTGTCGCAATAACCGAGCTTGCGCGTTCGGAGTTGGTGATTGCCTGCCGAATACCTTTGAGTTCGCTGCGCAAGCGCTCAGAAACAATCAACCCTGCAGGATCATCAGCGCCACGATTGATGCGCAGACCGGTTGACAGTCGTTGCAGCCGAGTGGTCAGATCGTTGGTTGTTCGTCCGAGCCGTGTTTGTGCAATAAGTGACGGGATGTTCGTATTGATCCTAGCCATGGCAATCCTCCTTGATTGTGGCTAGCGCCGTCGAGCGGCGTTCCTGAAAAGAGCGAGACAGTCATCACGGATCATGGTGGACGTGACTTCTCGTGGCGGACACTACGCAGTCTCCCTCCGGAGCGGCGTTGCAGTGGCGTCGAGCTTGGACGCCCGTTCAGCAGTGTTGTCTGCGCATGGCGGCGTCAAGCCACACAGCGCATCCTCATCAAAGCGCACCGCCTGTTCATTCTCCCGTCGTATCGCTTCGTACACCTCCTTGCGGTGTACGGGAATGTTCGGCGGCGCTTCGATACCAATCCTGACCTTGTCGCCGCGGATGTCCACGACTGTCAGTTCGATCGCATCACCGATCATGATCGTTTCGTCACGCTGTCGTGAAAGGACCAGCATGGGTCGGCTCCTTCCTTCAGGCGGATGGACGCAGCATTGTTGCTGCGACAATCCAAGAGGCCTCCGTGCCTCAACCCGGCGCGTCTGTGCGCGCCAATTTTTTCGACGCCGCCCGCAACTGATGCTGCGAATGACGAGACAGTTTCCTACGCCGTCGCTGCCTGCAACGGTTGACTGACATCCACAATGGCGTGCCGTGTTGTCCAGCGTTTTTCCGCCAGCACCAACTGCATCGCAGTGCGGTTGTATGTGTTCACAATCAGCGGTCCCTGCAGATTTGCAGTCAGCGTGCGGTCGTATTTGTTGACAATGCAGAACACCTGCGCATCGTCAATGCTTGCAAGGCCCATCTCAGCCATCTGTTCCGTGCGGATAGATGCCTGGAAACCGTTGACCCACAAACTCGGATCAGTCACCACGAACGCCAGCTCCGGCGATTCGATGGACTGCAACCAATAGAACACGCCTTCATCGCTTGGCTGCAGCAATGCATACTGCGTGTACTTCGCAAACCCCAACAAACCAGCCGGGAATGTAATGATCCGGTTGTCATCGACCTTCACCGGTCCAAATCGAGTCGTCTCCACGTTCATTGGACGCTCCACTATTCGGCCTTCCAATCCTTGGTCTTCCCGCCGACACTCCGCCTGCGGGTGGACGTCCTGTCCGGGCTGTGCGTCGATCCGGCCGAAAGATCGACAACCCGATTTACGTGCGCGCTACCGGAGAAAATCCAGCAGCGACAGGGACAATGATCTGCTTGCTGTGGTCAACCCCGCCTGCAATTGCGTCTGCAACGTGGCAAAACGAATGGCTGCCTCGGTGTAATCCAAATCCTCAACTTCACTTCGCAATGCGGTGTCCTGCAATTTCAAATCCTCTTCACGAGTGACGGCATCGGAAACTTGCCGGGTCCGCACGCCGACTGTGGCGCGAGCCTCTGCAACCTGGGGGATGTCCGTCTCAATACGGCTGGTTGCAAGGGATATGCCACGCGAGTCATTGGCCAGCAATGCATCGCGAAGGGCGATCAGGTGGCTGAAGACACTGTCGACTGCAACTTTTGCGCGGTCTTCGCCGGTGATTACTGCGCTGCTCGTCGATTGTTCGATGCCAAGATTTGCAGCGGCGTGCGAGCCGTTGAGTGCAGTCACCGACAAATTACCCGCCCCGCCTGTGCCATCTCCAAGTTCGATGCCGTTGCCATCGCCGGCCAGCCGCGCTTCAAATTCGCCCGGCACGGCAATGCCCGCAGTGGTTGCTGCAGCGTTGATTGCGTCAATGGCATCCTGCACCGTCGCTGCGCCTGCGAGATCGACATCAAATGTCTGTGCGTCCTTCAGCGTGACTTGAAAGTCCAGATCCCGGCTGGGGTCGGGTAATCCGCTGACGGGGTCAGTCCCGCCGGTGAGAATCTCTACGCCAAGCCCGTCGTTGAAGTCGCTGAGCAATGTTGAGCCGGTGAAGCTGCGTACACCAAGCTGCGTTCCGGTGTTGCCGCCGGCGACTTCGGCAATTGCCATCTGCCCGCCGGAGAGTTCATTGATGAAAGTCAGCCGATCGCCTGCATCGTTGATCTCGATACGGATGCCGATGTCGAGCGCTGCGACGGCATTCTGAATATCCTCGACCGTTTCGGCGCCACTGAGATCAAGCTCGCGAACCAGACCGGCGTTGCTCAGGCGGATGGTTCCGAGCGGTGTCGTCACACCCGACAGTTGCGTCAATGCCGTGCGCGTTGTCAGCAGCGGCTTGATATCAGCGCCGGTTGTGCTGCCTGCGTTGAACGTACCGCTCAGGCCGAGATCAACCGCAGCTCCATCGCCGTTGATGTCATCAATCGTGACGGTGACGCCGCCGCTGGGGATGATTTCAAATCGGTCGCCGGTGACAGGATCGATCTGGACAGTCGCGCCTGCATCAACAGTTTGAATGCCGGCCTGCAGCGCATCGACAACATCCTGCACGGTATGTGCATCTGTCAGATCAACCTCGACATCGGTGCCGTTGACATCGACATTGATCGTGGTGAGGCGAACGCCGAGACCGAGCGCGCCATCAAGATCGGCAATCCGCGTATCCGCAACCATAGATGGGTCAAGATCACGATCACCTTGCACGCGGGCGCTGAGCGCGCCGAATGCAGTCGTCCCAGACATGGTAATCGGCACGTTGCGGGCATCGCCAAGGTCAGTTGTCAGTCCGTTGCCCTGTCCAACATAGCGAATGCCGTTGAGTACACTTTCAAATGGTTGCGTGTTGGTGCGCGAACCGCCGAACAGTTGAATGTTCTGGTAATCGCGGTTGGCGATCGTCGTCAATGAATCGATCATCGCAGTGATTACAGCTGCCTGGTTGGCCCGCGTGTCGGCATCGGAGGTCGCCCCGATCTGGCTCATGCCGATGCTTTGGGCTTCCAACAACATGTCCGAGACATCGCCGAGCGATGCATCGACATTGTTCAGCGTCGCTTCCGCATGACTGAGATTGCGCAGCCGTTGATCGCGGCGCTCGATGACATCATCAAGCACAGTGATCATGCTGGTGGCAATGACATCATCGGAAGGACGATTGACCGCCCTGCCGGTTGCCATCTGGACCTGCAGATTCAGCAGCAGACGCTGGGTGTTGCCGAGTTGGCCGGCCGCCATCTGACTGGCCAAAAGCGTCGGCACGCGACCGATGTTTGAAGGAAACGATGTCATCTCATCAATGCTCCAAAGTCTCGTCGAGTTCAGGCGATTGACAACAACGTCTGCAGCGCTTCATCAATTACCGCGATGAAGCGGGCTGCTGCCTGGAACTGTCGTTGATATGTCAACAGGTTTATTGATTCTTCATCCAGCGACACGCCGGAGACACTTTGAATCTGTGTATAAAGGTTTTCGCGAACCAGCGAATTGGTCGTCACTGCGTCGTTGGCTGCATCCGTGCGTACTGCAAGATTGTTTACAGATGACTGCCAGTATTCACGTAGGCTTCGATCGCCGAGATCTGAAATACTCGTATCCTGAAGGCCTGCAATGGCAAGTGCAGTTCCGTTGGACCCACCGATGTGATCAGCACCCATCGAAAGCAGGTTGGTGTTGTTGACGACAGTGTCGTTAACGCCGACATCCGTTGCATCTTTACCGGTGAAGAACGTATTGATTCCCAGTGCGGCCAGCGCGCCGGAAGAATCTTCGGAGAAGCTGAGTTCGTACCCAGCCGCAGCGTTCAACGTGAATTGATTGTTAGTACCTAAACCCGCTGTAACGTTGGGTACGCCGATGGTGGTGTTGATACGACTTACCAGATCGTCCAGTGAATCGGCATTGCCATTTACGTTGACCTGGTAACTCTCGCGGTTCCCGGTCTGGGAGTTGGTAACGTGCAGTACTAAGCTGCCGTTGCTGATGGGAAAGCCGAGGTCAGCATCGGTACTGTTGAGGTTGGCCGTGGTGTCATCCACCGAATACGTGCCGGTGATGCTGGTTTGACCGATGCGCCCCTGCCCCTGCGAGTGCAGACGGTTGACCTGAAAAATGAGTTGGCTGGTGAACTGATCCAGCGCATCAATGGTCGGCTGAATGGTCTCATCGCGCTGTCGAAGCAGGCCGCCGATCTTCCCCTCGGTCGGGTTGAGGAGCGTTCCATCAGCAGCCACGCGGATGCTGACGCCGCCCTGGCCGCCTTGGGATTCCTTGCGCACCTCGATGCCGCGCGATTGCGCAGCAAGTACAACAGGCACTGAATCAATAAAGATGTCCGTCGAGCCGGTGGACTGTTCAACGACATCGATATCCACTATGCCCGACAAATTATCGATCAGCACATCGCGCTGATCACGCAGCGCGCTGGCTTCTCCTGCGGTGCTCTCAGCGAGCGCTATTTCGCGATTGATTTCCGCAATACGATCAAGCAAACGATTTGCTTCATCAACCGAAGCGCCGAGGGCGCGATCGACTTCGCTGCGCACTCCAGTCAAGTCGCCGCGCATGGACTGCAATCGATCCGCAAGGCTGGAACCCTGAGTAATCACCAGCGAGCGCACGGAATTGTCTTCTGCGTTGTTTGCCAGCTCGCTGAACGAATTGAAAAACTCGCTGAGCATGCTGGAGATGTCATTGTCCGTCAGTTCATTCTGGATGGTTTCAATTGCAGAGAGGAACCGTTGATCCATGATGGATGCCTGTTCCTGACTGACGGATTCGCGAAATCGTGACTGCAGTGCAGTGTCAACTTCACGGCGAACTGCGACAAGATCGACACCGAGGCCGACGAACTGATTGCGCCCTGCTTGCTGACCCTGCAGCGGTGTGAAGTGTACACGCCGCCGCGCGTAGCCTTCGGTGGCTGCGTTGGCCATGTTGTTACCTGCGACCTGAATCGCAGCCTGGCTTGCGAGCAGCGCCGAACGGCCGACGTGCAATGCTCCGTTGATACTCATGGTTCGCGTCCCTGCGAAAATCGTGTACGGGTTCCATCCACCCGCCGACATATTCCTAACTTCGTAAATCCACAGATCGCATCACGGGCGTTGCATGCGCCAGCCGTCCGCGCCGCTCATACACTCCGGTCTTGTTCATTGCCGCCTGCACACTCTGCATGACGCCGGTCATATGCCGGTTCAGCGCATCCGATGCCTGCCTGACGATCGAATGCGCATGCTTCACTTCGCCGATCCGATCGCGCAGCTGCGCTGCAAGGGCTTGAAGTGTTCCTTTGTACGGTTCATCAAGTTCCGCAGCTATCGTGCCGGATGTGATCGCCTTGTCTGTCGGCAGGTGCAGTTCCAGCAGCGTCGCAAGATGACGAACGATCGGTTCACGCTTTATTTCCAGATCATTGAGCGTGGTCATGATCTTCTGTTCACGCTGACACAGCGCGGTGACTTCATCGATATCTGCAGTGCGAATAGCCTCGCGCTTGGCATCGATGCACTCCAGAAGTCTTGTGTGTAAATCAAGCTGCCGTGAAAGTAGCTGGCGCAGCAATTCAATATTGGCGCGCCGCTCCTTGTCAGGGTGCATTACCGGCTGTGCAGGTCGTGTTGTCTGATGTTTAGCCGCGGACATCGACACCTCCAGTCGGCTCAGATGCAGGAAGATGCTGCGTCATCTGCTGCACAATGCGATCAACCAGCGGGAAATTCGCTGAGCTCGTCACTCGATCAGCAATCTGCCAGTCGAGCATGGGCATGAAACGCTTCTGTGCGGAATTCGGCGCAAACGGTTCGGTCGCAAACGGCGTGTCGTGCATCATTTTCAGCACAGGCATGATGAACGCTGTGGCGACGAACTGCGATGCAGCTTCGCGCGCCTCTTGGCGAATCGCCGCAGCATCTTCAGACGAAGCGCTCAATGCCGATGCAAATCCACCATCGGTAGGCGCGACATGCGATGAACCCGCCATTGCAGGCAGATTCGCCATTGCATCGATTTGAAAATCTAGCGTGTTCATTCGCTAATAATCTCCGCGTGCAATGCGCCGGTCTTTTTCATTTCGTAAACAATTGCGATCTGGTCTTCGACCGCAACTTTCAATTGATCGAATGCAGCAAGCAGATCGACCAGCCGAGTCGAAGAACGGCTGCTGCGGTCGGTTATGTCGAGGTTGGCCCACTGGTTCTGCTGGACAAGCGGATCCTGCGGCGACGGCACGGGCTCGGGCGAAACCGTCGTGATCGTCAATCCCGCAGCCCGCACGCCGACCGGACCGATCTCGACATCGCCTGTGACAAGTATGATCCCCCGTCGTTCGTTGATAACGATGCGGGCTTCCGGCTGAATGAGCGACGGGTCAATATTCATCGTCAACAGCGCCGCAAGAAACTCAGCCGGCTGCAGACGATATTCATCGCGAAGCGTAATGCGAATGTTGCGCGCGTCTTCAACCCGTGCCAGCGGTTTGCCGCCAATCAGATCGAATTCATCGTTGATCTGGGCCGCCAGCATTGTCGTAATCGGATAGGCCGCGTATTGATCGTGCATGACCAGCGTAATGGACCCGCCGGGCGTAATCGGGTTGGCGCGTACATCCGCAATCATCTGCCCGCCGTTGCGGACAAGACCGCTGCGCGGGTTGTCACCTTCAATAATGACCGAACCTTGCGCGATTGCCATAGGCAGAACTTCCGGCGAATCGCGGCGCGGCAGGCGCAACGGTGATGAAATCAATCGTCCGCCGGCCAGTGATTCCGCATTGAACAGCGTTTCCACTGAGATATTGAATCGATCGCCATCACGAGCACCGGATGGCGGAACTTCCATCGACACCGCAACAATTGCGTACGAATCCATCTCCGCAAGTTCTTCGATGAACGGAACGGGATAACCCAGGTTCTTGAGCAATTCAGCGTACGGCCGAGCTGCGACGAGAGAATCCTTGGATTGATCTCCGGTGCCATTGAGCCCGACGACAATTCCCATACCTGTGAGTACGACGGGTTCATGACCCTTGAGGCGCACAAGGTCCTGCACGCTTGTTGCAGCAGCGGGAGTTGCGCACAGCGCAAGAATCGACATGATGAAAGTTGCAGCAATCCACTTCATTGGCGCTCGCATATGGACCTCCTGTCCGGTTGGAGCCTGTATGCAGGTGACACGTGCAACCGCCGCGCCAGTTGGCGTGGCTTTGGGCATTGGTCGTACAATCGCCACCTGTGGCGGAATTGACGACAAAACGCAGCGAAAAAATCGTGACCTCACGGCAGGTCGCCGTACCTATCGCGCTGGCGACTGCGATTTGTGCTGCTGTGTTCTTGGCGGCATCAACATGGACCGGCGATGATCTTGCGTCGAACACCTACCCTGCGGTGTATGAATTGGTTTCCGCGCTGCCGTGGGTCGGACTGTGGCTGGCAGCGGCAGGCGGGCTGGGCATCTTGTTGCGAGTGGTGTTGCGCGACGCTTTGGAAATCGATGCAACGGTGCAATTCGCTGCGGGGATAGCGCTACTTCTCGTGTTGGATGCAGCACTCGGGGCGCTCGGCGTGTTGCAGAACCGCGCGATGCCGGTTGGCGCATGGGTATTGACCGTTCTCGCCATTGTGCCAGTGGTTGTCACTTTGGTTCGAGCAGCGAAGAGGCAGGTTGCGGTGCGGATTCCGATGCCGTGGTTCTGGCCGGCCGCCGCGCCGGCGGTCGCAATACTGCTGCTTGCAGCGTGTTCAGCACCCGGCTGGCTGTGGGAAAGCGAGTTCGGTGGATACGACGCACTGTCCTATCACTTGCAACTGCCGAAGGAATGGATGGCCGCAGGGGCAATCACACCGTTGCAGCACAACGTGTACAGCTTTCTGCCGAGTTACATGGAAGCTGCGTATTACCACGTCATGCTGCTGCGCGGCAGTGCACTTGATGCAGTCATTGCTTGCCAACTGTTGCATGCCGCAATTGCTGTTGTAACAGCGCTGGCAGCGGCACGGCTTGTCATGACGCTGCTGGGTGGCCGAGGCGAAAGCAGTATTTCAGCGATTACTGCTGCAGTGGTGCTTGGCACGCCTTGGGTCGTAATTGTTGGCACGCTTGCGTACAACGAACTGCCGACGGCGCTGATGCTCGCAGCAGCCCTGACGATGATTGTGCCGCAGTCAGGCAAGCCGATTGGGCGTGGAATTGTGGTCGGGTTGTTGATGGCGGCTGCGGTTGGAGCCAAACCCACAGCAGTTGGTTTCGTCGTGTTGCCGGTGACGATTGTGCTGTTGTGGCGCAGTACGGGACTGTGGAAAGCGGTTTTAGCTGCGGCGGTAACAGGAGCATTGTGCATTTCGCCGTGGCTTGTTCGCAATGCTCTGCACGGTGGGAACCCGGTCTTTCCGTTCGCAGCGGAACTCCTCGGCAGCGCGCATTGGACTGCGGAACAGGTCACGATCTGGAATGCCGGCCACCACGCTGAATTGTCATTCGGCGAACGGATCGGCGAAGCGTTCAATCAGTTATTCCGCTACGGCCTTGGCAGCAATCCGGATGCGCCGGGCAACGAGCCGTGGCAACCGCAATGGTCAGTCCTGCCCTGGCTCGGGATTGCCGGAGCTGTGCTTGCGACAACCGCGCCGCGCCTGCGCCGCCCTGCCATGCTGTTGCTTGTTGTCATGGTTGTACAAATGGCGTTCTGGTTGTTGTTCACACACATCAAGTCACGGTTTATGTTGCCGATGGTTGTGCCTGCTTCGTGCGGCATCGCAATCGGCGTTTTGCGACTGCAGCAATTTCTGCAGTTCGAACATGAATCAAGTTCGCGTCTGTCACAGGTTCTCGTATTTGGGTTTGTTGCAGTGTGGTGTTTACAACCGGCGTTGCTGTATCGTGCGCAGCGCGACGGCGCGCCGTCAGCCCGCATCGGCTGGGTTGGGTTGTTCAGCGGAACGGACATCGCTGACGATCAACTGCATATGGCAACAGGTTCTGCGACGGTCCGAATCAATCGCACCCTGCCACGTGATGCGCGCGTGATGCTGGTCGGTGATGCTGCGCCGCTGTATTACACAGCTGATGTGACATACACAACAGTATGGGATCGCGGGCCGATGTCGGCTGCGATCGCAGCACATCCTGATGAACCCGCGCGGTGGATGCAAACGCTGCGGAAACAAGGGTTTTCACACGTGCTGGTGTCGCCGACTATGCTCAGACTGTGGCAGGAATCGCGGTGGCGGGATCCGCTGCTGGACCCGGATGCGATCCTTCGTGCGGCTGAACGACACGGCACCGTTGTTGCGCGCTTCGCTGATGGGAGCGTTCTGTTTGCGATTGGTGATTAGGGGAAGAATTCGCGCAAGCGCAGTCGTTCCAATTCGCGCTCTGCCTGATCGACCTGCTCGGCAATGTCGGCCGGCCGCACGGACAACGGCGCGTTGATGCGCACATCTTCAAGACGCGTGATCGCCTGTTCGTAATCTGCTATGCGATCGGAAAGTTCACGAGTGTCATCCTTTGCAGCATTGATCAACTCGTGCGCTTCGCTAAGCAATTTTTCGTATGGCGAAGGCGCAGCGGGTGCGGAAGCATCGTTGTCAACAGGCTGATTCTCGTCCTGTTCGGTCACCTCTGGCGTTACAACGTCGATTGGGGATTGCTCAACTGCATCGGCGTTGTCTGCACTGGTATCGTCATGCGCATCTGTCGATGCATTGGATTTAGACGTTTCTGTTGCGGACTTTGCTGAAGCGTCAGTTGCGGAATCTGCGGGGTCGGTTCTCGCGTTGGGAGCAAAGAGCATCACTGATGCGAGCACAACGTTGAGTGCTATGCTGATTCCGAGCGCGATCCACAACCGCTGCATCTTTGCCTGCAAACGAAGCACACGCCTACGAGCGAGGCGGACCAGATTGTCATTGGTCTGCGAGGCAGCCGGCTGCTGCGCTTCGGCGGCTTCGGCAACTGCTGTAGCTGTCGATTGCGACTGCGAATATGTCGCACCGGCATCGGCGAAGTCGTCCGGCGGTGTTGATCGCAGTTCGGGGCCGCCCCATGCCTGGTCATCCACATCCTCGGGGCTGAGCAGTTCATCGTCGGTCGCAAAGCTGGACAAACGCCCGCCGGTTGACTGGTCATCAAAATCCGTTGCTCCGGCAGAGGCCTGCGGACTGGCGGCAAGGGCTGACGTTTCAGGCGCGGCATTTTCCTGAGATTCCCATGGCAGCGGCCGCAACTCCGGCAATCCCATATAGTTGCGATCAACTAACGCCACAAACCTGGCACCACAGGAGTGGCACCCGTGATCGTCAAGATCAACAGGAGCATCGCACTGGTGGCAATAGCCCAGCAAATGAGCCACCCCCGGGACATGGCGGGCGATCGTCCAGAACTGCTTGGTAGTTGGTCCGCGTACGATCGTGAGCTTGGTAATCTGACCACGCTGAATCATTCGAACCAGCGTTTCATAGCTGCATCCCGGCTGAAACGGCCGATCAGGATCACGGAAAAACCACGGCCCCATCGCGTTGTGCGTGGCCCGCCGGCTCAGCGACTCAAACAGCCCGCCGCAGGCCTTGCACCGTTCGCCCGCCGGCTGGGTCTCGCCACAGTAAGGACAGATTGTGACTTTCGTCTTTGCCATACCGAATTCGTACTTCCTCAGAATCGGACCACTTCAGAGTCCGTTCGGCGTTTTTCGTGTCCTTCTTCTCAGGATGCACCGTCTGGCGGCATCCTGTTGCTGTTTTCGAAGCTCTGCAACGGTGCCGATCGTTGCAGCCTTGCTGCTGTTGTACGGCTGTGAAACCGGTTCTGATTCACAATCGGGCGGATTTGGCAGTGGTAGCGCCGGGAAAGCACCAGCTGTCAACAACGATACGCTGTATTCCGACGGCCCGCGTCAGATTCACCAGAAAACGACCGGCGACGGTTCGATACCCGTTGCTACGATGGTTGACGCCAGGCCGGCGGCACTGGTGAATGGAACCCAGATCAACTGGGGCGAGCTTCGGCCGCTGCTCAACGAAGCAGCCGGGGCTGAGGTTCTCGAAGAAGTGATTGTTGACATGATGCTGCAGCGGCAGTTGGAATCGGCCGGCCGAGTCGTCGGCCAGCAGGATGTCGAGCGCGAACGTGAATTGCTGCTGAAGTCGTTGAGCATTGATCCGAACGTCGCGATGCGACTGCTCGAAGAATTGCGGGCTCGGCGTGGCTTGGGTGATATGCGCTTTCAGCGACTGCTTAAACGCAACGCAATCCTTCGCGCTTTGGTCAGTTCCAGAGTTCAAGTGAACGAAGAGCAGATTCAGCGACTGTACACGATTCGGCATGGCCCCAAGCGTCAGGCGAGGTTGATCGTGTTACCCGATCTTGCAATCGCGCAGCAGGCGATCGAGCGTGTGCGTAGCGGCCGATCATTCGGCGATGTTGCGGTTGAGTTGTCTGTTGATTCGAGCGCAACGCGCGGCGGACTGCTGGAACCGATCAGCCGGGCTGATCCGAGTTACCCCGCAGCGCTGCGTGAGGAATTATGGGCGCTGCAGCCGGGAGAAATTTCCTCGCCGGTGCTTCTGGACAATCAGTACGCAGTGATTCAACTTGTGCGCACGCTCAACGCTGACAACGTTGGCCTCGAAGAACTGCGTTTTGATCTGCAGCGCGATGTGCGCATCAGTCAGGAGCGGCTGCTAATGGACGAACTGATCAGCCGAATCATGAACGATGTGTCGGTGGTGATCTTCGACGAATCGTTACGTGCTGCGTGGAAGCAAGGGCCGGCAGCGCGGTAAGTGACTGGCAGGTCGGGTTACGATCGGAAGTATGTCCATCGCGCCAGGGTCAGAAGCAGCAGAATAATGACAGGCAGGAAGACGCCGACGGCCGGCGAAATGCCCGGCATGTCAATATTCATTCCCAGTCCGGCTCCCATCATTGCCGGGACTGCGATTCCGGCAGCGAACAGCGACTGTCTGAGCAGCGACGCTGGGCCGCGCAGCAGAAATGATGGCAGCGTCAGCGCCATCACGAGCAAATTCACGAGAACAACAGCAAACCGTGCGTATTTGTGGCGCGTCAACAGGCCGACATCGACAACGCTGGGCGTGGAGAGCATCTCCTCGATTTGCCGAAGGCTGAGCATGGCTGCGTATTCACTGTGGCGGCGCATTGTCAGCGCACGTGGCGACAAATCAGTTTCGTATACGGCAATGGGCTCGCGAATCGGCTCTGCACCGAGCATGCTGTTCGGATCAGCGGTGCGCACCGAGACCCCATCATGAAGCGTCCACGCATTTGCATTCGCCTTCCATGTCGCAGAGCGAGCGCTTATGCGCCGTGTGGTGCGACCGCGCTCATCGACTTCGAGAATCGTCGGATATTCCAGCACGGGATTCACAGGGTCAGGTCGGAAAAGTTGCGCCTGCACAACATTGCCGGCACTGTCGGGCGTGAGCGGTACGGCAAAACTGTCCAGTGTGGCCGAACCGATCTGGCCGTGATCCCGCAGCAGCAGCGGCGCAACCTTCGGCAGCATCGTCTCCTGATTCACAAGCTGCACAATGCTCAACATGAACGCGCATACGAGAAACGGCATGGCAACGCGGTACAGACTGACGCCTGATGCGAGCAGCGCAACAAGTTCCTTATGTCGATGCATCTGTGCGACGGTGAACGCCATCGCGCCGATCGCAATCAGGCCGTGCATATAGCTGTAGAACATGAAAATGCGCGGCGTCTGGAATTCTAGTACAAGCCCAAAGGTGCGGATGGTTGAAGCGAAGAAGGATGCATCGTCGCCAGTGAGTTCGCGACCCATCTCCACGAACCGGTCCAGGCTGAGCAGCAGATCGACCGAGATCGCAAAAAGAAACAGCAACATGAACAGGATCGTGAAGTTCACGAAGAAGCGGACGAAAATATATCGATCAATCAAGCGCATACGTGTTGTCGGCGTCAGTTCCGCGCGAGTTTCATGTAGACCCTGCCGAAGATAATTGCGAGTAGTGCTGTGCCGCCCCACATGATGACCGCACCGAACCATTTGCCATCGCGAAGCATCTGTTCGCCGCTGGAAATCATCAGCAGGTCTGCAATCGAAGGCAGGAACGCGATCAGGTAAATTGTCAACGGCAAGCTGCGGCGCATGTATATTGCCAGTATTGAACCCAGAAGCAGCAGCAGCATGGCGGTAATTGACAGCGCGTAGCGCTTTTGCAAACGACTGTCGATCTCGCGATTAAGCTTTGCGATCTTGTCACGCACATCCTGAGCTTCGGTGGCGACATTCGAATGGTCGGCTTCGAATTGCGCAGCGCGGGCAAGCAACTCTGCAGCGGACATTTCATACAGGGAAGCGGTTGGTGTGCCTGTCAGGCGCAGCGCGGGTAGCGTAAGTTGTTCGCGCTGGTTGGGCGGGCCTGTTGATTGCGGCTCGCGCACAGTACAGCGCAGCAGAGTCAACTCGATCGTACGTGCATCGGACAGTGCGGTTGACACCGATGTCAGGAAGGCTTCATCTGTCTGAAAGATGCGCCGCACCGTGCCATTTTCGAGCTGGCGGATTTCGACAGGCAGGCCGGCCTTGTTTGAAAGCTGATCGCGTTTGAGGCGGGCCGCAAGGACTTCGTATGTTCGACCGTCAGAACCCGCTGAATGCAGCGTCAACATCCCGCCGGCACGAAGCTGTTCGTTAATCTGCTTGCGCAGCTCAACAGTCTCAAGCGCATCGGCAAGATCGCGGCGCTCGTTGCGCACCTGCCGAAACCGATCAGGTTCATCTCGCAGTCGCAGCAGTTCCGAGCGGCTCATGAGTTTGGGATCGTCGTCGAATACATTGGGCACAACGATGTCGCGTTCGATTTCCGGAAAGCTCACAAGTTCCCCGCTGCTGTGGCTGTACGCCACCGCATCGAACAGCCTGAGCTTGAGAATGGTCTGACCTTCCCTGCGATACAGATCAACGATGGCACGGCTGGCGGTAACGTCCTTATGAATGCGGCCTTCATCGTCAAGCTCTGCTGCTGCAACGCGCCACAACTGCATCCGCGTGTCTGCCACACTGCCTTGCGGATTGTCCTCCACCACCATTCGCTGGGCATAAATCTGCAGATCCTTGAGGATAAACGGCTGGCCGCTGTCGATCGATGCCTGAAAAATCTCCGTGATGTCTGTGACGATCGTGTGCTTCATCAGTGCCCAGAACCGGGGGATCACACCCTGCGTCAACACGATCATCACAATCGTCAGCGCCAGCCCCAGCGCCGCGATCGGCCCCAGAATCTGGCGATAGTTGATACCGCTGGCGGACATAGCCAGGATTTCGTTGTCGGTTGCGCAGCGGTGCAGCACAATAGTGCCGGCAAATCCCGCAGCAAACGGCAGCGCGAACTGCATCATCGGCACTGTCGCCAACAACACATACTTCAGCGTTTGCTGGGTATCGAGCAGCGCGTTGTTGGTCAGCGGCTTCACAGCTGCTCCAAAAGCAATCACCGTCACCAGCACGATGGTGGTGAGCGCGAGCACTTTGAGCAGCTCAATAAGGATGTACCGGGACAGCAACAACGGCATAGACGGGCATTATTGACCAGTCAGCCGGTCTTCACCACTGACCGTCGAATTCAATGTGCTGACAGCGCCAGCAGAGAATCTTGAAATTTCAGGTATCGGACGCGCTGAGAGCAACGTGATTTTCTGGGACTGACATCGCACAGGCAGCGCAAGGGCTGCGTTCTGCATGATCTGGGTTGCGTGGCTTGTGGAACACATGCCCAGCGGGGCTTGGTTTGCACCGCAACATATTCGATGAGTTGAAGTACGGATCGGTGCCTGTATGTGCCGAACGGGGGTGGAACCAGATGATCAGTACACATTCTTCAGGACAGTACAGATGTCGAGCCCGACGCGGGTTTACGCTTGTCGAGGCGCTCATGGCCAGCGGCATTCTGTTGGCTGTTGTGGTCAGTGTGACCGCAGCCATCACAGCAGGGCAGCAGAATTCCTACGAGGCGCAGCAGCGCATTGCAGGTGCACTTGCCGCTGAAGAGTTGCTCGGACGGCTGATCGTCGCGGAGTACAGCACCCTGCCAACGTACCACGGTCAAACGGAGAATGTCGGGGCCATGCTGGACATGAACGCGCAGCCGATGCCGGAGCTGTACGGTGCGATCGGGCGCGTTGTCACTGTCACGACGGTGCTTCAGAATCTCAGCAGTATGAATGTCAAGGTGCGCGGGCGTGAAGTCGCGGTGCAAACGTTTGACGGCAACGGCAGAACGCTTGCAGAAGTGCGCACGTTTGTCCCCGAGCCGGCTGCCCAGTCACAACCCTGAAAGCGAGCGCAACGAACACGTATGCCCATGCGACGCCCAATTCGACGCGGACTCAGCCTGCTTGAGCTGATCCTGGCTACAACCATCACCGCTATGGTTGCTGCTGCGATTGCGGGCATGTTGTCTGCTGTAACGGCCGGTGTCGGCTCGAGCAATGACAGCCGGGCGGCGATGATCCGCACAAATGCGGGCAATACGCGTATCGGATCGTATGTTGCTCCGTCGCGGTGTCTGCTGGGCGTGTATGCAGATAGTGGCGTGGCGCTGTGGCAGGATGACACCCGACAAAGCGGAACTGTGCATGCAACAGAGATTCGCTGGCTGCTGTACGACTCCGAAACAGAGTCACTGAATGTGTACTTCGTTGAATTTCCGGATGAGTGGATGCAGGCAGCCAAAGACCTCGCAGATATTGAATATCCATCATCAACTGATTGGATCACAGTGCTGGAGACGTATCAGACCGCTGGTCATATTTCCATTGTCCCGCTGGTGGATGCGCTAAGCGCAGTAGCAGTCACAGCGGACGATGCAACGCCTCTTGACGCGCGCCAGGTGTACTTTGACTTGGATATGCGCACCGGCAACGGTGTGCTGCAGTCGCGCGTTGCCAGTGTCGTACACTATCACGAAAGGCCGGATGCATGAGCAATCGTCATCGAGTCGCCCATTATTCGTTTCTGAATCAACCCAGCCGCCCGCGGCGCGGCGTAGCCATGCTGCTGGTGCTTATCAGCCTGGCTACGGCAACGATTCTGACGATGGCGTATGTGTCCAGCCGGGACAACTCCATTGAGATCGGCGCGAATGTCGCTGATTCAGCAACGGCGCGCTGGTCGGCGATGTCCGGCCTTGAACTTGGCATTGCAGTTCTCGAAACTGAGTCTGACTGGCGCACGAATCACACCAACGGATTGATCCTGGACAATTACGCCCTGGGTGATGCGCTGGTTGATCTGCTTGCAGAGGACATCGAGACCGGAGCCCTGCCTACGGAATCGACCAGCGATGTTCGATTGACTTCGATTGCTTCAGTCGGCGGCGTTACACAAACCGCCTCAGCAACTGCGCATGTCGATGATTCAGCAGCGAGCGGCATTGATCTCGATCTGAGCGAATTCTCCGTCTTCACATCGGGTCCTGTTCTTCTCAAGAATAACTCAACGATTACACGGTGGCCGACCGCGCCCGCAAGTGCAATGGGTAAACGCATCTCGATGGGTACGCAAAGCCTTTCTTCAGGCTCTGTGATGATCGAGAACAATGCAGCCGCAATCGACACTACAGTATATTTGGGTGCTGGCGCATCGGGTACTGCCGTTATGAACACCGCAAGTCCGGGCCTGGACACTGAAGGCCTGCTGGCCAACATCCCGCTTCCTGCCCCGCCGCAGCCGAACGTTCAGTCTGTTGAGGAAACTCAGAATGAGAACCTCAATTTTACGGATCTCAGCGTTTCCAACCCTACATCAATCGAATTTGACTCACGTTATGACAATATAGAAGTTTCATCGAAGATGGGCATCCTTCAACTTGATGGCGACATCACACTCGTCGCCGAGCAAAACATACACCTGCGCAACGATTCCGGCGTCGTCGTCAACGGCAATGTCACGATCGTGGTGTTCGATGACCTCGTGCTTGATAATAAGAGTTTCATCGAATTGATGCCGGGTGCTTCGCTTACCCTGTTCGTCACTGGAGATGTCTCTCTCGACGATGCATACATAGGCAACCTTCGAGCAGACCGAAGTGTTCTCGACACCTCCGGTAATGAGTCATATATGAACCCCGAACGAATCACGATCTTCGACATGGAAAATGACTCCACATGGACCACGAAAGATGCAACAGTTGTCAAAGCGAATATCTATACGCCACGCATGAATATGGTATTGGCTGATGATACGGCGATCTACGGCAGAGTTGCCGTAGCAAAATTGGAGATGAAGAATCGTGCAGCCATTTTCTACGACCATGCGCTGAACTCCGGCGGTGGGTACACAAATCCGAACAGCATGGTCTTTGAAGCTGATGGCACGCTCAAGAGTGATGTGACAAGCCTGGCGTCACTTGATCCCGCCGATCTGCAAGCGCTTGCAGATGCACTCGCGGCGCCGGTCACGAACTTGCTCGGCGAGCTGTTGAATCCATTACTCGGTGGTGGCGGCGGTGAGGTCGTGCTCGGGCCGACTGATCCAACTCCACGGACGATCACGGTAGTCATGGACTTTGAGCAGCATGGTGCAGATTCCAGCACGTGGGAATCTCAAGCTGATGGCGCGATTGTGGTGAAAATCAATAATTCAGGCAGCGGCACGGAATTCACCGCAAGCTTTGAGGCGCCCGGTCCCTTGACGATCGTGCGATAAAGCGCCGTACAACCGGAGGACCCGCAGGGGGCTATACATGCAGGCATCGTTACGGCAAACCTGTTCTCAGCGCGGTTTCACGCTTCTGGAACTGATGGTGGCGCTCACCATCATTGCAGTCGTTGCCGTTACTGTAATGCCGCAGTTCCGAAATGAGGATCGCTTGCGCGTCATTGCAGCAGCGCAGATCCTGACTTCGGATATTGAAGCTGCACAGGTGATGACCATCTCGTATCCCGAACAACCGGTAGTTGTTCGCTTTGATACTGCCGCAGGTCAATACTGGCTGGCGGAATCCGCCACGCCGGATACGCCGATCCTGCATCAACCCACCGGCGTGGAGTATCTGGTCGAATTTGGCGTTGGCAGAGCGGCCGCGGCCAACGGCGTCACGATTACGGTCTCCAATACGACCGACGACACGATCGAGTTTGATTCGAACGGCGGGCTTATGGATTTCACTTCCGCCCCGGCGATTCGACTGCAGCGCGGCGAAGCGATTATTGAACTGATCATCGCACCGACGACAGGCTCGGTTATTGAAACCACCGTCGAATTTGTCGAAGGGGGTGGGAGCATGGAAGCTCAGGAGGGAATCGTTCCCGGAGGCGGGCTTGGCGGAGGTGGGTTGTAATTCCGCCGGGACTGCGCACGTCGCGCCTACTCACTTCAAGCCATATTCCTTGAGCTTGCGATACAGCGTGCGTTCGCCGATACCGAGCAGCTTTGATGCGTGTTCGCGATTGCCGCCGGTCATCGCCAGGGTCTGGCGTATTGCTTCCTTTTCCAGCTTGTCCAGCCCGACGCCTGCCAAACTTCCGACGCTCAGATCTTCGTCTGATTCGCTCATCCGAATGTCTTCGGGAACGTGTCGAACATCGATCGCCGGCCCGTCGCAGGTCACGATGATCTTCTGCATGGTGTTGAGCAGTTCGCGGACATTGCCCGGCCAGTGGTACGCAACCAGTCGTAACATCGCCGGCTCTGAAACCTTCAACGGCTGTCTGCCCATCTCCGCTGCAAAGCGCCCTGCAGAGTGATTCACCAGCAGCGGAATGTCATCACGCCGATCGCGCAGCGGCGGCACGTGTATTTCAGCAGCATTAATGCGGTAATACAGATCTTCGCGGAAACTGCTGTCTTTCACCATCGCTTTGAGGTCGCGATTCGTCGCGCTCACAAATCGTACATCGACCTTGCGCATTTCATTTGCGCCCAGGCGAACGATCTCGCCGGTCTCAAGTACACGCAGGAGCTTCGCCTGCATGGACAGCGGCATGTCGCCGATCTCATCAAGAAACAGCGTTCCACCATCGGCATACTCGAAAACGCCTTCTCGATCACGATCAGCGCCGGTGAAGGCGCCTCGCACGTGGCCGAACAGTTGATCTTCAAGCAACGTTTCACTCTGGCCGGCCGCGTTGAACGTGACATACCGCTTCTTTGTGCGAGTCGAATGCTTATGTAGCGCGGCTGCGATGAGTTCCTTGCCAGTGCCGGATTCACCTGCAATGAGAACAGGAATGGTGCTGGGCGCGACCTGTTTGATCGTGGCAATGACCTGTCGAATCGCAGTCGACTCGCCGATGATTCCCTCGAAGCCATACGCAGCATCGAGTTGGCCCTGCAGGCCGACGTTCTGATGCCGAAGCAAGACTGTCTCGGCGGCGCGGTTGACGAGATTGCGGAAGACTTCCAGGTCCAGCGGCTTTTCGATGAAGTCGTATGCCCCGCCCTGCAGTGCCGCTTTGGCGGTGGGCACGTCGCCGTGGGCGGTGACCATGATTGTTTCAGCTTCGGGCTGATGTTCGTTGGCGAGTTTGAGAATCGCAAGACCGGTGGTTTCGCTTTCCATGACCAGGTCGGTGACGATCACATCAAACTTGCCGTGCTGCAATTCATCTGCGGCACCGCTGAGGTCATGAACAATTGTGCAGACGTGGCCGGGCTTGCGCAGGGCCTCTGCCATGACATCAGCGTGATCCGGCTCATCATCGATGACGAGGACCTGGGCGTGAAGTTCCGCTTTCGTCGATACGTCTGCCATAGGTCGAAGATTGTATCGAACAGACGTATGCTCGAAAGTGCCGTCAGGAGCGCGACCGAACGGGCATGGATTGTCTCCAGTGTTTTCTGGACTATCTGTACCGATACCAGTCGATAGAATCGACGCAATGACACCCGCTGCCACCACGATCGCACCCCCAACGACAACGGCTTTTGCGGCTCCGATTGATTTTTCCAGCAAGTCGCTGCATTTCATCGGCATCGGCGGGTGCGGGATGAGTGGGCTGGCCCGTGTGCTCAGCCGGCTGGGGGCGCTGTGCAGCGGCTCGGATACAACGCCCAGTGAATTCACCGCAGCGCTGCAGCATGAGAAAATTGCTGTTCGATTTGATCAGTCCTCGGGTGAACTGCCGCAGCGCTGTGATTTCGTCATCGCATCGGCAGCGATCAAGGCGGATCATCCTGAGTTGCTAGCTGCCGAAGCACGCGGAATCGCTGTGTTGACGTATGCCGAAGCGCTCGGCCATGTTCAGGCGCAGCGCACCGGCGTTTCGATTGCTGGCACGCATGGCAAGAGTACGACCGCGGCCATGCTTTGTCATGTGCTCATCGAGTCCGGCCTGGATCCGAGCTTTATTGTCGGCGCGAATTGTGCGCAGATCGGCGGCGGCAGCCGCACCGGCGCCGCAACGATTCCTGCTGGTCCGATGCTGCGCAAACCTGCTTTGTTCATTGCTGAAGCGTGCGAATTCAATCGATCGTTTCATCACCACCGCCCCACAATCGCACTGATCAACAACGTAGAGGAAGATCATCTCGACATCTACGGCTCGCTGGAGCATGTGGTCGAAGCATTTGCGCAGTTCGCGCAACTGGTGCCGAACGATGTTGACGGAGGCAGGTTGTTGATTGGTCACGATGGCGCACACCGGCGTGAGATTACTGCCGGGCTGAACTGTGCCGTGCAGACGTTTGGGTTCAATCCGTCTGCGGATTGGCACGTGACCTTTGACCCGGCAAAGAATACGGTCACCGTGCAACACGGCCACGAAGTATGTGCGACGTGGACGCTTTCGATGGCTGGAGATCATAATGCTCTGAATTCCGCTGCGGCGGCAATTCTCGCGCATAGTTTCGGCGCCACGTGGAACGACATCGCAGCGGCGCTTTCGAGTTTTCGGGGCATTGATCGGCGCATGCAGCGGCTGGGTGAACGTGTTGTCAACGGCGGCATTGTCACGATCTTTGACGATTACGGACACCACCCCACAGAGATAGATGCGACGCTTCGAGCCTTGCGGCAAAGTGAAAAACCGCAGCGGCTGATCTGCGTGTTTCAGCCGCACCAGCACAGCCGCACACGGTTCCTGCTTGAACAGTTCGCCAATAGTTTTTCATCAGCGGACATCGTGATCGTGCCGCACATCTATTTTGTGCGCGATTCGGAGATCGAAAAGCATCGCGTGAGCGCGCATGATCTTGTCGATCGCCTACGCGAATTGGGCGTGACGGCGCTGCATCTGTATCCGTTTGATGCGATTGTCGAGCAGCTTGAAGTGATCTGCCGGCCGGGTGATCTGCTTGTCATCATGGGCGCTGGTCCGGTGTGGCAGGTGGGTAAGGCATTTCTGAATTCCGCAAGTGATCCGGCCACTTGAGATTCACTACCATGTCAGGAATGCTTCGCTCTGCTTCCAGTTTGTTTGGCGATCTCGATGTTGAAGTCGAACTCGACGCGCCGATTGGCGCGATGACGTGGTATGGCATCGGCGGACGGGCTGATGCGCTGGTTCGGCCGCGCACGATTGAAGCATTGACCACGCTTGCGAGTCGATGCGCGCGATCCGGTGCATCGCTGCGCGTGCTTGGAGCTGGTGCGAATCTGCTGGTGGCGGATGAAGGCGTGGACGGTGTCGTCGTCAAACTCGATCAGCAAACGTTTCGGGATGTCAAATACAACCCGGATGGCGCAATTGATCGCATGAAGGCGATGGCTGGGGCGGACATGTCCAAGACAGTTATGGATACTGCGCGACGCGGACTTGTGGGCCTGGCGCATATGGCAGGTATTCCCGCAACGATCGGCGGCGCAGTGCGCATGAACGCTGGCGGCGCGTTCGGAGCAATCAGTGACACGCTTGAAACTGTTACATGCATTACCCGCACGGGCGAACAGGTGACGTACCCCAAGAGTGAACTGCGGTTTGACTATCGCAGCACGAACATTCCCGATTCGATCATCATCTCGGCGATCTTTCATCTTTCTGAGGATGATCCGATTGCTGTGCGCGATCGCGTCAAAGAGATTTTTTCGTTCAAGAAGAGTACGCAACCGTTGGCGGAACATTCGGCCGGCTGCGCGTTCAAGAATGCAATTGATCCTGTCACCGAGCAGCGCGTTTCCGCAGGCAAGCTGATTGATGAAGCCAAACTCAAGGGCACCACCATCGGCGGGGCGACAGTCAGTACGCATCACGCCAATTTCATCACGGTCAACCCCACCGCCACTGCTGAGCACGTTCTGCGGCTGCTCGAACTTGTGCAGAAGCGTGTATATGAGTCGTCAGGCGTCCAACTGGAGCGCGAAGTCGTCCTCTGGCGGCGTGACGAGGGTGTTTCGGCATAAGTTGGCTGTTTCGATGCACGTGGTCGATGAAGTCTGCACGACATAGATCATGTGTCTTGCTGTTCAGTGCAATCGGACAGCAGTTCGGAAACGCCCGCAGGTCTCAGCGGAACAGGTCATGAACGAACACCTCAACATTACTGTCCTGATGGGCGGGCCGGATGCGGAACGTGCTGTGAGCCTCGACTCCGGCAGGGCGATTGCGCAAGGGCTGCGCGACTGCGGCGGTTTCAATGTCACCGAACATGTCATCGACGAGCCAACTGCGACGATTCCTGTACAAGACGTTGACGTGTTTTTCCCCGCTTTGCACGGCCCCTGGGGTGAAGGCGGACCGCTGCAGCGGATTCTCGAATTCACCGGCGTGCCGTACGTCGGCTCGGGTCCCGAAGCAAGTGCGCTGTGCATGGACAAGTGGGCAGCCAAGCAGGCATTGATCGAACTGCGCGGGTTTCGCACACCGCATGCTGCAGCGTTTATCGCAAGCGAAGTCTGCCCCATTGAGCCGCCGGTGGTTTTGAAACCCATCAATGACGGTTCCAGCGTCGATGTGTATATCTGCCGAAACGCATCTGAACTTGCTGCGGCACAGCAGACATTCCAGCCGCAGCAGGAGATACTTGCAGAACGCTACATCGACGGCAGAGAACTCACAGTCAGTGTGCTTTGTGATCGCGTTCTACCGATCATCGAGATTATCCCCGGCGTTGCGTTTTATGACTATGACGCAAAATATGCGCGCAATGACACGCGATATGAAATTGATCCGAGTTTGCCCAAAGTGTTCGCAGATCAGTGCATAGCAATGGCGCAACTTTCCTTCGACACGCTTGGCTGCAGAGATCTGGCCCGGGTTGACTTCATGTGTGATGACACCGGCCCGTGGTTCCTCGAGGTGAACACGATTCCGGGCTTCACATCGCATTCGCTGATGCCCAAGGCTGCGGTTGCTGCGGGGATCGATTTCACCGGATTGTGTGCGAAGCTTGTGCATGCGGCACTTTCCCGAAGCCCTGCTCCCATCCGATCGGCATGATTCCTGTGGTTTGGAAGGGACCGTGGCCGATGGTGAACGAACAACCAATGGCTAAACGAAAAACGAAAAAGCGCAAGAAGAACTCGGACGGTCTGTTTACGCGATTACGCTGCTGGGTCACCGCGCCGGACTGGCCGACGATACGCCGAACGGGTATTGCCACGACCTGGCTGCTCGCTGTGATTGGCGTGATCGTCGGATGGATGTTCGGCGTTCCGCAATTGGAGAGCCGCGTCGCCGCTGCGACAATAGCCGGGGCTGAGCAGATCGTGGATGTTCGATTTGCAAATGCGCCGTCGTGGGTGCAGGGCGATCTCGAAGCGATGCTCGCACACACGGCCGGGGCGCATTTGAGCCCAAACCCGCTTGCGCATGATGAACTTGTAAACGCCCAAAACGCACTGCTGGAGACAGGTTGTTTCGAATCGATTCAACAACTGCGGCGCGTGGATGTCACGCGCGTGGAAGTACATGCAACGTTCCTGACGCCGTACGCAGTTGTGAACGGCAGCAATCACAATTGGATCATTGATCGAAACGGGCGATTACTGCCTGCGTCATACCGGGTTTCGGATCAGAGTCACTTCATTGCGATTCGCGGTGTGCGCTACGAACCGCCGCGCGAGCCGGCTCAGCGGTGGGAAGGAACCGACATCACCGCAGCACTGCGATTGATCCGCCTGATTGAATCCCAGCGCTGGGCTGGGCAGATCGACGCTGTCGATATAACTGGGTTTATGCAGGGCAAACCGATGCGACTTCGTACGGATCGCGGCAGTGTGCTTTTGTGGCATTCTGCACCTGGCGACGAGGCGGCGGGTGAAGTGTCCGCCAATGAAAAGATTCGCCGGATTGACTTTCTGTTCGAGCAGCGCGGCCACGTCGATGGCGGCTACGACAACGAGCTTGATCTCGCAGACCCGCGCGGGGTTTTCGCTCGCTAGCGAGTTGCTTGCAGCAAGTGCTGCGGCACCGTCCTCTTGCGAGAGGTCAGATGCAATCCAATTCCATGAAGACCCGAGCGGTCCTACACTTTTCCCGATGTCGACCCCAACCGCTCAGCCGCAACCACCGCAGGGCATCCCCCTACCGCGTGCGCTGATCTTTTTTGCATCGTTCTGGCTCATCGGATCGTGGATACTGGCGATGGGGTTGCGGACACCGGTGCATCCGAATTCTGCAAGTTTTACGCCCGGCGTACGGCTGATGATGTTGTGCATCACCGTCGGCATAATGATCGGTTGGCCTTTGATGCGGCTGAGCCAGGCCAAAGCCCGTTGGCCGATTCGGCAAACCATTCTGGATGTCATCGTTTTGCTGCTGCTCGTGCAGGTCGTGATCTGGCCGCTGCGCCTTGTGACGGACTGGTCAACAATGCGCACCGCTGCCATGGCTGCGACGCTTGGATGCTGGTTGCTGTTTGTCGGCGCGATTGTTGCGGGCGCGATCGTCACAGACCGCCCCGGCCCGCGCATGCTGGCAATGCTTGCATGCATCGCTGTCAGTTTGCTCGGCCCCGCACTCACGTTACTCGGCGTCGTCACCGGTGCGAACTGGATGTCACTGATCGAGCTCAGCCCGCTTATGGCGGTGCATACGCTCGGCCAAGGTGGCTCGATCCCGCCGCCTGATGAGCAGTGGACGCTCATCACGCTGCTCGCAGTTGGCGGCGTGTTTGTGTGGGCTGCGCTGCTTGCCGGAACGTTGTGGCGCGGCGCAACGCACACCGACTGATCGCCATTTCGCATAATCCGTACACTGTGTGCGTCGACTGATGCACACACAGCGGAGTCTGCGCGCTGGAATTTCTGAACACAATCTGGCCGTTTGTCGTGATCGTTGGTGAGCTTGCGCTCAAACTAGCCATGGTTGCGTTTATTCTGACCAGGCAATCGTTTCGCCCCGCAACTGCGCTGGCATGGGTCGTCGTGATCTTTGCCATTCCGATTCTGGGCATTGTGCTGTATCTACTGGTTGGCGAGGCGCGTCTGGGCAGACGCCGTATTCGCCAACATCGGTCCATTATCGCTCGGATCCGTTCACAGACGTGCGTTGTGGAAAGGCCGCAGCACCACTATCGCCATCCGGTGATACCAGTGGATTTCATACCGATCGCAAGTCTCGCGGAGTCTGTCGCGCACAATCCGGTTCGGCCCGGCAATCGTCTCAGGCTCTTTGCAGACACCGATGTGTTCATTCAAGCGCTGATCGAGGACATCGACGCAGCGACTGACCACTGTCATTTGCTCTTTTACATATACCTGACTGATCATAGCGGTACGCGCGTTGGTCGCGCGCTCATGTCCGCTGTACAGCGCGGTGTTCGCTGCCGACTGCTGGTCGATTCTGTGGGCTCGAAACTGTTCCTGCGTTCGGCACTCGCGCGGCAGATGCGCAGCGCCGGCATTCAGGTTATCGAAGCGCTGCCGGTGCATGCAATGCGCGCACTGTTTGCGCGTGTTGATCTGCGCAATCACCGCAAGATTGCAGTCATCGACGAACGCATCGGATACATGGGCAGCCAGAACCTGTCCGATCCGGAGTTTGCAATCAAGAAGCGCTACGCACCCTGGGTGGACGCTATGCTGCGGATCGATGGCCCAGCCACCGGTGATCTCCAGGCACTGTTCATCGAAGATTGGTTTCTGGATACCGAAGAAGTGCTCACTGACGCAATTGGGCTGATGCCCGAACCGTATGACGATGGCGCGGCCCTTCAGATCATGGGAACCGGGCCGACATCCAACAACGAGGCGCTGCGGCAATTGGTGACGGCGATGATCTACAGTGCACGTGAGGAACTCATTCTCACGACGCCCTACTTCGTACCTGATGAATCGACACTACTCGCGATCAGTGCTGCAGCGCGCCGCGGCGTGGAGACGACGATCGTGCTCCCGGCGCGAAATGATTCACCTGTGGTCGCTGCGGCCAGCCGTGCCTACTACGACTTGATGCTCGATTCGGGCGCGCACATCCTTGAATTCACCAGCGGGATGCTGCACGCCAAGACGATGACGATCGATCGAAACCTGGCGATGATCAGTACAGCCAATCTCGATCGACGCAGTTTCGAACTGAATTTCGAAGTCAGTTCGGTGATTTACGACACTGATTTTGCCAGCCAGTTGCGATTCCTGCAGAAGTCGTACATGAATACCGCAAACACCATCCGCCATGATGATTGGCGTTCGCGATCCTGGCCAATTCGCCTCCTGCACAATACTGCAGGGCTGTTGAGCCCGTTGTTATGACTTTTCCTTTCAACCCTCGCTGCCGCTTCGAGTATGCTTTTTCGAATTGAGACTTCACAGCCTCGCGGATACATATGCAATTCCCATTATGTCAAGCGACCAACAACAACCCGATTTCAATCGACAGCCGCATGAGCACCTTGCTCGGCTCGTGGAGAGTGTCGGCACCAAACGATTTGCATCATCGATGCAGATGTCGACCAGGCATGTCAATCGCATGCTCTCCGGAGCTGCGCCGAATCCGATCGAGCGGTTGATTCGTATGGTGCAGTCAGCGGATCCGGATTGCGGCGACCGCTGCGTCGATTACATCTGCCAGGAAGTCGGTGGCCACTTTGTCCGCCACGAATCGCTGGACGCAAGCACTGTCAACGCAGTGCGCGAATGTGCGGAGGCCATTGCTGCGATCAGCGATGGACATATCTCGAATCTTGACATTCGTGAGATTCGCGAAGCAATCGCAGCGCTATCAAGTCTGATCATGAATTTGCGCGATGCTCGAGGCGATTCAGCCGATGCATAGTCAACCGAGCCACGGAGAGCTCGATGAACCTGTTGGACTGCCGGCTCATGCACGGATGCACCGCCCGCATCATCCACGACGACTGCCTCAGTGCATTGCTCGAGCTGCGCACTGCATCCATTGATCTGGTCTATCTTGACCCGCCCTTCAATACCGGCAGAACAATGCGGGCGGGCAGCGGAGCATATGCGGACAGTTGGGACAGCATCGATGCGTATCTCGAATTTATGCAGCCGCGCATCGAACAACTGCACCGTGTGCTCCGCCGCACCGGCGCGATCTACCTGCACTGTGACTGGCGCACGTGTCATCATCTGCGGCTGCTGCTCGATGATGTTTTTGGCAGCGACAATTTTGTCAATCACCTGATCTGGAAGTACGGCCTGGGCGGATCATCACCGCGGCGTTTTGCGCGCAAGCATGATGACATTTTGTTTTATGCAAGAACGCAGGCATATTTCTTCGAACCGCCGATGGTCCCGGCAACGAGTAATCGCATGAAGGGACAGATGAAGAAGGCGACCGATGTCCTGGATGTGCCTGCCATCAACAACATGGCATTGGAGCGCGTCGGTTACCCCACGCAGAAACCGATAGCGCTACTGAAAATACTCATCGAAGCGGCCTGCCCGTCCGGCGGGCTGGTGCTGGACCCATTTTGCGGCAGCGGCACGACTGTTGTGGCGGCGCTTGCCACCGGCCGAACAACGCTGGGCATTGACTGCAATCCGGACGCAATCAGGCTTGCGCAACAGCGCATCGATGCACAGATCAAACAGAAGTCTGCGCAATTGCGGGATGCCTCATAGCCCCGGCGGCGAGACAGGTCCGTTGTACAATGGTTGCCTGTCGAGATTCGCGCATGCCGACCATTGCTATTGAAGATTATTTGAAGCAGATTTACCTGGCGCACCAGTTACAGCCGAACGAGTTGGTGTCGATGGGTGCGCTCGCAGAAGCGATGGACGTTGTGCCGGGCACGGCTACGGCGATGGTGAAGCGCCTTGCCGAAAATAAATTGATCTCGTACGAGCCGTACTCCGGTGTGAAGTTGACACGCCGCGGCCAGAAGATGGCGCTCGCAGTGCTGCGCAAGCATCGCTTGATCGAGACTTTCCTGGTTGAAGCGCTTGGTGTGGACTGGGCGGAAGTACACGAAGAAGCGGAACAACTCGAACATGCCATCAGCGATCGCCTGCTGGACCGTATCGATGCATTGTTGAATTACCCGGCGGTTGATCCGCATGGCGACCCGATTCCTGATGCCGGCGGCGCGATGCGTGCTGAACCCCGCAGGCGATTGATCGACTGTAAAGCCGGCTCGACTGTGCGCATAGCACGGGTGCTTGATCAGGGAAACGCGTTTTTGCAGTTCATTGACAGCCACGGACTTCGGCCGGGAACGTCGGTCACCATCAAAGCCAACGAGCCTGCTGCGGATTCAATTACCGTAAAGCCGGCGGCGGCAAAGTCGGTGACTATGGGCCACGCGGCAGCGGCAAAAATCATGGTCGAATAAACGCCTCTTCGGTGCCTGGAGCAAAGCGACGCGGGCATCGCAACAGGTGTGCCGTATACTTCACTGCCTTGGGTGAGGGCATCATGAGCAAGCGGCGCGACGAGGACATCCACGAACAGGAGACGATGGGCGGCGGCGATGAACAACCGACTGTCGATTCTTCTGCATCGGATACTCCGCATGAAGCGGAGACATTTGACGGCGAAGCCGATGAAGCAGCGACGTCGGATGGCTCAATGAGCAATGATGAGCAGGCGACAGTTGATGGGCCGCCCGCGAGTTCATCAAGCGCATCGGAATCTGAAACTGTCGTGCCGCCGGGATTTCAAACTGTCACGCCGGATGCTGATGCGCCGACAATGGAGTCGTCCGCACCGGCCGGTGGTCGTACGTCCAGAGTCGATCCAACGCTTCCAAAAACTGTCGGTCGGTATCGGATCGTTCGATTGATCGGGGCCGGCGGCATGGGCGCTGTCTTCGAAGCCGAACAGGACAATCCGCGTCGCTCAGTTGCGCTGAAGCTGATGAAGGGCGGCATTGCCAGCAAGAGTGCGCTGCGCCGTTTTGAATATGAATCGCAACTGCTCGGGCGGTTGCGGCATCCGGGTATAGCGCAGGTATATGAAGCCGGCGTGCATGATGATGGCACGGGTGCGGTGCCGTACTTCGCAATGGAGTACATTCCCGATGCGCGCACACTGACAGAATTCGCACAGAAACAGAAATTGAGCACAGACGAACGGCTCGAACTGTTTATGAAGGTGTGTGATGCTGTGCATCACGGCCACCAAAAGGGAATCATTCATCGCGACTTGAAGCCGGACAACATCCTTGTTGATTCATCCAGCCAGCCAAAGATCATCGACTTCGGCGTCGCGCGCACGACTGACAGCGACATCCAGGCAGCGACGGTGCAGACGGAAGTCGGTCAACTTGTAGGCACCGTACCGTACATGAGTCCGGAGCAGATCGAAGCTGATCCGTCGGACATCGACACGCGCAGCGATGTATATGGATTGGGCGTTGTGCTG
The DNA here is from genome assembly GCA_029260575.1 of Phycisphaerales bacterium. Lineage (GTDB taxonomy): Bacteria > Planctomycetota > Phycisphaerae > Phycisphaerales > SM1A02 > JAJDDB01. Next base: position 567,082 of record JAJDDB010000027.1, read on the forward strand.
TATCGGTTGTTGACCGGTAAGCTGCCGTACGATCTGTCTGACACACCTGTTTATGAAGCAACGCGGATAATCAAGGAGCAGGCACCGCTGCGCATGAGCACGATGAACCACTCACTGAAGGGTGATGTGGAAACGATCGTGTTTCATGCGCTGGAGAAGGATCGCGAAAGGCGATACCAGTCAGCACTCGAACTCGAACAGGATATTCAGCGGTATCTGAATGATGAGCCGATCCACGCCCGGCCTGCAAGTCTTTTGTACACGTGGTCGCGGTTTGCCAAGCGCAACAAATTGCTGGTGAGTTCGATTGCGATTGTGTTTGTGCTGCTGGTTGGTGGCGTAGTTGGGACCTCGACAGGAATGGTTCGGGCACAGCGCAATTTCAAGGTCGCAGTGGAAGAAGTCCGGAATCAGAAAAAGACATCTGATTACTTCTTTGGCAAGCTTGGTCAGACAGTAGATGCACGGCGAGACGAAGTTGATATTAAGGGGAAAGCTGCCGATGCGAAGGTCGTCGATTTTATGGACCTCGCAGTACGTGATGCAGAAGAAGAGCTTGGCGATTTCCCGAAAGTGCATGCCGCAGTACTGTCTGCCATGGCATTTGGTTACAAGTCGTTAACCAATTTCGAAATTGCAGAAGACCTCTATCAAAAAGCACTCGCTCTTCAGCGCGACATTTATGAGCCGCCTGCCGAAGAGCTCGCGCTCACACTTCGAGAACTGGGCGCGGTCCTGTGGTGGAACGGCAGATATGAAGAGGCGGAGCCACTCTTTCGCGAGTCGTATGAGATGTACGAAGAGCTTGCGGATGGTGAAGATGAAGAACTCGCGCGAAGCATTGATTACCTTGCCTCATGCCTGGGTCGGATGGATCGGTACGACGAAGCGAACAAGCTTTATCGTAAAGCGATGGAGATGCGCCGCCGAGTTTCCACGCCGGTGATGGTCGGGCGCACGATGAATAACTTCGCGATGTGCCTGCGCGATCAGAAGAAGTACAAAGAAGCCGCAGACTACATCGCGCAGGCGACATCCATCCAGCGCGAACATCGTGGCGATCGACACATTGATGTTGCAAACGGTCTGACGAATCGCGCATCGTGTCTGATTCACATTGCCGACGAGAACCCCGCCGAAGCAATGCCTGTCCTGGAAGAAGCGCAGCGCGATCTCCGTGAAGCACTGGACATCAAGAAATCCGAGCTGCGTGAGGACAACACGTCAATCGCCACGACACAGTATCACCTTGCGCATGTTCTTTTGCTGCTTACTACACACACACAGCGACAGTCTCTGGCCGAGGCAGAACAACTGGCTCGCGCGGCACGTTCGCTGCAGCAATCAGGATTCAGCCCGCATGACCCGCGGGTAATTGACACGACGCTGCTGCTGGTGCGAATTCTTGAGAAGTCCGGCGACAACGAGTGCGCGTTGATCATCGAAGGTGAATTGAATACGCTCAAGCAAACACTCGAAGCGCACATCGATGCACTCCGTGCGGAATCGCCAAGAAACGATGCCGCGTTGAATGAGTCGCTTCGCCACATGATTTACCTTTATGAATCCACTGGCGATGCGGAAAACGCTCAGGCATATCGCGATAAACTCGCGGATCTTCACGACGGACCATGACCGCGCAAGAAAACAGGCAGCGATGAATCGCTGCCTGTTGAATCTGTTTGCAGAGATTGGTGTACTACTTCCTTGGAGAATCTCCACCGTTCTTTCCTGGTCGGCGTTTCGGCTTTGTGACCTGTTTCACAGTTTCAGCAGCCGGCTTGGGCTTCTTGCCTTCACGCTCTTTCCATTCGGCAATCTCTTCCGGCGTCAGCAGTCCGTCATCCCACAACTCTGGTGGAATGTTGACCGTGTCAATACGCACGACTGCGGTCTCCACACCCATGCCAAAGAGGTTACCACCGGTTCGATCGAAACCGAATGCAGTATCGAATCGCAAATGCATCGCGCGAACACCAAGAAGCGCAGTTGCCTCGCTGACAAAATCGATCACACCATCAGGTGGTGTCCCGGGGCCACCAAGGCCGAAGAGATCAAGATCGCAATTTTGGCTGCTGATGCCATCGATTCGGCTCTTGCCGTGCGTCGTCTGAAGCGCAGCGATCTTGAAGTGATTCGGAAATTCATACAGACTGAGCAGTTGCTGATCCCAACATGTAATGCAACGATGCTGGCCGGAAAGTTTGACTTCATTCTGATTCCACGTGACGAAGTCCGCTTTGGTCGTGACCGGGCCGGTTGTTTCCTGGCGAAGGTCAGCAGTCAACGGGTGGAGCGTCAGATCAACATCCGTGGTGGTAACCATTTTCGGACCGTTGTACGCAGTTGAGCCGACTGCCTGGAAGTTCATCAGCAGTTCGCCGTACGGCCGCGTGAATTCAACGCCATCGAAATTCAGAATGCCCGGCGTACCGGTCGGCGTGCCGTGTGCGACAGCTGCGTTCACAGACTGGAACGCCCATGTGAGGTAAGTCCAGGCAGAACCCTCGCGATAATTGACGAGCGTTGCATCGCCTGCAAGGTGATTCCAACGTAATTCATGATCCTGCTCGTTCACCGGCCAGGCAATGATGTATCCGCGCAGTACGCGTTCGGCTGTCCCATCGTTGGCGGGTCGGCCAGGAGGCGCGCCCGGGTCAAGAACTGTCCAGGGCGAGAAGGTCGGATCGTCCGGCCCGTTGCCACCCAAACCGGTTGCGGCTGACCAATATGTTGGTTGATCGGAAGTCAGCCAGATTTCGATACCGGCCCAGTTCCAACCGGGATGGGCGCGTTCGCCGGCAGCAGGATTCGCAGCAAGTGGTGCATCGCCATTGATGTAGTACAACTGCACGCGCACATTCTGCGGGTAATCGTTGGTCAACGTCAGGAAGGTGTCCTGAATGAGATTGCCGTTGGCATCCCATCGAATTTCGACTTTCGAATACACCAGAACGGTGCCTTTTTCTGTTGCCGTGCCTCGATCGGCGGGCCCGCCACCAGTTCCCGGCGGTTGAAGCGGTTCGGCAAAGCCGACACCTCGCAGGGTTATGAGATAGTTGCCTGTGACAGGTGGTCCAGTGCGGTCGAGACCCGTCACATCGCCGGGGACCGGTGGTCGTGTCCAACCCGAAAGTTCAAACGCGCCGCCCGGACCGTCAGCACCTGAAATCTCAAACGGATTCTCGAAATTGAAGATCGGCGAGCCACCTTTGCCGCGCGAACCCGGCGAACCACCACCAAGCGGTTGGTTCGGGGAATAGCTGACAGCAAGGAGATAGCGGCCTTCTGTTACCTGGACGTTTGAGCCATCGGTCGACTGATTAAGCAACGTCGGTCCGCTTGAAATCTGCGGCGGATCCTTGCCTTTGTCATCGTCATCATCATCGTCGTCGTCATCGCCGCTCGTACCCTGCGTAACACCGACGAAGAATGTGTCATCATTTGCGAGAACACCTATGCCGTTCTCATCGAAGAGGAACAACCTTGCATCAAAGTCAGCATCACCGCCGAAGAACGATGCGATGGATGCGGTGAACGCATTGGCGTTGATTATGTTGATTACGTAGACATCTTCGAAGTCATCAATCGATGGAATGTCGCCAAAGCCCACTGGGCTTCCTGATGTCAGGCCCCCCAGCTGCCCACCAATCGTCGACAACGATCCCGTACCGCGCGTGATCTGCGCGCCAGGTCGATCATTTCCTGCGTCGCCCCCGCCGAGGTCATCTTCCACCCACTCCGGGCCGGCCTCAGCAATGGTCGCGCACACTAAGAGCGCCAAAAGCGCTGCGCACAACCTCTGCATGACAAGTAGCTCCTTCTACACGCCTCCACGTGCCGGCACTGTCTCAACAGCACCTCGGACACTTTGAAATCACCATAAGCCATTTCAATGGCAATGGTTACCGGCATAGTACACCAATTCAACCCGACCTGCACGTGTTTCTTGGACGAAACAACGCTTGGATGCGAAAATCGAACATTCCGGCGGACCGCAAGTGTACTGCCTCCTAACTCGCGGCGTTGCTCAGGCAATGGTGACGTTACCGGAATGTCGATTACAAGTGTCTGAGCGATGGTCCGCAGTAGTTATCCACATTCACAGCAACAATTTAACACCCGCCAAGGTCCGAGAACTCGCGTCATTGCACAGCGGATCATTGTGCCTATGCCCAAACTGACAGCAGTTCGCTATGGCCGGCTGGCATTCGGTCACGCCTTTCGGATTCAGCGCCTGCACAGCTCGCACGTTGAATCGGATCACGAATTCGACCAATGCGTCGATACGCAATCCTGCCACTGCGCAGCACGATGTGGTTGTGAGGTGGCGACAGCGGCAGCGGCACACAGTGCCGCTCAATCCTCAGTGGGAGTTCCGATTGCTCTTTGTTCAGCCTTGATCATTGTTGAAATGAACAGTGCTAGAAGTACAGCCCCGACCAGCGCAATGATCGTGGCTGCTGTCAGGACGCGCGACAACCCCTCCCATGCGACACGAGCATCGGCACCGGCCAGCAATGAAAACCCTGCAAGGGTTGCGGAAAACGCCAGCCGACCGACGAGTGACTGCAACGAGAAATACGTCGCGCGCGTTTTCTGGGTGACGCGCGGCGCGATCGCAGCATTCAGAGGCGCTGCCATCAGCCCGCGCGGGGCACTTCGCAGGAGAATAAGCACAATCACAATCGGGTGCAGCACGAACGCCATTGCCGCAATGATGACCGTTTGCAGCAGGCACGCTGAAAGCAGTGTCGGCCCGATTCCGATGCGATCGCGCACGTGAATACTGCGGCCTGCAACGCTTCCGCTGATGAACATTGCCGCCGCAGCGAGCAGTCCGGTGATGATCGGCGTGCCGCGGCCGGGTGTTGACGATGCCAACCATTTATCAGCGCCGAGCAACTCCAGATACGGTTGATAGAACTCGTACGGCACGTGATTGAGAATGGTCATCAACACCGCAAAGCCGAACAACCAGCGCAGCGGTGCCTGACGGAGATGGCCGAAGCAAGCGCCAATTTGTGAAACCAGACCACGATGCGGATCTTCTTCTGCTTTGTGAGTCGTGGGTTCAGTAAACAGAAATACGAGCACAAACATGCTGCCTGCTGCAAGAGCTGAAAGGCCGTAGGCATAGCGCAATTCAAACGCAGCTGCGATGCCGCCGACTAATGCGGCGACTGCGCTTGCATGAAAACCGTTGCGGGCAGCGACTGCTTCGCGCTGATCGTATTCGTTGTGCCGGCCGAGCGCAGCCAAACTGTCATAGTGAAACGATGTATCTGTGCCGGAATTGAACGAGATGCCAATCGCCAGGCAGATCTGTGCAAGAACAAACACCACAAACGATGCACCCCAGAAGAACAGGCCATAGGCTGCGAGCAAAGCGCCGGCGGAAATGAGCAGCGTTGGTTTTCGGCCGACGGAATCGGAGAAATATCCGCTGGGCACTTCAAACAGCACGACTGCTATGTAGTAGATTGATTCGAGCAGCAGCACGCGCTCAAGCGTGAGATGCTCACTGAAATACAAAAAAAAGACCGGCATCCAGAAGAACGCATTGAATGCTGCGGTGTACGCCGGATACAGCCGAACATTGCGCCCGAGCCGCTGCCGTATCGTTTGTGGAGGCTGAATCTGCTGCACGTCCGTTCAATCCGCAGCCGTGTGGAATGATGATGTTGACTGCCCCTGCAACTGTTGCAACAACTTGCGCAACTCCGCAACCTGATGTTCGAGCTCTGCAACTCGTTGTTCGAGACCGCCGGTTTCCTGCGGAGCGTGTGCGACATGCTGTTGTACGGTTGCTGGCGATGGCGCGGCGTGCTGCTGCGGTGCAAGAAGTTGCGTGAACTTGCGAGCACGGGAACCTGCTTCCGCTGGCAGTTCCCGCACCATCGGCTCATCGCGTTGGGCGAGACCGCTCAGAATGTTCTGGACCTGCTCGAGCGTATCGAGGTTGTGCATGCGCGACGCCCTGCCGCGCAGCTCGCCCAGCGTCTGCGGCCCGCGGAGCAGCAACTCTGTGAGCACGACCAACTCCGGAGTTTCAACGCCGAGCGTTTCCCGGGCGTTGTGGCGAAACTTGGCAACCCGGCTGCCGGACATCATGGCCTCGCGAGCGAGTTGTTTGCTGCGCAAACCGTCGATGGCAGCCAGCACATCGTCTTCACTGAGATTGGTGACCGGCTCGCGGCTGCTTTTTTGATTGCAGCCGTTGAGAAGCGCGTTGAGTGTCAACGGGTACTGCTGCGGCGTGGTGTGGGCTTTTTCCACAAGCACGCCCAGCACGCGGCATTCATCTGCGTTCAGTTGCACCATAGCTGACATTCTATCGCAAGTCGGAGTGGATTCGGCCTACACTTGCCGCGCGGAACGCAACAATTCCGCCCAATTGCAGTGCATGACGAAGCCGGCCACAAACACAGCGACCCACGTACGGAAGCCGTTGCCCGAGAAGCAGCTCGCCTGATGGAGTTGGGGCAGGTGCCAACGTTGCGCGCGGCGATTCACCGGGCAATGGAACACATGCGCGCGCAGGATGCGCTGCGGCCGAGCGCCCTGCAGGTTCGCCAGCACGCCCGCGCGATGAGCATGCAGGCTTTGGGACAGGCGGGCTACCAGCAGCGGATTGTCGACATGTGGCGGTGGGTGGAGGAATTCATGACCGCCGTTGAACACGGTCTGCCCGATGCAGAAACTGTCCTGGTCGGCCGCGCCGCTGAAGGCTTGGTCGATGCTGGTCTGGTAATACATCTGCGCGTGCATACCAAAGAATCAATCAAGCAGCTTGCTGCGGTACTGGTTGAATACGACTATGCGGAGCCGACGTTTGAAACTGTTGAGACGAAGCACGGCCGGTTGAATCGCCTGCGGCTTGTCGATGAGGAAGAAGGCTACGAAGCGGTGGCGATGCGCATCAAGCACACGATGCGCGTGCAACGCGATCGGTGCGTTTTTACCGGGAAAGTCCTGGCGGCGCGGACGTTGAGTGAGGTGCGTAGTTTGTTGGAAAAAGAATCGTGAATGGTTGTTGGGTCTGGCAATTGAAACGGCCGGCCCGAGCCGAAATGCCACGTGCCTTGAGTTGATCGAGAATTAGTCGAGTGTTACAGCGCGGACTTTCTCAGCTTGTTTCGCACGAAAGTCGTGTAACTGTTTTCGCAACTCTGGGCGGCTGGCGGAAAGAATCGCAACCGCAAATAGCGCCGCGTTGACCGCTCCGGCTTTTCCGATGGCAAACGTGGCGACGGGTATGCCGCCGGGCATCTGCGCTGTGGACAACAGCGAATCGAGGCCGTTCAGCACGCTGGGTATGGGCACACCAAGCACAGGCAAAACGGTGTGCGCCGCCGCAACCCCCGCCAGATGCGCTGCCCCTCCGGCTCCTGCGATGATGACTTCCATGCCCCTGCTTTCGGCCTGGCCGACCCATTGCGTCACATCATCCGGTGTGCGGTGGGCGGACATCACTTTGCATTCGTGTGCGATGCTGAAGTCTGCGAGCGTCTGACGGGCAAACTGCATCACGGGCTCCCAATCAGATTTGGACCCCATCACGATTCCAACCAGCGGCGTGTCGTTGCTCATGTCCGCATAGTAACGATCGGCGCACTGGCCATTGCGAGATACGCTGCGTGCATTATGTCTGACGGAAACGCTGGTGATGCATTTGAGCTTTTGGAGCTGCGCGTCGGGAAAATCACGCGCGTTGAAGTCAACGAGAAGGCCCGCAAGCCGTCGTACAAGCTGTGGATCGACTTCGGCGAACACGGCGAGCGCACGAGTAGCGCCCAATTGATGGATCTGTACAGTGCTGAGGAGCTTCCCGGCCGGTCGGTCATCGCAGCAATGAACCTCGGCGGCAGGCGGATTGCAGGCTTCATGAGCGAAGTGCTCGTGCTCGGGCTGCCTGATGCAGAGGGGCGCGTCGTGCTATTGCAACCGCAGCGTGATGTGCCACCGGGCGGGCGTGTGTATTGACCGGCAGCGCGCAATTTTTGCGTTTTTGATGGAGTGCTGTCGATGTGCAGAGGTTGTCCAAACTGCAGGCAATGGACAGCAGGTGTGTAGCATCGATGCCTGCCAATGCCATTGCTGCCATCGGATCACCTGACGTGAAGTCCGATGGGAGCAGTCAGCTACAGGAGACCAACAATGGCACCTTCGGAACAGGAATTCTCAACGATCATCGGCCCGGACGCCCGGGTGAAGGGTGAAGTTTCATTTGAATCCGCCGCCAAGGTGCTTGGCACGCTGGAGGGGTCCGTTACCGGCAAGGGCAAGGTCCACGTCGCAAACGGCTCGCGATGCAAGGCCACTGTGACGGCCAAGGAAGTCGCAGTCGAAGGCCACATCGAAGGCAACGTCGAAGCCAGCGATCGCGTCGAGATCATGGCCAACGGCAAGATCACCGGCGACGTTGTCGCAGCAAAAATGAACATGGCAGAGGGCGCATCAATCAACGGGTATTGCCGAATCGGCGTCTCCACGGATGATTCATCGCGTTCCACGTCGTCGCGTTCAGCTTCAACGACAGAACCGAAGCCCGAGATTGAGACACGTCCGACACCTACCCCGACCCCGACCGCGACTGCCTCTGTCAGCAAGAAATAACGCCTTTGGCGCTACTACCACGGATCGGCAATCGCGGCGCATTGAGCGCGCCACGTCATGGCTAAGAACAAGCTCATTGGCAGAAACCGCCCGACTGCCCGACGGCAGGTGCGATGCTATTTCTGCGGACAGATGCTGGACGTCTCAGCCAAGACGCTGAGCACGACCTGTCCCGGTTGTCACAAGGCCATCAAGGTCGAAGATGTCGTCATCAAGTCGTATCTGCCCGTCAATGATGTGCAGACGTGCGGGTTGATTACCGTCACCAAACGCGGGCGCATCGCAGCCAAGCGCGTGCAGTCAGGCGACGGCGTTGTTTGCGAGGGCTCGATTGAAGGCAAGGTCGAGACGCCTGGGCCTGTGCAACTCGGGCCAAAGTCGTCTTGGAAAGGCGCATCGCTGACTAGCAAGACACTTGAGGTGGACGATGGCGCGAAGCTCAATGGTCTTGTGACCGTGCCGTGTGAAGAACCCGAAGAATCTGCCATCGACGAAAAGCACGCAAAGCTGGTGCGACGCGTTGAGCCGCCTAATCCAACTGCTTCTCTTGTGAAAGATGACCTGGAACAGCCGGAATCGCGACCAAAGTCAGCGCAGCTCACTGAAACCAAGCCGACGCCCAAACCCACAGTAAAATCCACAGCGACAAGCAAGCCCTCAGCGACTGTTGCAAAGAAGAAGAAGACAACATCGAAGAAGAAAGTGACGAAGGCTGCTGCCGTAACCGCAGACTCTGAAGCTGTGACTGCAAGGCCTGCGATGAAAGTCATTCGAACCCGTGCAGTGCGCCCGGCAACGGAACCGACAGCCAAGGCAACCGTAAATAACCCCGCACCCAGCGCAGCAGCCAAAAAGACCGCGAAAAAAACGGCAACGAAGAAGAAAAAGACAACAAAGAAAACCAGTGCGCGCAGCTCGAAGAAACCGAGCAAAGACACCGACGCTTAGAACCCGAATAGTAGATGCCAGCCGATGATGAGGATCGTGACATCAACGATCAGGTGGCTGACATACCCGGGCCAAATCGAGCGGAATCGCAGATAGCACCACGACCAGACAGCCCCGCCGATGAACACACCGGCCGAGGCAAGCGCGGTCACGAGCCAATCGAACTGCGCAGATAGTGCCAGGACGTGATGCACGGTGAACAGAGCTGCAGAAAGTGCAATTGCGACTGGACCGCCGACCAGCGTTTCGCAGTGTCGGAAGACGAACCACCGCCAGACGTATTCCTCGAGCAGCGAATTGATCATGCATAGGTAAAGTCCGAATCCGAGATACACCAGTTTGTTGTCGATGCCGGATTCTGCGGCTTGCCCCCGGACCATTTCGGGATCTACGAGCTTCGAACCGAGGACGATGTACACGCCGGCTATCACGACAGAGATCGCAATCCCGAGTACGGCAGCAGTCACGAATCCTCCTCGTTTCGCAGGCGACCAGCTCAGTCTTCTCTTCATAAAGAACCGCAGCCACAACAGCGGCAAGAGTGCCAACCAGATTTTTCCAGCGATGTAAAGTGATTGACCAACCGGACCGGCTGTCACGTCGACCAGCATTGCAGCTGCGGTTCCGATGCTTGGAGCGGGGACAAGCAGGATCAATGCCACCAGAGCAGTCCGATTACTGATCCCGGTGGAATCGGAGATTTCGTCACCGAGTACAGGCTCTTGGCCATGGTCCATACGTTTCCCCAAATCTCCAGAAGGCCCATATTGTCGCTCTTGGGCTCATCTGTATGCCAACTCGTTCGGAAATCGACCCTCCTCCGTTTGTCGGCGGAAATATGCAGTGAGGCGTAAGCGCTGAACAAGTCAGTACTAGGGGCCGATAATCGTGGGAATTCTTCTGAATATTCCAATTGCGTTTGGCCTGCGCCGTGTTACCCTAACGCCTAGTCTGCACTTGATCCGGTGCCAGGTTCTGGTTTCAGGTGGAGCATTCTGCCCTTTTTCCGGGGAAGAGAGTTGCCAAGAGAGAGAGGCATCTCGGTACGGTTGATGCGCATGCGTCAGCTGAATGGGGTGTGTATTGGCCTTCCGTTGTTGAGGAATCAACTTCGGTGGTTTGTCATGGTGGGTTCATTGCAGCGTTGCTGAAGTGACTCATTCAGACAAGAAGTTTCATAGAAGGAGGAGGCATTCTCTTTTTGACCGCAAATCGTAACTCGTCAGGTCCACTAGGGAGGAGCGGGTTACGAACATGATCCACAATCCGTGAATCATTTTAATTCTGTAGCGCATCCCTTGGTGTTGATCGAATTCGGCCGTGCGGAGCTGATCGATCAGACAAAGCGCTTCAGGCATTCTCACACGTGTGAATTTTTTGCTTTGGAGGAAAAAGGACAATGAAAAAGGCATTTGCTTTAACAAGCGCCCTTGCTCTTGGTCTGACGACAGCCGCGTTTGCGGGTGCCGGCAGTTGGGACGAAGCCGTCGATGGCGGCGCTGATGCAGGCGACGGACCGTTCACCGGTTTCCAGTCGATCATGAATGGTGGCGGTCCCGTCACCACGATCAGCGGTAGCATGGACTGGTTCAACCTCGGCGATCACGTCGATGCGTACAAGATCACGATCAAAGACGCAGCAAACTTCCTGGTCACGACGAACCCCGCCGGTGGCGGCAGCTTTCTTGGTCAGGACGGGTTTGAAGACGATTCGCGTCTGTTCCTGTTCGATCTGGCCGGCAACCTTGTGATGGCCAACGACGACTCGATCGCAGCTTTCGGCGGTAGCCTTGAGTCAACTCTCGCGAATCCGGCCACGTGGACGGCCAACGGCGGCGCTCTGAACAACGCGCCCGGCACAGTCGTCAACGGCCAGGATTACGTTCTCGCAGTGTCGTATTTCGAGAACAATATCACTGACGGTGGCGGCAATGGTCAGGCTGACTTCACCGACTTTGACGGATTACAGGGTCAGAATCCGCTGTTTGCTGGCGCCGCAGGCTGGGACGATCCCGGCGATTTCGACGATGGCTGGACATACACCATCGCATTGACGGGTGCTTCCGGCATGTCCGCTATTCCGACTCCCGGCGCATTGGCGCTGCTCGGTCTGGCAGGTCTTGCAGGTACACGTCGTCGTCGCAACAGCAACTGAAGCTGTTGGACAAACATAAGAAAGTCGCTCTTCGGTTCACACCGGGTGCGCACTGACAACGACACGAACTGTCTGGCTGAAAGGTCAGGCAGTTTTTTGATGACACGTGCTTTGCTCTCACGACCCACTACTCGAAGTCGCCGAGTTCTGAATCCGGTTATGAAAGACTTGTAAATGCTGCACAATGCAGGACAATAATCGAAGCCTGAACCTATCCTTGCAGACAGTTCAGAGTGTGGAGATGAGGAATGTCTTCGAAGACTCAATCGATTCAAACGATTGTTGCGACCGCAATGTTGACTGTTGTTTCCGGCGCTGCCGGGCAAGTCACATTCACCAACGCAACAACTTCTTCAGGACTTGTATCACAGCATGCTCCTGACAGCGTTTGCATGGGTAATGATTATTGGATGACCGGCGGATGCGCAGTCGGTGACTTCAATAATGACAACTGGCCGGACCTGTACTGGGTCGGAGGCGGGCTCACGCCGGACAAGTTGTTTCTCAACAGCGGCGACGGGACTTTTACCGAGCAGGCTGCAGCGTGGGGGCTCGGTACGCATTCCGGAGTCGGCGCGTCGGTTGCCGATTTCAACAACGACGGACGCCTCGACATTTTCGTCACGAGCTACGGTGAACCAGGTACCGCCGGAAGTCCGGGTAAGCACCGCCTGTATCGAAATGACGGCGCAGGCTTCACTGATGTCGCCGTGGCAGCAGGCGTGAACCAGGCTTCGCCCGATCGCCCAGCCGGGTTCGGATCAGCCTGGGGCGATTATGACAACGATGGTGATCTGGATCTTTTCGTCTGCACATGGAAAATCCCATCGATCAGTCCCGCACCGGGAAATATTCTCTTTCGCAACAATGGCGACAGTACGTTTACGAATGTCACACAGAGTGCGATTGGCGCTGTGCTTGACGAGATTAGTGGTTTTCAGCCGCGCTTCATTGACCTCGACGACGACACATATCCTGAACTCATCATTGCTGCGGATTTTGGTACGTCGCATTACCTCAAGAACAACGCAGACGGCACATTCACTGACCTGACTGCTTCCTCGGGAACCGGCCTTGACACCAACGGGATGGGGCAGACGATCGGCGACTTCAATAACGACGGACTCTTTGATTGGTACGTCACGTCCATTCATCTTGAAGGCGGCGGTACACACGCAACAGGCAACATGCTGTACATGGCGACCGCGACTCACCAGTACACGGAAACGTCTCAGGCGGCTGGTTGCAACGATGGTGGTTTCGGGTGGGGAACGATAGCTGTCGATCTTGACCATGACACATTGGTCGACATCGTGGAAGTGAATGGGAATGTTGATCCGGAACAGGCATACCTGTTCTACAACAACGGCGATGACACATTCAGCGAGATCGCTGTAGCGTCAGGAATCGATCACACCGATGACGGGCGCGGGCTCGCATGGCTCGACGCCGACCGCGATGGCGACCTTGACATCGTCATCTGTACAAATTTTGGCGCGCTCGAATATTATCGCAACGACACTGCACCGATCGGTTCGTGGCTGCACATCACCCTCGACACTTCGGGCTCAGCCACTCTGCCACCCAATGGATTTGGCGCGAAAGTGACCGCGACAATCGGTGGCCAGTCCTACATTCGATCCATGGATGGCCATCCGAGTTACGTCAGCACATCAGAACTAATTGTGCATTTTGGTCTCGGAATTGCATCCGTCGTTGATGAGTTGCGCGTGCAGTGGCCCGATGGCCGTATTACCGTCCTCAAGAATGTCGCGGTGAATCAGATACTCACGATCGACGATTCGGCCGTCATTCCACAATGTACAGGAGATGTCACCGGTGATGGTGCGGTCAATGTCTTCGACCTGCTGGCACTTCTATCGGCATGGGGTCTGAACCCCGGTCATAACGCGGATTTTGATGACAACAATTCTGTCGATGTCTTTGACCTGCTTGATCTCCTGAACGCGTGGGGCGATTGCTGATTCACATGTAACACTCGCGCGGCGTTTCCCTGACGGCCGCTGCGTCGTACAGTGTGCGCGTGCTGATGTGGGAAACACTTCTGCAGATACTCCTGTTGCTGCTGGCAGCACTGGTTCTGGGCGCGCTCGCAGAGCGGCTCAAACAAAGCGCGATCCTCGGCTACCTGCTTGCAGGCACGCTGCTCGGGCCCAATGCGCTGAATCTTGTCTCCAGCCACAGCGATGATGCTGTCGCTGCCGGACCTGGTCTGGTGGAAGTTCTCGCAGAACTCGGTGTAGCGCTGCTGCTGTTTTCGATCGGCCTGGAGTTCTCGTTTCGGCGCTTGCGGCGGTTGGGCCCGGCCGCACTCGGCGGCGGCGCCCTGCAGGTTGTCGTCACGGTGGCATTGGGCGCAGGTGTCGCCCTCGCTGGCGGCTTGTCGTTGAAGACCGCCCTGGCGGTGGGCGCGATCGTCACGCTGAGCAGTACAGCGTGTGTGCTGCGCGTGCTGCTGTCTCGGGCGGAACTCGAATCGATTCATGGACGGCTGGCGACGGGGATTCTGCTCGTGCAGGATCTTGCCGTCGTGCCACTGGTACTGTTTCTGGGCATACTTGGCGGCGAAAGTGACGGCGGCGCAATGCTGCTGGACGCCGGCCGCAAAATCATTGCTGCGGTTGCGCTCATCAGCGGATTCTGGGTCTTGTTCAACTATGTCGTGCCCTGGGTTCTGGGGACTGACCTGATGCGGCGCAATCGTGAACTCCCGATTCTGATTGCGATTGTTGCAGGACTCGGCTCTGCGATGACAACGCACCGGCTGGGGCTCTCTGCATCGCTGGGCGCGTTCATCGTCGGCATGATTCTGGCAGAGTCGCCGTTCGCTGTGCAGATACGAGCAGATATTTCCTCGCTGCGCACGCTGCTGCTCACACTCTTTTTCAGCTCTATCGGGATGCTCGGCGACCCGTCCTGGGCGTTTCGGAATGCGCCGCTGGTGATCGCCGTCGTCATCGCAATTGTCATCGGCAAGTTGCTCATCACGTGGTTTGTGCTGCGCCTCATGCGCGTGCGCCATCGCCACGGCCTTGCAGCGGGGATTTCACTTGCACAGGCTGGTGAGTTTTCGTTCGTATTGGCCGCGGTTGCGGTTGCGGGAAACCTCATCAACGATGCGCTGCTGAATTTGCTTGTCACAGCGACGATTGCGACGTTGTTCATGACGCCGTATCTCGTCGCAGCAGCGCCGGCTGTTGCACACCTAGTAACTTCACAACTACGGCGGATGCGGCTGATCAAACCTGTTATTGATCCAGCTGTAAAGTCGAGCATCGGCGCACATGATCGGCATGTCATCATTATCGGTTTTGGACCGGCCGGGCAGGCAATCGGCGAGACAATGATCAACAGGGCTGACTTTGTACATGTCATAGAACTCAACCATGCAGCGGTCACTGAAGCCCGGCGGCTTGGATTTCACGCGTATTATGGTGATGCAACACATGCAGAGGTTCTGGAACACGTTCACGCTGCATCGGCGGCGGCAGTGGTCATAACTATTCCGGATCCGAATGGTGCGCGTCGAATCATTTTGAGTCTGCGAGCGCTGAGCCCGGATATCTTCATCATTGTGCGGGCGCGATACCACTTGTATCGATGGGAATTGCAACATGCCGGCGCTGACGTTGTGATTGATGAAGAGTATCAGCTCGGGATCCACGTTGCTGCGGAGTTGCACCATTATCTCGGAACACTCAGCAGGAGTGAAGACCCGCCGACATCAGTCTGAGTGGCGCTGGACGTCGGGCGCTTCTCCGCTGCGCTGCACCGGTTGAATCTCGTCAAAATTCTTTGGCCCCCCGGCGAGCAAGATCGCGACAACAAGTGCGGCCAGAATTGTCAGCCACGTTCCAACAGCAGCCCAGGACATCTTGCGGGCGCGATCCTTCTCCCACCACGACAGCGGGCGCACTCCCTGTGCAAGAAACATAAGCGTTCCGGCAAGATTGACGCAGATAATGTTGGCTGCCAACAGCAGCGCTGCCCCCCCTGCGTACGACCACTCGCCGGCGCCGATCATCAATCCCATCGCGACTAGTGGTGGAACAAGCGCAACTGCGACCATTACGCCAACGAGCGCCGCCGCAACACCACTCGTCAGCGCCAAGACTCCCGCAGCCCCTGCGGCAAGCGCGAGCACAATGTCAGAAAGCGACACCTGCAAACGAGTTTGCAACTCTTCCGAAGACAAGCTTATATCAAAGATCAACCCAATCAGGACAGCCAGAACAAGCGCAGTGCCGCTTCCGACAAGGTTTGAAAAGAGAGCGCGCTTCAGGAGTTTGCCATCTGCAAGAGTTGTCGCAAGTGCAAGACCGACGTTGGGCCCGAGCAGCGGCGCGATGACCATGGCGCCGATGATGACCGCAACGTTATCGCGCATCATGCCGACCGCTGCGACTATTGACGAAAGACCTGCAGTAATGACCATCACAGGCGAAAGCACTGTGATATCCCAGACGTCGTTGTACAACTCTTCACGGCTGACGCCGGAGGTCGGACCGGTAGAATTGCTTTGTTCTTCCTCTTGTGCATCCGCCGCTTCCGCTTCGCGAGAAATGCGAGGAAGAACCGCCTCGACGGAGGTAATGATCAAACGAAAGTCAGTATCGTTGCCAAGCCGATCTTCCAGACGATCGACAACCGGGCCGGTTCGGTCCGAGTCGAGCACGAATTGCACGACGAGCCGGCCGTCGAATTCGCGCTCAGTCCACGCCTTGAGCGGCGGATCAACCTGCATGATGTCATGCACAGCGTCTGCACGATCTTTGGGCACCGAAAGTTCGATCATCCGTAGCGCCATACCAGTGTTCTAACAACCAGCATCACCGCCGACAAGCGCGTGGAGGTGAGTTGCCACAAGCGAGTGTGTATACTCTCTCGCGTATTCGGAGTTCCCTGCTATGCGAATCACATTGCTTGGTTTGACGGCACTGCTGTTGCTGACGATTCTCCCTGCCGGATGCAAGAGCACCTATTACGGCGCATGGGAATCAATGGGCGTACACAAGCGCGACATTCTGGTGGAACGCGTAGAGAAGGCACGTGATGATCAGGAGCAGGCGAAAGAATAGTTCGCCAGTGCTCTTGAGCAATTCATGAGCGTTGTGGAAGTGAACGGCTCGGATTTGCAGAGCAAGTACGACACGCTTCGAAGTGAGCTTGACGACAGCGAAGATGCAGCTTCGGATGTTCGTGGCCGCATTGACTCCATCGAATCCGTAGCTGAAGCCCTGTTCGATGAATGGGAAACCGAACTGGAAGAGTACACCAGTGATGACCTTCGCCGCACCAGCGAACAACAACTGCGCGAAACACGCAGCCGATATGAACAAATGATCGCTGCGATGCGCCGGGCCGAAGCCACGATGGAACCGGTGCTTGCAACTTTTCGTGACCAGGTGCTGTTCCTGAAGCACAATCTCAATGCCCGCGCTATTGCTGCGATTCAGGATTCCGCAGCAGAACTCGAAAGTGACATCGAGATGCTGATCGAACAGATGCAGCGCTCCATCGACGAAGCAAACGCGTTCATCGACACGATGGTTGCGCAGTGATTCACCAGTTCAGCGGATCGCTGCCGCCAGCTGATTCCAACAGCGTCTTGGTCGCGTGCAGCGACTCAAACTCATCTTCGGGGATCGCTGACTTCTTCACCTGTCCCTGCTTGAAACGCACCTGCATTTGCTCGTCCAGGTAATACAGAACCGTTATTGCGTTGCGCCATTTCTCGACTGAATCGCCCGGCCGATACATGCGGTAAAACTCCCGCGTTTCGTCGCTGATGAGATCGGGCTGGCCGTGCTGCTTCATGTACTGCCCGGGCGTCTGACAACCGGTGAGCACCAGTACTGCAACCAACGTTGTGATTGTGAGTATGCGTCGCATCATTGCAGCGATGTCATCGGCGAGATCGGCTGCGATTCTGAAATTCAAGCTGGCAACTCTGGTCACGCGTTGCGATCAGACATTGAAGTATTTTGCCTGCGGATGGTGAACGATGATCGCGCTGGTGCTCTGTTCGGGGTCAATCTGCCAGTTCTCAGTCAATTCACAGCCGATGCGCTGGGGCCCAAGCAGACGGAACAGCTTTTCCTGATCGGACATATCCGGACATGCGGGATAGCCGAAACTGTAACGCGAGCCACGGTAGTTCTGCGTGAACAGTTTGCGAATCTCCGTTGCATCGTCGTTGCCGATGCTAATCTCTGCGCGCATGCGCTTGTGCCACATTTCAGCGAGCGCTTCAGCAGTTTCGACGCCGAGGCCGTGCAGGTACAGGTATTCGGTGTATTCATTGGCTTCGAAGAGCTGCCGCGCCTTTTCGCTGGCAGTCGAACCCATCGTCACACAATGCAGGCCAATGACATCGCGCTCATTGCTGTCTACGCTTCGGAAGAAGTCGCTGATGCACAGGCGATCGCGCTTGTCCTGACGCGGAAACGCAAAACGTTCGATCTCGCGCTGTGGGTTTTCCGGATCGTAGAGAATCAGATCGTTCCCAGCACTTTGACATTCGTAATACCCGTACACCACTCTCGGCGTGAGCAGTTGTTCTTCACGGCATTGTCTCTTCACACGTTCAAACACCGGCCGGACAACATCGCTGAGGTATAGCTCGTACTGCTCCTTGCTCATCGAACCCTTCTTGAACCCCCACTGTCCGCGGAACAGTGCGACTTCATTGATGAACGGGTAGATGTCATTGAGATCAAGTGAATCAATGACGCGTGAGCCGAGGAACGGCGCAGTTGGTACATCTATATCAGTCGCAACGGCACGTCGCGTAGCTACCGCAACGCTTCCGCTGTTGGCATCGGCAGCTGCACTTTGTTCCTTCTTGCGCATGTCACTTACTTTGGATTCAGTTTCCGCACGCTTGGTCAGCCGCTCGACGACTTCATCATCAAGAATGGAATCTCTGCCGGTAACGAGATGATCACAGATACGCAGGCCGTCGAACGCGTCTTTGCCGTAATACAACTTACCGTCGTAGACATTGCGCAAGTGCCCTTCTGCATAGTGTCGCGACAGAGCAGCGCCGCCAAGAAGGATGGGAACTTGCAGGCCTAATGAATTGAGCTCTTTCAGGTTTTCCTCCATCACCGTCACCGATTTGACCAGCAGACCGCTCATGCCGATCGCGTGCGCCTTATGTTGTTCGAACGCGTCGATCATGTTTGCAAGCGGCTGTTTGATTCCGATATTTTTCACCGTAAAACCGTTGTTGGATAGAATAATGTCCACAAGGTTCTTGCCGATGTCATGTACATCACCTTTGACCGTTGCCAGCACAATCGTCCCGCGCGTCTGGCCTTCGGACTTTTCCATATGCGGTTCGAGGTGCGCAACCGCCATCTTCATGACCTCAGCACTTTGCAGGACGAACGGCAACTGCATCTGTCCGCTGCCGAACAACTCGCCGACTACTTTCATGCCGTCGAGCAGGTGATCGTTGATGATCGCAAGCGGCGGATAGGTCTGCATCGCTTCGTCAAGTGAATCCGTGACCCCCTGCTTTTCGCCGTCAATGATGTGATCGCGAAGGCGCTCTTCGAGTGTTCTGTTCTTCTTTTCAACGGTGTTATTGCTCGCTGCCGTTGCGTCCCTGAACAGATCAATCAGTGCCTGCAACGGATCGTACGCTGCATCGGTCACGTCATCGCGCAATCCGGTTCCACCGGCAGCGACTGCCCTGCGATCATAAATCAGATCAAGGGCAACATCGCGCTGCTGATCGGTAATCCTGTTCAATGGCAGAATTTTCGATGCATGCACAATCGCGCTGGTCATGCCTGCCTGTTGCAGTTCGTGCATGAAGACAGAGTTGAGTACAACGCGGGCAGCAGCGCTCAAGCCAAAGCTGACATTCGACAACCCGCAGGTAATCTGGCATTTGGGAAAGGCTTCGCTGATGCGCCGTGTGCCTTCAATCAATTCCAAGGCGCTGCGGCGATCTTCAGCCATGCCAGTCGAAATCGGAAGCACAAGCGGATCAAAGAAGATGTCCATTGGCGCGAAACCATGCACCTGCGTTGCGCGCTTGAACGCGCGCTCAGCAATAGCAAACTTGCGGTCAGCGGTGCGGGCCATCGCCGCTTCTATATCTTCATCGATTGTGCCGATGACAAGCGCAGCGCCGTAGGTTCGAGCAAGCTCGCAGATTTCATCGAATTTCTCTTCACCATCTTCAAAGTTCGCGCTGTTGATGATGCATCTGCCGCCGGCGTTGCGCAGACCCGCTTCGATGGTCGCAATCTGCGTAGAGTCAATGACGAGCGGCGCGTCGACTTGCCGTACAGTACGATGTACGATTTCCGCCATATCAGCTGCATTGTCCCGGCCGGCATAGTCGACGTTAATGTCCAGAGCATTCGCGCCTTCACGAGTCTGCTCTCGGGCCAGGGAGATCATTTCATCCCAGCTCTCTTCTTCGAGCAGGCGTTTGAACTTTCGGCTGCCCGATGCATTCAAGCGCTCGCCGATGATGAAGAAGGAATTTTCCTGGCGATACTCCACGGGCGCGTACAGCGAGGCACACCCGACAAAGGGCGTCGACTGTGGTCGCTGCACGTGTGGCTCACCGGCAATTGCTTCAACAACAGCCTTGATGTGCTCGGGCGTTGTGCCGCAGCACCCGCCGACGATGTTGACGCCGTATTCACGCACGTACTTTGAGAGCGCTTCAGCCATCGGCTTCGGCCGCAACGGAAATTCGGTGCGCCCTTCAACAAGCACGGGCAGACCGGCGTTGGGAATGACTGAAATGGCGCGATCCCAATGTTTGCTAATGTACGCGATGTGCTCTTCCATCTCGCCGGGTCCGGTTGCACAATTCAGACCCAATGACGCAATGGGGTAGCTGCGCAGCGCAGTAACTGCGGCTGCGATTTCCGTACCAAGCAACATCGTGCCGGTCGTCTCAATAGTCAGACTGACCATGATCGGAATCTGCTCGTGCGTTTTGCCGGACAATTCAAGCGCTCTGAGACAGGCGTTGATAGCGCACTTGACCTGCAGAATGTCCTGCGACGTTTCGATCAACAGCGCATCAGCACCGCCGGCAATGAGGCCGCGGGCCTGCTCGCAATAACTATCGAGCATGATTGACCACGTCGTCTGGCCGAGCGTCAGCAATTTCGTGCCCGGCCCCATTGAACCGATGACGAAACGGGGAATGTCAGAAGTTGAAAATCTAGCGCACGCTGCGCGGGCAATCTCCGCTGCTTCCTTATTAATGTCGAACGACCAGCCGACCAGTTCTTCATCGAATTCACTGAAGACGAGTTTGTTCGCGCCGAACGTATTGGTTTCGACAGCGTCTGCGCCGATTTCCAGGAACGAGCCGTGAATCTGCTCGATCAGGTCCGGCCGGCTGCGATTCAGAACGTCGACGCAATTCTCCCTGCCGAGGTAGTCAGCTTCGATATCCAGGGGCAGCGACTGAATCGTGGCCCCCATTGAACCGTCGACTATGAGAACTCGATCTCGAAGCACATCAAGAAGGCGGCTGGATTGCATGAAATGATGGTACTCTAGGCAGTCGACACATTCAACCGTTCATCCGGATGAACGGATGATGCCAATATGCATGTGATTGGGGAATCGTCACAACCCAGGTGGTTTGGAGTCGGTATCATCCCCCGCTGCCCGGCGGACGGGTCGTTCGGGCTGTCCGAGCGCCCAAAGGCCCGGCACAGTCGATTCCGGGTGATACGTGATCGGAATCGGGGCTGAAGATTTCGTGTCGCAGGTCAAAAACTCGCGCCCTCGTTTTCGAATCACTCCATACACAACACTAGAGAAGGATGCACTGATGATTCATCGATTGTTTACCGAGAAATCCGTCCCGATGGCAGTTGCGGCCCTCGGCATCGCGCTGTTTGCCGGAAGTGCCGCTTGCGCACAGACTTCGGCACCGGATTCCCCACCGACAGCCAAAAAGGGCGGCCCCGCTGCAGAGAAGCTTTTTGAGAAGGCCATGGACGCAATGGGTGGAATGAAGGCCTTTGAAGCTATGAAGTCCATGCATGTGGAAGCGGAACTGTCCGCAATGATGCTGCCCGAACCGATGGTCATCGTGCTCGATCACGCAGACGGTGACCGCTGGTTGCTCAACCAGCAGATGCCCGGCGGCATGGGTGAGATCAAAGCCGGAAGCGATGGCAAGGTCGCCTGGATGCATCATCCGATGGCCGGCTATCAGTTGCTTGAAGGCCCGATGAAGGAACAGATGGCCGAGCAGACGCGCATTGTTCGCCATGACCTTCTGTCACAGATCAAGGAAGAAGCAACAGAACTCGAAACGTATGGCGCTTCGACGTTCGGCGATGAAGAGGCCTGGGAAGTGCATATGACTGATAAGGACGGCGAAAAGAGCAAGCTGTACTTCAGTCAGGACAACGGTCGAATCCTCGGCGTGAAGTCCACCAGCGACAGTCAAATGGGACCTGTCGACATCACCATCACATTCGGCGAATGGAAGGAATTCGGTCCGTTCACGCTGTACACGAAGATGGATATGGAACAGGGCGGTCAGCAGATGTCCGTCGCGTTCAAGAAGATTGAAATTGACAAGGTTCAGGACAGCGCGTTTGAACTTCCTCAGGAAGTCAAGGACATGTCCAAGCCCGCAACGCAGCCGGGAAGCCAGCCGTCGACCGTCCCCGGCGGTTAAGCTACGCAATTGCAACTAGACGTTTCAAGCCGGTGTCATCGACAGGTGGCGCCGGCTCTTTTGTTCAACACAGGCGTATTCAGCCGACTTCTCTGATCACACAACGATTTATGCCAAACTCCGCAATCGACATCCAGAGTGTTACCAAGTCGTTCGGCTCGACACGAGCCGTCAACAAGCTCTCGCTTACAGTACCCGCAGGCAGTTTGTGCGGTTTCCTCGGGCCCAACGGTGCGGGCAAGAGCACAACGATTCGGATGATCATGTCGATCATCTACCCTGATAGCGGCTCGATCGAAGTGCTTGGATCATCGGCGCTCAAGAACAAGGACCGCATCGGCTATTTGCCGGAAGAACGCGGTGTATACCGCAAGATGCGCGTCGGCGATTTCCTGAAATACATTGCCCACCTCAAAGGCGTCAAGACCAGCGGTCTTGATGAGCGCATCAGCACCTGGCTGAAGCGCGTGGAATTGCCGGATGTCGAACGCAAGAAATGTGAAGAACTCTCCAAAGGCATGCAGCAGAAAGTGCAGTTTCTTGCAGCGATCATTCACGAGCCGGAGTTGCTGATTCTGGATGAACCATTTTCGGGGCTCGATCCGGTCAATACAGAGTTGATACGCGCCCTTATTGATGAACTTCACAGATCGGGCACGACGATCATCTTCTCAACGCACATTCTCCACCAGGCGGAACAATTGTGTGATCGCATTTTTCTGATTAACAAAGGACGTAAGCTGTTGGATGCGACATTGCAGGAAATTCGCGAGACGTATGATCCGCGCACAATTCTTGCAGAACCTCTTGACGGCACGAGTGGTCTTGAAAACATCCCAGGAGTGAACACTGTCAGCCTGCATACTGACGGCCGTTCGTTCGAACTGGAACTGGATGGCAACACACACCCGCAGCAGGTGATGCATGACATTCTTGCACTGGGACCGATGCGCTCGGTTGAACTTCGGCGACTGTCACTGGACGAAGTCTTTGTGCGGCTGGTGCATGAAGACCTCGGCGAGAAGGCAGCAGCGATGGCGCGGGAGGAACTGAGCCATGTCTAAGGTGCGCACGATTGCATGGCGCGAGTTCCGACAGACGGTGTTTCGACCCGTTTTCTTGCTTGCGATCATCGGAATTCCCGTCGGCATCATGGTCGTGCTCGGCCTGGCGGGCTATTTGATGGCCACGCAGGAAGAACCTGCATTGGTCGGCACGATTGCGCTCGTCGATGGGAACGGCGAATTGACGGATGCACTGCGCAGCGAGCTTGAACCGAAATCTATCGAAGCCGATCAGCATCGTAAGCTTGAGCAGATGCAGGAGCAGTCCGTCGAACAACTTCGTTCGGGAGGTGCGCCCGGCCAATTCGCGATAACCCCGAATGACATGACTGCAGCGTTTCAGCGCGGGGAAGTCAACATAACTGTTGATCAGATTGATCCTGCATCAGAATCATATGACGAGGGAGACCTGAAACAGCTGGTGCGCGAGCAGAAAATTCTTGCAGCCGTAATCGTTCCTGAACACCTTTTGGAACCGAACCTGACCGATCGTGACGATGCGGAAGCCGAGTCAGAAGACGATGCACAGGAACGGGCAACATCGTTTGACTTGTTCGTCGCGCCGAATGTCGATAACGATCACGTCTCGTTGATAGAAGACCGCGTCGGCCAGGCTGTCGTGCGCGTACGCGCATCACGTGCCGGCCTGGACCCGCAGCGAACACTTGCGATGTTCAAAGCGCCGCGATCTGCGACGCGTCGCATGCTGGAATCCGGCGAAGACACGTCTGAAACAGAGGTCATGCGCGAACTGAAGCAGATGATTCCGCTTGTATTCATGGTCTTGCTGTGGGTTGGTGTTTTCACAGCCGGCCAGCATCTGCTCATGAGTACGATTGAAGAGAAATCCAATCGCGTGATGGAAGTGCTGCTGTCTGCGGTCAGTCCGATGCAACTGATGGTGGGAAAAATCTTCGGCCACGGTGCCGTCGGCTTGCTTATTACAGGCATCTATGCGTCAGTTGGAATTGCAGCGCTCATCGCGTTTGCGGCGATGAAATTCATCGAACCGATGAGTCTGCTGTATCTGGGCATCTACTTCTTCATGGCGTACTTCATGATTGCGTCACTCATGGCAGCAGTCGGCAGCGCCGTCAGCGATATTCGTGAAGCCAATACGCTGATGACGCCGGTCATGCTTATCGTCATGATTCCGTGGTTTCTATGGATGCCGATCATTCAAGCGCCCAACGGCCCACTGGCACAGGCGTTCAGTTGGATTCCACCGATGACACCGTTCGTTATGATTCTGCGCGTCAGTGCTGATGAACCGGTCCCCTACTGGCAGATACCCGCAACGATCATTTGGGGCTATGTCTGCGTGGTCGCCATGATGTGGATAGCTGCAAAGATCTTCCGCGTCGGCGTATTGATGTACGGCAAGCCACCATCGCCATTGCAACTCATCAAGTGGTTGCGGTATTCGTGATGTGATTGCCAGCTCTGCGTGTGCGCAGCATGATCGCGACGGTAGTGACAATGGTAATGGAAATGTGCAGTGCAGCCAGCGCTGCGATCACGATTGGAAACGCGGCTGCATTTGATTCACCGCTCCGCAGAACTTCAAGCAGCACGCCCGAACCGACGATGCCGATAAAGAATCCGGCATTCCCCGAAGCGTGCAGCGCGCCAATTGCGACCGGGCCGTGACCGCTGCGTGTTGCTAGGGCCATGGACGTCGGCATGAGCGCCGACCCCGCCAGACCGATCACAGCCATAACGCCGACGAGCATCAACACCGTCATTTGTGCTGCACCGGCAATGCACAACACTGCTGCTGCATAACACAGGGCAGCGACAATGCGCACCTGAAAATGACCGAACCGGTCGCTCAGCACGCCTGCCGGCCAGGAACTGACTGCCATCACAAGCATCGTAACCGCCAGCAACCCGCCGGATTGACTTGGAGACAGTTCGAGTTGCGACACAAAGAACAGCGGCACTGTTGCGATGAACAATCCTGCTGCTGCGCGATCGGCGAATGCCATACTCATCGTCGGCCACAACTGTCGCGCAACGCGCAACCTTGTGCTTCGAGCGATCGGCACCTGGGTGATTCGCTCGAGCGTATCAATCGGCCCGGCTGATGTGCAGGCAACGACTGCGACGGTCAGACAGGCAACCGCGCCGCCGACAAAGACGAGGATCGGAAGTCTTTCGCCGATCACTCCACCGAGCGCAAGCCCCCCGCCGATCGAGAACATCAGCAGCGCGCTTGCCATGCCAAGACGCCGGCCGCGCGTTGCTGCAGCTCCTGATTTGACGATCAGATCGAAAAGCAACGCAAAGACGACAAGGTCGGCTGCACCCTCCACCACGCGCAGTACAAGCGATCCGGTAAAGCCGATTGGAAACGCAAGCAGTGCAAGCAGCAGTCCATTGATCGCAGCAGCGACAGCGAGCAAAGTTGTCGGAGCGGTGGTGCGTCTGAGCCGCGCAAGGATCGGAACAACGCAGGCTGCACCGATGAGGTTCACTGCCATGAACCAGTGGGCAGCGCCTTCCGTTACCCCGTAGCGCACAATGAACAGATCACGCAACATCGGCGGGACCATCGCATCCGGCAATGAAGCGAGCGCCAGTAGGATATATAACGTCATAGGCGCTGACGCGCTGCCCGCCGCGGAGTGTGCCGCAGCAGCGCGAGTTATCGAACGATCAAGCTGGCTTGCTGATGACGTCAATCCATTGTGTCCTGCGTCGAGGCCGAATTCGAAAGATGTCGCTGTAGTGACGCCACATGCCGGCCCGATTGAGCCGGCTTCCACGAAGACGCAATCTATTGTTCATCTGCGACCCCGTATCATCCGGAGGGTAACCTGCCGGGTCAATGGGCGGTTCTCAGCGATTGTCCTGAATTTCGGCTGCGAAATTCCCGCTGCAGATTGGGTACACTCCCGAACATGTTCGACAAGGTGTATGACAGTCCGGATGCGGCACTGGAAGGTGTCGTGAAAGACGACATGATCGTGGCAGTCGGCGGATTCGGCCTGTGCGGGATTCCCGAACTGCTCATCGTTGCGTTACGTGATTCAGGCGTGAAGAATCTGACTGCGGTCTCTAACAACGCCGGTGTTGACGACTGGGGCCTCGGCCTGCTGCTTCAGACGCGACAGATACGCAAAATGCTCAGTTCCTATGTCGGTGAAAACGCGGAGTTTGAACGCCAGTTCGTCTCCGGCGAGCTGGAACTGGAATTCTGCCCACAAGGGACGCTCGCAGAGCGGATGCGGGCAGGAGGAGCCGGCATTCCCGGGTTCTACACCAAGACCGGCGCAGGCACACTTGTCGCTGAGGGCAAGCCCACGATGGATTTCGAAGGCGAATCCTACATTCTCGAACGCGGCATCCGGGCTGATTTATCGCTTGTAAAGGCTTATGCCGCAGATAGATCTGGAAATCTGATCTTTCGGAAAACGGCCCGGAACTTCAACCCGCTGGTGGCGACGTGTGGCAAGGTCTGTGTGGCTGAAGTCGAGAAAATCGTAGACACCGGCGATCTCGATCCTGATCAGATCCACACGCCGGGCATCTTTGTGGACAGGATCGTTCAGACCGATTCTGAAAAGCGGATCGAGCAACGAACTGTGACAGAACGCTCCTGATTGGCTGGGAGGTCAACTGGTGTTGATTTATCGGCCGCAACAGGCGGTCGAACCGTGGTTTTGCCGATTTCGTGCCATAGAGCTGCGGTGCATACGTTGGACCTTCAGTATCCAGGAAAAGGCCGATGGTCTCTGCGTACGCATGATTTTTAGCATCTGCCTGAGTCTCCCGGATGAAACCCCAGAACAGGAGCGAGTGAGGATGAGAATCCGCTTTCGATCAATACAAATGTTCACAGCCGGCGCAGTCGTTGCCGGTGCAGCACTCTTTGGCTCGACCCCTGTGGCCCAGGCACAATTCGGTCAGGCTGTAGCGATCCAGGAACTCATGAAACCCGAGTTTCTGAATCGTGACCTGATCATCTTCGTCGAGGGTTTGGACCTCGATTCGGAACAGCAGATCATTATCGAGAGCATGTTCGAGAACTATCGCGATGACTTTGAGTCAGGTCTGGCGAAGCTGCGAGACAGCTTTGAGGCGATGCGTTCAGACTTGAATCCAGATGATCCGGAGCGCGTCCTCAAAATGGTGTTCGCGCCGTTTGAAAAATGGCGCGGCGAACGTGAGGTAATCCGCGACAATTTTCTGCAGAACGTAAAGCTCGTTCTCAGTGAAAGACAACTTTCACAGTGGGCCAGCTTCGAGATGCGACTGCTGCGTGAGAAAACCATGGATCGTGGTTTGCTCTCCGGCGAGCACATGAACCTCTTTCACGTTCTGCAGGACATGCATCTTGATGAACGTATGATGCTGTCCATCGAGCCGATCCTCAACGAATATGCTCGCGAACTCGACAGCGCCCTCAAGATTCGCAATGAAGCAATCAACGATACGCAGGGCAATATGCTGCAGGCGTTGCAGGACTCGGACAGCACTAGAATGCTGAAAGTCGTTGATAAGCAAACCGATCTGAGAGTTTCGGTTCGCAATATCAATGATCATTATGTGCAGGCAATCACCGCGGCTCTGCCGAACCCGCAATCCGAAACGTTCTACGCCAACGCGATGGCCCGGGGGTATCCGAAGATTTTCCGGCGCAATTCCGCAGAGAAACTCTATGAAGCTGCTCTGGTCCATGAAGACCTCGATCCGGATTTGAAGTCGTCCGTTCGAGAACTGTATGAAAACTACTCGGCGGCTCTTGAAAACATCGACCAGCGGCTGTTGGACATGATCCGTGCGCACGAGCCGGCGGCCGAACGGCAACATGCACAGGCTGCCGCAGCACGAATGAACAACCAGCCGTACTCGCGCATGCCCAACCCGTCGATCGTGGAGTTTCGCAAGCGCGATGAAATGGTTCGCGAGAACGTTGAACTTCTGCGGTGGACTGTCGGCGACGAGATATTCATGTCGCTGCCGGGTGCAACCCGCTGGCAGCGTCCCACACGACCCGAGCGCACAACGGACAACCTGCAGACAACCGTCGGTGACTCGAAGGGTGTCCCCAGTCGAGGCAATCGGAGTCTGACTGCCGGTGACGATGGTAAATCCAGAGGTTCCGCTGGTGGAAGTGCTGCTGGCACTGACAAGAAAAAGAAGGACCCGAATGAACCAGGTCCGCCGGATGAGTGATTTCAGCCACGCCGCGCATCATGTGTACGTGAGGGTCATTCAACACAACAGCTTTGATCAGGAAAATCCTTGAGCGAATCAGATCCCACAATGTCGATGCAGGACCAGATCCAGTCTCTTGGTGCGCCCACCACGAACGGTGATACATCCTCTGCAAATGGTCACGCGGTTCACGTACCTACCGATGACGAGTCGATCCGCCAGCGCTGTGTACTGCTTGGAATCGACTGGCTGGAAAAAGCGCCTGAGGTGGACAAGCCTGTCATCGAGTTGATCGAGTCGGACACTGCGGTGCGCTTGCGCGTTGTGCCGATCCGCATTGAAGACGAGCGGCTGGTTGTCGCCATGATCAACCCGCTGGACACCGCAGCAGCAGACGAAGTTTCCACACTCGCACAGCGACCGATCACCCGACTCGGTCTGGACGCCAAGGCGTTCGGCGAGTTGATGCGTGAACATTACGGGACGACTGCTGCGCGCATGGCAGAAAGCCTCGCTGGTGATGCTGATGAATCAGGCGATCTGGAACACAATCTCGATGCGATTGATGCGGATGACATTCACCGCATGGCAGAACAGCCCACGCTCATCAATCTTGTCAACCTGCTTCTGCTGGAAGCGATTCAGCAGCGCACCAGTGACGTGCATATTGAGCCGTTCGAGAATGAACTCAAGATCAAGTACCGCGTTGACGGCGTGTTGCAGGAACAGCCCCCGCCGCCGAAACACCTGCAACCGGCGCTGATCGGCCGCATCAAGATCATGAGCGGCATGAATATCGCCGAGCGGTACGTGCCGCAGGACGGCCATATCACGCTGCGATTTGAAGGGCGCAAGGTCGACATTCGTGTCTCGACTGTGCCGACGTTGTACGGCGAATCGGTGGTCATGCGTATTCTTGACAAGAGCGCGCTTCCGCTGGACCTGCAACATCTGGGCATGCGCGAAGATTTGCGCGATGAGATGGACCGGCTGATCTCCAAGCCGCACGGCATGGTGCTCGTCACCGGCCCGACCGGCTCGGGTAAAACGACGACGTTGTATGCAGCATTGTCAAAACTCTACGACCCTCGTAAAAAGATCATCACGATCGAAGATCCGGTTGAATACGAACTGCACGGCATCAACCAGATTCCGGTCAACCCCAAGCGTGGCTTGACGTTCGCAACCGGATTGCGGCACATTCTGCGTCAGGACCCGGACATCATCTTCGTCGGCGAAATCCGAGACAGTGAAACCGCAGAGATTGCAATTCGATCTGCGCTGACCGGCCACCTGATTTTCTCGACGCTGCATACGAATGATGCCTTGAGTTCCATCGGCCGACTCATCGATATGGGATGCGAACCATTCCTTGTTGCGTCGGTGCTGGAAGGCGCGTTGGCGCAGCGGCTGGGGCGGCGCATCTGCGAGAAATGCCGAGAGCGCATTCCAATGGGCGAAGATGTTCAACACCGGCTGCGCCCTGCGGAATTGGAGTTGTTTGATGGCATGGAATATCGCGGCGCAGGCTGCGATCAGTGCAACGGTTCTGGTTTTTACGGTCGAATCGGGTTCTTCGAACTGGTGCGGATCAACGCTGCCCTGCGGCGCGGGATTACCGAAAGCCTGAACGCAGCTGAACTCGCACCGCTGACCAGTTCGAATTACACAGTGATGCGGCAGGACGGCATCCAGGCAGCCGCCAATGGCCTGACACGAATCAGTGAAGTCTTGCGGGCGACGCAAGACGTTGAAGATGAGGGCGATTGAGTTCCGGCATGCCCAGTTTTCGATACCAGTCTGTGACATCGCAAGGTCAGTCCCGAAGCGGCATTCTTGATGCCCGGGACCGAGCAGAAGTCGTGCGCGAACTCGCAACCCGCGGTGAGACAGCAATGGCCGTGAACGCACTGGAAACGAACGGCGTCGTAACGAAAGTCAGAGCAAGTTCGCGCACCGCCGCCCCGAAACCGAAACCACATACCGCCACGCCGACAGCAAAGAAAACTGCAGCCGGCACATCGCGGCTGTCATTCATGCGATCGGCTCGGCCGTCGCTCAGCCAGACCGAGATGGCTTCACTCATCCGCGAGCTCGCCACCGCAATCGAAGCGGGCCTGCCGTTGATGCAATCGCTGCGCACCATGCGCCGCCAGGCGTCGGGGAAAGCGATGCCCGTCATTCTCGAGCACTTGATTGAACGCGTCGAAGCGGGCGATCCGCTGCATGTGGCTGCACGCGAGTATGGCCCACCGTTCACAGACATGATCATCGGCATGCTGCGTGCAGCCGATGCGTCGGGCAAGATGAGCGATGTGCTGCACCAGCTTGCGGATCTGCTGGAACGAGCAGTCGAGCTGCGCAGGGAAGTCTTCGGCGCAACGTTGTATCCGATGATCGTTGCAGTGTTGATCATCATGAGTGTGATCATTCTGGTGACAGTTCTTGTGCCGAAGTTGATCGCACCGCTTGCTGCGAATTCATCGTTTACGATGCCGCTGCCGACGGTCATTGTCCTTGGCATTGCGGAATTTTTTGCGTCGTACTGGCTGATCTGTATTTCGGCGATCGTGGTCACAGTCGTCGCATCGCGCATGTGGATTCGTATTCCGGCAAACCGATTGCGATTTGATTATTGGATGATCAAAATGCCGATCATCGGCCCGCTGTTGCGCGATGTCGCAGTAGCGAGATTCACCCGCACAATGGGAACGCTGACAAGTGCTGGCCTGCCGCTCTTGGATTCACTTCGCATTACACAGGGCACGCTCGGCAACAAGGCCATGATCGCTGCACTGGATGACGTGCAGGACAAGGTGACAGGCGGCAAGAGTCTTGCGGAACCGCTGGAGCGCAGCGGCCTGTTTCCCCCGCTGCTTATTCAGGTTGTCGGGCTTGGCGAACGTTCCGGCCGACTTGAGAACATGTTATTGCACGCAGCGACTGCGTTTGATCGGCGCGTCAATACCTCGGTCAAAGTGTTTACCAAAGCCCTGCCTCCGGTCCTGTTGATCGTCATGGCGGCGGTAGGCGGTTTCATTCTTGCAGCGATTCTATTGCCGCTTCTTTCCATGCAGGAAGCAATGGCAGGTTAATGGTGCTGTTGCACCAGGAGTATTTTGCAATGCGACGCTTTTCACGAACCAAATTACACACGACTCGACGACGAGGCGGCTTCACGTTGCTGGAAGTCATTGTCGTCGTCACCATCATCGCGCTGTTGGCAGCCATCGTCGCACCGAAGCTGTTGAGCAACATTGGACGCAGCAAACAGAAGGTCGCCACCGCTGAGGTAAAAAGCCTCGCGCAGCAGGTGCAACTTTGGATGGCAGATAACGGCGCCAGCCGCCTGCCGGACGACTTCGAACTCGATTTGCTGCTGAGTGGTGATGACCCGTACCTCGCCAAGCAAGATGATCTTCTGGACCCCTGGGACAATCCATACATTCTCATTGTGCCCGGCGAGGAGAACCCGGACTTTGACATCAAGTCCTACGGCGCAGACGGACAGCCCGACGGTACCGGCGAAGACGCAGATGTCGTGAACTGAAAATGCACTGATGAACACCGGACGAATACAACATCACAGTGCAGTTCGCCTCGGCTTCACACTCATTGAAGTCACGGTGGCCACTGTGATTATTGTGATCCTTGCAGCAATGATCATTCCTCGATTCAGTGGCACCGAACGCAGGCAATTTGAAGCGGTTGTTGAGCAGGTCAGCGACATGCTTGTCGTCTACGCCCACCGCGATCGCATGAACCGCCAGCCGGTCGGTATATTCCATGACTATGAGCGCAACTGGCTGACTGTTGTGCTGCTGGAAGATGAAGAAGCGCCGGGAACGGATCAATACGGATGGCGTGTTGATCCGATTGTCACGCCCGTCAAATTGCCCGATGACATTACCGAAGTGTTCGCAACTGAAGACCACAACATGGTGGACATCACGCAGTGGCCGCTGACGAATCGTTCGGATCAGTCGCGGCCGACGATCGCTCTTGAGATTGTCAGCGCGTCGTACTCTGCGACATTGACTTTGGAGCCACACGCCATGGCGCCGCGCGTGTCGTACTCATTTGATACGCAGCGACGGGGCGGCGCGAATGCGCGCGATCCGATTAATCTGGATCGCGGCGGTCGAAACCGGGAGGAGTGGTAATGCCAACCAAGCATCGACACCACAACCGGCGGGCAATTGCACTGCTCGATGCAATCATCGGCGGAGTGCTGCTGGGCGTCGGCCTGACGGTCGTGCTGTCGATCGGCGGTCGATCTCTGAACAACCTCGCAGAAGGCGAACGCCGACTTACTGCATCGTGGCTTGCTGATGAAACGCTGTCGATGATTCTGGTGGAAGGGCCGGATCAATACCCGAAGTTGTACGACCTTGATGGTACGTTTGAAGCGCCGTTTGACGGGTACAACTATGCGATTGACATTGACTTGCGCGAGTCGTCACTTCCGGCACATGTAACAGTATTGATTTCCTGGCCGGGCGCACGCGCTCCGGTGCAGATCGAGGCGGACATCGCGCCACGACAAGGAGAGGAATTCCAACCGCGCGAACCGATTGAACCCATTGAACGACAGGAGCGCTGGGATGCATATCGCGATGCACTCGAAGAAGAAGGCTTGTAAGCCGGGCCGCCGGACCGGCTTCACGCTGGTCGAGGTGCTCGTAGCAGGCGTCATCATTGCATTCATCATCGGCAGTGTGTCGACGACGGTTGGTCAACTTGCGCGCACGAAGAATTCTTCGAAGCACCGGCTCACCGCGCATCTTCGAGCAGACGCAGCGCTGAATGCTCTTCGCGCAGATCTGGTTGCCGCTGTGCGCGATACTGACCTGTTCTATACGCATCTTCAGATTGTTGACGATCTCCGCGATACGCCGGCCGGCATAATGGATCGTGATGAACTGCTTGTCTTCAATACCAAGCTTCGTTCGGTGCGCGATCTTTCATTCCAGGGAGAAGGACTCGAGTACGAATCACAGTATCGTATTGAAGATGATGAAATGGGTCCGGTTTTATGGCAGCGCCGCGATTCCGTGCCGGATGAATACACACTCGGCGGCGGTCAGGCGACGCCGAAGGTCGAGGGTATTCTTGGCCTTTCGGTTCAAGCATACGATGGCCTGGACTGGCATGACGAATGGGATTCGGATGATGATGGCCTTCCGCTGGCGGTGCGCATCACAGTGACTGCAAGCGGGCACAGCAATGATGAAGATCTGGCGACAGCTCCGGTCGCAATCCTGCGCACGGTCGTTTCGATCGATCGAGTTGTTCCACCACGTGATTGGCTTCTGCCGTCACCCGAGGAGGAACTCGAACTCGATGACTACCTCAATGAATTGCTCGCAAACTTCGGACAGCAAACTCCTGCGGTGAATGACAACGAAAACGGCGAAGGCTCCATGGCGCCCATCGTGGAATTTGACGGCTCAACAGGTTCTTTGGAAAGCCTTGATGGATTCGAAGGCGCTGAACGAATCCGCGACCGGCGAGGTGGCGGGGGCGGCGGTGGTGGTGCGAATCCCGGCGGCGGGCGACCAGGCTCCGGCGGTCCATCTGGAACCGGTTCTGGTAGCGGCGGTCGTCCGACCGGAGCAAACAGCGGAAGCTCCGGCAACCAGGGGGTCGATGAATGATGCAAACTCCGGTGAAAATTCGACGCACGACACGCCGACAGCGCGGATCAGTTATCATCATCGTGATCTGGACGATTGCGATTGCGTCACTGCTGACAGCTTCGGTGCAACTGCTGAGCTACCGGCAGGCGACGTTCGGCAGCGATGCAGTCGAGCGCATACAAGCACGATGGGCAGCCCGATCGGGCATCGAGAACACCATCGCAGTCATGGCGGATCACACGCAGCGCCCCTACCCCGAAGATTCCTTTGCAATCTTCCGTGATATGGAAGTCGTTTCGTTCGGACAGGTCGGCACCGCAACATACGATATTCAACATTTTCGCGACAACCGAAAATGGGCTGGTCCGATGGATGAGCACGCCCGCATAAATGTCAATCACAGCCAGACGTCCGCGGCTTCGCTGATGCTGCTGGATGACATGACAATCGACGTGGCAGATGCAATTTCCGACTGGATCGACGACAACAACCAGGCAGGATTGTTCGGCGTGGAACGCGACTGGTACCTCAGTCGTGAATCACCCTATGAACCGCGCAATGGCGCGATGCGCAGCGTTGCTGAACTTGAACTCGTCGCAGGCGTCTGGCCTGAATATCTGCGCGGTGAAGACTGGAATCTGAACAGTCGATTGGACCGCAATGAAGATGACGATGCGCGCACCTGGCCGCCGGATGAACCGGACAATCTTCTGGATGCGGGTTGGTCGCAATTGCTTACGGTGTATTCAATTGATCATGGGGCAACATCGTCCGGCGAGCCGCGTTTGCAGTTGAAGCGCGCGTCCCCCGAAGAGTTAATGGAGCGTCTCGGCATTGATGACCTGCAGGCGTTGGCGCTGATTGCATTCGGGCGCAATCCGAACAATCGCACGGTTGATCTGGTCACAACCCAGTTGTCGCGCATCACCGCCAACGGTCAGATCAGCGGGCAGCCGGTCAATCCGTTCATCCGTGACCTGACATATGACCAGATACGCATGGTGCTCGAAGAGACGCTGGTCGCCCATCCGGAAGAAAAGCAACCCGGACGAATGAATATCAATACTGTGCCTGAGCAGTTCCTGCGGGACCTCATCGCTGATGAGACGCTGGCTGATGAGATCATCTACTTGCGCAACAGCCGGGCTGAGGGCATTGTCTCGATGTTGGAATTGCAGACGATTCCCGGACTGAATGCAGACCTGTGGATCAGGCTATACGACATGTTTGATAGCAAAAGCAACGTCTATTCGATCTCGTCAGTGGGGCGATCTGAATCAACTGGTGCAGAAGTTGAAATCATCGTCGTTGTGGATCGTTCTACAGTGCCAATCCGCATTCTTGAGTACAGAGAACAGTGACCAACGAACAACCGCGACAACTCGACTCGAATATTCTGGCTGTGCTGCACAACGCAGCCGGCCGATGGTCGGTCCTGGTGGCTGATATTTCCGGACCTCGTCCGAAAATCAGCGCGGCTCGGCAGTTCGAATCCAAAGACACAGCAACGATACACGACTGGCTCGATTCACAGCAGGTCAGCGCGATTCTTGCGGTTGTACCCGCTTCCGCGGTGATCTGCCGAACGTGCATGTTGCCCGATGTGAGCGATGATGAACTGGCGCAGGGTCTGGAACTGCAGGCCGAAGCACATCTGAACGGGATTGCCCCCGAGCATCGGACCGCAAAAGCTGTTCTTCCCGCTGCCGAGGGTGAATCAAGCCGGTCCGGCCTCATTCTTGCCTGGCCTGAATCGTCCCCAGTCGAGTTTCCCGAATTCGACCGCCCGGTGCTGTTCACCGCAGATGTTGCTGCGATCGGCGCTTTGCTGGACGTGCAGCGCCCCGAGCAACCGGTCGTCTGGGTCGATCGGCACAGCGATGCGCTAGCGCTGGCAATTACGCATACCAACGGCGTCGCATTTCGTGTCACCCGTGAACGTGCAATCGGCAATTCCGAAATGGTGCGCAGTGTGCAGCGAGCGATTGCAGAAACCGCGCTCAATGTCGGGCACTCACCCAGTTACGTCGAATCAGTCAACGAATCCACGGCAACGCAGTTGAGCGGTCTCACCGCGGACGCAGCCACGCTGATCCTGCCTGCTGACGTCAAGGGCAGCGTCGTCGATCGCGTGGACGGCACCGGCGCGGACATTCAGTGGTGGTCACAATTCGGCATCGCAGTGGGCGCGCTTCTGGCCCGAACAGGTCCGTTGCATACACTGACGACGATGATTGATGCGCCGCCGATGACCGCGCCATCAATCGTCCACCGTATTGTTGATCAACTGTCCGTGCCGCGCACTGCTGTGAAGGTTGTCGTCGCTGCGGTTCTTCTGCTTGCTCTTTCACCGCTGCTGTTCAACGGTATGCGGTTGCTGATGCTGAATCTTCGGTACAGCGAACTTGATGAAAAGCGCGCCCAGGTTGAGCGCGCACATCAGTCGCTGACCATGTACAAAGAACTTGAAGAACAGGCTTGGCCGATGACCAAGCTGCTTGCGGACATCGCCAACTGCACGCCGCTTGGCATCGAACTGGAAGTCATTCGCATTCGGCAGGGACAGTTCTTCACTGTGGCCGGCACCGCGTCTCCGAACGACAAGGAAGGCCTGTCCGCTACGGAAAACATCGCGCTCATGGAGCAGCAGCTTCGTGACACGCGCATCTTTACCGAGGTGCGCTATGCGTGGGGTGATCCGACCGCCAACGGACAACTGGAATTCGATCTGAATGCAAAGATCGTTCGGCCGTACTACCTGGCCTCTTACGATGTTGAACAGGACTTCGGCAGATGGCCGCATGAAGCCCGCCGCAACGGCGACCCCATACCCGATGAAAACACCCGCACCGCAGTTGCAAGCGGTGCAGAATCGTCCGGTGGAGTCAAGACAAGTGGGCCGACAACAGGCGCACTCGCCAAGACAAACGATGACACGACACGTTCAACCGGCGGCGCGGTGCAGCCGAACCCGCGCGTGAATACGAATTCCAACGCCGCCAACGACGACGGCGAGCGCGAAACACGCCCCAACACTCGCCTGAGTAACAACGGAGGTCGTGACAATCGCGATCTTGGAAATATTGACAACCGCGAAAAGACCATTGATCCCAATGCCCTGCCGGAATTTCTGTCAGATGCCACAATTGGCACACTCTCTCGTCAGGAGACAATGAGTCATCTCGCCAAAGTTGCCAAAGCCAACAAGGCCTGGGGTGGCGATGAAGACACCAAAGCGAAACTCGATGAGCAGCACCAGAAGCTCATGGATCGTTTGAAGGAACTTCGAAAGTAACAGCATCATGGCCGAGCAATTCGAACAACTCTGGCAGCGATTTCGTGCTTTTCCTCGGGCGATTCAATGGGCGCTCATTGCGGGCGTCTGCATTCTCGTGTTCGTTATCTGGAACGACTACATCAAGGCAATCGGTGATGAGTGGGCGCTTGCTGCAGATCGCATCGAACGGCAGGTTGCTGAAGTGCGCAACAGCGTCGCGCTGGAAGACGATTTCGAATCGATGAAAGACACCATACGCGGGCTCGGGCCGGTCCATGTGCCTGCCAGCGAACAGGCCGCAACAACGGCGCTCAATGACGTCGTCAACAATCTTCTCAAGGAATACCGCAATTCCATCACCAACCAGCAGTTCAATCGCGCAGCCGGTGATCGGCTGCGCAAGGGTTCGCTGCACGGCATCATCGGCGCGCAGCAAGTCGGCAAGAAGCTGACCGGTGAACTTGAATTCGACGCCCCGCCGGAGATCGCCACCGCGATCCTCGCCAAACTGGAATCCAGCCCCGACATCGAATCAGTGACGGAAGTGCGCTTCACCAAACTCGGCGGTCGCGAAGTTGGTGTGAAACTCAAACTCGAAGCGTGGGTTGTCGTCCGCGACACCTCCCGCCGTTCGTAAACGGAAGTACGTATGCTCGGCAATCGCATCAACATCTCGGCACCGCTGATTGCGTCACTGGTGGCCATCGCTATCTGCGGACTGGTTGTGATGTTGTATCTGGTGGATATTGCCGCAGCAGTGCTCGGCCCGGGCACGGGTGACATCGAACCGGATGCGAAGTTGTCGCTGTATGTTGCTGAGCACGAACAGAAGATGGAGGAGTTTGCCGAACGATTTGACGGACGATCTGTGTTTTACATTCCACCGGTACGTCAGCCGCCGCAAACTGTTGTGACACGAACGCCGGAACAGGAGCGCGATCCTGCGCCATATGTGGCACCTCTGCCACCGGAGCCGGAGGTCCTCCGCTACACCGGGCCGAGCCCGATCTTTGCTGTCGGGTCGGAAGTCTGGTTTGAGCGACCGCGCCCTGATGAACCGCAGATGCGCCTGCGCGTCGGCGAAACAGCTCATAATGTCAAGCTCGTCTCCGTGTCGCTGCCCAGCTTTATCACCGTCGAATTCAAAGACACTGAATTCGATCTTGACATGCTCGGCACATACTTTGGCGGCTACAAGAACGATGACAACGGCACAGAAGACTTCATCCTCGAGGCGAACACGCGCGAAAAACCCATGCCTGGCATCGTGGTTATCTCACCGAAAGGTGAAACGCCACTCGAAGACGATCAGCCGACGCTGACGGCCAGCGACCTGGAGACGTCTGGTGACCAGAACAACAATCCTGCTGACATGATGGCCCGGCCTGAACCGATCCCATCAAACATCAGTTTCGAATTTGCGAAACCACACATTGAAGACGATGACAACGATGCCGCCGATGCATCAACACAAGAAGATGCGCAGCCCACACAGCCAATCGAGCAATCCGAAGATGTGTGGTACGGTCCGCCGATTCCCGCTGCACTGCTGGAACGTCATACCAACGCCAGCATGGCCCCGCCGCCGGCAAATGATGACGCAGACGAAGCTGTTACTGTGACAACGACAATGAATGACAGCGCGCAGCTTCCGCCGCGCGATCTTGAAGCCGAAGATGAAGCCGCACAAGCAGGCGATCCGGAAGCAGACGCTCAGGCCGATGCTGAGGCTTCGGACCAATCTGATGATGACCAGTCGGAGCAGGATGCGCCGGCAGCACCTGAACAACCGGCTGGACCGCCGGAATAATCGTGCAGCGATGTTTGGATACAAACACGCCTGCACATCTCTAGACACGTCCGATACCGTATTTGTACGGGTTCGGACTGTACCGGCTGGGTGAAGGACAGGAAATAATTCCGGGCAGTGACCATTGGCCCGCAGGAAACAATCGTGCACACTTACAGCAGACAATCAGGACAGCGTCACACACCAGCAGACCTGACTGATGTGCCAGCTGTGCAAGTCAAGCATCGGCGCCGCCGCCCCGGGAGCAATGTGAAGATGAAGATCATGCGACAAATGACCATATGTACCGCAGTGGCCCTGACCGCAATGCTCGCGCCATGTGCGCTCGGTCAGAGCAATCGCCCGGAGCCCGCTGTTCCGCAAGCCTCGACTGTCAACGACCGACCATTGGCCCGAGCGGACATCCGCCCAGAGCCCCAGTCGCGCGATCTCATACGCCGCGCGCCGACCAATGGCCCGTCGCGCCGAGAGATTCCGGATGAACAGGTCATCCTCGCGTTTGATGATGTGTCCGTCATGGACACGATCGAATTCATCGTCAAGACGACAGGCAAGGTGGTCATGCCCCTGCAGCCGAGCGCGCTCAAGGGCCGCAAGATCTCTTTGATCAACGACAAGCCAATCTCGCGTGCAGAAGCGCTTGACCTGTTGTTCCGTTCATTCAGACTCAACGGCATCGGCGTCATCGAACATGATGACATCATCATCATTGACACGCTGGATAACATCCACCGCATACCGAATATGCCAGTCTACAACGCAAACGTGGACATCATGGATCGCTCCGACGTCGGCGTGATCGCGATGAAGATCTTTGCGTTGCAGGAAGCCCAAGCGGAGGACATCTCCGAACAAATCGAAACGCTTTTTCAACTCGGCGAGAAGATGACCGTCGACACCAATAGCAATCAGATTGTCGTGATCGGCGACATCGGCCTGCAACAGCAGATTCAACGTATCATCGACGAACTTGACAACACGTTCATTGCTGAAGTGACGCGCACCTTCCGCCTGCGGTATGCAGATGCAGGCGAAGTGTCGGACAACATTTATGACCTGTTTGAATCCGACGGTTCCAGCGGTGCAGGTCGGCAGCAGCGCACCCCGCGCAACCGAAACCCACGCCAGCAGACTCCGACTGTACCAGGCGTCGGCCCCGGCCCCACTGTTGAATTGCGCGTCACCGTCAGCGGCCAGAACAACTCGCTTACCGTGCAAGCCGCTCCTGTTGTGATGCAGAAAATCGATCACTTGATCGATACTGAATGGGATCTTCCGCGTCAACCTGGTACATCGAAGATTTATACGTTGCAGTACACGGACCCGCTGAAGGTTCGTGATCTGCTGCGGGATCTGATCGGTAGCGGCGGCTCCAGCAGCGGCGGTTCACGCCGCGCCGGTACGCCCGGCGGCGCACAGGGTCGAACCGATGTCTCCGATCAACTCGGCGGCGTCTATCAGATCGAAGCGTATCCCGATTCGCAAAGCCTCGTTGTGCTGTCCAAGACAACTGAAAGTCTGGACTATCTCGATCACATCGTGACGTCGCTGGATCAACCGTCGGACGTCGCGCTTCCACAGGTGATTCCGCTCAAGCACGCCAACGCGGTTGACCTTGCTCAGGAAGTCAACGTGCTGATGTCAACCGGTGGCAATGTCACTTTGAACGAACCTGAATCCGGCCTGACAGGCGAAGGTGTGGACAGCTTTGGTTCCGATAGCGCCAATGCTGGCGGTGGCGCAACCGGCGGCGCGCAAACCGCCGGCCAGATTAACTTCCCATGGCAGCGCGGCCAACAAAACGAAGACCAGACGCCCGAATCATCACTGATCGGGAAGACTCGCGTCGTGCCCATCGTACGGCAAAACGCACTCGCAGTGCTGGCCCCGCCGGCGTATCGCGAAGCCATTTTCAACATGATCACCGATCTCGATCAGCCCGGCCGGCAGGTCATGATCAGCGCGATCATCGCAGAAGTCGAACTGAGCAATGATCTTGCACTGGGGCTGCGCGTCAGCAACTCCGGAGACATCCTCGGCGGCGGCAATCCGGACAACCGCATCGGCGGCAACTTCAGCACGACCGCTTCGGAAACCGGATTCCTTGACAGTTTGTTCGACACATCAGTGCTTGATGTCAACGTCAATATCAATGCCGTCTTACAGGCTCTGGAAGAAGTTACTAATGTGCGTATTCTGCAGCAACCGCGCGTCTTCACCGCGGACAATCAGGAAGCACAGTTCTTCGATGGCCAGGACTTTCCATTCCTGACCAACACGCAAACCACTGACCAAGGCACGGTCAATGAATCGACCGAATATCGCCCCGTCGGTATCTTCCTGAATGTACGGCCGCGCATCACCGCCCAGCGCGATATCGATCTCGATGTGAATCTCGAGCTTTCCAGCATCGTGCCCGGCCAGACGCAATTCGGCAGCGCTATTGTCGACCGTCGAACAACGACCACCCGTATCGTGCTTCGTGATCAGCAGACAATCGTGCTTTCGGGCATTCTGACCGACCGCGAATCACAGATCACGCGCAAGGTTCCGTTCTTCGGCGACATCCCGATCATCGGCGAACTGTTCAAGAGCCGCGAAAACTC
Source organism: Phycisphaerales bacterium (assembly GCA_029260575.1). GTDB lineage: Bacteria > Planctomycetota > Phycisphaerae > Phycisphaerales > SM1A02 > JAJDDB01. Next base: position 609,065 of record JAJDDB010000027.1, read on the forward strand.
CAAGACCACGACCGAGTTGATCGCGTTCATCACGCCGCATGTGGTTGACAATCCGGATGCGCTCGCCGAATTCTCTGAAACCGATACACAGCGTCTGGATGAAATCTCCAAGCCGTTGGATCAACAGGACCCGGATGCGAATTCGACAGAGTCGATTCGCAAGCGGCTGCTTCCGCCGGATGTGCGGCGCAAGGAAGACGAACTGTACGAAGTGGAGAAGACTGAACCGAAAGCCGATACATAAACTCACGTGCATCTCTGTTTCAGAACAATACGAACGAACGTGACTCTATCCATCAGCGCCGCAGCACTTGCGGCGCTGATGTGCTGCGCCAGTGGATGTCAGCCGCAGGTGACGCAGAAAATCACCAGCCGAAGACCCCATTCACCGGACACCGGTACGCCGGTTGATCTGAGTAAGGCGCCGATTGAGAATCAGCGCATCCGCTGGCAGGTTCTGCCCTGCGGTTCCGTTGCGAACGACAGTATGACATTGCCCGCGGTCAGCCCCGACGGGATGTTCATCGCAACGCAGACCGGCGGAAGTCCTTCATGGGATCAACTGCTCGCGCGAGATGGTGCAACGCCGCCAACGGCGACGCGCATCGAAATCTATTCACTTCGCGAAGGGAGCGAGCAACCACAGTTTGTTGCTGCTGTTGATCAGCAGGTTCTGCTCGGCCGATCTGTTGATCGCGAAGGATTTCTCGTCGAGTCGCCACGCGAAGACGGTTCGCGATGGATCGGCAAAGCAGATTGGAGTACCGGGTCTGTCCAATGGCTGGTGCATGATGAATACGTCAACGCGTTTGCAAGCCTCGGACCCGGCGGCAGGCTTGCATGGTCGCGACGGGCTGTTGATACGGAACACTTTGACCTGGCGGTGCGACATCTCGCTGAGCCGTGGATTCTGGAAGGCGGTGGCGGTGATTGGCTGATGCCGACATGGGCCGGCACTGGTGACGGGCTCTTTGCGCTGAATCTCACGAATCATTTTCTGGACGCTGTCTATGGCACAGCTGTAGGCCCGGAGCAATATCGCAGATCCATGCGCCGCCTGCCGATTGCAACCGATGCGCTGCTGCCTGCTGCGTTCCAACTGCTCAACGGTCATATCAACGTGAATGATGGCGCAGCTGCGCCACGTACTGAACTTGTGTTCTATCACATCGGATACGGCCGCGTCGGTGTGTGGCAACCGCGCTCGGCCCGAGCCGATCGTGCAACTGTATTTGCGATCGGTTCGCTGTTCGGCGTCACGGACAACGCTGGATTCATCGTATGTATGACCGAAAAAGCTCTAGTGCGACAGCGCATTGATCATCCCCCCGACAAAATCGAACTACTCAAAGGGCATTTGGTCCCTCGGCCAATCACACATCCGAACTGGCAGTATCTGCTGCTCGCACCGAGCAACGGCCAGGTCAATCTGACGTTGATGCGCCTGCTGCCGGCAGATTCACCGCTGTGGACAGACGCAACGTCGGGCAAGTAACGCGCATCGACCCCAGCACAAGTTCATCAATTCCTATCGTGCATCCGGTCCCATCGCAGCGGCTTCGCGCACATCCGGCGGAACGGTCGCGCCGCACTCTGGGCAATGAGCGCCTCCCGAACCACGGAGATCGTACCCACAACTCTCGCACGGCAAGGTGCCGTCTTCAATTCCCTGCACGAATGTCCTGCCCCGATAAATCATCGCAAAGAAAACGAATGCGACCGCGGTGATGAGCATCGCCACAGTGAAGAACATGTAGTACGAGGCGCCTTCGAGCTTCGTTGAACCGTCATCGTTCTGAATAACAACATTGACGAGTGAGACGAAAAGATTGCCCAATGAAACACCGAGGAAGTAAATACCCATGATGAATGACTTCATGCGCTTGGGGGCTTGCGTGTACGCAAACTCCAGCGATGTAATCGAGATCATGATCTCCGCCGAAGTCAGAATCACATACGCAAGCAACTGCCAGCCGATGTTCGGTAGCGCGCCGGCGTCAATGCGCTGCTGAATCCACGTGGAAAGTGCAAAAGCTGCGGTGGTGACAAACATTCCGATGGCAATCTTTCGCAGCGGCGTCACCTTAAACAGGTTCTTGTCGATGAGCGGATAAATGACATACGTAAACACCGGAATCAGTACCAGAATCAGAATCGGGTTTGCGGCCTGAATCTGTGATTCGAGCCAGTTAACACCGAGAAATTTCCGGTCCATGTCTTCTGCCTGCAATACCCACGCCGAACCTGTCTGATCAAAAAGCGCCCAGAACATCGGAATGAAGATGAGAAACAACGGCGCGAGATTCAGCAGAGCCCGCCGGCCGTCCTTGCTGAATGTCTCTTCCATGAACTTCTTCGGGCCCGAAGGAGGAATGTGTACGAACTTGTTGCGGCCAAGCCAGAATATGAATGTCGCAATCGCCATTAATACGCCGGGCACACCAAACGCCAACCACGGGCCGTAGTACTTGAGAAACAACGGTGTCAGGATTGTGCTCGTTGCAGCACCAACATTGATCGCAAAATAGAACCACGAGAAGATCTTGGTGATCAGATGCTGATTCTTCTCGCCGAATTGATCGCCAACATGCGCGGAGACGCACGGTTTGATCGCACCCGCGCCCATGGCAATGAACAGCAGTCCCGGATACATCCAGTACTTCATGTGCATGTCCATCGCCGGCGCGAAATCCATGACCGCCAGGCAGCCGTGACCGAGACAATACAGCAACGAGAGGAACAGGATGGTGCGGTACTTCCCGAGGATGACATCACTGATGATCGCGCCTATAAGCGGGAAGAAGTATGCCGCAGCAGTAAACAGGTGATACGTTGCCTTGGCCTGCTCGTCGTTGAATGGATCCAGCGCGCCGCTGGCATCGAGAAGATGCTTGGTCATGAAGACCGTCAGAATTCCCTTCATGCCGTAAAAGCTGAATCGCTCTGCGACTTCGTTGCCGATGATGTACGGAATACCCCCGGGCATCTTCGTCGTCTGCACGGGTACTGATCGATACTTGCTCATAATGCGTTCATCCATTTGCACGGGCGCAGCAGCGGTCGCAGGCTTCGAGAGCCGTCCACAATACACGACACCTGCCGATCGTTCAGGCGATGGAAAACCCGATCGACAGTTGTCAACCGCCGTTGACGACCAACGGTTCGACGAACAGCGACGCCTGATCCGGGCCCAATGGAATACCCAGCCCCATCCACAGCAGCAACAGCGCCGTCCAGAAAATCAGGAACGTGATCGTGTACGGCAGCATCAGCGAGACCAGTGAGCCGAGCCCGGCACGCGCCATGTACTTCTGCATGAACACCAAAATGATGATCAGGTACGGGTTCAGCGGCGCGATCGAGTTCGTGCAGGAATCGCCTACGCGGTACGCTGCCTGCGTCAATTCCGGGCTGACGCCAAGCCCCATAAACAGCGGCACGAACACCGGCGAGATGAGCGCCCATTTTGCTGACGCCGAACCGAGAAACAGGTTCAGAATTGCCACCAATGCAATGATCGCAACAACGAGCCCCCAGTTCGGCAGGCCCGAGTCATCCAGCAAACCAACGCCTTCGACCGCGATGAGTAAACCAAGATTGGAGTGACCAAACCACGCCACAAACTGCCCGGCAAAGAATGCAAGCACGATATACGGCCCCATCGACGCCATGGTTTCACTCATCATCCGCGCGAAGTCACGATCATTGCGAAGCGTCTTTGCTGCAATGCCGTAGGCAATGCCGGGGATGAGAAAGAGAATGAACAGCAGCGGGACGATCGCGCCGCTCCAGTTGCCATCAGCCAGCGGCGCGCCGGGAAGGAAGATCAGCGAACCGGCTCCGATGCACCCCAGCAATAACGCGATGCCTGCCCACATCATGCCGCGTTTTTCAGACGACATAATCTCATCGGTGTGCGATTCATCCGGATCATCAAGACCAGCGTGGCTGATCTGCTCCTTCACCTGCTGCGCGTTGTAACGCTTTTCCACAATAAAGTGCGTGACGCCCCAGCCGACGAATGTCATGACAATCGTTGATGCAATCATGAAGTAGTAATTGCACTCGACCGCAACTTCATAATCTGCATCGAGCAGTTGCGCAGCCTCCTGCGTGAGACCCTGCAACAACGGATCAAGCGCCGTCAATAACAGATTCGCGCTGAAACCCGCCGAGACACCGGCGAACACCGCAGCAAGACCAACCAATGGCGATCGGCCCGCTTTGGCATACACAAGCGCGACCAGCGGCGGCAGCACGACATACCCCGCATCCGCTGCCATCGAACTCATGATGCCGACGAAAATCACTGCCGGAGTCAACAGCATCTGCGGTGTAATCAGCACCATGATCTTCAGCAGCGAGCCAATGAGCCCCGAACGTTCGGCCACGCCGATACCGAGCATGGCGACAAGCACCACGCCCAGTGGCGCGAAACCGGTAAAGTTGGCCACCATATTCAGCCAGACCCACTGCATACCATCACTGGTCAAAAGGCTCAACGGCCGAACAAAGTCACCATCATTTGTAGGATGCGGTGCTTGCCAGCCGACCATCACGGCAACATGCGACCCGAAAAGCACGAGCAGCGCGCCGATGATGAACAACGTCACCGGGTCAGGCATCTTGTTGCCGATGCGTTCGATCCAGTCGAGAATTCCGAAACCGGTCTTGCCGATCGGCTGCGATCGTAGTTGTGTCATCGTCGTACCTCCGCGCAAATCGCGCGCTGTTTCTGGGCTTTCACACTAGTCGGATGCTCGTCGAACAAAACGTCCGCGACTGACATCTTTGACCACACCGGGGAACTGAAGCACACAGTTGTGCATTGCGACGTACACGCCCGGCGGAATCAACTGCACCGCCAGCAGCGCTTCGGTGACATTTTGAACTGCATCGGTGTTACGAAGTTGATACGGCCGCATCGCGCCGATGAGTACGATCGGCACAGGCGGCTCGCCGAGCAGTTCCACTATGCGCTCACCGGTGGCGGCCAGCCGATCGGTTCCGTGCGTCACGACTACGCCATCGTGCGCAGCTGCCATGTTTCCCGCGGTCTGTGCGATCAACGTGTGATCGCTGTCGTCCATGTCAAGACTGTCCTTGTTCATCAGCGGAACACGAACAATGTCTACGCCATCAAGCACCAGCGATGCCAGCATGACATCAAGCACGCTGACTCGGTTTTCGAGTACACCCTGCAACTCGTCGTAGGTCTTCTCGATCGTGCCGCCGGTTGAGATGATGGCAATCTGTTTGCGAGGCATATGGGGCGAAAGCGTAGCGGATTTTCGCCCGATTCGCGCTGCTCGAATTCGCAATGTCCGGTTTCGTGGTGGTTAGTTGTCCGTCCAGCGAAGCGGAATCATTTCGGTCTGCGGCGCAAGGCATTTGGTGTCGTCACATGCCTGATACGTTAACGCCAACTGCGGCGAACCTGTCACCGAACCATCCGCACGGATCGTCAATCGAATCGTCGCTGCCCTGCTGTGGACCTGCATCGCCCCCACCGGCCCTGCGAATGTTTCTGAATCGGGATACGTTACAGCAAGTGTCAATCCTTCTGCACCAACGAGTTCGACATTGAGCGGTATCAGCGATTCATTTCCCGGTTCATGTGCGTTGATGTGCCACCCGTCTGCGATTGAAAGAATCATCTCGAACGTTGAGCCAACCTCCGCATCAACGTTCATATCATTCTGGCTGAAGGTGTAGGTCACGATCTCATCAACTGCCAGGGGGCCGGCGCTGCCACTCGGTCGAAGCGCATCGGCCGTGTTGTTCTGCAGGAACCGATGCAGCGCGATGGATGCCACAGCAAGCGAAGCAGGCGATTGACTAATCGTCGCGCTCAGTGATTTGAATGTCGCAATCGCATCGTCATGAAATCGCGCCTCACCAGTGACTTCATGCAGCGTGATCAGGTTGTTCAACATAATCGACATGCCCGACGGCACCGCTCCGTCGCGAGCAGAGCGTGTACGCACGAACAGATCCGATTGATCCGCAAGTGTGTCAAAGTACCCGCCATGATCCGCATCCCAGAAGCGCTCTTTCGCAGTGCCAGCAAGTTCAATCGAAGCATCAATCCAGCGGTTTTCGCCGGTTGCTTTGTGCAACGCCAGCAGGCCGTGCGTGAACATTGCGTAGTCTTCAAAAAACGCGTCAATCTTTGCTTCGCCGTTGCGATACGTACGCAGCAAACCGCCATCAGGCGTGCGCATGTTCGACAAGACAAATTCAGCAGCCTGCTTGGCAGACTCGACATACCGCTGTTCCTGCAAGACCCGCCCACCATCGGCAAACCCAGCAATCATGAGACCGTTCCAGCCGACGATCGTCTTGTCATCCAGCCTCGGTTGCTTGCGAGTGTCTCGAACAGCCAGCAGCGCAGCATTCGCGCGGGCTAAACGCGTGTTGAAGTCTTCGAGTGTGATGCCCAGACTTTCGGCAAGCTTCTCCGGCCGTTTCGTCAGATGCAGTATGTAGCGGCGCGGTTCCTCGGGATGATGTGGGTCCTGAAAATTAGCCTGCTCATTCAGTCCGTATGCCGCAAAGACAAGATCAATGTCATCTTCAAACTCGGCATCGGTCAATACCTCACGCACCTGATCCGGCTGCCAGAGGTAATTCAAACCCTCGCGCGCATCAACTTCCGCATCCTGCGCGCTGTAGAATGCGCCGCCGTCGCCGGTCATCTCGCGCAGCACATAATCCAGCGTTTCGCGCACAATCTCTGCGTAATACGGATCGTTCGTTTTCTCAAGAACAGCAGCGTATGTCGATGCGAGTTGGCCGTTGTCGTACAGCATCTTTTCAAAATGCGGTACAAGCCAGATGCGGTCCGTGCTGTAGCGATGGAATCCGCCGCCGACCTGATCGTACATGCCGCCCCTTGCCATGCGGTTCAACGTTTTGAGTACCGCAGCCTCAGAAACTTCATCATTCCAGTCAGTCGCAATAAGAAGATCGAGATGCGTCGGCATCGGAAACTTCGGCGCAAACCGTGGCGGATTTGCAAAGCCGCCGTGCATTTCGTCATAGCCGCGCATGATTTGACTTGCGGTCAGCGCGACATGACCTGCGTTTAGTGCTTTCTCTTGTTGAGGACGCGCGAGGTACTGCCCGATTTGATCAGCAACGGAATTCGCCTGACGTAAGAGCTGTGGCCGCTGGTTCGTCCATGCGTCATGTATGTTGCGCATCATGTCTGGAAACGATGGCCGATTGAATTTGCTCTCCGCAGGAAAGTACGTCCCGCCGAAGAACGGTTTGAGTCCTTCCGGTTCCAGGAATACAGACATCGGCCATCCGCCGCCGCCTTGCGTGAACATCTGCACTGCCGTCATATAGATGTCATCAACATCCGGCCGTTCCTCACGATCAACTTTTACGTTGATGAACAACTCGTTCATGATCGCAGCGATCGCTTCGTTCTCGAAACTCTCGCGCTCCATCACGTGACACCAGTAGCACGTTGAATAGCCGACGCTGAGGAAGATCGGCTTGTTCTGCGCTCGCGCCGCTTCGAACGCTTCTTCGCTCCACGGATACCAGTCAACGGGATTATGCGCATGTTGCAACAGGTACGGACTGCTGGAGTTGATGAGCCGATTCGTGTGTGCGTGTTCGCCGTTAACGTGATGCGCATCGTCATGCTGCGCGGTCTGAGAAGTTTCAGTCATCGCGGTGCTTTCATCTGGTGGAGTTTGAGTATCCGCCGCAGGCGTCGCAGCAGCATCGACCGACTCGCGATCCGTTCGTGATCCGGATTCCGAACAGCCGGCGTTGATCAAAACGAGCGCGATTGCGGCAAGGGAAACTCGTGTCATACACACATCGTAGGTCGATTTACCGCGGTATGATGCAATGCCCGCATTCGGTGCAGACAGTACTGCTATCGGCGGGATACGCACACTTCGGGCAAAGCCCCGTCCGCACACGCCGCCAGCGTCTCATAGCTAAAGGTGCAGCGAACAGCAGCTATAGAATCACAGCATAGAAGATGGTGTTGATCGCGAAGCCGGGCCAGAGAGGTCGCAACGGAAGTGTGCGCGGTGCCGGCGCGAATCCATCTCGCGACCGCATGTTGTCTGCCGGCACTTCGATAGCGAAGTGATACGCTCACTGTCCAGGTTGCGTGTCTCTCCAATACTGATTCGCCCTCACGCCAAGCATAATTTGGCACGGAAAACCGCGAGCGACTTTAGCTCGGACTTCCGCGAGGATGTCAACTTGGTTCAATACTTCGCTGGGGTTCAGATACGCGTCTACGTACGACGAAAGCAATAACGGTGGATCGGGGATTTCATTGCTATTGTTGCGTGCGCCGACGTGTCTGCGACAGTCTCGCCATTGCATGCATTGTAACCAATTACTGCGCGCGATTCACAAAACCCGCTGCGCTCGCGGGTAACTGCCCAGCACCTTCAGTGATACGCAGTGCGCCCGCGCTTCTTCGATCGCATCAATCATCATCTGTTCGCTGCGATGGCCTTCACAGTCAATAAAGAAGGTGTATTCCCAGTTCATTCTGCCGCTGGGGCGTTTTTCGATGTGACTGAGGTTGATGCCAGCATCACGAAACACGCCGAGAACATCGACGAGCGCGCCGGGTTTGTGCGCTGTGACGAACATGATGCTCGTCTTGTCATCGCCGGATGGTTCCGCCTGCTCGCGGCCGATGACAAGAAACCGCGTGATGTTGTTCGCTTTGTCCTGGATGGACTGGAACAACGGTTTCACGCCATATATTTCGCCGGCAAGTTCCGAACCAATCGCTGCTGCGCCCGCCTCCCCCGCAGCCCGCTGCACTGCAGAGGCGCTGCTTGCAGTGTGAATCTGTTCAACATTCGGATAGTGCGCGCTCAACCACCGTCGACATTGGCTGAACACCTGCGGTTTTGAATAGATGCGTTCGATTGCATTGGCAGGCACATTCGCAAGTAACGTATGCGAAACTTCAATGAGCGCTTCCGCATACGCAATCACTTCGTGTTGTTGAAACGCATCAAGCGTGTCGGTGATGCCGCCGCCAATCGAATTTTCATACGGCACGAGACCGTAATGACACCGTCCCGCTGCGACCTCTTCAAACACATGATCAATCTCGTGCAGATCATCATGTTCAACAGATGAACCAAACTGCCGCACCGCTGCGACGTGACTGAACGAACCCGCCGGCCCGAGAAACCCTACGCGCAGCGGCAGTTCAAGTTGAAAGCTCCCCGACATCAGCTCGCGATAGATTGCTTCGACCGTGCGCGATGACAGCGGCCCGGGGTTTGCCTCCAACACACGCTCCAGCACTTGCTTCTCACGATGCGGCGCATAGATCGGTGTGCCCGTCGCCTGCTTGTGCTTCCCAACCTCGACAACAATCTTCGCACGTTCGCACAGCGTCTCGATCAACCTGCGATCAAGCGCATCAATCCGCTGGCGAAATTCCTCCAACTCCGCAGCAGTCGGCGGCGTCGGTGGACTTGCACCTCCAATAGATGTGTCCTGCTTGTCGTCAGCACTGGAATTGGGTGTCTGGTCGGGATTTGTCATTGCGGATCACGTCGGGTGTCGATGGAAACCGGGCTCTTTCGAGGCAATCGGCGATACAGTACCCCAACAATAGATAGGTAGGGACCACGATCCCGATTCGCACTATGCAGGAAGTCTTCCAGTCATTTGAGGAACTGTCACCGGCCGGGCTGATCCTGCCGGCTGTGGCCCTCGTGGCTGGATTGCTGCTTTGGGCAGCAGGCAGGAAAGTCCTCCGTTTCGCCATCGCTGCGGTCGGGCTGGTCATCGGGGCGTCCATCGGCTGGGCAATCGGCGAAGCCCTCGGCGTGCCATCGTGGATTCCAGCCCTGATTCTGGGTGCAATTGCAGCCATCGTCGCCGGCGTGGCAAGCAAATTGGCCGTGGCCGTAGGCCTTGCGATTGTCCTCGGTCTGGGCCTGCCCGCTCTCACATGGACAATTGCCGATCTGACCGGCAATTATCAGCTTCCCGAGATTACACAGACCCCGGAAGAGGCCACACTCGAAGAATCTCCTCCCGACGATGGCAGCCTGTTCGATTGGATCAATGACGGTCCCGGCGCGTTCCTGCCTGAGATCGCTGCAGGCACACAACCAACTGACCCAGCAGAACTTGTGACGCCACAGGAAATCAAGGACGCCATTGAGGATACAGCTGATTCTCTCGGCATCACCAAGGAAGATGCTGAACAACAGCTCGAAATCGCAGCCGACTTCTTCCGCGAGCTGACCACAGCAATCACCGACATCTGGGATCAGGCACCGGATGATCTGCAAAAACTGCTGATCCTCACCGCAGCCCTCGGCGTGCTGCTCGGCCTCGTTCTTGGCATCTTCGCAACCAAGATCAGCACCTCCATTGTCACCTCCTTCGGCGGCGCTGCCCTGTGGATGATCGCAGCCCTCATCATCGCAGGCGGCCTCGGCGCACCGCTTGCCGAACACCTGCCCACGTCGAATGTTGCGTGGTCAGCGGCCTGGATCGTCATTTCAGTTATCGGCCTTGCGATTCAGTGGACGGCTTTCCGCAAGTCCGCCGATAAACCCGCCTGATATGCACCACTCGTAACCGCGCGAGCCACCACATACGTACGGAAGCCGCCTCCGAGTCTTCGAAGGGGCAGGTCTCTTCCACAAGTGGTGAAGAACGCTCCTCGGTTGCGGTGCTTCGCCAAAGGACAAACCCATGTTCAACAGCATCACATCGCACACCTTTGCCACGACAACAACAGCGCAGCCGACCTCGGTAAAGGAGATGTTCACCGGCGTCGTTGACAAGCTCGACATTCTCAACGACCCCAACGCATTGCTCGACATGCTCAGCAGCCTGTCGTTCTTCCACGCTGCAGTCGCGGTCGTGCTCGGCGTGCTGTGCATTTTGAATGGCTACCGCTGGCATAAATGGGTCATGATCGTCCTCGCATTCTTCGGCGGCTATCTCATCGGCTTACTCCTCAGCCAGCAGATGGGGCGCTCGGCAATCATTGCGGTCTCACTCGGCTTCCTGTTCGCAATCATCGCAGGGCCGATGTTGAAAGTCGCAGTGGCAATCTTCGCAGGCGTCACCGGCGCGTTCATCGGAGCCAATGTCTGGGGCGCGATTGAAACCGTTCCGCCGGAAATGTCCTGGGCCGGCGCCGGCATGGGCTTCATCCTGCTCGCGATGGCATCATTGGTGCTGTTCCGCCTGGTACTCGTGCTCTCCACAAGCATCGGCGGCGCCGCAATGATCGTCTTCGGCGGCATCACCTTACTCATGCACGTCCCCGACTGGGAAGAAGGCGTGCGCACCGGCCTGAGCAATCACACATTGATGATCCCGCTGCTGGTTCTCGTCGCAGCAGTCGGCGGCTTCGTCCTGCAGGAAAGCCGCGTGCGCTCCGAAGACAGCGAAGGTGGCGGCGGCAGCAAAGCTAAAGCTGCGTGAAGCACTAGCGAAACTGTACTGCACTCACGCTGCATCCGGCGCAGCGACTTCTGCAAGCCGCCAAGGCGCTTCTTTGCGCCGCCAAGAGGCGTATTCCCTGCGCGCAGTAACTTCTGCCTTCCACGAAGAGACGTCTTCGCGCCGCAAAGACGCTTCTTCGCGCCAGCAAGATGCTTCTTCCTGCTACCAAGACGCGTCTTCCCCGCGCGCAGAAGCGTCTTCCCGCTATAAAGAAACTTCTTCCCGGCGCCAATGCGCTTTGTTCTCGGTCGCAGTACCGACAGCTCGCCGTGGACGCGATTCTTCCCGGACTGTCGAACATTCTGTTGTATTGACTGGTGGAAGCGCCCGGCCTCAATACCCGCGAAGCCGCTGCACCCTGCGCTTGTGTCGAGCACGCTTCTTCGCAACAGTGTTGCGAGATTCAAGATCGAGGTTGATCAGCTGCACCCGTGTAATGTCGGGATGGCCCTTCATGGCGGTAATGATCTCACGAGCAGCATCCACCGCAGCATTGCGAGCTAACGTCTTGGCCTCGACGTTGGGCGCTGTGTTCGAATCCGGCGAACTGGCGATGAAGTACGCTTCGTCAAACGCCTACGCACATTCTGTCAATTCATCGCACTGCGTTGCAGCAAACCATCGGCCGGCGGCACATGGCACTTCACCACTGAAATCGCCGCGCACGGACAGCCATGCCGCTTTCAGATGCGGAAACGAGGATTTGTCCGTTCATTTACGGACAGATGGAAGTGCAGTTTTGTGTTCGCGATGCGCGGTCACTGTCCGGAAATGTCACTCCCGGAAAGTTTCATTTGCGCTATTGAAAGTTTCATTTGCGCTCCGGAAGTCTTCAGGAGCGCTCCGGAGACTCTCATTTGCGCTCCGGAAAGTCTCCGGCCCACTCCGGAAGTTTTCCGGAGCGCTCCGCAAAGTTTGAAGACCGCTCCGGAGACTTTCAGGAGCGCTCCGGAGAACACGCGGACGTCTCCGCAAGTCTTCAGGACGTCTCCGGAAAGCACGAGGAAGTGGCAGGACACCTACGCTAGGCGTTTTCAAAATCCCGCTTTACACATTGATTCGCCAAATCGGTGCAGCGATTAGCCCAGCAGCCACATATGCGCCCCGGCATCATCAGTAGGCATGCACGCTAACTCTTGGATTTGAACTTGGCCATGATGAAGGCGTTATCGGTTGCAGCGCTGGCTGTGGTTTGAAATTCGACGAGTCAATCGTTCTTCGGCAATTCATCGGAATCGGGCAGACTGTCAATCCAGCCCTGCAACTTCTCCACTTCGTGAGAAAGACCAAGCTGTTCGTACAGATCACATGACTTGGCCCACATCTTCCTAGCCTCCCCGACCTGATGTCGAAGTTCAAAGAGCGAGCCGAGATTGCCATATTGGCTTGCAGACAAATGGAGCATGCCGTTTTTTTTGCTAATCTCTAGTGATTTGCGGCACATCGCTTCTGCTCCGTCGATATTGCCGCGGGATTTCATAATGCCTACAAGATTGCCGTAGACAGTGGCCATTCCTTCAAGCCGTCCAAGCTTCTCGTTGATCTCCAGTGCCTTTCGGTACATTGCCTCGGCATTGTCAAAATCATCACGCTTCTGCATGACGTTACCGATGTTTGCATAGTTTGTAGCCATACCGAGAAGACTACCGACCTTCTCATTGATCTCCAGCGCCTTTCTATGCATTGTTTCGGCTGCATCTAGATCGTCGCGTTTTCCAATAGCGATTCCGAGGTTACCATAGGCAGTGGCTATACCTTCCTGCCAGCCCCGCTTCTCATTAATCTTCAACGACTTGCGGTACATTGCTTCGGCACCGTCGTTATCACCACGGGTCAGCATGACATTGCCAAGATTGCCGTACGCGCTACCGATGGACGCAAGACGTCCCAGGTTTTCGTATATCCCCAATGCCTTTCGGTGCATCGCTTCGGCGCCATCGAGATTACCGAGGGTTTGCAAAACGATGCCGAGGCTGTCGTAGTTGGCGGCCGCATTTTCGAGTCTGCCAAGTTTCTCGTTAATTTCCAGCGACTTTCGGTGCATCTTTCCGGCACCCACCAAATCACCTCGGATTGTCAAGATGGTACCGAGATTGCCGTATACTTCCGCCATTCCTTCGAGCCGGTCGAGTTTCTGGTGGATTTCCAGCGCCTTGCGGTGCATCGCTTCGGCGCCATCAAGATCTCCACGGGTTTGCATGACGATGCCAAGGTTGACTTGATCGGCGGCCACTCCTTCGAGTCTGCCAAGCTTCTCGTCGATGTCCAACGCCCGTCGGTGCATCGTTTCGGCACCATCGAGATCACCTCGGTTCATCAAGAAGATACCTAGGTTGCCGTATGCGTCGGCCACGTGTTCTAGTCGGCCAAGTTTCTCTTCGATCACCAATGACTTGCGAAGCAATTCCTCGGCTGCATCGACATCACCGCGTGTTTCTTGAAGTGCGCCTTGATAACGATAGACATCAGCCAACGACTCCGTGTCACCCATTTCAGTTGCGATGCGCTCTGCTTCATTGAACATAACACTTGCTTGGTCAAGCCTCCCTTCACGTCGAAGAAAATTCCCGTATTGAACGAATGAACGAGGGGTTACTCTTCGCAGAATTGCAGAAGCAAATTTTGCTTCTGCCTCAACCAGGTTCCCCTCATCAGATAAGCGTTCTGCTTCATCGATGATATCTGTTGCATCATGCTCTCTTTCATAAGTCGGAGCTGCAAGTGTGCCATCGGAGGTTCTAGGAAGAAGGGGCCCACCTCCAGAAGGTGGAGGTTTGTGATCGTCATCTCTATTCTCAAGTTCCTTGAACCATTTCCACAACTGCTGCTGCACATACTTTCCAAATTCTTCCGCAGTATCGAATGCTCCGTAATACAACGAACGATCGTCTTGAAGTTGCAGTTTGAACTGCAAGACTTTGCTTAGCTGTTCACCCGGATCTGATATTTGTCTTGGCTCAACGCCCTTGAAAAACACAACGATATCTCTCATCGGAGCGTCCGAATCAGCGATTTCATCAGTAGCAATACTAAATTCTTCTTCGGTTCCCGATGTGTAGTTGCCACCACTATCTGGCGGCGTGCCCCAGCGGTCCCAAAGCATGAGAATCATGAAGTCACACTTTTTAACATCAACGTTAATTAGGCTCTGCGGACGTCCCTTACCAGGAAGCGTGTCTTCCCAACCGATTGGATAAAAGGCGATGCCCTGATCTAAGCAAACCATGTCGTTCCACTCGCTCAAAGTCTCCCGGAACACTTTGCGCTCGCTTTCAAGCCCACTAGGTGACGCGATGAATACACGGTATATGCGCACGTTCTCGGGCATCCTGAGTCCTTGTTGCTAGATGCCAATATACAGAAGCATCCAAGGAATAATCGAGATCACTTCTCCCCTTCCATCTCCATCCACGCTTGCCATGCTTTGACGACGAGGGCGGCTCGGGAGTGGACGTGGAGCTTGGTTCGCATGCGGTCGAGCTGTTCGGTGATGCACGATGGCTTCACGTGCAGCGATCGGGCCAGACGCGGTGCGGTAAGGTCCTGAGCCACAATCAATTGCAGGATTTCTGCCTGTTGGGCTGACAAGCGCATGTGCCGGCCGAGGGTGAGCCAGTTGATGGCGCACGATGGCTGCGATGCAGATACGGCGGCGACAGATGCGAAGCTGCTGTGTGAGCCACGGCACAAGCCCTCCCACAGATGAGGAGACTCAGCCTCTGTCTTCTTTCGCTGATGCGCTGTTTATTGGCCGGGTGCTGTGACTTGCTGCATCGCCGGTATGGCGAGTGTCACTCGTGCTGGATTGCGAATGTGTTGTGACTGTCGCGATCAATCATCGTCATCGTCGTCGTCGTCATCTTCATCATCGGTTTCGATTTCGAGGACTTCACCCGCTTCGGTGACTTCGATTTCGTATTCCACGCCATCGAGTTCGCCTTCGATGTCGTAGATGACGATGCCGTTTTCAGTTTCGACTTCCGCTTCTTCGAGTTCGATGCCTGGCACCGCAGCGAGGGCTGCGTCAATGACGTTGTCCGGAACTTCGGACAGAGGTACTTCGATTTCGTCTTCCTCTTCATCGCCGTCGTCTTCGTCATCGTCATCGATCGTTGCGCGATACCGCTGCGGACCTGTCGCAGCGAGCGCGATGTCGTCCGTCTCGGCGGAAGTGTCAGCGCTGGCACTGGTACTGGTCGATTCGCAGCCGAAGGCAGCGAGGATGAGAATCGTGATGAGTCCGACTATGGGCGTAAAGCGCATCATGGCATTGCTCCTGTGCATGTGTCGCGCGGTAGTGCGTGCAGGTTCCCCTAAGCGTGACATTGCATGCATCATGCGTTGCCTGCTCAAGTATGTATTGTCAGCGACACAACCGGGTTTGATCAAGCACTTTGCAACAAATACCGAGAAACGCTGCAAATAAAGCGTCTGCGGTCATGATCCGGTCATGTTTGGATCATGACCCGCGAATAAACGCGCTATTTGCGACTGGCGAGTTGCTGGGAGTCGTCAGTATCGGGTGTCACGAAAACCTGTTCGTCAGCAACTGCTGCATCACTTGCCTTGAGCAGATTGCGCGTGAACAGCGGCACAACGATGACTGCAGCAGCGGTGATGAGACCTGCGACGCGCGGCCACAGCGATGGGCCGCGCACAACCGTTTCGGCGCGGGCGCTGGGTTGTTCGAGCATGGGCATCTTCACAAGGCCGAGGTAGTACCACGCGCTGATGGCACTGTTCAGACCGGCAATGACAACCAGCAGAATATGACCCGCTTCGATACCAGCGATAAACAGATACAGCTTGCCCCAGAAACCGAGTAGCGGCGGAAAACCTATGAGTGACAGCGCGCTGACGACCATGACGCCGGCCATGAGCGGATGGCGCTGCCGCAGGCCGGCAAGGTCATCAAGCGTTTCGATTTCCCGACCGCTGCGCTCCAGCCCGGCGAGCACCGCAAAGGCAGCGGTATTCATCAGGCCGTAGGCAAGCATATAAAACAGCACTGCGGACATGCCGAGGCCGGGCCCGGCGAGAATGCCGATGAGCATGTACCCGGAATGTGCGATCGAAGAATACGCAAGGATGCGCTTTATGGATGTTTGCAGCAGAGCGCCCACGTTGCCGAGCGTCATGGTGAGCACAGCAATGATCCATAACGTGATCTGCAGTGCGGGCGGCAGGCCGATTTCTGTGAAGCGATAGTGGTTTTCCCAGCCGATTGTCGACAGCAGGAGCATCAGCGCAAGCAAGCCGGCGAATTTGGGCACGAACGCAAGAAACGCCGCAACAGCAGCAGCAGCACCTTGATAGACATCCGGTGCGTAGAAATGCATTGGCGCCGCGGCAATCTTGAAGCTGATGCCGAGTATCGACAGGATCATGCCGACGATCGCGAGGTTGCTGACATCACCGAAGTCCGCCTGCCGGGCGAAGACATCGCGCATCTCGGTGAGGACGATTGTCCCGGACGCGCCGTAGAGCAGCGCGAAGCCGTACAGGAAGATCGCGGCTGAGAGTGCGCCGAGGAAGAAGTATTTGACAGCTGCTTCCTGCGCCTTCTTCGAGCCGCGCGACATTGCGACCATCACATATGTCGGCAGTGAAGTCAATTCCAGCGCGAGGAAGAGCCAGATCAGATCGTTTGCGTTACTGCACAGCATCAGCCCTGTCAGTGACAGCAGCAGGAATGCAAAGAACTCACCGCGCGTCGCGCTGATCGGATCGAACTTAGCGCGGCCTGCTGCGACTGCGCTTTCCAGTCTGCGATCGATGAGACCGGTGTTCATCATCACCAGCAGAATGCCGATGCCACAAACGACGACCTTGACATACAGGCCGAGGTTTCCCATGAGCAGATTTGCAGCAGCAACGTGCTCAGCGTCATACAGCATGGGCGTAACAATGAGTGCTGCGAGCAGCGAACCGCCAGCGACAATCGGCAGCGCATCGCGGATGACCTTGCGCTTGGACAGACCAAGCACACTGACCAGCACAGCGCCGCCAAAGACGATCATCTCCGGGATGAGAAACCAGAGCTTCTCAACCATCGATCAGCGCTCCTTTTTCGTCAACGGTCTGCTCGTCTTCGCTCGCTGGCTGATCGCCGCTCGGCACGAGTGTCAACACAACATCCTTGTCATCTGTCACCGAGCGTTGCTCTGCAAACTGCACGTGATCAGTAACCATCTCGGGGTACAGCCGAAGCGAATCTTCGATTGATGCTGCGAGTGCATCGGTGATCGGGGCCGGACGAATGCCGATATACAGGCACAACACCGCGAGTGGCGTGAGGATTGCAATCTCGCGGAACGAAAGGTCGACGGGGAGCTTCGAGCCGTGATGTTCATCTTCACTGACCGCCGGCTCCTTCAATGGGCCGAAGACAACTTTGCCAACCATGATGAGCAGGTACATCGCTGCGAAGATCATGCCGACGCCTGCGAATGCTGCGTACCACGGACCGAGCACGCCGGGGTAATCAGGCGCATCGGCAGTAGCAGTAAACGCGCCGATCAGACACAGGAATTCGCTGATGAAACCGTTGAGTCCGGGCAGGCCGACGGAGGCGAGCACAAAAAAGACCATGAAAAAAGCCCAAACGGGCATGCGCCGCGAGAGGCCTGACATTTTCGTCATGTCGCGCGTGTGGTAGCGCTCGTAGATCATTCCGACCAGGAAGAACAGCGCGCCGGTGCTGAGACCGTGGTTGAGCATATACAGCACGCTGCCCTGCACGCCCATAGGGTTCAGCGCGACAAGGCCGAGAATGCAAAATCCGAGGTGGCTGACCGATGAATACGCAATGAGTTTCTTGATGTCGGTCTGCACCCAGCAGATAAGCGCTGCATAGAGAATGCCGATGATGCACAGCACCGCGATGGCTGGTGCATATTCAATGACCGCATGCGGAACCATCGGCAGGACGAAGCGGTACATGCCGTACGTGCCGAGCTTCAGCAGCACAGCAGCAAGAATGACGGAGCCGGCAGTCGGCGCTTCGGTATGTGCCAGCGGCAACCATGTATGCACCGGAAACAGCGGGATCTTCACCGCAAACCCACACAACAGCGCAAGCAGGATCCACGCCTGTTGAATGTTGCTGAGGCCGCCGGGTTCGTTGTCGGTTGCAAAGTTTGTCAGCTTGAGAATGTCAAATGTCCACGGTGTCGCAGTGGAAACGGTGAATTGCCATCCGATATAGATCAGACCAGCAAGGGTGATGATTGATCCTGTAAAGGTAAACAGGAAGAACTTGATCGCAGCTTTGCTGCGGTTCGCGCCGCCGTAGATCGCAATGAGAAAATACATCGGCAGCAGCGTGAGCTCGAAACAGACATAGAAGAAGATGAGATCGCGTGCCATGAACACGCCGAGCATTGCTGCCAGCAACACCATCATCCAGCCATAATATTCCTTGACGCGCGTGTTGATTGCGGTGAATGAACCCCACACACACAGCGGCACAATGAGAGCCGTCAGCAGCACCAGCAGCAGCGACACGGAGTCGACTTCGAGATACTGGAGGATGCCATAATGAGGGTTGGACATCCAATCCGGAAACTCGTAGATCATGCTTGGCTTGCTCAGTTCCCACCCGTCAAACCGAAGTGCAGCGAGAATGCTGATTGCGAATGTCAACGATGAGCCGCCAAGCGCGACGAACTTGGCCAGGCGGGCCGGCGACGCAATGATGGCGATCGCCGTTGCGAGTGGAATGAGGAGCAACCAACCAAGCATCAGCCGCCACCTCCGAACAATCCATTGAGGAATTCACGAAGCTGCGGCAGCATGATGACAAGAACAGTCACTAGGCCGACGCCGCCGGCCATCGAAACCGCGTACGACTGCAAAACGCCGTTGTGCAACGGCTGGAACATGCGGGCGATGACTCGGGGAATGCGCGCAATGCCGTCGATGATGCCACGGTCCAGCAGGAACTGATCGAGGATGTACAGCGTGTGGCCGAGAATCCACAGCGGCGCTCGAATCACTGCGTGATACACCTCGTCGACATACCACTTGTTTTCCATAGCAGTCGGCAGCCAGCGCGTGGCGGGGTTGCCAAGCAGTCTGGCGCGGAGGTTGTCCGCAGTGGACCGACTGGCCATATGCAACCTCCACGCAATAGCAATGCCGATCAGGCCGACTAGCGCGCTGATGACGTACATCGCTGAGTGCGGATCAATTCCGAGTATCGAACCGTGCTTGGTGTGGTCCGGCAACCCGCCCGCAGCAGATGACTCGGCGACCATGTCCCCGACCCAACCGCCGTGGACGTGCTCGGATTCGTTACCCATAAAATTCGGCACAGCAGCAAGCACAGCACCGATCGCAAGGATGATCAACACACCATTGATTGCCAGACGCGGCGCATGGGGTTGATCATGTCCGTGCGTATCATCGTGGCCGTTGTGACCGTGATCATCATCGCCGTGATGTTCATCACCCATTTCAAAATGCACAGGACCAGTGCATATCCTGAACCACACGCGGAATGTGTAATACGCAGTCAGGCCAGCCGTGATGATTGCAATCCACCCGAGAACCTTGAATCCGCCGCCTTCGGTGACAAACGCCTCAGCGAGAATCGCATCCTTGGAAAAGTAGCCGCTTGTTCCCGGGATGCCCGCAAGGCACAAACATCCAATGAACATCGTCCACGACACAATCTTCCAGCCGTTCATTTTCGCGAGACCGGAGATCTTTCGCAGATCAAGCTGCCCCGCAAAACCATGCATTACAGCACCAGCCGTAAGGAACAGCACTGCTTTGAAGAACGCATGTGTAAAGACGTGGTACGCAGCGCCGAACGTCGTCAACACGCCGATGCCCATGAACATATATCCAAGCTGGCTAACCGTGGAATACGCCCAGATGCGCTTGAAGTCGTACTGCGCCATGCCGATCGTCGCTCCCAGCAACGCCGTCAACCCCCCGATCCACGCGACCGTCGGCAATGCCGCCGGGTGCAATTCCATCAGCGGGAACATGCGCGCCAGCAGATACACGCCGGCTGTCACCATGGTCGCTGCGTGAATCAGTGCGCTGACGGGCGTCGGACCTTCCATCGCATCCGGCAGCCAGACGAACAGCGGCAATTGCGCGCTCTTGCCGAACGCGCCGATCATGAACAGGAACGGAATTGCGGTGATATACCACCCGCCGGCTTCAAGATTCGCAGCTTCACCCGCTGTGATGTGCTGCACCTGCTCAAAGATGCCCGCATACTCAATCGTGCCGAAGTAGTGATACGTCAGCCACAAGCCGAGCGCGAGGCCGAGGTCGCCGATGCGGTTGACGATAAACGCCTTCTTCGCAGCCGCAACAGCGCTCGGTTTCTGGTAGTAGTAGCCGATCAGCCAATACGATGCGAAGCCGACGCCCTCCCAACCGAGATAGAGCATGACGAGGTTGTCGCCGAGCACGAGCGCGCTCATCGCGACGATGAATATGCTCACCCCGGCAAAGAAGCGCGCATATCCGCGCTTGACATCCGACTCCATGTACTCGCTGGCGTACAGCGCGATCAAGGTCCCCAGACCGGTGACAAAGAGCATCCACAGCAGCGTGAGTTTGTCTACGTACAACGAAAATGCTGCGACGAACTCGCTGCCGGCCCATTTGAGATTGAACCACTCAAACAGGTAAATTGTCACCGGTTCGGTGTACTGCATGTACAGCGCGACCGTCGTGATGAACGACCCGCCGAGCAGGCCGACTGTAATCCATGCAGGCAGTTTGTTATGCACTTTCAACGCAGCGCAAAGGCCGCAGAGAATTGTGCTGATAATCGGCAGGTACAAAATCCAGCCGGCCCATTTGAACCCGTCCGTCGGCTGCGCGATCGGCCAGGCATGCGCAGAATCGGCGGCTTGCCCAAGCAACATCGTGATGTGCAGTGCGTCACTCATTCGCCGGCAGGCTCCCGAAGTTCAGACCATGCATCAGCGTTCAGCGTTTCCTTACGGCGATACAGCAGCACGACCAGCGCAAGCGCAAGCGCCGCTTCCGCCGCTGCAATCGTCAGAATGAAAATCACAAAGACCTGCCCGGACACATCCATGTGGTAGCGGCCGAAGGCAATCATCGCGATCGCAGCAGCCTGGAACATCAATTCCGTACACAGGAACATCACGATCATGTTGCGCCGCGTCAGAAACCCGAGCAGACCAAGCACGAACAGCGCCGCACTGAGCAGCAGGTAATGTGACAGCGTCAATACTGTGAACGGCGCTGCAGCGTGCTGCCCAAGCGAAAGATTCATCAGCGCATCGATCATGCAGCGCCTCCGGAATCTTCTTCTTGACCACTGTCGATCGGCAGTCGGCGCATACCCGCAGTCTGCCGCAGTTCATCTTCACCAAGTTCAATCTGCCGACGTGCAAGCACCACCGCGCCGAACATCGCCATCAGCAAAATGATGCCCGCCACTTCAAGACTGACAGGGAATTTTGCGACAAGCGCCAAACCCACCCGCTGAATGTTGTCAGGCAACATCGATTCCGGCAACTCCGCTGTCGCTTGCGTGCCGTCTTCGGCCGTATACCGCACCGCTGCAACGCTTGCATCTATTGCGATGGAAACCATATCCGGATAGTCCGCCCACCCAAGCGTGAATTCATCTTCAATTTCAGTATCGAGAAACGCTTGAAGCTTACCCGGCATCTGCTCAAGCTCGCGCCACTGTTCACTGCGCGCCTGCGTGGCAGATTTCTGCATTGGCGGATCGTCCGCCAACCCAAGCGTCGACTGGCTCAGCATCGCCAGAATCAACAGCCCCACCACCGCCGCCGCTGCCGGCTCGCGCGGAGAACGGTCATACTCCGACCCGGCAGTGGGATCGTCACCGCCTTGCGCCTGCTGGGCGAGCATGATCACAAACAGATACGTCACCAGAATCGCACCGGCATACACAATCACCAGCGCGAAGGCTATGAACTCCGCTTCCAGCAGCAGGAAGATCGCCGCCGAGCTGAGCACGACCATAATAAAGTACAGCGCGCTGTACACCGGCTTTGGATGCGTGATCATCCGCCCCGCTGCCGCCACCGCAATCACCGCAAACACCCAGAAGAACACCTGCGGCCGAGTCTCCGGCGACATAGCCAGCGCATCAGGCAGCTTCGCCAGCAACCACGCTCCACCCGCAAGCGCGACAATGCCGCCGGCCCATTTGATGGCACCCTTGCCCGGACGCATCATCAGGTACAGCCCGACAGCTCCGAGAACACATGTGCTGTACAGAAGGCTGAGATCCATCCACCACTCGCAGGCTGCGGGACAACCGGGCCCAATGACCCGCCGCTGGCTCCTCGCCGAGCACCCGAGAGGCCGGGAAATCGGCAAAGAGGGCAGAATATGGACCAGCACCCCCGCTGGCAACCGACTCCGTGCCGGGATTCACAATGTCCCGATACCGATCAACCCCGAGAAAGCAATTCCTTCTGACCAAATCAGGCGGTGAGCAGGCTCACAAACGAGCCGCGACCGTGAGGCAGCGGGAAGCGCCCACGCAAACACGCCGAACCCGCTTCCTTACGGGCGAAGCTCGTTGCGTCGCTTCACGTACGTCCCGCACTCCGTGCAGACAGCACTTTCCCCAACCGGATATGCGCACTTCGGGCAAAGCCTCTTCCGTACACGCCGCCAGCGCCGTAGCGCGAACGGTGCAGCAAGAAGCAGCCAAAGTACGACAGTGTAAAAGGCAGTGTTGAACGCAAAGCCAGGCCAAATCGGCTGCAACGGTATCACCCGAGGTTCATTGTACCCACCACCTCTTCCACGCCATGGGTGAGACTCGACAACCATCCCGAATTTAATGCTCGATTCCCGGGTCGTGAGATTCTCGACTTTTCCAATTGCCATGAAAGACAAGAGAGGCCATCCACGGCCGTCTTCCCACCGTACATCTCGCGAGAACTTGGTGAATCCGTCGCTCTCAGATGTCGTTCGTAAATGGCTCCAATCAGCAAGAAGTTCATCAGGCGAGAACCCAGATGTGTGACCATTGGCACGAGAATAGTCGCCATAGCTTCGAGCTACTTGTGTGCGCTTAGATCCTGTTGCAGTGAAATCGATGATGAACACTGACCGTGTATCAGTGAATTGATAGCTCTTCCGCCCAGGGTTCATAAACACATCTACACGTAGTGCAAACCCCCACGCCACCGCGACATTCACCACCGCGCCCAGCAGCAGGAACACCACCGCGCGTACAATCCATCGGCGAAGTGGTCTGCGCTTCCTCATGCCGATTGCCTCCGCAATACGCGACCGCACTCGGTGCAGACAGCACTTTCCCCAACCGGATACGCGCACTTCGCACACAACCCCCGCCGCATGCGCCGCCAGCGTCGCAGCGCGAACGGTGTAGCGAAGAGCAGCCAGAGGATCACTGCGTAGAGAATTGTGTTGATGGCAAAGCCGGGCCAGATCGGTTGTAGCGGGTAAGTTCCACGGTTCGTGCGGAGCGTCCAGCAGTACTCTCGGTCGAGATCGACTCTCAACAGAGATGCGCCGGTCATTGCATCAAATGGCCACCCACACTTGACCATTGTTATGTTCGGACCAAGCCACACAGCATCATCAGTTGCTGCAATAGTGTGAAAGTGATACCCAGTATCATGAAACTCGAACGCAGTGCCAAATCGAGTCACCTGCCCCGTATCTGCGTCGAACGCTTCAACCCATCGCCATTCTGAAGAGGAAACATCAACGTAGGGGCCGAGTATTCGACCAACAGGGCTGCCGAACGAATCAAAAACCGGCGAAACTAGCGTCAAACCGGCTGTGAATACGCACCCCCACGCTACCGCGACGTTCACCACCGCGCCCAGCAGTAGGAACACAACTGCGCGCACCAACCATCGGCGAACACCCCGCCGCCGCGCGTGCGTCTTCGATGCACCTGCGTCCGTCATCACCGCAATTGTACATCACGCTGCATCCACACCCGTTGCAGGCGTCCACAGCTCCTTGGATCGACCCCCGGATGGTCCGGCCCGCACAACGTTTGACGGCACACCCGGCTTTGTTCGCGCTTCTCCGGGAACTGCCACCATCACCCGCGCCAGGTCCGTGAAGTTCGGCATCTCAAACGGCGCCACCGGCAAATACTTCGTCACACCCGCAACCACCACACAGATATGCTTGCCCTGCCCATACCGAAACGCCCGCTGCATGGCCGCCAGTGACGCGCGCGGCTGCCGCGCACGGTTCGTACGCTTCTTCTTCGCTGATTTCTCGCCCTCTGCAAGTGGCGCCAACTCCGGCAGCACCACCTCTTTATACTCTTCGCCCGGCTGCAAACCGAACACCTCACGCTGCTCGCGCATCAACCCGCCGCGCGTACACTTCGGATACCGCAGCGGCTCGTGCCTGCCGCGAGGCGTCCTGCCCACCCAGAAAATATGCACCCGCCCCTTCCGCCGCGAACCGTGCCGCGCTGCGATCGCTTCGAAACCGCATGCATTCCAGAACTCGTTCGCTTCAATATCCTGTGCGCACCACAAGCCAATGAGTCGGATTCCGGGGGCCATGTGGTCTATAAAGTGCTGCACCAGCGCTGTTCCCATCAGTCGCCTGCGAGCATCGTACGACACTGCTGCCTGATATATAATCCCAAAGTGCGGATCGCGCAGGTAATTACCCTTGCCTAACAAATACGCTGCAGGTTCATCGTTCTCCAGCGCGATTGATACATTCGCACGCTCAATATTTGCCTGCAGCGCCACCGTCGGCAGGAACCCCACCTGGTTCGAATACTTCTTCTGCAGCGAATCCAGAAACGCCAAGTCCTTAGCTCCGGGAATCGCACTGCGAATCGAAACACACTTGTGCTCACTCTCGGGCAATGCTGCCAACTGCTGTGCTGTGCGAATCATCGCTCGCTCCAATCAAAGAAGAATTCACCACAGAGAACACGGAGCCAAACTCCCATCACTCCCGCGCAGGCGGGAGTCCAGTCGATGCGCGGTCGGCCAATGTGCCATCACTGGATTCCTGCCTCCGCAGGAATGACAAATAACACAACTGTCCGGCTGTTTGGCTTTCACAGCATCGGCCAACTTCATACCACCGGAAAATCACTGAACGCATCCGCTGCCGTTCCGGGGGCACTCATCGCCATCACATCAAACGGCGGCGGCGCATAGTTCACTACATTCGCGCCGAACTGCGCGCCCGTAGGCGCGCCGTTCAGCACTACTGCATCGTCCGCTGCCGACGCTTCCGTCGCGATGTACTGCGTGTTCCCGAACCGCCACGTCCAGTTCGCTGCATTCAGCGGCCCCGCCGCCAGCAACCGATCAAACGTCACGGCCAACTGCTGCTTGCCGGAATCAAACACCGCGTTCACGGGAACCGGTGCATTAAGGAAACGCAGGCACGGCATACGTACCGGCCGGGACAAATCCCCCCGCCGCGGTCCGTATACCGGGATCTCCTTCCGGCACGACCATGTTGCTCCCCTGCACATCGCCCGTGAACACCAGCTCCACCACCGTGTCGCTGATCTGCGTCGCGCTCGTGACTGTCTCGCCGCCACCTGAACCTGCGGTAAAGCCGGGCGTCTTGTTCGGAAGCATACTGTTGCCGAAACTGATGCGAATAGTGTCTGCGGCTTCTGCGGTGATTCCGCTGATCACTGCAGGCGTGATGATCTTCGGCACCGATGGATCAAACGTACGTCGATTGCGCCCACTTGCGCGCGTTGAACTTCGTGCTGTCATTGTCAGAATCTCCTAGTCTGGTCGTTATAAATTCTTGTTGCGCCGCGCTTACGCTGCAATCTGCAACTGATCTTCGCCGCCTTCCAACTGTGTGCCGCCTGTGGGAATCTGCTGATCCACCGGACCACCGAACGCAATCGTCATCGCCACTGGAAGACTCCACGGACCGAACAGCCCGGTTCGCGTCACCCAACGGCCGAAGTACGATGCAGTCTTGCCGACATCCATCGGGTCCTGCTCCACATTGACTGGCTGCTTCGTGAACAAGCCCACCAACTCCGAATCATCCGGGTTGGGGTTCGCTGCTGCATCAACCGTTCGATTGAGTTGCAGCTGAATCACGCCGTGCGGTTTCTTGCGCGATGCAGGCGTGTTCTCATCTGCATACCGAATCTCGTGCTCGCCGCTGAACGCGCCCTTGATCACCAGCATTGGTGCGCTGCTCGGCGCAGGAATCGGCGACCGTGTCGGATCGTTGACATGAATCCCCAGCGCAGTCTTGTCTTCGTTGTCCACGCCCTGATTTGTCTTGATGATCTGTGCATATACACGCACCGAGGCTACCGCTGAGGCGCGCACCGCATCTTTCTGCGCGATCGTGGACACATTGCGCGTCGTCGGCGTTTGCACGGTGTCAAACGCTGCTGCGTATGCGGTGTAGTGATTTGCAATGATTGTCGCATCTCCTGCGCCGAGTCCGTACCGGGCAGAGTCCGCTGAAATCAACGTTGAGAAGTTCAAAAGCCAGCTCTTGAACGCCCAATCGGTCGCGGGAATATATGAATCGCTTTGTTGTACTGCAGGCATTGGAGCACTCCTACGCTTTGCCTGCGGATGCAGGCGCACGAACATTCCAGGTGCGGGCAACACGCGCTGCCGACACACATCAATCGAATCAACCAGCACCGACCACACAGTCAGTCCTCGGTCACGCTCTTTCTTTCTGCTCCTTGCAGGCAGTCGCACGGGATTGACCCGGCAGGTCTCCGCCTGTCGCAGTGCGTATTCGGCGGTATCATAAACTCGCTTCACACATTCTCGTGACTTTCATCGCAAGAATGAATCTAGTGTTAATAGTATTCGGAGCGACGTGGTAGATATGGCACTCTGGGACTGGCTGCGCGACGAAAACAACCGCGGGATCATCATCATGATCGGCAGCGGCAGTGTCGCCATTTTGGCAGGTTTGTGGGCGCTCTATAAGTTCTCACGTCGAAAGTCCGACACTGAGAACCCTTCATCAAATACCACAATCACAGCATCGCAAGGCAGCGTAGCAGTCGGAACCATGCACAGCAGTAGCGTCACAGTCGCACCAGGTCTTAGCGATGTCGAAGTGGATCGAGTTGCTGATCGCATGATTGCGAAACTAGGTTTAGTGGGTCAGTCAGAATCGACCAAAGATCCATGGCTAAGAAAAGACTTTATCGCTGCAGTACAGCGTCTTGCTCATGATGCCCAGCGCGGCGGCATGACTGCCCAGCGCATCCTTGAACATGAAAATGCCAACGATCTCGTTCGTTATCTCGACGCTCGGCGAACCAAACTTGATGGCGCTCAGGAGTCGATCAACGAGCGCATCGAGAAGGAAAAAATCGAACTCGACCGCGAATTGGCAGCTGCCGCATTCATGACCGGGCAGATCGACCAGGCTGAACAAGCCCTGTTCCGCATTCTCGCTACGAATCCAAATGACTGCGCCGCTATCAATGAACTCGGACACACCTATCGTCTTCGCGGACATCTCCAAGATGCCGAAGATGCCTATGGCCGTGTGTTTGAGCTTTCGGAAGATGATGAAGTCGGGAAGGCTATAGCCTCAGCTAATCTCAGCACTGTGCAGCACATCCGCGGCGATCTTGACGGTGCAGAGGCGATGTGCCGCAAAGCGCTGGAGATCAATGAGACTCTCGGACGTCGCGAAGGCATGGCCAGCGGATACAGCAATCTGGGCATCATCCTTCGGACCCGGGGCGATCTCGATGGCGCCGAGGCGATGCACCGCAAGGCGCTTGAGATTGATGAAACCCTTGGTCGCCGCAAAGCTATTGCGAGCCACCTCGGCAATCTCGGCCTCGTCATGCAAGCTCGTGGCGATCTCGATGGCGCCGAGACAATGTACCGAAAGTCATTGGACATCGAACAAACCCTTGGACGACTCGAAGGAATGGCCGGTGACTACAGCAATCTCGGCGGCATCATGCGGCTCAGGGGCGATCTCGTCGGTGCGGAGGCAATGCAGCGCAAGGCGCTGGCGATTTACGAACAGCTCGGCAGTCTCGAAGGAATGGCTATTTCGTACGGCAATCTCGGCAATGTACTTCTTGTTCAAAAGAATCTCGCCGGTGCCGAAGCAATGTTCAGGAGGGCGCTGGAAATCGATGAGCAACTTGGCTCGCGTGAGGGCATGGCCAACCAGTACGGCAATCTCGGTGTCGTGTTGTTCGAACGTCGCGATTTCAACGGCGCCGAGTCGATGCACCGCAAAGCACTGGAGATCGATGAGTCTCTTGGCCGCCCCGAAGGAATTGCCTGCCACTATGGGAATCTCGGCATCATATCCAGAGCTCGCGGCGATCTTACTGGAGCTGAAGTGATGTACCGCAAAGCGCTCAAAATTCACGAGCAGATTGGGTCACCTCAAGGCATGGCCCACGACCACGGTAACCTCGGCAGTTTGCTGTTGGCTCTCGGCGATCTCGATGGGGCCCGAACAAATTTGACCCGAGCCCGCGACCTCTTCGTTAAACTCGGCGCGCCACAATTGGTGGAGAAAACGCAAAAGCTGATTGATGAACTACCGAAGTAACGTCCGCGCATTATCGCTCTCGTGAAAGCGCAGACGTCCTGACAGGTTCCTTCCAGCATCTGAACACAATTCGCGCGAATGTGTATGTGTCCCCTGTTCCCCTTACACGTTCCCCGCGCCGTACGACACGTTGGTGCGGGCAATCGCACTATTTCCGGCGCCGCGCGCACAAATGCCGTGCTGAACAGTTCGAATGCTCGCAGGAACGGCGCTAATGCTCGCGCGAGTAGTGCGAGGGACGCCGGCAACAGTCAAGATGCCTCAAGCAACTTGTAAGTGCAACACAGCACACGAATAAGAATCGACATCTGCACCAGCGCAAAATCCGCACATCCTCGCCGTTATGGCGACACATTAACGAATCATCTTCCGGCCCCATGAAACGGTGAACAGTGCGATGAGTGTGACGCCGAGCGCTGCCTGGATGCTGGCGACGCCGCGCAGCCAGCCGGTTGGTGCAAAGTCGCCGTAGCCGAGTGTTGTGAATGTGGTCACGGAGAAATACAGCGGTGTGAGGATCGAAGATTTGCCCCACACGTCCATCGCTGTGGTCGCACCTTCCGGCAGCGTTCCGCTGTAGATGATCGTGTCATTGCTCGCCCATGCACCGTAGAAGAACGCCCAGAGAGCGATCACGACCAGCGACGTGACCAGCGGCCGCATCGGTCGAACGAGGTAGCCGAGACAGTTCCGCCAGATGAACCAGTAGAGGACGCCGTCGAAGGCGAACCACTGGAACCACTTCAACCGAGACGAGCGTGTAACCGCTTCAAAGCTCTGTGCAAGAGCCATCACCTCAGCGTGCGTGGACTTGTCGGGTAAAAACGGTTTCAACATTTCAACGGTTATCTTTGGTTGTGCGAAAACCCTCGGCCCGGCCTGCATCCACAGGTCGCCGGCCTTGCGCCGCAGGTCCATGTAACGGAAGTGGCACAGGTCTTCGAGTTCATCCGCGCTGGTCTGATGACGGAAGATATCGCGCAGGAGGTTGTAGTCGCCGGCGGCTTTGCGCAGTTCATCACTGTTGTCGGAATCCTCGCCAACAATGAATGTGCCGTGTGAAAAGACGCTAAGCGAGCGGCGCAGCCAAGGCCAGATGTCGTCCAGCCACGGCGCAGCGATGGTGATCAGGTACTGCACAAGCCAGAACAGGACGCGTCGGCGATGCTCGCGCGTGCCAAGCGTTGACTCATCCCACCAGTCGCGGGCCGATGATCGGGACCGTAGCTCGATCCGGCGGACCGGCTTCGATGGCACGGTGATCACCGCCCCCGGCCGAATGTCAGCTCCGCGAAACGACAGCCGTGCACCGGGCTCGATCCTTGCCCAGCTCAACGTCAATCGCCGCTCAAGCGTCATTGATGCGAATATCGTCGAGCCAGCGAAACTCGACGATGAAAAGTCCGCCGGGCCGGTAAAGGTAGTCGAGTTGAAGTTCGCCTCGCCTTTGAAGGTCGCCATCTCGAAGAGCGTCCAATCGGCAAAGGTCGCCCAACTGAAATTAGCTTTGCCGGTGAACAACACTCGCTTGAAGTACACCGAGTCAGTGAAGGTCACCGAACTGAAGCTCGCCTCGCCGATGAAAGTCACGTACCAAATAATCACCCCGTGGTTGAACCTCGCCGAAATGAAGTCTGCCGGACCGGCGAACGTCGCCATAGAGAAGTCCGTCTCGGCGGTAAAGGTCGCCCAACTGAAGTTTGCTCGGCTGGTGAAGATCGCGTCAAAGAAGTTCGCTCGGCTGGTGAAGACCGCCCTTTGAAAATCTGCTTCGCTTGTGAATCTAGGGGCACGGAAGAGCTCAATTGATATCTTGATGTGAAGATTGCTGCAGTCGCATGATGCAATCTCGCCGCCGTGGATTTGGAGAGGGGTCGGATTGTCGATTGTCGGCTTGCCATCGGGGCCGATCTCGGCCAGGCGGGCATCGGGATGAGCCTGCACAGCTTCGATGAGTGTGCGCAGTTCCGGGACGATTGCATGACAGATCGAAGCGCCGCGATTGCAGTTGTACTCGTGGACCTGCACGATCGCATCGGCAAGTTCGGTGAGCGTGGGCGGACTGCTTTCCGTTACAGGATCGGAATCCTCGCGCCATGCCTGCACGAACGGTCTGAAATCATCGCCCCAATACGGCTTGACTTGCGGATCGGCCATGAGCAATCAGTGTACTGCCTCCTGCCCAATTTCTTCACGCAGCGAATCTACGTGTACCATATCGCGCTGATGGCGAGACCACGCGTCGCAATCACACCTTGGTCTTCTTATGTTCGCCATGCGGGAGATATGAAATGCGCACTTTCATCCTTGTATTCGTCGCAGTGTTTGTTGCGTTTTCTGTTTACCATCCTCAAAACTGCGTCGCCCAAAACTGTCGTCCTCAGTTTCGTGAGGGGGAGTTGCCAGTTGGTTACATTGCAGATCCTTGTACAGGATGGTCGTTCCCGAACATTGAAACGGGTGATCAACCGTTTACCGCACTCGCCTTTGATTCAGAAGGCGGACTATATCAACTCGATAAAGTTCATCTCATTATGTGGGTAACGTCGCACTGGATTATGCTTGACCTTAGTTGGTTCTGCCACGGTCATCACCTTCATCGATTTGGGTTCGGTAATGTCGAGTGCCAGATACAACAATTGGTGGATATCAGTCCCGTCTACTTCTTTCGGCCGGGATGCGAAACTGACTGTCGCGCCGACTCGGTCGTCTTCCGTCTTGAATGCGACGCTGAGCCGTTTTTGGGAGCCGGAACGATCGAAGGCAATGTGGCGAGTAACGTGCACTTGTTTGGAGGTTCTATGCGCCACCTATCCTTGAACTACACGGCTATCTTGCTTTACGAGTACGCAGTATTTGGGGGCGCTTGCTGTCTCCCCGACGGCTCATGCGAGGTCGTCACTGACGCAAACGATTGCATCGCGCTGAACGGCACGTATCGTGAGGGCTTGGATTGTCGCGGAGATGAATGCCCACCGGCGTGTGAGGCAGATATTGATAACGACGGCGCAGTGACAGTCTTTGATCTCCTCCGAGTTCTCGAATGCTGGGGTCCATGGAATGAGTCGTGCGAGAACGCAAATATCGAATTC
Source organism: Phycisphaerales bacterium (assembly GCA_029260575.1). GTDB lineage: Bacteria > Planctomycetota > Phycisphaerae > Phycisphaerales > SM1A02 > JAJDDB01. The sequence goes on from JAJDDB010000027.1 coordinate 641,182, forward strand.
GCCGGTGCAAGTATCGCGCAAATCGATGTCTTTGATCTCTTGAAGGTTCTCAGCTCATGGGGATCGTGCAGCTAAATACTCTCCCCTGTTACCATGCCGCGTTCATGGGACAGAACATTCGCAGACATCTGCCCAATGCGTTGACGATGCTCCGGCTGCTGCTGGCTGGGGGGTTCTTTGCTGCGCTGAATTCGTATCGCTATCCGGACCACCACAGTGAGTGGGCGTATGTCGCGATCGGGCTGTTTCTGCTGGCTGCGTTCACGGATTTTCTGGATGGTTATCTGGCCCGGCGGTGGGAAGTGGTCAGCGTGTTCGGCAGAGTCATGGACCCGTTCTGCGACAAGGTGCTGATTCTGGGGGCGTTCATCTATCTGGCAGGGCCGCGCTTTCTTGTGCCGCAGTGGGTGCAGGCGGGTGATTTTTTCACGATGGCGACCGGCGTGTATCCGTGGATGGTGGCGGTGATCCTCGCGCGCGAATTGTTAGTCACGAGCATTCGCGGTGAAGTCGAAGCGACCGGGCAGAGCTTTGCAGCGAAAACACCGGGCAAGCTGAAGATGATTCTGCAGTCGGCGGCGATACCGATTGTGATTTTCCTGGTGGTGACGTTCAAGACCGGCGACACGCTGTGGGCGATGTGGACGTGTCACGTTCTGGTGTACGCGACGGTGATTGTGACGCTGTGGTCGGGCCTGCCGTATGTTCTGGGGGCTCGAAAGGTGATCAGCGCTGATCGCAAGGAGATGTCGAACTGATGCGCATGTTGCTTTTGACAGCGTTTGGTTTGGGGAACCTGCACCCCGCGCCGGGGACGTGGGGTTCACTGTTCACGATTCTTGTCGTCGCAGCGTTGTTGCTTGCCAAGGCATCGAACACGACAATCAATATCACTTTGGTTGTGCTGCTGGTGCTATTCAGCGTGTTCTGCATTGCGTGGGTGCCGTGGGCGGAGCAGGTTCTGGGGAAGAAGGACCCGGGCACGGTTGTGGCGGATGAAGTTGCGGGCGTGGCGCTGACACTGCTGGTGTTGCCGTGGAAAACGGTCGGCGTTGATGCGAAGGCGTGGCTGTGGAACGGCGCGCTGTTGGTGATCGGCTTTGCGATGTTTCGGTTGTTTGACATTACCAAGCCGCCGCCGGTGAAGCTGACGGAGCAACTGCCGGGTGGGTGGGGATTGCTGATCGATGATCTTGTGGCGGCGGTGTATGCGCTGATCGCGACGCAGTTGCTGGCGCGGTTCGCGCTGCCTGCGGTGTTGCACTAATTACAACGGCCGATGCAGGCGCATGTCGTGGCGTGATTCGAGCACGCTGCGCATGTTGCAGATGTGCCACTGCCAGAATGCGGCTTCGGTTGCCATGGAGATCAGTGAATCGCGTTCATCGTGGAACGGCCCCTGCCGCATCGTTACGACTGCGCCCTTTTCGCGGTTTGGTTTCACTTTCCAATACACCGGCGCGTGCTTGGTGGTGTGATCGGCGAACCAGTCCCAGACGATCTTCCCGCCGGCGTCGTAATCGAGAATCGCAATTGTGCTGGTCTTCGTGCAGTTCTTGTCCCAGCAGAAGACGATGTTGCCACCCTGGCGCAGCTCGATCTTCGCATCCATTGAGAACCAACTTCGCAGCCCGCCAGCTGTACACAGCGATTCGAATACATCTTCATGGTGCGATGCAATCGTCTCGGTGAGTATGTTCCACAAGCCGTCTTCTTCTTCTCGAATCATGAGTTCATTGCCTCGCGAGATGCACGGTTATTGGTGGGGACACAGGCGGTCACGTCAATAGTCCTTGGATTCAATTCATGTGACGTCAGATCATCATACGTTTCATGTTCACGGCAGATCGTCACCTGCGAGCCATGCACCAGCACTTCTGCAAGTATCGGCCGGCTGTTATATCGGCTGGCCATTGCCATGCCGTACGCGCCTGCGCTAAACACAGCCAGCAGATCACCGCGATGCACCGGCGGGATCGCGCGATCGCGGGCAAGAAAATCGCCTGTTTCACAGATCGGGCCGACAACATCGACGGTCTGCAAACCGGGTAGATCAAGTAAAGCATCGCGGCGCGGGGGAACGTGTTCCGGCTGCACATGCGCCGGCCAGATGAAATGAAACGCATCGTAATGGCACGGCCGAAGCAGTGCATTCATCCCGGCGTCGCAGATGACGAAATCGCGCGTGCCGGTGGTCTTGGTGAACATGACCTCGGTCAACAGCACGCCTGCATTGGCAATCAACGTCCGCCCCGGCTCGAGCACGATCTGCACACCGTCGTTGGCAAGCGGCTGCAACATCGGCACGAGTGCATCGGCATAGTGTTGCGCGCTTGGCGTCTGATCCGTTTCATAATCAGCTCCGAACCCACCGCCCAGATCGAGCATTTCGATCGAATGCCCATTCGTACGCAATTGGTTTATCAACTCATGCAAGCGCTGCAGCGCGTTAATGTACGGCTGCACGGTGTAAATCGGTGAGCCGAGATGTACATGCAAGCCGCACAGCCGGCACCAGGTATTTGCGCCGTACTTTTCAAAGATCGCTGCAGCTTGATCGATGTAGACGCCGAACTTCGTGTCGCGCGTGCCTGTTGTAGTGTGGCGGTGCGTGTGTGCATCAACATCGGGATTCACGCGCAGCGCCGCGTGGCACGGCGTATTCAATTCCTCAGCAAGTGCTGCGAGAACTTCCAATTCTTGCTCGGATTCGATATTAAACCAACCAACGCCGGCTTCGAGCGACTGTCGCAACTCTTCATCGGACTTGCCCACTCCTGCGAACACACATCGCGCCGGATCAACGTCTGCAAGTTGCGCGCGATGCAGCTCTCCCCCGCTGACCAAATCCATCCCCGCGCCGAGATCGCTGAGTATCCGGCAAATGGACAAGTTCGCGCAGCTCTTGATCGAGTAGCAGATCAGGGGGTTCAGCGATGCGAATGCCGCCGCAAAACGCTGGTAATGATCGACCAGCGTTTGCTTGGAATATACATAGCACGGCGTGCCCACTGCATCGGCGATGGCTTCTACCGCCACCTGTTCGACGTTTAGCACGCCGTTGTCATACCGAAAATAATCCATTCATCGTTTCCAGAAGGGGTTCGACGGGATTCTATCGGCATGCGGATGCGCGTGTCGGATTCAGTTTTTGTTCGATGTTCGTACAGCGACGCCGAGATACGTCCCCTGCAACGAACGGAGTGAACCGTCTTCGGACATCAAATCTTGCGGATTGACACCAGCAGGCAGCGGGGTGAATAGAACCCCGGTTTCATGCATGGAATTGCCCACATATCGGCAGTGTTGCACCCGCGCGCCGACAATCGCTGTCGTGCCATTGGACCGAACAAGCTGCAGGACGATGAACGTTCCGGGTGTGAAAACCCTGTGCCCGGCCAGACAAACGCCGCCCAGACTGATGTTTCGCCCAGTGAGCGTGATCGGTTTTTCGAGCGTGCCGTTCTCGTCTACAGCAGCGACACCGATGTCCGTCACATACGGATACCGTTCATCAGTGCGACGCTCGTCGGCGACCGACTGTGCATCGATGACACCCGCTGCTATATCAATCATCAGATCAGCGTCGGTTCGAGATTGCGGATTCGGCGCGGCTGCCATACGTACTCCCCTTGACCGGAACAGAAAGGTCAAAATACGTATCGGCACTATTTACAGCAGTATTCGGACCGATCCCATACGAATGGAAGAGTCCGAGAACGAGTGAAATTAATGCGGGGTAAGTACGACGCTATCGGTCGTCGCCCGTTTTTGATTCAGCGGGTTTGGTCACGCCAAGACCAAGCGGGCGTGCATTAAACTTCGGCTGGCTTGCAGTGCCCGTCACCTGATATGTCACGAGTTTGTCCGTGATCTTGCCGAACAAATTGCCCACTGCGCCCAGCGCATCCTGCGCTTTCTCCAAAGGACCGGCATTGAACCTGAAGTTCAGCGCCCCATCGAATCCGATCTCGCCCTCACCACGTGCCGCAACAGCCTGACTGACCAGTTTCAACTGACGCAATTGCACTTCGGTGCCGGTCAATTGCACCTTGGATTCAAGCGTGTCGTTGTTGCCGCCATTTGGTTTGACGACGCCTGCGACTGTTCGCACCAGCCCGCCGATCACTGGTACATGCACGAGTTTGCCTTCGGTCACCTGCAGCGTTCCCTCGCCATCAAGCGAGCCGGCTGGATCGTTCATTGTGAACTCGATCGTACCAACGTAGTTGATTATGCCGGTGTATTTCGGGTTCGCCGGTTTGTCGGTCGTCGTGGTGGAAACAACATCGGCGGTTTCGTTTGGTGCTTTCTCCTGCGCTGCCGCTACGGTCGGCTGCGCAAGTTCACCAAGCCGCAAATCTTCCGCATCAACATTCAGAAAGACATCGCGCGAATCAACGAATCCTGCTTCGCCGCGCACAGTCGCCTGACCACCCAGCGCAGAAAGCACCAGAGAATCAATTGTCGCTACCCCATCGCTGAAGTCTATAGTCGTCTCCATCGACTTCACTGGCAACGTGTATCGACCCGAAGCGACATATCCGTCGATCAGCGTGGCTTTCAGTGTTACCGTTGATTGCATTGCCTCCTGGATCGGAATTGTTCCCGTCAACTCCGATTCAAGAAAGCCTGTGATTGAATGCTTTCTGACAAAACGTTGAACAATCGGCGGCAGAATCTCATATCGATCAGGCACAAGATCGGTTTGCAGTGACAACGCATCCAAATGAAGCACAGCCGTGTCAATGTTCAGTTGCCCGTCAAGGTGCAGCGCAAACAGATTCTCACGATCAAGCGCGACATCCAGAGTGTACTGGCCCGGCTGATCAACAGCAGGATCCGTTTGAAGATCAAATGTCAGGTCATCAAGCTTCATCGCAGGCTCATCAACGGGCTCGTACCGAACGCTCGCGCTGTTGATTTCGATGCGCCGAATTGCAAAGACATCGCTCGGCCGGATGCCCGCCTTCGCGCTGCCACTCGATTGCCCTGCTTCATTCGCCGCTCCGGGTGCAACAACAGTAGACCATCCGTGCAGACCGCCATCCGGCGTAGCAACTAATCGCATGACTGGCTGGTCGACGCGAATGCGTTCGATCTTGATCGGCTCACCAATCCTGGGTAACTCTGTGAATTCAATTGTGATCGACGCTGCGGTGATCAAGGCAACATCGCCATCTGCAAAACGCACATCATTGAGCGTGACAGTCGCAGGGTATTCGTAATCCAAAGCGAAAAACGAGAATTCGGGGTTCAGATTCGCCCGGGCGATTGCTCGAAGACGTTCAGCCAGCCACTGCTCAAGACGCGTAGTGGATTGGCCATCATCACGAACTGCCATCGGCTGCAGGAGATAGAAAAAAACAAATCCCACTGCGCCTGCGCCGAATACGATCATAATGATGAAAATTAGGAGTAATCTTTTCATGGTAGCGATTGATCGGGAACATCAAGCAGATCCTTCGATGGCTGTAGTCGTTGCGCCATCAGATCTTTCAATGCTATCCATGAACCGTAGCCGTTCCATGCAGCAAACAGGAAAAGAATGAATGGGCCGTACGCCATGATTGCGTGCTGCTGATCTGCGAGATCAAGAATTGCAACGACGACAAACAGCGCTGCTGAAATGAGCCCGACGACGGCGTAGAGCACGTTGGCAACCATTGGCTTGACAAATGTGAGAAGCGCACAGACAAAAAATGAAACCGATGCGATCTTCAGCGTCCACCCACAGATCAAACGAAATGGAACTAACTGTCCATTGACCCCAGGTGTGTTCCAGTTGACATACATGAAGCCGAAGAATCCGAAAATCACAGCACTGATGAGCATGATCCCCGGTCCCGCAAAATTGGACGATGCGCGCGACTGACTCATCTGCTGTCTCCGCAATCATGACCTTAAGATGCACGTAGTCTACTGCGCTGCCTGCTCACACCGTGATCGGCTGCGGAATTTCGATCTCGCCACGACTGACCTGCACTGCGTGTCCGCCAACACGGATTGCTGTGAGATTCCCATCCTTCTTATCTGCCTGAACATACAGCGTACTCGGGCGGCCCATCTCGATGCCCTGTTCAAGTGTCCACTTCAATGTTCCATCGACTGCGTCATTGCGCGTCGCCAGATATCCGCCGAAGACCGCCGCCGCCGATCCTGTTGCCGGGTCTTCGGCAATGCCCATCTGCGGAGCGAAAAGGCGAACACGAAAATCCGCATCGCCTGCCGGGTCCGCCGGACCGAAGACGTACACATTCTGCGCCCAGTACTCAGTCAGCAGTTCATCAAAGACCGCCGGGTTCAGCCTCGCCTTGCTCACCGCGGCAGTTGTGGCAAGGGGAATCAATATGAATGGAAATCCGACAGATGCAGATTGCGGCGCAAATTCATCATTATCGAGCACATCGTCCGCATGTACGCCGAGCATGCGCGCAAGGTCACCAGCCGCAGGCAATGGCGGGCCGAATTCAGGCATCTTCGCTGCAGACAGCGTTGCATAGTTAGGCACACCGGCGGTCGCATTGATGACCACTGGCACCGGCCCCACGCCTTCTTCGAACACAATCCTGGTTTGTTCGCCGATCATCGCGATTGCGCCGATTGATGCCAACACAATGGCGGTTCCAATTGTCGGGTGGCCGGCAAATTTCAATTCAGCTTTCGGTGTAAAGATCCGTAGCCGTTTCGTACCGTCGGGGGTTTCCGGCGGTAGCACAAATACCGTTTCGGAAAGATTGAATTCGCCGGCGATCTGCTGCATCTGCTCGCCGGTCAAACCGACAGCCTCCGGAAACACTGCCAGCGGGTTGCCGCCGAAAATGTGATCTGTAAAAACATCTGCTGTTATGAAGCGGTATGCCATGTGCCTTCAATCCTGATACTGATCCATCGGCGGACACGTACACAAAAGATTGCGATCGCCATAGGGGTTGTCGATCCGGCCAACGTGGGCCCAGAACTTCGCATCACGCAACCAGTCTGTTGGATACGCCGCTTTCTGACGTGTATACGAATGCGACCAATCATCCGACGCGACTGCTTGCATAGTATGCGGCGCATTCTTCAACACATTGTCGTCGCGATCTGCTTCCCCGCGCTCGATCTCTATAATCTCTTCACGAATCGCAATCAGCGCATCACAGAAGCGGTCGAGCTCCACCTTCGACTCGCTTTCAGTCGGCTCGATCATCAGCGTGCCGGGCACTGGCCAGGCCATCGTCGGCGCGTGAAAACCGTAATCAATCAACCGCTTTGCAATGTCGTCAATGCGAATGTCCGCAGTCTTTTGGAAGCCGCGACAGTCGATAATAAATTCGTGCGCGACCAGACCATTAGGCCCGGTGAACAGAATGTCATAGTGATCTTTCAAGCGTGTCGCCATGTAATTCGCGCTGAGGATCGCAATTGAAGTTGCTCGCGTCAGACCCGCGCCGCCCATCATTGCAATGTACGCCCATGAAATCGGCAGGATTGCAGGGCTTCCATACGGCGCGGCACTGATCGCGCCAATGGCGTTCTCTCCTGCGCTATCAGGTTGCAGTACGGGATGTCCGGGCAGGAACGGCCGGAGGTGTTCTGCCGTGCAGATCGGCCCCATCCCTGGCCCGCCGCCGCCGTGCGGAATGCAGAACGTCTTGTGCAGATTCAGATGACAGACATCCGCACCGAGTTCGGAAAGTTGCACGAGCCCGACCATCGCGTTCATATTCGCGCCGTCGAGATACACCTGCCCGCCGTTGTCATGCACAATCTTGCACACCTCCTTGATGGTTCGTTCGAACACGCCGTGTGTCGAGGGATATGTCACCATCAACGCGCCGAGACGATCTGCATTCTGCGTTGCTTTGGCGCGCAGGTCTTCAAGATCAATATTGCCCTTGTCATCACACTGCACGGGTACAACGTCATACCCGGCGATGACTGCGCTAGCGGGGTTTGTGCCGTGCGCTGATGTCGGAATCAGACAGACCTTTCGCTGCGTATCGCCACGTGCTTCGTGATATGCGCGAATGACCATAAGCCCGGCGTATTCACCCTGCGAGCCGGCGTTTGGTTGCAGCGACACGCCCGGCAGGCCGGTGATCGCAGCGAGCCAATGCCGAAGCGATTCGCACAGCGCGAGATATCCCTGTTGCTGCCCGACGGGCGCGAAGGGATGAATATCCGCAAAGCCCGGCCAGGTGATCGGAATCATTTCCGTCGTGGCGTTGAGCTTCATCGTGCATGAACCAAGCGGAATCATCGAATGCGCAAGTGACAGATCGCGCGATTGCAGTTTGGTGATGTACCGCAGCATCTCGGTTTCGCTGTGGTGCGTGTTGAAGACGGGATGCGTGAGGTAGCCGGAGGTGCGTGCGAATGCATCTTCGATTGCTGAATCCGCCTGTATGTTCTCCAGAAGTTGACTTGTAGTGAACTCCACAACAGAGCCGCCATGGAAAATAGTGAACAGTGTGTCGAGATCGTGAGCGGTAACAGTCTCGTCAAAGGCAACACAGACTTCATGACCTTCGTGCATCGCTTTGATATTGATGCCGTTCGTCTGAGCAATTTGTGTGATCTGCTGCGCATCCTGCCCGTTCAGTTTCACACAAACGGTCCCAAAGTAGCGCCCCTGCTCTGAAACTTCATGTCCAAGTCGCTGTATTGCGGCAGCGAATACCGCTGCATGAAGATGCACGCGTTCGGCGATGCGTCGCAAACCATTGGGCCCGTGATACACCGCATACATCGAGGCAACTATTGCCGGCAGGACCTGCGCTGTGCATATGTTTGATGTAGCGCGCTCGCGCTTGATATGCTGCTCACGCGTCTGTACCGTAAGACGTAATGCAGGATTGCCTTGCGCATCTTTCGATACACCAACCAACCTGCCAGGCAGTTTGCGTGCATGTCTTTCATGGGTGGCGATAAACGCTGCATGCGGCCCACCGGCCCCCATCGGCATCCCGAACCGCTGCGTGGAACCCACCGCAATATCGGCACCGAATTCTCCCGGCGGCTTGATCAGTGTCAGCGCAAGCAAATCCGTCGCGCAAACCAGCAATCCGCCTGCATCATGCACAGCATCCGCAAGCTGTGAGTAGTCCTCGATATACCCGTCAGTAGTCGGATATTGCGCAAGCACACCGGCTAGGTCATCCTTTGCAATTTCGTTCACATCGCCAACATGCAGAGTGATGCCGAGTGACTTCGCCCGTGTCTGCACGACGCCAATCGTCTGCGGGTGACAGGAATCAGACATATAAAAGGTATGCTTGCCTGTAATCGCTACGCACATCGCCATCGCTTCCGCAGCAGCGGTCGCTTCATCGAGAAGCGACGCATTGGCAAGCGGCAGTGCTGTCAGATCCGCAACCATCGTCTGGAAATTCAGCAGCGCTTCGAGCCGGCCCTGTGCGATCTCCGCCTGGTACGGTGTGTACTGTGTGTACCAACATGGATTCTCCAGCACGTTACGCAGAATCACAGTCGGCGTGATCGTGCCGTAATACCCCATGCCGATGTAGGACTTGTTGATTGTGTTGTGACCAGCCAATTCTCGCAGCGTTTCGAGACACTGCTGCTCGGTCATCGGCTGAGGCAGATCGAGTTGCTTTTGCATGCGAATGCTAGCTGGCACTGCGACATCAAGAAGCGCAGCTAACGAATCCCGACCGATGACATCCAGCATGGCCTGCTCATCAGCAGCGTCTGGGCCGATGTGCCGATGCATAAAACAATCAACGGGGTTCAGCACGGATTCGCACTCCGAGGTGGATGCATGGGACAGGACGGATCGCGGGCCGCTGAGATCGAATTCGACAACTCGATCTGCGGCGGTGTTGGATATTGTGCTCATAAGACCTTTCGGCAGCTCAGCATGGGCCAACTGCGAGCAATCGGTTGAACAATCCCGACGAAACTGTTGACAGATGCCCCGTTTCGAGCTGCTGCGTCACTATATTCAGGGCAGTGCGGGCAAGCAACGAATGCGCCGCCTGCCGGTAGCACTGATCTACTGCCAATTCTCAAAGCTTCTCTGCAGCCGTCGACTCTCTGGCAACGCTCTGCTCAGCGGGGTCCAACCACGCGAAGGAAATTCCAGATGTTTCAGAACTCGCCTTACCGCAGCCAACGTCTACTGTGGTCAACTGCTCTCGCAGCCACCAGCCTGCTGGTGAGTCTTGCTCCGGCTTCTGCCCAGGACGCAGCCACTGCTGATGCCCCGCAGCGCGCCGCAGAAGAATCGCCGCAACAGCGCCGTCAGACCCAACCGGCCCGCAGCCAGAGCGTTCGGCAGTTTGCGCCCGAATCCAGCAATGCAATCATCCCCGCAGAGGCGATCAACCTCCGTGCGGTTCTCGAACAGCTCGGCGAAGACACGATCGAGTGGTATCAGCACGTGTGGACGTTGTCGGATCCGTTCTTCGAAGGCAGAGCGCCCGGCACGCGTGGCCACGACATTGCTGTGGAATACCTCGAATTCTGGTTCGATCAATACGGCCTTGAGCCCGCGTTCACACATGAAATCGAGCAACTCGGAGGCGCACTTGCGACCACCACGAGCTTTCAACAGGAATTTGAATTCGCTGCGCCCAGTCCGGACATCCACGTTGAAACCGCACGGGTCATGATCGGCGACCGCGCACTCAATCGCGGCAGTGATTACCAGGTGCTCGGCAACAGCGGCAATGGAAGAGTTAGCGCGCCGATCACATTCGTCGGGTATGGCATATCCGAAGGGCCAAATGATTATTCGAGTTTCGATGACGATACCGACCTGTCCGGCAGAATCGCATTTCTGCTTCGCTATGAACCGTTGAACGATGAAGGCACCAGTCAGTGGTCGCAGCGCAGGTTCAGCGGCCAGGCTGCGGTGCGCCGCAAGATTGCATCAGTCCTGAACCACAATCCTGCAGCGATCGTCTTTGTGAACCCGCCGGGCGCTGTTGATGGCGCGACCGGCCTGGAGTCACCACTTTCATCGGCTGGCTTCGGCCCCACCGCTGATGTGCCGATTGTGCAGATTGAAACGGAAGTCGCCGCCCAGATCATTCGCCATGCCGACCCGGAAGGGCGCGAACTCGAACACTGGCGCAAAATGGCTGACAACGCAGAAGTGAAATGCGTTGCGCTGGATTCCGGCCTTGAATTGATGATCGAAACGAAAGTCGACCGTAGCGATCGCGAGACCGGCAACAACGTTGCGGGAATTCTGCGCGGCTCCGGCGAACTTGCAGATGAGTGGATCATCATCGGAGGACACTTTGATCATGTCGGCTATGGCTATTTCGGTTCGCGCGCGGGCGCAGCCGGCCGAGACATCGTCCACCCCGGCGCTGATGACAATGCATCAGGCACCGCAAGTGTTCTCGTGCTCGCCAAGCGCCTCACTGAACGATATGCCGATGACGATTCACCACGCAGATCGATCCTCTTTATGGGATTCAGCGCGGAGGAGTCCGGCTTGCACGGTTCGCGCGCGTTCACGGAAAACCCGAGCGTGCCCCTGGAAGACACATCGTTGATGATCAATCTCGATATGGTCGGCCGACTGCGCGAAAACAAAGTGTCCGTCTCCGGCACAGGGACCGCTGAGCAGTTTGATGCGTTGCTCCCGGACTTATTCGCATCCAGCGATCTCGAATTCGAAACCATCGCCAGCGGAACCGGACCATCGGATCACTCCAACTTCTATCGCGCGGGCGTTCCGGTGCTGTTCTTCTTCACCGGCCTGCACAATGAATACCACAGGCCCGAGGACAAGGGGCACACTGTAAATCCCACCGGCGCGATCAAGATTGTGGACATTGTGGAACACGTTGCGTGGGAAATAGCGCACGCTGAGGAAAAGTTGGTGTATGCGGAAGCCGCCGCCGGGCAGGGTCAGAACCGTGGCTACGCTAGCGTTCGCCTCGGCATTCGCCCCGGAATGGGTGAAGATCTTGACACCGGCATACTGATCGATGAAGTCTCTGATGGGACCAGCGCCGACAACGCCGGTCTGCAGCCGGGCGATGTCATGCTCGAATGGGACGGCAGCGAACTGGACACCATGCGTGCGCTGTTCGAGGCCCTGCAAAATCACAAGCCCGGCGATGTCGTGCAGATCAAGATTCTGCGCGGCGACGAAGAAATGACCATTCCGGTAACCCTGCAGGCGAGCGACGGGTAAACTTTCATCTGTAGATACAAGACCAAAGCCCCGGGAATGCGTTCCCGGGGCTTTTCTCATCCACGAACAAATATTCACCAGCGCTCGTCCAACTTACCCAGTGCGAGCGTAGCGCTCCAGATCATACTGCTTGATCTTTTTGTACAGCGTCGTGCGGTTGATATCGAGTTGCTCGGCTGTCTTCTGCCGATTCCATTCATTGGCTTCCAGAGCTGCAAGGATGATCTGCTTTTCAGGTTCTTCAAGCGCTTGTCGCAGCGGCGTGGCGTCATACGGCCCGGTGATCCCAGGCAGCGCATTGCTCGCAGTCGCGCTGCGCAGCAGATTGCCCGTCGAATTCTCCAGCACATACACCGGAAGATCATCAGCACCGATCCGCACAGCTTTGGTCAAAACGACCGCGCGTTCGATGATGTTTTCCAGCTCGCGCACATTGCCCGGCCAGGAATATCGTCGAAGCGATTCGATCGCATCGTCATCGAAACCGATCACCTGCCTTTTGAGCTCTGCGGACTTCAGTTCAAGAAAGTGATCCGCAAGCGTCATGATGTCGCCGATGCGATCGCGCAGTGGAGGCAGATTCACCGACACAACGTTTATGCGGTAATACAGATCCTGCCTGAATTTCCCTGCAGCGACAAGATCTTCCAACGGTTCGTTGCTGGCAAGAATGACGCGCACATCGACTTCGATCGGCGTGTTGGAGCCAACCGATTCAAACGTTCGTTCCTGCAGCACTCGCAGCAGTTTGAGCTGCATCGCTGCCGATGCGGAATTGATCTCATCGAGAAAGAGTGTGCCTTCGTGCGCTGCCAGAAACCGGCCGGGCTTGTCGGTATGCGCACCAGTGAAAGCCCCTTTGGTGTGGCCGAAGAGTTCCGATTCCAGAAGCGTTTCCGGAATGGAACCGCAGGACACTTCAACGAACGGCTTGTCCGCACGCGGCGATCGGCGATGCACCGCCCGGGCGATAAGCGACTTGCCCGTACCCGATTCTCCGGACATCAAAACCGTCGTTCTGCTGGGCGCAACCGATTCAATAATCTCGTAGATGTGCCGCATGCGATCATCGGAACCGACGATGTTGTCCAGTCCATAACGCTGATCAAGCTGACTTCGCAGGTTGGCGTTTTCCGCTATGAGCGCGTGCTGCTGCACTGCCTTTTCAACAGCAATGCGCAGCTCGTCATCAATGACCGGCTTGGTGAGATAGTCAATCGCGCCCAGACGAATCGCCTGCACCGCTTGTTCAATCGTTCCGTAACCGGTTATTGCGATCGGCACAACATCGGTGTGGGCATTGCGCATCATGCGAATCAGTTCAAGCCCGTCCATGCCCGGCATCGCAATGTCAACTATGCACACGGAGAACGGCCGCGGGCGATGGCTCGAAACACAGCGTGCCGAATCCTCAGCAGCCTGCAATGCTTCATTACCACTCGAAGCAGTTGCTGTTTCGTAACCGTTCGTGCGCAGGTATTCGGCAATGGAATCCGCCACGATCGGATCGTCATCAACTATCAGAATGCGGGCTTTCTGGTCGTTCATGCTGCGTCGGCCCCTTGCTGCACTGCATGCAGCGGATCAAGGCGGACACTCAGCACTGCGCCGCCGCCATACGGAACGTTTGCGAGTTCCAGAATGCCGCCACATTGATCAACCAGCGCTCGACACAGCGAGAGCCCCAGCCCGTGACCATCGGGTTTAGTCGTCGTTCCAAATACCAACGGTTGGGGCAATCCTGCTCCACTGTCTTCAATCAGCAGTTGCAGACAACCCCGCGAGCGCAACGCAACCGAAATGCTCACCCGCCGGGTCGACAACCCCGGCTGGCTGCACGATTCAATGGCGTTGCGCAAACCGTTACTCATGATCGGCGCGAGAATTCCAGCCGACAGCGCCGCTGCACGCGGATCCAGTTCGTGCAGCAATTCGACACCATGCTGGGCGCACTGCGGCGCAAACAGCGAAAGCACATGGTCCAGTTCCTGTTCGAGCGTGCGGTTGGATTGCAACGTACTCATATCGAGTTGCCCACCCGCTTGTGCTCTGGCAAGAAGCTCCGCCATCTTCTGCATGGCCTGCAGGGTTGAATCCTGGCGCTGAGCGATCGTGTCGCGTTGTTGAGCTACATCGTCGGGAATCTCGCGCGTGGTCTGCTGAGCCAGTGACAGCCAGCGCAACGCTCCATCCAGCAGGGAATTGAGTTCATGGGCAAGGGCCTGGGGCGTTAACTGGCTCGTATTCATAGTTTTACCGACAGGTCCTCGTTTTGCGATGGATAATGTGGCGACTAGACAACACCCCAGTACTCAGATCGACTCGCTACGCATCACACTGAAGCACGATGTTGCGTCGGGGCAACAGATGCACGTTGCTCAGCGCAACATGGTCCGTCTGCGCTTGCCCAAGAATTGCCAGAGCTACACATTGCCCATCTTCACATAGCGCACATTGAACAATTGCCTTGCAGATCAGTACTTGCGGCCATTGGCATGTGGTCATTAGTATGTGCGGTACCTAGGACGGCCCAGGTGAGTGGCTTAGGAGGAGAGGCCACCTCATCGGGCCGTTTGTCGTGCGCACACGGCGCGATATCTCGATCACAAATTCTGTGCTAACGCCACGTTACCGATACGCAATCGGACGGCCGCTAAGTCCGGTAATCTCGCGCAGTATCGTCATCACTGTGAATCCGCTGACGGCGAAGACGCTCATCCACAATGCTTCCACATGCAGTTGCAGAGCTGCAAGCCACGCTGCGGCGTACAGACTCTGCCACATCGCGCCGTATCGCCGAGCTTTCTCTGCCGCAACCAAACCGTTGCCGCCCCTGGTCTTCCAACGGGCGATCACCGCAAACCCAAGCACCGCTATGACCGGATAGCCGACATTCCACAGTGGCACGCCGCTTGGCCAGAGCCCGCCGACCCGCCACCACATCCAGCCGAGAATTCCGCCGCTCAGCAAGGCCCAGCCAGCTATTGACGCAACAACCGCTCGCGCACGAAACCGTGGACGCTTGTCTTCAAGTACATGCACGAACGCTGCAATAAGCATTGCGTGTGTCATGCTCAGCCACACCGGCAGCAGGAATTCCAGCCGGAGATTCGGTATCAGCATCGTCGTCGCGTGAATAAATCCCACTGTCATCAGCCCAATCGCAGGGATGTACTTGCTTACCGCGTTGAAGAACAGCAGTGATGTCGCCGCGAGCAGCGCCACGCACACCGGCCAGACGCCGAAGCTCGCTGCTGCCAGGATCGAGAGAATCAGCGATCCCACTGCAAGTACAGCCGCCTGCCCAACGCGAATCCGCCCGGCTGGGATCGGCCGATCAGGGCTGAACGCTGTGTCATGGCGGACATCCAGAATGTCGTTCAGCGCCGTCCCATGGGCATACAGCCCGATCGCAATGACCGCCCCCATCAGGAGCGACATTGGCAACCACGTGATCGTGACCGGCTCCGCCAACTCCGGCTGCAGCGCCCGGCTCAGCAGAATCACCAGCCAGATGTCGCTGATCGCCCCGAACGCAAGGGTCAGGCGCGTCAGTTGAATCGCAGTCACAGCTCGTAGCAATACGTGGCTCACAGACGCAATCCTAGCTCACAGCCGCCCTGCCGTTGATGCAAAGGCGGTCGGTCCATACGATGCCCTGCCCGGTTGGGGAACTGTTTATTAATTACTCTGCTCTGGAAAGATCGACGCACACATGGTGCACGAGGATGTCAATCTGAATGAATCCGCCGCCGGCCTTCGGGTCGCTGTCGTTGTCAGTCGCTACCACGAGAAGATCACCATAGCCCTGCTCGACGGTGCAACCACCGCATTCGCCGCAGCAAATGGCCGCCCCGAACATCTGCTCGTGATCGACGCCCCGGGAACATTCGAACTGGCAGTGTTGTGCGGCGAACTCGCTCGACATTGCGAATACGACCCGCCATTCGATGGAATCGTCGCGCTGGGTTGCGTTATCACCGGCGAAACAGCTCACGATCAGTACATCAACACCGCTGTCAGCACGACGCTGGCGCAGGTATCCGCCAACTCCGGAGTGCCGATCGCGTTCGGCGTGGTGACGTGCGCCACGATTGCACAAGCCGAAGCCCGAGCCGGAGGCGCAAAAGGCAACAAAGGCGCCGAAGCTATGCGAGCGACAATCACAGCCGCACGTGCATTACAGTCCATTCGAACTGCCAGGGAGCGTGTCTGACATGCCGAAGTCGCGCGATGTTCGCCGAGCTGCTTTGCAAGCGCTGTATCAACTCGATGCGCGGGGTGATGACGATGCTACGCTCGTACATATTCGACAATCGCTGGAAGGTTCGCCGGGCGACGAGCGCACGCATCAACGTGGATTCGAATTCGCCAAGAATGTATGGGAACACCGCAGCCAATCAGATGCATTCGTCAGCGCGCTCTCCGAGGCCTGGCCGATTCATCGCCAACCGGTCGTCGATCGAAATCTGCTTCGCTTAGCGATCTATGAAATGTTGCATACCGACACGCCGCCGAAGGTTGCTATTAACGAAGCAGTCGAGCTGGCCAAGGAATTCAGCACCGAACGCTCGCCGATGTTCATAAATGGCATTCTTGACAAGGTTTTCAAGCAGCAGATTCGCGATGCTGCACCCGCAGCAACCGCGGAAACCGATGAAGGATGCGCAGACTGATGGGATTGTTCGGATCGACAGTCGGAGCCATCCGCAAGGGGCTCAAACGCACGCGCACAGCATTGACGGGATCGCTGCGTTCGCTGCTTACCGGCAGGCAACTCGATGAAAAGCTCATCGACGAAATCGAAACCTATCTCCTCACCGCTGATGTCGGCGTGCAGACCACGACAACTGTCATCGATGAATTGCGCCGCGCGTACAAATCCGGCGAATTGACGCGCGGCGAAGCTGTCATCGATTTCCTTAAGCAACAACTCAAGAGCAGATGGTCCGAATGCGACCGAACCATCGCTGTCGCGCCCGACAAGCCGACCGTCATTCTCGTGGTCGGGATCAACGGTGTCGGTAAGACCACAAGCGTGGCAAAGATTGCCAAGTCACTGCGCGACGAAGGGCGCACGGTTCTGCTCGCTGCAGCTGACACCTTCCGCGCTGGCGCAGTCGCGCAACTTGAAATCTGGTCGCAGCGCATCGGCGTGGAAGTGATCAAGGGAACAACAGGCGCCGATCCCGCAGCCGTTGCTTATGACGCATGTCAAGCTGCCGTGGCACGCGGCGTGGATGCGCTGCTGATCGACACCGCCGGCCGAATGCATAATGCCGTGGACCTCATGCGGCAGCTCGGCAAGATTCGCTCAGTTGTCGCAAAGCGCATCGAAGGCGCACCGCACGAAGTACTTCTCGTGCTTGATGCCACGCAAGGACAGAACGCGCTCCAGCAGGCAAGCCAGTTCAAAGACACGATCGATGTCTCGGGTATCTTCCTGGCCAAACTCGACGGCACTGCAAAAGGCGGCATCGTGCTGGCCATTCGTGACGCACTGGATGTGCCCGTCAAGCTCATCGGCGTCGGCGAAACGCTTGAAGATGTCGAACCATTCGACCCCGACGCATTCATTGACGCCCTCTTTGCGGAATAGTGACGTTCACGTACGTTGTGTCCCTTCCGCACCGCCCGTATCATCCACCGCGTGCTGATTCCGCGCGCTCAATACACATCACGGTTGCTCAGCAGTCTTCTGCCGATGCTCGCCGCTGCATTCATTTTCCTGAGTGCAGACACCACATCAGCGCAGCGCATCGTCACCATCACCGGCGACCGCCTCGGCGGATTTGTTCTGCCTGTCGAACCAATCGCAGGCGACATGCATCTGCAAGCACTTCGCGCCCGCGCGTGGACTATTGACGACACCAAACGACTGCTGCTCGAAGGCGATGTGCTCATCTCCGTCGGCTCTTATCAGTTCGATGCTGACAAAGCAGCAATCTGGATCAATCGCATTGAAAGCGCCGACGGCGTCATCAGTCAGTTCGCGCTGTTTCTCGATCGCATTGAAAGCCCGCGCGGCAGAAGCGGCTTGGCTGTGTCCGGTGACGATGTCTTGATCACCGGCAGCACGCGCGGCGCTGTCTCGCTGAACGTCTCGCTTCTGGAGCGCGAACGGGCCACAACCGAACCGGTTGTCATTCGCGGCGAACAGCGCCTTGCCGAATACCTCAAACAACTTCTTATCGGGCAGGCACAACTCATGCAGCGGCCGCACGTGCAGAAACTGCCAACCGCCCAACCTTTCCAACCAACGCCCGGCGGCATCATCGAGCCCGAACAGCTCGTCCTGCCGCAGACTATCACGTTGCCCGACCCGGCTCCCGCGCTACCATCACTGTTCGAACCGCAGGGCACGGTTCGATTCGCAGCACAGCGCATTGAATTCACAACTGGCGAGCAGGAAAACATCGTCACCTGCACCGGCGGCCTCGTCGTCGAGTATCTCGGCAGCGATCCGGATGCAAAATGGTCTCGACTGTCCCTCACTGCAGAACGCGCGGTCATCTTCCTCATGCCTGGCACGATCGAAGAACTTACGGCCCGGCAGATCGATGCCGAGCAGGTGCGCGGCCTGTATCTCGAAGGCAACGTTGTCGCGATGGCTGACGAAGGCAGGTATGTCCTGCGTTCGCCGAAGATTTATTACGACTTTGAAACCGGTCGTGCCCTCACAGTCGATTCCATCCTGCGGACGTATTCTCGCCAGCTTGATCTTCCCGTCTATGCCCGCGCCAAAGAGATGCGCCAACTCGCTGCCAACCAGTGGCAGGCGAAACACATGATTGTGTCCACCAGCGAGTTTGCCACGCCGCATCTCTCGCTCGGTGCTGAACAGGTCACTATCACGCAGCGCCCTGTTGCTGCGGACCCGACATCAGATGAGCTCTATTTCGAGAGTCGTGACAATACACTCCGTATTGAAGATACGCCGATTGTGTTCTTTCCCCGCTTCTCTGGCACCGCCAAAGAAACACCGCTGCGCAGCGTACAAGTCGGCACACGCGACAATGATGGTGTGCGCATTCAGACTCAATGGGATTTCTTTGCATTGACCGGTGCGAAGACGCCGCCGGGCTTTGATGCTGTTCTCAAACTCGATGGTTTCACCAAGCGCGGCGCAGCCGTCGGGCTTGAACTTAATTACGACGTCGGTGATGCATATGGACAAGTCGATCTCTATGCGATGATTGACGACGGCGTGGATCGAACCTCCAGCGGCCAGGAAGTCGATCGTATGCGCACGGAGTTCCGCGGCGTCGCGCTGTGGGAACAGACTCTGAAATTTGCTCCGCACTGGACGCTGCAGACACAGGCATCACTCATTAGCGATGAGACATTTATCACGACGTGGCGCGAGGAAGATTTTGAGCAGCGCCGTGAATATGAAACCAGCGCGTACTTCAAACGGCAGGAAGACAACCACGCTTTGACGCTGCTGGCCAAGGTCGAACTCAACGATTTCATTTCCAACAGCTACCTGCTTGCCAGCCGGCAATATCAGATCGAGAAACTGCCGGAACTTACCTACCGACGTTTCGGCGACAGCCTGTTCAACGACACCATCACCTATTCCAGTGAATACCGCTACACCCGTTTGAATTTTGCGTTTGAAGAGAACACGCCCAACGAACTCGGCGTGCGGGGTCGCGGATTCGGCATCGACGGTGACACACAGCTCAGCGACACACTCAAAGCCCGTGGGTTGCGCGAAGACTGGGTCAATCGTCTCGACACACGCCATGAGGTTTCCGCGCCGATGCAGGTCGGCATATTCAAAGTCGTGCCGTTTGCAGTCGGCAGAGTCACCGGTTACGACGATGACTTCTCAAATTTCTCATCTGATGCAGATGAGGTTCGCCTGTTTGCATCGGCGGGAGTGCGCATCAACACGCAGTTTCATCACGTGGACAACACCGTCGAAAGCCGGTTGTTCGATCTTCACAGGCTGCGTCACATTATCGAGCCCAGCGCTACGATCTGGTACGGCTACACATCCTTCGATCAAAGCGATATTCCGGTGTACGACGAGGATGTCGAATCACTAGCCGACGGTTTGATGGTGCGGCTGGGTATTCGCAATGTCTGGCAGACGCAGCGCGGCGGCCCCGGCAGGTGGCGCAGCGTCGACGTCTTTGCGATCGACACCGATCTTGTTCTCGATTCCGATGACACTGTTCGCGAATCTCCCACGCCGCAATTCTTTGATTACCGGCCGGAATACTCACAGATCGGCGATCATGTGCGCAGTCGGGCCGTCTGGATGGTGAGCGATCACCTGACATTGCAGGGCGAGGGCACATACGACATCGATAATTCACGCGTCGCCCGCGGGTCCATCGGCGCGGAGATTCGCCACAACCCGGTCTTCCGTTCCTTCATCGAATACCGCTTCATCGATGCTAGTAACAATGAGTTGCTCTCGCTGGCCTGGCAGTACGAACTTACACCGACGTATTTGATTTACTTCAAGCCGCAGTGGGACTTCCGCCAGGATGAATTCCGTTCGGTGACGTTCCGTGTCACTCGCAGATTCCCCGATTTCGACTTTACACTGCAGGTCAAGCACGATGAAATTCGTAACGACACGACAATCGGTGCGTCGATGGATGTGTCGAGTTTCTGACAAACGATCAATGAGTACAACCTCAGCGATCATCGATCGGCGTCACTGACTGCGAGTCATACTTCAAACCGTCCGAATCCGATTCATGCAGCATGGCAAGCCACTGCGTCTCGACTTGCATTTCTGAGAAGCCGGTTGCTTCAGGAATCGCACGATAGCCACCATCCCAAATCTGTCTCACCGCATCTATGCCGTATGTCTCACGAACAAATCGCACGAAGCTGCCCACTGCGGGATATGACCGTGCCGAGGGCACACTATCGAATTGCCGGATCAATTTGCGCAGCGTCGGAAGTTCTCCCTGCTTTCGCAGAGATTCGCTGATATTGTGAAGATCTCTGCCGATCCAATCGCCTGTGGCATCGACAGCAACACCCTCGTTGATCCACCGCTGCGGAACGCCCCACACGTTCATTGCCACAACGTGCGTCAGTTCATGTGTCAATCCGTCACCACCTGACCGTGGCCACACCAAACACAATACGTTGGAGTCGAAAAATCCGGTCGCATTCGTACGCCGGCCGATCAGGTCTTGCATTCGCTGTCGCGTGTCAACTGCAAAGACTGCGACAGTCGGCGGGTACTCCTGCAGCGACATGTACAGCAGCACCTGAGATTTCGATATCACCACCTGCTGGGCAATACGGTCAACCGAATCAGCGCTTACCCCGCCACGATCCGCATATATGATGAATCCATCAGTTCGTGCTTCTGTCCATGAAAAGCCGGGCGTCTCGCGCAGTGATTCGACACTGCGTGACGTCACGATCAGCGATCCGCAACCATTAATCAGTGCAAGCAGCACCACAGATGCACATATACCGAATGCGTTCCTGATCATGATGCTCCCGTCATTACAAACATACGTTCAGTCATCAAAGTGTCTGCCCCACAATACGCGCAGTCGCTGCACTTCCGCCGGGTCAATTTTCGACTTGTCTGACCAGATTCCGAGCTTGAGTGCATTATGTGCCGGGCTTTTGTGCTCCTGCAATATCGACACATCACGCAGCGCGATTTTCAGTAGCTCAAGAAACGCGCTCGATGCAGCCTGCAGGTTGCCGATGATCTCTATCAGCAGCGACTGTTGATCCACATCAGCATCGCGCAGCCGCCAACTGTCATAATCCGTCGGCAGCGCGATCAGCGCATACGCAATTTCCGCTTCCCTTGCGAGCCGAGCTTCGGGCAGCGCTGTCATTCCCACCACATCTGCTCCCCACTGCCGGTGCATCTCACTCTCCGCCCGCGTGGAAAAACTCGGCCCTTCCATGCAGATGTATGTCGCATCAACATGCACTTTCGTATTCGGTAGTTGCGATGCACTGTCCAGCAGCCACCAACGGAGCACCGGACAAAATGGCTCGGCGAATTCCACGTGTACCGCAGCATTGTCATAAAACGTCGTCTGACGACCATGTGTCTTGTCAATCAATTGATCGCACACAGCCAGGTCGCCCGGCTGAATGTGCTCACGCAGACTTCCACACGCGCCGGATGCAATGATGTGCGTACACCCAAGCTGTTTCAACGCATAGATGTTGGCCCGATACGGAACCTGCGTCGGGTTGAGCACATGTCCGACACCATGCCGCTGCAGCAGCGCGATCGGCACATCGCCGCAATCGGCGGTGATGATCGTCCCACTGGTGGAACCGAACGGCGTGTCGAGATCGTGCGACTGTTCATTCGTCATGTCGAACGCAGTCGCCAAGGCCGCTTCAATACCGCTGCCGCCGATGATGCCGAGGCGCTGGAATATTTGCTGGTCAGCCATGAGAGAATACTACAGTGTGCAACATGTATTAGAAGGTCTAACGAGTCGTCGTAAACAGCTGACTGATCTGCGCAATCGTCAACGTTTCCGGCCGGGCGTTTGGATCAACTCCGGTCGGCAATTGCACATTGCGGCCGAAGATCGTACCGATTTGTTTGCGGCGCTTGGCGAAGAGCGTTGTGACAAATCGAGCGAATGCTCCACGCTGATTGATTGGAATCCCCTCACCGACTACCCCTCTCCCCGAGGCAGAGGGGAGTATAGAAATCATCGCGCTGGTCACCTGTGGCTGCGGCCAAAAACAGGAGGGCGGCACGACGCTGATGCGCTGCACATTCGCAAATGCCTGCACAATAATACCCAGCGGGCCGTAAGCACTCGTGCCCGGCTGAGCAACCAAACGATCAGCAACTTCTTTCTGAATCGTCACATACTGGCCGGTGCAATTTTGGTGATTCAACACCAGTTCAACCATCAACGGACTGGCGATCTGGTACGGCAAGTTGGCAATGAGCTTGAAGGGTCGGCTGGCAAGAGCGTCGACAACTGCACTCGACAACGCTCGCCCTTTCTCCAGCACATCACCGCGCACCAACTCTAAATGTTCACCCAAACGATCTTCAATGAGCTGCGCCAAATCCCGATCAATCTCGCAGGCAATGACCTCCGCGCCGACTTCGAGCAGTGCTTCCGTCATCACACCTGTGCCCGGTCCGACTTCGAGCACCAGTTCCCCCTGCTGAATCGCTGCCGCATCCAGAAGTTTGCGCACCTGATTCTGATCATGCAGAAAATTCTGCCCGAATCGCTTGCGCGGGCGCATCCCGTACTGTTGCAACAGCTCGCGAATGTCGGCAATACTCTGCATCGGCAATGGCAAGTGTATCCTTCACCGGGACGTGTGCATGACAGATCTCCGACCGCAACGAATGAAACGCATCAGATGGGTTGTGCTCTACGGCATCGGTGGGCTGCTCATCACTGTTGCCATCGCTGGGTACGGCGCGTGGATGAGCGACCTCGGCACCGCTGACGTAGTGCAGGTCACACCCAGCGAGTGGGATTTTGACGACATCGAATTCACCGTTCTGTGGGATCAGCTGCTCGCAGATCGTTATATTGCTGTTGAAGATACAAGGGCGGATGACGAGTCTGATTCAATCGTCTCATCTGCCAGTCTTCGGCGCACATCACTCATCATCGACGAAACTGGTCTGTTTGCGCTCGCGGTTGAAACGCAGCGCCTCGCAAGTGCCGGCCGACTCGGCGAGCTGTACGACGGCCATCCCAACGAAGCACCGCCGCTGCCGTACTGGTTTAAACCTGACGTTGGGTATGACAGCGCGACCGCAACTCATTGGATGCTGCACCTTGAAGATGCTGCGGGGTGGCCGTTTCGCGCGCTGCGCAGCCGAATGCGGCTCGCACCGATTGCAATGACATCAACCGGCTCCGATGAGGAATTCTCGTGGTCGATCCCACTCAGCGACCCGAGCAAGATCTGGCAACTCCGCGCGAACACAGCGGCGCAGTTTCGCACGGGGTTGCCCAATCCTGAGAGCGCCTTCGGCGACTGGACCGCCCTGCCGCTACTGCCCATCTGGCTCGGCATGTTCGCCGACACGATCATCTGGGCGGCCGCGCTTTTTGCATCGCTCTGGCTTATCCGCCAACCCGCACGTCTGTTCCGCAAGAACATCGGCCACTGCCCTAAATGTAATTACAACCTGCACGGCATCGACAGTAAACGCTGCCCGGAATGCGGCGCAGCAGTCGTCGCCAACACTACGTGAGCTTGTCCAGTGCTGCTGACGCAAGGCTCAATGTCAGAAAGAAACCACACATATCCGTCACCGTCGTCAGGATCGGCCCCGCTGCCAGTGCCGGGTCCATCTTCATGCGTTTCAGCAGCAACGGCACGACGCCGCCGATCGACACCGCAATCACAGTGTTGCACGCAAGCGCCAGCCCAACCACGCCGCCCAGCCACGCGTTCCCTTTCCAGAAATACGACACCACGGCGATCAACGAACCGAGCACAAGGCCGTTGATAATGCCGACGCTCGCTTCCTTCATCCACACCCAAAGCGCATCAACCGGTTTAATCAGATTCAGCGTCAGCTCGCGCATTGTCACCGCCACCGCCTGGTTGCCGCTGCAACCGGACATGTCGGAAATGATCGGCAAGAACACAGCTAGCGCAATCACCTGTTCCAGCGTATCCTGATACAGCGCGATCACCGTCGCCGCCATGATGTTCAGCACAATGTTGACGCTCAACCATGACAACCGCCGGGTGGCGCGCACCCGCACCGGCATGGAGCGCAGTTCCTCGCCGCCGACAATGCCCTGCGTCTTGAGATGATCGCTGTTGGCCCGGTCAGCCATGGCTTCTTCCACTGCCGAACGCAGCACAATGCCGAGCAGCCGATTCTCCGCATCCACGACAGGGACACCGAGAAATGCCCGCTCATCAAACAACGCATCCAGATCGTCAAGCGATTCATCATCGCGCACAGTCAGCGGACTGCCGATCATGATCGACGCAATCTGTCGATCATCATGTTGGAAAAGCAAGTCGCGCATGCGCAGCACGCCGACAAGCCGCTTCGCTGTATCAGTCACAAACACATACTGCACCTGCATATCTGCGTACTGTGTCGTGTTCTGGCGAAGCGTGCGCACGACGTCGCCGACGGTATACGTGTCCGGAAACGTCACCGCTTCGGTGATCATCAACCCGCCTGCGGTGTCTGCCGGGTAGGCTGCAAGTTCGCGCAGACCCCGTGCCGCCTCGGGGGTCATGTGTTCGAGAATGGCCTCAGCCGCATCATCATCAATGGCATTCAGCAGGTCGGCCTGATCATCGCTCGTGAAACGTTCAAGAATTTCCGCTGCGGTTTCGGGTTCGAGATCATCAACGACTTCCGCGGTCTGCGCATCCGGCAGCGACCCGAGCAACCACGCAGACTGCTCCGGCCCGAGCAGTTCCACTACAGCCTGACGCTGCTCGTCATCAAGGTGCGCGATCATGCGGGCCGCTTCACCCTCGGGCAGCTCGGTGATATATGCCCGCAAAGCTTCGGCCTGTTTGTCCGCAACAAGCTCTGCAACCGCTTCCCACGGGCGATCAACAACTATGTCCTGTGTCGTCATGCCGACAGCGTACGACCGGAGAGCGTAGAACACCACGGAGCTGGGGGTTTGTTGTGTTCTGTCGCTACCAGAATTTCCACCACGGCTTCGAATTCGTCGGGGTATCCGACTCCGTGGCTCCGTTGGCGATGTTGCGAAGCGCAGCCCGACTTTGCTTATTAGATTCAGCGAATTGAACAAGTGCCCGCCTCGGCTCCACAACTTCCCCTGACTGCGGGTCGTAGGCAAGTAGGCCTCGTTCAGTATTCCAACGTTGAATACACTGCAATACCTGTTGAAACACAGGTGTGGCTACTGAATCATCAATTCCGTAACTGATGTTGATTTCGCAAACATACTGCGTTGCATTGCAACACGCCTGCCCACAAGTTTGTTGTTCAACGTCATTTGCGAAATCCTGAAGATCGGGGTCCGCCGCGGCACCGCTTTCGTCCGTCTCGTCACACTCCAGCAATTCATCAATGACTTCATCCGGATTGCGACCTGGAATCGGCTTGAACACGAATAGGTCGTAACTCATGGCACCCCCCGCACAGCGGTGACCGAATCTATGCCTTGCTGAGATATTCACCCGTCGACGGGTTGATCTTCACAACCTGGCCGTTCTCTACAAATGGCGGGACACGCACTTTCGCGCCCGTCTCCAGAACCGCTTCCTTGAGTTGGTTCGTCGCAGTTGCGCCCTTGGCCTGCGGCGCTGTTTCCTGGACTTCAAGTTCAACCGCAGCAGGCAGTTCAATGCCCAGCGGCTTGCCCTGAAACAGAATCACTTTGACCTCGACGTTTTCCTTGAGCCACTGACTCTGGTCCTGTGGCAGCACATCGTTGTCCACTTCGACCTGCTCGTAGGATTCGTTGTCCATGAAGATGAACGGCCCCTGCCCGTGGCCGGAGGCGTCATAGAGGTACTGCATCGTTCGATTGTCGATACTGACATCATCGAGCTTGTCAGTGGAATTCAGGCGGTTGGTCTTGATCGTCCCGGTGTCGAGGTTCTTCATCTTGGCCTGCACATAGGCCGGCCCCTTGCCGGGCTTGACGTGCTCGGTGTCCAGCACGACGTGCAGGGAACCCTCCCACATGATGGCCTGACCGCGTCTGACATCGTTGGCTTTGATTGGCATAGGCCGCATATCGTAGCACGCACCAGCGCAAGTCCAAAACCGAACGAACCTGACACCAAAGCCATGCTTATCCGCATCCACAAACCGTCCAAATCCGGCAAACAACCCGTCCTCATCTGCACCCGCGCCAACGGCAGCGAAACCCTTGCCCCAGCGACAGTCGGCGTCGAACACGACCTCGTCCATTACGCAGTGGAAACCGAACTCGGCCTGAAGCAGTCCTTCTATGCGCTTGTCGCAAGTGGATGGAACATTCAGGATTTCAATGTGCCCGGCGCGATGAAGAACACCAACCTGCCCGAAGAGGCAGGCCGCACCGAATTCATCATCGGCCTGCTACAGATGGAGCGCCGCAACGGCGAACCATACGCCGACCTCAACGCTGAGCTTGCAACCATCTGCACCCAGCGCGGGATCACGCCGCCGATTCAGGTGGATGAAGCAGCGCTGCCTCGCATTCGCAAGAAGATTGATGAGTTGTGTTACCAGTGGGTGGTAACGCAACCGGGGTCAGTGATGGAGTTGGAGTGGAAAACGCAGAAATGATGCAGAGTTCGTACGAATCTGCACCGAATGCTATCGAACGTAATACGCCCAGAATGCCGCGACTTCCCGAGCCATGAACACCGGCATCTTCGTAAGCACATACTTCGGGCGAGCGGGGACGGTATACACGGTCAGTCCCGCCTGCTGATACGCCTGTTTAATGCGCGGCAGGTGATAGCCGTGACTGACCACAAGCGCCGAACGAATTTCGTATTGCTCGAAGATGTCATTCGACTCGGCAACGGTATCTGCGGTTGTCAGTCCGTTTCGATCCAGCACAAACGCTGTTTCCGGCACACCGAGCGACATGGCATAGTCGCGCATCGCTTCGACTTCATGTATATCGCCATCGCCGGGACCGCCGGAGCAGATGATTTGCTGCGCCAGGCCTGCATGGAACAGCTCACATGCTGTACGCATGCGATCTTCGAGTGCATCGGACAACCGTCCGTCGGCATATGCCCGCGCGCCGAAGACGACAATCGCATCGGCATTGCGCCGGTAGTCAGTCGTGCCGAAGCACACCATCTGCAGCAGCGGAAAAGCCAATATGGTTGCGACAAGCACCGGTGCGCTGACACTGAAACACCGAATGCCGCCCGCTGGTCGGTTGCGATACATCGCGATGGACACGATTCCAAGCACAACAGCGACGACAAGTGAGAATGGAATAGGCACCGCCAATCGGGTGGTGATCGAGGCGTCTGCCACCAGCCGGTAATACACAATCGCGTTCCAGCAGGCGATCACGAACGCACTCGTGATGAGCGCAACACCAATTCTTCTTCGCCACGCCGATTGAAACGGCCGAATCGCGTAGGCGCACAAAGTCAGAGCAGCACCCACCAGCAAAATGAAGAACAGCGGTTTGTCGGGAACACCAATCCACCACCGATTCGGATCAGGAACATCTTTCACGACTCGAAGGACACAGTTCCACAACGTGAACATACCAAAGAACGCGCACAATCCGCGCGCTATCGAGGTCAGCATGAGCGAACTCCAATCGAAAGACAAGCGCTCTTCGACATTGAAGATGTTTTCGCTGCAATTGTGGCGAATGGGTGGTTGAGAATGCCCCGCGTCCACTGGCGCACGGCCTTGAACTGCTGGACGAAGGCTGCGGGGATCGGCAAAGATGATGCCGTAGCGGACGAAGAACTGATCGTCCGGCTGGGAGTCGATGCCGCTGTGCATTACCCGCATAACGGAACCCTTCCTCCGCATAACGGAACCCTTCCTCCGCATAACGAAAACTATCGGCGGCATAACGCGGACAGGAGTTTTCGTTATGCCCACCACTGTTTTTGTTATGCGAACGCACGGTTTTGTTATGCCGCCGTCTGTTTCCGTTATGTGAACATCTGTTTTCGTTATGCGAACGACAGTTTTCGTTATGCGAACGTATGTTTCCGTTATGCGAACGCAAGTTTTCGTTATGCCGTGGTCTGTTTTCGTTATGCGAACACAGCTTTTCGTTATGCCGCCGTCTGGTTTTGTTATGCGAAAGGCCCGTTTCGTTATGCCGATGGTCGTTCGGGGGCGTCTGGTGCTGCTGCGGGGCGGTTGTTCTCGGGCTTGCCCGGATTTCCTGCATGATTGGAAAAGTCGCTCAAGTGGGCGCGACTGCACGTCGATGTCGGGCGAAGTATGTTGCGCCCCTCTCCACCCATGTCCAACACCGAGCGTCAGCGGCAATTCCGCGAGCGCAATCCGGGGTACTACCAGCGTCTGCACGCCAAGCGGAAGGCGCAGGTTCAGGCTCTGTGCGAGCAGCTTCTCCGAGACAAGGCCATTGCCGAGATCATGACACCCGCGATGCCGTTGTGCCTACCGGCACCGGAGCAGGTGACGCAGCCGTGGGTTGAGCAATTGTTGCGCAATGTCGAGTCTCGAGATCGACAGCCCGTCAGCGTGTGAATTGATCAGCGCTCAACAATCGACCTCCGGTTGATCGGCACGCTGAAGCGTGCCGGGCCTGCGGGTGTGTTGAATTGTGTCTTATCGCGCTGTTGCTTCGGCCCGCACTTCTCGAAGGACTGTCACCTTGATCTCGCCGGGGAAGGTCATTTCTTCTTCGACGCGCTTGGCGATGCAGCGGGCGATGTTGAACGCTTCCGCATCGTCCACCTTCTTGGCATCGATAATCACGCGCACCTCGCGGCCGGCCTGAATGGCGTGCGCTTCGGTGACGCCGGTTTGTTCGGTTGCGATACCTTCGAGTTGCTCCAGCCGCTTAATGTACATTTCCATCGACTCGCGCCGCGCGCCGGGGCGAGCGCCGCTGAGCGCATCCGCTGCCATAACAATCGGCGTGTATGCACTGGTCGCTTCCATATCACCGTGATGCCCGCCGATTGCGTTGAGCACCACTTCGGCTTTCTCGCCGTACTTACGGGCAAACTCCATGCCGATGGCAGGGTGGCCGCCTTCCATTTCGTGGTCCATTGCCTTGCCGATATCGTGCAGGAAGCCGCACCGCCGGGCAATGTCACCTTTCAAACCAAGTTGATCCGCAATGATCTGGCTGAGGTACGCAACTTCCACCGAGTGCCGAAGCACGTTCTGGCCGTAGCTCGTGCGAAAGTGCAGCTTGCCCATCGCTTCGACAATCTTGGGGTGCAGGCCGCGGATGTTGCATTCCATCACTGCGTCATTGCCGGCCTTGATGATGCGCTCCTGCATGTCCTTGCGCACACCTTCGACGATCTCTTCGATGCGCGAGGGATGCACCCTGCCATCAGCAACCAGCTTCGACAGTGACTCGCCGGCTATCGCTCGACGGATCGGATCAAAGCACGACACCGCAATCACGCCGGGCGTGTCATCAACGAGAATGTCCACGCCGGTCGCGCGTTCCAGTGCGCGAATGTTGCGGCCCTCGCGGCCGATGATCCTGCCCTTCATGTCATCGGACGGAATCTTCACCGCCCGGACAGTGGTATCGGCAACGTGATCTGCTGCGAACCGCTGAATCGCCTGCAGCGTTATCTCGCGACTTCTGCTCCGGGCTTCGGTTTCCGCTTCATCGAGAATTTGCTGTGTGAGGACGTTGGCCTCGTGATCCGCTTCTTCACGGATCTGCTGCAGGAACAGGTCTTTTGCCTGATCCTGCGTCATGCCGGTCACTCGTTCAAGCTGTTCACGCACGCGGCTGCGGTCTTCCTCCAGCCCTGCATGCACACTCTCGATTTCCTTTTCACGGTTGTTCAGCTTCGATTCCCGTGAATCGAGTTTGGACTCGCGGTTGGTCAGCGACTTGAGGCTCTGATCCAGTGAATCCTCGCGCTTGGCAAGCCTGGCCTGGGATTCCTTGATCTCCGTGCGGGCCTCAGCGACTTCCTTCTCCAAGTCTTCGCGGCGCTTTGTTGCGCGCTTTTCAGCTTCCAGCTCAATGCGCTGGCGCGATGCCTCAGCTTCAGTTTCAGCAGAGCTGGTAATCTGAGCAGCGTCACGTTTGGCCCGGGCGATCGCCCCGCCTGTGAGCACCGTCAGCAGCACCCAGCCAATGGCAACGCCAACGACCAGCGTTATTGCGCCGACCATCCATTCATTCAAACCTAGATATATAGAAGTCACTACGGCAACCCTCGTTGGGGATTACCGGCAGTCAGGGGTCGCTAGGCCGGGTCGTCTTCATGCGACGACACCGAATGTGGGACCGATTCCGAAACTGGGTGCGCTTAGTCCTGCACCGAATTCACTCGACGTCGATCACGCCGATGTAATTGAGATTTGGTGCTCTGAGATCCTCACTACTAGATAAAGAAAAACAGAAGAAGCGCTTCGTGAGCTATGAAACTGATGCTCGAACCTATACCCAGAAACTTCGGAATTCAAACGTTCAATCTATGACCACCCGACTCGTGTCGGAGTTGAATAGATCGCCCGTGTCACACATTCGGAGCGGCGTTTCCGCCACACCCCGGCCAGCTGGCTCCATTCGCCGCCGGCACCGGACACAGACCAAATTATTGTCAGAGCTGATTATGATCTGCCCCGGCCATGCGGTCAACAGCCCAATCCGCTGCGAAACAGCAATCATCACGGACAACCCTGGCCTTCAGCGGTACTATCCACCGTCATGCCCGCCCTGCTGAACTGGCTTCTACGACTGCTGCCGACCAATCCGATATGCATTCGGCTGGTTCAGGGTGGGTCCAGGCGGCTCCGGCACCTCTATATCCGCTCGGGATACCTTGCGGTCATTATCGTCGTCCTGCTGTTTGTCCTGCTGGATAATGTCAGCACCGGCCAGCTGTCGACCCGTGAACTCGCCACAGGCGGGGCCACGATGTTCCAGCTCATCAGCTACCTGCAGGTGGGCCTGATCTGCCTGCTCACGCCGGTGTTCATGGCAGGAGCCATCGCCCAGGAAGCGAACCCAAAGACATGGGACATTCTGCTCACTACGCCGATGAACTCGCTGCAGATTGTCCTTGGCAATCTCTTCGGCCGACTGTTTTTCGTGCTTGCGCTGCTGTTCTCATCATTACCACTGTTTGTAATGACACAATACTTCGGCGGTGTGCCCGGCGATTCGATCTTCGCCAGTTATGCAATCGCAGCAAGCAGCTCACTGCTTGTCGCCGCCATTGCTGTCACGTTGAGCGTGACCCGCACCGCAGGCAGACGGGCGGTGTTCGTATTTTATATCTCCGTAGTCATGTATCTGTTCATCACAATCGGACTGGATGCATACCTTCGCCGATTAAACCCGGTGACACCTGCGGCGCAGGAATTCTTCACGACCATCATCACGCCGCTGAATCCGTTCCTCGCGCTGGAAGTATTGCTGCAGTCCAACACATATGTCCCGCATGATCTGACGGGAACCGGCGCCGGCTGGTTTCAACGTATGTGGCTGACCCGGCCGATCACGACATTCTGCTGGCTGTGCGTCGGCCTGAGTTTGTTCCTGATCGTCTTTTCAACCGTTCGGCTGCGCGTCATCGGCGCCAAGGTCGGCAAAGTCTCGTGGTTCCAAAAGGTCTTTCACCTCAAGGTCAAAGGCGCGTCGCAGCGCATCGCCCGCAGCGTCGGCAACAATCCGATTGCATGGCGCGAGGCCAGCGGACGAAGTCGAACCGTTACTGCTGTTCTGAGCCGCTGGGGGTTTGTCGCCGCAGGGGTTGCCGTGGCCGTTGTTCTTGTTGCGCTGTTTCATCGAGGCACGATGTCGATAGCTGATCTGCGCCTAGCGGTTGCGTCAGTTATGTCCGGCGAAGTCGTCATCATCGTGCTGGTCGCGCTGAATATGAGCGCGACAGCCGTCAGCCGGGAGCGGGAGGATGGCACACTTGACATTATTCTCACGACGCCGATTCAACCCGGGCCGTATATCGCAGGCAAACTGCGTGGTCTTGTGCAGTTCCTGTTACCGATGATTCTTGTGCCGGTGCTGACGATGCTTGTGCTTGCGATTTACATCGGCTCCAATGGTTTCGGCGCGGGCAACGTCATGAGTGCGGATTCACATCCTGATCGCAGCGTGACATTCCAGCTACCCGCTGTACTTCCGGAAGGCGCGATTGCGCTGCCCGTCATGCTCGTTCCATTCGTTGCATTCTGCGTGATGGTGGGCCTGCACTGGTCAATCCGCAGCAAAGGAACGATCACTTCTGTCGTCGCGGCGGTTGCAGTTGTGCTTGCGGTTGCGGGTGTTTTGAGTATGTGCGCGATCCCCGCCGGTCATGGCGCATCCTGGCTCGGCGGCGCGCTTGCTTCATTTACGCCGGTGAATCTTGTGTTCGCGCTGGTCTATCCAGCCAGCACAATTCCAAGCGCGCTGGACACCGGCGCAGGAACGAGCACGGTCGGCGGCAGAGCAAGTCTGGTCGTCGGCGCATTCCTGGCTGCGATTGTGTATTCCGCGCTGGTCTACGCAATGTTTGTGAATATGAAGAACAGTTTCATGATGACCGTCCGCCGCCTCGCCGGCGCGAGTTGATTCGAAGATGACAGGTTTCATGGATTAGTCAAAGGGACCAGGCCATTGACCGTTTATTGCTGCGCGCTTCTGTCGAGCCGCTTCAAACGTGGCAACCTGTTTCTCGTAGCGAACGAATTCCACACTGATCGAATCCAACTGTGAAGACTCAAGCGTCGTTTCCAATATAGCAATGAGTTCTTCCGCAGCTTCCATGCGGCGTCGCTGATAGCGCATCATTGTCGCTTGATACAGATCGTACTCCTTGGGTGAGAATACTCCCGATCGGGGTGTGTGCAGGGCATACCAGTTCATGTACTCCCGCATCATTTTGTCGGAGTATGCTTCAGTCTGATCGTTGTATCCAAGCTTCATGGAATTTAGAATGACTCTTTGTTCTTCTGACAAATCATCCAACAAGAGTGCCGATCTGACTATGTCTGTCACATCGAACGGATTTGGAAACACAACTGGATACGCTGCTTCATGAAACCAACTGCGCAACTCTTCTGCACACTCTCCATTGAGATTCGAGCAGAGTCTCGCGATGAACCGCTGATTCAGGTCGTGTATTCGTCGCTTAGCTTGATATTCAGCCTCATGAAGTCTGAAGAACCGTGCGCGTAAGTCGACAGTGCTTTGGAGAAATTCATCACGATCTGGAATCCGCTGCCGCAGTGTGTTCAGTTCAGCCAATAAGACCGTTGTATGTCCAGTACGATTGATTCTCGCGACATCTAGTGCTTCGAAGAGAGCCGTGGCCTGTCGTTCGTACGAACTCAAGTCCCACCGAAACTCCTCCCGGTCATTCGGCTGTGCTTCGACGCCGGATTGTTGCAATTCCCAAAGCCGCAACGCCACATCAAGATCTGCGCCAGGAAAACCGAAGAACAAATATTTCCGCAGCACATCACGTCTTCGCTGATCGTATGCGCGATCAATCAGTTCCAGTTGATCGTCGCTCAGATACGGAGACATGGCATCAAAGAGAGTTCGCTCCGCTCGATAGAGTTCTTGGATGGCTTGTGTACGCTTCTGGTAGATTGCAAGTGCATCTTTAGCAAGTGGCACCGACGACGTTCCTTCCGTGCGACGCCGACGCATCAATTCTTCCTCTTGATCAATAAGGGGATTGATGACACGAGCGCGATACTCAGCCGTATGCTCTATGTGCTGCTCGTAGAGATGGTGCCATTGCCTTCTCTGCGCTTCACTTAGTTCCATAATGTCAGCGTAGTGTTCAAGTTCCTGCCGAAGGATTGGCTGCGGAATCTGTAACGACGTCGCACCGGCACGAGTGCTATACCCCTTTGGAAGTGCCGCTCTCTCGGCAGCGCGCTTCTTTGCCGCTGCACGCATCGCTTCCACTTCTTCAGCTGTTGGTGGGCGTTCGTCTTGACCGACTGCGTGTGTAATGGAACCACCCACACACATAGACAACGCCAACATCGAAGCTACAACGACTTGGCGGGATTGAGACTTCATCAAGACCTCAGATCAGGATCGGGTCATTTAGAGCAGTCCATGGGATCTTCAGGAAACGCAAAATTATCGCACTCTATTGAAGCGGTATTGCGCTCATCGTAAATACATCCGCAAGGCGTCGTAATGTCCTGGCATGTCACCACAATCCAAACGCAGAGGTAACCATCACCTTCCTTGGCAATCGCGGGATCAGACCACCCGAATGGTCGCGTCGCAAGATACGTATGTACATCGCTTCTCTGTTCTCGTGTTTCACACTGAATAAGTTGTCCATTGCAGAGGCACGTGTATCCTGGCAATGAGGATACATCACAACATCCATCGTCTAAGAACATTGTACAACTGTCTGACTGTGCCACCGTATTCAAACAACCTAAAACTGTACAAATTGAGATTGCTCGCAGAATTCGCATTATCATTCTCCTTCGCAAGGATCAAGTGATATCTTTTACTTGACCGTCAGTATGCCCCCCCGTCAGAACTGTCAAGAAAGTCTTGAGATTAAGCGACATAGAACTGGGACTTATTCTGAGGCAAGAGCTTAATGATGGCCGCATTGAGCGGCCCGCAAACCATTTCTGCGTATCGGTTTAGGCTCAATAGCGACGGCTCAACGGCTCGCTATACTGTCACCGTCTCGACCACGAAGGAGCCTCGCTGTGACCGAACTCGCCACGCCGACACCACGACTGTATGACGATGAGGGTGATCTGCTGCTGCAGGCTGATAAGCGCTCTGATCGCGTGATCCTCCTGCCGACCGGCGATCTGCACGACCCCGGCAGCGAACGCGACCGCATGCGCATTCAATGGGGACAAAATCTTCTGGCAGATGTTGTCAGCGAACGGTACCGCACAGTCATCTGCGGCATCAATGACGAAGACAATTCCCACGGCGTCGTCGGCGAACTGCTCGAGCGCGTCCACACCAGCCAGTGGACCGTCAAGTCCGCCACCGCCTACGCCCGGGTCTTTCACGATTCGGTCGGCCAACTGGCAGCAGGTGACCGCGAGCCATACGTCTTGAAATATGATCTTGATCGTCTGCTCATTCTGGCAATCCTGCGCCCCAAGGGTCGCGATCACTTCACACTTGAAGATCTGTCGCGTGGGTTCAAGACAATCTCACGCATGCTCGCCGGCCGGTGGATGCGCTGGCCGGCTGCGACGGTGTCATTCCTCGGCGCGAAAAGCAATCGCCTGCAGGAACCCGACGGGAAAGAGCCGTCATTCGAAAGCGTGTTGCGCACAATGCACGACGCCGGTTATCGAGGCGATACCTACCCCTCGCCCGGCATGTGGGAACTCGCACCAACAGGTGTCTTCGCCAGCTATCCATTCCCCGACAGCCTCAAGGTCATGCGCAGCGGCGGGTTCTGACCTGCCCGAGGCAATTGCGAGCGACAATGCAACCGTTGCGTCAGTGCGCATGTGTGTGTTGCAGCAGCGGGACGTTTATGCGCGCGGTAAGACCCGTCGCAGAATAGTGCCAATCAATAGTGCCATGCAGTTGATATTGCACAAGCCCTTCAATGACGGAGGTGCCGAAACCGGCTGCCATATCTGCCTGCAGTGGAGTATCACAGATCTCCCGCCACTCAATAGAAAATGACTGGTCTGCGTCTGCCGACCACAACACGTGAAGCCGCCCTCCTTGATTGCTCAATGCGCCGTGCTTTGCCGCGTTCGTTGCAAGTTCATACACGACCATACTCAAGGGATACGCAAGCGACGGCAACAACGCCTGCTCCGGACCATCCAGCACAACACTTTCACTTTGATCAGCAAACGGTGCCAGCAACCGCGACAACATCGTCCGCCACCGCACATCGTGGGAACGACTTTCGGAAATCACTTCGTAGGCAACCGCCATCGATGACATACGGCCGGTCAGTGATTCCAGAAAATCCGGTACCGAGTCTGTCCGAGCAGCAGTTTGCTGGGCGATTGCAATGAGCGATGCAAGATTGTTGCGCACGCGATGATCAAGTTCGCGCATCAATAGCTCAAGTTGTTTGTTGGATTGCTTAATCTCGGTAATGTCCAGGCATATGCCGATGGTCCCGACAATGGTTCCACCGGTGTCGCTGAGCGGTTCGATATGACACTTGTAATATCGCCCCTGAAAGCGATTTTCAAAACTCACTGATTCACCGCTCAGGGCTTCCTTGTGCATTTCGATTCCAAGACCGCCATCGTCTGCATCTTCGAGATACTCGTACAATGAGTTGCCGTTGGTTTCTCCCGGTTCCAGACCGATATCAGCCAGGCCGCGCCCACTGCTGGATGTCAAAACGAGATTGGCATCCGTCGTCCACGTCATCGCAGGCATTTGATTGAACATCATTCGAAGATTTGTCTCACTTCGAAGCAGTACAGCCTCCGTACGATGCCGTTGGAGTTCGGCTGAAGCGCGGGCAGCGCTGACCTGCAATGCTGGAAGCTGGTGGAGGTCAATATCAATTGGACCGTCGTTGATCAGTAGCAGTTGTCCAATGACCTCGCCTTGCGAATTACGTAACGGCATTCCGCAGAAACCATCGGCATGCAGCGATTCCAGGATCGGATCTTTGACAAACTGCTTGCGAACGCCAGATTCAATCGCAAGAGTCTTGCCTTCCACGATTGCCCTGTATGGTTCGTCGGTCGCAGAGAATTCGACTTCAGGTGCGAGTTTCCCATCGCGCCAGAACGCCAACGAGCGATACCGATCCATCGTCTCTACGCGCTCTGCCACAAGAACACTCCGAAGCTCCAGCGTTATTGAAAGGCGCTCGACCAACGACGCGAAGAAATCCTGCCCGCCAACATCAGAAGCTTCTTCAGCAAGCGAAACGAGAACCTGCTCGGCACGGGTTTCCCGATCCACATCCAGCGCCACGACATGCCAGCGAATGCGCTCGCCTTTCAATTTGACGGGTTGGCCTGCAACGCTTACCCATTTGTACTTGCCGGAATCCGTACGGAAGCGCAGTTTTCGTGGGACAGCTCGACCGCGTCGGATCGCTTCCGCACCGGCAGCTTCGGTCACGGCTCGATCATCGGGATGCAGCAGTGCTGACATTTGATCGAATTCTTGCTCGACGCGTTTCGCATTAGCAGGCCCCAGCAATTCGTCCAAGCCGGATCCCATGTACACCAGTTCGCGCGGGCCGTCGTTCGTGCGCTCGAAAATGTATGCAACACCCGGCACGTGTTCAGCAATGGCCTGAATGTGTTGCTGACTTTCCTGCAGTTTTTGCTCTGCACTCTTGCGCTCGGTAATGTCGCGCGCAAATGAACAGCGATAACTCTCACCGTCCATTTCGAACAATGCCACCGACACTTCAACAGGTATGATCCGACCATCGCGGGCCTGATGTGTTGATTCAACGACGAACTGCCGAATTGACTTGAGCCGCTTCCAGTGATCTGTCCACTCACGGCGATCGAAATCAGGCACAAAATCAGTAAGGTGCATTCCGACAAGTTCATCACGGCTGTAGCCGAGACGATCACACACTGTCTGATTGACAGATCGGATCAAGCCGTCCTGACCGGTTGTAAACATCGCTTCGGAAGCGCTGTCGACGGCAAATTGCGTGAGCTTCAGATCAATCTCAGCACGTTTGCGCTCGCTGATATCCGAGACAGTCGCCAACGACCCCGCTCGATTGTTCTTTGAGTCATAGTGACTGCTTGCACGAACCTCCGCCCAGAATGTGCTTCCATCCTTACGTCGAATCTTCGATTCGTAGTTCCGATCAATACCACGACGGCGATCGACCATGACATCCGCAAGGCGCTGCATTTCTTCCGCTGGGATCAGAACCTCCCGAGGCAACCGCCCGGCGAAATCGGATTCGTGGTATCCGGTTAAATCCGTAAACCGTTTGTTGATGTGTCGAACACTGCCATCAAGATTGGTCATCAAGAGTCCGTCGGCCAGCGCTTCAGCGAGTTGTCGAAATTCCAGATCGCGCGAATGCGCTCGGGCTTCAGCTTCTCTGCGAATGTACGCGAGACTCACTACATGACCGGCAGTTTCAAGAATCCGTCGATCAACTTCGTTCGGCTCTGCCGGTGACTGTTGATTGATTGCAAACGTCCCGACCAATTGTGATCGCTCATCTCGAAACGGTATCGACCAGCAGGACCGAAGTTTGAACAGATCGAATATGCTGATGAGATCCTGGCAACGTTCATCTTTGTATACATCAGGCACAAAGACCGGACCGCCCTCTTTGATCGCGGCTCCGCATGAACCCTGCCCGACTTGCACACCATTAAGTCTGCTGCGCATCGATTCAGGAACCGATGGGGATGCAAGAATATCCAGTGTTGTTCCTGACAATTCCATGATCGTGCAGACGGCGCCAGGCACGAGCTCTTCATAGGCAAGGCAAATGTCGTCAAAGACACGATCACCCGGTATGCCGGATGCAGCAATCAGACACGCAAGATGACGTTCGGTCTCGATGAGGCGTTCGAGGCGCTGCGCATCGTAGACAGACCACAAACGCTTCGGTTTCGTTTCAACCTGCGCTGCATTCTGAGCATTTGATGTGGTGGTGTCGCCAGCCATTGCAGAACGCATTCTAACGGTGCCTGCGCATTGCTGTACAGACCCGATTAGACCATCAACATCGCTGGATGTTCAAACAGGCCTTTCAGCGTCTGGAGATACCTCGCAGCCATTGCGCCATCGATTACACGATGGTCACAACTCAGCGTACCCGCCATCTCGTGGCCGATCACCAATTCGCCGTTCCGAACGACCGGCTTTTGTGCCGCAGCACCAACCGCAAGTATTGCGGAGTTCGGCGGGTTGATGATGGCGGTGAAGTTGTCCACGCCGAACATACCCAGGTTGGACAGCGTGAATGTCGAACCAGTCAATTCATCCTGCGACAAGCCGCGCGTACGGGCCTTTTCCGCAAGCATCTTCGATTCGTATGAGATTTCACGAAGCGTCTTGCGATCTGCATCAAAGATTGTTGCAACGACCAGACCCCCACCGCGTTCTTCAGGCAATGAAACGGCAATCCCCACATTCACCCGGCCATGCACACGAATCTGATCTTCTTCCCACGAGGCATTGAAATACGGATGTTCGTACATCGACAACGCGCACGCGCGCACAAGAAAGTCATTGACCGACAATTTCACACCCTGATCCGCAAGCGATTCGTTCAGATCGCGACGCAGATCCAGCAGCGGTTCCATATCAACTGATACGGTGACCTGATAATGCGGAATGGTCGTCTTGGATTCAACCAGCCGCCGCGCAATTGTCTGCCGCATGCCGCTGAGTGAAACTGTCTGTTCCTGCAGCCCGAACGTCGAGGGTTTGGCAAGTGCGTTCTGTTGCACAACAGCAAGTGGCTCGGTGACGCGTGTCGCTTCAACGGTCTGTCGCTGCTGCGGTGCCTTTGTAATCCCCTGCGCTGAGGGCGCAACCGATGCTGCGGTTTCGTTGCCTGCATCGATTGCGTTTTCCACATCGCGTTTGATGATTCGTCCGCTGGGGCCGGACCCTTGCAACATGCGCAAATCAAGATCATGTTCTTCAGCCAGCCGCCGTGCCACCGGGCTGACTCTCATTTTGCCATCATTCGCCTGCGCAGGCGCAGCGGAACTCTGTGTTTGAGAGGGTTGCGCTTCTTCATCCCCGTCTACCGAAGCACGGCTTGTGGCGTCAGGTGCTGGAACATCTTCCGGCCCCGGTGCAGGCTGCTTCGAATCAGGTGCCTTCGATGCTTTCTTCGGAGCACCATCAGCAAACTGCGATGCGACATCGCTCGCATCTTCATCTTCACCTGCCAGCACTGCAATGAGCGACCCGACTTCGACGGTCTGACCTTCCGGAATCAGAATCTTGGCCAGTGTGCCGTCGTCATAGACGGGCATTTCCATTGTCGCTTTATCTGTTTCGACGTCAGCAATCACTTCACCGGCGGAAACTTCATCGCCTTCACTCTTCATCCATTTAATGACAGTCCCCTGCTCCATTGTATCCGACAGCCGGGGCATTGTGATTTCAATCGGCATTGCAGTTCTCAGGTGCGTGTATGGTCGTGCGGAGTGCGATAGTAGCCGCATCATATCGTCATCAAGACGGCTCACGCATTGTAGGTCACTGCCCGCACCGCTTCACAAACCTTACGTGTATTCGGCAGGTAGGCCTGCTCCAGCGCATATGCATACGGCGTCGGCACATCATCACTGTTCACACGATGCACATGATTGTCCAGGTCATCAAAGCAATACTGATGTACCTGCGCCGCAATTTCCGAAGCAACTGAGGCAAACGGCCAGGATTGATCGACGACCACGCAGTAGTTCGTCTTCTTCACCGACTCGATTATCGTGTCAATATCCAGCGGGCGAATCGTTCTGCCGTCAATCACTTCACAGTCAATTCCTTCCGCTGCCAGTTCCTCCGCAGCTTCCAGACAGAAGTACAGCGGTCTGCCGAAACTCACGATTGTGCAATCGGTTCCCGCGCGACGAATCAACGCCTTCCCGAACGGCACTGTGTAATCCTCTTCCGGAACGGACCCCTTCGTCGAAAGCAGTCGCTCCGACTCCAGGAAGAACACCGGGTCGTCATCACGAATCGCAGTCTTCAACAATCCCTTGGCGTCATACGGATCAAACGGAATAGCAATCTTCACGCCGGGAACACTTGAAAATAAACCTTCAACGCACCACGAATGCGTCGAGCCAAGCTGCCCGCCGGCCCCGTCATTGCCGCGAAACACAATCGGACAGCCGAACTGCCCTCCGGACATGTACAACATCTTCGGCGCGTTATTCAGAATCTGATCAGCCGCAACAAGGCTGAACGACCAACTCATAAATTCGATGATCGGCCGCAGATCCATCATGGCTGCGCCGATGCCCAGTCCGGCAAACCCCGTCTCAGAAATCGGCGTGTCGATGATACGCTTCGGGCCGAATTCATCGAGCATGCCCTTGGAAACTTTGTACGCGCCGTTGTATTCCGCGACTTCCTCTCCCATAAGGAATACCCGCTTGTCACGGCGCATCTCTTCGCTCATCGCATCACGAAGCGCATCTCGAAATTCAATCTCTCGCGTTGTCGTCGTCATTCATTCTTCCAGCGGAACCTGCGCATGTTCGCAGCGCTCGTGTTTTCCTAGAAATGTTGTCGTCTGAAAAATGCTTCCAATGTCTGGCAGTCAGCTTTTCTGGCTGTCTGGCTTTTCCCACTCCTCAAGCATCTCCG
Source organism: Phycisphaerales bacterium (assembly GCA_029260575.1). Lineage (GTDB taxonomy): Bacteria > Planctomycetota > Phycisphaerae > Phycisphaerales > SM1A02 > JAJDDB01. The sequence continues at coordinate 683,221 of JAJDDB010000027.1, forward strand.
GCACAGAAGTCCCCGTGTACGGCCCGAACTCTTCCACAAACACATCGTGATACAACTGCTCGTCCGGCGTCGGCTCCGGTGACTGCTCTGCCCACTTAATCGCAGCCTTCACTTCCGCCCGCACGTCCTTGTTCATTGTCTTGTATTGCTCATCACTGAAGCTTGTCGTTGCCTTCAGGTACATCATCAAGCGATCCAGTGGATCCTGCGATTCGTACTGCTGTTCCTCTTCTTTTGTCCGGTACTTGCGCGGGTCTGACATCGAATGGCCTTTGTACCGATAGGTTCGCATATCCACGAACTTCGGCCGACACTCCGCTCGCGCTGCATCGACAATCTTCTTCATGTCCGCATACACACGCAACACGTCCATACCGTCGACTACAAACCCTTCCATGCCATAGCCGTCCGCTTTGGCTGAAATGTTGTCACCGCGCGTCGTGCCGCGATCAATCGCAGTACCCATTGCGTAGCCATTGTTTTCACACACCACGACCAACGGCAGATCAAGCACACCAGCCAGGTTCATCGCTTCGTGAAACGCGCCTTGATTCAGCGCGCCATCACCAAGGAACGCCATCGCCACGCGAGTGCTCGCACCCTCGTTTATGACTTCATCAATGTATTTGCTTGCAAACGCCAGCCCGGCTCCGACGGGAACTTGCGCCCCGACAATGCCGTGACCGCCGAAGAAATTGTTGCTCTTGTCAAACAGGTGCATCGATCCGCCTTTGCCCTTGGCGCAGCCGCCGATCTTGCCGTACATCTCCGCCATGCAATATTTTGGTTCGATTCCTCGGGCCAGCGCCTGCCCATGACAGCGATAGGCTGTAATGACGGGATCTTCCGGCTTGAGCGCAGCAAAGCTGCCGACCGCCACCGCCTCCTGCCCGATATAGACGTGGCAGAATCCGCCGATCTTTTTGTTCTGGTACGACTGCATGGTCCGCACTTCGAATTCGCGGATCAGCAGCATGTCCCGCAGCCATTGAATCAGCTGCTGCTCAGGCAATTCCTTGATGATCGGGTCGTAATCCACCTTTCCCTGGGCGGGACTCTTTGTTGTCTTGGTAGTCGTCGAGGACATCGGTCTCCCGGGGAAAGTCAGGTTCGAATGGGCTGGCGATAGATCAGCAGTGTAGGGCAGCCAGCCGCCTGAGGTCTGTATCGACCGCAAGCCTGCTCCCACTGTGAGATAGGCACGCGCGAGCAGCACGCAAAGCGCGCCCGGCAGGACTCGAACCTGCGACCCCCGGTTTAGGAAACCGGTGCTCTATCCAGCTGAGCTACGAGCGCTTGCACAACAGTTTAGCGGGCGTCGCCACCGATGCCCCATTCCCCGTAGCCGACCATCTCAGCATCTCCACGCACCCATCGCATCCCCTACCATACCGCTGCTCATACAACCCACATTCACACCGCGAGGCCGCTACCGTGACCACTACGCTGTTTGACTCCCACAAATCCACACTCGAAAACGCGCTCAAAGCCATCCACGAACGCGCCTACTGGAGCGCATACCCAGAAATCCCCAGCGGCAAGATCTATGGCGAAACCGCGCGCGCTGATGGCGAAGCTGCATTCAAGAGCTACCTCAACAACACCTTCAAACTCGATCAACCCGCTGCCTCCGGAACAGTTGGCAGCGAAAAATCCCCCTTCGGCTTCGACCTCGGCATCTCGTATCCGAAACCCGATATGAATGCGCTCATCAATGCAGCGAAGACCGCGCAGCAACAATGGAAAAAAGCGTCTATCGAAGACCGCACCGGAATCTGCCTCGAGATTTTGCACCGGCTCAATCAGCGTAGTTTCGAGATGGCCTTTGCGATCATGCACACGACCGGCCAGGGATTCATGATGGCATTCCAAGCAGGCGGGCCGCACGCACAGGATCGCGGGCTTGAAGCCGTTGCCTACAGCTATGCAGCAATGACGCAGGCACCGCATCAGACGACATGGACCAAGCGCGTCTCCAAAGATGATTCGGTCACGCTCAACAAGACCTTCCACATCGTTCCCCGTGGGCTCGGCATCGTCATCGGTTGTTCAACGTTCCCCACGTGGAACAGCTACCCCGGCCTCTTTGCATCGCTTGCCACTGGCAACGCAGTCATCGTGAAACCTCATCCCGGCGCAATCCTGCCGCTGGCCATCACCGTGCAGATCGCTCGTGATGTACTAAAGGAACAGGGCTTTGACTCCAACGTCATCACGCTTGCAGCAGATGCCGCCGACGCTCCGATTACCAAGAAACTCGTCACCAACCCAGCCGTCGGCATCATCGATTACACAGGCGGCAACGCCTTCGGCAACTGGATCGAAGACAATGCCAGACACGCATCAGTCTTCACCGAAAAGGCCGGCGTCAATCCGGCGGTCATCCACTCAACCGACAACCTCCGCGCAATGACCGGCAACCTTGCGTTCAGTCTCTCGCTGTACTCCGGGCAGATGTGTACCACCACACAAAACATCTTCATCCCATCCGCCGGCATCGAAACCGACAAAGGGCACCTGAGCTTCGATGATGCAGCAGGTGCAATCGTCAAAGCCCTCGACTGGCTGCTCGGCGATCCCAAACGCGGCGCAGAAATTCTCGGCGCGATTCAAAACCAGAGCACAGCCGATCGTATTGATGCAGTAAAGAAAGACGGCGGCGATGTATTGCGCGAATCCACGCCGGTCGAGAACGAATACTTCCCCGATGCACGAGTCTGTTCGCCGATGGTGCTCAGAGTCAAAGCAGGCGATGAGAAACTGTATATGCGCGAAACGTTCGGCCCGATCGTGTACATGATTGAAACCAAAGACACCAACGAAGCCATCGAACTTGCCGCCCGCTGCGCACGGGAACAAGGCGCGCTCACTGCAGCGGTATATTCCACTGACAGCAATGTACTTGCCAAGGCTGAAGATGCGCTTATCGAAGCCGGCGTACCCGTCAGTTGTAATCTCACCGGGCAGATTTACGTGAACCAGTCCGCCGCCTTCAGCGACTACCACGTCAGCGGCGCAAACCCCGCAGGCAACGCAACACTCTGCGATCTGGCGTATGTCGTCCCGCGCTTCCGCTTCGTGCAAAGCCGAGTGCCCGTACCGGCCGCAACACCCGCAGCTGCAAACGCCTGATTCCGTTCAATTGCGCACATGGCGACACGGTGGCTCGGCCGCTTCAGCGACCTGCGCGACCTCCGGTCGCGGCTTTCTGACAACTCCAACCCCCTGAGTTCCCTCCGCGCTCACCGCGTCTCTGCGGTACATTCTCACTCATGCCAATTTACCAGTTCGAATCCATCACACCCGTCATCGATGAAACTGCGTGGATTCACCCCACCGCATCCATCATCGGCGATGTCGTCATCGGCCCCGGCTGCCTCGTCGGCCCCGGCGCTTCGCTGCGCGGTGACATCGGCCGTATCAATCTGCTCGCAGGCTGCAACGTGCAGGACAACTGCATCGTCCACTGCTTTCCGGGCAAAGATGTCACCATCGAAGAGGACGGCCACATCGGCCACGGCGCAGTCCTGCACGGCTGCACCATCAAGCGCAACGCTATGGTCGGCATGAACGCGGTCATCATGGATGACTCAATCATCGGTGAAGACAGTTTCGTCGCAGCTATGGCATTCGTGAAAGCCAACACAATCGTGCAGCCGCGCACACTCGTCGCAGGTATCCCCGCAAAAGTCATGCGCGAACTGACCGATCAGGAAATCGCCTGGAAATCCGAAGGCACCGGCCACTACCAACACCTCGCCCGCAGATACTTGGCCACCGCAAAGCAAACCCAGCCGATGCGCGCGATGACCGACAAGCGCAGCGCCCAGCGCGTACCCGATCTGCTTTACAAACCCAAACACGAGAAATAGACACAACACATAGCCCCGGGATTGCCCGGGGTCTTATATATTCCGAGCGGTCTCACTCAGCAATTCACACGTCGTCGGATGCGGATGAATGGTCAGCGCCAGATCCGTCACTGTTGCGCCCATCTCGATCGCCAGCGCCGCTTCGCCGATCATCTCCGCAGCATTTGGGCCGACTATCCCCACGCCGATCACGAACTCTGACGCTTCATCGCAGATGATTTTCGTCATACCCTCGGTGCGCTTCATACTGGCAGCCCGTCCTGAGGCGCCCCACGGCGTTTTCTTGACGGTGATCGCGCGCCCCGCCTGTTTCGCTGCCGCCTCCGTCACACCGCACCACGCAACATTCGGATCGGTAAACACAACCATCGGCACCGCCTGCGCATCAAAGCCGCTCTCCCAACCTGCTGCGACTTCCGCAGCAACGCGTCCCTGCGCGATCGCTTTATCCGCAAGAAAACCCGGCCCTGTCACATCACCAACCGCAAAAATGCGCGGGTCTGTCGTGCGCAGCTGTTCATCAATCTGAAGAAATCCATCATCGCCCCTGCGCACCGATGTTTTTTCCAAACCCAGTTTGTCGGTGCGCCCTGCTCGCCCGGTGACATTCACAATCACATCAAACAACTCACGGCTCGGCGGCGTTGTTGCTTCATACCGAACGTGCATGCCTGCATCTGTTTCATCAACACCCGTAACCAAGCACCCGAAACACAATTCAGACAATTCGTTTTTCATTGTTCGCACAAGCGGCCTCACAAGATCTTCATCAGCATCCGGCAGCACGCGCTCGCACTCAGTCACCAGCGTGACCTGCGAACCCAACCCGGCATAGATCATTGCGATTTCCACTGCGGAATACTCATTGCCTATGACTAACATTCTCTCGGGAACTTCAGGCAGGTGCATCGCATCGGACGGCCGCCACACGCACTGCATCGAAAACGGCAGCACTTCATGCTCGCGATCCAACGTTCCGGTCGCAATGATCGCCCGACGAAAATGTAATCGTGTCGTGTTGCCGTTCGTCACCGTCACATTGCGCGAGTCATCGAACTTCGCAAGCCCCGAAACGGATTCAACTTTGAGCTTTGTCGCAAGCCCGCTAAGCCCCCTGGCAAGTTGCTTGACAGTTCCCGACAACGACTCGCGCAATGCATCTATGTCAATAGTCGGAGCCCCGAACGTAATGCCAAAATCTTTGGCGCGTTCCGCCTGGCGAATGCACTGCACCGCATGCAGCAGAGTTTTTGACGGAATGCAGCCATCATGCAGGCACGCACCGCCCAGCGCATCCCGATCGTCGACAATCGTGACCCGCTGGCCGAGTTCAGCAGCGCGAAACGCAGCGGAATACCCGCCCGGCCCGCCGCCGATGACGACGACATCTGTTTCCTGACTGAATGATCCGACAACCATGATGAATCCAGCATACCGGATCGCGAGCGTCAAGACAGATCAGATCCACGTCTCCGTCGGCTCGGTCGGCGGCGCTGCCCCAACCGCAGGGCGCAACGCAAATCCACATTCCAAACACCGTCGGGCGTGTCTCGGTTGCGTGCGCAGATTGTTGCCGCATTCCGGACAGTGATTCCGTTTGATCAATCGTTGCCGCTGGGGTCGCCCCACGTTGTAGATCACGATGACGCCGGCAATGTTCATGACAAACGTCACGCCGGCAGCAATTATGACCAGGAACATAGTGCCTCCCTTGCCCGTCCAGATTGCAAGGAAGAGGAGACCTATCCCAAACGGCACGGTGATGGCTGAATACGCGAGAACTATTGGGCACAGTGCCAGGTACACAAAGCATCCGACCGGTTGTCCAATCGCAACGAGCACCGGCCCTATTGCAATCATCAGATAGAACAACACCTCGCAGACAGACTGCACATCAAATGCACTGTTTCGTATCGTGCCGAGTATCAGAAACCCGAGCACAGCCGCATTGCAGAACGCAAGTCCCCAGACAAACACTCGGCTCGCCCGAGACAAGTGCAGCTTCTGATCAGAATTCACCCACGCCAGTTTCACAACCCGTTCCGATCACCGAGGATGCTGAATACCTATCCACTCTTGCGCCTCTGTGTTCTCTGTGGTGAATTGCCTTACAACATCACCCGCGCTGGATTCTCCAGATCAGCAATGATGAACTGCATGAACGCGACCTCATCGGCGCCGTCAATAATGCGATGATCAAATGACAAGCTCAACGGCTGAATGAGGCGCGGCACGATCGAATCGCCGATCACCCACGGCTGTTTTCGTCCTCGCCCCAATGCCAGCACGGCAGACTGCCCCGGCGAAACGATCGGCGTTGAATAGCGACTCCCGCCCATTGCCCCCGCATTGGAAATCGTAAACGTCCCGCCACGCGTATCGGCAACCGAGAATCCCGCACTGCGCGCCTGCTCAGCCATGCCATCGAGCGCTTCAGCAATATCCAGCACACCCAACTGATCGGAATTACGAATCACCGGAGCAACCAAACCCCGCTGCGTATGCACACCGATCGCGATACTTACATAGCGTCGGTACACAATCTCGCCTGCGTCGGCATCAAATACCGCATTGAAAATCGGGAACCGCTGCAGCGCCCGCGCCACCGCACGAATCGCAAACGGCAAGACGCGCAATTTGCGGTTCGGATCATTTTCGTACACATACCCACGCCGGAGTGCATCCAACTCAGTGATATCCGCATCGTCGCTGTCGGTGACATGCGGCACTGTCGTAATCGACTGCACCATGTTTCGGCCGATTGTCCGCCTGGCCATACTGATCGGCACCCGCCGCGTCGCGCCATGTGCATCAGAATCATCCGTACCGCCCGAAAGCGCCGTCACCGCCATCGGCCGCACGACCGATTGCGATGGAAAATCCCCACGCGACGGTGCCACCAGCCGATCCACCCCGGCATCACTCGCCGTGACAGCGCCTCCGACAGCGCCCCCGCCGCTTGCTGCATCCGTCACATCCCGCATGGTTACCCGCCCGCTCGGTCCACTGCCGATGACTGTATTGATATCAACAACAAGCTCGCGGGCCTTCTTCCGCACTGCGGGCGAAGCCGGTTTGATCCCGCCATTGCTCGGCATCGTCACGCTAGTCGTTGCACTGCGCGGCGCAGCTGCCCTCGCGCTTTCGCCGCGTGCCGTCTTCGCCTTCTCTCCTGAACCCGTCGCCCCTGTGGCACCACCATCAAACGTAAACATCACATCTCCGACGTTGACAATCTGCTGTTCCTTCACATGCACATTCAGCAGCGTCCCCGTATACGGTGAGGGAATTTCAACCGCAGCCTTATCTGTCTCCACTTCGATAAGCGGCTGATCTTCCAGCACCTGCTGCCCTTCAGACACCAGCACACGAATGATCTGCCCCTCGTGTACACCTTCGCCAAGATCAGGAAGTTTGAACTGTCGAGTCATGAGAATACACCACAAGATTTCATCGCAGAGAACACCGAAGAATTGCAAAGTCAGGGATATTTGGCTTTCACGTTATTGGCTTTCCTCAATGTTCACTCCCACGCCACCGTTTCCTGCACCGCCTCAATGATCGTGTCGGCATCCGGCAGGTAATGCTGCTCCACCTGAAAATACGGGAAGTGAATGTCATACCCCGTTACCCGGCGAATCGGCGCACACAGAAATTCAAACGCATGTTCATTCAATCGTGCAATGATTTCCGCTGCGATGCCGCACGTGCGCGGGCCTTCGTGTACCACTACGCACCGCCCTGTCTTGCGCACGGATTCCGCAAGTGTCTGCGTATCCATCGGCGAGATGCTCAGCAGATCAATCAATTCAACATCAACGTTGTGCAGGTCAGCAAGATCGTCCACAGCCTCCCGAGCAGGCCGCATCATCGCGCCGTATGCGATCATTGTGACATCACTTCCTTCGCGCACGACCTCCGCCTTGCCGATTTCAATCGGCTCCGGCTCTTCAGGCACATCTTCACGAAACGCGCGGTACACCGCCTTGGGTTCGTAGAACACAACCGGGTCCGGATCGTTGATCGCAGCATGCAGCAGCGCCCGGGCATTGCGCGGGCCGCTCGGAATCACGCACTTCAATCCGGGCGTGTGTGCCCAATACGCCTCGCGTGATTCACTGTGATGTTCCACCGCCCGAATCCCGCCGCCATACGGCGCACGCAAGACCATGCCAACCGTATACCTGCCGCGCGAGCGATTGCGCAATCGGGCCATGTTCTGTTCGATCTGATCAAACGCCTGCATCGTGAAGCCGGAAAACTGAATTTCCGCCACCGGCTTCAAGCCGTAGATCGCCATGCCGACCGCGGTTCCGATGATCGCGTTCTCCGCCAGCGGTGTATCAAGCACGCGCAATTCACCGTACTTGTCGCGCAGGCCCTTGGTGACACGAAACACACCGCCATTGACGCCGATGTCTTCGCCCATCACGACGACATCGTTATCTGCTGCCATGTTCTGATCGAGCGCGAGGTTCAGCGCTTCAACCATTGTGCATTGCGCCATCAGTCATCCTTCTCGTTGATTTTGACGTGCCCAATCATCGCGCCAGCCTGTTCGCTCATCGCACTACCCCACAGTGCCGGCTTGCGGTCAGGCAGGGTAAAAATCTCATCGAAGAATACCATCATGTGTTGCCACGCCCGCCGCGCTGCATCTGCGTTGTACGCAGCACCTTTGGATGGATCATCACCTGCACCGCGCTGCGTGAATCCATGCACCGCGCCGCCGTAGGCAATCATCTGCCAATCCACGCCGGCTGCCTTCATTTCACTCGTAAACGCCTGAATATCATCCGCAGGTACATACGGGTCGTCTGCGCCATGTAACACGAGCACCCGCGCTGAAATGTCGCCCGCTTCAGCCGGTTTCTTCGTACTCAAACCGCCATGCAGACTGACCACGCCGTTGATTTCAGCCCCACTGCGTGCCAGTTCCAGCACAGTCGTCCCGCCAAAACAAAATCCGATTGCTGCAATGCGATCGTCATCACTCCAACTGTGCTCGCGCAATTGCGTCAATCCGAGCTGCGCACGCCGGCGCAGCGCATCTGCATTGGCATAGAAAAACCCCGCAGCTGCACTCGCCTCACTGCGATTGGTCGGTCGATTCTTCACGCCGTACACATCCAGCGCGAATGCAACGAATCCGTCCGATGCCAACCGCCGTGCGGTGTTCTTTTCATGTTCGCCAAGACCCATCCATTGATGGCAGATCAGTACCCCCGGCACTTCCTCGGTCAGCGCATCGTCATACGCAAGATATCCCTGCAGCACAGTCTCGCCGTCGTTGTACTCAATTTCCTGCGTCACCACATCAGCCGACGCGACAGTACCAGCCATGAATATTGAAAGAGCCGCAAATATCTTCTTCATGTGTTGTTTCATAATCGACTGCCTCCAGAATTACGCTGCGCCCTCTGCGTCTGGGCGGAAATCATTCAAGACCCTTGCGTTCAAGCTTGCGCAAATATTCTTCCTTCTGCTCAAGAAGTTCCGCAGGCAGTTCATCAAACATGTAGTCAAACACCTCGCGCGGATTCGCTCTTGCCCGCTCACGAAACACTTCGCGCGATGCCAAGATTTCCTGCTCGCATTCCTGGCCGATGCGCTCGCAGTCAGCTTCGCTTAAAACACCTTTGGTTGCGAGATATGTCTCGAATCTCGCTATCGGGCACTTTGCTTCCCATTGCTTGACCTGCGTTTCATCGCGATACACCTTCGGGTCATCCGCAGTGGTGTGCAGACTCATGCGATACGTTTGCGCTTCGATATAGTACGGCCCCTTGCCTGCACGAGCGTGTTCCACTGCGCGTTGCGTGGCAACAATCATTGCCAGAATGTCATTGCCATCAACGCGAATCGATTCGATGCCGTACGCCGGCCCGCGCCGGACAAGTTCACGCACGCCTGCCTGATTTTCCGAAGGCACGGAAATCGCCCAGCCGTTGTTCTCGCAGACAAATACGCACGGCGCTTTATACACCGCTGCGAAGTTCATCGCCTCTGCAACGATACCCTGCGATGATGCGCCATCGCCATAGTTCACCAGCATGACATTGTTGTCGCCTCGGCTGCGCATCCCCATCGCCACGCCGACCGCCGGCCCGACGTGACTGCCGATCACGATCGAAAACGGCAGATCATTGATACCATCTGGAATGGTAAAACCTTCAAAATACCCATCCCACAACAGCATTAACCCATCGATCGTCCAGCCGCGCCACAGCTGCGCACCGAACGAGCGATACGAAGGCGAATACCAATCATCTTTCGTCAGCGGATACACCTGGCCGATCTGCGTCGCTTCCTGGCCAAGCCCGGGTGCGAACGTGCCCATCTCACCCTGCCGCTGCATGCGCAACATGCGCTCATCCAACTTGCGCGTCATCACCATAGCGCGATGAATTCGCTTCAGCTCAGCTGCTGGCAATTTCGGATCGAGCGCATTATCAACAGTGCCGTTCGCATCAAGAATGCTCAGATCCGTCACGCTGCCAAGATCGATTTTGTCCTGCCCCATTGTGCGTGCTGTGCTTCCTGCATCGCCATCCGAATCCAGCGGCGCTGTCATCTCGACCGGTCCCGGTTTTCGACTTCTCGACTTGCTCGTCGTCGTCATGATTTCGCTCAATATTGAGTTCAGATACTCGTTGTCGATTGGCGTTTCAGAAAACGCTCCGAATCCACAACCATCGTATGAACGCAGACAGCTTCATGCCAGTTCGCAGCATGTTCGTGTCGCCCTGTTCACAAATATGAGTAACCGGCACAACCTCACGCATTCTGCGCCGCTTCTCCGCTTCAACAATCCGGTTTACACATCGTACGGGTCGAACGGCGGCGGCACATCACCGGGCGCTGGATCGCTACTCCCGAAGATGCGCCATTGCGGGCCGAAGCTCTCAAGGAAATACAGACTGTACGATTGCTCGAACACATATATCGGCAGCAACAGCACCCGGCCGATGTACGGCAGGCCGGCGATACAGCATGTCAGACACGTTGCGATCGTGGTGATCAATGCAATTGCAATTCTGATGACAAGGCGCATGAGCGCAAACAGAATAACTGCTCCGACGTTTGGCTTCACCAGCTCATGCCAGGAAATGCGCCACGCTTCCATCGCGCGAATGCGGCGAACATACATCACTGGAACCATGAAGTTCCGAACCAGAAACATGAAGCCCGAAAGTATGAGAAAGACCGGCACTCCGACGCCAATAAAGACGAGCATTGATGTCCACGCATTACTGTCAAACTGCTGTTTCTGAATGCTCGGCCACGCAAACGCAATACATGCGGAAGTCAGCAACAACCAGAATGCTGTCTGCGCGATCATCACCGCAACCAGAAACAGAAAGTAGCTGTTGCCCTGTTCACGAAATTCCTGCCACGGCTCGACCACCGCCGCGCGGTTGCGCACGATGCCATCTATGAACATGAATCGTCCGCGGCTTTTTATCCACGCAAACAACAACATCAACGCAAAGATCACGATGAAGCAGACGATTACTAAGATGATAAACAGTGTGAAATTCGCACGTATCCAATCGAGCATCGGGTTCGTGCCCGGCTGCGTCGAAGGACCGGCAGGTCCACCACCGCCACCGAAATTGTTATATCCGCCTCCCCCGCCGCCACCCTCGCCGAGGTACGCCAGAAACGCGCAGAACCCCAGCACGAACCACTTGCTGATTGCAAACGGCCGGAACAACACGAGCCCGGTCCGCGACATCGCCTGTTCGAATGGAGCGGTGACGGATGGTTGTGACACGGTGTTACCTCCCGCAAACGCAGGCATTGAAACAGCCTTCTACGGCTCTGTCTACCATCTGTCACGAACTATGGCGAGGCGTTGCAGGCTGCTCACACGCGCTTCATATGCTCGAACGAGTTGCGGCAGGCTTCGCAGTAATAAATCATTCGGCACCGCGTCGGGCCGAACGCGCTGTCCAGGCGCGTTGATTTCGACTCGCAAAATGGACACGGAATCGCGCTGGTGCGCAGCGGAACCGTCGCAGTCTGTTTGATCATACTATGAATATCAGAACCGCCTTGCGGCACAGTCACACCATGTTCGCGCAGCGACTCCCGCCCGGCAGCGCTGATGCGATCCACAGACCACGCCGGTTCGTACATGAAGTTCACAATGATGTCATCCACATCATCCAGCGTACGCAATTTCTTGATGATGTCATCCTGAATCATCGCCAGAGCTGGACAACCAACGAACGTCGGCAAGATGTCAACTGTGACATTTGTGTCGTCAATTTCCACACGCTCAACAATACCAAGATCAACAATGCTGATCGGCATCTCCGGATCAGGCACTTCCCGCAACAGTTCAATGACAGCATCACGCGTCGGCATGGGATCATCATACGCCCATCACCGTCAGAAAGCCGCGACCGCTGGTCGCGCTCTTCCGATCATCGCCAATTCGGTTTAGCCGCGCCCCGACCGAAGGGAAGAAAGCGCGCCCCCGCATTCACTACACAATTCAGAATCTCCGCGCTGATAGCCGCACCTCTCACACAATCCTCGCCGCAGCCTTCTCCATCGGCGCATTCCTGCACAGCCAAAGAGCAACGCCCACAACGGAACTGCAAACACCAACGCGTTGACCGCGAATCCCGTCCAGATCGGCAGCAACGGAATGTATATGTCGTGCGTCAACGGTTGCCGGGTTCGATCTCCAAGCGGATACAGTTTCCACTGCCCGCACGGCCAACGGATACTCCATTGATTCTGTCTGTTTATCAATTCTCCGTCGGGCGATCTCAGAAAATCGCTGTAGTACCGCAGCGAAAGCATCGGCCAGCCGCGCGCTACCGTCGAGCGGGACTCGATCCAACCCTCTGCGGTACGATACTCATCCAATGGAATGTCGAATTCGCTCCAGGAGGGAATGCTGTCTTCCGGAATCGTATTCGTGACACCCGTTCGAGTGTCATGTCGGCGAGAATTGAGAAACAGCGTTCCGAAATTCGAGGTCGTGCTAACATCCCACTGATACCCAGCAGTCGGCCGCAGCGCCCCGCCGTGTTCCCCATCCAGTGGATTCACCGCAAGCGCTATTCCCCACGCGACAAGTACGTTGATCACCGCACCGATCAACAAACACACCGCAACTCGTAACAGGTGTTTCATTGCGGTCATATTGTATCGCGGCGCACAGCACGCTACACGTGTGACATTTCATAATCGAGCGACGGTGTGTCAACGTCGCTCAACGATCGACCTTCGGCCAATAAGCACGCTGAAGCATGCCCTGCCGCCATGATTCATTTCGACGTGTCGGCGTTTACCACTTCGCATCCGGTTCCAGTCGATACACCGCGCACATCTCATCGAGCAGTTCCGTCAGCTCCGACGTGTGCGCCCCCTGCCGACCGCCTAGCACTGTCGGATCCGGCGGCGCCAGCTCCACATGCAGCGTACCGGCTGTACACACACTTGTGATCTCCTGTTTCCATTGCTCGAACATGTCGCCCGCAACCGGATACAACCCCTCGCGCACCAACGTGTCTATGTGCTGTACCGGCTCAAATAACATCACTGCCTGCGGCGCAAGCGCATCGAGTGCTGCCTGCATGCGCGCGTTGGATTCGGCATCGCCCCTGCCAAGGCGCATCACCCAGGCATCGGAGTGTTCGACATGCACCTGCTCTTCCGCGCCCAACCGTTTGGCAAGCTGGGCCAGCGGCGTAAAACTCGATTCACTCAAGCGACCCAGCCGCAAGTGATCAAAATGATCACAGAATAGTTGCCTGGCCAGCGCAGTCGCCCAATTGAATTCGTCCTGCAGTTCGACAATCTGCGCGCAGCGATATTCACCCGGCGACCGAGCAAACGCCAGTGCATCAGCACTGCGTTGGTGTTCATCAACTGTTGCTGCAAGTTCATAGAGCGCCTGCGCGTGGGCGATTTCATCCTGCGCAAGTGAACTGAAAGCAATATCTTCTTCGAGAATCGGCCCGAGCCCGGTCCAATCGCTGTTGCGGTGGCCTAGCATCAGCTTGTCATCGGCCACCGAAAGCAAAAGCTCCAGCAGCGCGGTCTTCGTAACGGTCGCAAGGGCGGTCATGGACACAGCATCGCGGAACATGGACATCGAGGCAAGAGGCCACACGCAGCCGTTTCATGTGATTGACTATCAGGCTTTCGGGGTTTTCAACGTTTGGGCGTTTGCACCGTCACCATCCACACCGCTACCGCAATCGCTGCTCCAATCAATGGTGCCGTCAGGTAAATCCAGAGTTGGCTCATATCACCAGCGACAGCCGCCGGGCCAAATGATCGGGCCGGGTTCATTGACGCTCCACTGACCGGCCCGCCGAACAGCACATCCAGCGTGATCGTTCCCCCGATTGCAACGCCTGCCATCAATCCCTGCTCTTTCGAGCCGGTCGCAACGCACAAAATCACGAACATAAGGAAAAATGTCAGGATGATTTCGAGTACGAACGATTGCATTGCGCTGCCTGCTGGCGTCGTTTGACCAAGCGTTGCAGCATCGGGATAGATCGCATGCAGTGCAAACGCTGCCGCCAGTCCGCCGATGCTCTGGGCAATGATGTACCCGGCTGCGTCGAGCGCTTTCATTCTGCCTGCAATCAGAAAACCAACCGTCACCGCCGGGTTGATATGCGCGCCGCTGGTTTCACCGATCGCAATGACCATTGCCATGATCGCCAGTCCGAACGTCAGCGCGATGCCGACATGTGTAACCGCGCCGTCACTGAGGCCGTCAGCAATGATTGCCCCGCAGCCAGCAAAGGTCAGCGTGAATGTACCCACACCTTCTGCTGCGACACGTCGGGGTAATGCGATCATCGTCAACGACTCCTTACCTAGTGAGCCGGCCGATCATACCTGAGCATTCTGTGACGACTCGCTGTCGTCAGGTTTCTCCAACCACGACTCGAGCCGCCTGCGAATTGCATCACGGACCTGCCGAAACACCGCAAGCTTTTCCGCATCACTGCCTGTTGCAGCGGATGGATCTTCAAAGAACCAGTGGTGTGTCTGCCCGACGCCGGGCCAGTCCGTCGGACATTGTGCAGCCGCCTTGTCACACACGATGACCAGATGATCAACTTGCCATGTGCCGCGATACGTATCAATCGATTCCGCAGTGTGCTGTGAGATGTCAATGCCGATTTCTTGCATCGCCTGCACCGCAAATGGGTTGAGCACACCAGGCTCTACGCCGGCGCTTGCAATACCAAAACGATCTCCCGCTGCATGCCGAAACAATCCCTCCGCCATCTGGCTACGCGCGGAATTGTGGCTGCACACAAATAACACGCCCGACTTCACTGTCACATTTCTACCTCCGAGGATTCGGCGATTCAAAGCGCCGATCCCAGTCAACCCCCGGGCATATAAAGCGCCCCGGCCAGGATTCGAACCTGGGACCTGCGGTTTAGAAGACCGCTGCTCTATCCAACTGAGCTACCGGGGCAGAACTTCTGTCCTGCCGATATTAGGCAGATAATCGGTTGCTGTGGTTTAGGATCGATAGCCGCCCGAATCGTCGCTCAGCAGCGCACAACACGACTGTATGAGAATCGGCCCATCTCCAGAACACATACGTGTCTCGCCATTTCATTGCACAGATCAGCGATCGAATCTTCTAAGTATTCTTGAATCGCGGGGAGCCGATTGTCATACTGACCAGCAGTTCAAAGCAACTGATGTGCATACACTTACGGGCAAACCGGACGCTTTGATCCGTAATAGCCATAGACTTAAGGCAGCTATCGAGCCTTTTATTCATCGTCCTGCATCATCGTGCTGGACTCGAACATGCCCCCCCACAGAGGTCTCCGTTTCCTGTGTATGGTGACGGGGACCTTTTTTATGTTCACTCTGAACCAGCACGCCTGGGCACGTTGATGCATCGCCGTCCGGCTGCGTCTTCAGACTTCTACAAGTCCTTCTGCGATTGCGTATCGAACGAGTTCCGCGCGATCGTGCAGATCAAGCTTGCGCATAATTGCTTTGCGATGATTGTCGATCGTCATCGGGCTTCGGCACAATTCCTCAGCAATCGTCGTGCGCGACTTGCCCTTGGCAATCATTCGCAGAACCTGCATCTCCCTCGTGGTCAACCGGCTGAGCTTCGACCCCGCCAAAGCTGCAGTAGCTGCTTCCGCACCGCCTGTTTCCTGCACGGAACTGCTGAAACATTGCTCGCCGGCGGCAACACGGCGAATACAGTCAATAATCTCTTCCGGCGCATCTGCCTTGGAGAGGTAACCCCAAGCTCCGGCCTTATACGCACTATTGAGATACCGGTCGCGCACATGCGCGCTGAGCATGATCGGCCGAACGCCAGGCTCGACACGAAGCAGCTGCGCTATTGCATCAAACACGTCCGGGCCGGGCATGTCGACATCAAGCAGAACAACTGTTGCCCTTGCCTTCTGCACCTCTTCGACGAGATGTTCAGCGGTGCCGAGCCGACCGACATACTCCATGTCGGTTTCATGCTCAATTCTAGAGCGAAGGCCCTCGACGAGGAATTCGTGATCGTCAACACAGAGGATTCTGATCTGATCAGATTTCATGATTCTGACCTCCTGTGCATGCCTGCGACTGTCTGACAACCTGCTGGATGTGACTCAGATCACTGTCAGCGCTGATGCTTGATACACCGAGCTCCATCCATTCGGCCGACGCGTCGCCAAATACGATAATCGTTGCATCCGGGCTTCGCACGCGATGCAACCGGGCCAGTGCGAGATTCTCATCGTTCGGTTCCGTCACCCACAACGCACCGGCCGGCGGTTGCACGCCCAGCGCCTGGCGCACATTGTAGCCGGATGATTCCAGAAGGCTCTTTATCCAACCGGACGTTCGCGCATCGTGTAACGACACAACTGCTTCGCGTCTGGTTCCATCGCGTTGGGCTGCCTGTTGCCTGGCAGGAAGCGCCAGCGAAACTGTGGTGCCTCTTCCCGGCGCTGACTCGATATCAACATGCCCGCCGGCCGATTGGGCAACGCCATGCACGAGCGAAAGCCCCAGCCCGGTCGACAAGCCACGTTTCTTGGTCGTAAAAAACGGCTCCAGTACGTGCGACTTCACGTCTTCGGTCATGCCGCAGCCACGATCTGAGACTTCAAGAATAACCATCTGTCCACCATCAGCGGCCCGCGCAGTCACCGTGACCGGCGAAGCATCGTCTGTCGCTTCCGCTGCGTTCACGACAAGGTTCAACACTGCCTGCGTCAACTGATGCGGCTGCGCACGAACAGTCGGCAGGCCGCGCGGAAAATTGTGTTCCAGTCGAATCCGCTCGGGCAGCGCCCCCTGAATGAGCGTTCGAACCTGCGGCCACCACTCGTCAATGTTCGTCGCTGCGGTCGATGACGCTTGCTGCGCAGGGTCAGTCGCCAGCAATCGCAGGCCATCGCTGAGTTGCTGAAGGTAATTCACAGTATCCCGCACAGACACCAGAAGACTGTTGTCATCTGCCGACTGTGTCGACCAGTCCACCGCTTCCAGACGACAGCGCAGCGGAAACAGAACATTGTTCATGTCGTGACCCAGCCCTGCTGTCAACGTCCCGATTGATGCAAGTCGGTCTGCGGCGCGTAGACGCTCCTGGGATTTGCGCAGTTCCGCTTCTGCACGCGCTCGACGAGTAGCTATGCCCGCAATTTTCGCTGATGATTCCATCATTTCAACATGCGGCGGCCCAGGGAGGCGGGGAATCGTCCCGAACAGCGCAATCGTGCCAAGTATCTCGCCCGCTTCCGATTCAATTGGTTCTATCCAGCAGCAACGGAAGCCCGCAGCACGCAGACCAGCAACGCAATCCGGAGCAGGATCCACCTCGGTCAGATCTTCCATAGTGATGCGATGTCCGCTCTCCATCGCCTCTCGACACCCCTGCATCTGTGTGACCGCAAAAATCTCCTGCAATCGTCGCTGCTGCTGAATGTCAAAACCTGCTGATGCTGCGATCTCAAGTTCTCCGCTTGCAGGATCACTCAAGATGACTGCGCAGCACAGCGTCGGATCGAGAAACCGTACGCTTGCAGCGATCATCTCCAGAATTGATTCAAGGGATTTTCCCGTGGCAATGCGCTCCAGCACCTTGTTGCGGCCGGCCTTGATGATCTCTGCCTGCTTCATGTCCGTGATGTCAATCGCCACGCCAAGTACTTCATTGGCCTGATTGTGCTCGTCAATGATCGCCTGCTTGTGCGTCTTGAACCACCGCCGATTGCCTTCCGTATCAGTGACAACCTCTTCAGGAATCGTCAACGGTTCACGCGTATTCAAAACGCGAAGATCATCTTCACGAAAGTGCTCTACCTCGTCGGTTTGTTCATTGAAATCCGCATCGGTCTTGCCAATCAACTCCTTGACCGTGGTCCCGTAGGCCGCTGCAAGCGCCAGATTGGCCAGCGTAAATCGTCCGCTGCGGTCCTTGGCAAATATGAAACTCGGATTCAGGTCCAGAACCTGCCGAAGGTACGAGCGTTGTTGGCGAAGCTCCTGCTCAGCCAGCGAACTCTCGGTAACGTCATTGATGAATCCCTCGAGATACTCCAGGTGATCACCGTCAAATACGCCGAGACCGCGCTCTTCCACCCACCGCCACTCGCCATCGCGCCGCTTGATTCGATACTTCAGTTCAAACGGAATGCGCTGTGATAGCGCCGCATCAACCGTGCGCGGTATCTCTGCTGCGTCATCGGGGTGAAAAAGTTCAACAAAGCTGATGCGATCTTCGAGAAAATCCTGCCGTGGATAACCGGTAAGTGTTTCCACTTCATCATTCAGGACCAGCATCGTGTACCGCTCATCATTTCGGCACAGGTAAATCACGCCCGGAACATTCTCTGCCAGCAATCGAAACCGCCGTTCGGATTCCACGAGATGCGCCACGTCCCTGCTGTGCCGCCGCTCAGCCGTTCGCATTCGAACGACAAGAACCGCAGCAAAGGCCATTGCCAACAAACCTGAAACAATCAGCGCCACATACAGCGACTCCCAATTCTGAGATAACTGCTCCGACAATTCTGCTTGGCGAGCACGAACCACACTGAGCACCTGATCAGCCTGCAGTTCCAACTGAGAGGCCGCGAGAGAGAATGCCTCAGCGTCTCGTTCATCCCGGGCGACCAGCATGTGAGCTGCCTCGTACACTTCCTGCAATTGCATTTCAAGATCGGACACTGCGTCGATCACGGCTGCATCAGCAGATTCGACTTTCGCACGTCCCAGCACCTCGCGCTCATCACCAAGTCTCTGCAGTTCTTGCCCAGGTTCCGCGCCGCCATCTGCGCCGAGGATTTCAGCCGTAAGCCCGCTCACCGCAGATCGCGCGCTATCCACTGCCACGAGTATCGTTACATTCTGAATGACCTGGCCGCGCAAATCGTTATACGACACCGCCAGATGGATGCACCACACCACAAGCATGATCGAAAGCAACAGACCGA
Source organism: Phycisphaerales bacterium (assembly GCA_029260575.1). Lineage (GTDB taxonomy): Bacteria > Planctomycetota > Phycisphaerae > Phycisphaerales > SM1A02 > JAJDDB01. Next base: position 702,560 of record JAJDDB010000027.1, read on the forward strand.
CCATGACCACCGGAGTCACCGGGCCAGCCTGCTGATCTGGCTGCTTGAGCACCGCAATATCCGATGCCGTTGCCATGCTGCATCTCACATCAAATAGTCCGAACGGTCTAGGCATTCTACCGCGCAGGCCATCACCGCGGCGATTCATCATTGCGATTCATCTAATGCCTCGAGAATGCAGATGCGCGCCGATAGGTCTCAATTGGCTATGGAACCGCTGCGGTTCTTGCACGAATATATCGATGGATCGCGAACACGCCGCGCGGGCAGAACGAATTTGGCTCCCCACGCCGCTTCGGCTCCTCAGGCCGTTCCAGAAATGGAACGGCCTTCTTTATGACTTCCGTCAAAATCTTGGCTCATACAAACACCTTGCCGGTGTCTATTCACGATTCTTCATCGCTGTCCATCGAGCGGGCGAGCCAAGCCCAACCCAGCAATACAAGCCCAGCCAGAGCGATCGTTGTCCCGAGCCCTGTTCCTGTTGCACCAGCCATGACCGCCAGGATCACACCACCGCACACAACCAGTACGAACCCAATGACACTCATGACCGATCGTGGCATGGTTCACTTCCCTTCAGGCCCCGATGCTTCGTGAGCCTGCGCGCTGCTACCAGGTGTCGGGCTTTCCACCGCCTGCATCAGCGCGACGTGCCGGACCATCAGCGTCAACTCCCTGCGGAGCTGCCGAAGTCGAATGTAGAAAAAGAAGAATCCTGCCATCATCACCAGCACCGTGCAATAGAGAATCAGGTGCGTTCCGGTGTCGATGCCCAGCTTGTTTGCGATGACTGTCGTGACATCCGGCCAGATTGCTGCTGCGCAAGCTGCCAACGAGATGCCCAACACCACAAGACTCAACTTCGGCGCAATACCCCGCACAAGCGTGAGAATGCTCACAACACCTATCAACCCAAACACAACAATAAGGAATACCTGAAAACTCATCGTACGATCCTCGACATGATGTAGTGAAAGACTATGCGAAGTGCAGCACCGGAGCTCTGTCCCTTTGCCAATGAATATTCGGTATATCGAATCTCAACGGGGATTTCGCACCACGGCAGCTTTGCCTTGCGAATCAGGTCGATCAACTCACTTGCGTGTTCCATACGATCTGCAGTGATTGTAATCTGCTCCGCTGCTCGCCGACTGAAACACCGCAATCCGTTGTGGGCGTCCGTCAATGGCATCCGATTCACGATACGTGTAAACAGGACACCCAAGCCCAGCATCACCCGGCGCGTCCACGGCAGATTCACAGTCGCGCCCAGAAACCGGGACCCCAGAGTTATGTCGTACGAGCCCGATGCGACCGGTTCGAGTAAACGATCGACATCCTCCAGGCGATGCTGGCCATCAGCATCAAATGTCACGATAAACGCAGCGCCTCTGAGCAGCGCAAACTCTATTCCTGTCTGCAGCGCCGCGCCTTGCCCGCGGTTGACTGCGTGCCGCAGTGCATAGCGTGCTGAATGCCTGGCCACATTGAATGTCTCGTCTGTGGATCCGTCATCCACGACAACTACATTTAGAAACGACCGCTGGACTTCCCTCACAACCTCAGCCAGCACCGAACCTTCGTTGTACGCAGCTATGACGACAAAGGTCCGATCGCGAACCGCCTGCGCGACGACTGTCGCTGCCTGCGTCTTGGTTGGAGCCGTCTCATTGGGTGGCACGCCGCATACCTTTCACAATCAATCGCATCGGCTCAGTCTTTCGGTCGATTCAGCCGATTCAGTGATTCTATCGGACCACATTGCTATCGCTGACACTCAACAATCCGCTACGCTGATCCAAGACTCGATACTCACGCACGCCGACGGCTATCATCCTGATTCCAAACCAACGCTGCACGCACCGAATTGACCATGGCGCCCCAATCGAAATCAAAGAAAAAAGAGCTCCCCCGTTCGCAGCGACGCAGGAAACAGCGACGAGAGCTTGCCGATGCTCCGCCCCCGAGTGCCGCCGGCGATCTGTCCACCAACCAACTCCTTCCGCATGTCATAGCTCCGTTGGTCATCATCCTGCTCGGGATCATTGCCTATGCCAACAGCTTTCAGGGCGCTTTTCTGTTTGATGATGTGCTGAACATCACGCAGCGGTCGTCGCTGTGGGGTGAAGATGCCGTAAACGCAATACTGGCGAAGTCCGATCGCCCGCTCACCGACATTACCTTCGCACTGAACATTCGCAATCAGGGAGTGTTGCCCGGCGACGATTTGAATCCCATCGGGTTTCACACCGTTAACCTGCTGATTCACCTCATCAGCGCACTTCTCCTGTTCGGAGTCGTGCGCAGAACGCTGCTGCTGCCGGTCTTTGCCGGTCGATTCAATAGCGCCGCGGTCTGGATCGCGCTGGTGATTGCTGCAATCTGGACGGTTCACCCGCTGCAGACGCAGGCTATCACGTACATCGTGCAGCGAGCCGAATCACTAATGGCTCTGTTCTATTTGTTGACACTGTATTGCTATATCCGCGGTGTGACCGGAGCCATGCACAGTTGGATGTGGCTTGGAGGTTCAGTTCTTGCGTGCGCAGCCGGCATGGCAAGCAAGTCAGTTATGGGTTCAGCGCCGTTTCTCATCCTGCTCTATGACTATTGCTTCTTGTGGCGACATTTCAGGCATCGATTCAAAGCCCGTATGCTCACAATACTCGGGCTTGCTGCAACCTGGATCGTGCTCTTTCGTGTTGGAATTGCCCAGGAAGTGCTTGATCCTACGCGCAAAAGGCCCGGCGTCGCCGGCCTGAGTTTCCAGACTGATCAAGCGGGTGAACTGACCTGGCTGTACTACTTCCTGACTCAGCCGGGCGTCCTGCTTCACTATCTGCGCCTGTCGATCTGGCCCGCCCCGCTCGTTCTCGATTACAAGTGGCCGCTCGTGCAGTCATTCGCCGCTGCAATCATTCCGCTCAGCATTCTGTGTCTCGCTGGCGCTGCAACAGTCTGGGCCGTCATCAAACGCCTGGCTGTCGGCTTCATCCCAGCAGCATTCTTCATCGTGCTCGCACCTACATCAAGCTTCATACCGATCAAGGACGTTGCGTTCGAACATCGCATGTACCTGCCGCTAGCAGCAGTGATCACGTTGATCGTCATAGGGTGCTCCCTGCTGCTGACACGCCTTTGGAATGCACGGAATCTGCCAATACAGATGCGCGTCCTCACAGCAGCCGTTCCTCTCGTCATCGTCGTCGCCGCTCTTACTGCTGCAACACATGCGCGCAATCGTGATTACCAGAATCCGGAGCGCATGTGGCGCGATGTCATTGCCAAGGCCCCGTTCGGCGCGCAGCCGCGCGCCCTCAATAACCTTGCGACCGTTCTAGTCGAGAACAGCAAGCTCCCCAAAAACGTGCAGCGAAAGGATGAGATTGACGACGAAGCGTGCAGCCTCTATCAACAGATTGTTGACCTGGAGCCACAAGCACATGAGCTGCCAATGGGCGTCGTTTATTACAATCTTGCCAATTGTTTTAAGCGCAATGGTGATCCTGACTCCGCAATAGAATTCTACGCGCGATCTGTAGAGATCGATCCCAGATATCTGCGATCGTACATCATGTGGGGCAATACACTCTCTGACCAGGGCGCTGTACGCAGCGCTGTAGAAAAGTACAACGCTGCAATAGAAATCGGCAGCAAGAGTAAGAAACCATTGGCTGCGTTGCTCGTTGCCCGGGCAAGTTTTAACCTCGGCAACCAGTACCAGCGACTCGGACTGTATTACGAAGCGTTTGATGCGTTCATGACTTCCGGCAATAAATACCCAGCTGAGTACACCAAGGGTTTCCTGCACGCCGGACAACTGGCCGAGGCGAACAAAGACTCTGATCGCGCCATCCTCGCGTACAGAACATTGCTTCGGTTCGTGCCGAATCACCCTCGCGCTAACGCTGCTATGAAACGACTGCAACCACAAACAGAATCACCGTGATGGCTTGCACGAACCCGCATAACAAGACGCGCGTCTCACTTGTCATTCCCGGCCGTAACTGCGCCGCCACAATCCGCCAATGCCTTGATGCTGTGTTCGTCATTGCCAGACAACCCGACTCTCCACTCTGCGAAATACTCTTTGTCAACGACAATTCTGATGACGACACGCCCGAAATCGTCGCATCGTACGAATCGGTGCGCATGCTCAATGGACCCGGCCGCGGACCCGCAACTGCACGCAACATCGGCTGGCGCGCTGCGAAGCATCCGCTCATCTGGTTCATAGATTCAGATTGTGTCGCCCACGCCGATGCGCTCGATCAACTCTTGTCACACCTTGCAGACAAAGACGTCGGTGGCGTCAGCGGAAGTTATGACATCGAAAACGACCACTCGTTGCTCGCGCGGCTCATCCACGAAGAAATTCTCGAACGCCATCGCAACATGAATTCCGATGTAAACTTTGCGGCATCGTTCAACGTGCTCTATCGCGCCGAAGCACTCCAAAGCGTCGGCGGATTTGATGAACGCTATACGCGCCCATCTGCTGAAGATGCGCATCTGTCCTTTGCTGTGCAGAGTGCCGGCTACCGGCTGCGCTTCGAATCTGCCAGCCGCGTAGGACACTACCACCCCCAGCATCTCGGGCGATACCTTCGAACTCAAGCACACCACGGATACTGGCGGGTGCTGCTGCACATGGAACATCGCGGACACTCTGCGGGTGATTCCTACAGCAGTTGGCTTGACCATATTCAACCCATGCTCGCAATGGCCACTCTTGCAGCGCTTGCGCTGCCAATTGCGTCAATCTTTTTTCCAGAAACATTCCCCGCATCGCTCGCTGCGGTTGGGCTGCTGTTATTACTAATTATTATTGCTGCAACGCTTCCAATGACGTGTCGTCTTCTGTTGCGCACAGGCAGAGTTTCAATGCTGCTGTATACGCCGCTCAGCACGATTCGAGCGTTCTGGCGCGGCATCGGTCTGACATTCGGGGTTTTGCACTACGCTTTGCTTCGCAAGAACCGATCCGTTCAACCTTCAAACTCCGAATAACACTGTCTACAACGCTTGCCCGGCATACATGTGATCTACCTCTCGCTCATCTTCTGGTTCGTACTTCTGCTCCCGGGTTACGCTGCGATGCGTTGGTTCGCGCCGCGCTATGTCGAAGGCGGCCTGCCCGGCGCGATCGCAGTCTCAATGTTCGCAACGTTCGCTCTGCTCAGCCCCATAAACATTCTCGGCCACGCGCTTCGCGTGCCGCTGTGGTTGTTCAGCGCATCAATCATTGTATGTGTTCTCGCAGCTGCGGTCCTGATAACGAAGAAGAAATGGTGGCGAGATCTGCGCTCACTCCTGATCGCCGGCCTCTGTATTGAGCTGCTCATTGTCGCAGTTGACTTCGTGCTGGCTGCACGCGTTGGTTCCGTATTCGTCGGCGATGCGATCACCCACCTCAGCCGCATTCGATTGATCATGGATGAAGGACTCAACAACGGCCACCCCTTCTACGGCGGGGCGTATTTCTTTCCCACATACCACACCAATATCTGGCATGCTTTGCTTGGCAGCGGAGCGCAATTGTTCGGCATGCGCCATCACGACCTCTGGTTTATCGCATTACCTGTCGCCTCGTTGCTCATATTCGGCGGCGTCTGGGAACTTGCATGGACCGTCTTTCAACGGCAATGGCCCGCCTGGATTGCTGCGCTGTTCGCGCTCGGCGCATATGGATCACTTCCATTTCTGACATATCCCAACAAACTCGCGCCGTTGTGGATCACGCCGCTACTGCTTGCATTCGTCATCGATGCAATACGCAACTCCAATGATTGGAAACCGATCCTGCTCATTGCCTGTGCATCGCTCGTGATCGCCCAGATTCATGGGTTGTATACAGTCTTTGTCGTCCTGGTTGCCAGTCCGGTGCTGCTTGGCGCGATTGCATTCAGAGGCGTCAGGCGAGAATATCGCCCGGCCTTGTTTCACGCACTTGCCGGCTGTGCACTCACAATAGGAATTGCGTTTCCCGCCTATTCCGCGATGCGAACCGACACACTTGAACAACGCATCAGCGCCTTCGCCGAGCCCGAAGAAGGTGACAGTGTCAGCGCAGCCGAACTCGCCAACAATGGCGTTGTCACTCCGAAGCGCCCGACTCGTTTCGGAAGAGGTTTCACGGGTAAATGGTGGCGCATGCCGCTGGTGCTCTTTATCGGCGCGGTGCTGCTGCTGCGATTCAAACCGTGCCGCGCAACCACATCAATCATGCTCGGCTACTTCGTTGTATGCGGATTCTGGCTCTGGATCCCACAGGTGTATACCCCGCTCGTACAGGTGCTCGGTGGCGAATGGGTCGTCGCGCGCATGAGCTTTATTTTCAGACTGTCATTTTTTGTCATCGTTGCCGGCGGAATAACTGCAATCCTGGATCATCTTCTACGGCCGCAGGACTCAGATCGAATTCCATACGCACCCTGGCGTCTGGCCAGTCTTGCTGCGCTGCCCATTGCCATAGCACTCTTTGGGCCACGCAACGAAACGTTTGGATGGACAACTCTTCTCGCCAGTGCGCGTACTCCGTCTGATGAACGAATGTTTGAACTGAACAGTTTTCACGCGTTGCAGGATCTTGCACGCACTGAGATTCCTGCCGGTTCGATACTTCTCGCGCCACCAGCGCTCGGTGTGCTGATGACTACAGTCACTGACTGCGAAGTCGTATACGCATATACGAACAATCTCGGGGCAGGCAATCGTGCTCGGCGGGCATTGGATCTTCAGGTTCTGACAGCCGGCCTCACACGCCCCGATGAACGCCAATACCTGCTTCAGTCGTACGATATTACGTACGCAGCTTTTCTTGCACGGCCGCCTCGTTGGGCAACGCGCAACGCTGTACACACCGCGTCAGTTCACGTGCCGATGCTCGGCCACCCTGTAACTATCATTCAGTTTCCCGAACATGCCCAGTGATCGACTCCATCTCGCCACCGCATCCGTCGTCATTCCGACGTGCAATCGTCGTGCATTGCTGCAGCGCTGTCTGGAAGCGCTCACGGTGCAAACGATCAGGCCGCATGAAGTGTTCGTTGTCAACGATTGCTCCACGGACAACACTGAAGCATTTCTGCAGAGCTTTGCACAAGATCGACCGAACTTTCCATTGCAGATCATGCACAATGATGCGCCGCGCGGCGCAAATGCAAGCCGGAATAGCGCCATCGCCCGCGCCACCGGCGACATCATTGCGCTGCTGGACAATGACGCAATCGCAGAGCCGCAATGGCTTGAAGAACTGCTTGCTAGATTCACGGATGATGATATTGCAGCGGTCGTCGGCCGGGTCAACGATGAAAGACCTGAGAATCTTTTCGACCTTACATTGTTCGGCACCCATCTCGTACACGGCCCGGGCCCGGCTCGGCGTATTCTTGCAGGTAATATTGCAATTCGTCGCAATGTCGCAGCACGTTTTATGCTCGATGAAGACCGCGCGCCACCTACGCGCGATACTGCGGGCAACCCGGACACTACTGTTTCTGCGCGCGGTGATGAAGAAGGTCTGCACATTCTGATGACTGCTGCAGGCCTGCGTGCTGTTGTTGCCCCCAAGGCTGCTGTGCTGCACGTACATCATCACACCGGCAGGTCGATGTTCCGTCAGGCATGGCGCGGCGGCCGATCTGCTGCCCGATTGGTATACAAATATCGGCTGTCGCCGCGCATCGACATGTTGCCGTTTCTGCTTGCCTATATCTCGCTTCCACTTGCGCTGCTGAACATCTGGTTGCTGACGATCCCTGCGCTGTTCATGCTGCTCGCAATTGCTGCAATCACGTACAACGATCTGTTCCTCAAACGCAAGACGATCGTGCAGACAATCATCACATTCCCCCTGTTGCTGGCGTACTACCATGTTCGCCTAGTGGGTTACGTGCTCGAAACCTTGCGCCTGCGCCTCAGGAAACACAACATCGCACGTGTCGATCTCGCATCTCTTCGGAGCGAAGGATCATGTTGAGCTGGATCATCGCTATCGGAGGCATGGCGGCTGTCGGCATAATCGTCTGGCGCCTGCTGCAAATACAGGAGCAGAAAAGCCCGCCGGACGATGACGACTCGCACACCTAGCAGCCACACCGTGCCGCGCACGAACGCGACTCCGATATCGGCTGCAATGCCGGAATCTTCAACGTTCTGTGGCGAACGACTGGGAGATTTGGACATCGCTCGTTCCTGCTGATTGCCGATACACGACGTTTGCGCGGCAGATCCCGGAATCGGAAGATGCCGGACATTGGGTGTGATGCGATACATCCGGTACAGTGCGTTGCATGTTGGACGTAACGGCATTGATCGCCCAGACGGCGGCGGATGACAACATTCGCGTGCCGCTGGTCACACATCCGGTTGGCATTCTTGCGCTACTGCTGGCGGTGCTGGCGGGCATCTTTTGGGTTGGCGAGCGAACGCTGGGCAAGGGACTTTTCAAGATCGTCCCCAAACTCGTGTTCTGCTATTTCGTGCCGACGCTGCTGACAACGCTCGGCGTGTTGCCTGCCGAATCGGAACTGTACGACTGGATCAAGTCGTACCTCCTTCCTGCAAGTCTTGTGCTGCTGATTCTCTCTCTGGATCTGCCGGGGATTATTCGACTGGGGCCCAAAGCAGGCATCATGCTGTTGGCGGGTACGGCCGGCGTGATGATCGGCGCGCCGGTGGCGCTGTTGGTGTGCGAACTCATTCTGCCGGAGAGCGCTTTGCCGGCGGATACGTGGCAAGGCATGGCAGCGCTGACCGGAAGCTGGATCGGCGGCGGCGCGAATATGGTTGCGCTCGCAGACATTGCGGGCACTTCCAGCGATATGTTCAGCAAGATGATCATCGTTGATGTGTTCATCGCCAACATCTGGATGGGCGTGCTGCTGTACTCGGCAGGCGTGCAGGAAAAGATTGACAAGGCGACGGGTGCAAACACGAAAGCGATTTATGAACTGCAGCGACGGATGGAGGATTTTCAGGCAAAGACCACGCGAGTTCCGACGCTGACGGACCTGATCATTATTACCGCGCTGGGGATCGGCGGGGCGTACCTGGCGTACATCGGCGGCGACTGGCTGGCGTTTGTGATTGCGCGGACGAACGAAGCCGGCGAATCGCAACCGGTGCTCAGCGCGACAACGTGGAAGTTCATTCTGGTCACAACAGGCGCGGTGCTGTTGTCAATGACGCCGGTGCGGAATCTGGAAGGTGCCGGCGCATCACGTATCGGATCGCTGTTTCTGTTTATTTTGGTGGCTTCGATCGGTGCGCACGCAAACTTCAACGTGATCAAGGATGCGCCGTATCTCGTCTTGCTGGGCGCGATCTGGATGGCGGTACACATCATCGTGCTGCTGACGGTTGCAAAGATCATTCGGGCGCCGATCTTCTTCGTGGCGGTGGGTTCGCAGGCGAACATCGGCGGCGCGGCCAGCGCACCTATCGTGGCCTCTGCATTTCACCCGACGCTGGCGCCGGTTGGTGTGCTGCTGGCAGTGGCGGGGTACGTGCTGGGGACGTACTGCGGAATCGTAGTGATCTGGATGCTCAAGGCAATGGCTGGGGCGTGAGATCTGTGCGCGAGCAATGGGCGCATGGCGCGGCAGGAGTGTATGTGCGATGAAGCTTTTCAGGCACTGGGCACGCGCGACGGCGACGGTGGACGGCTTCGGCGATCTGAACCGCTGGGGTTGTTCGCAAGAGAGTCATGACGATGCGTTGCGACAGGCGAAGGTTTCGCTTTCCCGCGCGGTCGATGTGATTCACAGCGGCGGCAGACTTGAGCGGTATCCGTACGCAGACCGCTCGCTGCGCGAAGAGATCGTTGATACGGTGCAAGCCGACGATCGGATAACCGGGATGTTGTCGCGCAACGCGTACGGATCGCTCGTGCTGAATACGACGAACGTGTTCTTCGCTGACATTGATCTGGCTGAGACTGCGTTACAACCACGTGGACTGTTGCAAAGACTGTTCGGACAGCGCGTTCCTGTGCCTGCGGTCGACAACGTTGTCGAGACAGTTGACAGGGTCGTGCAGTCTCGATCCGGACTCGGGTTGCGTTTGTACAAGACAGCGGCGGGATACCGCGCGCTTGTGACGAGTCAGACGTATGAGCCGACATCCTCTGACGCGATTCAATTGCTGCGTGATCTTGGCAGCGACCCGATGTATGTCAAGCTGTGTCAGGTGCAGGAATGCTTTCGCGCGCGTGTGTCGCCGAAGTACTGGCGGTGCGGCGCGCAGCAGCCGCCACATCGATTTCCCTGGCATGATGATGCGCAAGAACTTGCCATCCGCGAGTGGGAAGCCGCCTACCATGTCTGTGCCAATCGCTTTGCAACCTGCCGACTGGTGCAGACATTCGGCTCTGAATCCATTGCGTCCGGCGTGCAGCCAATTGTAAAGATGCACGATGAACTGGCGCTGATGGGCGAGGCGATGCTTGCCTGAGTCGCACGGCGCTGGGGATTCAACTTCTCTCATATTCCCGGGCTTCTTGCCGATGTGACGGAGAGCGTCCAACTGCAGGCCGGCTGGACGTCCAATCGCTACTATCAGTTCGGGCGGCAGTTACAGCACTCCCTACCAGCCACGAAGGCGCAACTCGATGACGACTCTCACTGCCCCGCCACCAGATATGGCCCGCAAACGAACCACCAAGACCCGCAGCCGAACCAATGCCACGGCTGAAACGATGGCCAAGCAGCAGCGCGAGATCTCCGTCAGTGAATTCTTTGCCAAGAACCGCCACCTGCTCGGCTTTGACAATCCTCGCAAGGCAATGCTCACTGCGATCAAGGAGGCAGTGGATAACGCTCTTGACGCGTGCGAGGAAGGCGGGATTCTTCCCGAAATATTCATACAGCTTTTTCAGATTTCCGAGACGCGCTTTCGTATCACCGTTCGTGACAACGGGCCGGGCATCGTCCGCAAACAGATCGAGAATATTTTCGGCAAGTTGCTGTACGGTTCGAAGTTTCACCGCATGAAGATGTCGCGCGGCCAGCAGGGCATCGGCATTTCCGCAGCGGGAATGTACGGCCTGATGACGACGGGCAAGCCGGTGTTGATTATTTCCAAGACAGGCAAGCGCAAGCCCGCTCATGAAGTGCTGCTGAAGATGGACACTTCCAAGAACAAGGCGGAGGTTGTCAAAGACGAGGAACATCCCGAAGACGACACGCTGTTTCCGCAGGGCCACGGCACGCAGGTCGAGATCGAGATGCAGGGTAAGTATCAGCGTGGCCGTGCATCGGTTGATGAATATCTGGAACAGACCGCCATCGCCAACCCGCACGCACAGATCACGTACATCACACCGACAAACGAACAGATTGATTTCCCGCGGACGGTGAATGAACTTCCTGAGGAGCCGCGTGAAATCAAGCCGCATCCCAAGGGTATTGAACTGGGCACGCTGATTCAGATGCTGGAGCGCACGGATGAGAAACATCTGGGGATGTTTCTGCGCAATGATTTCTGCCGAGTCGGGCCGGGCAAGGCCACGCAGATTGCCGAGAAGGCCGGGTTGACATCGCGAACCTATACCAGCCGGGTCGGGCACGCTGATGCGGAGAAGCTCTACGAATCGATACAGGACATTTCGATTCTTGCGCCGCCGACGGATTGCCTTGCGCCGATCGGCGTGCGAGGATTACTTGCTGGTTTGTTGAAGGAAGTCAAGGGCGAGTTCTATACCGCAAGCACGAGGCCGCCTTCGGTATATCGCGGCAATCCGTTTCAAATCGAAGTTGCCATTGCGTTCGGCGGCAAACTCGCAGCAGAAGAGAGCGCGCGCGTCATCCGTTTCGCCAACCGTGTGCCACTGCTATATCAACAGTCATCGTGCATGAGTTTCAAAGCAGTGCTGGAAACGAAGTGGCGGAATTACGGTTTGCAGCAACCACGCGGAGCGCTGCCTGTGGGTCCGTTGGTGGTGATGATTCACATGGCCAGTGTGTGGGTGCCGTTCACGAGCGAATCGAAAGAAGCGATTGCGGATTACGATGAGATTCGCAAGGAAATGACGCTGGCACTGAAGGAATGCGGCAGAAAGCTGGGGACGTACCTGCGCAAACGCCAGCGAATGAAGCGCGAAGGTGAACGCAGAGGAATTTTCGCTCGCTATATGGGTGAAACGGTGCTGGCACTGGAGAAGATCGACCCGAGCCTTGACGCGACAGTGCTGCTTGAGCAATTCAAGGATGTTGCAAAAAAGCACACGAAGGATGCGGACCTGGAGCTTAATGAAGATGGCAAGCCGATTCACAAACCCATTGAAGATGACTTCGACGACACGGTAGTGATCGTGGAAGACGATGTCGCAGGATTGTCTGATGATGATGACGATGCGCCGCCGACGCCTCAGGTTCCTCGCCAGGCAAGCGGCAGGAAAAAGAAGAGGAAGAAGTCCAACCGCACCTCGACCGGGCAGAAGCCGGGTGGCAAGACAGGGCAGGCGAATCTGTTCGGCGGGTGATGCAACGTACGTGGTGAATGCACCCGCGGCTGCGCCGGAGTTGAAAACGAAGTAGTTTGACAGCCGCCGATGGCGATCCGCGGGAGCACGACATGGCAAAGAAGAAAACAACCGGGAAGAAGAAAACGAGCGTGACGAAGAAGAAGACGCGCGGACTGCGCAATTCGTCGGCAGCGAAATCACGTTCGAAAACCACAACAAAGAAGAAATCCACCCGCCGAAAGAAACGGGCCGTCACCAAAGGTGATACCGGCGAGCGCATCACTACGCTGGCCCAGTCCATCGCTGCGCAAGTCACCAAGGGGCGCGACCCGGGCATGGAAATTCCGGTTCGGGCGCTGTCCAACGTCGAGTTTGACGCTGCCCGCAAGCTCATTCTGATGGGTGACAACACACAGCGGCGCAGCTTCTTCAACGTCGGCATGGCAAAGAAGTTCATGCAGACAACGCTTGTCGCTTCCGGATGCAAGGAACTGATCGACCAGGCCAAGACGACCTCGATTCGTGATCTGTTTTACCACTGCAAGCACACGATTCCCGGCAGTAAAGAAAACACATTCGACGAGCAAAGCGAAAGCGATCCGGTCATTGAAGACCTTGAGGTCACGCTTGAATCGCTGCGCGAAGAGCTTGGACTTTTTGCTGAACCCAAGGGCGCGATGGTCGGGCCGATGACTGTCATCGACAATGGCGACACGATTGATTTGTCACGTATGGGCAGCGGCGGCTGGGCGGTGCCGAGCATTGTCGAGGCGGATGTGATTCAATTCGTGAAGAACAGCGCAAAGTTCATTCTGTTGATCGAAAAAGGCGCAGTCTGGCGGCGGTTCAGTGAAGACCGGTTCTGGGAGAAACACAAATGCATGATCGTGCATGGCGGCGGGCAGCCACCACGCGGCATTCGCAGGCTGATGTGGCGCATGCATAACGAACTGAAGCTGCCGGTGTATGTGCTCGTCGATAACGATCCGTGGGGGTACTACATCTACTCCGTCGTCAAGCAGGGATCGATAAACCTTGCGTTTGAAAGTCAGCGCATGGCGATCCCGGCGGCGCGGTTCATCGGCATGAGCGCGTACGACGCGGAGCGCTTCGACATTCCTGCTGCGGTGACAATCCGGATGAACGACAAGGACGTCCGCAGGGCCAAGGAAATTCTGAATTACTCGTGGTTCCACAAGCCGCAGTGGAAGAAGGAAATCAAGCATATGCTGTCGCTGGGCGTGAAACTCGAGCTCGAAGCGCTCAGCAACAAGGATTTCAGCTTCATTACCGAAACGTACTTGCCCAAGAAAATGAAGGACAAACAGTGGCTTGATTAGCACCGTACAGCATTTTTCTGGCCCGAACAGACTACGTACCATTTGAATGATCTGCGTCAGTCTGTAAATTGTTAGGCAATGGAGTCGGGGATGGGCGCACTGCCCAAGTATGGGGATGGGGTTGATCGGGAGGGGCAACACAAATGACAGCAACCACGCAGCAGGCACACCCGGCGCCGGGTACGCTTCCAGACAGTCCGCGGCGCATTCTCATTGCCGACGATGAACATCTTGTTGCGACCGGTTTGTCCGCGAATCTCCAGGAAATCGGCTACGAAGTTGTCGGCCTGGCATCGGATGGCGAAAGCGCGACAGCACTGTGCGAGCGCGAAAAGCCGGATATGGCTCTACTCGACATTCGAATGCCGGGCATGAACGGCATAGACGCAGCAAAGACCATTTACGAACGCAATAACATTCCCGTCATCATCGTCTCCGCGTATGCGGATGATGAATATGTCGAGCTCTGCCGCGATGCGGGCGTCTTCGGATATCTCCTGAAGCCGGTCACGAAAGACCAGATGCGCGTTGCCGTTCCGGTTGCGTGGGAGCGATACCGCAAGGCCAATGAATCGACGACGGAAATCGCACAGCTCAACCAGCGTCTTGAACAGCGCAAAACGATCGAGAAGGCCAAGTGGGCGCTGGTCAGTCAGGGCCGGATGTCAGAACCGGATGCCATGCGGTTGCTGCAGCGCGACGCCCGCAATAATCGGCGGCCGTTGGTCGACGTCGCCACGGATGTCATTGAGAACAAGTACCTGATCAGGGACAACTGAACGAGCCACAACGACGTCAGGCAACGCGTTTGGTGGATGGCGGCGGCACAAGTTTCGATCGGGGCGCGGTTAACTTCGTTTGCGATTCCTGCATACCAGCAGGCGGTTTCTTACGATCACCCGCAGTTGGCGTTTCGAGCCCGAGTTCGAATCGTGACCACCGCGCGCCGCATTCCGGGCATTGCACGCGCTGCTGCTTCTGCTGCTGTGCTTCATCGAGATGTGCGGACAACTGATAGAAACACCGCCTGCACCGAGTTGTCGGATGCAAGAGCGTCAGGCCGTAGTTCAGGAAACTGCTGACAAAGCACCATCCGACGCCGATGCCTGCCAAAGCGATCGGGTTCTGCATACCGACGTACCAAGCGCTGCCGGTGACTGTCGCGCAGCCGAACAGTGTGGACCACCAATACCCGACATCGCCGAACATGCGCCGCAGCCGGCGCCACGAGTTGTTAAACAACATCAAGCGCAGGTCTTCGCAGTGGTGCCGATAATCCGACACCGCTTCGAGCGTTGCCGCCCATAGCCAGGCTGTATAACTCACAACAATCCAGCATGCGATGGCAACTGTGGTTTCACGCTGCCAGAGAAACAACGGCAGCGCAGCACTGCCGCCTATAATCGCGCCCAGCAGAAGGGTGCGAACGTTCAAACCGCGCCGAAGAAGTGAAGATCCATGCATAGCATCGACATCGGCGACCGCCGCGTTCGGCGTAATCTGCGCTGCCTAATGAACAACAATCAACCATCTGATCGCAGCATCTGTATCAAACAGCGTGAGTCTGCGCGTTTGTCCGTGGCAATTCAATCACGAAATCGCTGCCTCGGCCGGGCTCGGTATGTGCGCTCAGCCTGCCGTCATGCTCTTCGATAATTCGCCTGGCGGTCGGCAGCCCGAGGCCGGTCCCCCCTGCTTTGCCCGATACATACGGCCGGAATATCTGTTCCAACTGCTCCGGCCCAATGCCCGGACCGGTGTCGATGACATGTATCCGTACCGCTTCGCTGCCGTCGTCTTCCAAGCGAATCATCAGTTCGCCTTGCGTTGTGTGCGATGAATGGCCATCACTTGATTTCGCCGGCGACATTGCATGCACCGCATTGATCATGAGATTGAGAAGCGCCTGCTTGAGCAAACCTTCATCAACATGCAGATGCACGGGATGTTCGGGCAACTGCGTGCGCAACATGATGTTGGCCTGATCGCACTGGGGGTGAAAGAAGTCGCTGACCTCGTTGATGATTTCGCCAAGTTCGTGCGGATGTGGATCGATCTTCACTCGGCCTGCGAACTGGAGAAAGTCCGTCAGAATACCGCGCAATCGTTCGACTTCGCGCGACAGCGCGTTGAGACGACGCAACAACCGCTCACGCTCATCATCAGGCAGCGGGCTGTCGGTCAAACCCTCGGTCAGGAGCTGCGCATTCAGGCCGATTGTTGACAATGGATTCTTGATTTCGTGCGCGAGGCCGCTGGTCATGGAGCCAAGCTCCGCCAGTCGCTCAGCACCGCGTGCGCGGCGCTCAGCCTGGCGTGCGCGAAGTTCGGCCCGGCGCAGCAGCATGCGAATCACCGGCAACATGCCGAGCAGGCCGATCACCAATCCCAGGATGAACCACGACAAGCTGCCCATTGAACGACATCATGATGCACGGGCACCGGTCCGTCCACCGGTGATTTTTCATTGCCGGCTGCGGCATACGAATTGTGGCGGAAGCCGGATATAGTGCTGTGACCGAATCATATTGGAGCAGAACATGTCCAACCACGTGTACAAGACCATCGAGTTGACCGGATCATCGACCAAGAGTATTGAACAGGCGATCACCAACGCCATTGAGCGGGCATCGAAAACCGTACACAACATGCGGTGGTTCGAAGTCACTGAAACGCGCGGGCACATCGAAAACAATTCGATCGCGCACTGGCAGGTGACGCTGAAGGTCGGATTTACGCTTGATGATTGAGAGTTCTATATGTGTACGTCTGCATCGACTTTCGATCGCTTGATGTGCTGAAGCACATCAAGCTGCGTGGCGCGATGGGTGTGGCACCACAGTTCGTACCTTTCTCTTTGACGCTCCTACGATGAGTTGATGCAGGTTGATACTGCCATTGTGCTGTTCGACGGAGTGTGCGTGCTGTGTAACGGTGCCGCTCGCTTTGCGCATGCGCGCATGAAGTCCGGCAGGCTTGAGTTTCACCCGCTGCAATCAGAGCGCGGGCAGGCGCTGCTTCAGCAATTCGAACTCGAAACCAACTCGCTCGACACGTTTGTGCTCGTGGATAGTGAACGTTGTTCGCTGCGCAGCACAGCGGCGCTGCGAATGCTGAAGTATCTGCGCCAACCCTGGCCGATGCTTCAGGTGGCGCTGCTTGTGCCGCGGCCGATTCGTGATGTTGTGTATCGTTTCATCGCCAAACGCCGGTACAAATGGTTCGGCACATGTGAATTACCAGCGCAATCGAACATACCTCCTGATGAAAGGGAAAACGCCGGCACGTTTGAGCGTACCGGCGCTGAATCTCGATCTTGATGTAGCTGTTGATCAGCCGGCGTTGACTTCTTCTTTGGGGCCGTGCCGCCGTCGACCACCTCCGCCGCCGCCCCCGCGATCCGAACGATTACCATCACCATCACCACCGCCACCTTTATCATCGCCGCCTTCCAGTAGGGCCTTACGACTGAGCTTGATACGACCGCTGTCGTCGACGTTGATAACTTTGACTTTGACCATGTCGCCGAGGCTGACGACGTTCTCAACCTTTTCGACATAGCCGTTGTCGAGTTCGGAGATGTGGCACATGCCATCGGTACCCGGAGCCAGTTCGATAAACGCGCCGAAGTCTTTGATCGAGACGACCTTTCCTTCGTACACGGTACCGACCTTGATCTCTGCGGTGAGCGCTTCGATCTCGCCGCGGGCCTGCGCTGCTGCATCGCCATCGACGGTGGAAATGTTCACTGTGCCATCGTTTTCGACTTCGATGGTTGCGCCGGTTCGCTCCTGAATGCCGCGGATGGTCTTGCCACCGGGGCCGATGAGCTTGCCGATCTTTTCCGGATCAATCATCAGAGTGATGATGCGCGGTGCATACTTGCTGATATCGGAGCGCGGCGCTGGAATTGATGCTTCCATTGCTTCGATGATTTCGAGGCGCGTCTTCTTTGCCTCTTTGAAGGTGAGTGCAATCTCTTCGATGTCCAGCGACCGAGCTTTCAGATCAAGCTGAATCCCGGTGATGCCGTCGCGCGTTCCTGAGACTTTAAAGTCCATATCGCCGAAGAAATCTTCTTCGCCGATGATGTCGATTATGTGCACTACATTCCCGTTGTCATCGCTGATTCGGCCGACGGAGATGCCGGCACACGTACCGGAAATTGGCACGCCCGCATCCATCAATGCAAGACATCCGCCGCAAACGGACGCCATCGATGACGAACCATTGGATTCGGTGATGTCGCTGACGAGGCGAATGGTGTAGGGGAATTCTTCGACATCGGGAAGGATGCCGAGCAGTGAACGCTCAGCAAGTGCGCCGTGTCCGATCTCGCGGCGGCCGGGGCCCATGATGCGGCCGGCTTCACCGACGCAGAACGGCGGGAAGTTGTAATGCAGATAGAATTTCTTGGCGTATTCGGGAAGCAGGCCGTCGACGATCTGTTCATCGCGACCTGTGCCCAGTGCGCACGTCACGATTGATTGTGTCTCGCCACGCTGGAACAGCGCTGAGCCGTGCGGCCGTTCGAAGATACCGACTTCCATATCGAGCGGACGAAGTTCATCGAGCTTACGGCCGTCAGCGCGAATGCCCTTCTCGAGAATGAGCTTGCGCGTGGTTTTCTTTTCGAGCGTTCGGAAGGCTTCCTTCGCATGCGAGCGCCGCTTCTCTGCTTTGACATGCTGTGAGTACGGCACATCTTCGGGGATCGCAAAATGCTCATCGAGCACGCGATCACGAAGAGCGCTGACTGCATCGCCGCGATCATGTTTGCCGGGAATCTGGCGTGCGGTCATCATCTCATCAGCGCAGGCGCTGTTCACGATTTCGACGATATCAGCCGGCGGCAAAGCGCTTTCACCGGCCCGCTTTTCAGTGGCTCCGACTTTCTCAATCAGCTCGATCTGCATTTCCAGCAGCGGCTTGACGCCTTCGTCATAACCGAACTTGATTGCAGCGAGCAGATCCTCTTCCGGGATTTCGGCTGCGCCAACTTCGATCATGTTCACGCCGTCTTTGTGGCCGGCCAGAACGAGATCAAGATCGGAAAACTCCATCTGCGCCTGCGTCGGGTTGATGACGAACTGTTCGCCGTCGTCGGTGATGACGCGTGCGACCCGAACCGTGGCGACAGGGCCTTCAAACGGAGCGTCGGTGATTGCGAGTGCAGCTGATGCACCGGTGCATGCAAGCACATCGGTGTCGTTCTGGCCGTCATGGCTCATGACCCACGCCTGGATCTGCACTTCATCGATAAAGCCATCGGGGAACAACGGCCGGATCGGCCGGTCCATCAGGCGCATCGTGAGAATTTCTTTTTCGTTGGGAGCGCCTTCGCGTTTCCGGAACCCGCCTGGAAAGCGACCGGAAGCGTTAGTGCGTTCGCGGTAATCACATTGCAGCGGAAAGAAATCCAGACCCGGCCTGGGGTCTGCCCGCATCGCTGTCACCATGACTGTGCCCTGGTGATGGCTGACAAAGACGGCACCGGACGCCAGTTTGGCGACCTTGCCTGTTTCCATCCGAAATGTTCGTCCGCCGATTTCCCGTTCAACTACTACATGCGTCATATGTTCTGCCTCTGCTTTCGTCTTGGTGTATGAACAGGACCGACCGCGCTTCAGCACATCGTCCTGCATACGTTGAACGGGGTTCGATCACCAAGAGGAAGGCAGATGCCAGGACACAGTGTCTGCGTACACATCAAGCACGGATGTGTCGTGACACGACTGTCCCCTGCCTACTGCCGCCCCCCGTGTTACCGGATTCCCGTTCGTACTGTATTTCGATGCCGGGTTTACTTGCGCAGACCCAGCCGTTTGATCAATTCGAGATACTGTTCGCGCTTGGTGCGCGCGAGGTATCGAAGCAAGCGATTGCGCTTGCCGACCATCATCAGGAGCCCGCGGCGGGACGCAAAGTCCTTGCGGTGCTCTTTGAGGTGTTCGGTCAATTCTGCAATTCTCGTGGTGAGAATGGCAATCTGGACCTCAGGTGAGCCGGCATCAGTATCATGACGCCGGTAGTCAGAAATAACGCTGGTTTTATGTTCCGCAGCGATGGACATATTTGTCGCTCGTCGTATCAACCCTAGTTAGTTGGCAATTCAATAGAACCGATCATAGTACCTATGTTGCAGCCACTCGTCCAAACTCGTTCTGAAACTGCCCCAACAGTCGGCGGCGGCGGGTCATCCGCTGCCTCAGCCACGACCGTCCGGGTTCTCATCGCCGACAAACTTGCCCCGCAGGGCTGCGCCTGGCTGGAATCGCAGCCGGATGCGCAAGTTACTGTCCAAACAGGACTTGAAGACGCTGCACTGGTCGAGGCCCTGGCAGGGAATGATGGCGTTGTGGTTCGCTCGGCTGTCAAAATCACCGCTGACATCCTCGATCGAGCCGCTGCAATTGATGGCTGCCGACTCCGAGCGATTGCCCGGGCTGGGGTCGGCGTGGACAACATTGACCTGGAAGCAGCGACCCGCCACGGCATCGTCGTGATGAATTCCGCATCCGCAAGCACCATCACCACCGCAGAACAGGCGTTCGCACTGATGATCGGCCTGGCGCGGAATATCGGACACGCCAGCCGCACCGTCGCAGCGGGCGGGTGGGATCGATCCAAGTACGTCGGAACACAACTGCACGGCAAGACGCTCGGCGTCGTCGGCATGGGACGCATCGGGCAGACACTTGCCCAGCGTGCTTTGGCCTTCGGCATGAACGTCATTGGTTTCGATCCCTATATCAACGCAGATTCCATGCTCGATGGTCAGGTCAAACTGCGCCGCAGCTTTGATGAACTGATCACAGATGTCGACATTGTCAGCTTCCATGTCCCCAAGACCGACACCACCAAAGGCATGCTCAGCGCGAAACAGTTTGCTGGTGCCCGCAAGGGGTTGCTCGTCGTCAATGCAGCCCGTGGCGGAATTGTTGATGAACAGGCACTGCTTGATGCGTTGGAGTCCGGCCAATGTGGCGGCGCTGCTCTGGATGTGTATGAACAGGAGCCGCCGAGTGAAAACTCACCGCTGCGTACGCATCCGAAGATTCTGTGTACGCCACATCTCGGGGCATCGACCGTTGAAGCGCAGGAAGCTGTAGCAGTTGATGCATGCAGCGCCCTGCTGAATTTCCTGCGTGGCCAGGGCGCGGTCGGCGCTGTAAACGTGCGCGGGCTGGAGTTGAACCTCAGCGATCGTCAACAAGGCATTGCGGATCTCGCCCAGCGGATGGTTGCTCTGCTGAGCGCAGCAAGCGAACCCAAACGCATCAGCAAGGTGACCTTCACCTGCCGGGGCGAAACGATTGCATCGCGGGCAGACACGATTGCGCGGTTTGCCCTTGCGGAATTGCTGCGTCGGCATCTTGATGAACCAGTCAATGTCATCAATGCAGCTCTTGTTGCGGAACAGCGCAAGATTGAATTCAATACCGTCATCGCATCGGACGCCGATGAAGATCGCATCACGATCGAGCTGACCGATGGTGAAAACACATGGCGGGTCGAGGGTGCGATGTATGCCGACGGCCAGCCGCGCATCACCCGCATCAACGGGTACAGCATGGATATGGTGCCAGCCGGGCAGGTGATTCTGCTGACAAATAATGATGAACCGGGGCGCATCGGACTGGTCGGCCGCATCTTTGGCGAAGCGACTCTGAATATTGCGGAGATGGTCATAGGCCGCCAGCAGCGCGGCTCCGGCAACGTCGCAATGATGATTCTGAAGATCGATCAGCCGCCGACGGATGCGGTGTTGAAACAATTGCGCGATGCGCCGGGGATTCTGAGCGTGTCGGCGATCGCACTGCCGGAACTTGGATGAATTCACCGCTGAGGCGCAGAGATCGCAGCGTGTTGTGGATTGCTGCGTTGGCGTACTCCTCGTCGTTCCTGCGCAGGCAGGAACCCAGTTCGGTGAGATTCGCGCGATTCGTGTTGTCTATTGTCTGAAGAACGTTTGCGCGACGCTGGATGCCTGACTTCGCAGGCATGACGAATGGCTCGTTGTACGATGTGCGCATGTCAGTACACGACACGATTGAATCGCTGATCACACGCCTGCAACTGCAGCAGCATCCCGAAGGCGGGTGGTATCGCGAGACGTTTCGGTCGTCCGTTCAAATGAGCATTGATGCGCTTCCGAAGGGGTATGACCGATCGGCTGCCGATTCGCGCTGCGCTATGACAAGCATTATGTTTTTGTTGCCAAAGGGGATTCGTACGCGCTGGCATCGTGTGCGCTCTGAAGAATTGTTCGTGCATCACAGCGGCGATGATGTGCAGTTGCTGGTGCATGAACCGGCGGAGCGACCGGATGGTGATGCAGCTATCGAAATGCTCGGGCAAAGCGCCGAGGCGCAGTTTCAGGTCGTCGTACCTTCGATGTGGTGGCAGGCGGCGGAAACCGTGCAAGGACCACATGGTTTTGCGCTGTTGGGTTGTGTCGTGTCGCCGGGATTTGAGTTCGCGGATTTCCAGTTGACCAAAGACTAGTCTGCAGACTTTGCTGCCATTTTCTTGCAGAACCGTAGAATCTGGCTGGTTTGTATCATGAGCGTGAACAGTGAAATCATGTGAACGAATATGAGCAGCACTGCAATGCTCATCACACAACTGATCAAATTCACGATCGTGTCCACAGCGTTCGCGCCGCCGGATATGTAAACCTCGATCATCCTGTGAATGAGAATCAGTGGGAGCAGAATTCGAAAGGTCTTTCGAAAGAATTCGGCTTCGTTTGTGAGCCGTTTGGTGAGGTCGTAATCGGGTACTCGTCGGGTGAGTTGCGCCAGCCAGCGCAAAACTCCGACTAGTCCGATTGCACAAGCGATGAGGCCGAGAAGACTCAGGCCACTAGAGAGCGCGACAAGCCATTTGACAGAAGTGCTCGTGTCAAGAATCTGCCCCGCGGTCATTAGCACTGCGGCAGTAATGAGGCCCCATCGACCGAGCCGTCGTGCAGAAAGCGCCATTTCATGGCTCGTAGTCTTCGGGTCCTGCGCTGAGACCATGTAACATCCGACAGCGGCCAGTCCGAAACCGCCGAGCACAATAAACGCCGTCATGGCAAACCTGATTGCCTCGCCGATCGCCCCCTCCCAGTCCAGATGAATCTTCTCAGCCAGAATGCCGCCGGTCATCATAAGTATCAGCGCTGCAACAGTTCCGAGGAGCAGGATATTCAATCCGACTGCGAGAAGGAATTGACCACGAACAATCCGCCGCAACCACTTCGGATCGGCGTAGCGCAGATCGTCGCCGCGCAGGGAACGCTGGACATCCGAGCCGCATTCCGGGCAGTTGGAATCACCGTCAAGACCGCGCAGGTCGTAGCCGCAACTGACACAGTGCAGTTCGTGCGTTATGGATGTTGACGTGCCGGCGTTGGTGGACATTGCGGAACTATGGTATCGCAGTTATTTCGCCGAAATTCATGCATGAATCCGTAACGAGCCGCGCCCGTCAGGAAGCGGATTGCGTGAGTTGACGAGCACCATTCCCGCTCTTTCACGGTCGCAGCTCAATACCAGAGTGAATCCACTATGAATTCACTCACCATCGCGCTGTTGTTCGTGATGCAGAGCAAGCAGTGACAACGCCACGGCCGCAATGGCCAGGCCGAAATCGCGCAGCGCCAGCGCGTAGAGTCCGCCGGGAAGCAGATTAAGAATGACGATGGCGATCAGCCACAGCGCGATGACGTAGCCGAAGATCTTCGGCTTCAGCGCGACGCCGATAGCAATGGCGATTTCGAGAATGCCGATGACGGACATCATCAGACCGGTGCTGCCGGCAAGAAATTCCTTTGCGGGTGCAGATAGGTACGCCTGCCAGTCTGTGAGAATATTGAAGAACTTGTCGAGCCCGGCAATGAGCGGCGCGAGTACAAAGACTGCGCGCAACAACCAGAATGCTTCCCTGCTTGGATTGGCAAAGAGGCGGCGCTCGGTTCTTGTAAACTTCGCATCTTCCGGATGTGCCGGAATCGGCGTGTGCGGGGCATGCGTATGGGGAAGGTGTGACATCGCGAACCTCCTTCTTGGTTCAGCAGATGCGAATGGTTGGTTGAAGGAGCAACCAACTGGTGGCGCGAATCATTCGCCTGTACTCGTATTATCTTCGCGCGGAGTTGCAATAGCAATATTGAACCAGATTCGTGTGTGAATTCTGTCACGAAGTAATCCGGCGTCGTCGCTACAAAGTGTGTTTGCTGGGCCGCTATTGCAGCGATTCGAGCCAGCGGCGCAAGCGAGCGCAGCCTTCTATGATGCGCGCATCGCTCGTTGCGTAGCTAAGCCGCACATTGCCGTGGGCGCATTCGCCGAAGTCGTCGCCGGGCACGACTGCGACGTGTGCTTCGTTGAGCAGCGCAGTGGCAAAGGACACGACGTTGTTGATTGCGATACCGTCAGGTGACTTCTTGCCGAAGTGGGCGGAGACTTCGGGGAAGCAGTAGAAGGCGCCGGTGGGTTTGGGGCACTGAATGCCGGGCATTCCGGTGAGTTTGTCGTGCATCAGGACAGCGCGTCGCGCGAAACTCTGCCGCATGTCCTGTACAACTTTGGCGGATTCGGAGCCGACCAGTGCGGTCACGATCGCTGGATAAAGAAAGGATGTGATGTTGCTGGTCATCTGACCCTGCAGTCGGGTCATGGCCTTGATGAGTGAATCACCATCGCCGGTGCGCAAACCGGGGGCGCACGCATACCCCACGCGCCAGCCGGTCATTGCATACGCCTTGGACATGCCGTTGACCGTGACGACCTGCTGGGCGACGTTGTCAAGCGAACCGATGGACAGGTGTTCAGCATCGCCGTAGATCAGTTTCTCGTAAATCTCATCGCTGATGACGACGACGTGCGGGTGCTGTTGCAACACCTCAGCAAGGGCGCGGATTTCATCCGGCGAATACATCGTTCCGCACGGATTGCTCGGGCTGTTGAACACCATCGCGCGAGTGTTGTCCGTGAGAGCATCGCGCAACTGCCTGGGCGTGATCTTGAAATCGTTGTCAATCGAGCCGGCAATCTGCACCGCAGTGCCGCCGGCCAATTCGATTTGTGGTTCGTATGTCACCCACGCAGGCGTCGGCAGTACAACTTCGTGGCCGGCATTCTCATCGAGCAATGATTGCAGGATCAGGTAAAGTGAATGTTTGGCGCCGACGTTGATGATGATGTCATCGGACGTACATCGAATCTCGTTTTCTTCACGGAGTTTGTGGGCGATGGCTTCGCGAGCGGCAGGTTCGCCGGGCACAGGCGCGTAATGCGTCTGCCCCGCGAGCAGCGCATCTATGGCTGCCTGCTTGATATTGGCCGGCGTGTCGAAGTCCGGTTCGCCCACGCCGAAGGCGACAATGTCGACCCCGGCGGCGCGGAGCTTCTTGACCTGCGCGCTGACAGCGAGCGTAGCGGACGGCTTGAGTTGCTGGGCGCGTCGGGAGAGGATGAACGCAGTTGCGGACTCGGTCGACGATGACGTTGCTTTCGTGGCGGGCATTGACACAGAATATCCTGTAAGTACGACTTGCGGCGAATAGAACCGCAGGCAGCGCCATTGTCTTCAGAATAGCCGCCCGGAGCTGCGAGATGTGCGGGCAGCGACGAGGCGGATACCATCAGGCAACCACACACGGAGCTTCTTCATGATTCTGAATCGTGCAAATCATTCTTCAGTCGCGGCAATCGCAGCCGCATTACTTGTTGTGACGGTGGGTACTGTCCACGGGCAGACGACTCAACCGGCATCACAGCCGTCTTCGCAGCCGGGCAGCCGGCCGGTGCCGGCAACCGCGCCGGATCTTGATGAACGCAACCGCAAACCGACGCTTGTTGAGCAGATCGCGGCTGCCCACAACCAGAAGGCGTGGGGCGAGCATGAGGCTGTCAGCTTCCGTATGAATATGAAATTCGGTGAGAAACTGAAGATGGTGGCGGACATTACCTACGACTACCACGGCAACCGGGTGCGCATGGAGATTGCCGGCGGGCCGACGGTTGTGTTTGATGGTGAAACGGCATGGTTGTCGCCGTCGGATGCAGAATTCCCGATGGCACGGTTTCATGTGCTGACCTGGCCGTACTTTTTCGCAGCGCCGTTCAAGCTGGACGATCCGGGGGCGCATGTTGTTGAATTGGGCGTCAGAACGCAACAGGGCAAACCACATTATGCAGCAAAGATGACATTCGGCGATGGCGTGGGCGATTCGCCGGACGACTGGTACATCCTGTACGCCAATCCGGCTGGGCATCAACTGAGGGCGATGTCGTACATCGTGACCTACGGCGGAACGGATGTCGAAACCGCAGAAAAGGAATGCCACGCCATCACGTACGACAAGTTCGGCATCTTCAACGGCGTTGTGCTTGCGACGAAGTGGGAATTCTTCAACTGGAATGAAGAAGAAGGCATCCACGGCGACCCGCTAGGCAACGCAACGCTGAGCAATGTTCGGTTTGTCGAACCGGCGGATGATTTGTTTGTCAAGCCGGCGGATGCGCGCGAGGATGCGATGCCGGGTGAGGACAGCAACAAAACGGAGTGACGTCAGCAGGTACGGATGAAGCCTGTTACGCCGTAAGCGGCATCGGGGCCGCGGCGGGTATTGAAGCCATTTGACACGCGCACGACCGGATGCGTGAGGGACGCTATGATGCCCACCCGCACAGGAGGCGGGTACTTTTATGAGCACCACCCATCACGAAAACCTGCAGTCGGTCATTGACGATCTTGAGGCGCGGATCACAACCATCCGCGACTCTCTTTGACTACGACACCAAGCTCGAAAAGCGCAAGCAACTGCAGGAAAGCATGAATGCAGCGGACTTCTGGAACAGCCAGGAATCCGCACAGAAGACCATCAGCCAGTACCAGGTCCTCAAAGCCCAGACAGAAGGGCTCGAAGACGTCATAGCCGGATTCGAAGACGCACAGGTCGGCTATGAACTGGCCCGCGAGGCGAATGACTCTGAACTACTTGCGGAAACTGAATCCGCACTGCGCGATCTTGCCAGGGCAATGGACAAGGTCGAACGGCAGTCGCTGCTCAGCAGCAAGAACGATCACCGCAACTGCTTCGTGGCGATCCAGTCCGGCGATGGCGGCACCGAAGCAGACGACTGGGCATCCATGCTCGATCGCATGTACCTCTATTACTGGGAACAGAAAGGCTGGAAAGTCGAGGAAATCTCCAAGACACACGGCACAGAAGTCGGCGTCAGCGAAGTGACATATCTCATCAAAGGCGCATTTGCATACGGGTATATGTCGTGCGAGCGCGGCACGCATCGTCTGGCCCGCGTGAGCCCGTTCAATGCACAGGGCAAACGCCAGACGAGCTTTGCGACCGTCGATGTCATTCCCGAGTTTGAAGAGAGCGCAGTCGAGATTGATGAAAACGAAATTGAATTGACGACGTACGCGCGCAGCTCCGGCCCCGGCGGACAGAACGTCAACAAAGTCGCATCAGCGGTGCGCATCGTCCACAAACCAACGGGCATCATGGTCGTGTCATCGACGCACAAAGCGCAGCTGCAGAACCGCAAGCAGGCAATGGGCATCCTGCAGGCAAAGCTCGAACAGATCGAAGAGGAACGCAGGCAGGCGGAGCTCGATCAGGCAACCGGCGGCAAGGTGGATCGCGGCTGGGGCACGCAAATCCGTAGTTATGTGATTTACGACAACCGGGTGAAGGACCACCGCACCGGCCATGAGGTCGGTAACCCGCAGACAGTGCTCGATGGCAACCTCGAGGGGTTCATTGATGCGGAACTGAAGCGCAGGCGGAGTGAACGGAACTGACCAGCCCAAAGCGCCAGCAAGGGCGCAGCCATTGTTGCACAGATGCACTTTCGTCGTTCCTGCGCAGGTAGGAACCCAGTTCGATGCGATGTGCCCGATTAGTGTTAGATGTTGAATGCCGTCCGCACATTGTCTGGTTGCCGTCGGCGCGGTACTGTCAAACAACTCATACCACGCTGCCTACCATCTTCCGCCATGAACTCGCCCGGCGAACTGGACCATTTCACTGATGAACAACTCGTGTTCATCGATTGCGCGCAAGACATCCTTGCTGCAACACCCGGTGCCCGCTGGCATCTGATCACCGAACCGCAACAGTTGCAGCATTGTCGCAGCGCTGCCTTTGCAGCATTGCTCATCGACACGCATCCCGAACTGGACCTGACCGTGTCGGTCGAGCTCGGCGAGCGAGCATTTGCAATCATCATCAACGGCACTGCTCTGAAGCAGCGGCGCAAGGAAACCGTGTCATTCGATCGCTGGATTGATCGCTGCTGCCGGGTGCTGACGCGCATGACTGCAAACGATCTGAAACTGACGATAAACCGAATAGCAGGTACCCCGCAGCGGGCAGTGCTCTCTGTGCGCCATGGCGAAAATTGGCACGAATTGCTCAAGAGTGAATCCCACGCAGCGTCACTTCTCAGTTGGGTGCTGCCGTTTGGTATCGGAATCGCATTGTCCGGAGAAGCTTCCACCGAGTTCCCGGACTGGGCCAACGCGGAAGGTCTAGCTGCTGAGCCTGACTCAGAAGAGCTGACGGATGACGACATGACCAGCGATGTGGCGTGAAACCACTGGCGGTGAATTCCCAAGCAGGTTCCAGAAGCGGCCCACCCAGATTTGCCCCACTTCTCTGGCAGGGCGGTTGCGGCCGTGAAGGAGCATTGTCATGGCGCTGCGCGATTCGATCGATCGAACTTCAATGCACAAGCTTGCCCTCGGCGGCGCATGGTTCTTTGTGGTTGTCAGTCAGTTGTATCTGGTGTGGGCAGGCGCAATGCTTCTGTCGGGCGCGACGGACTCTGCTTCGCTGTACACCGCGATGCACGGCGGCGAATCTGTGAGCGCCATTGGATTGTCCTATACAGGCGCACCCGGAATCGCGCTGATCCTGCTGGAAAGTGCGGTGCTACTCGCCGCGGTCATAGCGACAGTATTGCGCGTGCCCAGGTGGCGACGCTTCGGCCATATCGCGCTGGTGTCGTGGGCGGCGCTGTGGGCGCTGAACCTGACGTGGCTGGCCAGTCTCAATCTGGGTTTCATCAGCTACGGCCAATCGCTGACAATGACAATGCTGCTCGGGTTTACGGTGTACCGCTCGATGCGCGGCTGGAATGTGCCCGTTCGGGTGAAGCTGCGCGACAGCGAACCCTTTGATGAAGTTGATGAATCGGGTGCGATGCAGAAGCACAACTCGGAAGCGAGTCCGCCGATGGATTTCGAATCGCTTTCGATCGATGACATCTCCCACAGTGATGCGGTGCGCGATCTTCAGCGCGAGCAGTTGATACATACATCAAAATGGCAGCGCATGCGGCAGACGACCGTGCAGCTTCTGTATCACTGGTGGACAGGTCTTGTTGCGTTGGTTATGCGCCTCTGGCCGTACATTCGAACTGCGACAGTGAATTTCTGGAAGGTGCTCAAGACGCAGTGCGCAGCGCTTGCGAAATGGATGCGCGGCAGAAGTGTGCTGTCGCAGCAGCCAACGTCGACACGGTCTGCATGATGTTCGGACCGCACCTTTGACATCTGTCGGAATAGTCCCGCCCGGTCACCTATTCTGCATGGGTCGCCCCTTTGAGGAACGAAACCCATGCAACGCACGTGTACCGCTGCGGCACGAGCCGCCTTCATCGTCGCTGTTTGTGTAACAGCTCTGCCGGCTGACGCACAAAGCAATCCCGCCAGCCAACCGGACCGCGAGCAGCAGACCGAAGATGCCCGAGAGAATCGCCGGGCAGCTCTGACCGAGCAACTTCTCAAGGAATACGATCTTTCAAACCCGCAGATTCCCGTGGAATTGCTGCAGGCGGGTTGCCCGGAGAAGGACTGCATTCCCGCGCTGACTGATCCGGAGCGGTCTGCAGTTGCGGATGCAAAATACCCGGCTGGCGATTCGCGCATTGTTGCGGTTGAGATCAACGGCGAGGCAGTTGCATATCCACTCGGGATTTTGAACTGGCATGAGATTGCCAACGACACCGTCGGCGGCGTGCCGATCGCTGTTGTGTATTGCCCGTTGTGTGATTCGGTGACAGTCATGGAGCGAACGCTGCGTAGTGACAGTGTGAAAGACCGCGTCCTCGAGTTCGGTGTCAGCGGTTTGCTTGCCAACAGTAATGTCGTCATGTACGAACGCGCGACGGACGGCTTGTGGTCGCAGGTCCTGCTCAAAGCGATTACTGGTCCGGATGCGGGGCGATCACTGCGGCATCTTCCAGTGAAGTTGATGACATTTGCGGATTTCAAATCGAAGTATCCGAACGGCGAAGTGCTCACGACGGACACCGGCCATGACCGGCCGTACGACCGTAATCCATACGCGCAGTACTTCAAGAGCGATCGCGTCTTCATGGAAATGCAGTACAGCGATGCACTGCCGGCCAAGACACTGGGGCTGGGAATCAAGGCCGGCGACATGGTGACGTTCGTACCGGCAGATCTTGCTGCCAATCAACCAATGATCGTTTCAACACCAATGGGTGAAGTTGTTGTCGGCGCCGAGCCCGAGGTCGGCTTGATGGTTGAACGCGCGCCGAAAAATGCCATCGTCATTCAGACGTTCTGGCATTCGTGGAGCGCGTATTTTCCAGAAACGAAGATTGTAAAACAACCTGCGTCGACATCGCAGCCAACCACACAGTCAAAGTAAGAACGGCGCAGGGTATTTCCGCACAAACAGCCGCTTTCACCACGGAAGGTTGTCGAGGTCGACGTTGCCGCCGGTGAGGATAACTCCGACGCGCTGTGCGTTTCGGTCAGCTCGCAGCTTTCGGAATTCGTCGGACAGAATTATCGCAAGCGCGAGCGCGCTATTTGTTTCGACAATGATTTTCATGCGCGACCAGATCAGGCGCATTGCCTGGACAACTCTGTCATCGTCGGCTGTGAGAATTGCTGTGACATGATCGCGAATGATTGCCCATGTCATGTCACCGAGACTTGTAAGTAAGCCGTCGCAAATTGTGTCGGGCGTATCAATCGGAATCAACTCGTCGGCTGCAAGTGATCGCGCTGCATCGTCAGCCCCGACTGGCTCTGCGCCGATGATGGTGATGTTCGGCCGCAGCGCTTTGGCGGTGATACAGGTGCCGCTCATCAATCCCCCGCCGCCGATGGGCGCGATGATGATGTCGAGATCCGACTCGGCATCGAGCAGTTCGAGTGCTGCGGTGCCCTGGCCGGCAATGATGTGCGGGTGATCGTATGGTGGGATCAACACGCCACCGGTTTCTTCAACAACTGCATCTGCAGTAGTATGCCTGGCAGCAGTGTTTGGTTCGCATTCAATGATCCGCGCACCATAGCCGCGCACTGCTTCCTTTTTAATGCGCGAAGCATTGTTCGGCATAACGATGTGTGCATCCATGCCGCGTAGTTTCGCAGCCAGCGCAATTGCCTGGGCGTGGTTGCCGGAACTGTGCGTGACAACGCCTGTCGCTGCCTGCGCATCGGTCAACTGCATGATCGCGTTACATGCACCGCGGAATTTGAATGCGCCGACCTTTTGAAAGTTCTCACATTTGAAGAACAGCTCGCAGCCGGAAAGTTTGTTCAGCGCGCTGCACGTCAACACCGGCGTGCAATGCGCATACGGCGCGATGCGCTTCGCAGCACCGCGGATGTCATCAATTGTGGCTGCGTACGTATCAAGCATAACTCAGCAAACGTTTCTCACGCCGGTTGCCTGGACAATTGGCCCATCCGCCGCACGACTTCTTCGACGTTGGAGCGGGTGTTGAACGCGCTGATGCGAAAGTACCCTTCGCCGCAGGAGCCGAACCCGCTGCCGGGTGTGATCACAACGTTGGCTTGTTCGAGCATGACATCAAACCACTGCCAGCTCGTCATGCCTTCGGGCGTTTTCACCCAGACGTATGGCGCATGCTCGCCGCCGAAGACGCTGAGACCGAGCGCTTCGCAACCCTTGCGCAACAGTTTGGCGTTGCCCATGTAGTGATTGATCAACGCGCGGACCTGTTCTTGACCTGTTTCGCTGTAGAGTGCTGCCGCTCCGCGCTGCACGGGCCAGCTCACACCGTTGCTCTTGGTGGCCCACCGCCGGGTCCAGAGTTTGTTGAGCGGCACACGTTCGCCGCTGCTGGTTGCCGCGGTCAGTGCATCAGGACAGACTGTGTAGCCGCAGCGCACGCCTGTGAATCCCCCGTTCTTGGAAAAAGAATGGAATTCCATAGCGCAGGTTGTCGCGCCGTCAATCTCGTATATCGAACGCGGCAGTGACGAATCGCTGATGAATGCCTGGTAGGCAACGTCGTACAGAATGATCGCATCGTTGGCGTGTGCGTACTCCACCCACTGCTGCAACTGGTCGCGGGTGATCATTGATCCCGTCGGATTGTTGGGGAAGCACAGGTACACAACGTCCAGCGGGACATCGGGGACTTGCGCGACAAATCCGTGCTGCTCAGTGCAGGGCAGATATGTCAAGCCTGCGTATCGCCCGGCATCATCCGCTTCGCCGGTCCTGCCGATCATGACATTCGTGTCGACGTAGACGGGATAAACCGGATCGGTAATACCGATGCGATTGTTCGGGCCGAGTATGTCGAGCACTGCGCCGCAGTCGCCTTTGGAACCGTCGGAAAGAAACACTTCGCCTGCTGACATGTCGATGCCGTGGGCGTGGAAGTCGTGTTCGATGATTGCTTCACGCAGGAATTCATAACCCGTCGGCGGGCCGTAGCCGTGAAACGTTGCGCGCTTGCCGAGTTCATCAACAGCTTCGTGCATCGCCTGTTGCGCAGCTTCGGGAATCGGCTCGGTGACATCGCCGATGCCGCAGGAAATGATGCGCGGCGCCTGTTCGGGATTGGCGGCTTTAAATTGTTCGACCCGCCGGGCAATTTCAGGAAACAGATAGCCAGCCTTCAACTTCAGATAGTGTTCGTTGATCGTTGCCATAAACCCATGATAGCGGTTGACCGCAGTCAATCCCGGCGCATGGCGGCTGGGTGCCGGTAGGTGAGTGTTCGCCACAGCCATTCGAGCGGGCCAAAGCGGAAACTCCGCAGCCACAGCGAACTGCCGACAAGCTGCACAACCCAGATTCCGGCAACAACGAACATTGTCTCGAAGCGGCTGACTCGGCCGACCAGCCCGAAACCGACGCCGTAGAACAGCAGCCCGCAGATGATCGATTGCATGATGTAGTTGGTCAGGGCCATGCGCCCGACTGCAGCAAGTGCGTGCTGCAGCACCTGCAAGGCGCCTGATTTGACGAAAAGGATGATCGCTGCCATGTGCCCGAACATCATAAAGATGCGCCCGATGTCGTAGGTGAGCCAGTTGCCGCGATATTCCATGAACAGATATTCGCTTGCGATGCTGCGGCGCAGCTCGAGGAGATTCACAGTCAACCCGACGGCGTACCCAATGATGAGTAGGCGCACATACCAATGGGTGGAGCGCGCACCGGTGAGCACGTTGGCTTTGTACAGGGCAGCTCCGAGCAGCATGAAGCTGATGGCATCGAAGAAATCAAAAGTGACCAGACTCCAGGTCTGAATGAAGAAGGTCATCGGCACGAGTTCGCGAAAGATGGTTGCATACGAGTCGCGCCGCCAATCGAGTTCATCCTGCATGGCTGGTGCAAATTCGCGGTTGAGTTCGATAAGCGATGCCGGCGGCTGGCCGAATTCCAATGCGTCGTAGTGCGATTGCTGAAGCGCTGCGATTCCAGCCAGCCAGAACATACAGATGAGCGACAGAACGATAAGCGTGCGCGGGCACAGTCTGCGCAGCGGATACAGCGCCAGACCGGCAATGCCGTAGACATACAGAATATCGCCCGGCCACAGCAGCAGGTAGCCGTGGATGAGTCCGAAGACGATGAGCCAGAACATGCGCATCCCATGCAGCGTGCATGCACGCCGGCCTGTGGCTTCGAGTCGCGTGATGAACAACATGAACCCCGCGCCGAACAGCAGCGAAAACAGACCTCGCATTGCACCTTCAAATACGACGCTTTCAAACATCCACGTCCACCGGTCGACAGGTGCATCGCAGCCAAAGCTGACGGGCGTGGGCATAGCAATCACGGGTAGAGCCCAGCCTTTAATGTTGACGATCAGGATGCCGAGTACAGCAACGCCTCGGAGAATGTCGAGTGTGACGATGCGCCGGGCCGGGTCGGTGGGCAGCGCGGTGCGAATCGCTTCAGCATCGGCGGCTAAGCAATCTGTCGTGGACTGCGGGTCCATACGTGGAGCGTACCGGTGATTCGAAACGTCGTGGAGAATTTGCACACCGAGACATCGACCTTCGGCCAATAACCGCGATCAAGCGTGCATGCCTGCGCGCAATGAAAAACCGGCACGCAGTGGTGCCGGTTTAGGTCGGTTGTGTTAGCCATTTGTTTACGCCGCAGCAGCAGCGTTGGTGTTCTTTTCGCTAAGTTCGACAAGTGAATCGAATGTCGCCGGATCTGCAATGGCGACTTCGCTGAGCATCTTGCGATTCAGCAACACGCCGGCTTGCTGCAGACCGTTCATGAATCGGCTGTAGCGCGTGCCGCGCATTCTGCAGGCAGCAGTGATGCGCGTGATCCACAGGCTACGAAAATTACGACGACGTGCGCGGCGATCACGATAGGCAAACTGGCCAGCCCGCAGCAGCGCGACCTTGGCCTGTTGTTTGTGTCGACTTTTAGTTCCCCAGTATCCGCGGGCTTCGCGGAGCGTCTTTCGGCGGGCCTGGGTTCGGGCCGAACCTTTGCGTACACGAGGCATGGCTGTTCATCCTCTACTCTGTGCCAAGTCGGGGGCCCGGCAACCTGCCGAACACTTGCGCCCGCTCAACGTCTTGTCTTCTTAGTCTTTAGTCTCGTTGTCCTTGGCACGCTGCTCGCGTTCAGCCTGGACGGCAGCGCTGGAGCGAACCCGCACAGACAACACCGGCTGCAGACGCCGAACTTCCGCTGCGTTCGCAAATATCGGCTGACGATAATCACGCAGCAGCTTGGAGCGCTTGTGGCTGCGAAGGTGTCGACCACATGCGCGACTCATTTTGATTCGGCCGCTGCCGGTAATCTTGATCCGCTTCATGAGTCCGCGATGAGTCTTCTGCTTGGGCATAATGGCATTCCTGAGCTTTGCTGCCCGGTGAGGCAGCGAGCCACGTAGGGTAGCAGGCTCAGGAATAGTGTCAACGGTTGGAGGCGGTTGCAAACGGCATTCGGCACGCCAAGTTCTAATGCGCCAGGAACGTATCTGCGGGATCGTCTGTGGAGACGCCATCATGCAGCGCTTCAACACCGCTGGGCAGCCAGATGTTATCTGATCGGCGAACCACCGGATCCATCAGCCAGATCACTGCACCATCGGACCACAGCACATTCTGGCCGCGCCGGTTGTGGTTGAGCGAAATCGTCAACGGCGGCGCGATGTTGCCCTTGCGGGCAGCGTCCATGACCGGATTGCGATCACCCAGCAGAATGCTGATCCGCACTGCGGAATGTGCACTCGGCTGTTCTGCGACCTGCCATTGGTAGCTGTAACTTTCGCCGATTTCGCCTTCATGGCCGGGGCAATCAAGGTGGCCGAGATCGCAATATCCGCCATCAAGCATCGGGCGGAGGTTGATCACGTTGTGGGCCAGCGCACTCCAGGTGTTGTGCATTCCGGCTTCAGCCATGGGCAGCGCGTTGTTGTAGTCGGCGGCGTAATCAGCGAAGCCGATGCCCATCGTCCGCAAGTTGTTGGCACATTGTGCATCGATGGAATTCTGCCGAACGTTGTTCAGCATCGGCCAGCCGATGCCGGCCACGATCAACAACATCGCAGCGACAGTAATAAAGTCCGGCAGCGGCACGCGCAACAGACGTTTGCGGCCACGCTTCTCTTCCATCGCAAATTCAACGGTTTCCGGATCAAGCGTCATACGATCGGAGCGAGCGCGCTCATGGCGGCTGATGCGGGCCAGCGTTGCATCAAGCAGCGCATCGTCTTCATCGGCATCATCAACCGGATAATCGTGCAGCAACTGGAACATCGATACGAGCCGCTGGGCGCGTCTGCGGTCGACATCGCTCATGGGCTCCAGCGCTGATGCGTCAAAGTCGACATCAACCAGTGCATCCAGCAGTCTTCGGTCGTCACTGCTTAATTCAGCAAGCGGTTGGTTGTGATCGCGGGGTCCGTTCATTGGTTCGTGTTACTCCTCACCCTCACCGTGCTCCATGCCCTGCGGCGTTCGTGCCGCGCTCCACATACGCGCGAATGTCGCCACTGCTGTATGCAGCCGACTCTTCACCGTTCCCAGTGGGATCTCCAGCGAGTCGGCGATCTGGTTGTAGCTCATCTTCTGGAAATAACTCAGAAGCAGAATCTCCCGCAAATGCACCGGCATGTCATCGACCACCGTGCGAATCAGCCGGCTCCGCTCTGCATCGGCGAGCGGCTCTTCCGGACTGGGTAAATCCGCCTGCAGCAGGTCGACATACCGCTGCCCTTCCCCATCTTCACCGAGCGACGCTGACAACGAGAGTGGCCGCCGCTTGGTGTTTCTACGGTGGTAGTCCCGTGCCTTGTTCGCAGCAATTGTGAAAAGCCAGGGACGTAATCTGCGGGATGTGTCAAACGTCTCCCCGGACAGATGGACCTGCAGGAATGTCTCCTGAAAAACATCATCCGCAGCTGCCCGGGACCCTAGAAACCGCGTCAGGAAGTGAATCAGCTCGTTTCGGTATCGCTCCATGAGCTCACGGAAGGAAGGCCGATCGCCTGCGAGGTAATCCTCGAGAAGCTGCTCATCACTGCGGTTTTCAGGTCTGTCAAATGCCATGGTCGTATCTGGAGTGGATTCCGAGCTGCCCGGCCGCTTGCGTAGTGACTGGCAGGCCCGATGTATGATATTCGCTGGCTGCGATGACGCGCCAGAACGAGGATTTGCCGGGCCGCGATCCCGGTCATCATCGACCGGCCCCAGCATCGGCCCCAAACCCGCAATGGCAATTGGCAATACCGTCATGGCGGCATTGGTACGCCGAAACTTGCTTGTGGGATCGCGCGACTGGGCACATTCACTGCCTCGCAGGGACAATTCCCGGCTCAATAAACGCAGTTGGCCAGATTATCGGATACTGCACTTCCACAGTTTTTCTGGAGATCGCCCCAATCCGCCGTTGGCTGGTGGTGCGAGAGAGATGCATTTCAGGGGTTTCCGGTGGAAATGAGAAAGAACCACATCATGCGAGAAGCGTTGAGAGATCG
Organism: Phycisphaerales bacterium; assembly: GCA_029260575.1. Lineage (GTDB taxonomy): Bacteria > Planctomycetota > Phycisphaerae > Phycisphaerales > SM1A02 > JAJDDB01. The sequence goes on from JAJDDB010000027.1 coordinate 739,642, forward strand.
GCTGCACATTCACGCCCGGCCCATGCACTGCAATCTGGTTGTATTGGCAGCGCTGTGTGTGCTGAGTTGTGGCGCGCACGCAGATGTGGTGAACTTTACGGATGACGATCGGCAGTTGTGGTTCGATGCGGTCGAGCAGCTTGGGGACTATGACACGATCACGTTCACCGAACTGCCGGCGGGCACAGTTGTCACGACACAGTATCAGCAGGAGTTCGGCGTGACGTATAGTGGCGGGATTACGGTTTTTGGCCCTTCCTCCACGACAACTGGAACACCTGCCCCGGACAGACCGGCCAGGTCACGTCGCTGGAAGATGAACTCGCCAATGTCGGCCTGGATATGAATGACTGGGACGAATTTCAGGACAAGATGACCACCGGCACGACGGCGGAGAGAGACAACTACAACTGCTGGATGCGGCATTATCTGGATTGTCATTATTCAGGCGCAATCTGCGCGATTCCGTGCCCGATCTGCCCCGCAACGATCCGTTCGGCCCGACGTTCCATCAATGCACAGGACCGTAATCCACCAGCACTTTTCATTGCATTGGAAGTACGAACCCCCGCGTCGAATGCTCGGCGCAGAGGGTTCATTTTAGCCCACTCGTTCCTTTTTCTGTTGGCGGCTCATTAGGACACTGATTGCGTCTGCTGGAACCATCCCTTCAAAGAGTATCCGCCGAACTGCTTCGCAGATCGGCAGTTCCACACCAAAGCGGTCGGCCAACTCGACAATAGCCCGCGTCGTCGGCACGCCTTCGACGACATACACGCTTGATTGCAGAATCTCCTGCAACGATTCACCTTTGCCCAATCGTTCGCCACAGCTCCGGTTGCGTCCGCAGGGGCTGAAACATGTCGTTGCAAGGTCACCAACTCCAGCAATGCCGAAGAAGGTTTCAGCTTTCGCGCCCATTGCCACGCCCAGCCGAGTAATTTCCGCCAATCCGCGGGCAAGCAGCGCACTCTTGGCGTTGTCGCCGATGCCCAGCCCGTCGATCATGCCCGCAGCAAGCGCGATGACATTCTTTGCTGCCCCAGCAATTTCCACGCCGAGAGGGTCATCATGGTGATAGACGCGCAGCCACGGCACCTTCACAAACAATTCCTGTACCTGCGTGGATAACGCTGCATCATCCGCTGATGCAACCATCGTGGCAGGTAAACGCTTCGCAAGTTCTGCTGCGATCGTTGGCCCGGACAGTACGCACATGTGGCTCTCGGTTTGCCCGAGGACATCGGCCATGACCTGCGTCGGCCGAAGCATCGTGTCCAGTTCGATTCCCTTGGAGACACATGCAATCGGCACATCCCCCGGCATATGATCCGCCAATCGCGACCACACGCTGCGGATGTACTGCGTGGGAACAGCATTGATCAGGAGATCGACCGGCTCGCTCGCAATGGACTCGTCAGCAGCCGTTACCTCAACTGCATCATCAAGGATGAAACCGGGCAGACGATCTGGAGACTTTCGGGTTGCTGCCAGTTCTGAAACGTGCTCACCATGCGGCCCCCACAGCCGAACCGTCGCTCCGCCTGCCACGAGCGCATCAGCTATGACCAGCCCCATCTGCCCCCCGCCTATGATCGACACGTTCGTCGCCAACCCACTCTCCTTCATCGCAATTCGAGTCACTGTAATGGTCACTGTACCCGGGCTATGCCCATCTGCGACCGGCATGACAGCGATTTTGAGCGCCAGCTGCGAACCGGACCGATCCTGCTGCCGTATCATGACAGGTCCGCCAATGGCGGACTACATGTCTTTGCGCCGGCAGGCAAGGAAAAACCGCCTTGATCGGCCACAATCGTCGCCTCTTGCAATACATGAGAGGCTGAACAACGGAGCTTCTCACTCATGGCAACGGCTAATGTGACATCGTCTCCAATGGACACAACACCCACTCTTGTATCACCTGACATCGATCAGGGCGGAGCAGGCGGTGCTCGCAAACTCGAGCGCAAACTCTTCGTCGCACTTGTCGGCGGTGTGTTGCTGCTCACTTCGCTCATCGGTCAATGGTCCGGATTGCACCCCGATGTCTATCAGATCCCCGCATCACTGGCAGCAGTGATTCTCGTGATCCCCCTGCTTACTGGTGCGTGGCGTGAATTGATCAAGGGACGCCCGTCCAGTGATGCGCTTGCGTCGCTGGCTGTGCTTGCTGCGCTTGTCACTGAAAACTACATCGCAGCCGGCTTTGTCGCGCTGTTTCTATGGATGGCCAACCTGATTCTCAGCCGAACAGCCTGGGGCGCGCAACGGGCCATTCGTGAACTCATCGGCTTGACGCCGAACATCGCGAGGCTCGTCACCGAAGAAGGCGATCGAGAAGTCAAACTCGCATCGGTCAAGATCGGCGACATTGTGCGAGTGCGCCCCGGCGAGAACCTGCCCGTCGACGGCACAGTCATCAGCGGCACGAGCAACATTAATCAGGCATCGCTGACCGGTGAAGCGTTGCCGATCGAAGCTGAAAACGGCACAGCCGTGTACGCTGGCACAACGAACCTGACCGGGCAGATCGATATCCGCGTGACAGCTGTCGCTGGCGAGACAACGATCGGCAAAGTCGAACAGCTCATTCGTGAAGCTGAATCAGCCAAGACAGCCCGGCAGGAACTAATCGAACAACTTGCTTCGTATTACGTGCCGGTCGTGTTGATGGTGGCTGGGCTTGTCTGGTTCTTCAGCGCACGCAGCAGCGATGAAACCATTCAGGATGAAGCTGCCATTCGCGCGATTACTGTCCTTGTGGTGACCTGCCCCGGCGCGCTGCTGATTTCGCACCCCACCGCTATGGTTGCTGCCTTTGCTGCTGCTGCGCGGTTGGGCATCATGATCAAACAAACGCGCACGCTAGAAGCTGCTGCGACTGTAGATACCGTTGTGCTGGACAAGACCGGCACGCTCACGACCGGCAAGTTTGCAGTCAGCAGATTGGTGCCCGCGCCCGATGCTGACGGCGCGACACTCTTGCAGGCAGCTGCAGATGCTGAGCAATCTTCAAACCACCCGCTTGCGCGATCCATCCTCGACACAGCCCAGCAGGCCCGCGTGAAACCAGCTGCGGTTGAGAAGTACGAAGAAGTCCATGGCAGAGGTGTGCGCGCAGTGCGCGACGGCGTGGAAATCTGCGTCGGTCGAAGCGATTGGCTTATTGAACTTAACCCCGCTGCACAAAGCGTGGTGCGTGAAGTCGAATCCAAGATCGAAGGCATGTCCGGTGTGCATGTCATGGCTGGCGGAACATACCTCGGCGCTGTCGGACTTGAAGACAAACTGCGACGCTACGCGCCGGATGTTGTCGACCGCATGCGCAAGCTCGGCGTTCGCAGGGTCAGTATCTTCACCGGCGATCGACTGGCTGTGGCCAAACGCGTCGGCCAGGCGGTCGGTGTCGATCACATCGAAGCGGAATGTCTGCCCGAAGAAAAGCACGAGGAATTGAAGTACCTCATACAGAAAGGTCATCACACGCTGGTGGTCGGCGATGGCATCAATGACGGCCCGATTCTCGCAACGGCTGATGTCGGCGTGGCAATGGGCTTGTCGGGATCGGATATTGCGACTAACTCAGCCGGAGTGGCGCTCATGAACGATGACCTGCGGCATGTGCCGTTCCTGTTGGAACTGGCCCGTAAAACCCGAGCGATCGTCGGCCAGAATATTGCCGGCTCCATCGCTCTGGCGTTGGTCGGGCTGGCCCTTGCCGCAACGGGCAATATCAATCTCTGGGTGGCTCCGCTGCTGTACGCCTTCGGCTACGTGTTCGTCATAGCAAATAGTCTGAGACTGGTGCGATTTGGTGAAGGATTCACCGAACAAGTGGAAGCGATCCGGCGTAGAGAGGCTGAACGGCCAATGAAGCCGGTTCGGCAGTCCCGGCGGCACGCAGCCAACACCGCCCCGCAGCCGACCGGTTGAGAGCACAAGAACGACCTTTCTCCTCCTAGTCTTCCTCTGTTTCTACTCCGTCCTCACGACCGCACCCCGCACAGCAGCGGGGTGCGGTCGATTTTGGCGCTCACAGATTCTGCAACCGCCCGCAAGAATGCCCGGACAATTCCCAAGAACTCGGTAGGCCTAGGATTCATCGGCATGTGGGGTGCTTCCGCCGCCGCAGCCGCCACAGGGAGGTACGGTCATGATGACCCTGGCATGTGAGAATTTCTTTCAGCAGGCCCTCGAACGAGGCGACTTCGAAATGATGGTCGTCTTCGGCGTCGGCGGAACGATCGCACTGGTCGCAATCCTCGCAGGAACAATCACCAGCGTGCTCAAGACGCGGGCCAAGGAAGCCACCAAACGCGAGATTGCTGCATACGTCGCAGAAGGCAGCATCAATCCGGAAGACGCAATTGCAATGCTGAACGCAGGTCAATCGCTGAGCGAACGCATCGCGCAGTCAAATGTGAATCGCACCTGACCTGACACCGATTCGAATCAATGTGAATCCCCACGACGTAGGATATGGACGCTGGAGATGTGTCTATGTCCGACGAGTTGTATAACACATTCAGCATTCTCACAGGCTGGCTGGGCGAGGTCGTGCTCGTTGGTGCGCTGCAGTGAATGTGGGTACACCGCATTGTGCAATTTCACTCAAATGGAGTGATGCACCGCCGAGTTCACTGGACAACTCAGGCTGGACGATTGAATTTCAGAGTGATCCAAACGTCGTGCTGTACGACCTCGATCAAGACACCTACTGGAATGGGAAAGGCACAGCATTCATAGAGAGTTTGGAATCTATGCCTCTCGATGTCTGGTGAAGTATCTTAACCAACCCCCACCAGTTCTCGCTCCATTGCGTCGCTGTATGAACCATCACGCGCAGCGCTATTGCACTTGGCCCGGTGGTGGAACGCTTTTTGCGCTTTCTCGACATTGCCTGCCTGCCCCAGCCATGTCTTCAGCGGCGGATCCTGCAGCGCTCTGCCGTAGCTGAAACTGAGCTGCCACGGATGTTTCTCAGCCATTGCGTTCATAGCGTTGAGGTTTGCCGTTGCCTGTTCATTACTCTGCCCACCAGACAGGAACACAATCCCCGGCACTGCAGCAGGCACCGTCCGCATAAAGCACCGCACTGTCTGCTCAGCCACTTCTTCAGGAGCGGCCTGCGTGGAACACGCATTGCCCGAAATCACCATGTTTGGCTTGAGCAACATGCCTTCAAGCGATACGTGATGATAATGCAGCGCATCAAACACGACATGCAACGTGCGTTCAGTCACGTCGTAACAGCGTTCGATCGTGTGGTTGCCATCCATCAGAACTTCCGGCTCAACAATCGGCACCAATCCCGCTTCCTGCGAAAGTGCTGCGTACCGCGCAAGCGCTTCCGCATTGGCGCGAATGCAGTAGTCGCTCGGTATGCCGTCGCCGATCGTGATAACGGCGCGCCACTTCGTGAACTTTGCGCCGAGGCTGATGTATTCATTCAACCGATCGCGCAGACCGTCAAGGCCTTCCGTGATTTTCTCATCCGGGGAATTCGCAAGCGGCTTCGCACCGGCATCGACCTTGATGCCCGAAATCGCGCCCTGGCTCTTGAGCACATCAACGAACGGCCTGCCATCGTCCGCCATCTGACGTATTGTCTCATCAAAGAGAATCACGCCGCTGACAAACTCACCGACGCCCTGCGTTGTGAAGAGCATCTGTCGATACGCCTGCCGATTAGCTTCTGTGGACTCGATATTGATGCTGTCAAAACGCTTCTTGATCGTTCCCGAGCTTTCATCAGCTGCGAGAATGCCTTTTCCGGGGGCGACAAGAGCAGAGGCGATTGCATTGAGTTGCTGCGTATTCATAAGTCAATCCTCGCTGAGCGCGATGGCTGTATTTGATTGGGGGAAACCATTATTTGTAGCACAAACCGTCGCGACATTGAAGCGTTGTCTGCGGCTGTCCGTCCCCAAACGCACGAACAAAGCGTGATTCAGAAGCCGACCGCCTGACCGTCACGGCGCAGGTCACTTGCCCCGCAATACGTACCGTTCATTTTGTAAATCGCCTGCGCGCCGCCGTACTTCACCCACTGCTTATCTTCGACGTGCAGATCGTGGCCGAGCCCGCGCAATTCGTCATAGACCTCTGATTTGAATCCCGGCTCGATCCCGACATTCATACCCTTGAACACCTGCCAGCGGGGTGCATCCAGTGCTGCTTGCGGGTTCTGGTTGTAATCGGTCATGCGAATAATGACCTGCGTGTGCCCTTGCGGTTGCATGTATCCGCCCATGACGCCAAATGCCATCTGCGGCTCGCCGTCGTGCGTCACCATGCCCGGAATGATCGTGTGATACGGCAGTTTGCCGCCATCAACCTGATTGGGATGACCATCTTCAGTGACAAAGCACGCGCCGCGGCTTTGCAGCGCAATGCCGGTGTCCGGCACGACAATGCCGGACCCGAAGCCGGTGTAGTTGGATTGGATCATTGAGATCATGTTGCCGGCTGCGTCGGCTGCGCACAGCAGCACTGTTCCGCCGGGCTTCGGCGCACCATGCTTGAAATCCTGCGCACGCGCGGGATCTATCAGCGCAGCACGATCCTTGAGATACGCATCATCGAGCAGATCCTGCACGCGGAGATCCATGTGCATCGGATCTGCGATATAGCGGTCCGCATCACGAAATGCGAGTTTCATCGCTTCAATCTGCAGGTGCAGACTCGCGGCGCTGTCCGCCGGGCGGCTTGCTATATCCAGATGCCGGGCGATACCAAGCGCGATGAGTGCTGTTAGTCCCTGACCATTGGGGGGAATCTCATGGAGCGTCGCGCCGTTGTAGGTCGTTTCAATCGGCCGCACCCACGCCGGGCGATGCGCTGCCAGATCGTCTTCCGTGAGATACCCGCCGGTGTTGTCTGAATGTGCAACGATTTTGCGCGCGAGTTCACCTTCATAAAACGCAGTGCCTTTCGTTGCTGCGATCAATTCAAGCGTGCGCGCATGCGCTTCACTCGTGAAGACTTCGCCGGTCCTGGGCCCTCTGCCGTTCGGACAGAACGTCTGCTGGAACGAATCAAGATCCTTGTACGCACGACACCCACGATCCCAGTAGTACGCAGTCTGCGGCGCGACGCCAAATCCATTGCGGGCGTAGTGAATCGCTGGCTCGAAGAGTTTTTCGAACGGTAACGCCCCGAATTGCTCTGAAAGCGCAACCCAACCGGACACCGCGCCGGGAACAGTCACACTCTGCCAGCCTTGCGGCGAAATTGATTCCTGATCAGCAAACATTGACGGGCTGAGTTTCTTTGGCGACCTGCCAGAAGCGTTGAGGCCGTGCATTCCCCCGCCGGCCCAGATCAACGCAAATGCATCGGCCCCGATACCGTTGCTCGTCGGTTCGATGACCGTCAGCGTGATTGCGGTCGCAACAGCAGCGTCAATGGCGTTGCCGCCCGTCCGCAACATCAACAAGCCGGCCTGGGCGGCCAGTGGCTGGCTCGTGGCGACGACATTCGGCGCAAACACCGGCATGCGCTGCGACGAGTACGGGAACGACCAGTCGAATTCAGCCATCTCTATAGTGTACCGGCCGGGAAGCGCATGGATGAAAACAGCCCGGCAGCTCACGCAAAAAAGACCAAGAGCCCTCGCTTTCACGAAGGCTCTTGGCTGTCAGCCCAAGATTCGGGTCATGCAACCCACAGCTCTGTCGAACGGTGAAGACGCATGACCTTCACCTTGGTTCTGACTGACAGCTTGAAGATGTCCGGCGCGCTCTTCAAACCGTCGCACGGGCTGAACACATGTTTCCACGTCCTCAGCCCGTTTTCGACATGGTGTTCCGCCAGGTGAATGACCTTCCCACCATGTCCTCCGTTGCTCGATATGGCTTTCGCCTGTTTCGAACATCGAAGTTGTGCTTCTGCGCCCCGGCACCTGCCTTCGTCCACCAAAGTTCGGCCGAAGCCTCCCGTTGGTTTCATCCTCCAGCACGTGTTATTCCGACACACTTCCGCACCGGGCCTTTTCCTTTCAGTCCGGCCCCCGAGCTTGCGCCCGGTGGTTGTCCAAGTCAGTGCCGCGATGCCTCCAGATTCCTGTTACCAGTTCACCTTCATTGACATAAACGAGGTTGACTTATCAACCGAGAGACACAATACGGCGCTGCGCGCACACAGCAAGAGTGCACCTGAATTGTGGACAGTTGGTGAGAAAGCTGTAGTGCTCAGCAGGTTGCGCTGCGCGTAAATGCAGATCAATACAAAACAACCGTGCGCGCGATGCGCGTCATCACGCTCGGTGGAAATCGCAACAGCATCGCAATTTTTTCAGAAAATTCTTGTTGAACGCACCCGAACAACGCGATGTTCAAACGGCTGAATCAATCCACCCGCCGACCATTACAGCATCACCCTGATAGCACACCACGGCCTGACCAGGCGCGACAGCGAATTGCGGTTCATCAAAGCGCACTTCTATCGCGTCAACACCACTGCAGCGCACGCGCGCGGGAACAGGCTCCGCGTTGTATCGAATCTGCGCGGCGCACTGCATCCAGTCGTCTGAACAGCACTCGTGCATCAACCAGCGAACCTGCGATGCGGCGCAACCGTCTGCGTAGAGATCCCGTTTCGCGCCGACCGTGATTGTGTTCGTGTCGGAATTCTTGTTCAGCACATACAGCGGGTGACTGCGTGCGATGCCGATCCCGCGGCGCTGTCCCACCGTGAAATGCTGATGCCCCTCATGTTCGCCAATGACGTCGCCGTGTGAATTCACAATCGCGCCGCGCGACACAACCTCCGGCGTTCGGCGTCGCACAACTCCGGCATAGTCATTGTCAGGAACAAAGCAGATTTCCTGCGAATCCGGCTTGTTGAATACGGGTAGATCAAAACGTTGCGCCATCGCGCGCACTGCAGGCTTCGCATATTCCCCGATTGGCAGAAGCATTTCAGTCAAACGCTGCTGCGACGCGCCGAACAGGACATAGCTTTGATCTTTGCCATGATCGACACCGCGCAGCAGCTTCGGCGTATTCGGAACACTGCGATCAATGCGCGCGTAGTGACCAGATGCGACAAACTGCGCATCGATCTGCTTTGCGTAATCGTGCAGCTTGCCGAACTTCAGCCAGTCGTTGCAGCGCACACATGGGTTCGGCGTGCGCCCAGCGTTGTATTCGCCGACGAAATACTCGACGATTCGGCCGAAATCCTTCTTGAAGTTGCAGACGTAGAACGGAATGCCAAGCTTTGCTGCCACCAGCCGGGCGTCGGCTGCATCGTTTATGGAACAGCACCCCTGCTTGCCGATACGGAGATTCTTCGGATTGCACGTCACCGACGATTCGTCTTCTGTATCCGATGCCTCGACCATGCCCTCGAGTTCCTCGCCGGGTGAGCCAAGGCGCATGAAACAACCCACTACGTCATAGCCCTGTTCCAGGAGCAGCGCTGCTGCAACGGAACTATCCACGCCGCCGGACATTGCGACGAGTACTTTTGGTCGATTCGTTGTCATCGATGCGGATTCTAGGCCGGTCGACAAAGAACCCAATGTGAGTCTCACAAAACCGGCGAGAGGCACATCAGATCACCAGAGAACGACAGCTCAAGAACCTGCCAATGACTTTTGACCTGAATAGACCAAGACAGCCTGCGATACTCAATAAATCCATTCAAGGCATTGAATAACAACGACTTATGAGAATTTCCTGCGGACTCATAGGGGCTCGATTTTGGCTGTAGAGCCCTTTACAACAGTATCGGCGCTGGATTCTCATGCCCGTTCCTGTCAGACTGTTATAGAGCGTTTCGTATTCTGCTCAAAGGGCGGGCTTTGAAGAGCTGAAGGCGATCCCCACAATCAAGTTGCACATATGTACGGCGTTACTGGAGGCGTCCAACGTTATGAAAAAGACTCTTGTTTTCGGTGCCACCACAGTGGCTGGGCTCGTTCTACTTGCTGGTTCGCTAACGACGGTGGACGCACAGAGCCGCGGCCTCAACGGTCCAGACGTCACAGCAAGCCGTGTCGGCCTTGATGACTTCAATTCGACCGACGATTTCGCGTACTACGGAACTGTCGGCGGCATTCGTGGGTATTCGATGGCATCGACTTCATGCAACTCACCCTGGGAGAGCAATCCTGTACCGGACACGACTGCTGATTGGATTGATCAGCCGGGCAATGCTCGCAATCCCGTCATCGCGCAGAATCTGTATCGAATGGCGCGCAACGGAAATCGACTTGAACAAATCGGCATGAGCTGGCTCAAACACAGCTTTTGCGCGGTGAGTGAGGATACCTGCGGCAACTGCAACGGTACTAGTTGCAATTCGCTCGGCATCGGCTGCGCTGATACCTACTGGGCAACACTCAACGGCGGCCCCAGCCGTGTCGGCCCGCGCTGGGAAATCAATCCAGTCGGCGTCGGCCCCGGTGGTGTGCATGATGACATCTACACGAACCCCAGCGGCAGCGACATTGCAGGCAAATTGCAGGTCGCAGTTGCTGACATAATCTCCGGCGACAAGTATTTCGCTGAGATTCAGTATGTCACGCATGATGAGGAATTTCAGCGACGCTGGAACAACGCGTCATACCGACAGGTCGTGTTCAACGGCACCACGATGTCTGGAGCAACCCCAGGGCAGGCTTCTGTACAGCGCGGCTATTCGGGAATTCAGGCATGGCAGGACAATAACCCAAGCGTCGAGATTGTCCGCTTTGAAGACGATCCCGGCGTCGGTCGATTTGAACTGGCCTATCTGGTTATCGACAACGGCAACGGCACATGGACGTATGAATACGCGCTGCGCAATCACAACTCCGACCGCGCTGCAAATCGCTTCATGGTCGATGTCCCCGCTGGCGTGAATACTTCAAACCTCGGTTTCCATGATGTGGACTATCACTCCGGCGACGGGTGGAATGGAATCACGAACTTCGACAACACCGATTGGGCAGTGACCATCGGCAGCAATGACATCATGTGGTCCTGCGCAGACTTTGCGACAAATAACAACGCCAACGCGCTGCGCTGGGGCACGCTCTACAACTATCGCTTCACTGCTGACACACCCCCCGTGGCAGGCGACATCACTGTCGGCATGTACAAGGGCGGCGGTCGCGACACTATCAATGTTGCTGTCTTGATTCCGGACGCACCTGATGATCCGGTCTGCCCGGCTGATATCGCTGACTCAGACAGCGTTGATCCCGATGGCGTGGTCAATGTCTTTGACCTTCTCGAGCTGCTGAGCAACTGGGGCACAGGCGGCCCGGGTGCTGCGATCAGTTCAGATGGTGGCGGCGCTGGCGTCGTCGACGTCTTCGACCTTCTGGATCTGCTGGCTGCATGGGGCAGTTGCAACCCCTGATACAGCCTGCTCCTAACCCACTCTTGATGTAGAAACGGCCGTCACAGCGCGTGACGGCTGTTTTTTCTAGGATTTTCCATTTCTGACCTGAACGGTCGGAGCCCTAGACAGATAAAGCTGGCAGTCTGGGAAATAATGTTTTCGTAAGACTAGGGCTGGATTTTGCGTGCCATCTCGTTCACACTAGTGCAGCGGGACATCAACTACATCGGAAACGACAGAGTGATGCGTCGCTATTTGTACAGAGACGAACTGTCACGTAAACGATTGAGACAACACTGAGGGGGGCGAGGCTGGAGGCGCCCAACGTTATGAAGACAACATTGATTCTCGGAGCCACGACTGTGGCAGGCCTTGTATTGATCGCCGGTTCACTTCCGACTGCAGATGCAGGCAGCCGCGGTCTGACCGGCCCGGATGTCGTGGCTAGTGAAGTCGGCGGAAGCACCGATTTTGTATATCTCGGTCAGTCAGGCGGAATCAGCGCCTACTCGATCGGTTCGACTTCGTGCAATATCGGCGATGTCATCGCAGAGTGGCATGACGAACCAAATAATGCGAAGAATCCGGTCATCGCGCAGCACATGTACCGCATGAAGAATGATGGTTCGCAGTTCGAACAAATCGGCTTGAGCTGGCTCAAGCACAGCTTCTGCGCGCTCAGCCAGTCCGGTGACAACTGCGCCGGCTACCTGATGCCAAGTTGCATCACGGGAACAAACTGCGATCACCTTGGCATCGGGTGTTCAGACACATACGGTTCGGGCCTCAATGACGGTCGTAACGGCGGGCCCCGCTGGAACATTAATCCAGTCGGCGTCGGAACCAACGGCGTGCATAACGATATTTACTCATCTCCGTCCGGCCCAAGCGCTATTCGCGGTCGTTTGCAAGTCAAGCAATCCGAGATTCAGAGCGGTTATCGCTACTTCTCAGAAATTCAATACGTCACGCATGACGAAGCATTCCCGCAACGCTGGAACAATGCGACGTACCGAGAAGTGAACCTTTCCAATACGAGCATCAGCCCGGTTGTGAACAGTTACACCACCGTGCGTCCGAACATCGGCGACCCCGCCATCCAGGCGTGGCAGGATAACAATCCGAACGTGACGATGGTTGCCTTCGAAGACGATCCCAACATCGGCCGATTCAACCTCGCGTATCTCGTCACCGACAACGGCAATGGCACGTGGACTTACGAGTACGCGCTGCACAACCTGAATTCAGAACGTGCTGCGAATCGTTTCATGGTTCCGCTTGCGGCTGGCGTGAACTCGTCGGGCGTCGGCTTCCATGACGTCGCGCACCACTCCAACGACGGCTGGAACGGTGTAACCAGTTTTGATGGCACAGATTGGCCGATGGTTGTCGGCGCTTCGGACATGACCTGGTCGTGTGCGGGCTTCACGACAGACAACAACGCCAACGCTCTGCGCTGGGGTACGACCTACAACTTCCGCTTCACTGCTGACACACCCCCCGTGGCAGGCGACATCACTGTCGGCATGTACAAGGGCGGCGGTCGCGATACGGTCAATGTTGCTGTTATGGTTCCGGACGCACCTGATGATCCGGTCTGCCCGGCTGATATCGCTGACTCAGACAGCGCTGATCCCGATGGCGTGGTCAATGTCTTTGACCTTCTTGAGCTGCTGAACAACTGGGGCACAGGCGGCCCGGGTGCTGCGATCAGCTCTGATGGTGGCGGCGCTGGTGTCGTCGACGTCTTCGACCTTCTGGATCTGCTGGCTGCATGGGGCAGTTGCAACCCGTAAGAAGGGCTGACGAGGGTTTCTCGCCCAACAACGTGTATTCCCAGCCGGCCGTCGCTTTGCGACGGCCGGCTTGTCTATTGGTGCGAAAATATCCCGCCCTGGGGACAGCCCTGTGAAGTTGGGAAACGTCCGAAATGCATTCGTCTGTGCGAAGATGACAAACAACAGTGGACGTGGAAGTGAAGTTGGGGCAAACTATGGGCTGTCCGCATCGTCGAGCCATGTTCTCAGATGGTGCTGATTCTTGTGAGGGTCATTTCAGAGTGGATCGGGGAGCACGCTATGAGTCGTTCGCTCGTATTGCACGGTCTTGCAGTCACCGTTCTCGCGATCGTTGCGCTGATGCTGGTTGTACCCGCTGACGCTGGCGGAAAACGCGGAGTCATCGGGCCCGACATCACCGCCAGTCGAATTGGTCTGGAAAACGATGGCGATCAGGACGACTTCCTGTACTACGGCGTCTCCGGCGGCATCCGCGCATTCTCCATCGCTTCAACATCGTGCAATATCGGCGACACCAATGCGCAATGGCAGGATGGCGTCGGTGGCAAGAACCCGCTTATGGCGCAGAACATGTATCGACTGAAAGATGGTCGATTCGAACAGATCGGTATGGCGTGGCTGAAACACACGTGGTGCGCTCTCAGTGAACCAACGTGCGAAGCACTTGCCGGTACAACTTGCTCAGGCACCGGCTGCAACACGCTCGGCGTCGGATGCGCCGACACATATTGGTCGCAACTCAACGGCACACAGTTTCGACTCGGCCCGCGCTTTCTTGTGAATCCGCAGGGCCAGGGCGTTGGCGGGGTGCATAATGACATCTACAACGAAGCGGTCGGTCCCGACTCTATCCGCGGAAGACTGCAACTCAAGGATGCTGACATCCTTGCCGGAGGCAGGTTCTTCGCAGAGATTCATTACGTCACGCACGACGAATCTTTGAACCTCAGATATAACAACGCTTCGTATCGCGAAGTCAATGTTTCCCTGACCAGTATCTCAGGAACGCAGTGCTGCCAGACGTCAGTGCATCCGGGATCGCCTGCGCTTCAGGCGTGGGCTGACATCGACCCGGCAGTCACAATAGTTACGTTCGAAGACAATCCCGACGAAGGTCGGTTCCACCTTGCATACAAGGTCACTGACAACGGCGATGGAACGTGGGACTACGAATACGCCCTGCATAACCTCAATTCAGATCGAGGTGCAGGATCATTCACTGTTCCTCTGCCTGCAAATGTCGCTGTGCAGTCTTCGGGTTTTCATGATGTGGACTATCACAGCGGCGATGGTGTCGGCTACGTGACCCAAAGTGGCGCCGACTGGCCGATCACAGAAGGAACTACGGAAGTCAAGTGGGAGACCGATGCATTCACCCGCGATGCCAATTCCAATGCTCTGCGGTGGAGTTCAACCTACAACTTCCGTTTCACCGCAGACACTCCACCGACAAGCGGAGATGTAACCGTTGGATTATTCAAGCCCGGCACGCCGACTTCCGTTCTGGTCAGCGCTGCAATTCCATCACCAGGTACGCCGTTGTGTCCAGCTGATATCGCGGATGCCGACAGTGCTGATCCGGATGGTGTGGTCGACGTCTTTGACCTTCTCGAGCTGCTGAACAACTGGGGCACAGGCGGCCCGGGTGCTGCGATCAGCTCTGATGGTGGCGGTGTCGGCACTGTGGATGTCTTCGATCTCCTGGATCTGCTGGCAGCATGGGGCAGCTGCACCCCCTGACCACCGATTCTGAACAACTCGGGTACAACTTTTCGTACGCTGCACTCGATCCACAGGCTGCCGATCTGTCGCGCACAATATCTGCGATGCTCGTGTACGCGGGAATTGATGAGGCAGGCTACGGACCGATGTTCGGCCCGTTGTGCATTGCGTGTTCAGCATTCTGCGTCCGCGATTGCGACAATGTAGATGCACCCCCGCCGAATCTCTGGGGGCTGCTGAATCGAACAACGTGCCGAAAACCCAATGACGCCCGGCGTCGCATTGCAGTTGACGATTCCAAGAAACTCAAGGGCTCTGCATCGCGCGCACGGCACCCACTTGCGGATCTCGAGCGTGGCGTCCTTGCGTTCTGCTCGACCATCACAGGCGCAGGCGAGACCATCCCCGCGACCTGCACGGAATTGCTGCACAGGCTCGATCCCGGCCGCGCGACGCAACAATTGGACGAGTACCCTTGGTATGAATCGCACAGTGCGCTGCCGGTCGCCGGTGATGCAAACCTGCTGCGGATTGATGCAGCACGGCTGCGACGATCCATGCACGACACTGCAGTGCGCTGTTCATCAATACGCTGCAGCGTCGTCGACGTTGGAGCCTTCAACCGTGGCGTGCGCACCTTCGGCAATAAGGCTGGGGTCAATCTCCACCACGCATTGCGGCATGTCGAACACATCCGCAAGTCTCACAGCAACGCCAACTTTGAAATTATCATCGATCGGCAAGGCGGACGAACGCACTATCGCAGGCAACTACAGGACTTCTGGCCGAATGCCCGATTGAAGATCGAAGATGAAACAGATCAGGCCAGTCGTTACATCCTGACGCTCGAGCCCCAACAGCTGGCGATCACCTTCATTCGCCGTGCCGAGGAATCTCATCTACCGGTGGCTCTTGCCTCCATGACCGCCAAGTACGTCCGCGAGCTTCTCATGCTTCGTCTGAACCGGTATTTCCGTAGTGTTGTGCCAGAACTCAAGCCAACCGCCGGCTACGTACAGGATGGCAGGCGGTTTTTGAAGGACATCGAGCCGATTCTCCGCCGGTTCGATCATCCCCGCAGTCAGTTGGTTCGAGAATGCTAGAACTGAGATTCTTCAGCGTCTCTGATTGAATTATTGACTCGTTGATGGCCGGTGGTACACTTTGCTATTCCCCACGGTGGCTCCTAATTGCCGCAGCGGGGTCTTGACTATCTTGGCGACTTGTCATCAGCAACCTATCTGATGGCGCAAGGAGTTCGGCTATGTCCGACGACGACGAGGTCGCCCGCTTGTATTGAACCGGTCCCCTGCCCGCATTTCGGGCGATTCCGCGGGCCGTCCGGTGCAAGCCGGGCTGCCTGCACAATTCAATTCGGGATCGACGGTTTTTCCTGATCAAATCCCAACACAACGCCTGCTGGCGCTGTGCCGAACTGGCTGAGAATCACAGATTCACAGGCCGAGGGATTCAGCCGATAACTGCTCTACCACGCAGTCTTCGGAACCGGTATTCCAGCGTCATTCGGCGGCACGACACAGACCCGCCATCGCTGATCTTGAGTTTTCCAAACCTCGCATTGCACTTTGCTCAACATTCACGCTCCGAGAAAACCACAATGTCCATCAACCTGTCACACGTACGAAATATCGGCATCTGCGCTCACATTGATGCGGGCAAGACCACTGTCACTGAGCGCGTGCTGTACTACACCGGGAAGAACTACAAGATGGGTGAGGTGCATGAAGGCACCGCAACCATGGATTTCCTGGAAGAAGAGCAGCAGCGCGGCATCACGATCCAATCCGCTGCGACGACTTGCCCCTGGCAGTACAAAGGGCAGGACTACATGATCAACCTGATTGACACGCCCGGCCACGTCGACTTCACGATCGAAGTCGAACGTTCCATGCGTGTGCTCGACGGCGCGGTCGTCGTCTTTGACGCAAAGGAAGGCGTCGAAGCCCAGTCCGAAACGGTCTGGCGACAGGCTGATCGATACAAGGTCCCGCGTATTGCCTTCGTCAACAAGATGGACAAGATCGGTGCCGACTTTGAATTCAGCTTCGACACAATCAAGGAGCGCCTCGGCGCCAACCCGATTGCTGTGCAGCTTCCCATCGGTGCTTCGGACACCTTCGAAGGCATCATTGACCTCATCGAAATGCGGGCGTATTACTTCGACGCAAGTGAAATGGGTGCGATCGTCCATGAAAAGGACATCCCCGATGAATACCGCGAGCTTGCTGAGTTGTTCCACCACGAGATGGTGGAGAAATCGGCTGAGCTTGACGATTCGCTTGCTGAGAAATACCTCGAAGATGAATCCAAGATCACGCCCGATGAAATCCGCGCAGCACTGCGCATCGGCACAATTGCACGCACGTGCCTTCCCGTCTTCTGTGGCTCGGCTCTGAAGAACATCGGCGTACAGCGCCTGCTCAACGGCGTTATCGAGTTCCTTCCAACACCCTCAGAAGTTCCTTCCGTCGAGGGCACAAATCCGCGTGTTAAGACCGAGAAGATGACGCGTGAACACACTCGTGAAGCACCGTTCTCCGCACTCGTCTTCAAAGTCGTTTCCGATATCCACGGCGACCTGACCTACATCCGCATCTACTCCGGTACGCTCGAACGCGGCTCCCGTGTGTTGAATCCAGGCAATGATCGCAAGGAAAACGTCAGCCGTATCTTTGAAATGCATGCTAAAGATCGCCAGGCTCTCGATGCGGCGTATGCAGGGCAGATTGTCGCAGTCATCGGCTTGAAGAACTCGATGACCGGCGACACGTTGTGCGATACGAATGCCCCGATCATTCTCGAACGCATGGAATTCCCTGACCCGGTGATCTCCATGTCGATCGAGCCGGCCACAGCTGATGACAAGAAGAAACTCGGCGAAGCACTGACAACCATTCGTCGCGAGGACCCATCATTCCAGGCAAACTACAACGACGAGACCGGCGAGACGATCATCGCGGGTATGGGTGAACTGCACCTGGAAATCGTCAAGAACAAAATCGTCCGCGATATGAAGGTCAATGTTCGCGTTGGTACGCCACGCGTCAGCTACCGTGAAACAATCAGCGGTTCCGCAGAAAATGTTCGAGGCAAGTTCGTCAAGCAGACAGGTGGTCGCGGTCAGTTTGGTGATGCGATTATCAATGTCATGCCGATCACCCTTGACCAGGCCAAGGAAGAAGGCTTGGAAATAAAGAATGGCATCGTCTTCGAAGACAAGATCAGCCAGGGAACTATCCCCCGCGAGTACATTCCGTCAGTCGAAACCGGTGTGCGAAACGCAGCAATGTCCGGCATCCTTGGCGGCTATCCAGTCGTCAACATTCGCGTACAGCTCATCGATGGTTCACATCACGAAGTCGACTCTAGTCAAGTCGCGTTCGAACAGGCTGGCGCGCTTGCGTTCCGTGAAGCATGCACCCAGGCCGGTCTCGCGCTGCTTGAACCGATCATGCGGGTCACTGTGATCACTCCCGATGAATTCTTTGGTTCGGTCTCCGGCGACCTGTCGTCCCGCCGTGGCCACATCGTCGATTCGGAACTTCGTGGCGTGGTGCGTGTCATCACCGCAGAAGTTCCGTTGTCGGAAATGTTCGGATACACAACCGTGCTCCGCGGCATGTCGCAAGGCCGTGCCACCAGCACAATGGAACCCGCTGCGTACCGCCAGATGCCCGATCGCCTCCGCGACGAAGTTCTGGCGAAGACGTAAATCTCGCTTTCGACAAAGTAAATCACACAGCGGCCCGTCGATTTCGGCGGGCCGTTTTCCTTGCTTTCAGTTGCGAGCCGGTCAGCGGTCCGACCATCTTCCGGAATGGACACCACAGCCGGGCAACTGCTCGGTTCGATTCCGGAATCACGAATCGGCTGCAGATCGACTCTACTGCCGATTGCGGCATGGTGGTATCCTGAGCGGGCTGCCCCTGTCCACGAACGACTCACGAGCACATACGCATGAAGCTGGCCTACCAGACACCCCAAAGTGACGAAGAGCGAGCGTACGACCTCGTGCTCGCATTGGCGTTTCGCCGGGGCTTTGCGGCTGTTTGCATTGCCGTCGGGGTTCTGTGTATAGGCGAATTGCTGCTGTTTCTCATCGCCAATCCGTCAGCCCTCTGGACGGAGCATTCGACTGCGATGGTGCTGCGCACGATCGGATTCGGCGCAGCACTCATTATTTGCGCCAGCCTATTTGCGATGCGGTCGCGGTTCTCCGGCATCCGCATGCTCAATTCCGCTGCAACAGTGCTTGTACTGGCCGTCGGCACGCTGCTGATGGTGCCTCGGCTGCTGCTGCACAAGCACCTCAACAACTACGGTGTGTGGGGTCTGGCCGATCTAGCCGCGCTGCACCTTGTCGTGTGTCTGATCCTGCCGTGGAAACCGTGGGAAAGCATTCAGCCTGTCCTTCCGCTGCTCGTATTCTGGGCTGTCGTGGTGTTGCTGCCGACTACTCATCTTGATTCGATCAGCAAAGCGGTACTCATTATCAGCTCGCCAGTCGTCCTTGTGCCCGGCGCTGCGATTGCATGGTGGCGGCACAAACGCCTGCACGAAGACTTCACGCGCAAGATGCTCGGCCAGAAGGTGAGGTCCATGGGCGGCGAACTTTCGCGCGCTCGCATCGTGCATGATGCAATGTTTCCCGATCCGTTCGACATCGGCCACGTTGCATTCCAATACGAATACCAACCGATTCAGGAAATCGGCGGCGATTATGTACATGTGCATCGTTCGCAACCCACGGGTCGCATCACGATCACCCTGCTCGATGTGGCCGGCCACGGTCTGGCTGCGGCACTGACGGTCAATCGGCTGTTCGGCGAACTCGAACGTATTCGCGCTGAAAGCCCCGAAGCTGAACCTGCTGAAGTTATGGAATTGCTCAACAGGTACATCTACCTGACTATGGCCCATCACAGTCTCTTTGCGACCGGCGCGTGCATGATGCTCGATCCGTCGAACGGTACGTTGCAATGGGTCAATGCCGGCCATCCGCCTGCATTTATTCGCAGAGGTGATGGAACGATCACGGATCTCAACGGCACGGCAATGTTGCTCGGTGTGGAATCCTACGCAGAATTCGAAGCCGGCCAGGAAACACACAACATACGGCCCGGCGATGTGCTTATTGCATATACGGATGGCGCAATTGAAGCCCGCAACGATGGCGGCACACAATTCGGAATCAAAGGCCTGCGCGAAGCGACATGTTTCGATCCGCCGCCTCGCAATTGGTCGCGATTTCTCGCAGGAGCCGTCGCCAAACATCATGGCGGCAACTGTGACGATGACATTCTGATTGTGTCGATGGCGCTGCGCGGTCTGCATGTGACTGCCCGCTCGTCGCTGTCAACCGAGACTGAAGTGATCGGACAATCGCAGACATAACCGCTCGTCCTGCACCTGAATCGATATCCACAGTCATGGCTCAACACCATCCACAAACCGCATCCGTGCTGTTCAAGCGGGAGTATCAGCACGAACTTGAAGATTGGCTTCGTCGGCGGTTTCGGTCGTTCTGCACATGGTGCATGGTCGTCGTCGTTCTTGGCGTGCTGCGCGAGGTGTTCTTTGCTGATCAATGGCGCGGATTGCTGTTTACCGCTCCAGCTGCGGCGCTTTCACTCGGCGTGATTAGTTCCTTCGCGCTGAGTCGGCGTACCGAAGACGCCAGCCGAGAACAGATTGTGGCTGTCGCCTCAACGCTGATTCTTGTGCTCGGCGCAGTGGCGATCCTCACGGAGCTGGCGCGGTTTCTCGTGCTCGAGCTCTCGCCACACATGTTGTACAAGTTGTTCCTCTGGCATTTCCTTGCATGCCTGTTCCTGCCTTGGAGCAGCCGTGAATCGTTGCGGCCGTTTGTGCCGCTGATTCTCGCATGGGCAGTGGGCGAGATGCTGCTTCCCGGCACGGAAGACTGGCTTGATCGGATGATCACTGTTGCAGCGGGATTGCTTGTGTTCATTCCCGGCGTCGCCATCTGCACCTGGCGACTGTACCAGCACAGCCGTGAATTCCGCGCGCGTATGGTCGGCAAGCACTTCATGTCAATGCGGCAGGAAATCAGCCGTGCGCGGTCCATCCACGAAACGATGTTCCCCGCGCGCTATGACGATGGCTTTGTTGTCGTCGAATATGTTTTTCAGCCGATGCGCGAAATGGGTGGTGATTACTTTCATCTGCACGTCGGCCCAGAGGGTTTCGTGCACTGTACTCTGCTTGATGTCACCGGACACGGCCTGGCCGCAGCGCTGACTGTGAATCGGCTGTACGGTGAATTAGAACGAATCCGCGCGGAACTGCCGCGCATTGAACCGGCAGAATTGATTCAACTACTCAACCGTTACGTTCACCTCACACTTGCGAGGCACAATGTCTTTGTAACCGCTGCATGCATGAGCTTTGACCCGTTCAGCGGCACGCTGCGCTGGGCGTCGGCTGGCCACCCTCCCGGGTTCATACGTCGGGCTGCAGGCAGTATTGAGGAACTTCAATCAACTGCAATGATCCTCGGGGCGGTCGGCGATGATGAATTTCAATCCGAGCAAACCGTAGTCCAATGCGAGCACGATGATGTGGTGATCGTCTACACCGATGGCGTGTTCGAAGCTCGCAACCGTGCCGGTGATGCGTACGGTCTGGATACCCTGCGTGATACGCTGCGCCGCAGGCCGGCCCCTGGCAACTGGCCGCAGTTCATTGCGTCGATGGTCGAAAAGCACAATGCCGGCCGATTCGATGATGATGTGCTCGTTGCGGCGCTTCGGTTCGTCAAATCGCGTGTTGAAACTGGAACCGCAACGCCTCGTGAACTCGCAATCGCTCGTGACTCCGATTCGTCGTGATTGCACAGCCTCTGCCGCTACACTTGCTGGTTCATGACCCGATTTTGCAGTGCATTCTGTGATCAATACTACCTGCATCAAGCAGCACGATTGGCGCTGCGCGGTCATGGCGGCGCTGAACCCAATCCACTGGTCGGTTGCGTGCTTGTAAACGATTCCGGTGTGACTGTCGGTTGGGGGTATCACCGCACCTTTGGCGGCCCGCATGCAGAAATCGAAGCATTGGCCCGCGCCGGTTCTGCAGCAAACGGTGCGACATGCTACGTCACGCTTGAACCGTGCAACCATACCGGCAAGACCGGGCCGTGCGCGCAAGCACTTATCGACGCTGGTGTGAAGCACGTTGTAATCGGCCGCCGCGATACGACTGAACACGGCTGCGGTGGCGCTGAGCACTTGCGCACCGCGGGCGTCGACATACGTTTTGTTGAAGATGACCGCTTTGTGCGCAGTGTCTCTGACCCGTTTTTTCATCGTCTCGAAAACGATCGGCCGTGGGTGATCGCCAAGTGGGCTCAGACACTCGACGGCATGATCGCCTCGCGCACCGGCGACAGTCAATGGATCAGTTCGCTGCGCAGCCGTGCAATGGTTCATCGGCAGCGCGGCCGCGTCGATGTGATGTTAACCGGCATTGGAACTGTGCAGCACGATGATCCGATGTTGACCGCCCGTTGCGGTAGAGTTCGCCGTGTCGCTCGGCGAGTTGTGATCGACCCCAACCTCGAGATTTCACCGGATTCAAAACTGGTACGGACCGCCGGCGATACTCCTGTCACTGTGTTCTGCTCGCAGAAATCATTGTCCGATCGCGCGTCCAAAGCGCACAAGCTTGAAGCGCATAATGTTGAAGTGATTGCATGCTCCATCGGCGACGAGGTCGATCTGGACCGCGTGTTGCAACTCCTGGTCGAACGTTATGACGCAGCGACTGTCCTCGTCGAATCCGGCCCGGGCCTGATGGGCCGACTGGTTGCGCAGTCGCTCGTCAACGAAGCGTGGGTATTTGTCGGTCCTCTGCTGTTTGGCGATGAACAGGCAGTGTCTGCTGCGCGCGGCAGAACTGTACAGCAACTCACCGATGGCATCGCACTTGACTTGATCGATCAGCGCCGCCGTGGGGATGATGTCATGCTGCGCTATCGAGTTCGCTAGTTTGTCTACGGACCGACGCCTGTTTCTAGGCCGAACGCGCGGGGTTCGAGCGGCATGTCCATCGTCGCTGTGAAGATGCGCAGCACGTTGTCGCCGTTCTCCATTGCCCACCTGCCCTCGTTCGG
The DNA here is from genome assembly GCA_029260575.1 of Phycisphaerales bacterium. Lineage (GTDB taxonomy): Bacteria > Planctomycetota > Phycisphaerae > Phycisphaerales > SM1A02 > JAJDDB01. Next base: position 762,652 of record JAJDDB010000027.1, read on the forward strand.
TTCGCGGGCGACACGCACCGTATCTCTCGGCTTGAGGTCGTAGCCGTACAGTGTGACGGTGGCGACCTCCAGATCGCGCGGGTAGGGACGAAACTCAACCGTTGGCGCGGGCAGGCGACAAAGTTGTTGTAACAGCGTCTCCACAGCAGTGAACGAGACTTCACGATCACCGAATCGCGGCGCAACCCATCGTTCCAGGTCGCGCTCGAGCATCAACTCATCAGTGGAATCTCGAATCACGATGCGCTTTACGTCTTCCGGCTGCACACCCGAGCCCGTCCGTGCTGCGAACGTCTGCGCATCCCGAAACAATTCCGCAAGGACTGTTGCACGAAGCCGCACGACAGTATCGAATCCCTCAATCTTCGCAAAGCGATCCTGCGAGCCGAGTCCAATCGGCGAACCGATCAGCAAGCGCTGCGTCACCGGCTCGCGCAGCACACTGTTCTGATCTATCACCTGCTCCGTTGTCACTTCGATCTCCGCGATCGGGTTCTCCAGCCCGAATCGCGACAGATCCTCCGGTTGATCGAGAATGTACCCGCTCACTTCAATGCGCGACAGAACCTGCAACAGATCTTCGATTCCTGCTAGAGATGCCCGTGTCTGCACCGGTTTGATCATGTGCCATGTGCGTTGATCGCGCTGCAGTACCATGTGCTCATCGCCGTTGTGGCGCTGGTAACGCACAGCATCAACACTGATGTTGCGGAAGATCGTGCGGTCGCGCCATTCCCGTGGATCCATCTCGACTACGCGATCGTGCAGCCCCTGGTTGACGACGAACACGCGCGGGTCATCAACGATGCGTACATACGCCCGGCCGGCAATTCCACGGCGACCGAGTTCAATACCAAGCGTCTGATCTCCCCACCCATACGTCACAACAGCATCAGGCGGCTCCAATGACAGCGCTGCCAATGAACCCGCGCTTGCTGCATCACCGGTTTCAATCACGCTCACATACTCCAGATCAATCGCCTGGCTGATGAGCTGACGCATCGAAAAGATCTGCATAGGGTACTCAAACGGCTGCACCTGCCACCACTGCCCACCGCGGCGTTCAAACTCCCAAACCGGCTGCTCACCACGTTGCAATGTGATTCTGTCAACTTTCTCCAAAGGCAGACGACCAGCACCCAGAAGGCGGTGTCGTGCCGATTCCGTTGCTGTACTGATCGAATCAGTGCCCGCCGTCACGATCGCTGCGACAACACTCAACACCGCAATGAAGAATGTAATGATTGTGGTTCGTGTACCCATAAATCTCAGAATCTCAAATTACAGCTATTACACCCTCCGAAACATCCACACGCCAAGCCCCAGAAGCAAACATCCCAGCGGCGCGCCTGCTGCTGTAATTGCAAACCACCGCAGCCACACCGGCGTGGTGATTCCATCGAGTCGCGCGACTTGCTGGCTCACCGCGCTGGGCGCGATCAGTTCATCCATTCCCGCCAGCCATGCGACAGATGAAAGTAGCAACTCCTGATTGCCCGGATTCGTCAGCACGATGCGCCCCCCACCCAAAGGCGTCACTGCATCTGCTGCGTAACTCATCAACCATCCTACCGAACCAACAACAATAAACCGCTGCGAACTCGCTCCGGTTGGATTCGTTCGTTGACCTGCCACTGCAATCGGAACTGGTTCAAAGAAACGCTGGTCGCGCGTCGGCGAATCGAGTTGTTTGTCATCAACAGCCCAATCCTGCTCGCGCCATCGATTTGTTGCAGGTGCTACTTCAGCAAGTGCGGTAAAGTTGCCACCGACCGACGGATCGACGTTTAGCTTGAGGGGAATCGGCAACGGCAAGAACGTCTGCTGGCCATGCACCGCGCGACTGATCGGGTGATCTTCCCAATATTGCTGCACGATCTGACTGCGCTCAATCTGTTTCGAGCCTTCTGCCAGTTCATATTGCTCAACAATGATCGACCCGGTATCTGCCTTCACGTTCAAAGACGATGCCACGGCTGCCCACGGATCCGGTTGATTGAAGCCCGGCAATAGACTCGGGTACATGTTCAACATGACCGGTTGCCCTTCATCAATCAGGTTCTGCGTCGCAGCGATCAGTTCCAGTTCCCTGCGGCTGGTATTCAGCGACTGCCGGGAACCCGGCGGCACAACAATCCAGACTGCGGTTTGATTCGCCGACGGTTGCGGGCGTTCGGTGTCGCTGACAATCCACTCGCGCACCTCGAAGCGAGAAATGTCCAGCAGCGTCGCCACGCCAAGCAGGTCTGCCTGTTTTGGCAATCGTCGCAACATCGACTCTGGTTCATTGTGCATGAACACAACCATGGGCATTGCTGGAACCTGCAATGATCGAATCGCAGCGGAGATCAATTGCTCACCGCGGAACCGCCGATCAAACGCCAGCGCGCCGCCACGACTGACGCGCGGCAAGAGTTGCGATGAGGGAATCACAGCAGCAGAATCCGGACCGACGACCACAGCCGCTTCACCGTCTTTGAGTTGCCGACCGATCGTTGCGAGTTCAATCGGCGGCAAATGTCGAAGTGGATCACCCGATTCCGCCAAATACTGCGCGAGATTCGCATATTCAATCGCTGCCTGCTGCAGATATGCCTGTAGGTTGACGTCAAGCCCGCGCGTCTGCGACCACGATTCATACTGCGTTGCCAACTCCGAAAGTTGCTGGGACCACTGCGACAATGCTTCAGCCAGAATGCTTCGGGCTGTTTCATAATCTGCAATCGGCTGCGCATCATGCACCGCACGGGCTTTGTTCACTTCTTCAAGAACCTTGCCACCCTGCTCAGCAAGCAATGAAAACAGACCGACGCGCTGCTGGAAATCTCGTACATCGATCTCCGCAGCTGAGAGTTGCTGCATGACCTGCCCCAGCTCACGCGATTGCTGCTGGGCAAACAAATGCAATTTCTCGAACGCTGCGCCACCATCGTCCAGAGTTTCGTCGTATGCACGAACTTGATCTGCGTAGATCAGTCGAAGTCTGCCGATCAGTGATTCGTATTGATCAAGCGTTGCGGGATTTGTGGGATCAATACGCAACAACCGCAACTGCTCCGACGCATCCGTATACCGGCGAAGCACTTCATCGAGCTGGCGACGTTCTGCATCGCCGAGATTGTCTTCCACCAGCAGCAGCGCGATCATCCACTCGCCTTCCAGCGACGAGAGCAGGTCTGCTGATTGTTCACTCAGCGAATACGCGCGGGTCTTCGTTGCATCAACTCTGATGCGCAGCCCTGTTCGATGCGCAAACGAACCGATCATTACCGCAATGGCAATCACCGACAACATGAAGATGATTGCGTTGATCAACCGGCGCATTTTGCTTAATGCGGCCCGTCGTCGCGCGCTCGGCGTCCATGCATGTGGTTGCGTCTCGGTCATCGCGATCTCCGCACGTGCAGGAACACAATCGCAAGCACCAATGGCACGATTGTGAAGCCGAGGAAGTACACAACGTTGTACGAATCAATCAATCCCACAGCAAAACCCTGCACTGCCTGCTGCGGGTCAGCTGCACCGATAAACCTCCCAGCCCGTGCACTGAGATTCTGCACAACCTCCATCGCGGTACCGCGGTCGGCTGCACCCTGCCAGTTTGCGCTCATCGCAGCAAGCTTCGGCAAACCCTTAGACGCAAGCAACAGAATTAACCAGAAGAAAAGCGTCACCAGGTACGCAAGCACCTGTGAATTCGTCAGTGTGCTGAACAGCAATCCGGTGGCAAGAAATGCTCCGCCAGCCAGCATCATGCCAACGTATCCGCAGGCAAGTTCGCCGTAATCAGGTCGGCCGTACATTTCCAGCGCAATGACATATACAGCGGTCGGCACAAGCATCGCCAGCAGAAAGCCGAACGAGCCAAGAAACTTCCCGATGACGATCTGTGTCTCGCTGACCGGACACGTCAACAGTGATTCGATCGTGCCCATGCGGTATTCATCGCTGAGCGTGCGCATACTGATAGCAGGCGCGACAAACAGAAAGATGAAAATCCCGCCCGAAAAGACCATCCGCATCGATGCAGGATCACCCTGATTGAAGCCGCCGCCCCAGAGCATGCCCCACAGGAAATACATCAACGCGGTCGCCAGCATGAACACCGCCACGATAATGTACCCCGCTGGTGTCAGCAGGTACCCAAGCAGTTCTCGTCTGGCAATGGCGGTCGTCGCGCTCATCCGATCAACGTCCCTTTGCCTTGGTAGCAGGCTTTTTCATCTCGACAAGCGGAAGTTTGTCATCACGATCCAGCTTCGTCCGTGCTGAATCCGTGATGACCTGTACGAAGAGCTGCTCCAGCGACGGTGCCTCCCTATGCAATTCGCGCGTTGTGCCCTGCAAACGCTTGACCATAGCTGCCAGCCGTTCACGCAAATCTGGCGCATCTGCCTTGGCTGTTATCGTCAATCGCTGCCAACCGGATTCAAGAGCTGTCCGTTCGACACTTGCGACATATGGCAAACCATCGAACAATGATGTCTCAATACGAGATTCCGTTTCCAACACATAGTGCGCAGTCTTGGTAGCCCGGGTGCGCAACTGATCAATCGTGCCTTCAGCGCAAATGCGACCGCCGGCGATGATCAGCACGCGATCGCACACCGCTTCCACCTCCGAAAGAATGTGCGAAGAAAGCAGTACCGTATGTTCACCGCCAAGCTCTCGAATCAGACTTCGCACTTCGCGGATCTGAGATGGGTCCAGCCCCACTGTCGGTTCATCGAGAATCAGCACCGGCGGTTTATGCAGTAACGCCGCAGCCAGCCCCACCCGTTGGCGATATCCCTTAGAAAGCTGCCCGATCGGGCGACGCACCACATCGTTCAACCAGCAACGGCGCAAGACATACTCGATGGCAGACTTTCGCTTCTTTGATGGAATGCCGAACAGTTGCGCACGGAATTTCAGATATTCCCGCACCCGCATCTCGGTATACAGCGGCGTTGACTCCGGCAGGTAACCAATTTTCCGCAATACCTCCATCCGCCGTTTCTGGACATCGAGCTTATCAATGGTGATGGTTCCGCTGGTCGGCGCGGTGTAGCCACAGATCATTCTGATCGTCGTACTCTTGCCAGCACCATTGGGGCCGAGGAAACCGACGATACTTCCGCCGGGAACTTCCAGGTCGATGGCATCTACAGCGGTCAGCCGGCCGAATCGTTTTGTGAGTGCAGTGGCGACAATCATGGTGGGCAGGGACGAGCGGTTCCGTGCAGGCGCCCCAGCACGCTTCGACGCAGCCGAGGATATTTCGGCGTTTCCATGCGTGGGAGATCGTGTCCACGCCTCGACTGTCGTCATGTGATCACTCATGATTCTCGACTCCACCCCGCCATTGTCAAGCCGGCCGGGGGGCACATCCGATGCCGGAGTATTGCATCGGCATACCAAGGGTGACTACACTCAGGATTGCAGTTCGGTCCCTTCAACTGCTCAATTACATGGGCTCAACACGTCCACGTCTGGTTATAGTCAAGGGGTCGCTTCCCGAAGAGGGTTCGCCGGCAGCCGCGTTGCGCGAATCGTTCGAGATCGTTGAAGCAGAAGATCTGCCCGCCGCTCGGACTCTCGTCAACGGTGATCCAGGGGCGATACTCATCTGCTCGCCCCAGCAGCTCAATGCCCTCTGCTCCGCACCTGCCGATGATACCCCCGATCGATTTGCTCTCGAACACGTCGCAGAAGGCGTCGGCCTCGTCAACGAAGAAGGCACGTTGGTCTGGTCCAACCACCGTCTCTCCAAGCATTCCGCTGAGGTCACCAAGCGCTTCGTCGAGCACTGCACAACCGCCATCGAGCTGTATAACCGCTCCGCGGATGTCAGCCTGCCTATTGATGATATCCATAGCAAGGAGATCGCATTCTCCAGCGGAGATTCGCATTTCGAACTCGTCGTATCCCCAGCTTCGATCTCGCTCGTCCCCGATCCGCACATCGACACGGTCGTCGGCGTGCTGTGGGAGAACACCGCCAGCAGACAACTGCAAAACAAAATCGATGCGATCGACGCTGCCGGTGCAGAGTTGCTCCGCCTCGACTCCGCTGCGATTTCCAATCTCAACATGGCCGAACGGCTCAAGTATCTCGAAGATCGTATTGTGCAATCTGTCCGGGAACTGTTGGAATTCGACAACTTTGAGATTCGCCTGCTCGATTCGAAGACCCGCCGATTGGAACTTGTCATTGCCATCGGCATTTCGCCACTCAAAATCGGCGAACTGATCTACGCAGAACAAGAGGGCAACGGCATCTCCGGCTACGTCGCAGCCACCGGCAACAGTTACGTCTGCCCGGACGTCTCAAAAGACCCGATGTATCGCGAAGGGCTGGAAACCGCTGCCAGCGCGTTGACCGTACCGCTTCGATTGCACGATCGAATCATCGGCGTGTTCAATGTCGAGTCGAACACCAAAGCTGCATTCGACGATAACGACCTGCTGTTTGCTGAGTTGTTCGGCAGGTACATCGCCATGTCGATGAACATTCTCGATCTGCTCGTTGTCGAGCGCTACACCACTAACGCACAGGTCTCCAAGAACATCGTAAGCGAACTCCGCGCCCCGCTGAAAACCCTTGCAGAACAGGCTGAAAAGCTCAGCAAGCTCTCATCAGACGACAAGAACATCAACAAGCTTGCCAAACAGATACTCAGCACTGCTGGCACGATGGATGCGCGCATCAAGGACTGCACATCAGGACCGCGCACGATTCTCGAAACCGAACAGGAACTGCATCGCCAAAAACGTGACCCCGCGATGGAAGGCCGCCGAGTGCTCATCGCTGATGATGAAGCGAACATTCGCGAACGGCTCAAGACAATGCTCGAACAGCGCGGCTGCGATGTGCAGATTGCTGCAGGTGGCGGTGAAGCAATCGAATTGATCGAAGCTGCCGCAGCTCGCGGCAAACCGATCGAAGTCATTGTCTCTGACATCAAGATGCCCGACCGCAACGGCTATGAAGTCTTCCGCGCTGCCCGGGCGGCTGATGACAACACGCAGGTCATCCTCATGACCGGCTTCGGCTACGACCCGCACCATTCCATCGTGCGTTCCGTCCAGGAAGGTTTGCACTCATTTCTGTTCAAACCGTTCAAAGCCAGCCAGTTCATTGAAGAGCTGACCAAAGCGCTCGCCGCAGTCAAGAAGTAGAAGAACGTAGAAGAACGACGTTCTCGAAGGTTCATTCACAGCCGCGCGTGCATACCTGCGGGTCGAATGTCATTTCAGCACCGCCAACAACACACGATCATGCCCCTCATGATCGCGCACCACTTCGGCATGCTGAAACACGCCGGCCTGCTCGATCAGTTCCAGCACCGCCTGTCGATGCACATTCGCGATCTCTATCGCAAGCAAACCGCCCGGCCGCAGCACATCTCCCGCCCCTTCAATCAACGACCGAATGCAATCCAAGCCGTCCGCCCCGCCCCGCAGCGCGCCCTCCGGCTCGTGATCCTTCACGTTCGGCTCCACATCCGCCCACTGCTCATCCGGCACGTACGGCGGGTTGCTGCACAACACATCCAGCTTCGCATCACCTATCCAATTCCGAACCGGCCCCAGCAGATCCCCGTGCGCGAAAGCAATCTGTTTCCCGACACCATGCCGCTGTGCATTCCGCCCCGCCAACTCCAGCGCATCCTCTGACACATCCGTCGCCAGAAACACCCCATTCGGCAACTGCGCTGCCAGCGAAATCGCAATACACCCCGTCCCTGTCCCTACATCCGCAATCCGCAGCCGCTCCTCTGACACCACCGCCGCCCCGCTGCCCAACTCAATCGAAGGTGCCGCTTCATCCTTCTTCTCAAAGCTCACGGTCTCCTGACCGTGGGATTCCGCACCAGTTTCACCCCCATCTCCTTCACTCTCATCACCACGAACAACATTTTTCCCATCCAATTCCTCAATCACCCGAACCTGCTCCCGGCACCACCCCAGCACGCGCTCCACCAGCGTTTCCGTGCTCGGCCGGGGGATCAGCGTTGACCGGTTCACTTCAAACGGCCGACTGAAAAACCACCCCTCACCAACCAGGTACTGCACCGGCTCATGACTCGACGCCCGCGCGACCAGTTCCCGAAGTTGCTGCCGCTCCGCTTCCGTCGCCTGCCGATCCACCTCCATGTACAGCCGCATGCGTTCACAACCCAGCACGTGACAGAGCAGCAACTCCGCCACCAAACGCGGCGAATCCACATCGCGCTTCGTGAAATGTTCATTCATCCACGCAAGCAGCTTCCGGGTCGTCCAGTCGCCGCCGGGGCTTTGGGCCGACTGCTGATGCTGCTCGGATGGGGTTCGATCATTCACAGCCGGCGATTGTACGGTGGACATCACGCCCCGATCATCGGCAATCCGCCCCCTGTCACTGGCCAATTGCCTGCCCATCGCATATCACTACTGCCTGCGACGATTTCAGTGAAATTGCAGGCACTCTGCCGAATCACACATTCACACACATCGTCGCCTCGCCGAGCAAACATCGGTGGATTGGAGTTGTCGTTTCATGCACGTCCTGATGCTGGGTTGGGAGTTTCCGCCATTCATAACAGGCGGGCTCGGCACGGCTTGCTATGGGCTCACCAAGGCCCTCGACGCCCAGGGTGCGCGCATCACATTCGTACTCCCCAAATCTGCTGGCGGCGAAGACGCTTCACACGTCCAGATGCTCAGCCCGCAATCCGAAGCCGCAGCGCTGCCCGATTCAGCCAACACTGCTGGCGCTGCTTCAAGTGCGCCGCAATCATCAACTCCAACCCAACAATCACCCCAAGCAGCACCGACTCCAACCGGTTCCGCTGCCTCGACCGACCCCATCACGACAACTACCGAATTCACACACACCGAATTCATCAGCGTCCACTCCGGTTTCCTGCACCCATACGATCCGAATCGAGCTGACCAACCCGTTGGCGCAGCACACACCACAACATCGCAATCCTCAACAACAACGCCCGGCCAGTCTGCATCCGCACACACTCAATCCGCAGCAACCGGCAGCGCATCGTCACCTGCGCACACTTCCGCACCGCCGCCTTCTGCCGACACGCCAACACCCAGCGCCGCCAAAGCTGATGATTACGGCGGCGATATCATGACCCAGTGCGAGCGCTACGCAACCTTCTGTGTCGCAGCAATCACGCAACGCAAACTCGACTTTGATGTCGTTCACGCCCACGATTGGATGACATATCCCGCAGGCCTTGCGATCGCCCGCCTCACAGGTAAGCCGCTGGTCACGCACATCCATTCCACCGAATTCGACCGCTCCGGCGAACACATAAACCAGCGCATCTACGACATCGAACGTCGCGGCATGCACGGCGCGATGCGCGTCGTCGCAGTCAGTCAACTGACCAAGAACATGGTGGTCAGCCGATACTCCGTCCCCAAGCAGCGCGTCGAAGTTGTCTACAACGGCGTCGAGTTCGCACCTGCAGAAGGCACCGGCGGCATCCAACAGACGGACAAAATCGTCCTTTACTTCGGCCGCATTACCTATCAAAAAGGCCCGAGCTACTTCGTCCGCGCCGCCAAGCGCGTGCTGGAAAAATACAACGGCGTCAAGTTCGTCGTCGCAGGCTCCGGCGATCTCGCACAGCACATGTATGAGATGGCAAACGAACTCGGCATCGGACACAAAATCCTCTTCACCGGCTTCCTCCGCGGCAAAGATATTGGGCGCGTCTTTTCCATGGCTGACCTCTACGTCATGCCTTCCATTTCCGAACCCTTCGGCATCGCGCCACTGGAAGCAATGAGCCACGATGTTCCTGTACTCATCAGCAAAAGCTCCGGCGTCAGCGAAGTGCTGCGACACGCGCTGAAGGTGGACTTCTGGGACATCGACGACATGGCCAACAAAATCGTCGCGGTCCTGCGTCACCCACCACTCAGCAGCACGCTGCGCGAACACGGCGCAATGGAAGTGCGGACAATTACATGGGACGGCGCCGCCACCCGCTGCCTGCAGGTGTACAACAGCGTCATCGATGAAATGACACATCCCCCGACCCGCATCGAAACGGCCAAACCGAAGTCGAAAAAATCAAAGAAAGCGCCCACACCACACCATTAGCCCCCGGCTCCGCCGGCGGTTTACCTATTGCGCGCACCGTCCACCCGCACTCTGAGCACATCCACTTTGGAAAGAACCTTGAAACAGAAATGGAATTCCCGAGATGTCTTTCTTGTGCCGTTGAAAGATGGAACATTCGGTTCTGGGCAGGTTCTCGATCTTATGATGCCGAATGTTGTCAGATGCTGTTTCTATGATGGCAAAGAAAAAGATGGATCACCGAAGACAAAGTGTGTTGGCCTTCCGTTCGGAAATCTAATCGCCTGTCTCGCTGTATCACGCGAGCAGTTGGATTGGGGCAATTGGGTAGTGGTGGGATGTTCCAGCAGTGATCCAATGCCCAAGAGAGAGTGGCCGAACGAGCAATTCAGGCACAAGAGGTGGGTTGGTGCGAAAATGTACGATGCCAATCTAGCTGAAGATTTCTTAAATGCATACCACGCGCTGGAGCCTTGGGACGATTGGGCTAACCCTGACTACTTGGATTCATTGCTTCTGCCTGGTGTTTCAAGACCTGACAATCTCATATTCATGAAGAGAAAGTAATCTCATTCCCGCGTTGACGCGCCCGCCCGCATCGAAACGGCCAAACCGAAGTCGAAGAAATCAAAGAAAGCGCCCACACCACACCATTAGCCCCCGGCTCCGCAGGGGGAATACATTCACAAATGTTCCGCCCTACAGAGGGAAACAGATGAAAAAGCGCATACTCATCGGTGGCGTACTCCTCGTGGTAGTCATTGCAGCGTGGCTGATCTGGCAACAACTCACTGCAATGTCCGAGGTCAGCATCACCGACGTCCGGCAACCCGAGACGCTTCTTCTCACCGACCCGGAAGTAGATTTGCCTCACGCAATCACGATTCGCGGCTCGGGCGAAATCGACGGACATGCAACTATAAGTCTGATGTATGACGGCAAACCCGACCGTACAGAACAACTCAGCGGTTCAGTCGAATTCGAATGGGGTGGGGACTGGTATGACGAATCTGCTGAAGTCCGCTACGAACCGAACGATGTACAGGGCGGCCACGTAACCCTCCACTACAAATTTCACGATTGACAACTGCCGCCCTGCATGCAAAGCCCGATGACATCGATGAACCTCCTCCGCAATCGCCTGCAACGATCGTTCGCCCTGTACCGCGATCTGATCGAAGGTATTGATTCAAACGCGCTCGATTCCAAACTCCCGGGGGTGCCGTCCAACACCATCGGCCGGCAACTCTGGTGCGTCATCGGCGCACGCGAAAGTTACGCCCAAGCCATCGAAGCCGGCGAATGGTCCGGCTTTGCCTGTTCACTCAAGACAACAACAGATCAGCAGGCAGTCGCAAACGCATTGCGCGATTCCGAAACCGCCGTGCTGACACTGTTTGAGACAACCGAAACCTTCACCGACGCGCAGCTCGGCTTCATCCTCGACCTGCTCGAACACGAAGCCGCCCACCAGGGCCAGTTGATCCGCTATCTCTACGGCCTGCGACTTACCATTCCCGAGAGCTGGAAAACGCGATACGCCCTGACGTGATCTCTGGGATCCGAGAACCGCGCCATTCCCGCACCGCCCGCCCGCATTCGGTGCAGACATCACTCGCCCCAACCGGATACGCGCACTTCGAACACAAGCCCCGCCGCACACGCCGCCAGCGCCGCAGCGCGAATGGTGCAGTGAAGAGCAGCCAAATGATTACTGCGTAGAAGACTGTGTTGATCGCAAAGCCGATCCAGAGCGGACGAGTTGGTAGTTCCCATCCCCACCCTGTCGAGAACTGAGGCAATGACTTTGGAATCGAAAGACCCTCTGTCCAGTTCCTACTCGGCCACCAAAGCGACGACATATGTCGCAAGTGGGCGTATTCGCTCGTGTTTCGCACAAGGTAAAGACTGCGAGTAGGCAACCCTGATTGGATCACATATTGTCTCATGACAATCTCGCGTTGTCGGGGGCCGGATTCGAGGACGCGATTGGATGAAATAAACCGATCGACTCCGAACCGGTGGCCTCGAATATGTGTTGCTGAAGTCGTCCAATACTTCGGTACTGGGGCATGCCAGGCCGAGGCACTATTCTCATAGTTTGTTTCTAGCATCTCTGGCGACCAACAACAGACACACCCCCACGCCACCGCGACATTCACTGCCGCGCCCAGCAGCAGGAACACAACTGCGCGCACAAACCATCGGCGAAGTCCGCGGCGTTTCGTCATGATGCCGACCTCCGCACCGCCCGCCCGCATTCCGTGCAGACATCGCTTTCACCAACCGGATACGCGCACTTCGGACACATCCCCCGCCGAACACGCCGCCAGCGCCGCAGCGCAAACGGCGCAGCGAAGAGCAACCAGAGAATGAAACCGAATAAAACCGTGTTAATCGCGAAGCTGGACCACATAGGTTGAGTCGGTAGGTGTCGATTCACCTTTGACCCGTCAATTGTTGGCGATATCCAATCCGGTGCGCGAAATGAAGAGTGCAACACTACTTGATCGAGCCCCACACTGGTGCAGAAACTCCACAAACAAGGCATCGGCCACCCGCTTTGACGAGCCCAGACTTGCATCGTTACAGCGGGTTCATTTTGGCTGTTTGATGGTGATCCAATGCTCACATAGAGAACATGCACCTCAAAGTACCCTGAGCCCATGCGTGATCCATGAATGTCCGTCAACTGCACCGATCTTCCCTGAAGTGCCGCTCGGGCCAATTGAAGTTTTCGTTCATCGCTCAATCCGTGCGTGCCATCAAATAGTTCTGCCGTAGAGTTTGGCACTAGATGTTCTGATGAGTAAAAGAGCGCACACCCCCACGCCACCGCGACATTCACTGCCGCGCCCAGCAGCAGAAACACAATTGCGCGAACAATCCATCGGCGAATCACGCGCCGATGTAGGCTCTGCTGCGATGCACGCTCCTTGGCCATGAGCGCAATTCTAGCGTTGCACCACAATCAACCTCTGCAAAGGGATACGTGGGCGCTCAGCAAAGACTTATGAATGCCCGGAAAAGACGTATGAACGGCCAAGAAAGAAGTCTATACGCGGTGCAGAGAGATATGAACGCTCAGAAAAGAAGTATGAACGGCCAGAAAAGACCTATGAACGCCGAAGAAAGAGGTCTTTTCGCTGCGTAGGGAAGTATGAATGCCGCGAAAAGACATATGAATGCGGCGCTGAGAAACCCCGCCGACACGTTTGCCTCTCAATACGTTGCGCCAACGCGCATCAGTGCGCACTTCCTGCGCATCGCAGAAACGATGCGGAACCGCGTTCCGCGAGGTCAGTAGTGCTTCGGAGACGCAGTTGTCATACTCACATCTCCACTTCAAGGTTCTCGCCATTGACGCGAACCTGATACGTCTTGACATCTTCATCCGCAGGTGGGCCGGTGCATTCGCCGGTTCTGATGTTGAAGCTCGCAAAATGCAGCGGGCACAGCACTTCATCGCCTGCGATGCTGCCTTCGCACAATGATGCATGCGCGTGCGTGCATACATCATGAATGGCGTAGTAGTTTCCATCCAGATTGAACACCGCCACCGGTTCGCCGTTGACTTGCACCCGTTTGCAGCCGTTGTTGTCGATCTCTGAAGTCTTCGCCACCTTCACGAATTCGCCCATAGCGTTCACACTTCCTTTCGCAGTTTTCCGTGCGTTCAACCATCGTACCGCCTTGCCTGCAGTCGGGTGGTGACTATCCTTCGCCGATGCGAATTGCGCTTGCGACATATGCAGACCTGCCGGACTGGGAAGTTGATGACCGACCGCTGCACGAAGCTCTTGCGGCGCGCGATGTCGAATTTGAACAACCCGCATGGGATGACGACCACACCGACTGGTCATCCTTCGATGCCTGCCTCATCCGCACGACATGGGATTACATGAACCGCTGCGCCGAATTCCTCAGGTGGATTGAACGTGCTGCTGCGCAGACGAAACTGTACAACCCGCCGGGCGTCGTCCGCTGGAGCGCGCACAAAAGCTATCTTCGTGATCTGCAGCAGGCTGGTGTGCCCGTCATCGACACCATCTGGCTGGATGCAAACACAACAGGCGACATCGCGCCACTGCTAGCAGAGCGAAGCTGGTCGCGCGGGTTTATCAAACCCGCTATCGGCGCGACCGCGCGTGAAACATTGCGCTTCACGAATTCCGAAGCTGACCTGCAAACAGCGCAGCAGCATGTCGATCGATTGCGGGCTGCCGGCGAAGATGTGCTCCTGCAACCGTACTGCGCATCCGTCGAAACCGAAGGCGAATACTCCACCATCTGGATCGATGGCGAATTCAGCCACGGCGTGCGCAAGATTCCACAGCCGGGCGATTACCGCGTGCAGGATGATTTCGGCGCGACCGATGAACCCTGGCCCCCGCCCCCGCCCCCGGATGAAGAAGTCCTCGACATGAATCGAGCTGCTTTACGCGCAGCTGAGCAAATCCACGCTGCATCTCTTGATGCTCAGCCGCTGCTGTACGGCCGGGTGGATATGCTCCGTAGCGACACGGGCAGGCTCTGCATCACCGAACTCGAGTTGGTCGAGCCGTCGCTGTTTTTCCGGCATGGCCCCGGTGCTGCTGACCGCCTTGCCGATGTTCTGCTGCAGCGTGTGCAAACTGCTGTGTCCCCCTGATTCGCGCGCGGGTTTGATGGCAGGTGTGCTCTATACTCAGGTCTTCCTCGAACGACCGGAAGTCCCATGACTCAAATTGCACCACGTGAGCCGATCGCCGTGACCTCAACAACCACACCTGCTCATCATCATGATGCTGTCGCCGATGCCCGCCGGGAAACCGGCACGCCCGTTGCGTATTTCGACCCCGCGCTGGAATCGCGCGCGCTGGACATCGGCAGGGAATATCTGGATCAGGCCCGCAAACACAAAGCAGGCATCTTGTCCACGCAGTTCTGGTCGGACAAGCTCATGGACTGGGCGATGACCAACGAACCGTTCAAGGTGCAACTGTTTCGGTTCGTCGATGCGTTTCCGATGTTGCGCACCGCGGATCAGGTGCATGAGCATCTGTTGGATTACATGAGTCAGCCGGGTGTCGAACCGCCGCCGGGCGTGAACCTCGGTTTGAAAGCCGGCGGGTTTGCAAAAGGGATTGCTGCCAAATTCTTTTCCAGTCGCATCACGTCCATGGCAGAAAAATTCATCGCAGGCGAAGATGCAAAGTCTGCTCTGGGTACGCTCAAGAAACTCTGGTCGAACGACATGGGATTTTCCGTGGACCTGCTCGGTGAAGCATGTGTCAGCGATGCAGAAGCGCAGCAATACCAGCAGCGATATCTCGATCTCATTCAGCAGTTGCCCGAATATGCAAACAAGTGGTCTGCCAATACATCACTTGAACGAGATCATCTCGGCCCGATTCCACGCACTAATGTGTCGATCAAGATCAGTTCTCTGACTGCCCGCGATGATGCGATCGATATGGACGGCGCGATCGCCCGACTGATGGACACGATTGTGCCCATTCTCGAAGCTGCGAAAGCGAACAACGTCCACATCAACTTTGACATGGAACAGTATGAGCTGAAGGATCTGACGCTCGAGTTATTCATGCAATGCTGCGAGAAAGTGGATTTCACCGCCGGCCTTGCAATGCAGGCGTACCTGCGCAGCGGTGATGATGATGCACGAAGAATAGTCGAATGGTCCAAACGCACCGGCCGGCAGGTGACGGTCCGGCTGGTCAAGGGCGCGTACTGGGACTATGAAACCATTCACGCAGAAGAAATGGGTTGGCCGGTGCCGGTATGGAGCAGAAAGTCCGACACCGATGCGTGCTTTGAGCGCATGACGCAGCAGTTCATTGAAGCGATGCCCCGCAGCGCAAATGAAGGCGGCGTGAAACTTGCGGTTGGATCACACAATGTGCGTTCCATTGCCATTGCGCTCGCACTGCTGGAAAAACACAACCTGCCGACTGAATCGATCGAACTGCAGATGCTGCACGGCATGGCGGATCAACTCAAAGCTGCAGCCGTCAAGCGCGGCCTGCGCGTGCGCGAGTATGTCCCCGTCGGTGAGATGATTCCCGGCATGGCGTATCTCGTTCGTCGCCTTCTGGAAAATACATCCAACGAATCATGGTTACGCGCAGGTTTCCTGGACAATGCATCGCCCGATGCGCTGCTGGCTTCGCCGCATATTCAGCATGCAACCGATCCTGGTGTCGAGCGCATCGCAGAAGCGCCGCAGCGACACCGCCTCAGCCCGGCAGTGCGCGGCGTGGGCGACAATCTGCCGTTCTTCAGCGAATCCATGCGCGACTTTGCGGATCAGAAACAGGTCGAGCAATTCGCTCGCGCTATCAACAGCGCAACCGTTCCGACAATCGACAACAATACGACAACTGAAGCTGACGCCACCGCGGCTGTCGATCTTGCATCGCGTTGCTTTGCTGCGTGGCGCGACACCAATCCCCGTGAACGTGCAGAGGTTCTAACGCGTGCTGCACAGATTATGCGCGACCGCCGTGATGAACTGTCCGGCATCGTGATCAAAGAGAACGGCAAGGATTGGCGCAACGCCGATGCGGATGTCTGTGAAGCCATTGACTTCTGCGAGTATTACGCACGTCTTGCTGTTCCGCTGTTCGAACGCACCCGTCTCGGCAACTTCATCGGCGAACTCGATGAAGTGTTCTATCAGCCGCGCGGTGTCGCTGCGATTATTTCACCTTGGAATTTCCCGCTGGCGATCTGCTGCGGCATGACAACTGCAGCCCTTGTGACTGGCAACACCGTTATCGTCAAGCCTGCTGAACAAACACCCGGAATCGCCAAAGTCATGTGCGAGATACTCTGGCAGGCAGGCGCGCCGCGCGAAGTGTTACAGTTCCTGCCGGGCCGAGGTGAAACCGTCGGCGCGCAGCTTGTTCGTGATCCGCGTACATCATTGATTGCGTTCACCGGCTCCAAAGCCGTCGGCCTAGACATCATACAAGCAGCAGGCATCACCACCGAACAGCAGCACGTCAAGAAAGTCATCTGCGAGATGGGTGGCAAGAATGCGATCATCGTCGATGCGTCCGCTGATCTTGATGAAGCTGTGCTGGGCGTGCGCAATTCCGCATTTGGTTTTCAGGGACAAAAATGTTCCGCATGCAGTCGCGCGATCGTCGTTGACAGCGCGCACGATCATTTCCTGGAGCGGCTCGTCGAAGCCACGCGTTCCCTGAGCATTGCTGACCCCATGCAAGCCGGCACCGACATCGGCCCGGTCATTGATGAAGAAGCGGCAGAAAAGATTCGCACGTATATCGAAATCGGCAAGACCGAAGGCGCACTCAAACTGGGTATGGAAGCCCCTGATGGTCTAGCTGCGACAGTCGGCAAGCCGTACGTCGGCCCGCATATCTTTTCTCACATTCGCCCCGAACATCGCCTCGCGAATGAAGAAGTATTCGGCCCGGTGCTGGCGGTCATCCGCGTCAACTCGTTTGATGAAGCGCTTTCGATCGCCAATTCCACGCAGTACAAGCTCACCGGCGGTGTGTTCAGCCGCAAACCCTCACACCTTGATCGGGCCCGCAGAGAATTCCGCGTTGGGAACCTGTACTTGAATCGCGGCTGCACCGGCGCGCTCGTCGGCAGACAGCCCTTCGGCGGGTTCGGCATGTCCGGCATCGGCTCCAAAGCCGGCGGGTCGGACTACCTGTTGCAGTTTGTCGAACCGCGCGCAGTCTGCGAAAACACCATGCGCCGCGGTTTCGCACCGGGGTTGGAATAAGAAAACGCCGAAAGCCATACAGCCAAACATTGAAGGGGCATTACAACGGCAATTGCGCACGCCACTAACCCATTAGCGCCGGGCTCCGCCCGGTGGCTTGCCAAAATCACCGGCGTTTGTCCTCGAGCTTGCCGAGTTGATGCTGCAACACGCGCTCGAGTTTTTCCGCAGCGCCCTTGATCGCCGCATGCCAGTCGCGCGCATCATTTTCCGCCACAACCGGGTCCTTGCCACGGATGCGGCCTTCGATCAGCACGCGCTTGTCCACGCCGTGCTTCGGGCCATCGACATCATGAAAATGAATTTCGACTCGCGTCAGCATGCTCGCCACATGCCGAAGAATGTGCTTCACCTGCACATGGGCATCGTGTTCAGTCTCTTGCTTCAGCGAAAAGTGACCTGTATTGATGATGACCTGCAGGTCCAGAGCGTCGCCGGAACGATCCGTCATGGGAAGTCTCCTCTGACCACTACTGTAGCGGACACCACACCGGCTGTGCAGGGGACAATCAGGCGGTTATTTCATTCATCTTGCCCACACCCGAAAGCGTGAACTAGAATACGCTGACAAGTAAACACTTTGTTAACGGAGGAACAGCTATGCCTTGGCTCGATCACGTTCAGAAATGCCCATCGTGTGGCAACGCACATGAACTCTGCCACCCAGAGATCGGAGTACCGCTAGCTGGCACAGTCTACAGTTACGATTGCCCGGATACTGGCAGGACCGTTGATAAGCGCGATTGCTTTCTAAAGAAAACCTCAGATGTCGTCCCAAACGACGCCGTGCGACTTAGTGGACCCGTGCTCTGCTAACGGCGGTAACAGTCCGTAAGCCGAAGCAATCGCCACTTGGCTCAAACCATCCGGTCCAGAAGGCGGTACTGGATCGCCTCAGCCACGTGATGCGGCTCAATCGCAGCCGCCGTTTCCAGATCAGCAATCGTTCGCGAAACCCTGCGAATCTTGTCATACGCTCGAGCGCTCAATCCAAGTTCCTTCATCGCTTCCCCTAACAGGAGCATCGCCGGCTCCGTGACATTGGCCAACCGATCCAGTTCACGTCCGCTCAACTCTGAATTCGCTTTGGCTCCCTGTCGACTGCGCTGTGTGGTGCGCGCCGCTAGCGCTTGCTCGCGCATCGTCTGCGAATTCGTTCCTCGCGGTTGGCCGGTTAACTGCTTGAACGGAACAGCGGGCACTTCCACGTGCATGTCAATGCGATCAATCAATGGACCCGAAAGCTTCGCAAGATACCGCTCCATCGCGCGCTGACTGACTTCATCTGTCGCAGCAGTCCCTTTTGGCGTCGGGTTCAGCGCCGCTACAAGCATAAACCGTGCAGGAAAGCGCACCGATGAATTCGCCCGCGCGATTGTGACATCACCATCTTCCAGCGGCTGGCGCAGCGTTTCCAGCACCGAACGATTGAATTCTGGAATCTCATCGAGAAACAGCACGCCGCGATGTGCAAGACTCACTTCGCCCGGCCGGGGAATCGAACCGCCGCCGATGATTGCTGGCGATGACGCGGTGTGATGCGGCATGCGCACCGGCCGTGTCGTCACCAACGGTTGATCAGCAGCCAATTGACCGACGCTCGAATAGATGCGCGTCACTTCCAGAGCTTCCTCCGGCTGCAGCGGAGGCAGAATTCCCGGCAGCGCACGTGCCATCATCGTTTTGCCAGTGCCGGGCGGCCCGATCATAAGAAGATTGTGCGCCCCCGCTGCTGCGATCATCAGCGCCCGTTTGGCCGGCTCCTGTCCGCGCACATCTCCAAAATCAATAGCCGGCTTCGCCGTTTGAAGAAGATGAGCGATATCCATCGTCGTGCTCGGCGACAGCGCCCCATCACCATTCAGATGAGCGACAACCTCACCCAGTGTCTGCACGCCCAGCACGTCAATTCCTTCAACGACCGCAGCTTCGGGGGCATTCGCTTTGGGCACGATCACGCCGGCGAATCCTTTTGTTCGCGCCAGAATCGCCTGACTGACAATTCCCTTGACCGGACGAACGCGCCCATCCAGCGCCAACTCGCCAGCAAACAGATAACGCTCGTGATTGCGCTGCCCATTGGTCGTCGCCGACGAATCGATCGTTCGGTTGGCAAGGAGCAGCGCAACTGCGATCGGCAGGTCGTATACCGGGCCTTCCTTGCGGACATCAGCCGGAGCAAGGTTGATCGTCAGCCGCGTCTGCGGAAAACGAAATCCGCTGTTGAGCATCGCCGTGCGCACACGTTCGATCGACTCCTTGACCGCAACATCCGGCAGGCCGACGATCGTCGTCTTCGGCAAACCCACCGTGCTGAGATCCGCTTCGATCTCGCACGGCAGCGCTTCAATACCCTGAAGCAGGAAACTATGCACTCTCGCAATCACAGCCGCGATTGTAGTTGCTGGTCCGCCCGGCGATGAATAGCGCTCATTCCGACACTGACAACTGCCTGTCGCTGCAGACTGTCAACCCTTCCGATTGCCGGGTGCTCCCATTAATTGCCTCTACACTGCCCGACGTCGTGGATCTGGAACTCCTCATTCTCATATTCGTCGGCTTTTCCGCCGGGCTGCTCGGCGGGTTGCTAGGTATCGGCGGCTCGGTCATCATGATTCCCGTGCTGACGGTCCTACTGAACAAGAGCCAGCACCTCTCGCAGGCTGCTGCGATGATTGTCAATGTCTTCGTCGCTGCGCCATCAGCCTGGCGGCATCACATCGCGCGCTCCGTTCGCTGGGATGTCTTTTGGCGCATGCTGCCCGCCGGCGTCGTACTCATTCTCGTTGGTGTGAATGTCAGCGACCTCTTCCACCGCAATCAGGAACGATGGCTCACGTTCATCTTCGGTCTGTTTCTTTTGTACGTTATTGCCACAAACCTACTGCATTTGCAGCGAGGCAAAACGGAACCCGATGCAGACGATGCCCGAGTGTCGTGGTGGCGTGTTTCTATCGTCGGCGCCATCACCGGGTTCATGGCCGGCCTGCTCGGCATCGGCGGCGGCATCATCACAGTGCCATTGCTGCAGCGCATCACGCGATTACCGCTTCGACAGTGTATCGGCACCAGTTCTGCCGTCATGTGCATCACCGCTGTCATCGGCGCAGCCCGCAAGAACATGACGCTGAATGAACATTTCAGTGCTGCTGGCATACCGCTTGAAGTGCGCGACAGCCTTCTCATCGCTGCATGCCTTGCGCCCACTGCGGTCATCGGTGGCCTGATCGGCGCACGCCTGACCCATACGCTCAAATTAAAGTGGGTGCGATTGGCATTCCTCTTGCTCCTTGCACTTGCAGCCGCCCGGATGGTCGGCCAACCGCTTTTCAACCGCGGATTTGAGGAAACGGCACAACGCCCGCCAACGAAATTGCAGGCTCTGCATAGCGATCAACACTGAACGCGCTGACTGCGATAAACAACAATTCATCGTGAATCCGTGTGCCGGCAAGACGTTTGCGCAACTGCTTGCAACACAACCATCGACGAAAAAATACGTCGCGGCACTGCCTCGCTATCGAGGACGAAGATTCACCGCGTCTTTGACAGACGGCTATTTTGGCTGGTCGTGTGCAGCAGTGCCGCATTCCCAATACGGTTGATCGGCCGGACCCGCCGGTGGGAATGTCCCGCGGGTTGATCCCTGCAAATCTTCGCGAAGTTCCATCCGCATTGTTTCCAGTAGCGTGCGCAGTTGCTGCAGTGCTGCATCATTTCCATCGGCCAATAGTACATCTGCAGCAATCGGCTCTGCAACGCGCACAGCAATTCGGCCACGCAGGTTCGGCCGATTCTGCGAACGCGGCCAGACATTGAACGCGCCCTCGATCGCAATAGGAACAATCGGCGCCTTTGATTTCTTCACCAGCAGCAGAAAACCAGATTGCAACGGCGCGACGAATCCCTCCTGTGTGCGTGATCCTTCCGGATACAGCATCACACACCGACCTACTTGGAGTTCCTTGAGCATCGCCTTCATCGGCCCCGCTCGACCGCTGCCCTGGGAGACCGCAATTGTGCCGAACATCTTCATTATCAAAGACAACCACCACGTATCAAACAACGTCGCCCGCGCAAGCGGCGTAAACGGCCGATCCCAAATCGGAATGCCCGTAATCATGGGGTCCAGATGTGATTGATGCGAGCACACGTAAATTGCAGGTCCGGTGCGCGGCACGTGTTCCGAACCGCTGACCTGAATGCGATACACCAGTTTGAACAGGATCTTGACGATAACGCGGCAGATGGTCCACACGAAGAACGTGCGCATCCACGGCGCGCCGGGTGTGCGGCGCTGGAACTGCAGCCACTTCACACGTTGAATTCCGCATCAGGCAGTTCACGGCGAATGTGCGATTCCATTTCATCAACGACCTGCTCGACTGTTCGATCGCCGGTGCTGATGATGATCGCGCCTTCCGGACAAATCAGCGGCCCATCCGTCCGCTGCGAATCAATGCGATCCCGCCGCTGCAGGTCATCAACAACCTGTTTTGGATCGACGTTCTTGCCTGCAGCCCGCAATTGTTCCGCACGACGATCAACACGCACCTGCATGTCCGCTTCCAGAAAGAACCGCACCGGCGCATCGGGAAAGACGATTGAGCCCTGATCGCGGCCTTCGGTAATCAACCGGGGATGCGCCCGCGCAATCCGCTGCTGCTGTCTGACGAGTACCGCCCGAACCTCCGGCTGGGCCGCCACTGTCGATACAATCGCGCTGACATCCAGGTCGCGAATCCGATCGCGGACATCACGGGCATCAAGCATGAGCGTCGGCGGGTCGCTGTGCCAATCAAAATGCATCTTCGATTGTTCAATCGCCGCCGCCAGCGCCACGCCATCGGTGGGGTTAATGCCCAGTTCCAGCGCGATCAGCGCAGCCGCGCGATACATCGCGCCGGTGTCAAGGAAATCCAGGCCCAATCGGCTGGCAAGCGTGTGCGCCAGTGTTGATTTGCCCGTACCCGCTGGTCCGTCGATGGTGATGATCACTGTAAGAATCTTCTCGTTGACCGGCATAGGTCATAGAGTAGCGTGTCACGAGGCCTCAGCGTCAATCGCTGCCTGTAACTGTTCGCGAGCAATGTCGATTGTGGAAACAGGGTCGCCGCTGCCGACGAATTCGATCGCCAGCGTGTTTACGAACCCCACCGCTTTGATCGCTGCCACACACTCAGCCAGATTGCATCCACTATGCATTCCGGACTTGTCGAATTTCTGCACGGATGCATGAACAGCGCCGGCATACGGCGCCAGTTTGCGCAGCGTCTCCACAGCATTTCCCGTCGTTTCCGCATGGGCGAACGTCGGCAACGACCCGATTCGAAACCCGCCGATGCGTTTGATCAGTTCCGTCAGGCGATCCGGATCATGCGTCAGTCCTTCATGCGGCATGATCAGTACATTCAATTCCAGCCGTTCGACAGCACGCATGGCTCTGCGAATCTCATCTGCAGCACGATCGAACGTCTCATCATTGTCCGGCGCATCCACCTTAATTGCCAATGCGTTGCACCCCAGACGATGGGCCGCAGCCCCCAGCCGTTCGATGCGCTCAAACGCAGCCTCGCGCTTCTTCGCTGATGTCGCTGCAACCGCTAGCGGATTGTCCTCGATAAGCACCAGGCAAGGACAAGCAGCTTTGTCCGCCTGATCGCGCAGCGTGTCCAACTGTTCCAGTGTCCACCCGGCCAGCATTGAAGCGCTGACGCTTAAACCACGCAGCTGGAGTTGCTGAATCGCAAACCCCGGAATCTGCAGCATGGAGAATTCATCTCTCTTGGCGGAGACCTTCTTCGCCAGAGATTGGGTGGATAGTGTTAATAGCATGGTGTCAGCAGTCGTCCATCGCCCGGAATCGAGCCACGAAGTCTACATCGGCGACCGGTTCTGGCCAATTCATGAACACTCAGGCACATCGCCCCTCCTCTGAGAGTAGATTTTTGTGCATGGCGACGTGCTGTGGATGACCTGTCTCCAGGGTTGACTGCTCGTCCAAAGTTCGTCAGGCATTCACGATTTCGGGTCGATTTTCTTGGTCACCCGGCTCAATAGAAAACGCCGACCGATCGGGGCCGACGTTTTCAGGAGGGGAGAAAGATCCGTATGTACAGTTGCTCGTTGATGAAAAAATCGAGCCCATACTACTCCAATCGCCTATAATGACAACTTCAAAGTTGCCAGTTTATCTATCTTTCCACCAATCATATTCTCATTGGTCCATGCAAAGCAAGTAGTCTAGCTGAAAAATCGAGCAACTTCCCTACCTGATTCTTGTCTCCAGCCAAGCCGGGCCAGAGTGCTGTTTCTGAACCGTCGAATCTGCCGTCCTGGCCGGTGCCGGATCACATGCGACTCGGCCGCCTGCCCCCCTGGAAGTTGCCCTTGAATATGCCGGCCTTATTATCTCCTGCTTCCCGACAACTTCCGTTAACACCCATCTGCCGGAGCAGCAGTCCATGGCCGATCCAAGTCAGTACCGGTTCACCGAATCACACGAGTGGTTTCATGCCGAGGGCGAAACCGTCACACTCGGCATTACTTCCTTTGCGGCTGACGAACTGACCGACATCACATATGTCGAGATGAAGCCGGTCGGCACGACAATCGACGCAGGTGATTCGGTCGGCGAGGTTGAATCCGTCAAAACCACCAGCGAAATATTCTCAGCAATCGGCGGCGAGATCACCGAGGTCAACCAGAAGGTCGTTGAGGATCCATCACTGATCAACTCCGATGCGCTGGGCGACGGTTGGCTGGTGAAGCTTAAGACCGCCGACGCATCACCACTTGAAGTGTTGATGGATCGGTCCACCTATGACGAAAAACACCCGGTTGGGTGAAATGACCGTCACCACTGAAGCGCCACCAACCTGCGCTGTTCGTCTTCGAGATGTGCACAAGGCATACGTGCTTGGTTCGCGCCATGTTGAAGCGCTGCGCGGCATCAATCTTGATGTCGAACGCCTGGGCTTTCACGCAATTATGGGCCCGTCCGGGAGCGGCAAAAGCACGCTGCTGCACTTACTTTCCGCGCTCGATCGGCCGGACACAGGCACGATCGAAGTAGCCGGCCAGCGCATCGACAATCTCTCGGAGACGGAGCTGACCGATTTCCGCAGACGGCGTATCGGCATCATCTTCCAACGCTTCAATCTGGTCAGCACGCTTTCCGCCCTCGATAACGCAACACTGCCGGGCATGCTCGATGGCATGCCCAAAGACAAACGCGATGCGCGTGGCAAGGAACTACTGGGTCTTCTCGGCTTGGATGATCGTGCCGAGCATCGCCCCGATGCGCTTTCCGGAGGCGAGCAACAGCGCGTGGCAATCGCCCGGTCACTGTTCTTCGAGCCATCCGTGCTCTTTGCTGACGAACCAACGGGCAATCTCGACTCACACACCGCAGCCCAGCTTTTTGATCTCTTAACAACAATTGCAACCGATCGGCAGATGACTGTGCTGATGGTGACCCACGAGCCGTCCGCTGCTGTGTACTGCGAGCATGTGTTCATGCTTCGCGATGGCGCAATTGCAACTTCTTTTGATGTGGATGGGATGGATGTTACCGAGTTGGCAACTCGCGCTCAGTTCGCTGGCCGGTAGACGCGGCCGAACGATCCTCCTCACCGGGGCGGTCGCTGCTGCGTGCGCGCTGATTGTCGCTGTGTCCAGCGGGCTCACGAGCGCACAAGCAACAATGGAGCAAGTGCTCACCCAACTGCTCGGTTCTGCAGATGCGCGCATTATCCACGTCTTCAACGGCCGCTTTGACAGATCACTACTTGAAGACGTCAGGAAATGGCCCGGCGTCACCGATGTCACAACGCAGCTCAACGGTTCGGTCACGTTGATTCGTGCTGATAAGCGCGTCGATGATGAAACCGGTGATGTACTTCGTGCAGCACCACAGGCCTTCGGAATCGAATTCGACCTCTACGAAGAATTCCGTACGACTGAAGTTCGCGTTGGCCGACTTCCACGTCAATCGCACGAAATCCTGATCGATCCCGCGACTGCTTTATTGCTTGATGCAAAGCCCGGCGATGTGCTGCACATCGAACGTCGAACCGATCCGATCGCGCTCACCGTAACCGGCATATACGAGCGCCCGCAATTCGGCTCATTGCAGCGCCCACGCCTGTTCATGGATCGCGAACTGCTCGCAGAAATCCTGCGTTTTGACAATCAGATATCTACGATTCTGATCAAACTCGAACCGCAGATCAATCCCGAAGAATTCTGCACCGCCTTCGGTGACTCACTCCCCAAAACACTCACGCTCGAACCTGCTGAACTCGCCAAGGCCGGCTTTGATCGCCGCGTCGAAGCCAGCCGCTTCGGACTCATAGTCTCCTCGGTCATGACGTTCATGGCCGCTTCGTTCATCATCATCACCGGCCTGACCACCGGCGTCACTGAACGCCAACGCGAAATGGCGGTCATGCGCTGCGTTGGCGCGAGCCGCGCGCAACTCTTTGCCAGTCAGATATTCACCGGCCTGCTCTTTGCATTTGGCGGCGCATGTATCGGCATTCCATTCGGTGCCGGCCTTGCTGCGCTACTTGCGATTTTCTTCAGCGATCTATTGCCCGCCGGCTTCCAAATTTCCTGGCTGGGCGTCAGCCTTGCATCGATCGGAGCACTCACCGCAGGAACATTCGGCGCAATATTCCCTGCGTGGGCTGCCAGTCGAACAACACCGCTCAGCGCCATGACCACCGTCGCCCAGCCGCAGCGCAAGCGCGCACTGGTCATCTGCACCGCCATCGCGCTGGCGCTGATTGCAACGCAGATCACAATCATGCAGTTTGGTGATCGCGACTGGCGCTTCTGGTCATACTTCTACGTCGGCCTGCCATGCATTTTCATCGGCTACTTCCTGCTCGGAACGCCGGTGCTGCTACTTGTGACAAACACGATCGGCCGGGCGCTATGCACCATTCTGAAACTTCCCGCCGATGTCGTCACCGGCTCGATCAACCGCACGCGTTTTCGGCACGGTTTCACTGCCGGGGCGCTGATGGTCGGCCTGACAATTCTCGTCGCTGACTGGACATCGATGAACGGCCTGCTCGACGGGTGGCTGAATCGAATCAAGTTTGCTGATGCGTTTGCGTTTCGACTCACCGGCCTATCACCGCACGAGCGTGCCGCTATCGAGAATCTTCCATTTGTCGACGCGACATGTCCGTTGACAATGATCACCTTGAAAATCGAGGGTGAACAGGTCTTCGGCGTTGACGGCATGACGCCGCCGTACGTCAACGCGTTCGGCTTCGATCCCAACGTGTATTTCGATCTCAACGCAATTGTCTGGGTGCAGGGTGACCCCGAAGTTGCCATTCCACGGTTAAAGGATGGCGACACAGTGCTGCTTGCTGAGCGTTTTCTCACCGCACGCGGCATCGGCGTCGGCGATTCGCTCACACTCGGCATGGGCAGACTGACGCATGAATATGAAGTCGTCGGCGTGGTCAGCTCCGCAGGACTCGAAGTTGCGATTCAGGTCTTTGGTGTAAACAACCAGTATGCCGAGTTCGCGCTCAGCGGCGTGTTCATGGACATCGACACATTGCAACAGCGATACGACAAGCAGGACATCGTCGCCATGCAGATCGATCTGTCCGATGATATATCTGACGACGAGGCATACAACCAGTTCGTCGAAGCTGTGCCCGGAGTGCCGTTTTTTACAGGCAGATGGTTGATCAACACAATAAACGAACTTGCCGTCGCACTGTATTCCGTCGACAGCGCCATCGCGTTCATGGCGTTGCTACTCACGTGCATCGCTATGGGTAACGTCATTGCGGCGGCCATCCACGGCAGACGTTTTGAGTACGGCCTGCTGCGCGCCGTTGGAGGGCATACACATCTGCTGGTTCGCCTGATTGTCGTCGAAGTTGCTCTGCTGGCGCTCACTGGCGCAATCCTCGGCACGGCGCTCGGCCTGCATATCGCACTCATCGGCGCGCGGTTCTACCGCGAACTTGCAGGCATCGATATCCCACTGCTGTTTCCATATGTTGCGGTGGCGATCGGTTGGATCATTACCATCGCTTTATCGATCGCCGTGGCCACGCCCGGATTGCGCATGCTCAGGCGAACCCAACCCAGCGCATTGCTGGCCGCCGGCCGAAATGACTGACCACCGGTCCTTCTCTATTGTCGTATCTGTACATGCTTTTCGCCGATCTCGGTATCAATCGCATGAACATCCGCAGTGATTGCGTATGATAGATCAGGAAACCGTCACCCCGGAAGGACACTATGGCCAAGGCAATTGTCGATCCGAATGAAGTGCGGCGCTTTGCGCAGGATCTCAAGCGCTTCAACAATGATCTGCAGCAGCAGATGAACCTGCTGCACAGTCGTCTTGTCGCACTCGGCCAGACGTGGCGCGATCAGGAACAAACAAAATTCGCTGAAGAATTCGAACAGACCATGCGCACACTATCGCGTTTCACTGAAGCGGCTGAACAGCATGTGCCATTCCTGCTTCGCAAAGCTGAGCGGATTGAAGATTATCTGCAGCAACGCTGAACATGGCTGACTCCGCCGCACGAGTGCAGGCCATCTCGACTATCCGCGACTTCCGCGGCAAGCTTGTCGAATTCACCGACCTCGTTCGCGAATCACTCTCCGAAGCATCATTTGACATTCGGCGGACGATGGATTGGTTGCAACACGACCAGCGCGCACACTGGCAGCGGGAAATTAAAGCCTGTAACAAGAAACTCGAAACCGCAAAAAGCGAATTGTTCCGCGCCGAACTCAACGCCCAGCAGTCCGGCGGCTCCGCGCGCGATGAACGCCAGCGTGTCGTGCAACTGCAACGCCGTATCGAACATGCTGAACAGAAACTCAAAGCTGTGCAGCGGTGGATCAAGCTGCTCGATCGGGAAATGAACATCTACCGCGGCCACGTCAACGCTCTTTCTTCTGCAGTCAGTGCCGACCTCCCCGCTGCCTGCGAGCAGCTCAATGTCATTGCTGCGCAGCTCGACAAATACGTCGCCACTTCAATGCCAACTGCCGACAACCAGACGACCGAAGATGCAGAGACAGCCGAAACCGACGATGATGCTGGTGAGGAACAACCATGAGTCTTCAAACCGCACAGAACAGGCTTCGTCAATCGATGAAGGAAATAAATCATCATTGGGATCACATCACCAGCCAATGGGATGATCCGGTGAGCCGCAAGTTCTATGAGCAGCGCATCGCGCCATTGGAATCGATGGTGCGGTCGTCCATGGCTGCGATGGACAAGATGGCAAAACAACTTGCAAAGGCGCGCAACGACTGTGGTTCGTAACGACAGCGAACAATCTGTTGATCTTGATTCGCGCACCGATGATGCTGCGACCGAACATTCGCTTGCGTCTGGAGACGGTGCCGCGCGACAGCCTGCCCGCAATCCCGCTGCTGCGGTGCGCTGGCTTGCGAATCAGTTTCAGACCGTCGTTCCCGAACGTGCTGAACGCGAACGCGACATCACCGAATCCTTCGAGCAATCCCAAAGCAGCATCGAGCAGCAATACCAGCGTGACAAAGCCGAGCTGGAAAGTCGCCTGAAGACAACTACTGATGACGCTTTGACGAAACACCACCAGACGCAGCAGCGCCTGCAGCGCGAGTGCGATACCGCCATTGCTGAAGCCGATCGAATGGCGGACCTTCTTCGCCAGGAATCCAACGACAAAGCCCGGGGGAATCAACAGGCCGCGAAGAAGGCCCATCAGGAATCGATCTGGATGGCGGAGGCGATGTTCGAAGCCAACGAAGCCCAGCCCATTGATCAATACGAACAGACGCGCACCACCCTCGAAACGCAGATGGAAGCTCTGGATTCAATCGAAACCGAGGCTGCAACGCGCATCCGTCGGTATCGCCAGAAGATCGCGACAGCACCCGCAATTGCTCGCCCGTTGAAACAACCGGACCCGGTCGAATCCGGAATGCAGGAACTTGCTGAAACATTCGAACAGGCGCAGCTTCACCAGCAACAACTCAACCGATTATTCCTTCCAAAGCTCTTTGTCGACATCTGGCCGTTTATCTTCATTCTCATTCTCGCATCCATCGGCGGCGGCGCTGCCTTCGGCATGCTTGACGCTCCGATCGGCCAACAACTCGCAATCGGCATAGGCGGCGGCGCAGCACTGGGAATCGCGCTGCTGCTTGGATTCTTCTTCATCGCTCGCACCCAATGCACACGCACGCACCAACTGCTGCGCGAAGACATCGCCACCGCGCGGGAACTTCGTGAGTACATCCTCGAGCGCGCTGCGCAGTATCGCGATGATCGCCTGCACCAACTCAAGAAACAGCGCGATGAAGAAGTGCACAGCGCCGGCGAGAAAATTGATCCCGTTGTTGATGAAATCAAGCGCCGCCATGAAGCCCATCTGCAGCGCATTGATGACAAACACGTTAAGCAGAACCGCAAAATCGAGACCCACCGCCAGGAAACCCTTGCCGAATCGCAAACCGAATGCGATGCCGTCGTGGCTGCTGCACGTACAGAATTTGACACTGCAATGCAGGAGTTGCAGCAACAGCACGATAAGGCGCTGCACGACACCGAATCGCAATATCATCAGGACTTTGCGCAGCTCGAGCGCTCTTGGCGCAATGAGATGACTGCGACGTATGCTGAGCTCACTCGCGTGCATGACATCGCAGCGCGGGCAGGCAGACAGTGGGATGCGAAGTCGTGGCCGAGCAGGACTCCACCAGCCGAGCAGACCGCGTCCATTCAACTTGGCGGTTTCGAAATAGACATCAATGACGTGCCCGGCGGAGTTTCCAGCGATCCAAAGTTAGCGCTGCCCGGTCCGGCCAGCTTCGAACTTCCTGCGCTCCTGCATGTGCCCGGCGAAGCGTCGCTATTCATCGAAACCAGACACGCAGAACAGCGCCGCACCGCAATGGCAATCGTGCAACTGGCGATGTCGCGGCTGCTCACAACCCTGCCCCCGGGCAAAGCGCGATTCGTGATTCTCGACCCTGTCGCGCTCGGACAGAATTTTGCCGGTTTCATGCACCTTGCAGATTACGAAGGCGCGCTCATCGGCCAGCGCATCTGGACCGAACAGGCGCACATTCAGCAGCGTCTCGTCGATCTGACCGAGCATATGGAAAACGTCATCCAGAAATACCTCCGCAACGAATTCGAATCGATTGCGCAGTACAACGAAGTGGCAGGTGAAATTGCAGAGCCATACCGATTCCTTGTCGTGGCGGATTTTCCCACCAACTTCACCGATGAATCCGCAAAGCGCCTGATAAGCATAGTTAACAGCGGCGCCCGCTGCGGCGTACACACCATCGTGCATCTGGATCATCGCAACGAAATTCCGCGCGGCATCGATCTTGAAGAACTGCGTCAATCCGCTGCCACAATCATCTGTGAGGACGACACGTGTACGTGGAATGATCCGTACCTTCAGAATTTGACGCTGCATCTTGATGCGCCGCCGGATGAGCAGTTGCTGACCACGATGATGCACGATATCGGCCGCGAAGCTCTCGAATCCACCCGTGTCGAAGTGCCGTTTGACGCCATCGTGCCGGATGAAACCGACATCTGGACGCGCTCCGCTGCCAGGGAGATCCGCGTTCCGCTGGGGCGCAGCGGCGCGTCGAAGATTCAGGAACTTGCTCTGGGCCGCGACACCGCACAACACGCGCTCATCGCAGGCAAGACCGGCTCCGGCAAGAGTACGCTGCTGCACGTGTTGATCACGTCGCTGGCGCTGTGGTATCGACCGGATGAAGTTGAACTCTATCTCGTTGACTTCAAGAAAGGCGTGGAATTCAAGACTTACGGCACACATGAACTGCCACACGCCAAAGTCATCGCAATTGAGAGCGATCGCGAATTCGGACTCAGCGTACTGCAGAAACTCGATGCCGAAATGCGCAAACGCGGTGACCTCTATCGCGATCATGGTGTGCAGGATGTCGCAGGCTATCGCGCACTCGATAACGCAGGGCCAATGCCGCGCGTGCTGCTGATCATTGATGAATTTCAGGAATTCTTCACTGAAGACGATCGCATCGCCCAGGAAGCTGCCCTTCTGCTGGATCGACTCGTCCGACAGGGCCGTGCGTTCGGCATGCATGTTTTGCTCGGCTCACAAACACTAGGCGGCGCGTACAGTCTCGCCCGAAGCACAATGGGACAGATGAATATCCGCATTGCGTTGCAGTGCAGCGAATCTGATTCGTACCTGATTATGAACGAAGACAACGCAGCGGCGCGCCTGCTCTCGCGCCCCGGTGAAGCGATTTACAACGATGCAGCCGGCATGATCGAGGGTAACAGTCCGTTTCAGATCGTTTGGCTGCCGGATGCCCGGCGAGAGAAGGCGCTGCTGCGCGTGCAGGAGAAACTTCGCAGTGATTCCTTTGAACGCGATGAACCGCAGGTTGTCTTTGAAGGCAACACGCCGGGACAAATCGAACGCAACCCCGCATTGCAGACATTGCTCAAAGCGAACACCTGGCCGAGTGATTCTGCTGCGCCGCAGATCTGGCTTGGTGATGCAGTTGCGATCAAAGACCCGACCGCAGCCACGCTTGCCCGCCACGGCGGGGCAAACCTCCTAATCGTCGGCCAGCGCAGCGAAACTGCCGACTGTCTCATCACGACGGGCCTGCTCTCTCTGGCAGCACAACGATCGCCACAACGCGCGCGATTCATTCTGCTTGATGGCATCGGCGAAGACGATCTGCGCGTCATCAATCCGCTTGACATTGCTGAATCGCTGCCGCACGCTGTGCAAACCGTCCGTCCGCGCGAGGTGGGTGATATGCTCAGTGAAATCGCCACCGAAATCCGCAGTCGTCACGAATTCAGCGATGCGTCACAAACAATCGCAATATTCATCAATGGCCTGCATAAATTCCGCGCGCTTCGTCATGTCGATGATTTCAGCTTCTCCATGGACGAAGACAAACCGCCAGCCCCGGACAAACTGCTTGTGGAGATCCTCCGCGACGGCCCCGAGGTCGGCGTACATGTCATCGCATGGTGCGATTCAGTGAACAATCTCAACCGCATGATGGAGCGCGCAACGCAACGCGAATTTGAGATGCGCGTACTGATGCAGATGAGTGCTGCGGATTCCACGGCAATGATCGATTCACCTGAAGCCAGCCGGATTGGTTTGCAGCGGACAATTTTCTCCAGTGAAGATGCTGGTGTGCTCGAGAAATTCCGGCCGTATGGCCCGCCCGATCGCCTATGGCTTGAATCAGCACTCGATCAACTGCGCTCACGCCAATAACCACTCACCTGCGGTTGTAATACGTGCGCACTTTGCGATTACCTGCGCTGCCGCCGATGATTCCCAGGTCTAACAGCACCGCCAGCACAACTGCCACAAGCCCGATACCGGAGATTGAACCCTGCGGCTGGACATGCCATGCAAATGCATAGGCAAGCGTCGTCAGCGGCATGAATATGAACCCGAGCACCGGCCAGAGCAGTGTGTTATACGCCTGCTCGAGGTAATCGCTGAACAACCACACCAGCACGATGGCAACGCGTGGAAAGAACAACGCCAGACATCCGATTGCGCAAGGCATAGTGCAATTATACACCAGATCGACTTAGACAATTGTCGCCGGCCGTTACAATGCGCCCGCCAATTCCCGCAACAATTCAGCCGCCTGTTTCATCGCTGTGATCGAATTCCGCCGAAGCCGCAACATCGCAGGCACCAGCGCCGGCTTGCGCAGTGCAAACAGTGCTGCACGTCCGGTCTGCGGTCGGCCGGTCGCATCCACACAATCCACCAACTCTGCAGGCAGTGATTCATCCCGCCCGTCACTCACACCACGAACGACCGCCCATTCGAAACCCCGGGCTGCGCAGCACCGCGCAAAGACATGCGATTCCGTATCCACCAGATCAGCACCTGTTTGCTCGCCCAACGACCGCTTACTCTCTACCGCTGTCACCGGTTCATCCACGCTGCACACTATGCACTGCGGCGCATCTTTTAGAAGCGGCGCCGCAATCGTCGGCAGTATCAAATCATCGCTCGTCTGCGTCCGTACCGCAGTTACGACAGAACACTGCCCGGTCTGCACACGATCTGACAGCCCCCCCGCCACGCCGACAAGCACGACCGGCGATGCAGAATCCGCCAACGATTCAATGCACCGCTCGATTGCCCTCGGCCCGGGTCCGCTGCACACGGTCGCTGCGAACTCGGCAACGCTTTCATGCTCCAACAGTGAGAGCTCGAACACCATCGGGCACACGATCGTCATGCGTTTTGATGTTGTGAACTGCTGCGACATACGTGCAACGCTACCGCGCGCAGCGAATCGGTGCAGCGGAAGCTGGCTCAGTACGGCATCAAGCTGTTGTGATCGACATACATGAGCTGGGTCAACTCACCAGCGGCAACGTCGGGCATCGGCAGATTGGGAAAGCGAGCAGCCAGCGAACTCCGATCCAGCAGCACCCCCAACAGATCAGAGTCGCCGTTACCAAATACCGAATACCGCGGACCGGCATCAGTGCTGAAGATCACCGTTCGATATCGAGCGTTCTCAAGTGTCCCCAGCACTGGAAGCCCTGCGTGCGGGTCGATCAAAGTCAGCGTGACATCACCCAGCGCCTCGGCCGGCGGAGCATATTCAGTATTCATTTCTGATTCGCTGTGGTCGTCCAACTCATCGAGAGGCGCATGCGGAATAAATCCGGTGTCCTGCTGATCGGGCGCAGCATCGCTGTCTGCCGGCGCAAATACGCTGCCCAATACGAGAAACGCAACGCCCAGAACAATCGCTGCGATCACGCGCTGCATGACGACAGCCGATGGGCCTCGGGGATGGTCTTCACTCAGCTCGGAATGCTCGTTCATGCGGGACTTATCGGCAGCACGCAGTCGATCAATGAGCCGATCCGGGCAATCGATGCTGGTGGCCCGTCGGGAAGTCTCCGAAAGCGGGTTGTCCGCCCGCCCGAAGGTCCTATTATGTCCCCACACCAGACTGACCCCATCGTCTAGTCAGGTCCAGGACACCAGGTTTTCATCCTGGGAACAGGGGTTCGAATCCCCTTGGGGTCGTTACGCTTTGAGAAAGATACGTGCCTAGCGCCCGCAGCCAGATCGGCTGCGGGCGCTGCATTTAGGGGTCTGGAGGACCAAGTTTCATCGGCTCAATGGCCTGCACTGTGCTGTTGGATAGGTGCTTTTGAGCCGCGAATTGCGGGTCTCAGGAGTCCAGCGAGATGCTGATCGTTGCCGTCGTCGCGCCGTATTGACCAAGCACAGTGGTCGGTACGATTCGCAGGCCCAACGTGGCAGTCGTGTTCGCCCTGTCGATCTCGATCGACTCGACACAGCGTCGCGCTGCGATCTGTCGTTCATCGAGATGCACACTGCGAAGCATCAATTCCAGACCGTTGCAATACGTGCGAACATCGTGCACGAGCATCTCAATGTCCTGATCGGCGAGGACCTGGTTCTGCAGCGATTCGAGCTTGGACTCAATCTGATCACGCTCGTCTGAGAGTTCCGCGACTCGGCGGTTGGCGGTGTCGGCATTCGCTTCACTGATGTTGTCCAGCACACGACGAGTCGTGCTGTCGATCGAGTTAAGCTTGGCCTTGAGCTTCTGTTGTTGCTGAGCGGACTGTTCCCTGTCGTGCCCGATCTGAGCTTCGATGGCTGCAGCGATCAATGCTTGGCCATTGTCACCGTTGTACCGGCTATAGAATTCCACAGCGGCTTTGATGAATCGTTCTTCGAGCAGCTCCTGAGATACAGCATTGAGCGTGCAGACGCTGCGTCCATGACGTATGTACCCGCCGCAGGCGTAGTGGTACGTCTTGGCCCTGTTGCCGTGCTCATCGCGCTTCTTGGTGTATCTCGTGTAGCCTTCATACCGATGGCCACAGTGCGCGCACGTGCAGAGACTTGAGAGCATGAACCGCGCGCGTACTCCTGTCCACCCATTCATCGTCGATTGTTCACCTGCAACCAATCCGGTCCGGGGGTTGATCCCCCGCTGCTGCTTCGATGCCTTCTTCTGCTTCATAAGATCCCGAGCAGATTCGAAGACGCGGCGGCTGACAATCGGTGGATGCGCATCGCTGATCACGATCCAGTCCTGCTCATCGTTCGGTGCCAGGCGCCGGCGCACTACGCCTTGTCGTTCCACAGCGCGGCCATTGGCGATGCGGTGGAATCGACCATCCGTGTGTCGGTTCCAGACGAGATCGCCGCAGTACGCTGGATTCAGCAGGATCGATCGAACAGATGTCGTTGACCACTTGCCGCTGTAGTGACTGGCCCACTGCTTTGATCGTGATGTGGGCACACCATCTCGGTTCAGCGCATCGGCGATGCCCTTGAAACCGCGGCGATCCTCGACATACATCCGGAAGATGCGCTGAACGATCTGCACACGTTGCTCATCACTCGGCATCAACTTGCATCGATCGCGCCGTGAGACGGCAACAGTCTCATTGCGCTCGAGGATGCGTGTTCGATTCTGCTGTTGATCGAACATCTGCTTGGAACCATCACGCATGTACCGCAGATGGAACAGGAACTCCCCTGCCTGACTCTCATAGGCGAGGTCATACCCGAATGGTGGCGCGCCACCCATCCACCAGCCGCCACCGGAGTCCGACTTGCTCAGCAGACCGCGGATGGCGACCTTCGATAGATCCTTGCTCTCTTCACGTGCCTGCCACTGCTTGACCGGGCGCAACAGGTCATCCGTACCATCGCCGGTGAAGTGTTCGGAGACATAGACGATCTGCACATCGTGCGATCGCAGAATGTGCCGGTAGTAGCCAGCTTCATCATTATCAATGCGCCCGAAGCGTTTGATGTCGTACACGACGATATGCGCAAAGTCGCAGCGCGTATGGCTTGCATCGTCCATGAGCGCCTGAAACGACTTGCGCCCGATCGTGCTCGTGCCGCTGATGGCATCATCTGTGTAGAACCGCAGTAGGCGCAAGTCGTTCCCTTCGCAGTATTGCTCGATGGCACGCTTCTGATCGGGAATTGACTGTTCCTGGCGATCAGTCGAACGGCGAACATAGCCCACTGCTGCATCGACACGTGATGCGCTGCGCTTGCCGCCGCGCGGACGATTGACCGTTTGAGCTCTGGCCATACTGGCCTCCTTCCAGTCGCCCATAGGGGCATGAGGAGGAAGAAACATCAAGGCCATTTAGAGCGAAACAGGGCCGATTTTGAGCATGCAATCGGACTGTGGTCAAATCTAATTCGCGACCAACTACCAGTACACCGCTGCCGCGGCAGATCGCTGTTTGGCCGACCTTGTCGCCGTCTCCCACCCGATGCACAAACTGGTTATGCGTCTGAGAATCAAGGCCGCTCCGTAGCTGCTCATCTCGGACAAGAACACGTTCCAGGTCGTCAACCAGTTTCGCATCAACACCGACAACTGTCACAACCGCTGCGACGTGATGCTCCTGATCAATGGCATCTCCGCCATTCAGAGCGAGCTCAAGACGCTGGGCATCAACCCTGCCGAATCATGCAGCCGATCGTCGACTACAAAAAGAGACCCCGGCAACGGCTACACTAAGACCCTCCTCCGCATTGTCCAGCTCTTCATCGTCAGTATCCAGACCGACACCTACTGCTTCGCCAAAAACAATGACTGCTGCTTCGGCTTCGACGCAGAAAAGAACTTTCTGCCCATCTACCAGCAGACGGCCGCCGTGTAATATTCATCGAACCCTCAAGAGGAGGATGACTCTGCAGATGAAACAAGATGATTCGAAGCAGACATCTGAGATTGACTTAGCAACCAGCCTCATTGGTACAACGGTTGGCGGTTGCGAAGTGGTGCGCTACATCGACCGAGGTGCCTCCGCCCTCGTGTTCGAGGGGAAAAATTCCGCCTATCAACGGGTAGCTCTCAAAGTTTTCGATCCCGCCTTCATCAGCAGGTTTGGGGACGAGATTCAAGTCAAACGAATCGAGCGCCAGCTTCTCTTGAAGCAGAAGCACCACGACCACCTCATCGACATTTTGGACGGTGGGCAATGCGGCGTCACTGACCTGCACTTTCTCGTCATGCCGTTCTTGCCAGTGCCGTCGCTCGACAAAATGCTTGACAAAGTGCCCCGTGAGAGTATCTGGACGATTATCTCGCAAGTGGCCTCAGCGGCAGAGTTCCTCGAACAGAACGACATGTGTCATCGCGATATTAAGCCAGCCAACATCGTAGTCACGGGCGATAAGTTCGATAATGCCATTCTGCTCGATCTTGGGGTACTTCGTCCTGTAGGACTTCGTGACCTTACCGACACGTCCAAAACGAAGGAATTTGTAGGCACTACGCGATACAGCCCACCCGAGTTCCTGCTAAGAAATGAAGACGACTCAAAGGAGGGATTCCGCGCTGTCACACTTGGCGTGCCCCCCTAATTCTGATCCATTTCCAAACTGGTAGTGTTGGGTTTGGATCAAGGAGGATTTGGGCGATGGCACGGAAGAGGCATTCGGCGGAAGAGATCGTGAACAAACTCCGCGAAGCAGAGGTTTTGATCGCGAACGGCACAACGGTCGCGCAGGTGTGCAAGCAGATCGGCGTCACCGATCAGACGTACTACAAGTGGCGCCGAGAATACGGCGGTCTCAAGACGGATCAGGCGAAGCGGTTCAAAGAACTCGAACACGAGAACGCGCGGCTCAAGAGGCTGCTCGCTGAGGCACACCTGGACAAGGCGATGCTGCAGGAGGTTGCCCGGGGAAACTTCTGAGCCCGCGGAAGACGCGGCGAGCGGTTCACGCGGTGCGTGATCGCTTCCGTGTCTCGCAGCGGCGGGCGTGCAGAGTCTTGAAGCAACCACGCGCGACGCAGCGGTATGCGCCGATCGAACGTGATGATGAAGAACCGCTCACCAAGCGCATCATTGACCTTGCAGCAGCGTTCGGACGCTATGGGTACAGGCGGATCACAGCGCTGCTGCGCCTGGAGGGCTGGCGAGTGAACCATAAGCGTGTTGAACGGATCTGGCGACAACAGGGGCTGAAGATACCGAAGCG
Source organism: Phycisphaerales bacterium (assembly GCA_029260575.1). Lineage (GTDB taxonomy): Bacteria > Planctomycetota > Phycisphaerae > Phycisphaerales > SM1A02 > JAJDDB01. The sequence goes on from JAJDDB010000027.1 coordinate 801,556, forward strand.
ACAGCCAAAACGCGGTCGGTTGTGGTTGAATGATGGCTCGTGCGTTCGTCTTCGTCCGATGCACAAGGACCATGTGTGGGCGTACGACTTCGTGCAGGACCGGACGGCTGATGGACGGAGGATACGCATGCTGACGATCGTTGATGAATACACGCGCGAGTGCCTGGCGATCAATACTGCTCGATCACTCAAGAGTGACGACGTGCTCGAACTACTTGCGTGGCTGATGGCGATGCGTGGAGTTCCCGAGCACATCCGTTCGGATAACGGCTCTGAGTTCACGGCGAAGGCTGTGCGGACGTGGCTGAAGAACGTGGGCGTGCGGACACTGTTCATCGAACCGGGAAGCCCTTGGGAGAACGGGTACATCGAGAGCTTCAACGAGAAGCTTGGTGACGAACTCTTGAAGCGCGAGCGGTTCGATACACTAAAGGAAGCGAAGGTACTCATCGAGCGTTGGCGTGTTCAGTACAACACGGTGCGTCCGCACTCGAGCTTGGGGTATCGCCCACCGGCACCGGAAACGTGGGCTGCAGAGCCGGTCTTCGCTCTGCTCAGCCCGCCTCTGCAGCAGGAACAGACGAACGAACTACACTGTTAACGATTGGTACAACAACTGGGGGCAGGTCAGCTTCGATCAGCCCATTATCCGTGGGCTTTCCGCGACGACTGAACTCCAATCGTACATTGTGCACATACGCCCAGTGGTCCAGCCGCTTGCTCGTGAACTCAGTACCGTTGTCCACACGAATGCGCTTCGGCAGACCTCGAACATGTCCGATCCACTCGAGTACTTCGACAACATGACCACCGGTCATCCGCCGGCCAACCTCCACCGCCAGGCTCTCACGCGTAAAGTCATCGACTATCGTCAACAGCCGGAATCGGCAGCCGGTGAACAGCTCATCCGCCATGAAGTCCATCGACCAGCATTCGTTTTCGTGCGTCGCCGATGGCGGCGGAACACGTGTCGAACTGCTTCGATGTCGCCGCGGCTTGTGACGCTTCATACACAGTCCTTCCTCCCGATACAGGCGGTACACCCGCTTGCGATTGACCAGCCAGCCTTCGCGGCGAAGCTGAACCCAGATCCGCGGATAACCCCAGCTCACACGAGACGCAGCAATCTCGCGAATGCGCATGCGTAATGACACCTGCTCATCCGCCACGCTTCGGTAGCGGATCGTTAATCTCGGTACGCAGAAGGTCGAACACGCCCGGCGCTCGCTTACTTCGTAGGCAACCTTTGTGCGTTTCACGAGATCACACTGCGCAACAGGTGTCAACGTCCTTTTCCCAAGGCATCCTGCAGCATCGCCTTGTCCAGGGACAAGTCCGCAACCAACTGTTTCAGTCGGCGCACTTCATCTTCCAGCTGTTTCAGACGGCGCACCTCCGCCACGCCCATGCCGAGGTACTTCTTCTTCCACCGGTAGAACGTCTGCTCGGAGATCTGCATCTTCCGGCAGACCTCCTTCACCGGCGTGCCACCATCCGCCTGCCGCAATGCAAACGTGATCTGCTCTTCCGTGAATCGTGTTCGCTTCATCCTGATTGGTCTCCCGTACAGAGACCGGAATCTACCCGATCAACTCACCCTCCGACTGGATCAGGATTCGGGTTTACGCGCAATCAAGAACCGGCTTCGTGGGATCGAGTTTTCCTAACCGAAGCCGCACGAATGATTCGCCGTTTCAACTAGTTGCCGAGAATCAATCTACGAATCCGTTCCCACAAATTTTCCTTCCTTGCACGAGCCCGAGACTGTTGGGCATCGACTGAATCCCTTGCTGGCGCTTTTGCATTCGAATTTGTGAAATGCTGCTCCTTCTTCGTTGCGTCAAAGGCACGAGCTGCACGAACTTGTGTCGCTGACCAATCGGGCGCCCAACACACGGCGTTCATCTTAATCCAATAATGCGATCGACATGGAAAGCTCCAGTTGCCAATCGATGGATCGAGCGACACCGTCTCTCCATCGAATACTAGAGCCCAATCGGTTGGCGTGAGTGGAGTCACAACCTCGCGGCCACATCCACAACAACACCGGTGAACAACTGTTGCGTACGGAATCGAGACGTACAGCGTCCCATCGTCCAACTGTTCAGGTATGTGATCCACAAACTCATAATTCAGAGTGTCTGTGCGGATCACGACAAGTCCTCATTCGTCATCGTGTTCCCGTCGATCGTGTAGGTCGTGTGATGTTCACGCTCAAGGTCGAGATAGATCCCCCGAATTTTCTTCCACTTGATCACGGCCAATGCAGCACTCAATGCATTGAGTTCGGCGATCTGGATATTTGTCGAATATGCATCGTCCTTCGTGACCGTGAGAGGAATTCTTCGTTTCTCGTGCACATGTTGCCTGAACTCTGGTGTGCTCGTTGTAACACGCACTACACCCAAGAGTTTGTCATCCGGTCGAATCACGCCGAGACCTGTGTCAATGAACGGTACGCGTTGAATCTCGAGGCATTCAATGATCGGCCGTTTCGACTCGCCGTCGTCAAGACATAGAAAGACGAATGACACACCTTCGAGCAACGCCACATTGTCGCAATCAAGTGGAAACGCATGCGGGATGATGTGAGCATGAATCGAATCGTACTTGGCCGCAAGGTACTCAACTTTTGTCGGCCCCTCTCGCAACTCTTCTATGGATGCTGCTCCGGGAGATCGAAACGCATTGTGCGTCAGAAACCTGTCGCCATCAAACAGACGAATTTCCTGAACTGGAGTCTTTGAAATTAGGTCAAGGACATAGGATCCTGTGCCGCCGACGCCGACAATTGCGACCTGATCGCTGGAAACCCTTTCGTTCAAATCGGTAATCCCAGCTCGACTCGATGCTGTGTCGATGTACCGGAATACGCTGTCATTGTCTTCACTCGGAACGATTGGGAATGGGGTTGCACTCACTGTTGGATCCAAGACCTTGGCTGGCGCCGCAAGGATGCTCGCATAGGTGTTCATTTTCTCGTAGTAATCCGGGTAGCCACCGAGCGGCTTGCTGGAGAACGTGTGATTGATGTCGAGCCCGTCGGCAAGTTGATTTGATTGCGACTGATTCAGGATCTTTTTCAGCGGACGTCCCTCATGATCGCACGGAGTATCGCCAGCAAAGTAAACTACATGCGTACCAGGTGATGCAGTCTTGTCACCTTGTAACTTGAGCTCGGAGACAAGTATGCCGTACGCCACTTGCCCCTGCCCGCGCACATATGGAATCCGACTGACAACGAGATAGCCAGCCTTTACTGACACGTCATAACCTTCGTCACGGAGTCGCCTAAGGTCGGGGCTACGATTTATCAGTTGCTGTGACATTGAAAACCATGCCCTCCTTGACACGTACAGACTCACCTTCAACAAGAGTGCCTTCAGGATTCGGGCGCGGTCCTTTGCGATAAGTCATTGTGAAGCACCAGTTCGGCCCATGAGGCACAGGATCGAATGCAAGGGCGAGCAGCGCTTCGAACGTCAGCACGTTTTGTTCGACCGTCTTCTTCCGCCCATTCACGATGATCGTGATTGCTCGCTCCGTGTAGAAGCGCTCCACGCCTTCAGTATTGAGTGGCACATCCTGACCCGGTTGCAACTGCAGGTCTTCCTGATCACGGCGCTCAAGCCATACGCTCCCCGAATTGCCGATGCCAGCAAGCTGGCGAAGCATTCGTTCAGAGATCGAAGCCGCACCCCAAGGCTGGCGCTCGCCGTCGAGCTCGAAGTTGAACAGCCGGTCGGTCTTGAAGGTAATGAACCGCTCGCGGCCAGGCTCCCGCAGGTCTACAGACTCTTCGAGATCGATGTCTTCGAGTTGACGCCCATCGCCGAAATAGAGAACAACATGCTCCTCTGCCGGACTTCGGTCAACGAATTGCAATAGCTGTCGACCTGTCAATACCGGGTCGTCGGACCGAAACTTGATTCCATCAATTGTCAGTGAGTAGCCCATGATTTGATTCCTCTCTATCTCAGCGCAGCTGCTCTAGGACGATGGGACACCCCTCACGTCCGAGAATCCGCATAAACAGATAATAGCCATTTATTAGCCGGAGTCAAGCTAAAGAAACTTGACTTTTTGGCCGATTTGTGTAGACTACGGGCGAAAGGGGCTTGATACGCTGTGAAAAGGACTATGACTCTCAATCTGACGGCGGCAGAAATGGACGCACTAGATGAGATCGCTCAGAAAAAGGATCTATCTAAGACCTCCGTTGTCCGACAGGCGCTTCGCCTTTATCGAGCAGTAGATCTCCGCCTTGCAGCTGGAGAGAAGCTCTATTTTGAGGATGAAGCGGAAAACAAGAAGTCTGAGGTGATGGTCATTTGAGTGCTGCCACGACACATCTCATGGACGGAGCCACTGGCAAGATGCTTTCGGCCCGAATCGAGACCAAGCTATCGCTCGCTGACTTGCTTGACGCAGAGTCTGAGTGGACACCTTGGAGATTTGGAATGATTAAGCGGCTTAATGCCGTAGGTATTCCGCAAGACCAATGGCCGGAGCATTGGCATTGGAATTGGGTCCACAAGCTTCTTGCGAAAGGAACACTCGACATCGGTGGACCGTTGAGCCCCTATCGGCTCATGGGAGTAGCGTGCGCAGATCAATGGCAGGTTTGATACTTGCAACAAGCGTAGGGTATCTAGCGAGGGCAACCCAGGGAGGCAAAGACCTGCTGTATTTGAAGTATTTAGAAACTGCTCCGTGGAATCTAAAGGTAGAGACACTTGGCCAAACACCTCAATTGCGAGGCGTTGGGCGGCAACTTGTGGAACTCGGTGTCCGACTCAGTGTCGCGATGGATTTCCACGGACGCATAGGACTTCACTCTTTACCACAAGCCGAAGGCTTCTATCGATGGTGTGGAATGACCGATCTTGGTAAGGACAATAGCTGCGAGGGGCTCAAATACTTCGAAATGACAGAGGCACAGGCAACGGCCTTCCTAAACCTAGGAAGGAATAAACAATGAGCAAGCGAATTAATGAGATTGAGATTCAGATCCCCAACGACCGAGAGGCGTTAGTGCAAGAGGCTGCGAGTTTCGAAGAGTCGTGCGTGTCCGTCGGTGGACTCGCGGACAATCTCGGAATGCTCGGTGTTTCCCATATTAGAACTGGTTCACTAACGCTCGGGGCAAGAGCATTCGCGCGGCTTGTTGAGTTTTGGAGACGGCAGAAGCAGATGACGGTCGAAGAACTCGCTCGAAGATCAGGACTTGATGAAGCAGTCATTATTGATGCTGAGGAGGGTGATACAGTGCCTGAACCACGAGTGCTTCATATACTAAGTTCAGTGCTTGGATTATCCTACGAGAAACTTTTGCACCTAACTGGCCATATCGAAGACCGGGATCAAGAACTCGAAACGGCAGCAATTAGATTCGCAGCTAGGTCCGAGTCGATGAAGCAATTATCACAACAAGAAGAGTTAGCACTTCACGAATTCATCAAAGCGCTCAGCCAGTAAATAACCTGTGGGGGTCACTCTTGGCAAAAACCATCATCCTCAAGCCAGGAACAGAGAATGCAATCAACGAGCGGGTTGATCGCATATTGCGCGATCTCGACTATCCGGAACCACCGCTTCGACTTGATCAAGTGCGGGAATTGCTGCGGCTTGACTTGCGACATTACTCCTCTGAGGACGTAAGCTGGCTACAAGATAGGATCCATCAGGTCCGCGTCGCAGGAAAACAAGTGCTCGCACGCCCCTCATTGATGCTGGACGTGGTGCGAAAACTGAACCTCAAGGCGCTCATCATACCCGATCAAAAGAGGATACTTCTCGATGCGGACCTTCCGATTCCAAAGCAGCGATGGAGTGAAGCACACGAGATCACGCACGATTTATTGCCGTGGCATGACGGGGTCGCATTAGGCCGACAAATCAAAGACACTTAGCCTTTCCTGCCATGCTCAGATTGAAGCGGAAGCGAATTATGGGGCCGGACGGTTGCTGTTTCTTGGAACGAGATTCATTGAGCAACTGCATGCCGAAGGGGCAATGGATTTCGACGCGGTGCGCAGACTGAAGACCACATTTGGAAATTCTATGACAACTACCATGTGGCGTATTGTGGAGAACCTGGATGTCCCAGCATTCGGACTCATTAGTATCCACCCCCAGGAAAATCCGGAAGTCGGAAAGAACCCGGTACGCTACTTCATTCGATCGAGGCGGTTTCAGGATCAGTTCCCAGATGTGTGTGAACGCATAGTCTTTCGAGAACTCCGCCAATTCTGTTTCCGGCGGAGGGGGCCACTAGGCTCTGGAGATGTAATCCTGAATTCTCTCGATGGCGAAAAACACGTATTCAGATTGGACGCTTTCAACAACTCCCACGACACGCTTACACTTGGTGTTTATCAAGGCCAAAAGAACCTTGCCGTCGCGATTCCCTAACAATTATCGAGAATGACTAGGCCCTGTCTGACGGATCGAGAAGTCGCAGGCAGCGTTGAATCATGGCAAGTTTGACCATCGCCAGGTAGTGCATCGCCAGTTTTTCGTAGCGCGTGGCGAGTCGTCGGCAACACTTCAACCAGCCGATGCAGCGCTCCACAACGTTGCGCCGCTTGTACTTTGTTCTGTTCAGTGGTTCCGGCGGTTGGTTGCGTCGCGTCGGAATCACCGCTTC
>JAJDDB010000028.1 GCA_029260575.1 Phycisphaerales bacterium
CTACGTGCCTGTGCAGTCTGCGGAGTCGCGCACTCCCGCACTCATTCAGCACAAGGATGCCGTTCGCGCCAGCGCTGAAGCGAGTTTGCGCGTCTATGCGCGGCTGATTCGCGCCAATGCGGGTATTGGCAATGATGATCGGGTGGCGCTTGGACTGAGCGTTGACAATCGATCGCGAGCGCGCATTGCTGCGCCGGCCTCTGCGCCGCTGCTCAATGTGGTGTGCGCGTTTCCGGGCAGTCACCAGTTGCGGTTTGCCGATGAGAACACGCCGAACTCCCGGGCCAAGCCGCGAGGTGTGACCAATCTCTGGCTGGCGATGGCGATCAGTGACTATGGATGTCCGACGCCGAACGATCCGAACGCCGCAATGATGGTCGGCGCGTTCACGAAACAGCCTGCGTATGTCGAGCATGAAATCAAAGATGCAGGCAAGACTGCGACGTATTTCGGCAGGTGGGCGACGGCGCGAGGTCTGCTCGGGCCGTGGTCGCTGCCGCGCAGTATGACGATCGTGGCAGGGGGAAGCGCTGCGCCGAGCGGAACGAAGCACCGGCAGGTCGAACCCGCACGTGAAAATCTGCGCAAGGCGGCATAGAAGCAGTTGATGCGGTCGCGTATTTTGTTCTTGTTGCTGTGCGGTGGTACCGTGCATCGACTGTTATGACACACACACTCGGCATCATCGGCTGCGGAAACATGGGGGCTGCGATACTGCGCGGTGCTCTGCACGCTGGGGTATTGGCCGCTAGTGATGTCGTTGTTGCTGAACCTGATGCAGACAAACGATCAAAGCTGGCTGACACCGGCTGCGCCATCGTGGAATCCGCAAAAGACATCGTCAATGTTCAGCAGATCATGCTGGCGGTGAAGCCGCAGGCGTTTGCAACTGTGGCGGAGGCAATTGCGCCGCTGCCTCAGCCGACCGTGGTGATTTCGATCATGGCAGGACTATCCAGCGCGACGATCCGCAAAGCGCTCGGCGAAAACGCCAGAATCGTACGCGCGATGCCCAACACACCCGCTCAACTCGGCCTGGGAATGACCGCTCTGGCAGTTGGTGACGGCGCAACTGAAGCTGACCTGGAACTGGCAACGAAACTCTTTGAAGCGGTGGGGCGGGTGTTGCGTGTTGATGAAATCATGATGTACGCCATCACCGCAGTCAGCGGGTCCGGGCCGGCGTACATCTTCCTGCTTGCAGAAGCAATGCAGCAAGGGGCCGAGCAGATGGGCTTGTCGCATGCCGATGCCCGAACGCTGGTCGCTCAGACTGTGCGCGGTGCCGGGGAATTGCTCGCGCAATCTGAATTAACCGCAACTGATTTACGACAAGCGGTGACAAGCCCCGGCGGCACGACCGCTGCGGCGCTGGAACACATGTTCGAAAAGGAACTGCCGGAGATCGTCACCGAAGCTCTGGCTGCAGCCCGCGATCGGGGCATTGAACTGGATCAGGCGACGGCGTGACTATGTGCATTCCCACGGCAAAGCCGCGGGCGAATGGCTTGCCACATGCGCTCATTGCAATACCTTTAGCCTCCGGCTCTGCCGGGGGGGGCGGGGACGCCGCGTGGTCAATAATCCCGGCGCACAAAGATGAACGCCGCCAGGCCGAGCATCACGAATTCGAATATGAGTGATGTGCCGATGACGTACCACATTGACCGCGATTCGTAGAACTCGATCGTTCGTGATTCTGCCTGTCGATCACGCGTATTGCGTGCAGGAATTAAATCGCCTTCCTCGTTCATTGTGACGTTGTTGCTCATTATGTCGCTGAATGACACATCTGTATCTCGCTTGAGCCATCGTTCCAGTAACCCAACCGTTTCGCCGGTCTTCGGAAAAACGTACTTCACGGCCTGAATGCGCTTCATCCACGGATCAAGATCTTCCAGAAGTTCTTTACTCTCTGCTGCAGCCTGTTCCTTATGCGAGATCTGACCCTGCAGGCCGGCCCGTTCACGAGCGTTGTCTTCGGTATCCTCGATCCTGTTGAGTGATGCAACGAATCGATCGCGATCGTCAACGGCATCCTCGAGCGAGAGCTGCGTCCCGACTTGAATCTGCACAATTGTTAACTCCGCCATATTGATGCCAAATGTGCTGAACCACAGCAGCAGCGTCAGGAGCAGCGCGGTCAATGCGGAGCGCGTCCACACGCCGATGAACACGTTGAAGGAGTACAGGTAGCTGTAGAACAGTGTGATGAGCGGGATGGCTGCGAAGATGAGCCAGTTCCACTCGCCGGTGCGCCACCCCATGCACAGGAACACGCCGATGCAGAAGATCGCGACCTGCAACAGAACAAAGAGCAGACTCAGCAGATACTTGGTGAAAAACAATCGCAGGCGACTGATTGGCTTGGAGAGCACCAGATCAATGGCGCCGCCTGCAATGAAATCCGGAAAGATCGTCGTCGTCGAGATCAGCGCCAGTATTACCGCCGCCCACGCAAGCCAGATTCCGACTATGAACGTGGAGAAAATGCTGCGATACAGCATTCGCGCGATCGGCGAACCCTCGCGAATCTGATCGTTGTCGACATGCCAGATGCCGAAGAAATACGAAATTCCCGTCTCGTCGAATCCCATCGACGCATAGCCCAACATCACCATCGTGCTGATCGCAAGCACGACCCAGAACAGCTTTCGCGAATTCAACTCGCGGTACGCATCAATCAACATTGCCTTGAACTGTGTCATGACGCCCCTCCGTTACGTGCTGCGCCCGGCTTGTATGCTTTGCCCGTGCTCGGATCGGTAACCGCCCGCAGGAACAGGTCCTCCAGATTCTCCCGCACCGGCTGCAACGACACGATTGTCGTGCCATCGCTGCGCAGGCGATCGACAATCGGCTGCACCGGGCCCGGCTCCGCGCCTTGCATCACCAATCTCGTTCGATCTACACCAACCGGCTCGTGCCGCACATCAGCGTTTTCCTTCACCCAACCGGGCGGCGATCCGAGTATCAGTATCTCATACCGCCGGCTTTCGCTGGTCAGATCATCAAGCGAGCCTTGCATTGCAACTTCACCCTGCACGAGAATTGCCACGCGACTGCACACCAATTCCAGTTCGCTGAGCAAATGCGAATTCAGAAAGACCGTCCGCCCCTCATCACGCAGCCGCACGAGCACATCGCGAATCTCGCGCCGCCCGACTGGGTCCACACCATCCGTCGGTTCATCCAGCAGCACAAGCTGCGGGTCGTTCATCAAAGCCTGCGCCAGCCCAACGCGCTGCAACATGCCCTTGGAATACGATGAAATCTTCTTGTTGGCCCATTCGCTCATGCCGACCACATCAAGCAGTTCCGCAGTTCGTCGACGACGTTCGGTTCGCGAAACGTTGGCCATCGCTGCGTAGAAATCCAGCACCTGCGCGCCGGTGAGATATTGCGGGAACCGGTGATGCTCGGGCAGATACCCGACCCTGCCCAGTGTCGGCTTGTGTCCGACGGGCCGGCCGAGCATCGTGCCGCTGGCCTGGGTCGGCCGAACGACCGTCATCATGATTTTCACCAGCGTGCTCTTGCCAGCACCGTTGGGGCCGAGCAGGCCGAAAATTTCGCCCGGATGCACCTGCATGTCGATGCCGCGCAGTGCATGAACTTTTCCGCGATACATCTTCTGGACGTTGTGCAGATCGATTGCCATCTGACCGTTGGATTGCTTGACCACGAGGCACGCTCCCTGTCCCTGATGTGTACTTGCCTGTACTTGCCCAGTCTATCGGAAACGACCCCCATCTGGTTTCAGGTGCGGGAGCAGACTATGCTCGGACGGGCATGTACACATCGCTGCACGACTTCCTTCGAGAACTTGAACAGGCAGGTGAATTGAAACGCATCAATTCGCCGGTCAGCTCGTTGTTGGAAATCTCTGCTCTCACCGATCGTGTCAGTAAAGCACAAGCTCCGAGTGTCAGCGATGCCGCCCGCCAGTTTGACCCGATGCACGCAGAACAAGGCGGCCATGCGCTGCTGTTTGAGAACGTGCAAGACTGCGACTTTCCGTTGGCGATCAACATCTTCGGTTCCTATCGCAGAACCGAACTCGCGCTCGGCTGCGCCTCGACGGGCGGATTTCCCGCAATCGCTAGAAAGATCGGCGCGCTGGCCCAACCAAAACCGCCGCGCTCGTTTGGCGAACTGCTGCAGATGGGCAAGCAGTTCATGCCGTTGCTGCGCATCTCGCCGAAGCTTCGGCGCAATGGCCGGTGTCAGGATGTTGTCAAACTCACCGAGCGAGGTGAAGTCGACTTGATGCGTTTGCCGCTGATCAAATGCTGGCCGCTTGATGGAGATCCCGCTGCGGTCCACTCCGGCATGGATGCGGAGCTGGCCGGCACGTTGATGGGGCAGGGGCGCTATATCACGTTTGCAGGCATGCACACAATTCACGCGGATGATCGTGATGAAGAGAAACCGGCCAGCCACAACATCGGTATGTACCGGGCGCAGTTGATCGATAACACCCGTTTGGCAATGCACTGGCATGTGCATCACGATGGCGCAGCACACTGGCGCAGTTGGAAGAAGCTCGGCAGGCCCATGCCGATTGCGATCTGTCTTGGCGGTGAAAGTGTCTTGCCGTATGCCGCCACCGCTCCGCTGCCGCCGGGCATAAGTGAATTGCTCATGGCAGGCTTTCTCAACGGCCGGGGCATTGAACTCGTTCCCGCGAAAACTGTTCCGCTGCGCGTGCCCGCCAACTGCGAAATTGTGATCGAGGGATATGTCTCGACCGAATGCGGTTCGATCGGATACGACCCGAAATCCGGCGAACCGCTCGGCCCCGGCGCGGTCTTCGAAGGCCCGTTCGGCGATCACACCGGCTTTTACTCGCTGCCCGATCGATATCCAATCGTTGAAGTCACCGCAATCACCCACCGCACCGATGCGATTTTCCCGGCAACGATTGTCGGCCAACCGCCGCAGGAAGATTACTACCTCGGCAAAGCAACCGAACGCATCTTTCTGCCGCTGCTGCAGACGCTGATTCCCGATATTGATGACTATCACCTGCCACAATTCGGCTGTTTTCACAACTGCGCGTTCATTGCAATCGACAAGGCATATCCATTGCAAGCCCGGCGAGTGATGCATGCGGTATGGGGTGCGGGGCAGATGGCGTGGACGAAGATGATCGTCGTCGTTGACGCTGCAGTTGATGTACATGACGAAGCTGCTGTTCTGCGCGCGATGTTCGAACATTGCGATTTCCATCGTGATGTGGAAATTGTGCACGGCCCGCTGGACATTCTCGACCACGCTGCGCCGCATCTCGGTGCCGGCTGCAAGATTGGGTTCGACGCCACGCGAAAGATACACGGCGAGCAAACCAACGGTGTCGCTCTTGAGCCGCCGTTTCCGCTTGCGTCGTCACTTGAAAACGATCCACAGTGGACGAAACTGCTCGAGCGTTTCCGCAGTGTGCCGGGCGCCGTAGATGTCGCGCTGCCCGAATTCGGTGGTGGCCGCTGTCTGTTCCTGAGTATCGACAAGGTCGAACCCGGCCAGGGGCCGGCGACACTACACAAATTGTGGAAACACTGCGGTCCCGGCGTTGCTGAACTTACCGTCCTCGTCGATGCCCGCGTCGATGTACACGACTGGCAGTCCGTGCTGTTTCACATGTGCGCCAATTTCGATCCGGGCAGGGATATCGAACACAACGGCCACCACATCGGCATCGACGCGACAACCAAGACGCCTGCTGAATCACGTCATGGCGCACCAGTTAGGCCGTACCCGCCGATCCTGGAAATGGACCCGCAAACCGAAGTGCTCGTCAATCGCCGATGGAATGAATACGGGTTGAAGTAGAGCCAGCTGCTCACGGTTCACTGAAGGCCGCGCTATGCTTGAATTGCAATGTCGATAACGTGGACATTTACATTTCGCGCGGTGATTGTGCTCGGCCTGAGCGCGCATGTCTTTCTGATGTACAACCTCGCGCGGGTGCTGAACGGCGGCTTCGGGATGAATCTCGGAACGATTGTCCTTGCAGTGCTGTTCTCCGCAGCGATGCTCATTCCACTGTTCTGGGTCGTGTGTTTAGCAGATGTTCCTGAGATGCTTCTTTCACAACGTGCGCAACGCCGATTCAGCAACGGGCAATGTCCCTCGTGTGGATACAACTGTGAGAACATTTCCAGTGCGACATGCCCGGAGTGTGGCACAGCGCTCCTCGAGCCTGCGCGATATCAGTGGACCTGGCAAACGCTGCGGCGTTATGTCGTACTCAATGTCATAGCCATGCTTATCGGTGTCGGTTTTGGAGAATCGCTGCTGACGTTCGACGAACTCATGTTTCGCCGCGAAGCAAGCACTTTGGAATTGCAGCAGTTTCCAAGTACCGTTCTGCTCTCGCGCAATCGAATCTGGCCGAACAACGACAGCAATATTCGGTACGATACGTTGACCGGATTTACCGCCCGAAATTCGCAGTAGCGGTCGTAACGCCCGGCTGCGGCGCGTACAGATCGATGTATTCCGGCTTCAGAAACACGTAGTACAACCGGCCTTCGGCATACTGTCCGCCGGCCACGATCTCCGCAGTCGGCCCGATCCCCATGAAAATGTCCGCCCGACCGGGGGCTTTGATGGCTCCGCCGGTATCCTGATCGAGCATGAACTGGCTGAACCGCCGTTTCGCACCCGTCATCGTCAGCGTTTCCGTATCCACCAGGATCAATCCGCCGCGCGGATACACCGATTTGTCAGTCGCCAGCGATCGCTCGCGAGTCACTGGAAAACCAAGCGATCCGGCCGGCCAGTTCCCCTGCGGATACTGCTGGAAGAACACGTAACTCTGGTTGGCGTGCATCAATTGGCGCACGCTTTCCGGCTCGCGCGCAAATGCTTTCTTCATTTCCGACAGGCTGACACGATTCGGATCGAGCAGTTGCGCTTCGACCATCGCTCTACCGAGGCTTGCATACGGCCGATCGGTCTTTCCCGCATATCCGACGTACATCGCCGACCCGTCGCGCAATCGCAATTTCGCAGAGCCGTTGACATGCACGATGTATGCCGACATCGCATCGGGCAGCCAGACAAGTTCGCTTCCCTCGAACATGTTGCGCGATTCAATCTCTCCGCGCGTGTAATACGGAACAATGTCACCATTCGCTGTGCGGCGCCCAAGCGGCCTCCCGGTTTTTTCATCAGTCACGAGATCATCGGGTCGAGTGTAAAGTGGATACTGAAACGCACCGGTGCGCTTCAGCGATGCATTCAGCACCGGCGAGTAATATCCGGTGTACAGCACAACGCCCTCGCCGTTATAGCCCACGCTTTCGTAGACATCAAACATGCGTTCAAGGTCTGCCATGAACGCACGCCGATCGGGCGCGTTGTTCAGCAGATCCTGCATTCCGATGACGCTGGACTGGGACTGTGCGTGGGAAATACTCTGCACCGGAAAGTGCGTTTTGCTGGACGGCTTGGTGAACCAGAGCACGCTGCGGTCGACAGCATCCAGCAGAAGAGGATCGCGTGTCTCAAACGCATGGGCCAGATCCGGCCAGTCGCGCCGATCCAATTTACGGATGGCGGGCATGCCATCGGGCAGCGGCCGGCTGTAATCCGGTCCTATGACGAATGTTGCAGGCTCAACAGCCGGGTCGGTCTGGCAACCGAGCAAGCCAAGCAGCGAAACGGCGAAAACAGCGATTAGAAGGTAGTGTTTCATTGGCGATAACCAGTGTTTCCCAGCAGATTCGAAGATGTGCCCAATTGGACCCTTGTACACATCGGCAGCCCACTGCAATCGCCATGAGAGGCGGGGCAAGCTGGGAAACGGCTGACTGATATTTCGCGTCCTTTCCAATGGACCAGCGCCAACTTTGGTCGAACAATGTAATTGTGCTGCCCGGCGTACGGATTGCCTTCGGGGCGGCAATTGAAACAGCAGGGGCTATACTGACATGATGCTCACGCACAGCCTTACCTCATCGCTCGCATTCGGTCTGCCGGGTGGACCCGAATGGATTGTCCTGCTCGTGCTCGGACTCCTGATCTTCGGCAAGCGCTTGCCCGATGTCGGCCGGAGCATCGGCCGCGGCATCGTCGAATTTAAACGCGGCATTAAGGGCATCGAAGACGACATTGACGAGGAATCCAGCCAACCCGGCCCCCGCAAGGATTCACTGCCGGAGGGTGGAGCCAACGATCTGCCGCAGCCGACTGCTGCAAAGACCGCTGCTCCCGTCGAGACATCAACGTCACCGCAAGGCTGACACAACACTGCACGCAAGAACACGATCGGTACGATTCCCAATGAGGAATGTGGCCCGGCTGTCGTACTGCTGCGATGCACCGCTCACATGCCGGTGCCGGATCATTCATGGATGGATTCGCCCTTGCCGATTGATGCCGATGAATCAACTCCCCGTGCTCCGATGGTGACATTCGACGATCGCCTACTGGCCGAATCCGTGCGCGCAGCCGAAGCACTTGGCAGTGACGTTGACGCCTCGCATGCAGATGTGCAGGCAGCGCTGGTTGATGGAACGCTGGAACAGAAGATTGTCGTGCGCGCGAAACACCTGCCCGAAGCAGATCGCCTGCAGCATGCTCTGCACCAGGCGCGCACCGTCGCGACATGGCTGATTGTCATCGCACTGCTGTTCTCGCTCGCTGCCGGGGCAGGTGCAGCTCGAACAGCGCTCGGCAGCGAACGCAACACTCCAGTTATCGTACTGCCAGTACTCGGCGGATTGCTCGGCGTGCAATTGCTGTTGCTTGTGGCATGGATGGCGATGTGGTTCATACAGCCGCGCAGCCTCAGCTCCTCTTCGCTCGGTGGACTGCTCATGCAAGGTGTGCAGTTTCTAGCGCGAGCCGGCACGCGCAGTGCCGAACACATGGCTGCTGTGCAGGCCTACGCCGGCGTGTCAATGCACAGTTCAATCGCCCGCTGGAAAACCAGCGCAATCAGCCATAGTATGTGGACCGCATTCAACATCGGCTGTATCGCACTGCTGTTGTCGCTGCTCAGTACGCGCTCCTATTCGTTCGGCTGGGAAACCACCATCCTTCCTGACGATGTGTATGCGCCGTTGATCGAGACCATCGCGTGGCTGCCGCGCCAACTCGGTTTCACAGGCCCCA
This sequence comes from Phycisphaerales bacterium, assembly GCA_029260575.1. Lineage (GTDB taxonomy): Bacteria > Planctomycetota > Phycisphaerae > Phycisphaerales > SM1A02 > JAJDDB01. Next base: position 9,124 of record JAJDDB010000028.1, read on the forward strand.
ATGCAGATGAGATTGCCGCGAGTCAGTGGAGCGGAGTAGGGGAGCCGCCGGTCGATCCGCGAAATGCCTGGCCGAGTTTTCTCGTCGGGTGCTTGGTTGTGTACGGCGCGCTGCCGAGAATCCTGTTGCTCGGCATGTCACTGATCGGACTGAAAACCGCACAGCGCCGCTTCCGGCTCGATACGAAACAGCCCGGCTACGTGCGCTTACGCTCTCGGCTGCAACCGCAATCACAGCGCACCGGCATCGTAGATGGTGATGATGCAATCCCGCACAACGGTCCAAGGGTTGATCCGGAGAACAAGGAAATCGCTACTGCCGATGTCGGCCAAGCGGCAATTGTCGGCATCGAGATTGATCAGCCGCAAACAGGCTGGCCACCGAAGTTTCCCGACATCACATTGAACGATCTTGGCCGCATTGAAAGCAGGGACCAACGCGGCGATGCGCTGCGTACATTGCGCGATGCTGATCGTCGTCCTGCGCATCTCGTAGCTGTGTGCGCATTAACGACGACTCCCGATCGAGGCATTGAATCTATGCTGCAGGCGCTTGCTGATGCTGCGCGGGCGCCCGTTGTTCTTACATTGACCGCCGGTCATACCATGCGCCAGCGCGTCGATCAGGAAGGACTCATCAATCGCATCAACGATTGGCACCGCCTCGCTGCGCGCACCGGCATTGACCCCGACCACATAGTGGAAGTTGATCTGGACAACGCGACCGATGCCAGTCTGCAGCGGCTTGCGGGAATCCTTGGGCAGTCCCAACAACCTGCACAACAAAGCAGGCACATCGACCAGGCGTTCGATGTCATCAGCGGCCACTGCTGGAAATGGAACGGCCGGCCGAGTGAATCCGAACAGTTGGCACTGCACACCGAAATCGCAAGGCTGTACCGAAAGCAGTCGCACTCCTGGCTGGGCGATATACAGAAGTTCACCGGTACATCTGCCCGGGTTCTGGACCAGATTCAGGAACAGGCACGACACAGTATGTCGCTGCTTCCGGGCAACTTACGTGCAACTCCAATGTGGGCACTTGCCGGCGCAACTGCCGGAGCAATCGGCTGTCTGGCCGTCGCATCGATCATCACCCCAGCGGCGCTTGTTGCCCTGCCCGGCTGGGCGACAGTCGGCGGCGGCTTGTCGACTGTCCTGCATCTCGCGCACAAACTTTCGGGATCGCGCGATGCCAATTCAGACGACGATGCAAACGAAGGGCAAGCACGCGATTCAGACGACGGCTTTGCTCAGGCCGTCGCTGCCGCAACAGTCTTTGCGCTGTTGCTTGAATTGCAGGGTCGATCTGAAGCAACCATCACCGCAATTCTCGAACAGACAGTATCGCCTGAGAATGTACCGCCGCAGACTGCCGACCACGTTCCGGGCTGGCTCGATGATGTCCGCCATCGACTGGATCTGGCACTGGCTGCGCATACCGGAGCAGCATCATGACTGAACATGCTGCGCTCAACGTTGCGGTGGTCGGCCACACCAACACCGGCAAGACATCGCTGATGCGCACGATCATGCGCGATTTCACATTTGGCGACGTTTCCGATCGCCCCGCGGTCACGCGCTCTGTCGAAGGCGCGCGGATCATCATTGATGGCGCAGGTACGATTGCCTTCTTCGACACACCCGGCATGGAAGATTCCCCAGCCCTTCTGGAACAACTTGATGCACATGCGCATACGCGACAGCGCAGCGGTATCGAACAGATCCGTACGTTCCTGGAAAGCGACGCTGCAACCGATCGATTCGCTCAGGAATCCAAAGCTTTGCGACAGGTTCTGGCAAGTGATGTCGCGCTGTATGTCATCGATGCCCGTGATCGGGTTCTCCCAAAGTTTCGCGATGAACTGGACATTCTCAGCCGATGCGCCCGCCCGGTCGTTCCGGTTCTGAACTTTATTGCAACTGATCAAGCCCATACTGCGCAGTGGCGGGCCGCTCTGGCAGAACTCAACCTACATGCAGTCGCGGAGTTTGACACTGTTGTTTTCGATCACGTTGATGAGATTCGACTCTTCGAGAAAATGCGCACGCTTCTCGATTCGCATCGGCACATTCTGGACGCTGCGATGCGCCGCCAACAGGCGCACCGTCGACAACTGACCGATGATTCGTGCGCGCTTGTCGCTGATCTACTCATTGATATTGCAGCACATCAGACAACCGTTCCGCTTGCAGATCATAATGAAGCTGAGAGCCGGGTGGAACAATTCAAGAATCGCGTGCGTCAACGCGAACAACAATGTGTTGACGATCTGCTGCATCTGCATCGCTTTCGCGATGAGGATTACGCATCTGCGCCGTTGCCGATTGCCGACGGCCGTTGGGGGCCGGACCTTTTCAGCCCGGCTGCGTTGAAGCAATTCGGAATCCGAACCGGCGGTGGAGCTGCTGCCGGAGCTGCAACGGGACTGGCGCTGGATGTTATGTTCGGCGGACTCAGTCTCGGGGCGTGGACAGCCCTTGGCGCTTCGATCGGCGCAGCGCTCGGCGTCGGCCGTACCCATGCCCGGCGGCTGCTCGACCGGGCGCGCGGGTACAGTGAACTTCGCTGCAATGATGGCACGCTGACGCTGCTGCTCGTGCGCCAGAGCTCTCTTGTGCAGGCGCTGCTGCGGCGCGGACACGGCGCTGTCACGCCGATCGCAGTTGGAGACAGTTCCACCAGCCGATTGGAGCGCTCCAGTTGGACCCGGCCGGTTCTCGAATCGCTTGTTGAAGCCCGGATATCGCCGGGATGGTCATCGATGGCTGAAAACAGCTCGGCAGATCTGATGAGCGCCAAGCGAAGCCAGCTCGTACGCAACATTGCCGAGCGGATTCGCAACAATCTCACAGATCAGGACACGATGTAGGAGCCTTTACCCGCGCATCGCATGGTCAGAAACTGCGGTGACATCCGCTGCATACACAGCTATACTTTGTCCGTAAGCAGAATCAGGGCGATTAGCTCAGTTGGCTAGAGCGCACGGATCACACCCGTGAGGTCGAAGGTTCGAGTCCTTTATCGCCCACTTCATATAGCGTTGCTGAACGCATCACCTATGCGTCCGGGGTCAGCGCGAAAATGAGCGTTCGAGCTGGCATATCCCGCCTGTGAAATCTCTTGTGCTTCAAAAGACTAGCGTAGCTGTAAATACCTTTGATTCATCGGCGTGCGCTGTTATGTTGATATACATGCTTTGCGGTGTTGTTGTGCTGCCGCGAAGAACGGATGAGAGAGGCCAACTCGCGCTGCACATTTGGAGTCCAAACAGTTGGTTCACTCCTGCGGCGCCCAGCACTGGAGGAAATTTCTCATGCGCCTCTCTCGCGTCAGCGCAGTCACTGCACTTCTCGTGCCGATCTTTATGTTGTCAAATGCGCACGCTGCCACCATAGTGAACGGCGATCTTGACGGCCCGGTTTCAACCGGCTCAGCAGCGCCGGGTTGGTTCAACTGGCAGAAAACGCCGGACACGTGCGATGCCAATGGGCCGTTCAACAACACGCCGAATCCCTGGGCTTTGTCTCCCAACGGCGGGACCTTTGTCCGAACCGCAGGGGTCTCTGGTGTGAACTCTGAAGCCTTCGCTCAAAATGTGACCGACTTTGTGCCGGGTGTGTTGTATGACCTTTCGTTTTACCAGACGAACCTCGGCTTCGAGCATCCCGTATCCGGTGCATGGAACGGAACTGACGGTTATTACGATGTTCTTATTGATGGTGTGTTGGCGGACTCGACGCCGGTGCTGACCAAGCCGGCAGTGAACACCGATCCGATCTCGTGGTCGTTTACGACAGTCAGTTTCGTCGCGCCAAGCGCCGCCTTTGAACTTGCGTTGGTTGGACAATCCGCATCAACTTCCGGCCTGGCCGCATATATGGGAATCGACGGCATCTCGGTTCGTGTAGCGTCCATCCCCGCGCCTGGCGCATTCTGCATCTTCGTGCTGGCTGGTATTACATCGCGGCGAAGGCGTTAGAAATCATTGCGCAGGCAACACTTGCTGGTCCAACCGAATCGGAACGGAGTTCAACAGTAGTAGGAACTATGGGCAATCGCCCCAGGCTGCGAGCAGATCGAGCAGGTCGAAAACGTCGACAACGCAATCGGCATTACTGTCGGCCGCACATGACGGTGGGCATGGCAGATCGCATGCGCCCCACGCTCCTAAGAGATCCAGCAGGTCGAACACATCAACGACAGTATCGCCATTGGTATTGCCCGTGCAGGAGTTGCACGGAACCAACGTAGCCAGGAATGCGCCGCGCCCATGCGTGAACGCCACGAGCGTGTTCTCATCTTTCCAGTCCAGTGACTCGACAATGGTATGCACAAACCCATCATTGGCTGGGTTCCAGGTGCTCCCGCCATCGTTGCTGACGAAAAGCCCCAACTCGGTTGCCACATAGAGTTGAAGCGAATTGCATGGGCGAACAGCAATCCAATGCGCGGGAATGTCCGGCACACCGGTCATCGAAATTCCGTCGATGGATTGCCAATTCTGACCACCATTTATTGTACGCAGCACATGCGGAACACCGAAGGTCGAATACGTCAGATACGCAGTGTCAGCGTCGATCGGGTCCACTGCGATGCTGCTGACGTGGGCGCCGAACAAACCGTTTGCGAAGATCGTCCAACTCGGATCGGCATCAAGCGCATTCGTCGAGCGCACAACGTAGCCCTTGTTGAAACCGAGATACACGATGTTGCTGTTCGATGGCGCGATTGCGATTGCACTGATTGTTGCTGGCCCGCCAAAGTCAGGACCGACGACTTCCCACGACCCGGCGGCATTCGTTGTTCGCCACGGCCGACGTCCACCCGTCCATAGAACATCAGGATTTGCTTGATCCATAGCGATTGGTGTAATGAACAGGCCGTCACCGTCGGTAATACCTGTGATCGCATCTGCAAACGTGGCGCCGCCGTCTGTTGATTTCAGGATGCTCGGCCATGGGAACAACTCGATGTAGAGCACATCACTGTTCGTCGGATCGATGTTTACGTAGCCTCCATCGCCACCGTATATCAGATCCCAGTCCTGCGCAGGATCCCGGCTCAGTCCGCGGTTGGTCCCGTTGTCTTGAGCGCCTGCGACAAACATATCGATGTTGCGCGCGCTGTCGCCGTGATAGAACTGCGTGACACCGTACCCGTTATTCAATGGTTCCCATACGATCTCTGGTAAAGGAAGATCGCCGGGGAGCGGACAATCTTCAAGACTGGTCGCGGCTTTCGCATTCGTGGTTCTGAAGATGCCGCCATCATTCGTGGCATACATGATCTGATTGGTTGTTCCGTCATACTCCGGATGGAACTGGATCATGTGATGATCTGCATGAACGAAATACGGGGGTAGCGGATCGAACGTATAGAAGAACCAATACGCAGGGATTTCGAAGTTCTGTCCGCCATCGTCGGACCGGAAGATATCCACACCGCCCACCCACACGATGTCAGGATCACTGGGGTCGACAGCAATGATGTTGTCATACCATCCCTGCGAATACACGGGGAAACCTTCCAGACATGCTGTTGCCAGCGAGAGATTACTCAAGAGCCACGGACCCGTGAGACTGCTGAAGTCGACTCTGCCGGTCCAGTTCAAGCCACCGTCGACCGATCGGTAGACGTTGACCAGTTGGCCGAATTGACCACCGGTGCCGTTGTCAGCCATGAGCAGATACATAATGTCATTGTTGGACGGCGCAAACGCGATCGTCATGCGCCCCTGGCTCGCAGGCACACCATACGTCACCCATGAATTCCCAGCATCATCGGAGCGAAAGAGTCCGTCCGGGCCATTACTGCCAAAGGTCGCCCACACCTGATCGGGATTGGAGTCCGGGCGCACCTGAAGATCGGTACACCCGATGAGCGAACCGTTGGAATTCCACGTTGCTGACTGATATGTCGGATTGCCGAGCACGAGCGACCAGTTCTGCCCTGCGTCAAGACTTCGCCAGACACCGGTGCGCATGCCCGCATAGATTCGATTCGAATCATTTGGGCTGATTACGACCTTGTTGACATAATGAAACGAACCGGTGGGAACACCCGAGACAGTGCCGGCAAGCTGCGTCCATGTTGCGCCTGCATCATCAGACGTAAAGATTCCCAGACCGGGACTGCCTCCAGCGAAGACGCCTTCACCAGTTCCGGCATACAGGACATTGCGATCATTCGGGTCGACGGCAAGGCTCACAACAGCGAGGTTAAGCATCAAGTCATCCGTTGCGCTCCAACTTTCGCCAGCATCGATTGTCTTCCACACGCCGCCGCTAACACCTCCGGCATACATAATGTTCGGATCGACCGGATCAAAGACGAGCGCACGCGTGCGCCCACCAATATTGCCCGGGCCGAGTTCCTGCCAGCTTGTGATGCTGCCGGGTACTGCACCTCGATTGCGCTGCAGCGTTGCTTCACGAAGTTTGAGTTTCTCAAGCACTGTTTGAACCGATTCAATGGGATATACCCAATCTGCTCTACCTTGTGGAGCGCGTTGATCGAGGAAGAACTGTTGACGCTCCTGCGGTTGATGAAACGGTTTTGGACCCTGCGCGAGGACCTTCCGGCCCTTTTGTTCAATAGCGAGGCGTCCGGCTTCAGCGCGCTGCTCAGTAATCCAGCGTTCAGCATCGGCCTCAGTGGGAAGCTGTTGGGTAGCCGCCGGCTCTACGATTCGCATTTTGGATTCGTGATTCCGAGCACATCCACTGACGAACATGCACGAACCCAGCGCGACTACATACGCAATTCGTTTGTTTATCCGATCATGAGTGGATATGTATTTTCGACAATGTGGCAACTTTGACATGTTTCTGCTTTCGAGACAATCCTGCTGCTGATTCCAACGCGTTCACTCATTCTATTGCGACAGGCTCGGCTGCGTTGCGGCTCATGTGCCTGAACCTTCCGAAGATGACCAGGATTGTGACTCTGACGCTCTCACGGCTGTCAGGACGAGCGTTGATGTGCCAGACTCACCAAATGTCACTCTCTATCTTTACGTGAAAGCGACCATTTCGATCATCTTCGCAAACGCGCGGGAAGTTGTATTTCGTGCTGTGATCTTCGAAACTACATCAGTTCAATGGCGCTGAAGGAATATCAATCCATGGCCTCAACAGTGTGTGGAGTCGAGCTATGACACACCCGGAAGTATTGATCGGCAACTACTGCGTGCAGCAGATGCAAGAGCAGCCGTTCGCTGAAATCCTGCAGAAGTTCTTCCAGATCGCGTTTCCCGACATTGTCGAGTTTCCATATCGTTGTCTGCTGAATGAAGAGCAGATCACCGCTCGTGAAAGACTGCGCGATCAGGTTCGAGATAAACTGTGTATGCGACTGGTCGTCACTCTCGGTGAGGAAATCGTCGGTTGGTCACTCGGCACGCAATCCTCAAGTGAAACCTATCGCATGGCAAACTCCGCAGTCCTTCCGGATCACCGCCGCAAAGGTATTTACTCTGCACTACTTCGATACACGCTCGACCGATTGCGAAGTGAAGGATTCCAAACGGTCACCAGCCATCATCACGCGACCAATAACGCGGTCTTGATCGCCAAGCTTCGCGCAGGGTTTATTCTGACCGGCATGGAAGTGACCGACAACTACGGCACACTGGTCAACACGACATATTTTTTCGACGAACGTCGACGACACGCACTAGGCGTGCGCGTTGGTGCTGAACGCCCGCACGGCGTTGTCCGCTCGCTGATGCAGTTTTAGACGTGCAGCCAGGCCCTCCTCCTGAAAAACTTGACTCGGAAGTAAGACTGCCGGGCAACTCTGCGTCCTACAATGACGATACGCCGATCAAAGGGATAGCCCTCTGAATGAGCCTCTCACTCACCATCACGATTCTGCTCACATGCCTCTGGGCGATCATCACCGGCTCCGGCTTCGTGCTGCTCTTGCTGGGGCTGCGCGGCCGACAGGCAGACTTCATGCCACGCTGCAGAAACTGCCGGTACGTCATAGACGGCGGATTCGACCCGGCACGCTGTTCTGAATGCGGCGCACATCTGGCTGAAACAGGCACACTCCGAATCGGCCGACGACGCCTGAATGAAACGCCGCTGGTCTTCGGCATCATTCTGCTCGTACTCGGAATCACGCCTGTGATCGCACTATCAGTTCGAACGAATGCGCCGAACGTTATAGCAACAGTCGCAGCACCTCTCGGCGCCGCGAACAGCGCAGCCATCGCAACACAGCCAGCACCTCTGGACAACCGATTCACACCGCATCAGTTGATTGTTCCCCAAAACAATGCACGAGATTCATTCAACGCATTGCGGTTATCTCATGCAGGTGTTCTGGATCAGACAATGCTTGAAGCTGGATGGATTCCTGATACGTTTGCAGCGGCGAGCGAGGCTGATCCTGAACACCCTGCCACGGTTCTTGCAGGTATCAGTTCCGCAGACTCCAACAATGTGCAGCGAATCGACAGCAATGAGTCCAGAACATCTATACAGTCGGCGGAGTATTTCACGCAGCCAGCCCTGTATTCTGTCGTCTTACAGAGTGATGCATACGACGACTTTCCGGTCGGGCCGACATCTTCAATTGAACTCGCTCCGCTGGTGCCTGCTTTGAAACCACTTGTGCCGCAAGTTCGCGAGCTGCATGTGCCGGCTGTCAACCACTATCCAGTCTCGATCACGTATGCATGGACGCCGTCGCAAGTCAAGCTGCAGGAACCCGTTGACACTCGATTGAAGTCTTCTGCGGTGAAGCCGCCGAGACTGCGCCGCCGCTGATTCGCTACCATGCGCGTTGTCCTGGATCTGAAGGGAAACGCGTATGGCGCTGCTGATCACCAATGGCCGAATCATTACTGCAACCGATGACTATGTCGCAGACATGTACTGCGCTGATGAATCCATCGCGCGCATTGAATCCACGATCGATCCGCAAAGCGTGCCTGACGCCGAAGTCATCGACGCCACCGGCAAGTTCGTCTTCCCCGGCTTCATTGATCCTCACGTACACATTTACCTGCCTTTCATGGGAACGTATGCAAAGGACGACTGGAAATCAGCTTCCCAGGCCGCACTCGTCGGCGGCACCACAACCGCAATCGAAATGATCTGCCCCGGCCGCGATGACCAGCCGATGGATGCGTTCGAGACCTGGCTGGAGAGAGCACAAAGCAGCGCGGCCTGCGACTTCACATTCCACATGGGCGTCGTCCGCACCGATGAAGCCGCCATGCAGCAGTTCCGCGACATCGTGCTACGCGGCGTGGCATCTTTCAAGGTCTTCCTTGCATATAAAGGCGCGCTTGGCGTCAGTGATGAAGATCTCTACCGCACGCTGACTCTTGCGAAGCAGCTCGGCGTCATTGTCACCGCACACTGCGAAAACGAAGAACTCGTCGCACAGAAACAGGCTGAGCTGATCGCAGTGGGAAAGACCGGCCCGGAATTTCACGAACCATCGCGCCCGCGCATAGTTGAAGCCGAAGGCGTGCAACACCTGATGACGTTCGCCGAATTGACCGGCGCACATGTGTATGCAGTGCATACGTCCAATCAACTTGCGATCGAGCGCGCTGTGAAGGCAAAGCAGCGGGGGGTCAACGCGTGGATTGAAACTGTCGTGCCGTATCTCGTGCTCGATAAGACGTATGCAGAGAAGCCGAACTTTGAAGGGGCAAAGTTTGTCATGAGCCCGCCGTTGCGAGACAAAGAGGAACAACCGTATTTGTGGAACGCACTTCGCGCAGGCATCATCTCAACCGTCGGCACCGATCACGCGCCGTTCGATTTCGTCGGACAGAAGGACATGGGCAAGCCGCCTGCGAGCAACTTCATGATGATCCCCAACGGAATTCCTTCCATCGAAGATCGCATCAACCTGCTGTACACACACGGCGTCGCCACCGGCCGCATCGACCTGAACACGTTCGTCCGCTGCGCATCAACCAATGCAGCAGACATCTTTGGCCTGACACAGAAGGGGCGCATTGCCGTTGGTGCCGATGCGGACCTGTGTATCTACGACCCGAACTACACCGGCACTATCTCAGCGAAAACACACCTGATGCAGACTGATTACAGCGCTTTCGAGGGCATGCCAATCAAAGGTCGGCCGAGCGTTGTGACAGTGCGCGGCAAAGTCATGGCGCGTGATGGTCAATTCACCGGCAAACTCGGACACGGCCAGTTCCTGCATCGCGAACCCACGCATTGACATAATCTTCATTCTTCATCCGACTTCTTTTTCTTCTCACCACCCAGCAAACCCTTCAGCGCTCCGCCGACGTCATCACCAATCTTTTTTGACGCATCGTTCAGCAGATCATCGCCGAGTTTGTCGCCTAGCTCTTCACCAAGTTTCTCGCGCAACTCATCCGTCGCTTTGCCCGCAAGTTTGTCCGCTTCTGCTTGCGCGCGACTTGCTAATTCCGATGCACCTGCCTGCAGCAGCGCATCAGCAAGCAACTGATCATCCAGAAAGATTGCGGGATTATCCATCGGCCCGCGCAATCCGATCGGAATCAGGAGTTGACGCACCGGCGCAGGCTTCATCCCCGGCATCGCAATTGTCGTGTCATGCAGCGTTACCTGCAACGGCAGATCAATGTACCCAACACCTTTCTGCCCCCATGAGCCCGCAAGATTGATATCAATCGTCCCATCACGCAACAGGGGATCATCACCAATGCGCAGCGACTTCTCCAATGACGTTGCAGGCAGACCGAGATACTTGAATGCAATTGAATTACTCGACTCTGCCTGACCGACAATTGCCTTTGACAAATCTCCAAGCTTCACCGACGCTGCAAGTTTCTCGCTTCGCGTCGTAATCGAAATCTCCGGCGGCCCATCCAACAACCCCGGATGCGTCGACAGATTCTTCGCGCGGATATCAATGATCTCACCTTCGAGATGCACCGTCTTCACACCATCCGCTTCGAGTTCCAGAATCGTCAGCGTCGGCCAGCCATCAATCAAATGCTCCGCAATCACGCGGCCATAACCCAGTTCTTCGGCCCGCCGTCTTACGCGCTCCGACCATGACTCATCATCTTCAGGAGGGCCCGACATGCGCTCCAACCAATCGCGCACCTGCGCGAGCCGTTTCTTCCACTGCTCCGCCTGCTGCAAGTAATCATCAATCGTCTTCTCGCCCTCAGCCGTTTCAGGTTCGTCTGAAGGTTGTGGTTCCTTATTGACGAGTTGCCCCGGTCGGGCGCGTTTGCCGCCACTCGTCGCTTCGCGCATGACGATCCTGTCAAACGTAATCCGCTTGCGCAGTAAATCAGTTGCGGTAATGTCCGCTTCCAGCTCGTCAGCAGCGAACAGGTTCGTATCCAGCGCATTCGGATCAGCCATTGCAAGTCCGGTGATGCGCAATTTGCCGGCACCCAGATCAAGTTCCGCTCCGTCAAGATCGACAGTCGCGCCGTTGGCCTGTTCCAGCCCGCGCTGCAATCCCATCGTCACGATCGGCCCGCTCAGGAACTGGTACACGAGAATGACTGCAACAACGGTCAACACTGCAAGTGCTGCGCCCAGCGGGCGAATCGGGTTGCCGATGCGCCGTTGCATAAGCTGGGCGTATGTCTTCTTGCCGTGCCCGCCGCCGATGAATATCCACGTCAGCGCTTTCACCCAGAACTTACTTGCGTACTTCTTGTAGCGCTCGGAGTGTTCCTGCACATCCGCCATCTTCTTTCGGAACTTCTGCACCGCCCGCACGAGCAGCATGCCGACGATCAGACCGACAAGCGCGCCGATGATCAATCCGCCGGTCGTTGCGTAATGATCAAAGCCGAACAGCGCCAGCACTGGCGTGTTCACCAGCCAGCGGAAAAGACTTTCCAGCGGTCCGTCCATCAGGAAACGCCCGAGGTGAAATGATGCAGGCAGCAGCAGATAACACAGAAGTTTGGACGCCACGCCGACGAGTCCCGCTACTGCTAGGTTTGCGTTGAGGATGATGAGCACCAGCAGCAGGAAGATCGTCACGCCGGGCCCGTTCATGAATCCGGGCACAAACCCAATCATCGCGCCGAGTACAGCAGCAGCAATGATCTGAAACGGCGTCGCCTTGCCACGAAGTATGGAACCGATCTTGCGAAGGATGAACATGTGGGGATTGTACGTTCAAACGAGCCGCGCCCGTCAGGAAGCGGGGACACCTCCGGCAAACACAGCGAACCCGCTCCCTTACGGTCGCAGCTCGTTTCCACACGTGCCATCTTCCCCGGCACATATATATAGAAGCGCTCGCCGATCGTGTGCGTCCGCACCGTGCGGTACTCAATCGTCTTGACCTATCCGGGGGTCCGCAGGATCAACTCGGCATAGGGTTGGCGAATGGACAGGGCGAGCATGCCCCACCTATCGGCTGAGAATCGGACGGGGTGGAGGTTCTCCCTAGTACGTCTGGTAGCATTGCAGCGTTCATGGCGTTTGTGAGCACATCGACGTGGTGGGTTTCACTTCGTTCTAGCTATCTCGATTCGCTGGAGGAATCAATGCGCAAATACAACGAAAAGCCGTCAGGTGATGGCGGACGAAAACAGAGGCAGCTTGGATTAATCTTCGAGTGGTGTTATCGCGGAGCAGTCATCATACTGCTCGGATTCATCGCATATCGGGTTGGAGATCATGTCGAGGTGTCGGGATATGTATCCACAGACTCGTACATTTCCGGTGGCAGTACGATCCCCGTCAGAATTGTGGAACGTGGATACTGAACGAATTCCATGAAGCCATCTAGAGCTTCTGTGTACCCAATTCAATAAGCCGCTTACCCGAATTGCCAATCAAGAACAGGCACTCGAAATGCGTCGACCAGATGTGCTTGATTGAATGGCATGCATCGTCTGCTACCGTGTAGAGTTCGGGGTCACAGCCGTACCTAAAGTCATCGAAGTAGACAAGCAACGCTGTGCTTTCGGGATAGTCTTTGCGACACTTCTTCTGAATTCGAGAATTGATTTTGCTGACTTCATTCTTGACATCGCAATCGGCCGGTTCGTTCGAGATGCTAATTGGTCGACCATGTTCGTCATGAAGAACATCTCGTGTGGTACTCCGGCATCCGGAGCCGATCGGATGCTTCATTCTAAAATTCTCATCGTTGTCAAATGTCGTGCAAGTGATCTCCAACCATTCGAATGGAAGCGATGTCGATTCAACTTCGACATCGGGACGCTTGAATTTAGGGTTCGAAATCTCGATGAGATTCCGAAATCGACTATCCCGCCATTGTGTGTGTTTGCGCTCTAATAGGAATGCCAGTGGTTGAATCTCTTCATGGAAGAGCTTGAATCGTCCAGTGTGACGTAAGACTGCGTCGTCAGCAGATCTCCGTACGAGTTTGTATAGCCCTTTGTGCCATAACAAGAACTTTTCCGGGGTGCGCAGAGTTTCGATGTCTTGATTGTCCGATAAGGCTCTCAACGCAACTGTGGTATTCTCAGCCTGGTCTTGCGGGTGCATGTGGCCATCATAGGCAGTTAGACTCGCCGCCCAGACGCGCGCTTTTGCCGTGAAAGCGCGCACTTTCGCCGCGTCGTTCGCAAACGTCCCATATCGCCGAACACTTCCCCACAACGCCTACAACTATCCCACGACGTGACGCGCCGTTCGTACGAGGTTCCGCGACGCTCCGACGAGGTGACGAGCGTCTCGGAAGAGGTAGCGAGAGTCTCGTGAGAGGTCGGAAGAGTCTGCGAAGAGGTCGAGAGCCGCTCCGAAGAGGTTCGCCGTCGTTGCGAAGAGGTCGAGAGCGTCTCGGAAGAGGTCGGGAGAGTTTCCGAAGAGGTCGGGAGCGTCTCGGAAGAGGTCGAGAGAGTCTCTCGACCTCGTTTCTGGTGCGGAAACCGCGATTTCAAAAGAACAGGCCGGACCTTGGAATTTCAGGGACAGGCACCATTTCGGATACGGATGAGGCATCGTGCGTATCCGACGGGGTGACCGACTCTTCGCACGAGGTAACGAGCCGTTCGTACGATGTTCCGCGACTCTCGGAACCTCACTCACAGCCCGTAAACCGTGTTTTGAGATATAGCATCCATTTGTGTTCTGTCGCGGCTCACGGCTGCACGCGGCCCGCCGATAACCGTTGCATCGCGGAACGCTCCGCGGAACGGGTGATGGGTGAGCGGTGAAGGAAATCCTGCGATGCGGCGGGCGGCTCGGTGTTCACGTATTTGGGCGAGACGCCGCCGAGCGAGATCGGCGAGTGGAAGTTCGAAAGCAGCACCACGCGGACAACGGTGGATGTGGAGATGCCCGCGACCGTCGCAGCAGGAACAAAGGTCTGGCTGACTGCGTTCTGGTCCTGCTCCTGAAGAGAAACCAGAGAAGCCAAAGAAGGCGAAGCGCGCACCGCTCAAGCACGACCCGAAGTATGTCGCAGCAGCGCGGGAATTGAAGGATCGTTATCTGGATGAAGTGAATTCGGGGCGCATGCTGCCGTGTGCGGATGGGAAGTACGATGTGGCGAGGCAGTTGCAAGCAGCGCCGACGGTGTTTAAGACGAACAGTATTGAGACAGCTGAGGAAGTGCTCTTGCTTGATGCAGCGTGATGTCATTCATCCGCGTGGTGTTTGATGACTGTGCCCTCGTTGAGGAAGATCACGTTCTCGCAGATGTTCGTACTCATGTCTGCGATGCGTTCGAGTTTGCGTGCGACGGACAGTACATCCAGCAGTGCCTGGATGTCATCAACATTCTGTTTGATCTGCTCCTGCACCCACACGAAGATTTCCTTTTGCAGGTCGTCAACGCGATCGTCACTCTTGCACACACGTCGGGCGAGGGCAGTGTCGCCTTCGGTCATGGCGATGAGTGAATCGCTGAGCATCTTCGTAGTTGCGTTGGCCATGGTGATAAGGCCGTCGGGCAGACTGATTTTCTCCAGCCGCTGCAGGTCAATTGCCCGCTTGGCAATGCTGCGCGCGTTGTCTGCGATGCGCTCCAGTTCGGTATTGATGCGCATAATTGACAGCACAAACCGCAAGTCGCCTGCTACTGGTGCTGACAGTGCGAGAATCCGCAGACATTCTTCTTCGATGTTGACTTCCATCTGATCGACATCCGCATCGCCGCTGCGCACTACGTGTGCAGCTTCAATGTCGCGCTTCAGGATGCTGTCAACAGCCATGCGAAAACGTTCTTCGACTAGCGCGCCCATCGAAAGAATATTGCGCTTCAGTTCGCGGATTTCTGCGGGGAGATTGATTGGCATGTGTCGCTCAATTCCGGGTTCGGGAGACGAAAGTCATCCGAATCGGCCGGAGACATAATCCTCTGTCTGTTTGTTATGCGGCGTGGTAAAGATCTGGCCGGTCTCGCCGAACTCGATGAGTTTGCCTTCATAAAAGAATGCGGTTTCATCAGACACGCGTGCTGCCTGTTGCATGTTGTGTGTGACGATGACAATTGTATATTTTTCGCGCAAACGCGCGATCAGTTCTTCAATGCGCAGCGTGGACCTGGGGTCGAGCGCGGAACATGGCTCATCCATCAGCATCACTTCGGGGTCGGTCGCAATCGCGCGGGCAATGCACAGGCGTTGTTGTTGTCCGCCGGAAAGCCCGAGGGCTGAATTTTTGAGGCGATCCTTGACTTCATCCCAGATCGCAGCGTGCCGCAAGCTTTGTTCGACGAGTTCATCCAGATCGCGCTTCTTGAGTTTCAGGTGCAGCCGTGGGCCGAAGGCGATGTTGTCATAGATCGATTTTGGAAACGGGTTGGGCTTTTGAAAGACCATGCCGACGCGCCTGCGCAGATCAACGACATCGACGGACCTGGCAAGCACGTCCTGGCCGTTCAGACTGAGTGTGCCGGTAGCGCGAGCGCTGGGCACAAGATCGTTCATCCGATTCAACCAGCGCAGGAATGTACTCTTGCCGCAGCCGGACGGACCAATAAACGCAGTAACGCGGCGCTCAGCAATATCCATATCAATGTCATGCAACGCCTGGAAGCTGCCATACCATGATGACAACGTGCGAACTTTGATTGCTGTGGTTGTTGGTTCGGGCTTCTGCACGTTGGCTCCATCAACTCGTGGCGAAGGCTCTGCGGGGCGGATGATAGGGCGGTCAATTTCTATTGTCGGACGATCCGACCGTTCATCCATGACAGAATCGAGCAGTTGTGTCTTCACAGGCAGGTGGCTCATTGCAGCGGTCTCTGGAATTTCTGGCGGATGAACACCGCAGTCGCATTGAACGTCAGCAACACAGCGAGCAGCACGATAATCCCCGACGCAGCAACCCGCCAGAATTCCTCCTGCGGACGCCCGGCCCAGTTGTAAATCTGCAGCGGCATCGCAGTAAAGTCATCGAGCAGATTCTGCGGTGTAAAGCGAATGAACACGACGCCGGCGATGACGAGAATCGGCGCTGCTTCGCCGATCGCGCGGCTCATCGCAAGAATACTTCCGGTCATGATGCCCGGCACCGCTGCGGGAAGCGTCATCTTCCAGATCATCTGCCACTTTGTCGCGCCGCTGGCCAGCGCGCCTTCGCGCAATGAATCGGGCACAGCACGGATCGATTCCTGCGCAGACACTACAACAATCGGCAGGATTACAAGCATCAGCGTCAAACCGCCAGCAAGTACACCGCGCCCGAGCGGAAACTTGAAGTAGTACCAGTCTTCGGAATCGCCGATCGTGAATGCGGGATCATCAAACGCGCCGAAAACGCCGAACATCTGCACGAACGCAGTCAGGCCGATGATGCCGTACACAATCGACGGAACGCCTGCCAGGTTGGTTATGTTTAGCTGCAGAAAGCCGTGCATCCACCGCACGGTACGATTCGTTGGTTTGTACTCTTCGAGAAATATCGCCGTTGCGATTCCGATCGGCAGAGCGAGCGTTGCGCAAGCAACACAAATCCAGATCGAACCCCACATGGCCGGCCCCATGCCTGCTTTTTCTGCGTTGCGCGATGGGGGGTTGCTGATGAAATCGGTAAACGCAGACAACGCAAAGATGCGCTGTGATTGAATCAGACTTTCCCATTCATCATCATCGAGATCTTCAACTGCAATGACTGCTGCGGGGAGATTCTGTTCGGATTGGGTACGCTCCCAGTCAATGTCTTCAATGTCGCCGAGATCTTCCGCTTCTGCTTCACCCAGCGCCGGTTGCCAATTCATGTCTGTCAGCAGCGCGAGGCCGGCCGCAATGTTTTCAATTTGCTGAAGCGTGTCAGCTCGCTCATCTTCAGGAAGAAACTCCAGATATTCCATCTGTTCAGCACGGTACTGCTCAGCAAGAGCAGGCCAGTCCAGTGTTTTCAATTCATCTAATTGCGGCGCGCGGGTGATGAGATATGTGTACCCCTTGCTGATGACGGACAGCAGCAGGATGCCGAGCACGATCACCGAAATGGAAGCTGCGCCGATGCAGATGTACTTGAACAGCGAATCTTTGAACTTCCGACTGGCCAGGCTGCGCACGGGCATGTTCTTCGATGCATTCATTCATACACCTCACGGAATCGCCGTCGAATGATGGTGCCGATGAGCGTAATGATGAACGTGATGATGAACAGCGTCGCCGCTACTGCATAGGCAGAGTAATACTCCGGCCCAAAGTTACTCGCGTCCCCTAGGAAGATCTGGACCATGTACGCAGTCATAGTCTGGCCTTGCCCAGTCACATTGAAGCTGCTCTGAGCCCAATTCCAGAGACTCTGGCCATCCTGAAACGTGAGAATACGAGCCAGATTTCCCGCCGCCAGCGCGACGATCATTGTCTCGCCGACAGCTCGAGCAATTGCAAGAAGTGATGCTGCGACAATTCCCGACAGACCGGCCGGTGTCACGACTTTCACAGAGACATCAAACTTCGTTGCACCAAGGCCATATGCGCCTTCGCGCAGGCTGCGCGGCACGGCCTGCAGAGCGTCTTCGGAAAGCGATGTCACGATGGGCAGGCACATAATCCCTACCGCAAGGCCGGCGGACATGACGTTGTAGATATCGAAACCGTCGTACATCGTTTGCAGAAACGGCGTGATCACAGTCAGTGCAAAGAATCCGTACACAACTGTCGGAATTCCGGCCAGAACTTCGAGTACTGGTTTGAGAATCGACCGCACGCGCCGCGGTGCATATTCGCTGAGATACAGCGCAGTGATCAAACCGAATGGAATCGCGACGAACATTGCAACGCCGGTAACGAGAAACGTCCCGCAGATGAGCGGCCATATTCCGAAGTGTTTTTCCGCGCCAAGCAGGGGATTCCACTGCGTGCCGGTGATGAATTCGCCGAAACTGACTTCATCAAGCGTAAAGAAGTGCGCCGCTTCATGGGCCAACACGCCGATGATGGCAATTGTCGTGACAATCGAAATCGTCGAGCAGAAGATCAGGCTCGCTTTGATTGACCCTTCAATGAACACGCGCATCGAGCGCGACCTGACGCGTCCTCGTTTGAGGATGTTTGCGTCATTCGCTGATGCGGGCATTGTGGTCATCTATAGCTCGGCCGGCGCGGGTCGTCGGAGGAGATTCTCAGGCAAATCGGGGCAGCGCCTTTCAGCACCGCCCCGGGATGTTCAATGCAGCAAACCAAACCTCGGTTACTTATACAGTTCCGTCACAGGGCCGTGCAGTTGTTCGCCGTTAGCGTCAAGAAAATGCGTGCCTGTCCTTCCGTTGGTGAAATTCGTTTCCGCCTGCTTGCGGACAGCTTGGGGAAGCTGCACATAGCCGACATCTTCCGCCAGTTCCGGACCCTCGTTGAGGTAGAACAGGACGAAATCCCGCACCTCCGGCCGTTTAGCGGATTCGGCATTGACGTAGATGAACAGCGGGCGGCTGAACGGGGCGTAGTCACCTTCCTCGATCGTCTTTGCAGTGGGGGTAACGGCCTTGCCGGTGTCGGGGTTGACGATCGGAACCGCCTTGAGCTTCTTCTTGTTTTCAAAGAAGTAAGCACAGCCGAAGAAGCCGATGGCGCCTTCCTGCCCAGAGACACCACGCACGAGAACGTTGTCGTCTTCGGAGACGGACATGTCGCTGCGGATGGAGCCGGCCTTGCCTGCCACGACTTCCTTAAAGTAATCAAACGTTCCCGAATCGGTGCCCGGAGAATAAATCGAAATCTTGATCTCCGGCCACTCCGGGTTGATCTCTTTCCAGGTCTTTGCTGCTTTGTCCGCAAGGAAAATCATCTTGAGCTCGTCAACCGTTAGTGCATCAACCCAGTAGTTGGCGCGGTTGACCACAATCGTCAGGCCGTCATACGCAACCGGCAGTTCGATGAACTCGACGCCGTTGGAATTTGCCGCTTCATATTCCTTGGCTTTAATCGGGCGCGAGGCGTTGGAGATGTCAGTTTCGCCGACGGCGAAGCGCTTGAAGCCGCCGCCGGTGCCTGAGATGCCGATCTGTACGTCCACACTGGGGGCGATTTCTGCGAATTCCTCCGCAACCGC
The DNA here is from genome assembly GCA_029260575.1 of Phycisphaerales bacterium. Classification (GTDB taxonomy): domain Bacteria; phylum Planctomycetota; class Phycisphaerae; order Phycisphaerales; family SM1A02; genus JAJDDB01. The sequence continues at coordinate 28,566 of JAJDDB010000028.1, forward strand.
CTCCGTGATCGGAAAGACGGTGGAGGAGCCGTCGATGTCCACCGCGCCTCTGAGGTTGCCGGTGTCCATGGGCTGGCAGCTGGCAGCCAGTGCGGCTGCGGTGACGATTCCTGCGCCGGCCAGCGCGTTGCTCAGGTGTTTGAACATGAGTGTTATCCTCTTCCCTTGTGTCACCGAATTTCCATTCCTGATGACGCCGGTATTCTGAACAGTTTGTGTTCAGAGTGCGCTAAGAACCTGCGTTCAATGCGCTGTATTCACATTCGCTGCTCAGGAATGCGTTGTCGCAGGAGGTAAAGAAAGGGGGCCGGCACCGGACGAGCTGTACCGGCCTCCCGAGTCCGTCAGAATCTTGCGGAGGTCTTCGCGCCTCACCGGCTTAGAAAGCCAACTGGTATTGAGCACGGAATGCGAACTGTCCATCCTCATCACCCGTGTCATCCAGCAGGCCGAGGCCGGTGCTGGGGTCGAGCATCGTGTACGACGCTGCATCGTCATCGATGTGGTCCAGCACGAACACGACATCAACCGTGAACTTGGCATTGTGCTTCTTCTGATACCAGTTCAAACCCAGTGTGATCAGATTGATTTCATCATCAACCAATCCGGGAACTGCATCATCAAGCGCAATGAATTCGTACCGGAAGAACGGCTCAAATTCATCATCGATATTGTACGCAATCTGCGCCTGCGCGCCCCAGTGCTGGAAGTCCATCACATCAAGATCAATGTCGCTGTAATAGACCGCACCGGACAAACTCAGCCCATCATTCTCATACAACACATCGCCAGTCAGCAGCAATACGCTCGTGTCATCAAGGCGGGGTGTGTCTGATTCACCCAGTTGATAGTGCACAGCAGCTCCGAGGAACAGCGCCTGCGGCTCGCCCGACCACGATGCATAGTCCTTCATCTGATCCCACTCGCCCATAGCCATGTAGTCAAAGCGAGCGGTGATGCCATAATCAACCATGTTATTGCCGGTGTCGAAGTCGCTGCCCTGCGCGTCGATGCCGTCGTTGAACGAGGCAGCGAACTGAATGTTGTCGCCTTTGTACTGGGCCATGATGCCTTCAGAACGATCGACGTTGAACATCTCCAGCACCAGTCCGCGTTCCACAGCCATTTGCCTGCTCGAACTCATGATATTTTCGCGTGCAAACGGCTGCTTCCAGCGACCGGCCTGCACCATCCAGCCATTGTCGAATGTATAGTTCAGGTAGTAGTCTTCAACGATCACCCCGCCGAAATCTTCGGGATCACCATCGTCATCTTTGCCGGACTCATCGCGATCACCCGCCAGGCTGAAGGTGTAGCCGATCTTTGGATCGCCGATGTGGCCTTTGCCCTGGAGTTTGGCCCGGCGCACCTGGAATCCGAACTGATCTTCATCAATGCTGCTGCCGCCGCCGTCGCGGTTGTTCCAGATGTAACGCACCTGCAACTGGCCGTTCAGTTTCAGCAAGTATTTTCCATCGCCGCTGCGAATGAAGAACCCGCCGTCATATCCCGCAGTCGCGCCGCTTTGCAGCAAGCTCGCGCGTGTGTCTGCATCTGCCAGTACATCATGCACAAGCGTGCGAATTTCTTCCGCCCGGGCTTCGGTTATCCAATCCTGCTGCGTCTCGGCTTTGACTTGATCCAGTTCCGATCGCAATTCTGCAATCTTAGCCTCCAACCGGCTGACAACATCGTCAGGTACTGATGTGGATTCAGCGTATCCCGAGCAGGTCAACAGCCCTGCAGCCACCACGGCAGTTACACAATTCATGCGCATTATCAATTATCCTTTTGATATGAGGCAAACACAGGCGGTTGTCTTGTTGTGCGATACCATCACACTGAACTGTTCAGGAACAGTTCAGGTCGTGTTGGCCTTTCACCAAACATGCAATACACCTTGGAAGTGCTGCTCTCAGCCGCGCGGCAGGATGATCACAAACCGGCTGCCATGACCAAGCGTGCTGGCCACATCCACCCGTCCGCCCTGCGATACTGCAATGTGCTTCACAATCGCCAGCCCCAGCCCGGTTCCGCCTGCTTCCCGGCTGCGGGCTGAATCCACCCGGTAGAACCGCTCGAACAATCTGGATAAGTGTTCTTCAGCGATACCTGGCCCTTCATCAACGACTGCGATCTCGACTTCATCATCAGAGACCATCTGCGATTCAATCGTCACGGTCGTCTGCGGCGGGCTGTAGGCAATGGCGTTCGAAACGAGATTGCCGACTGCCTGTTCGATCAAACCGCGCTGCACCTCCACGCGCAAATCAACATGAACCGACAACTGCAGCGTGACTTTCTTCGCTGCCGCGGAGAATGAGAACTGCTCAATGACATTCGTACTGATGTCCCGGATTGAAGTGACTATCCTCTCAATTGACTTCGGTGATCTCGGCCGTTCGAATTCCGTCAGGGCCATCACATCATCAACAATCGCTGCCAGCCGATCGACGTTGTGTTGAATGATGTTCAGAAACCGAGTGGATTGTTCCTGATCATCCATACCGACTTCCAGCAGCGTCTCGACATACCCCTTAAGGTTCGTGATCGGCGTGCGAAGCTCATGCGAGACATTCGCTGCAAATTCACTGCGTAGCGATTCAAGTCGGCGCAGCTCCGTCACATCATTGAGCACCATAAGCACGCCGGCAGCTGCATCGTCGGATGTCGTCATCGGTCCACTGGTCGCCTGTACGATTTTCCTCGGGGCACCGTGCAGTTGAAGCTCGGTCTGCTGCGGCTGAGGTTCCGCCAATGCCCGTCGAACAAACTCATGCAACTGCGACTGACGAATCACTTCCTGCAGGAGTCTGCCGCGCACAGAATCCGCCCGCAACTCTAGCAAGTGTTCTGCAGCACGGTTGACCATCACCACGCGCTGCTCGGTGTCGACCGCCAGCACTGCATTACTCATCGACTGCAGGATCGCGCGTTGTTGGCGCTGCTGCATCTGCAACTCCGCCAGTCGCGCATTGAGCCGAACCCCCATGTCGTCCAGCGCAACCGCAAGCGTCACCAGTTCAGTCGACGATGCTGACGCCACGCGCACTGAGAAATCGCTTCGTCCGAAGTGTTCTGCTGCTGTAGACATCTGCCGAGCTTGGCGTGCAATGACCAGGCTGGCAATCCACACAGCGACCAACGGAAGCAGCACAGCAACGAACGCCGCCACAACAACAGTCAGCTTGAGCGCACCCGAATCCGCTTCGGCAACTGCCGGCCATACAGCAACAATCAGCGTGCTAACAACAACCACCTCAGCGGCGAGCACGGGTACGCCGACCTGTACTGCTAACGGACGCGAGCGCTGGATCATTTTGAGGGAGCTGTCTTGGCGAACATTGTCCCGAGGCGATACCCGACGCCACGGACGGTTTGAATCATCGCCTCAAGATCGCCAAGCTTACGGCGAATCGTCGTGACATGCACATCCACAGTTCTGCTTGACAGCACAGTGTGTTCGCCATGCACCGATGCGATGATCTGGTCTCGCGTTCGTACAAACCCCGGCCGGGTCGCAAGACACTTCAGAATGCCGAACTCCGTTGGGGTGAAATCAACAACATCACCTCGAATCGTGACGTGATGTCGATCAACATCAAGAATCAGATCGCCACCGGCGAGTACATAGCGGTTGCTCTTGGGGTCGCCATCTTCGTTTTGCCGCCGAAGGATATTCTTCAACCGCGCCACCAGAACTTTCGGACTAAACGGCTTGGTCACATAGTCGTCAGCGCCAAGCTCCAGCCCGGTGACGATGTCCGATTCTTCACCCTTAGCTGAAACAATCAGAATCGGAATCGACCGCGTTTGCTGCTTCCATTTCAATTGCCTGCAGACCTCCAGACCATCCACATCCGGAAGCATCAGATCGAGAATCACCAGCATCGGCGGACGGCGGTCGATCTCTTCCAGCGCAAGACGCCCCGATCCAATTGCTCGCGCTGCATAACCCTCGCGCGAGACGTGAAATCGAATCAGCTCAGCGATATCCGGCTCGTCCTCGACGATCAATATGCTTGACTCGGTCAAACGCGAATCTCCTGAAATCTATCGACCCACCACAGATTTTCGGCCTTCTGTTCACAGTTCGCGAGAATCGTAGGCCGGCTGTGTGAGCATCGCGTTAAGACACTGTGAGCAATGCTGCAAGTTCCACCCGCCGAATCGATATCATGGCCACGATGGAACAACTGGCGAATCTTATCAACGGTCAGCAGGTTTCCGCACATTCGGGCAAATGGCTGGACAACGTCGAGCCGGCAACCGGCGCCGTCTATTCGCAGATTCCCCACAGCGATCAAACTGACATCAACGCAGCCGTCACAGCTGCGAACAATGCATTTGCTGAATGGTCCGCCATGCCCGTTGCCAAGCGCTCCGCGCATCTGCAGGCTCTGGCCGATCTGCTTGAAGAGAACCTCGAAGACTTCGCCCACGCAGAATCTATCGACACCGGCAAGCCTGTTTCGCTCGCCCGAACAGTCGACATTCCACGCGCCGTAGCCAACCTGCGGTTCTTTGCCGCCGCAGTTGCCCACACACAATCCGATGCCTATTTCACCGACAACCACGCGATCAACTACACACTCCGCAAACCCGTCGGCGTCGCAGGGTGCATCAGCCCGTGGAATTTACCGCTGTACCTCTTTACTTGGAAAATCGCCCCGGCTCTGGCAATTGGCTGCACCGTCGTCGGCAAACCGTCGGAAATCACACCGATGACCGCGCACAAACTTGGAGCACTCACAATCGATGCGGGATTCCCGCAGGGTGTTCTCAACATAGTCCACGGCAGCGGCGCAACAGCCGGTGCTGCGCTTGTCGAACATCCAGATGTCCCGGCGATATCGTTCACCGGCGGAACAGTCACAGGGCAGGCGATCGCGCGCACCGCCGGGCCGATGCTCAAGAAATTGGCGCTCGAGCTCGGCGGCAAGAACCCATTCATAGTCTTTGAAGATGCGAATATGCCCGAAGCTCTGGATCATGCAATTCGCGCTGCCTTCACCAACCAGGGCCAGATCTGCCTGTGCGGCTCACGCATTTTTGTGCAGCGCTCGCGTTACGACGAATTTGTCGCCGGCATGATCGAACGCGCGCAAGATTTCAAACCGGGCGATCCGCTCGACCACGAAACTCGCTTCGGATCACTCGTGTCCGCTGAACACAAACAGAAAGTATGCAGCTATATTCAATTGGCCAAAGACGAAGGCGGCACTATTGAATGTGGCGGCAAAGAGCCCGATGCCGATGCATTACCACCGCGCGTGCGCGGTGGCTGTTTCCTCGAACCGACGATCATCACCGGCCTCAACGCGCAATGCCGCACGAATCAGGAAGAAATTTTCGGCCCCGTTACAACGATCATGCCGTTCGATCACGAAGAAGAAGTATTGCAGCGGGCTAACGGAACACCATACGGACTCGCTGCAATGCTGTGGACCAACGATCTTGATCGCGCCCACCGCATTGCTGGCCAACTTGATGCGGGTACCGTCTGGGTCAATTGCTGGCTGCTGCGCGATCTGCGCGTGCCCTTCGGCGGCATGAAACAAAGCGGCCTCGGCAGGGAAGGCGGCACCGAGGCTTTACACTTCTTCACCGAACCAAAAAACATCTGCATTCGCGTGCGGCACAATTGAACGTGACATTGCAAAGGAACGAGCACCACCGTGACTGACTCGAAACTCATGAGCAATCGTGCACCGGAACCTGTCGGCGCATATCCACACGCCAGACGCGTCGGCAATATGTTGTACCTGTCCGGCGTCGGCCCGCGCAAACGTGGCTCAAAGGACATCCCCGGCGTCATGCTCGACAATGCCGGAAACGTCACCAATCACGATATTGAAGCTCAATGTCGCTCCTGCTTTGACAACATTCGCGCTGTACTCGAAGACGCCGGCTCAAATTGGGCCAACATCATCGATGTTCTGGTCTTCCTCACAGACATGAAGCGCGACTTTGCAACGTACAACCAAGTCTACGCAGAATACTTTGCCGGTGAAGGCAAACCCAACCCGGCGCGCACAACGATCGAAATCAATGCGCTGCCAACACCGATTGCGATTGAACTCAAAGTTGTTGCGACAATTGACGCCGGCGCTTAGAACTCGACTGAGAACATACCCATCACGCCGATGTCGGTCGACTCGCGCCACGTCTGGCTGCTGATCCGCAACGAGAAATGCGAGTTCCAGTCGGTTTGCCACTGCATGCCGGGGATCGTCAGCACGCGGCGCTCGTATCCATCTGCCCAACCGCCCGTATCACCAGAGGCCGTACCTCCGGATTCGAACAGTCCCATCGAAGCAATCGAGCCGGTCTGCAACTGCAACGCAAATGGAATGCGCACATCCCGCCAGCCTTCAAGGCCTGAATCGTTATCTTGTGCTCCTGCCGCAACAACATCACTCACCTCGTTGAGGTATGCAATCGAATCATCGCTGTTATCTACATGATCATTTGCAGCACCGCTCGGTTCAAAACGCAGGTCCAGCGTTGCAAGCGTCGGATTGACAATGCGCAAATCAGAATGAACAGGCAGTCCCGACGTCTGATGTGATGTCAACAACGTTGCGTGTTCTGCACCACCACCAAAACGCACCGGCGTATGCCGCGCGCCGAGCATCCAACCGGCTCCGACCATCGCTGACAGTATGACGAGATGTGTGAACAATCGGCTTTTCATCTTTGTAGCCCACCCATGTGCATGATGACCCAATCCCCGAATTGAAGCGACGAAAAGCATCGCCTCGTAAGATGCATCGACCGGCCCAATCGCCGACTTTGGTCCGAATAGTCGATTACCACACTCCCAGGCCGAGGGTTCGAATAAAACCAGCCCTGGCCAGCCGCCTGCGCCATCGGAAGCCTGAAATCGGGCGTACCGTCTCACTTTCGCCGGTAACCCTGATCAGGAAACGATGTAACGCATGAAATACCAGTTCCTTGCGATCACCATCCACAATGTTGTGGCGGTCAAACGGCAGCATCGTCAGCAGCCGAAGATCCGAGCTGACCGACCGCAACGCCCTTTGTGCTGCCTCCGGCACAACCACCGGATCATGATCACCCTGAATCAGCAGCAGGGGACTCGTGATCGCATCAAGCCTCTGCCGACACGCACTCGAAGCTGCACGCACTTGCTGGATCGATGCCAATGGATGATGCGCATAACTCATCTCAGGCGTTTCCGTATTACTTGCAATCAGACGCGCTGGTGGTCGGTGTATACCGACGCTCGTAAGCGCACGGCGCATTCGCATGATCGACGGAACAAGCGCAGCTCGTCGATCGCGCAGCTGCAACGGGGGGTTGATCGCAAAGACCCCAGCCGGCGGCACATCCGGGCTTGCTGCCAGCAACATAGCAAGCACACCGCCCAGGGAAATGCCGCCGACGAGTACCTGCGTGCACGACTGTTGCAATAGGCAATATCCGTGTCGAACTGCATTCAACCATGCGCTCCAGTGCACATCAGACAACTGTCCGGGTGCTGTACCATGCGATGGCAACCGCACGCTGTACACGTTGTAGCCGAGGCCATGCAGATATTCAGCAAGCGGGCGCATCTGCTGCGGCGATGCAAGGTATCCATGCACCAGCACAACACCGGCATGCGCGTGTGAATGCTCAAGAAGAAACGGTTGTACAAGTTCAGCCGGTTTATTTGCGCCGTTGCGGCTGCATTGCGCGCATTCACTGTCAAAGGCGCGAATACTGTCTGTGTGCAGAATCTGTGCGACACGACGCTGCAATTCTGATGATGGCAAATTGATGAACTGCCGAACCGCACGCAGCACCAGTCGAATCGGCTCCACCTCGTTGGCCAGAACCTGCACGGTGTTCGTGAGCCGGATGGAATCGAAATCAGTAGCGCCGCATAACTTGGCCGTGTTGATCGTCAGCGTTGAGCCGTCCTGCTGCACAATCTTTTGCTGCTGGGCAAGATGCATCGCCCGTATGTAAGGTTCGTATTCAGCATTGGTTACGATCTGGGTTATGCCGTCGCGCACATCCTTATGCAGCCGAACGCTGCCATCTGCTGTGATTGTCCGGACCGCAAGCAGAAGCGCTCTGCGAACATCCATCTCATCAATCGTCTCAATTTCGCGCTCGCGCAATGCCGTCGCCAGCAGATGATCGCAGTTGATCTCAATCCCGGTGTACACGCTATGCATCACCGCGTTTGTGTACCGTCGCGCCTGCCGGCGCAGCAGCATCGCCGCATGACGATGTTCTGCGTACCGCGACATAATCCGACGAACCACCGTTCTCGGCAGATCAAGATACTGATCTGCCGAAACAGCCTCGCCAAAGTGGATGTTGATCGAAGCTCGCTTCAGCAACAGGCTGCTTTCAAATGCGACTTCCTCCAGCAGCTTGGCGTTCATGTTCCTGGATACTTTTGCCATCAGCCGCGAGATGATCGTGTCACTCGCCCGCAGAGGATGAAAAGAAATTGACACCGGCTGCAGCACCACCGGCTGCGTGCAGATCTGTTTCGGATGCCGCAATCCGAATTCCTTCTCGTAAAACTCGCGCCGCAACATGTCTTCATCAGCGCACGCCTGAAGGTACCGCTGCCGGCTGATCTCCGCCTTCAGTGCCAGCAGCGCCGCGCCGGTGTGTGGCGGCCCCGCGTGCGCAGGATGTTCGAGATACTGCCGGCCGTTGCGAACGGTCTTCTTGTTCTTTATCAATCCGCCTTCTGCGTAGATGACCCAGTCGTGCGCATGGGTTATCAATTGCCGAATGATCATGCGGTTGCGATGTGGGTGTTTGACGGACATGACACCGACTGATTGCAGAAACCGTCCGCCGGCCCCTTCGAACAATCCATGCATGCCCAGCGTATGTGGAATACTGCCACGCGCTTTCTGCACGACATACGGCATCAACGCCGTTTCAAGCCGCGTGAAGTGATTCGGCACATAGATCGTCGGCTGATCGACCAGGTTCTCCTGGCCGGTGACGTTCAGGCGCATGCGCAGCAGCCACGCCACTGTGTCGCAGCTTTTCATGATGAGATCGTGATACGTCAGAGCCATGATGTGTCTCGCGCCCGCTTAGTCAGCCTCCGGGCAGCACGGCACAATGCCTTCCTCCAGCCAGAGATAGCGATCATCCAGAATATCGCGGGCAATTCGATTGCTCGGCGTTCGTGCGACATCACCTAACAGCCGGAAGTGCTGCTGCACGCGCTGCCGCGCTTGAATGCAGAACAGGTCCGCAAGTTCCACGCAGTTGCTGCGCTTCGCATCTTCTGCCAGCGACAGAGCGTGCGCACACGTTGCAGACATCGCAAACAGCTCGGTCGCAATATCCATGAGCCGCCCCAGCAGAACCTGTCGTTTTTCGAGCTTCTGCTGATACCGAGTCATTGCGTGAAACAGCGCTGTTGCCAGCCGATTTGAACATCGATCCAAATATCGGAAATGCTGTGCAAGTTTCCCCGCGCTGCGGTGCCGTGCAAGACCAAGCGCCCCGATGCGCCGCTCCACATACCACTTTGAGTAATGGCCGAGTAGTGGTACACCCGCACGCAGCTTCGCACTCATAGGTGAAGCCGGGTTCAGCATCACCATCGACCGGCGCAGGTGCGGATCCAGCGCTTCGCGAGCCAGGAACAGCCGCATGATGTCGCTAGTGCCTTCGATAATTGTGTTGATACGACAATCGCGCATCATTCGCTCAAGTGGGTACGGCGTTTCTCCACGCTCGCGCAGGCTGATCGCGCGTTCGTACCCACGACCAGCCCGAAGCTGCATCGTCTCATCAATAATTCGCCACGACGCTTCCGAGCAGAACAATTTGGCCATCGCCGCTTCAATGCGAATATCACGTCCCTGTTGGGCCCAGTGCGATGTCAACCATGCCAGTGACTCCATCGCAAATGTTGTCGAGGCAATGAACGAGATCTTTGCTGCGCCAGCTTCATGTTTGCCGATCGGCGAACCCCATTGCTCGCGCTTGCGTGACCACCTTCGAGCAATTGAAAGACACTGTTTGCCCATCCCTGTGCATGCAGCAGGCAGCGTCAGCCGCCCGGTGTTCAGCGTCTTCAGCGCGAGTTTCAACCCTAGTCCTTCGCCCCACAACAGATTTTCTGCAGGAACGCGTACATCTGTAAATTGCAGAATGCCGTTCTGAATCGCACGCAGACCCATGAAGTCACAGCGATGCACCGTCTTCACACCCGGCGAATTCGCTTCGACAATAAACGCAGTGATCTGTGGAATCACTTTGCCGCGCCGAACCTTCGGCTCCGTCTGCGCCATTACCACCAACAAGTCAGCAATCGGCCCGTTTGTCGTCCACTGCTTGATGCCGTTGAGAATGTAATGCGTGCCGTCATCGGACAACTTCGCAGTCGTGCTCATGCGAGCCGGATCGGAACCAACATCTGGTTCCGTCAGCGCAAATGCAGACAAAGCGCCCTCCGCAATCCTCGGCAGGAAGCGCTGTTTCTGTTCATCTGTACCGAACATCTTCAGCGGCTGCGGGACGCCGATGGACTGATGCGCAGACACAAGCACAGCAGTCGACCCGCAATGCGAAGCAATTGCCATGATCACACGGTTGTAATTCACCTGCGACAGACCAAGCCCGCCGTACTCTGCAGGAACCTTCATGCGAAAGACGCCAAGATCCGCCAAGCCCTTTACAACAGCATGCGGAATGGTGCGCGTTTCATCCGCCAGTTCCGCATCAAGCGTGTCCTGCAACAGCTTAGAAACCTTCGCCACAAGAACATCACCGATGTTCCTGTCATCCGCATCCTGCGTCGGAAACGGAAGCAGCTCCTTGGGATCGAAAGTGCCAAGCAGCATCCGCCCTGCAAAACTGTCACGATAATGCGCCTCGCGCGCCGACTCAGCAACTTCCATTGACTGCCGCTGCGATTCGGACATGTTTGAAGTGTCAATCGTCACCTGCGCCGCATCGTCAGCAGCAACATGACGATTGGTCGCGCCATTGGTCGTGCCGTTTGACGAACCAGCCGATGCAAGTTCCCGCTCGTGTTGAATCATCTCAGGCGACATGTGTCACATTCCCCGGTTTGAATAATCATGCCCGTAGAAGCGCCCGCCATTGGACGCAATGCGATTGATGCACGGCGACGGAGCAAATCGCTCGCCGTACATCGTGGCCAGTTCATTGAGGCGATCGCGCACCGCCGGCACACCACGATCATCCGCATACCGAAGCAGGCCGCCTCGAAACGGCGCAAACCCTGTACCCATCACCATCGCAAGATCAAGTGCTTCCGGATCTGTCGCAACACCTTCATCAAGACACCGCGCTGCTTCGTTGACCATCAACAATACAGCACGGTCAACAATGTCAGCATCAGGCAGACTCCGTTCGCAGATGCGCTCATCCTGCCGAGCCTGTTCAGTCAATGCGCGAATAGCAGGGTTCGGCTTGCGTGTTCCCTTGTGATACACATAGATGCCTCTGCCGGTCTTCTTGCCGAGGTATTCACCCGTCGCTGCAATCGCGCCCAGCGCAGCGGGAACATGCATACGCTCGCCATACGCATCTTCCAGAACCTTGGCAACGGTGTGCCCAACGTCAATACCCACTTCATCAACAAGTGTCAGTGGACCCATCGGCATGCCGAAGTGTTCGAGTAACTCGTCAATATGCGACGGCTCTGCGCCTTCTTCCATCATCCACGCAGATTCCACGAGATACGGCACAAGAATTCGGTTCACCAAGAAACCAGCACACGCGCCGACCACTGCAGGCGTCTTGCCCATCATCTGCACCAATTGCACAGCTGCTGCAACAGTATCAGGGCTTGTCGTTGATGCAGGAACAATTTCGACTAACGGCATGCGATTCACGGGATTGAAGAAGTGCAGCCCGATGAAACGGTGCGGGTGTTTCATCGTCGATGCCAATTCACCAAGCGGCAACGATGATGTGTTCGTGCAAATGATTGCGTTCGGCGAAACATTCGCTTCTATTTCCGCAAGCACTGCCCGCTTGATCTCCAGGTTTTCGACAATCGCTTCAATGACAACATCAGCGCTGGCAAAGCCGCTGTAATCCGTGGTCGTGGTTACACGATGCATTGCCAGGTTCTTGCGGCCGGGCGTCATCTTTCGTCGCTTCACCTGTGCATCGAACATTCGCGAGATAGTCGCGGTGCCTTTGGAAAGCGCTTCATCGTTCATATCTTTAAGGCGCACGTTCATCCCAGCATTCGTGCAGGCCCAGGCAATGCCGCTGCCCATAATGCCCGCGCCGAGCACCGCCGCGTTGTGGAGTTCATGTTTCGGACCGCCCGCCGGCATCGCAATCTTCTTTGCTTTCTGCCCGGTCTGAAACAGCCACACGAGATTCCGGCTCACCGGCCCGCAGGCAAGGGCAGCCAGTGCATCAGCTTCCACGCGACCGCCAGCCGCCACGCTGCCGTGCCTATACGTCCTGCGCATCACATCTATCGCAGCATACGGCGCGGGATAGTGACCGTTCGTCTGTTTGCTGATCGCCTTCGTTGCCTTGCGATACATCATCGCCCGGCCCAAACCGACCGATTGCATAATGCGCATCAACTTCCGCTGCACACGCACACGACGCTTTTCGACCTTCATGCGACCCGAACGACGCAGTACCTTTTCAATGAAGGTGGTCGTGTGCTGTTCAACAAATGCCTGCGCAATGACGCTGTCCGCAAGACCGGTTCGATGCGCCTTCTTCGCTGTGACTGAGCGCCCCGTCAGAATCATGTCCATAGCCCGCGGCAGTCCAATGAGCCGCGGCAATCGTGTTGTGCCATTCCACGCAGGGATGATGCCGAGCTTTACCTCCGGCAGCGCCAGCGTTGTCTTCGGATCATCCGTCACAAGTCGATAATGACACGCAAGTGCCAGTTCCAACCCGCCGCCCATGCACGAGCCGTGAATCACCGCAACAGTCGGCACCGGCATCGCAGCCAGTTTTGCGAACACCGCCTGCCCGCGCAGCGCGATCTCCCGCGCCTGGTCCGGCGAGTCAATTCGCGAAAGCTCATTGATATCCGCACCGGCAATGAAGTTGCTTGACTTGCCGCTGCACACAGCGACCGCTTTGATTTCTTCGTTGCCCGCAAGTACATCAAGTTGCGTATCAAGTTCAGCCAGCGATGCTGCGCTGAACGTGTTGACCTTCTCGCCGGGCGTGTCGAACGTGAGCCAGGCAATCCAGTTGTCGTCAATATGGAGCGTCCATGCGGTTGTCATGATTATGCAGCCTCCAATGCCACTGCAGCACCCTGCCCGCCGCCGACACAAAGCGTTGCCAGCCCTCGGCCGCCGCCGCGCCGCTTCAATTCCTTGAGCACCGTCAGAATCAACCGGCTCCCCGTTGCGCCGACAGGATGCCCGAGCGCGATCGCGCCGCCGTTTACGTTCAACGTGTCCATATCAATCGTTCCAACTGCGTGACTGCGATGCAGACACTGCTCAGCAAATCGCTTGGATTCAAACGCTCGCACATTGGCCAGCACCTGCGCCGCAAATGCTTCGTTGATTTCCACAACGTCAAAGTCATCCATTGACATCTTCGTGCGATCGAACAGCCGCCCAGCCGCATACACAGGCCCGAGGCCCATTCGACTGCCATCAAGAGCTGCGTATTCCCAGTCGGTAATGTACCCAAGCGGTTGCATGCCAAGTTTCTTTGCGGTTCGTTCTGAGGCAACCAGCAGCGCCACCGCGCCATCCGTCACCGGGCACGCGTTGCCAACCGTCACCGTTCCTGCATCACGATCAAAGTACGGCCGCAGTTTCGCCAGAGCTTCAATCGTCTGACCATCACGTGGGCCGTCGTCCATCTGCAGCGGCGTGTCATATCGTGGCGGCGGCATGATCGTCTTGATCTCGTCCGCCATCACACCGTTGTCACGTGCCTGCAAAGCCTTGAGATGACTGTGCAGTGCGAAAGCATCCTGCTCGCTGCGGCTGATGCCAAACTCACGGGCAAGGATCTCTGTGGTTTGTCCCATGTTCAATTCGCACACCGGATCGGTCAGCCCCTGTTGCAGCGCGATGATCGGCGCCAGGAATGACGGACGAAACGATGCAAGTGTCTTGACGCGCTTGCCAAGCGTGCGCGCTCGCATGAGCCGTACAAAAAGTGCGGTCATCTTTGCGTTCATGATAAGTGGAATCTGGCTCATGCATTCGGTGCCGCCCGCCAGGACAATGCTCGATCGTCCGCTGCGGATCTGCTGCACTGCCGTTGTTACTGATTGAATGCCGCTGGCGCAATTACGGTGTACCGTCAGCGCGATCGTGTCGTCGGGCAGACCGCACTTCAGCGCGATGACGCGCGCGATGTTTGCTGCGTGCGCCGGCTGCGCAACATTGCCGAACACCACTTCGTCAACAGACGTAGGTGCTATACCGGTGCGCGTGAGCAGTTCCCGTGCGACGATCGCTCCGAGATCGTCTGCCGTGACGTTCTTCAAAGCGCCGCCGGCCTTACAGAAGGGGCTGCGCACGCCATCAAGGATGGCGATTCGCTCTCTCATCGCAACCACGTTCTCTACCACCTCTCTTCTCTTCTATACGGACACAGTGGCCGTGCGGTTCTTCCAGCGCATGCCGGATTGCCGCCAGACGAGGGTGTATTGACATCCCCGGCTACACGGAAATGGGCCTCACACAGCGTGCGGTTGCAAGTGCCATTCCATGAAAACCGTGCGAACCGCTGTACGCACGTCGCAATTCGGAAATTCTCGGACGCGCCGCGGCGGCATTTCATGCCATTCAGCGGCCATGCAACTGTGCGGAGAGAACTTCACCTGGTTCACCCGCTCTGCGTACACTGCTGCCACGATGAAACCAGCCTCATGCCGGAGCGAACGTCCATGACACCGAAGGTGCAGGAAAGCCCACCAATTACCGCACTGCTTCGGCCGTTTCAGCGTTTCCAGAGGTTGGAAACTGCTGGCGGCATCCTTCTCATCGCCTGTACCGGGATCGCGCTGTTCTGGGCGAATTCGCCGTGGGCCGACACATACGAACACCTTTTGCATATTCCGCTTACCGCCAAAGCGGGTGATTTCGAGATCAGCAAGTCACTTCTGCATTGGATCAACGACGCCCTCATGGCCATCTTTTTCTTTGTCGTAGGACTGGAAATCAAACGTGAACTTCTCGTCGGTGAACTGGCATCACCGAGCAAAGCATTGCTGCCGGCCTGCGCCGCAATCGGCGGAATGGCCGGCCCCGCGCTGATCTTCGCTGCAATCAATTGGAACGGCGACGGAATCGGCGGGTGGGGTATTCCCATGGCGACCGACATTGCCTTTGCCATCGGCGTGCTTTCATTGCTCGGTAAACGCGTACCACTCGGTCTCAAGGTCTTCCTGACGGCCCTTGCCATCGTTGATGATATCGGCGCTGTGCTTGTCATCGCAGTTTTCTACACCGAAGACCTCTCGACGACAGCGCTCGGGTTTGCCGGCGGATTTCTTGCGCTGATGATTGCCACCAATCTGCTCGGCGTACGGAAACCACTCATTTACCTCTTGCTCGGCATCTGTCTTTGGATAGCGTTCCTCAAATCGGGTGTACACGCAACCGTTGCAGGTGTGCTCGGCGCGTTCGCCATACCTGCGTCGCTGCGCATCAACGAGCAGAAATTTCTCAATACATCGCGAAGCAATCTCGAACAGTTCGAACACGCAGACCGAGCGGGAAAATCTATTTCCAACAACGAGACCAAACAGGCAGCAGTGCATCATCTTGAACAAGCGTGCGAGAATGTGCAGCCGCCTCTGCTGCGCATTGAACACGCGCTCGTTCCCTGGGTGGTGTATTTCATCATGCCGATCTTCGCATTGGCGAACGCAGGCATAAGCGTTAAAGGCGATTTTCTCGATGCACTGCGCGAGCCGGTGGCAGTCGGGATCGGACTTGGCTTGATCTTCGGCAATCAGATCGGAATCTTCCTTGCGACGTGGCTTTGCGTTCGACTCGGACTTTCCACGCTGCCTGCCGGCTGTACATGGCGACATATCTATGGTGCTGCGTGCCTCGCCGGCATCGGTTTCACAATGTCGCTGTTCATTGCAAACCTTGCCTTTGATGCGGATGCGCAGCTGCCGATCTCCAAGGTCGGCATTCTCACAGGCTCGTTCATCGCAGCGATCATCGGCCTGCTTGTGCTGCGCTTCGCAGCTGCGCCAGCGCCACGAATGTCTCAATCTGCGGACGAACGCAATGATCATGACATACACTTTCCGCCATGAACCAGCGCCTCACAATCGCAACTCCCGGCCAGGGATTGATCGAATGCACCAAAGCTGTGCAACAGATCGTGCAACAATCCGGCATCCGCGAAGGCGTCTGCACCATCTTCGTGCAGCACACATCCGCAAGTCTGACGATCCAGGAAAATGCTGACCCATCAGCCCGCCATGATCTCGAGCAGTGGCTCAATCGTCTGGTGCCCGAAGATGATTCGCACTTTACACACACAGCAGAAGGCCCCGACGATATGCCTTCGCACATCAAAGCAGCGCTGACCGCAACAAGTCTCTGCATTCCGATCATGGATGGCAGACTCGCGCTCGGCACCTGGCAGGGGATCTATCTCTGGGAACACCGCAGCCGTGGACATCAACGCAATGTCGTCGTGCATGTGCGGTGAGTCATTCCTCACCTTCGCCATCGGTCGCATGTTCAAAGTCTGAGCTGCGGGGTCACGCAGAAAAATACTCCGGTTCGTTGCCCGGCTTCCATTTGATGTTGCAGCCGATGCTCGGCTTCTGCGGTTCGGGTACCGATCGGCTGGCCAGCACCGCATCAACAGCCGCGCGAAGGTCTTCACCCGTCACCCAAATATCACTGTTTGGCCGGCTGTCATCAAATTGTCCGCGGTAGACAAGCTTGTGATTGTCATCGAACACATAGAAGTCCGGCGTGCATGCAGCGTGATATGCCCTGGCGACATTCTGCGTGGCATCGTAAAGATACGGAAACGTGTAGCCGGCGTTCTGCACTTCCTTGATCATCAGGTCCGGGCTGTCATCGGGATATTTTGCAGCATCGTTGGAATTGATACCGACGACGGCAACGCCTTTGGCCTGATAGTCGCGGGCGAACTTCGCCAATCCCTCGCGGATGTGGATCACAAACGGGCAGTGATTGCACATGAATACGACAACCAGCGCAGGCGCATCTTCAAAGTCGCCACGGCGAACCATCGCGCCTGCAGTGTCCGGCAGGGCGAACTCCGGAGCGTCAGTTCCCAGTTCCAACATCGTCGAAGCAGTAGCGGCCATCGGGTGCATTCCTTTCCGGTGTGAGTTGTGCGAATCAATCCAATCGACCCGCTGCAGGACCATTCAGCCAGCGGGTCCTCAGATGGTAGGGCACCGACCATGCCTGACGTGAATCATGCACACAAACCCTCCCAAAGTCCCGAAAATGCAAGTGCTGGGCCTAATTGTCGTTCAGAATCAGTGAAAGACTGTCCACAGCGTTGACTTTCACCCGCCAAACGCCCAAACTTGTGAGTGTTGGGGATTGGGGAGAGATCACTTTTGATCTCACATCGGTTTCGAAGAGAGAGAGCGATATCGCTATGCACAGTCGCTGCCCCAATTTGGAGCGTCCTGTCAACCATCTTTGAAATGAGCGTTCGAGCAGGTCGCACGAGGACGCGGCGTCGGATGCGAAGAGACCCCTTGGAGGAATGAAATGAAGACTCTGACTTTGACCCTCGCAGCTGGAACCATTCTCGCAATGACCAGTGCGGCAACTGCTGATGTGATCGCACTCGAAGATTTTGACGGCGGCGCGCTCAATCTCAACGGCACGACAAACGTGCTTGACTACGGCGCGGGCGGCGGCAACGCCGGCGACACATTCGGTCGCGTCAAGGGATTGCACCTTGCAGGCGGCACTGGAATGTCAAATGATCTTGCTGATGATTCCGTTGTCGATGTCGGCGGTTCAGGAATCTTCGCTGGCGATTCGCGTGGTATTGCAGGCCAGAATACATCCGCCTTCTTCGGCATGGTCGATTCCGATGGCAACGTCGATGGCCTCGGGAACGGTCTGAACAATGCTGTGTGGTCCTTCGACATCTCTTCTGCGACAGCGATCACCAGCATTGATATGGACATTGCTGCAATGGGCGACTTCGAAGAATCCTCGACAGATGGTTTCCTCGTCGAAGCACAGGTTGATGGCGGCGGCTGGACTGAAATCTTCAAGGGCCGAACGTTCGATGATGCAAACAACTTCTCGCGAACGTATCGCGCAATGGACGGCGGCGGCGTTTTCTCTGAAAATGATCCACTCGAACTGTTCATTGATGGTCTTGCAACCGGAACATTGCTCGACAAATCAGACGCTACAACAGGCGACTTTGATTCATTCTCATCAATCGGCCTTGCAGGCGCAAGCGGCGGGAAGCTCGAAATCAGAATCAGCTGGGCCGGTTCACCGTCGGGTAGCGAAGCGATGGGCTTTGACAATATCACCGTCAACGGCGTTCCCACACCCGGTGCCCTCGCACTGCTCGGCCTCGCCGGCATCGCCAGCCGTCGACGTCGTCGCGCCTGATCGCCATAAGCTTAAGACAAATCACTCAACGCCCATGCAACATCGCATGGGCGTTTTTCATTGCGCATCTGTTGCGGACGCACATTTACTCGTCGTTGTCATCACCTTCAAGAAGCTCCGACCACAGCCGGTCATGTGATTCACCGTGTCGCGTTTCAAGTTCAGACTGCGTCGGTGCATCCCAGATCACACGGTCATGCCCGAGCAGCGTACCCGTCGCAAAGGCGATATCTATCATCGAAATCTGGTGATCCGCAAGTGCGCGAATCTCCGCAGACTGCGCATCGGCCAGCCTTGCTGCAGCATCGAGGACATCCGTACTGGTGCGCACGCCGACGTTGAACTGCCGCTGCTCTGCTTCATAGGTTCGCCCCTCAAGAATCGCAGCCTGCCGCGCTGCAAGAATGCGCTGCCAGTTCTGCTCCAGCAGATCCAGAGCATCAAAGACTTCCTGACGGATCGCAAGATCACGCTGCGCTTTTGTTGCCAACCGCTGCAGCCGCGTCAGAATCGCACGATGCACGCGCGCTTCCGCAGCTTCATTGCCCAGCGGCACGCGCACATTCGCGCCCAGCGACCAGTTCTGAAACCGGTTGTCAAACACTTGATCGAATGCGCGGTTGTACGAAGTCCCCAACCCGCTGAGGCTGTAGGAATAATCCACGGTAAACAGCGGCAGCGCCTGATTCCGTTCGAAGTCAACCGTGCTCAGATCGCTTGCCAATTGCAGTTCCAGCTCCAGCATTTCCATACGATTGACAATTGCGTACTGCGCAAGTTCATCAGCATCCAGTTCGAGTCCCGCAGGATTGGGATCGGTCACGGTCAGCAGCGCTGTCGGGCCGTTAATCGGCAGATCATTGCGGTTCATAATGCGTTTGAGATCACGCTGTCGTTGCCGCACAAGTGTCTGCGCAATGATGATCGCTTCCAGCCGCTGGGCCACGCCGGACTGCGCTCGGGTGACTTCTATTTCCGGAATGTCACCGGCATCAACTTTCCGCTGTGCCTGGTCAAGCTGCGCGATAGCCAATTCGTATTGCTGCTGCCGAACGATCAACTCCCGTCGGGCTGCGTATAGATTCCAGTACGCGCGATCTGCGTTGGCAAGAATGCGGATTGATTCCAGTTTCGTGCGCGCATCCGTAATCGTCTTTTGATTGCGCGCAATCCGAATTGAATGCGTGTTCGCCCTAATGCCGCCGCCGCGCAACAGTGGCTGCGTGATCGAAAATCGCAGATCAGCATCATACGCAGGATTGAGCAGTGAAAACGGATTGTTTGTCTCAGTCTTGCTGAATGGGAAGTCAACCGTCACCGTGCCACCGGTGCGCAGCGGAATCTCCACGCCGAGGCTGAAGTTGTCAAAATCCGCAAGCGATCCCTCGGTCCCCAGCGCAGTGGGGGAGTCGGTATGCGTCGTCCGCGCAGAGCCCACAAAAGTCGCTTCGAACTTGGCTTGTTCTTCATCAACTGTTGCCTGCGCGATCGTTGGATTCACGAGTTCCACGCGCAGATCGAGATTGTTCACAAGCGCTGCAGCCCGCACATCACCCAGCGCAAGATCAAGCACCGCAGGCGGCGCGGCCGGCATCATCACTTGCGCAAGCATCGCCTCAGTCGCCTGTTCAATATCCACCGGTTCCATCGCAGAGCGCTCGCGCAGATCAAGTTCCTCAATCACATGCGTGCGCTGCGCCGGCACGTCAACCTGATATGAGCTGTCATCAAACAAACTCTGACAACCAGCCGCACCAAGCCCGATTACGGCGGTGCCGATACTCCAGAACTGTACTGCTCTCAACGCCCTGACCCCTTTACCAAATCACATCCGCCTGTCGCCGTCGCACAATGCGCCCCAGCGATTACTCGTGCCGCAAGGCATCAATTGGATCGAGCCGCGACGCCTTGATCGCTGGGAACATACCGAAGACCACGCCGACCAACGCGCAGAACCCGAAGCTCATCACAACAGCCCACCACGGCACGACCGCATATTCCAGATCAGCGCCGGGCAGTTTCGTCATGGCCAGCGCGCCCAGTTCGCCGATTGCTACGCCGATGAACCCGCCGACCACCGATAGTGTGACCGCCTCCAGCAGAAACTGCATCAAGATGGCAGCCGGCGTCGCTCCGACCGCTTTGCGCAATCCGATTTCGCGCGTGCGCTCTGACACCGACACCAGCATGATGTTCATAATGCCGATGCCGCCGACCAGCAGGCTGATACTGACAATACCGCCTGCGATCGCAGTAATCGCCGCTGCGACCACCTGAAACTGCTCGATAAACTGATCAATTGATTCCGCCCGGAATGTGTCCGGGTCGCCCGGCTCCAGACCGCGCATCTTGCGCATCACAAATCGAACTTCCGCCTGCGCCTCCGCAGCAAGCTCCGGCGACATAACCTGCGCAATGATCATGAAAAAGAAATCCGGATCCTTCATGCGCGCAGCTGTCGAAAATGGAATGATCATCTCCACATCTGAACCGCCCGGGCCGAAGTCCGCATTGAACATGCCCGCTTCAAAATCCTTGAGCACGCCAACGACCAGGAACCTGCGTTCATTGATCAGGATGTGCGTGTTCGTCGGGTCACTATTGAGTCGGAGCCGTTCAATACCCTTTTCATTGATCAGGCATACCTGCCGTGCGTTGTCGTTATCGGTGCGCATCAGTTGCCTGCCGAGCACAACTTCACGACCCTCGATTTCATGCCACGCCGGCCAGACTCCTGTCACCGATGCATTGGCTTGCGTCTTCGTTCCGACCTGCACGGTCGCACTCAAACCCGTATTCGGTGTCAGTCGCCGAATCGATGCGCAATTTGCTTCAATCGCTTCAAGCTCATTGACCTTCATCCGCACATCGGTCCAGCCATAGCGATTGCGGGCTTCATCCGGAAAGTCGTGCAGAATGAACATCTTATTTGCGCCGATCGCTTCGAACTCGCTGAGGATTTTCCCTTTGAGTCCTGCGAGCGCTGCGATAACTGTCGTCACCGACGCCACGCCGATGATGATGCCCAGCGCCGTTAGGAACGATCGCGCCTTGTTGATCCAGATCTGCCGAAGCGCCAGCGCGATCGCCTGAATGTAAAACAGTGGATTCAACATAGCTTGCGTCGCCTATCCACCCACCGGGCCTGCCGATGTCGGCGGCGCGACGAGCGGCGCCGCTGCGCGCTCCGTCATCCGCACTGGCGCAGAGTTCATTCGATCTTCTTCAACCATGCCATCCGCCAGCCGGATGATCCGATGACAATGTTCCGCAACATCATTTTCGTGCGTCACTATCACAATTGTCTGACCTTCATCGTGCAACTGTTCAAACAGCGTCAGAATCTCGCGCGTCGTCGCAGAATCAAGATTCCCGGTCGGTTCGTCAGCCAGCAATATAGATGGTTCGTTCAGAATCGCCCGGGCAATGGCTACGCGCTGCTTCTGTCCGCCCGAAAGCTGGTTCGGCCGATGGTGCATGCGATCCCCAAGCCCCACGCGCTCCAGTGCCCGCGTGGCCAGACGTCGCCGCATCCGCCACCCCGTGCGCGAATACACCAACGGCATCTCGACATTCGCCAACGCCGTCATGCGCGGCAACAATTCAAACGATTGAAACACAAAGCCGACGCGCTTGTTGCGGACTGCTGCAAGCTCTGCCGCCGACATTGTGCTCACGTCATGGTCTGCCAACAGGAACGTGCCGGTGGTGGGGGTGTCCAGACAACCAAGAATGTTCATGAACGTGCTCTTGCCCGAGCCCGATGAACCCATGATCGCAACCCACTCGTTGTCATCAATGTCGATTGTCACGCCGCGCAGCGCATAGATCGTCTCCACCCCGACGCGATACACCTTCCACAGATCACTGGTCTGAATAATCATGAACCAGTTCCATCAGCAGCAAGTGATGTCGTCGACTCCGCATCCGCACTGTCGTCAGCTTCTTCATCATCAGTTGCGATCGCAGCGTCGTCTTCCGTCGCAGGTGCGTCGTCATCGGTATCAACGCGCACCGCCGCGCCATCGCTGAGTTCATCCAGCAGCGCCTTATACGGGCCAACTACAACCGTGTCGCCGGGTTCCAATCCCTTGACAACAAGTTGATGTGTCAAATCACTTGCGCCTGCATGCACCGCCTGAAACTCTGCTTTGCCATCAACGACTTTGTACACGACGTACGCAACGCTCTTGCGCTTATTCACGAGTTCGCTGTTGCGAACATCATCCGGCAGATCTTCGATTGCGCGATCCAAAATCGCCTGACTAGGCACGACAATGCCGTTGTGTTCCGCTACTTCAACATCAGCATTCGCAGTGTGCCCGCTGCGCACGAGCTTGCCCTGCAGGTCGAGTTCAATCTCAGTCGCAAAGAACCCGCCGCCGCTTGCCGACTGCGAACGCTGCAGCGCGATATGCGTTACCGTTCCGCTGAACACTTCATCAGGGAAACCATTGATGTACACCCGTGCAGTCTGACCAAGTCCGACCTTGGCTATGTCGTTTTCCGAGACTTCCGCAGTCAGCAGCATGCGGTCCAGGTCAGCGATCGTGAGTATCACAGTACCCGGGTTGTTCATCGTGCCGACCAGCACAACCTCGCCGACCTCTGCGTTGAGCGCACTGATCACGCCGTCCATCGGCGCGGTGATTACGGTCTTGGACAGCGCTTCCGTTGCAAGATCAATGTCTGCCTTCGCGCTGACCAGTGAACTTTCAAGAACCGATATGTTGTATTTCGCAGCCTCGACGTTGGCATCCAGATCCTGCGCCCGTTCCATCGCATCATCTAGTTCACGACGACTCACATCGCCGCTGTCATAAAGCTGCTGCTTGCGCTCCAACTCACGCTTGGCAAAGTTCAGATTGCTCAGTACGCCCTGCAGCCGGGCCTGCTCGGATTGCAGTCGAAAGGATTCGCCATCGCGCCGCGCCTTCGCTGAGTCCAACGATGCAAGCAGGTTTCGATCATCAAGACGAACGACAACATCACCCTTCTTGACGTGCTCGCCTTCCTCGAACGGCAACTCTTCGATCTTCGAAGAAATCTCCGACGAAAGCTGCACCTGCTTTTTCGGTTCGATCGTCCCCGGTGCTTTGACCATCTCGATGAGCGTTGACACCTCAGCGACTTCGACGCGAACGAGTATCCCGCTGGTATCGCCCGAAGACGAAGAAAATCCGCCCATCGAGCCCGGACCGACCGCCAAAGCCCCACCCAGCACGACCACAACCAGCACGAACAGCACTATGAGAGTGAGTTTCACGTCCCAAGTTCCCCTTATGACGGTACGAACCCCAAATCCTCGGCCGGTCAATTGTTGGGAGGACAGGCCCCCAAGTTGCACAACAAACGGCCTGGAATCTGCCCAGCCAGCCACTGTACAACGGCCCAACAATAGGCATCCACCTACATTGTGTACATTTCGCACCGAGGAATCCGAAGCAACAGGCAGCCGGACCGATCAGCACCAACCGGCCGAGAGACTTTTCCATGCAGATCGAATGTGACAGTTGCGAACGAATGATCGACATCCCCGCCGAGCACAAAGGCGCCAAGATCACCTGCCCGTACTGCAGCGATGTGAATCGCATTCCGCAACCGACCGAAACCGTCGCCGCCGCCAGCACTGCAGATCAGGGCGAGCAGCTTGGTAATCTGCCCGATCGCAGCAGCGCTGAAATAAACGTCTGCCTCGTGCGCCCCGCAATGTTTCGCGCGCATCCGTTCCGCTTTCTTGCGGTCTCGTTTCTCATCATCGGCGGATTCAGCCTCGCGCTCTGGCCGCAGGTCAGCGACCGCCCTCCCAACTGGATCCTTTGGCCAGGCCTCCTCATCGGCCTCTTCGGCGTCGGCTGGTGGAGCATGTGGTGGCTGGCCACGCACTGGTGGATCAAACTCTCCGTCTCCAACAAACGCACCATTCGCCAGGAAGGCATCGTGCAACGGCACACCACCGAAGTATTGCACGATCACGTTCGCAGCGTCGACATTCAACAGACACTGCTGCAGCGCATCCTCAACGTCGGAACAGTCGGCATTGATTCCGCAGGACAGGACGATGTCGAAATCGTCATCGCCGACATTCCTGATCCGTACGAAGTCAAGAAAATCATCGACCGCTATCGCAAGATGTAAACCTCACATATGGCCCCGGGGTTACTCGGGGGTCTTCACCAACTACTCCGGCAACCGCGGCAACGCAGCCAAATCCGGCTCCACAAACCGCGTCTTGGCCTCCGGCATCATGCGACATGCAGGCGAATAGAACAACCGCAAGATGTGCTTGCTCATCAACTGTGGATGCATGTCGCAGAATTCGTCCGCCTTGCTGACCGGATGCGACTCGCTGTACGCCTGCATCGTTACATGAATCAACCACAAAAACGCATGCGTCGTTGTCTCGTGATATCCCGAAGTGGGGGAGTTAGGCACGTTGTTCGCAGCGTTGTACTTCTTCACACCCTTGCGCATGTGCTGCAGCGCTTCTTCAAAGCCATGTCGCTGCAGATACGTGTACGCCACCCGCACATGCGCCCGATACGTCCACAACGCAATCGGCAACGTTAGACCCTCAAACTGTCGCACCAATTCCACATCATCCATGCACCGCAGTGTATCTATTGACGCAACTCTGCCGGGCACCATGACTTGCAGACGACGAATTTCATTTTGCTTTTCGGTGGATTGCCTATACCCACCGGGGGTATGATACTGCATACCCATAGGGGGTATCCTGCCCGTCGCGGCAGACACCGCCTCCCAACCCGAAAGGAACCAAACCATGGCTTTTAGCAAGCCCAACGATCAATCCACGTCCGAAGCCCCGAAGAAACGTGATCGCACCATTGAGGTCAAAGGCATGACCGGTGATACGTGCGTTTCAAAGGTGAATACCGCCTTGAAGGACGTCAAGAATCTCAGCGTCGACTCCGTCAAGGTCGGCACGATCAAACTTCGTGCTGCAACCCGCGATGAAGCTC
The DNA here is from genome assembly GCA_029260575.1 of Phycisphaerales bacterium. Classification (GTDB taxonomy): domain Bacteria; phylum Planctomycetota; class Phycisphaerae; order Phycisphaerales; family SM1A02; genus JAJDDB01. Next base: position 54,130 of record JAJDDB010000028.1, read on the forward strand.
AGGAAGCATGCGGTGCCGTGACGAAGGCCGGGTTCGAGGCAACCCTCGTCAAACCCGTCGCCACAGCCTGAACACCGAACTGAATCCCAGACGTTCCGATCGTTGCCCCAGCCCCCAACGGCCGGTCGGAGCGTCGAAGGATTCTGTATGCTTTCGAGGACAGAATCCTTATGGCCAAACGAAAAACCAAGAAGAAGAACACACGACGGTCGGCCCGTCCCTCTTCTGGAGGAGCAAGTGCGGCGGCTGACGATCTTGCATCCGGCATTGACCCCGAAGCCAAGGCCGCGATTCTCGTGCGCCTCCGCCGCGCCAAAGGGCAGGCTGCCGGCGTTGAGAACATGATCGAAAACGATCGCGACTGCGCCGACATCATGACGCAAATCATCGCCACCCGCGCATCCATGCTCGCCGTCGCAAAAACCCTGCTCAAGGAACACATGCTTCGCGCGCACCACCTCGCCAAAAATAACGGCGAGATCGCGATGGATGACATGTACCAGGAACTCGTCGACCTGCTGACGAGAATGGCGCGGTAATCGAACGTCGCGCCCGGTACGTTCACTGCTCAAACGGCAATGTACAATCTTCAAACTGTCGCACCAATTCGGCGTCGGTCATGACAATCAGTGTATGCAATCGACATCGTCACCCCCGGCAGAGCCGGGGGCTAACGGTCTGGCAATGTGTACCCGCAACAAAACCCTTAGCCCCGGGCTCCGCCCGGTGGGATTGCTTGCACAATACGTATCGCCGACACCGCCGCAATCCACCCAACCACAAACGCGCACAAATGCCGCCACCCAAGCCACCGCCGAACAACAACAAACCCGCCCGGTCAACGATTCATCGCCTATCCCGCGCCAATCTCCACTGCAGACAGATTCGCCAGCATTTCCTCAGCACCCGGACGACGCAACACGTGTTCGGCCGCAAAGAAATCCCCCTGCGGGTACGCCGACTGCCGAATCCGCGCTGCTGCATCTGCCAGGTCATACTCGGTGCGGCGGAATTCCACATCCGGCCCGAGTAATACCCAATGCGCCCCCAATTCACCAAACGGCATCCCCACGCTTCCTGCATTGACCACCCGCACACGGCCAACCATGCGATCAAACGCCATGTGCGTGTGTCCACATACCACGACGTCCACACCCGGCAACTCCATGATCGGCCGCAGCACCTCCGTCGGCGTGTGCTCTGTAAATACCTCCGAGTCATCGCGCGGCGTCGCATGACAAAACAACACGTTCCCCAACCCGTCAACAGATATTTGCATCGTTGCTGGCCAACGCTTCAACCATGATTCGTACTTCGGACACACTTGCGCTGCCGACCACTGTACGATCTCGCGAAAATTCGCCGGCGTCTTCGACACGCCACCCGCCGCCTCCGTCAGCACCGCTGTCTCACCATTACCAAAGAGATAGTGCACTGGCAGATCAAGTTGTTGCACGAGTGCAAGACACTCACTCGGCATCGGCCCAGGCACAACATCGCCGCCGATGACAATCGCATCCACATCTGCTGCACGAACCGCAGCCAGCACTGCTTCCAGCGCCGGCAGGTTGCCATGAATGTCATACAGCGCCGCGATTCGCATGAACGATGGTACAACGATTCACATGCATCGTGCCCACCATCCCCCCGGCAGAGCTGGGGGCTAACGGTCTGGCAATGTGTGCCCGCAACAAAACCCTTAGCCCCGGGTTCCGCTCGGGGGTGCACGAGGTTTTTATGCGGACTGTGGCGCACGACAAACTGGTCATGCCGCGCCGAAACTGCGCGATTCTGACGGAAAAAGAGGTCTTTCTTCCGCGCACAGAGTTCTTTTCGCCGCGTAAAGAGTTCTTTCTTTGACGTAGGGACTTCTTTCCGCTTCGTTAAGGCGCGGCAACGCCGCAGAAAGAGTTCTTTCTTCAGCGAAAAGAGTTCCTTTCGGCGCATAAAGACATCCCTACTGGCCGTACTGACCTCTTTACGCGGCGTTCATACGCACTTCTCCGGCATAGGGAAGTCTTTTGGTCGCAGAATCGCGCTTACACATGGAAAGAGTGGATACGCCGATCGATGCGGCTTTGGCAGAGTCGGAGCACCTGTTCGGCTTCGTTCATTCAGTGTCGCTTAGGCCGTATTGATGCAACAGAGATTCTGCGACACCAAATGAGGCTCTGAATATCGTGTCTGCTAAAGACATCAATGCTAGATTATGACCGGCAATAACGATTTCGCCATCATTCGCGAACCGCACAAATCTGACGGAAGCCTTGCTGTCTTTTTCGTGCATGCACTTCGCATATACTATGACGCGCACCTCTGCATCACTGAGATCCCAACGCCCAGCCCGGCTGATCTTCTCAACGTATTCGTAGAATGCTGCAAGCACCGCATTCATGTCATCTTGTAAATGAACGCAAGACTGTACTGCGACGTGCAGGCCCGCAAGCCACATCAACTCACACTCTCGTCGCAGGGATTGAGAATCCTTAGCATCAGCATTTGAGAAGCCTACGAATAACTCATCGAGTCGCTCCAATTCAACCTTGGACAAGAGCGCCGAAGCTTCAGAATCCATAAAATCTTTGAGACCCTTGTTGAGATACGCTGCGGGCTTATCAACCATCATCTCAAGGGAGTCTGCAACAATCGCGCAGGAATCGACGTGTCGATCTGTGCTTTTCTTCGAGTGTTCATTTAGAAGTAGTATATCTACGTTCTTGACGGACATGTTTCCCGCTTCCGGGGCTTCCGCTACCATCCGCACCATGAAAATCCACGAATACCAGGCCCGCGAGTTGCTGGCTGATGCGGGCGTTCCTGTTCCCACCGGCCACATGGTGCAGTCCGTTGATGAAGCCGCCACCGTGGCCGGCCGACTGTTCGACGAAGGCGCATCCATGATCGTCATCAAGGCCCAGGTTCACGCCGGCGGGCGCGGCAAGGCCGGCTTCGTCAAGCTCGTCAAGAGCCGCAATGAAGCCCGCGATGCTGCCAAGTTCATGCTCTCCAACAAGATGGTCTCGCCCCAGACCGGCCCCGATGGCTTGGAAGTCAAGCGCCTGTTGCTGGCTGATGCGGTCGATATCGACAAGGAGTTCTACCTTGCGGTGACGGTCGACCGCGCCAACAACACCGCAACAATGATCGCTTCCGCAGAAGGCGGCGTGGAAATCGAAAAGGTCGCAGAAGAAAATCCCGATGCGATTCTGCGCGAACCGCTGCATCCTTTATTGGGATTGCAGCCGTACCAGGCCCGCAAGCTCGCGTTCGACCTCGGCTTCAAGGGCAAGCAGGTCAACCAGGCAGTCAAGTGCATGCTCAACCTAGCGGAGTTGTTCCGAACATCTGATGCGTCGCTGGCGGAGATCAACCCACTGGTGCTGACTCCTGCGACCGATGCGCATCCTGATGGACAGGTGCTTGCCATTGATGCCAAGTTCAACTTCGATGACAACGCAATGTTTCGCCAGAAACGCATTGCGGCCATGTTCGACCCGACCGAAGAAAATCCCGCAGAGCTGCGCGCCAACAAGTTCGGCCTGAGTTATGTCGCACTCGATGGCAACATTGGTTGTCTCGTCAACGGGGCGGGGCTGGCGATGAGCACGATGGACATCATCAAGCTGCACGGCGGCGAGCCGGCCAACTTCCTGGATGTCGGCGGCAGCGCCACCGAAGAAGCTGTCCGCGAAGCCTTCGAGATCATTCTCGAAGATGACAAGGTCAAGGGCGTGCTCGTGAATATCTTCGGCGGCATTATGCAGTGCGACAAAATCGCCCGCGGCATTGTCGGAGCAGCAAAGGAAATTGGTTTCAAAGTCCCCCTGGTCGTGCGCCTGGAAGGCACGAATGTTGAGCTGGCTCGCGAAATCCTCGAAGATGCCAAGGCCGACATCGACATGATGCAAAGCGCGACGGATCTGACCGACGCCGCATCCAAAGTCTGCGCCGCGGTGACGGGATAACAGAAGAGAATTCACCACAGAGAGCACGGTGTGCTTCTCACTAGAGTGATGCGGGAAAATCCCATGCCCGGAACAATTACTCGATTTTCCGCCAAGACGTGCGAGCAACTTAAGCATTACGTGTACCTCTACATTGATCCACGAAATGGTCGTCCGTTCTACATTGGCAAAGGGTGCAGGAACCGATGTTTTTCGCATCTAAAATCCAAAACACAGAGCGACAAGACAGCAACTATTGGCGAACTTCAGAAACTCGGCATTCGTCCACGAATTGAGTTACTGAAATATGGCTTGACAGAATCACAGGCTCTCTTGGTCGAGGCAACGGCGATTGATCTTCTGGAAGTCGGCAATCTGACTAACACAGTCCGTGGTTTTGGATCACGAGTTGGATCACGCGGTACAGTCGAACAGGTTGCAGCGCAACTCGATGCGCCGGATGTCAAGATCACTGATCCTGTTATTCTTATCACGATTAACAAACTTTTTCACCACGACATGACACTGCAAGAGTTGTATGACGCGACGCGCAGCGCATGGAAACTTGGGTCAAAACGAGAGACTGCCGAATACGCGTTGAGCATCTACAGGGGGGTTGTTCGAGAAGTCTTCAGGATTGAGGCGTGGGTGCCAGGCGGCTCCACAATGAAATCACGCGATACAGAAGGACGGCCGAATCCACGGTATGATCGTTGGGAATTTGTCGGTCAGGTGGCGGAGGACCCCGTGCGGCGCAGGTATCTCAACCGCTCGGTTCGTCATTTGGTAAAGCCCGGAGCCCAAAATCCAATTCAATATGTAAAATGCTGATGCAACCGCCATGGATTGGCGAGGACCCAAACGTGAACGGACCCTCACGATGAAGCAGAGAGGATCCGTTTATGACCAGGAAACAATTCACCGTGTGCGCAGTCGTCATGACGCTTGGCGTTCTTGTCGGCGCGGTCGTCGGCATGCCGCAATCACTGCCTGACGCGACCGAACACAAATCCGTATGGCGTACGCTCGACACGTTGCACAAAGCCGCATCCGAAGCAGATGGTGAGACATACTTCAATCTGTTTGCGCCCGATGCAGTATTCATCGGCACCGATGCGACTGAACGCTGGACGCTGGATGAATTCAAAGCATTTGCCGAACCGCGGTTCGATGCAGTGGGCGGCTGGACGTACACGCTCAAGCCCGGCACCCGAAAGATTCGCATCGAAGGCGACATCGCCTGGTTCGATGAACTGATGCAAAACGAAAAGTACGGAACCTGCCGTGGTTCGGGCGTGCTGCGGAAGGTTGAAAGTGAATGGAAACTCGAACAGTATGTGTTGTCGCTCACTGTGCCCAATGATGTTGCGCTGGCGGTCGTCGAACTCATCCGTGATGCCGATCCCCAACAGTAATGGCGTGATTCGTAGCGACCGTTTCTGTCGGGAAATAGGGGCGGTCCGACGGGCTCAATGTTGCGACCAAGTCACTTACGCGTCACGGCATACTCAGTACAACGTCCACACCAGACCGCCCCTAATTGGTCACGACTGACCCGATGTCAGCCGAGACACGGATCCACCCCCAAAGTCCATAGCAATTCACACTCGTACGGCATGTGTCACCTCGCTGATTCACTGAGAACTGATGATCGCCAGCAGTTCGAGCAGATCGAACACGTCAATCTCTGCATCACCTGTCAGATCCGCCGGGCAGGAACCCCGACCGTCGCAGCCATGTCCGTCTTCCCAGACCGTCATAAATTCATCAATGTCATCCGTGTTGACAACACTGTCGCCAGTCAGATCGCCAGTTAGTTGTCTCGCATGAATCGTTACACGGTGAATCTGAATTCCCGAGAGGATGATCGTTCGTCGATTGAAAGCACGGACATCAACTGTGAGCGAACCATCGTGCACGACACCTTCAAATAATTCGTGCGATTCCCCCTGCTCGAACTCGTTGTCGAATCGGCCGGTAATTCGAATGGGCGGGCTGTGCTGGATCGATACCTCAAGCGACGAATCCTGGTTGCGACGATCTCCTGACATGCCGTAGACAATCACTTCGTAAAAACCTGGCTCAAGACCGTTGAACTCGACGGTCACACTGCCACCGGCCTCGGCTTGAACACCGTCGAGCAAGAGACGTCTCGCATCATTGCCAAACCGTGATGCTGATTTGACAAGGGTCGTTGTCCCAGCGACCTGAAGCGATACATCTGTGGCAATGTCGTTTGTGTCTTGAAGGCTGTACTTCGTTCGGATTCCGCTCGGATTCAAACCTACTGAGTTCCAGAATCCTCCCTGTCCTGCTGCAGCGAAATCCGAAGTGATGGCACCTGTAACTTCCGTGCCGAAATCGACGTTGATTTCCTGCGCGATGCACTCCGTCACTGTCAGCGCAGCGGCAAGAATTGAAAAACATATGCGATACATGGCAAACCTCCGTTTATTGAGTGCTTGACGGAGTTCTAACACCAGAAATCCTTGTCAAAGCACGGGTTCGCCTGTGGATAATATGACGAATATATGAAATATAGAGCAAAAAAATATCTTTTCAATAGCCTTTGCAGCAGAACGCTCCGTGGCTAGAATTGTGGCTGTGAAGAACCTAGGTCTAAGACACGACCGCTTCGGCCACGAAGACCCCCCCAGCCACGTCGAGCGACGCATCGCTGCGGTAGGAAGTCAATTGGCCGATCGGTTCAGCAAGGTCCTGGACGACCTTCCCGGTCGGCCGCGCAGACCAAATGAGTTAACCGACACGCTTGGCGTCAATCGAAGCATCTCCGGCCGGCTGCTCACCGCCACCGACGCCAATGATCCGCTGGCGGTCGTTCACACCATCCCCGGCCCTGATCCGTTGCGCAAGCTGCTTAAGGCAGCGCGACGCAAGGGCGTCGATGCCGCCATCATCGATGATGCTGAAAGCACTGTCCGCGAGCTGGAACTACTCATTCGAGAGGTTGCCGGCGATCGACCGGCTCTCGATGCCATCATCTCGTCGCTGTTGCCGACAGCTCGCGCCAAGTTTGAACTCAATTCCAAGTACACGGTCTTCCGCGGTACCAGTCTGATCAAGGGTGTCATGGCCGATACCTGGTTGCACACCGCGATGGTGCATCCATCAGCGAAAAGTGATCAGCATCACGATGTCGCGCATCTCTACGGCACGTTGGGGCTGCGGCGCCTGCGCCCCGGCATCGGCATCAAGTTCACCTACAAACAGTTCGGCACGCCAAAACAGCCGTGGCGCACACTCGACGGTAGGCCGGCCGAACAATCAGAGGGAAACGAACTCGATCAATTCTGCACGCTGCGACCGGCGGTCCTGACGCAGACCAATACTGGCGAGGGCGCTATTTTCGCGCTGGCAGGTGACGCCATCGGACCGCAGTCGGCCGTAGACAAGATCGTCAGCGAGGTGCGCCCCCAGGCAATGGGTCGCTTCGCCGCTGATGCGCCCCGCAATCGCAAATCGCTGTTCGTCTCGCCTGGAATTCCAGTCAAGGCGCTCGTCTTCGATGTGCTGCTGCATGAAGATGTCTACCCCGGCGCAGAGCCCGGCCTGTTGATCTACGACACCACCGTCGAAGGCATGGCCAGTGTCAACGACCCGGCACGCGATGCTGATCGGCTTGATCTGAGAGAATCGCTGGTGGTGCTCGGCCGCGGCATCGAGCAATGCGAACTCGATGTCATGCCGAAGTATCAGGCCATGCTCGGTCGTGCCGGCGACCTGCTTGGCTGGGATCTCGCCCGGTTCCGGGGATATCGCTGCACGATTCAATACCCGATGCACGGTTCGCAGGCGTGCATGGTTTTCACTGCTCCGCCCGCGCCGTGAATGACCCCGTCAGATGCCGCGCACGAAGAAAGCGAGGCAGCCCACACGATGCCGCCTCGCTTCATAGACGTGGATTGACCGGTCTCAAATCGAAACCAGTGTATCAGACGCACCCACCCCAGGAACTCAGTAATTCCAGAAGATCGAAGACATCCACGACGCCATCCGGGCCTGTTGTGGCGCTGTTCGTGATGTCAGCGGGGCAGTTATTCGGGTCGCCGCACGGCCCCCATGCACTGAGCAGTGCAAGCAGGTCAAACACATCGACAACATCATCCGGCGGTCCGCTCGAAGCATCTGTGAAATCAGCAGGACATGGCACACGCACTTCATACTGCCGCATCATCTCGTGATCTTCATGTTCGAGAATGTGGCAGTGATACGGGAATAACCCGGTGTAATCTTCGAAGCGCGCAATCACGCGCACCGTTTCGAACGGCCCGACCTGTACAGTGTCTTTCCAACCCACCTCCGTTGCGGTCGGTCCGGTTGCCACGCCGGTACGATTGACATCGTCGCCGCGCACGGCGTTCGGCTGGCGATCAAGTACCTGGAAAAACACGAGGTGCATGTGCATCGGGTGCATCATGCCTGACATATTGGTGAATTCCCAGATTTCTGTGTCGCCGAGATTGACGAATTCACTGATGTGATCCCAGTGGTGGCCGTTGATCAGCCATTGCGAACCTGCACACGGCTCAGACACTTTCTTCAGTTCAAAATTGCGCGAGATTTTCGAGTCCACTTCATTCAGTGTCTCAATGACGCGCAAGCTGCCCGGCACCGCATCTGTATCGCCGGCCGACGCGCCGACAATGAATTTCATTACATTCGGAATAACGCCGACGCCCGGCGTTCCGGGGAATGGCGCGGGTGCGCTATTTTCCAAAATGATCTCGGTACCCGGTGTATACAGTGCGAAGTCAACAATGACTTCCACGCGTTCAGCCGGCGCCAAAGTCAGTACCGTCATCGTTGTTGGCGTTTCCAGCAGACCACCATCCACAGCAATTAGGTCAAACGACCCGCTGTTGCTCAGCGACAATGTCAGCGTGCGCGCGTTGCAACCATTGAGCAATCGCAAGCGGTACTTGCCCTGATCCACATCCATGAACGGGGTGACTACACCGTTGACGACCATGAAATCGCCGAAGTAATGATCTTGCCACGCTGCCGGATACTCCAGCGAGCCATCCACGTTGAACGATCGATCCTGCATCACGATCGGCACGTCATACGCCCCGTCCGGCAGATTCAGCGCCGCATCGTTTCCGTCGTCAATGAGGTAGAAACCCGCAAGTCCGAGATAGACGTTCAGCCGGGTAATACCCAGCGCGTGATCGTGATACCACAGCGTCGAAGCGTCCTGGATGTTCGGATACTCATACAACTGGCTCTCGCCCGGCAGAATTGTGTCCTCCGGATTGCCATCGAACTCTGCGGGAATGTGGCCACCGTGCAAGTGCGTCACAACACGCGGCGAATTGCCGAGGAAGTTCGGCCCGTGCGGGCACAAATCCACCGGCAACAGGTGTTCGGTGCGCAGCACATTGAGTTCATCGCGCAGATCGTTGATGAAGTTCACTTCAATCGGCTGACCGGACACCGCTTCGATCGTTGGGCCCGGATATACACCTTCGTAACCCCACAGCCGGGTGTCCGGCAGATCACGATGCAGCTTCTGCTCAAATTCGACGATTTCCATGTCGTAATGCGGCACGCCGCCGGGGAATGAATCCGGCACCATCACCGCAGGAACCGGCATCGCATCCACAAACGGTTCGAGCACCAACGGGCATAACCCGACTGTGCATGCAACCAAATCGCCCTGATAGGTGCCGCCGGAGAAGGCGCACGCAGTACTCGCGAGATCCTGACATGTTGTGTCATCGAAACAGCACGCGCCCGTCACCGGTGCACACGAATTGCCCGTGCAATCTGTGCCGCTTCCCTGATACGTGCCGGTCATGTTGATGCAATCCACTTCAGTGAGCACCTGACAGGAATTCCCGGGCAGACAACATGCGCCGACCGCTACGGGAGCTGTGAAATCAATGACGAGCTCCGGCCGATCCGCCGGTGTCGGATTCTCGCGTGAATCAAATCGCTTGGCGGTGTGCAGCGAACTCTCATCACCAAGCATGATCCACCCAAAGTCCAAAGCCGGGTTGTCCAGCCAGAACTGCATATCAGCGACAAGGCCTGCACCCGTCCACGAATATGAACCAAGCCCGCCGACGTTTGTCGTTGCGCTGGCGCCGGCGATGAAATCACCGCCTGCTGTGGTCCACAACTGCGTGTCGTAGTACGTATGAATCCATGTCGTGTCACCTGCAGACGCCTGTGTGCCGCTGCCTTCCTGCCCGCCGGGCGCTGCCGGCCCTTCATTCCAGTCGGTGCTGAGGCGATGCGCCGAAACATTCGTCGGCCCTGCGGTCGAACGCGACATATTCATCGTCAACGTCACGCTGTTGATCGTCGCGCCGGCCGGTACATTTGCGGCAATGTCAAACGCAAGTATCGCCCGGCGAATTGATGTTCCCGGGCTCTGATTGTTGCGACCTGCGAAGACATGGTTGCCCGACCCGTTGGCGAGCAATCCGATATTCAGTTCGTATAACGTGCAATCGCGCGACGGCGGCACAGAGACCTGATCGGCCGAGGCATTCATCGCAGTGACAACAAGCGTCAGCGCAGCAACAACTCTGCCGCACAATCTGCGGCCACTTTGCGGCACGGTCATCAACAACTCCTTCAAGTTTCCCAGATTCCTCCCCGTATCCCAGCAATCCGCCTCACTAAGCGCTGTGATACGACTCCCAACCCCGTTTTGATCCGCAGGACTGGCGATATTGCACCGCCAGCCTTGCCAACGATCCTAGCCGATACCCCTCCTGAGAATCAATCAATGCCCCCAAACCGAGCAAGAGCAAGCATTTGCCTCCAACTTTGACCCGTCGAGGCTGTTCCCAGTCGCTCCGATAGAATCACTCCAGTACAACATGGCAGCCCGTCAAATGGACCTGACACTCTGGAACTGGCCCGACAACCCGATCGCGACCGCCGCAAAGCCGCTGCAGCGATGACGCTTGAACAGCGCGCACATATAGGAGTAGGAGGTCTTGAAATCTTCGATGTCCTTGTTGATGCCATGCGCGGAGTCCTGCGGAGCCAGAATCCATCAATTCCCTGGTGCGTCGATTGAACAGATGATTCTCGATCGGTTTCAAGCATCGAGTCAAAGTGAGAAACCCAATAAGGCGGGCCGATGGTCGCAATCAGACTTGTTCAGGATGCCATGCACGATCATCGATGTTCACCAAGACAATCGAAAAAGATTCGCCGAACGATTGTCGAGGAATTTTCGTTCGCAAGCGGCTGATGCGAACACATCAACAGGATTCAACCGCCTACCATCGCTCCATGCTGATCCTTTTTGATATTGACGGAACACTTCTGCTCACACAGCGCGCCGGTGCTGCCGCCATGGTCGATGCCGGCCGCGAACTCTTCGGCGAACACTTCACACTTGACGGCATCGAAATCTCAGGACGCCTCGACCCGCTCATCTGGGCCGATGCCGCAAAAGCCGCAGCAATCGAAAACGCAGATGACAAGCACAACATTTTCCGCTCAACCTACGCCGCCAAACTCCAGAAGCGCCTTGATCGCGATCGCACTGCGACACTCTGCCCCGGCGTTACTGAACTTATCACTGCACTGCACACAACAACGGACATCACGCTTGGACTGTTGACGGGCAACTATCCCGAGACCGGGCGACTGAAGATCGCCGCCGCCGGCCTTGATGCGGATATCTTCACGATTGCCGCCTGGGGCTGCGACGGCGCGCACCGCCGTGAGCTGCCGCCGATTGCCGCCGCGCAATTCCAGCAGCGACACGGCCGGTCGATCGACGCTGGGCACACCATCATCATTGGCGACACGCCACACGATGTGGATTGCGCCCACCACAACGGTTGCCTCTGTATCGCCGTCGCCACCGGCATGTTTTCGATCAATCAACTGCGCGACGCCGGTGCTGATCTTGTCGTCAATGATCTGTCCGACACGGCTATGCTGCTCGATTGGCTCTCGCAATCCCGCCAGCCGATTTCCCAGTAAGCTGGTGTCGCCAAGAGTGGGGTGCCAGGCCAGTGTCTGACGATCAGCGATTTCACGACGTGCCGGATGAGGAGGTTGCAGCTGCCGCCGGGCAGGCAACGCTTGACGCACCCGCGCCATTGCCGATGCAACCTGTGCAGGAAGGCGAACGCATTGCCGCACTGGATGTGCTGCGCGGCTTTGCGATCTTCGGCATCTTCATGGTCAACATAGCGTTCTTCGCGCTGCCGCTGTTCAGCAATACCGATTCCACATCGCTGAGCGACGGATCCGATGTCAACCAACTCGGCTGGGCCATCGTCAAATCGCTGTTCGAATACAAATTCGTATCATTATTCTCACTGATGTTCGGCATTGGCATGGTGGTGCAACTCACACGTGCTGCCCAGCGCAATGCGCCGTTCTATGGAATGTACATCCGCCGGCTGATCATCCTGATGTTGCTCGGCCTCGTACATGGAATTGCTTTGTGGTACGGCGACATCCTTTTCATTTATTCACTCGTGGGCTTCCTGATGCTGGCGCTGATTCAACTCAGTGGCCGTGCATTGCTTGCCATCGGAACTGCTGCGCTCGTGCTCTCCATCGCAATGGCCGTCGGATTTCTTTCGCTCAATGTTGCCACTACGGCCGCGCCCCAGTCAGAAGTCGATGCGTCGGCTGTCGAAGAAACAAATCAGGACGATGAGTCCACTTCCGAATCAACTCCCGACTCCACCATCGAGGAGCCAGAACCGCCGATAGGATCCTTCGAGCGCTTCTGGGAAGCCTGGAATAACGTTGACATGGCGGAAGGGCCCGCCGGGTGGGACGAAGCAGAAACGATTGCGTATAGCGAGGGCCCGTATACCGCGGCGCTGATCATGCGCAGCATCTCATTCCTGGGCATGCTCGTCTTCGCAGGAGTGCTCGGAGGATTCGGCATCCGCGTCATCGGCATGTTCTGTCTTGGCGCTGCGCTCATGAAGCTCGGTTTCTTTCGACCGAACTGGCGGCGTGTGCATCGCGCGCTGGCATTTGTTGCGTTGCCGATCGGCCTGGTTGGGGAAGGCCTCTGTCTTGCCATCTATTTCAAAAGTAACTTTGCGCTGGCATGGTCGATGGTTGGTGCAGAAGCACTGCACGCCGCTGCGAGCGTCGTACTGTGCTTCGGGTATGCCGGACTGATCATCACCATCGTTGACCTTGGCATATTCAGGATAATCACCGGCGCCCTTGCCTGTGTCGGACGCATGGCTCTGACGAATTACCTGTCGCAAACGATCATCGCCACCGGGCTCATGTATTCGTGGGGTTTCGGGTTGTTTGGCTCGTTCAATCGACTGCAATTGCTCGGAATTGTCGTCAGCATCTTTATCATGCAGATCCTGTTGAGCATCCTTTGGCTCCGCGTCTTCCGCTTCGGTCCATTCGAATGGCTGTGGCGGTCGCTCACGTACTGGAAACTTCAACCGATGCGCCGGATGCCGAACACAACCTGACGGTTGTAACGCACTTATCCACGAATCAACCGAACACCTGTCGAGAACGCTTCGCAAGCCAACTCCGGCCGCTTCCATCTATACAGTGACTTCGCCGTCATCGGCGGAGGAACGTTGAATGGAATCAAGCTTCGCCGCACTCTGTACTGACTTCTACGTCAACCAGAAGATTGCGCTCAAGATGGACCTGCCGTCAAATCGTGAGACGGTGCTGCACATGATGGATCGCATCCGTCGTGAACTCCCATCCATGAGCCGCTTCAGACGGTTCGATGATGAACTTGCCCTCGAATCGCCTGAAGATGAATCGGAATACTCCTGGTTGTCGCTGCGGCGCACATCAATCCGCAGCGGCTGGGTCAATCCGCTTTCACTCGAACGTGCCTACGACCTGCACCGACTCATCATCGAAGTTGCGCCGTATTTCCTGTCCATCAGCCCGATCGATGTCGAATACGTCGAACTCGTATATGGTTTCGATCTCGAAGCAGGTGACGATCGAAACGCAATCGTCTTTGAAGCGCTGCTGTCGAATTCACCGTTCTCCTCGGTGATCGATCCCGATCATGAAGTCATGCTCGATGTGCAGCCGTTCCTTGCGTTTTCGCTGTCTAACAAGGGCGATCTGCAGGCCTTTCTCGAAATCAAAACCCGCCCCGATCAACTCGAGTTTCACAACGGCCGCGTCAACGAAAGCCCGATCACGGTCTACCTCACTGCCAGGCGGCACGGCCCATTCCAGGCGATGGAAGAACTCAACGCAACGTTCGGCATGCTTGCGGGCCATCTCGAACGCCTCGCAGAAGACCGCGTCATACCCAACGTCGTCGTGCCGATACGCGAGACAATTCTCTCACGGCCGACGTGACGATACTTATGGCCCGGCCAGAGCCTGCAACATCCGCCCCGGCGTTTCAACCTGCCGGGTCCTGCAACTCAGCAGCGCCGCATCGCACAACGCAAGAACCCTGACAATCTCAACCGGCTGATCAAGTTGATCGCGTCGGCTTGGCATGCGCCGAATCTGTGCAGCGATTTGCGCACCGAAATTTGTCGCTGCTGCCGGTTCACTGATCTGCTGCACAGCGCTGTCAAACCAGCGGCACGTCGTATCAGTCATGACCACGAAGCCATCAGCTCCATGCACAATCACTTGTCGTGACCACGGTCCGCCGCCGCTGTGAACCGTAATCGCAGCAGTCCGACCAACTTCGAATGTCACGTTCGCAGTCAACCACTGCCTGCCGTTGTCGCCGACATAACTCGCAGCATTGATCTCCACAGCTTCGCCGCACAGCCAGCTACTGACATGCAGCGCATCAAACAGCCGCGCCCGCAACGAACCCACCGCATCGCCGCACGACATGTGAATGCTGAGGCAATGTGCAGGCTCACATTCCGCCAGCACCGCCCGGCCGGCGCACGCGCCCTCACTCAGCGCCATCAGCGGCGCACATGTAAACAACTCACCAAACGCGGGATCTTTCAAGACTGCTGCGGTCGAATCCGGCCGGGGTTCATTCGTCAGCACCGACGTGCCAATTCGCGCAATAACCGCATGAAGCGATTGATCAATCGCCTGCCTCGATGCCAACCAGACCAGGTCAGCATTGCTGCCGTATTGCTCCAACCCATGCCGCAGATCATCAACAGCAGCACACTCCAACTCGCTTGCGAGATCGCGAGCAGCCGTCGCATCAGTACATCCCACAGCAATAAGCTCGACGCCCGCCAGCGCAACCACATCGCGCAGCAGGGCGGCCTGATCCTGATCAATCCATGCAAACACACACCAGCGTTTGGGCATAACAGCGAAATCGTATCTGGGCCTGATCGAACACAGCGCATTGTCATTTGCAACACGCAGATAATCCCGACCAGCCGGCCAAGTTGAACGCATCACGTCTGAAACGCGTACAATGATTTGCAATGTGGAAAGGCGGCCGCTCGTGGAAACACGGGAGGAAAGTCCGAACACCACAGGACACGGTGGTGGGTAACACCCACCGGCTCACGGGACGCTGAGTCAGGGACAGTGCCACAGAAAACAAACCGCCTCGGTGCAGTGCACTTTGGTGTACGTGCCAGGGTAAGGGTGAAAAGGTGCGGTAAGAGCGCACCGCCCGGCTGGTGACAGTCGGGGCACGGTAAACCCCACCGGGTGCAAGCGCAAGCAGTCCTTTGTCCGCCTCGGCGGACGCCTGCGGTCCGCAGGGTAAGGGCGGGTGGCGTGCTCGAAGTCGTCGGCAACGGCGGCTCCAGAGAAATGGTCGCCAGCAGTTGGTTTCGTCGCGAGACGATTGCCAGCAGCAACAGAATTCGGCTTACGTCCACAGCCGTCCCGATGGGCGGGTCGTGAAAGCGGCCCGCCCGCCTTTATGGCGGAATTGAAATCACTACAGAGAACATCGAGACAAAGAACTGTTGATCGGTGGAGACCGCTCCGTGGCGACGCATCGTAATCCGTCACGGGAGACCGAGATGGCACCCAGCCTCTGCTGGTCAGTACCGCTGTACAGACGTTGACTCGCGTTCAGAAGTTGGACTGGGCTTGGACAAACCAATCCACAAGTCGTCAATGAGGAGGTACATACTTGTCGGGGCAGGCGTCTTTCCGCCGTGATACACATTCAACCACACAGACTCGATCCTTAAATCTTCGGTATCCCTCACATGAAGCCCGTGGCGGTCGAATACAAGTTCGCCGTCGACCCAAGCCCTGATCCATCCGTCGGCGCGCCCGCCATCATCATCAACGGCCTCCAACTGAATCTCCTGTTCGATGGTGTACCAGCGCTCCCGTTCCAGCGACACGTCCCACCATTCACTGTTCCCGTACTCTTGCCCATCCTCGACCATGTCAGCGTGGTAGATGTACGACCCTACCGGGATTCGCCCGCTTGCATCGACGCCGCCAAACATCCCTCGTGCCGACCATCCGTTGTGCCCATCCGACGGACGCCCACCCCACCCGGCTCGGGAGTAGGTGCCATTAAAACCGGGCAACTTCCCACCGGTCGAGGTACTCCAGGACGAATGAATCCAGATCCGGTAGCGAAAGTAGAGATGGATTGGTTCCGTCCCTAGATGTTTCTTCAGATCGACATGCAATGAGCCGCCATAGTGGTCACCCTCATTGACATCGACTCGAAGAACAGCGTTGGTTCGATCGATGGGGTCGAGTACGATCGTGACGTTTTCCATACGATTGACGCGATCCAGCGCCGTCAACGGTTCGGCGTCGCCGAAATCCATCGAAAAGATGGAATGCGAAGTCACATCTCGGCGCTCCTGGCAGCCGGTTTGTGCATACGAAAGCATGATGAACAGTAGGAGACTGAGTTGCGGCTTTGTGAAGAATGAACTTACTGTGCTCATTGTGTTCTCTCTGTCGTAAGAATTATTCTGCAAACCGCCCGCCGCGTATCAATTCCTCAATCGCGACAATATCCGGCGCCGGCGTGCGATCTTCAGTCAACCTCGGCACCACATCCCGCACCAGATCATGCGCACGCTCCACACCCGCGCCGCTTTTGAGCGGCCTGTGATATTCCAGCGCTTCCGCCATCACCAATAGTTCAATCGCAACAACCTGCCGGGCCAGATCAACTGCAGCACGCAACTGATGTGCGCTCGTTGCGCCCATGGAGTTGTAATCTTCCATACCCGCAGATGTCGGAATGTTCGCCACACTCGCAGGCGTCGAAAGCGTCTGCAGCTCATTGCAGCACGCTGCAGCGGTGTACTGCACGATCATCAATCCGCTGTGCAGCCCCGGCTGCGGGCTGAGATAAATATTCACAGGGTTTTCAGAATCGGAAGCTGCCAGAAGCCAGTACACACGCCGCTCTGCAATTCCCGCAAGATGCGCCAGCGCGATCTTCAACTGATCCTTCGCAATCGCCAGCGGCGCGCCATGAAAATTCCCGCCGGAAACAATGTCGCCGGCTTCTCCATCCGCAAACACCAGCGGATTGTCTGTCACCGCATCCAGCTCGCGCTCAAACACTGAGCGCACATGTTCAACAGTATCCAGCACCGAACCCAGCACCTGCGGCGCTGCTCGCAGACTGTACGGGTCCTGCACGCGCGGATCGTTGTCACGATGCGAAGTCAGAATCTGCGATCCGTCGAGCAACTCGCACAACGTTTTCGCAACGCGCTGCTGACCCGGTTGCCGCCGCGCATCATGCACACGCGCATCGTACGGCCCGCACGACGCCTTACACGCATCAACCGCCAGCGCTGCTGCGCACAATCCCGCATCAACAATCTGCTGCACATCATGTAGCGCAAGCGCGCCCATCGCACACATCAGATGCGTGCCGTTGATCAGCGCGAGTCCTTCTTTTGCTTCAAGCGTGATCGGCGCTATCTCCGCAGCCTGCATCGCTTTCGCCACATCCATGCGCGTGCCGTTCACATCACATTCACCTTCGCCGAGTAGTCCCCGCGCCGCATGCGCAAGCGGCGCAAGATCGCCGGATGCCCCGACCGAACCCCGCGACGGAACCACCGGCGTGATCCCCGCATTCAGCAACCGCAGAATCTGCTCGATCAGTTCCACCCGCACGCCGGAGCGCCCACGCGACAGACTCCCTGCGAGAATCAACATCATGGCCCGCACGACTTCAACAGGCAGGGGATCACCAACACCCGCAGCATGTGATTCAATCAGATTCTTCTGCACCAGCCGCACATCGTCCGGCTGAATGCGCTGCTGCGACAGCGAACCGAACCCGGTGTTTATGCCATACACCGCAGCCGAGCCGCAGGCTATCCTCTCTACAACCTGCCGGGCTGCGTTGATCCGCCCTCGGCAGGCATCACCAAGACGCACGCGTCGCCCCAGCCGCGCAACCGCAACCAGATCCGCAATCCGCAGCGGCCCGCCGTCGAGTACCAGTTCATGACCATCAGCCACAGTCATGGCCGGAGTGTAGCGATTTCAGTTCCCCAACTGAAAACTCAGTCTTTCAACCGGAAGTTCGCATCCGAGTTTGTCACCGCCGCTGCCAGCGACTATCAATTGACCTATGGCATTGTTCATTCGACGAAACGGCGCGCTCTTCGGCGGGATTCTCCTTACAGCAATCGTCTTCCTGCTGGCACGGCCGGTGCTTGAAGACCACCGCGGCGCATTCATTCCTGCCGCGCTGCAGGCCAATTCCGGAATCGTTGCAATGTTCGTCATGACGATCTGCCTCGCTGTCGCCACAGCCATCGGCATCGTCGTCACCCGCCTGACCAACGCCTGCGTCGCGCTATTTGTCATGGGAGCCGGAATCTACGCGTTGGACTATCGCCTCGCTGAGAGCACGGAAATCCTGCTGTCCGGTTCCTTCACTCCGCTGATCATTGAAATGCTGTTGTGGTTCGCGCTCGTGCTCGCCGCTGTTGTCGCGCTGTTCAAATTCGGAGGGCCGCTTCCGGATGTCCATCCCGATGAAGACGGCGAAACGCCTTCACCGCTCGTCAGTCCCGAAGCATTCAAAGCCGCAGCAGCAGGTCTGCTCATTCTTCCCGCTGTGTGGCTGCTGTCCAAATCCGAACTCACCGGCCAGGCTGTCGGCGCTGTGTTCATCGGCGCGATGCTCGCCGGACTGCTCGGCAGACTCATTTCCCCACACGTCCAACCGATCCTGTTGTTCGCATCGCCGCTGCTGTTTGCGACGATCGGCGTGGTTATCGCCGTCGTTGTCGTCGACGGAACACCAGCAGAGTTGTTCACCTCCCGGAAGCTGCCCGCGCCGCTGTGGATCGCGCCGATCGATTACCTTGCCGGCTCACTCGCAGGAATGTCCATCGGCTACGGCTGGGCCCGTTCGTTCCTGCATCACGAAGATGAAGAAGATGAACCGGTCGTGGCTCGGCCGACCGCATCAGCAGATCAATAGCGAAAACGCTGGAAACACAGCCGATTCGCATTGTCCCGCCGCAGGCTCGCAGATACCATCCGCCGTTTCCACACCGCCAAACCCCCAGCGAGACAGAGCAAGAACGTGGCACGGCTGCACGAATATCAAGGCAAAGCGATTCTCAAGACGGCCGGCCTCGCCGTGCCCGACGGTCGTGTCGCGAGCACCGCTTCTGAAGCGCGAGCCGCTGCTGAGGCACTCGGCTGCCCGGTCATCATGAAGGTTCAGGCCTGGGTCACCGGTCGAAAAGACAAGGGCGGTGTCGTCCTTGCGAAGTCACCGGACGAAGCGGCGGGCCATGCCGAGCGATTGCTCAACATGCGCTTCGGCAACTTCCCTGTGACCGAAGTACTCGTCGAACAGGTCATCGACATTGCACACGAGTTATTCGTCTCGTTGACGATTGACGATGCAGCCCAAGCGCCGCTGCTGCTGTTGGATACACACGGCGGCACTGGCATCGAAGATCGGGCCGCAACTGTCGCGCGCATTCCCATCAATCCAACGACCGGCGTCAATACCGACGACATCCGAAACGCGCTTGTGTCTTCGCCTCTGGATTCATCGCTGCATGACAAGATCACGCGCGCAATCGAAACGATCATCAATCTCGCAAAGTCATGCGAAGCTCGATCTTTCGAAGTCAACCCACTAGTGGTCACAACTGCCGGCGATGTCCTCGCAGCCGACTGTCGAATCACAATCGATGACTACGCAGTCTTTCGCCATCCCGAACTCGGCATCGAGATCGCCCGCGAACTCGATCACCCGGCCACCGCGCTGGAGCGCGTTGCCTACGATGTCGAGCAGAACGATCATCGCGGGACGTTTTACTTCGCGCAGCTGCCGACTGACGGCGCAGAAAACACCAAGGGTGTGATTGGTTTCCACGGGGCCGGCGGTGGGGGGTCCATGATGTCAATGGACGCTGTCACCAACGAGGGATTCACCCTCGCAAATTTCTGCGACACGTCCGGCAACCCGTCTGCAGCAAAGGTATATCGCGCCGCACGCATCATCCTCAGCCAACCCGGCCTCGTCGGCTATTTCGGTTCCGGCTCCGGCGTCGCCAGCCAGGAACAATTCCACTCCGCCTACGGTCTGGCTAAGGCGTTTCTCGAATTAAACATAACCATTCCCGTGGTTGTTCGGCTCGGCGGCAACAGCGAAGACCGCGCCTGCGACATCCTGCATGATGCCTGCGAAAACCTGCCTGCAATAGTCGAAGGCTTTCGCAAGGACGACACGCCGGCGGCATGCGCACAGCGCTTCGCTGAACTCGTCGCAGCTTCACAGAAGCAAGTGGGCGACGCATTCGTACATGAGCGAATCATCCCCGGCTTTGTGAACAGCGCGAGCGCATACAGCTTCCCAATCACCGGCGGTACCGTCTGGATTGACCACACCAACTGCGAGGCGGCGACAACACAAACCGTCATCACCAACAGCTCCAATCTGTTGAAAGCGGACAGCAATAACAGACCCGTCCTTGCAGTAGCCGAAGAAGACGTCGCTGGCGCTGATTCCGAACTCATCGCCTGCGAAATCGAATGTCATCGCGCAGGCGCACCAGTTATTTTCATCGATCTCGAAATCCCCGGCCTGGATGAAGCACTCGCAACAAAGGAAACATTGACCGCTGCATCCTAATGCCTGGATGTTTGGCTTTCGGCGTTTTTGGCTTTTCTTATGTCCATCATCATCGACCGAACAAAACGCGTTCTCGTCCAGGGCATTACCGGCCGGGAGGGGCGCGCGCGCACGCGCCTGATGCGCGAGTTCGGTACCAACGTCGTCGCCGGTTGCACGCCGGGCAAGGGCGGCGAAGAAGTCGAAGGCGTGCCCGTTTTCAACACCGTCGAAGAAGCCGCGGAATGTCTCGGCATGTTCGATATTTCTGTCGTCTTCGTACCCGCACGCCTCGTCAAGAGCGCAGCGATCGAAGCAATCGAAGCCGGCGTGAAACTGATCGTGCTTGTTCCGGATCGAGTCCCGCTGTGGGACGCTATGGAAATTGCCACTGTCGCCCGCCAGCACAATGCCAACTTCATCGGCCCCAACACGCTCGGCGTCATCAGCCCGGGCAGGGCCGTGCTCGGCATGATTGGCGGCCGCGCTGAATCCGCGAGGCAGTGGTTCAACGAACCCATTGCCGGCCGGACCGTCGGCATCATCTCACGCTCCGGCGGAATGACCAGTTCCTGCGGCTACTATCTCAGCCGGGCCGGCGTCGGCTTGTCAACGCTCGTCCACGTCGGCGGCGATTCCGTCATCGGCCTGCCCATTCCTGACGTTGCCCGCATGTTCCAGAACGATTCTGACACTGATGCGATCGTGATCTTCGGCGAGATCGGCGGCTCTCAGGAAGAACGCCTCGCTGAATTGATGCAGCAGGGGATCGTCACCAAGCCCGTCATTGCCTACATCGGCGGCAAGGCTGCCCGAGAGGGGACTCGCTTCAGCCACGCTGGCGCGATCATTGAAGGCAACCGCGGCACCCATGAAGGCAAGACGGCTGCGTTGACTGCTGCCGGCGCTACTGTCGTTGATGGCTTCGGCGATCTGCCCGGCGCTGTCCTGGAAACATTCAAGAAAAAGCAGACTGTCGCCTGACGAGAGCAGCATCTCCCGCTGCACTTTCAGGCGACGCTTCATTCGACCAGTGCGCGATCACTGTGCACGGTTTGTCACATCATCGAACCGAAACCCGTTCATTCATACGCTCATCAGACACCTGCCGATAGGCGCTCACAGGAACACCATGCAAACCATTGTTCAGAAGTTCGGCGGCACATCCCTGGCCACACCGCAGCATATTCAGCGGTGCGCCAAACGCGCCTTCGACGCCGCAGCAGCTGGCAACCGCGTGGTCGTCGTGGTCTCAGCAATGGGCAAGACCACCGATGAACTCATCACACTGTCCCGCGCCATCACGCCGGCCCCGCGCCAGCGCGAACTTGACATGCTGCTCGCCACCGGCGAACAGGTTTCCACCGCACTGATGACTATGGCCCTACACAGCCTCGGCCACGATGCGATGAGTTTTGCCGGCCAGCACCTCGGCATCATCACCGACCCCGCGCATACCCGCGCTAAGATTCGCTACATCGATGTCGATAAATTGCGCCGCGAACTCGATGCCGGGCGCATTGTCGTCGCTGCCGGGTTCCAGGGCGTCACTGTCGACGGCCAAATCACAACGCTGGGCAGGGGCGGTTCGGATACCACTGCAGTTGCGCTCGCTGCAGCGCTTGGACAGTCATATGACAGCTCCGTCACCTGCGAGATTTTCACCGATGTTGATGGTGTGTATACCGCAGACCCGCGCAAGGTCGCCGGCGCGCGAAAGCTCGGCAGAATCAGCTACGAAGAAATGCTAGAACTCGCTTCACTCGGGGCCGGCGTCATGCACAACCGCGCAGTCATGTGCGGCAGCAACTACGGCGTGCCCATACACGTCAGGCACAGTCAGAAGACTGATGAGGGAACCATGATTGTTCAGGAATCACCGGAAATGGAACGCGTCGCTGTCGTCGGTTGCGCGCTGACGCCTGATCTTGGCAGAATCAGCTTACGTAAAATTCCCAACCGCCCGGGCATTCAAGGCGATATCTTCAAAATCATCTCCGAGGCGGGAATCCTCGTCGATGACATCATGCAGACTGAGTACGGCGAGTTTGCTGACATGTCCTTCACGGTCTGCATCGATGATCTGCCCGACATCAAAGCGGTGACGCAGAGCTTTCTTGAGCAACTCGGTTGTGGCACATTTGATGTCGAAACCGGCTTGGCAAAAGTCTCCGTCGTCGGCGTCGGCATGCGCACACACACCGGCGTCGCTGCGACAATGTTCAGCGCGCTCGGCCAGGCGGACATCGCGATCGCCAACATCACCACGAGTGAGATCAAGATTTCATGTCTTGTGCATGCAGTGCAGGGCGAACGTGCTCTTAACGTTGTCCACGACGCATTCGACCTTCACCAAACGCCGCAGCAACAGTTGGCCCAGGTAGTGACCCAGTCAACTCAAACCCAAGCCATCGGATCACACTGACCTGACAACTCAAAGCCCAGGGACTTTGATGACGCGCCAATGCCCAGGGACTCCAGTCCCTGGGACCGCATGCGTGAGCATGACCCGAGTACCCATCCCGCAGGAACTTGCTCGCAAACCCCTGCTACGGCAAGTTTTACATAATACACATTATGAGACCTTGGATATCCCGGCGGGGGTGCTGCGCTCCAAAGCCGCATTCGAACATCTCCGACCCATCGACGATCGGCCGCGTTTGCACCGACTTTGTCTGCCAGCTTCACATCGCTGGCAGGTACCATACACGCACCAACCAAATCTCCCGGAGTGTTCACCATGATTCAGAACACCACAATCCTGCGGCACGTCCGCCTACCGGGGCCGGTCTTCAGAACGATTTCGGCAATACTGACTTCGCTGCTCTGCGCATCAATCGCCAGCGGCCAACCTGTTGATCCATGCGCTGCTCCTGCGTGCGCCGCACCTGACAACGGCAACGGCACCGCAGACCTGCCCGCCAACTGCGATTACACAACAGGCGATGATGTCTTCATCATCAGCGCATCCATGCCTGTCGGTACAACCATTCGAATGGCCGGCACGCTGACGCTGTTCAACAACATCGTCATTGCGCCCGGCGGCGTCTTCGGCGCTACCGGTGAAACACAGGAGTTTGATGCGGTTCTTGAACTCGATGTCTCCGGAACCGGCGATCTTGCACTCTTCAACCGCAACCTGTTCATGAATGTCGATGTCATCATTCACACTGCAGATCGCATCGAAAACGATCCAGTGCAATCATTCCAGGCAGACCTGCGACTGCTGAACGGTTCAATCGTCGGCGACCCTGATTTTGATTCACTCAGCATACTTGCCGGCTCCGCTGCGGCGCTGCCAAGCCCCGGCCATGTTGTGCTCACAGATATCGGCGGCGGCACGTTCAACGTCGAAAGCTTCTTCGACATCAACTACCGCATCGACTTTGACGGCGCGCCCGGTTCCATTCTCGAAGATTTCGCAGGAACCAATTTTGCTGCGCTCACCATCAAGCAAGGCGTCGATGCGCATTGCCCGTGTCCATCGGACACCAACTTTGATGGCGATGTCAACGTCTTTGACCTGCTCGATCTGCTCGCAGACTGGGGCGACTGCCCGCTGCCATGTCCGCCATCGTGCAATTCCGATGTCAATTTCGACTGCACCGTCAATGTCTTCGATCTTCTGCAACTGCTTGCAGACTGGGGCCTGTGCTTCCCGGTCTGATGCACACTGTCATTGCGAAGAACAGCCATTCATACACACACGACCGGAACAATTTCTGGCCGCCGGTTGTTGTGCACTTTGGCCCACAACTGATTTCTGCACGCTCCCTCAAGACACATGGCGGCTGACAATGACATCACAGATACTTTCGCAGCGCGCTGCGCTCGCACCTTCTGCTGTCGCGCCCGATGAATCATTCAACAGTACCTGGCCGTTCATCGCCCGATACAGCACCGCACCCGGTTTTCCGATGCATTACATTGATGAAGGCATCGGTCGGGAAACGCTCGTACTCTTGCATGGCGAACCGACCTGGAGCTATCTCTTCCGCCAACAGATTGCACTGTGGTCGAAGCACGCTCGCGTCATTGCTCCCGATCACATGGGCTTCGGCAAAAGCGCTGCGCCCACCGACCGCACTTACTGGCTGCAGGATCACATCGACAACCTCGAAGCGTTCGCACTCGATCTCGACCTGCGCGATATCACCCTTGTGATGCACGACTTCGGCGGGCCCGTCGGCATGGGCCTTGCTGCGCGACATCCCGACCGAATCAAACGCATCATCTCCATCAACGGACCCACACCGTTCGGTCAACCAGATTTGCTCGAACGTCTCACCGCCAACGCCGGCGAATCACCGTGGTTTCAATGGATTGGCCGTGCGCATGAAAACGGTACACTCGAAACAACACTCGGCCAGCTCGATTACAACATTCTTTCCACACTCAAGCTCAACGGCTTCGCCCGCAACGACATCATTACCGACAC
The DNA here is from genome assembly GCA_029260575.1 of Phycisphaerales bacterium. Classification (GTDB taxonomy): domain Bacteria; phylum Planctomycetota; class Phycisphaerae; order Phycisphaerales; family SM1A02; genus JAJDDB01. The sequence continues at coordinate 79,514 of JAJDDB010000028.1, forward strand.
CTGGCTGGATGCGTATCGCGCGCCGTTCCCGACGCCCGCACACGCCGCCGGCGCCATCGGCTGGGCCAAAGGGTTCGCCACCGGCGCGCATCAATTTGAATCTCCGGATGACGCCGCTCGCACCACAATCCAGCGCAAACCCGCGCTCGCCATCTGGGGCGAACAGGACCGGACATTGCACGCCAAACACTTCCTGCCGTTGTTCACCCAGCTCTTTCCTGACGCTGCGGTGCACCGCCTGCCGAACGCTGCGCACTACAGCCCCGAAGATGCGCCCGAAGCCGTCGCCCGCCTTGTCCTGAACTTCCTTTCAACAACCTAAACGCACCACCAAAGCCCAGGGACTCCAGTCCCTGGGATCGCCGCCCCACATTTCTCAAAACCCATTGCCCGCCACAGTTTGTTCGCATATTGTTCGGGCATGGAAGAGGTAATTATGTCTCTGATGCACGGCTGGCATGAACATGCCAGCCGTGCATCAGAGACATAATTACCCATAGTTCACTCACTTGATCCGCTCCACTTAGTCGAGTACGTACACTCTCTTGCACCCTAACTGCTATTGCTCATTTCACCACTAACGTGTCGAGCACTACCCCTACTCATCCCGCGTCGCCGCCTCTTTTCGTTTCAATCTGTGTCGTGTCCTCTTCATCCACAGGTGCTGTCGACCCCGACACCGGCGGGGTGTTGTCCGTCATCTGGAACACATACGGTCCGGGCTTTGATGTGCGCCACTCGGCATCGCGCGTCAATTCCTCAAACGCCTTGCGCCCTGCGTCCTCTGCTGCCTGCGGGGCATTGCGACCCGGCGAATCCGCAGCCGTATGCGCCGCATCCGCATCTTCCTGAAATACGTGCAGCGTCTGCGTGGGGAACGCAAACTGCACACCCAGCCGATCCGCCAGCCGCAGAATATCCATGCATAGGCGATGCCGTTCGCGCAGCTCCGTGTTCCAGTCCGGCGATTCAAAGAACACATACAACAATACATCCAGCGAATGCGCACCGAACTGGTGCAGCCACACCTGGTAATAGTCCTTGCGGGTGTATGGATGATGGCGAATGATCTCGCGAATCCCCTCACAGAATGCTTCGATCGTGTCCGGCGGGGTGTCGTAGGTTACCGTCAGGTGCGTGGACCATCGCCGGTATTTTCTTCGGCCGAAGTTATCGACAACAGCGCGCACGAGGTTGCCGTTGGGAATCGTCACCAGCGAGTTGTAGAACGTGCGCACCCGCGTTGAACGGAAGCCGACTTCTTCGACAATGCCCTCGGTGCCGTCGATCTCGACCCAGTCGCCGACTTCAAACGGCCGATCCGCAATGACGGTCACGGAACCGAAGAAATGTTCAAGCGTGTCCTTTGCTGCAAAGGCGAAGCCGGCCCCGCCGATGCCCAGGCCCGTCAGCAGCGGCGCAAGCGGTACGTTCAGCGCGCCTGCGATATAGATCAAACCGAACGCAAAGATGAAGATCTTGATGGTCTTGCGCACCAGCGGAATGAGCAGATCATCGAACTTGGTATCGGTCTGCCCGGCTTTGCTCGCAGCGACTTCAGAAAGCAGATCGGCCACGCGGAAGGCGGACCACACTGTGGTGAGCATCGCAAAGAGCTTCACCGCAGGGCTGAGGATTTTCAGCGCATCGTTGGGCAGATCCAGCAGGTTGATCGTCCACAGCCAGAACAGCGCCGCAGCAGTCAACCCGAACGGCCGAACGGTCTTGCGCAACGTTTCTGATGTTGCCCTGCCCCCCTTGCGGGCAATTATCCGCCGACTTGTCGCACTGAGGATCGCTCGAACGGTGAAGTCGAACACCACGCCGATGAGAATCAGCAGCGCCAGCGTCGCCCATTGCCACGATTGCACGCCGAGAAAGCCGGTGTTGACGAAGGATGCCGGCCACCAACTGCGGACGAAATCCGCAACGGTCTGTCGTTCGACGCCAGCGAATTCCGCCACCGGATCAATATCGCGCAGCGCATTCCACATTCCGTCGATGGCTGCGACAGTTGCAGCGCTGAATTTCCACGCGCCGTTGTCCTGCTGGGCGAGAACAATCCGTGCATCGCCGATGTGTTGTTCGATATCATCAAACCGCCGGCGTTTGGCAAACACATCCAGCCCGACGCCGTACGGCTCGCGGGGAAAGTACGCCCACTCGGTGCGTCCCTGCCAGGATTGTTGGGCCAGAGCATCAACGTCCGGTATGGTTGGATCGGTTTCGAGATCGACCACTTCGATGCGGTTGAGGATGCGGTACAGATCGTTGGCGAGGTACGGAGCTTTCTCCGGCACGACGCCTGTCAAAACCAGGCACGACGCTGCGGTGTCAAGATCAGGCGGTTCAGCGGTCATCGCCCCCAGGAACGTTCGCAGCGTCTGCCGCGGACTGTGAAATGCTTTGGGAGCGATGGCCGGTGCAACTGGCGTCGCTGTGGTAGCTGCCTCCCCCACTTCGCCAGCCGGGTCTGGTGCCTGGCCCCGTGCTGACGCAGGTAGCAACAGAATGAGCGTGACCGCCGCGACACTCAGGAATCGAACCATGCGGCAGTGGACGTATTGTTGGCTTATTGTGCAGGAATCCATGGCGGGCATGCTATCGAATCACGCGTGCTTCAAGAACCTGCGCTTCGCTTGATCGCGAAGCACTACGGATGGGTCTGTTCATCGCGCTATTCGCACCTGCTTATCGGCGAAGCGTGGTCCGAAAACCGTTCAAGGAAAGGCTCGTTCTCGTCCTGAATGTGAAGACAGGTAAACCTATCCAGCGATTCATTCGGATTTGCCTCCAACCGACTCTAACCCCTGTCAAAAGCCCGACATAGTTGTTTACATGCTCCGGAATAGTGTTAGATTACCATCGACAGGTCTATTCATTCTTCCGGTGGGTATCAGTATTAAGCAGGCCATGGTGGGCCATTTCGTTGCGGCTGATCCGGTGGGTAGACGAGGGATTCGGAGAAAGAGGACAAAGATATGAGAACGCTCAAGCTCACAATCGCAGCAGGTGCCGCAGCGTTGGCTTTGACAGCCGTCGCGTCGGCGGGACCAATCTGGCACTACGATAGTGCAGATTCGTATCTCAGCGCCAACGACAGCCCCTACGCCGCAGCAAACGGCGCAAGCGGTTTCTGGCTTGAAGATTTTGAAGACGGCCTGGTCAACACGCAGGGCCTGACCACCAAGCGCGGCGGTGTCCGCGGACCCGATAACGGAGGCTTCACGGATTCCGTTGACGGTGATGATGGCTCCATCGATGGCAATGGCAGCAATGGTCATTCGTACCTGACGTACCGCGCATCAGGTGGCCTGACATTTATGTTTGATTCCGAAGAGCTCGGCGGACTGCCAACCTATGCAGGTCTCGTATGGACCGATGGCAATCCCGATTCGCTCGTGACCTTTGAAGCGTTTGATAAAGATGGCAACCTCATCGGTACGATGCAGGAATACCTCGGCGAGCACAACTCCGGCAAGGGTGAAACCGGCGAAGACCGTTTCATCGGCCTGCAGTTTGAAGACGGCATCTCCGCAATCCGTATCTCTTCAGCATTCGGCGGCATTGAAGTCGACCACGTGCAGTACGGTTACGCGGTAGTTCCGCTTCCCGCTCCCGTGCTTCTCGGCCTGGCAGGCCTCGGCGGCGTCGCATTCATGCGTCGACGCAATAACCGCAAGAACAACGCCTGATCAACCCGAATCACGATCACCTTCGAACCCAAGGACCCGTCTCACAATCGAGGCGGGTCTTTTTTCATGCGCCGCACCTTCAAAAGTAGTGACGAAAAGTAGGGACAGCCACTACTTTTCGCAGCGACCGCAAAGAAGCCCACGGTCTCAGGCCGTGGGCGTCCACTGTCCTCCAGCACATTATTGATCGGGCTTACCCCGCCTTCGCCGCTACCGCCTGCCCTTCCTTCAGCGGTCGCCACCACGATTCATTGGCGCGATACCACTCGATCGTCTGCTGCAACGCGCCCGGCCATGCGCTGCGCGTCGGCTGCCAGCCAAGCTCACGCTTGATCTTGGATGCATCAATCGCATACCGCCGATCGTGACCGAGTCGATCAGGCACCGGTTGAATCATCTCATGACCACAATCCAGCAACTCCAGAATGCTGTGCGTCAACTCGAGATTGCTGCGCTCGTTGTTGCCGCCGACGTTGTAGACCTCGCCGGCCTTCCCACCTTCGAGCACAGTCAGAATCGCTTCGCAGTGATCCAACACGTGCAGCCAATCGCGGACATTCTGCCCATCGCCATACAGCGGAACCTTCACGCCATCGATCAGGTTCGTCACAAACAGCGGAATAACCTTTTCGGGAAACTGGTACGGCCCGAAGTTGTTCGAACATCGTGTCACCACAACAGGAAAGTCATACGTGTGGTGATACGCAAGCACCAGCATGTCGCTTGCGGTTTTGCTCACCGAATACGGACTGTTCGGCTGCAGCGGAGTCTGCTCCGTAAACAGCGCAGACGGATCATCCAGGGGCAGCTCGCCGTACACCTCATCAGTACCAATATGTACGAAGCGATCAATGCCCCCCACCGCCCGACACGCATCCAGCAACACCTGCGTGCCCGTCACGTTGGTCGAGATAAACGGGCTGCTGTCAGTGATCGATCGATCAACATGACTCTCCGCCGCAAAATGCACAACCGTATCGCACCCGCGCAGCGCATCAATCATCGCATCACGATCACGAATGTCGCCGTGGATGAACAAATACCGCGGGTCATTTTCCACATCGCGCAGGTTTTCGAGGTTTCCCGCGTAGGTCAGAGCATCATAATTGACGACGCTCCACTCCGATCGCTCGCGCAGCACGAAGCGCACGAAGTTACTACCGATAAACCCCGCTCCGCCCGTAACCAGCACTGTCCGTTCACTACGCATCTTCAAGTCCCAAAGCCCACCGTCTCCCGATGGTGCAATTCAACCAATACACATTTAACCATGCAGAACCGCAGCCGGCTCCGGCTCCACCTTATTCGCCCCGCCGTCGCGCACCATTCCCGCTGCGCGATGCAGCGATTCGAACGTCCCCGCATCAGTCCACCAACCGTCCAGCACACTGTACGTCAGGTCGCCGCGATTGAGATAGACGTTATTCACATCCGTAATCTCCAGTTCACCGCGATCGCTCGGCTCTAATTCCCGCGCGATATCAAACACGCCGCTGTCGAACATGTAAATGCCCGTCACCGCATAGTTCGAAGGCGGATCCTGCGGCTTCTCAATGATCTCCGCAACCTTGCCATCTTCAAACCGCGGCACGCCGAAGCGCTGCGGATCATCAACTTCCTTCAGCACGATGCGCGCGCCATGACGCTGCGTGAAGAATTCACCAACAGGCCCGCGTATGTGCTTCTCGATAATGTTGTCGCCAAGCACGACGCAGATTTTGTCGCCGTCCGCAAAATCTTCAGCCAGCAGCAGCGCATCAGCAATGCCGCCTTCACCTTCCTGATAGGTGTAACTGAGTTCGCGCAGCCCCAGGTGCTTGCCGTTCTTGAGCAGCTTCAGAAAGTCACCTGCGTGCTCGCCGCCGGTCACGATCAGAATCTCATCAATGCCCGCGTTCAGCAGACATTCAATCGGATAGTAGATCATCGGCTTGTCATACACAGGCAACAGGTGCTTGTTCGTCACCAGCGTCAACGGCCGAAGCCGCGTGCCAAGTCCACCTGCAAGGATCACGCCCTTCATGGATTCCGTCCTTCCGATATTTCCGCCGCTCGTGGTCAGCCGCCAATCGACCAACGTCCAGTCTCTGCTATCGGTCCAACACGGTCGCATGATTGGCCGCACTCGACGAACTACCGGCATCATAGGTGTTTGCCTGGGCGTTCTTCTCATCAAGCTGGGTGCGCAATTGCTGCAGCCGCTGCTGAATCGCGTCATCCCTCGGCCAGGTCAATTCCAATTCTGCACCAACATCCTCCAGCACGAATGACGCTTCCCGCAGCGTCCCCTGCTCGATCAATGCCTCCGCAAGGTTCAGCCCGATATTCATGTCGCGCGGACGCAGACTTCGCGCCTTCGCCAGCGTCTCAGCTGCGGTATCCAACTGTCCCAATCCCAGGAGCACCTGCCCCTTCGTATCCAGCAGATCCGGGTGCTCGGGCATCAGCGAAACCGCATGTTCAATGATCGGAAGGGCCTGCTCAAATCGCCGGCCGTTGCGCACCAACAGAAACGCCAGGTTGTTCAGCGTTGTCACATTGTCGGGATCACGTTCGATCACCTGCCGGTAATACCGTTCTGCCAGGACATCTTCGCCTTTGCCCTGCGCGATCATGCCGCGCGTCACCAGTACTTCGGTCTGCAAAGACGCGTCAAGCTCAGCCGCCCGCACAACAAGCGCATCTGCACGGGCGTAGTAACTCATTTCGCTTGTGCGCCCTGCCAGACTATTCCACGCCAGCGCGAGTTCCAGATATGATTGCGCTTCTGCGATGTGCTGCTCGACATTTGCAAGCGCATCATACGCCTGCTCCGGCGTCATAACCGCGCTCAACTGCATCCACAAACTGCGCCAGCGCGCATCTTCAGCGACCAGCATATGTGCCAGTTCCGACGCCTGAGTCCATTTGTCATTTGCCAGCAGCGCTGAAAGCCACGGCCCCACACGTCCCGGCCGGCGCGTCCGCTGATCAACAATTCGCATGCCATGCGCTTCGATCTGTGCGAACGCATCCAACGACCGATCCAGCTTCAGCAGGATCGTCGTCATTGCAACGTCCGCATCAATTGGATCATCGAGCGTTCGGCGGCGCCACTCCTGCGCTTCCATGAGCGCTTCCTGCCACCGCCCGGCCGACATCAGCATCGATGTCGCCCACCGCGCAACCTGAGGTTCCGTAGGGAATCGTCCAACCGCTCGCCGCGCCATGTCAATCGCATCATTCGTTCTGCCCGAATCCGCCATCAGCGAAATCGCAAGCATCCACGACGGCAGAAACGCACCATTGCGCGACGCCAGATCACGGGCTGCATCGATGTCTTTTCCCGTCGGTTGCGCCCTGCCATCTTCAAACCGCACACTCTGCAGAAGCGCTAACGTCTCCAGCAGTGCATCATCATCGGATTGCAGTCCGTTCCAGAACTTGATCGTTTGCGCCTGTGTTTCAGCGTCCATGCGAATCGTCGACAGCGCCAGAACCGTGCGCAAGCCTCGGTGCATCGGATCAGCCCGAAGCGCTGCCATAGCAATATCATGCGCTTTGCGGTACTGCTCTGTCGACAGGTGATGCCGTGCGAGCTCGTACTGCACCGCACGACTTTCAGGATTGCTGCGTGCTGCGGATTCCAGATGCGCAGCCGCCTGCGCCGGGTTGCCGTACTGCATTGCAAAACGACCAAGCAACAATTCCTTGCGACATCCTTCACCATCAGCAGGCGTGTACGAATGCAGCAATTGCTCCGCACGTTCCACATCACCGCTCAGCGCATAGAACTCTGCTGCCCGTTCGATGACAAGCCCGGATGGATTCGAAGTCGCAAGCAACCGGCCGAAGATTTCGCCAGCCTGTTCCGTCCTGCCGCTGCGCCGATACAAATTCGCCAGTGCCAACTGGTCCGTCGTTTCAGAATGCTCATTGATCATCGAACTCGCTTTGATCAGTGCGCGCTCGAAATTCCCCTGCGCCCGAAGCAGTCGAATCTCTTCATGCTGCCAGCGTGGTTGTCGCTCCGCAAGCGCTGCAAACCGGTCCAGATACCGCTCCGCCGTGGCAAAATCACCTTGCCGCTGCAGAAGGTCAATGAACACCGGATACAGTGTGGTCGCGCCGGGATACCGCTCGACAGCACGTTGCAGGTTGACAATCGCGCGTTCGATCGATGGACGCTCACCCAACAGCGAGGCGTTGGCAAGCAACGTCAGCGCTGCAAGTGAGTCCGGCGACTCTTCGAGTACACTGTTAATCTGCACCATCGCCCGCGCCAGATCCGCTTCATTATCTGATTTGTAACGCATCAGATAGTTTGCTTCAGCAAGCCGAACCTGCTGCGCATTGCGGCCCACCAGTTCCGTAAGATCGTCAATCACCTGGCGAAGGACAGTTTCATGATCCCAAAGCTTTGCCTGCTCCAGCGCAAAGCCAAGCGTATCTGCTGAGTCTCGATTGTTGGTAACGAACGCTTCCAGTTCGCGCACAGCATCTGCATGATCGACCCGCAGCAGGTACTTGACACGGGCTCGCTCAGCAGTCCGCCGATCTGCCGGATTGTCACCGACGCGCGCAATTGCTGCATCAAGCAAGGCAAGACCCTCGGTGACATCGCCCGCTTGCGCGAGCAGATCAGCCTTGGAATACGCAACGGCAAGCGAGTCCGGTGCTGCTGCTGCTGCCTGTTCAATGAGCGATGCTGCAGAATCTATGTCATACCGTCTGCTGACCTGCGCCAACTCCAATAACATCTGCGCATTCGCATCGGCCTGCCCTGCTGCAGCATCAATAAACCGACGCGCAAGGTCTTTCTGACCGGTCAGTATGTAACCCTCAGCAAGAAGCCCTGCAATGACAGGATCAGCCGGCCGCTCATCGTGCAGCGTTTCCAGGATGCGCACAACATCCGGCGCCGGGCCGCCGGTCGAAGCGATCTGTTCAATCTGACCGGAGCGCAGCAGATCCATATACGACCTGGCGCACAGAACAAACGGCGCGAGCATGTCCGTCGGTTGTCTGCGTAAAATGCGTACTGATGTACGATACGCTTCACCAACCCGGCCGATCCGTAGCAGCGACTCGATATACGTCACGCCTGCTGCCAACCAACTTGGGTCCAGTCGGTGTGCCGTTTCGTAATGCTGCACAGCCAGCGCATCTTCACCCATCGCTGTGTACGTACGCCCCATCACCGAATGCAGCACCGCATCGCGCGGTTGCAGCACCAATGCGTGTTCCACATCACGCAGCACGTCCGAATAGTCGTTCTCGCCCGGCTGGGCCTGCATGATCATCGCCCGAGCCCACGAGCGCACCGCTTCTTCAGCACGCTCATAGGTGTTGCTCGTTTGCGTTAATGGCTCGAGCAAGACTATCGCTTCATCTGTGCGGTCTGCAGACATCAGACACAGCGCCTTGAGTTTGATAAGCGGCGGTTCGAGCGCAACCGTTGCAGCTTGCACATCATCCAGAAGAGCAATCGCCGCATCAATCCGGTTTGCCTGCCAGTGTCTGCGAATGACAGCCTGTTGCAGCCACACAGCATCGGGATACCGCCCGCTCGTCCGCTCGATCAGTTTCTGCGCGGTGTCATATTGCCCTAGCGCATCCAGCATTGACACCATCATGTTCAACACATCAAGCGTGTCCGCGCCCAGCGTAGCAGCATTGCCGATGGCGTCACGCGCCTCTACAAAGCGGCCGGCGTCTGCAAGTACAGCGGCTTCCAATACGTGATAGCGACCGTCACCTGCATGATTGGCCATCCACTTGCCGCACTGCGCAAGCAGGTCAGAGACATCGCGCCCGGCCTTGCGCATGATCGCAAGCTGCAGTTCACGCCAGCGAAGTTCCTGTGGTTGCAACTCGACGAGCCGCTGCGCTGCACGCATCGCTTCGTTGAAATCGCGCTCTGCGTACAGCACCTGCACTCGGGCTGTCAGAGCCTCGACATTGTCCGGCTCGGTTGCAAGAAGCCGCTCTGCGGTTTCCTTAACCTCATACCGCATGCCGAGAACACTGTACAACTCCATCATGCGCGACCAGCATTCGTGAACCTGCCGTGTGCGATCCATCGATTCCGGAATATCCGAATTGGGGTCTTCAAGGAGATCAACACTGGCGCGGTAGTAGCCCAGCGCCTCCATGATGTTCTTGCCATTGGTCAGCGGTGTGCGCGCCCGCGCGTCAGCAAACGCAAGAAGTACATCAACATCACTTTTGTCCTGCGCGATCACATATCCGAGATGTTCGAGTGTCGTCTCGAACGCGCCGTCGTGATACGCAGCAAGACCACTGGACCTCGCATCTGCTTGCAACCGGGACTGCTGCACACCGCGCAAGACCTTGAACACGCCGAACGCGCTGATAGTCAACACGCCGAATGCTCCGATGACAATGATTCGCCGCTTTGCCCGTCTACTGAACCGCACTGTGAACCCTCCCGAAAAGCATGACCCATGCGGTCTTTGCCAGGATCTTCAGATCCATGCGCATTCCGGCACGACGCACGTACCGAATGTCGTACCGAATCCATTCCTGAAAATCCTGGCCGGGCTCACGGCGACGTTCCAGTTGCCATAAACCCGTAATCCCCGGGCGCACACTCAAACGAATGTCACGCCACGCAGGGCAGAATTGATTTTCGTCATCAGGACTCGGCCGCGGACCGACAAGACTCATTTGTCCAATCAGCACATTCAACAATTGCGGCAATTCATCGAGATGCGCCGGCCGAAGCAAACGCCCGACTCGTGTTACCCGTGGATCATTCTGAATGTACACCTGCGGTCCATCACAGGAGTTGTACGCATCAAGTTCCTGCGCAATCTCTTGCGCGTTCGGAATCATCGTGCGAAATTTCCAGCAGGTAAACAGCCGCCCGCCGCGCCCCTGCCGACGATGACCGAAAAAGACGGGCCGGCCGTCTTCAAGAAGAATCAACACCGCAATCAGCGCCATCACCGGTGAAAGCACGAGCAATCCGATCGCGCTTGCCAGCACATCGAGCACACGCTTGCACAGAAGATACGCAAGCCGTCGTGACTGCGGCAGCGATTGCTCGTTCGTGTTGACCTGATCTTCTTCCACTTCGGCAATCGGCTTCACCTCGATCGGCAGCCGATACACAGTCTCAGCATTGACGGCTGTAGACGTTGATCCATCAGCCATCCACGTCGGTCCGACCAGACATCTGCCGGCCCCGTTGAGGCGCGGCTGGTCATCGTGTAGTCCGAGCCACAGCGGACCGATGCGCACAGCACCCTGCGCAAGCGGCTGATCAACAGGTCCCCAGATTCCCGGTTCGAGTTCTTCAATGCCCGTAATAGCCTGGCCCGGATTCGGCCACCGCTGCACAAGATCATCGATCAACGCCTGCTCATCCTTCAAACGATCAATCGACAGCACAGTGCCGGTGCAGCGCCAGTGATCAATGCGAGACCACGGCACCGCGCGGCGCACACGCACCCAGCCGCTGCGTCGTGTCGTTGCGTTCATCCACAGCGCTGCCAATCGTCGACTTCGTGTCAGCACAATCTGCGTTGAACCCACATGCCGCGGTCGATACCGCCGACCTATGCGCTGCACCCACCCCTCCGCGTCAAGTTCGACGCGTTCGAAGTATCGATCATGTGATTCATCAACCACACGCAACCGCGTCGCAAGCGCGTTGTGCCAGGTCAGCCGGCTGGTCAGCGTACTCAACGAAAACAGCACCATCTGCTGCGGATCGATCAGCAGGTATAACTCCGCTGCCCGCTGGATCGGCTGCTTTGTCCCCCACCGAACACACTGCACACCACGTGCATGCCAATAGGCATCATGCAATTCGCGCGCGCTCAGAGCCCACAGGCGCGGTTCAGCACGAGTAGCACCTGCTCGCTGATCGTGTTGGGCAGCTATCTGCACCATGCGTCAAGGCCTCTCAGAACTGTGCCGGATCGTGACCCGATTCACGCGCAGGACCTGTCGACTCGTCCTGACGCGAGGTCGATTCCATCGCCAATACCAGTGCGTTTCGCTCATGCGTGGATGTGCGCGACAACGCAGGCGACGGTACGCCATTGGAGTCGCCGTGCGCACGTGCTTCCGCATCCGCCAGCGACGCTTCGGATACATACCGATAAGTATCCGAACGGCCAGCGTAATTCAGAACCATACCGATGCACCGTGCACCTACCGCATCCAGCTTGTTCACGCACTCTTCCAGCCGGGTTCGACTGCGACCTCGCCGTACCGTCAGCAACACACCATCAGCCGCAGCCGAAACGGGTGTACTTTCCAGCGAACCCAGCAGCGGGCCCGTATCCACAATGATCAACTCATATTGCTGTTTCAGTTCATCAAACAACTTCTGCAACTCGCGCCTGCGAATGTTCTCCGGCCCGAATCGACCGTCCATACCCGCTGGCAGCGCGCTCAACCCGCCAACCGAAAGCGTCTTCACGCTACCGTTAATTTCACCGCTTGCGATCGACTCCTTCAAACCGCTTTCACCAACCAGGCCCAGTTGTCTTGTCAGGCTTCGCCCGACCAAATCGCAATCCACAAGCACTGTGCGATAGCCCGCTGCCGCGTATGACCAACCCAGCGCCAAAACAATGCTCGTCTTGCCATCGCCCTGGAACGGACTGCTCACAGCCAGCACATATCCGTCTGCCGGATCGCGCAACGCCTCAATCTGATTGCGAATCTGGTGTACGCAATGCGATGCCACCTCACGACTCTCATCATCAGAATCGGATTTATCCAACACGGGCAACACACCCAGGCACGGCGGCGTCATCACACCCGATGCAGTCGGCCGCAACTGTGCTGTGCCGTACGTACGACGATCCACCGTTCCCAGCACGAAGAATGCACCCACTGTTCCAAACAGCGCGAATCCGAAGCCGAAGATTGCCTGCTTCTTGCGGCTGTCCGCAAACACCTCAAGCGGTTTAGTCGCTTCCTGCGCGATTGAAATTCGCCCGGTGATCGACTGACTCTCCAGTTCCAGCGAAGTAATACGATGAAGCGTTTTGTCCAGTTCATCCTGCACACGTTGCCGTTCCAGAGCCTTGTCATCAAGCGTCTTGATATCTGCAGTGATCTGCTGCACTTCCGACCGCAGCTTGTTCATGTCTGACTCGATCACGCCGACTTCTTCGCGAATCCGCTCAGGCGACATCGTCCCCCATGAGCGATACGCCATTGCCATCGATCCAGTCTGCTCCATCGCAGCCATCGTCCGCTGCAATTGTCTGCGAAACAGCAGATCCGCGTTCTCTGCATTTTCCTGCGCGCGGCCGTACATCGATGTACCCCTGCGATAGCGCAGCGAAATCGATTCAAATTCCGCCATGCGCTGCGCGCGTGTCTCGTACTGCATTTTGAGCTTGGGATCGTACGTCAGAAGCTCCTGCAACTGCCGTGGATCAATCTGCAGAATCGATTCCGTAGAACGCTCTTCCCCCGCCTCGATCCGGCGGAGCTCGCGCTTGCCTGCTGCCAACTGCCCATCGAGATTCTCGATGGAGCGCAGCTTTGCCTGATGCAGTTCGTTCAGGTCCGTGGATGCGTATCGATTAATGATCTGCTGCGAATCCAGGTGAATCGATCGCTTTTCACGCTCGAGCTGCACCTGAAAATCCTTCAATCGCTCCAGCTTGCTGTTGAGCTGATCGCCCCCGGTGCGACCGTAGATGTCAAAATAGGTGTCCATCACCGCATCAGTCACGAGTTGTGCGAGTTCCGGATCTTCAGTCTCATATCGAACGTGAATCATCTGGCTGCTTGCATCAGCATCGACAACGAGATTCCGTTCCATGTCGCGCACAGCTGTGGCGCTCTTGGCCCATTCAGTGGCTTTCAGATCCGTGTCGTTGAGCGCATTTTGCAGGTTACGCCGTTGCAGAATAAGAATGCGCTGCGTCTGCACAAACTTTTCGTAAAACAACGGAACGTGTTCCGGCGTCTCTTCACGAATAATGATCGCTGTCGGTTCAATACGGATCGATCCCGAACTCTGATACGTTTGCGTTCCGCTGATCCATCCGACCAGCGCGCACACAATGCTCAGCGGCACAGCAATCAGCACCATGAGCTTCCAACGACCGCCGAAGCGATCGCGAAGAATATCCACCAGTGATTCGCGCGGCGGCTCGGAGAACGACAATTCATCGTTCCCGCCGTACATCGGCATCACATCTGCGGTCCGTCTGATCTGATGAATATTATCGGCCACTGTTCGCTCCTTGTCCCACGCCGAGGGACTCCAACAGTTCCGGCATGCCGGTCAACAACTCTTGTGCCGCCGCCGTCGCCTCGTCATACGAAATCGAAGCGCTTGCAATCAACTGCAATTGCGCAACGCCCTGCACTGAGACGGCCAGACGCTCGGATTGTTCGTTTATATCGTCGATATCGCGCGTCACCGTTCCATCGGGAAGCACAAACGCGTTGAAGATACGTATCTCATCTTCCGCGCCATTCTCATTCATCCGACGAAACCGATACTGCCGGACCGGTAATACCTGCCCCGCAACAGTCAGTTCCGCATACACGTTCTCCCGTACCGGCATATCAAGCCAGCCCGAACTCGGATAACACACCGGCGGGTAATGTCCGATCATGTCGCGCGCATCACCGCAGTGCACCACCAGCACATGCATACGCGGCCGACCGACCTGGCTGTATGTTCGGCTGAGCATCGCATTGGGCCGCAGCAACTTCTGCGCCTCAGGCGGCACAGGCGCATCCTCGCCGATCCACCCTTCAATCAGAAACGGCACCGAAGCCATTGTCTGGGCGATCTCCGCTTTGCGGGCTACCGCCTGCTCATCAGGTTTCACGCGCACCGGCAGCGCAAAGCCCATCGTGACGACAATCAATATCGTCAGCCACGGAGCTGCCAACCCGCCACGTCGATACAGTTGGATGGTGCGCTCGTTCATTGGCTCGCCAATCGGAAACTCGTCACCGGGAATTCAAGCCAGCGCACCGTGCGCAGGATTCCAAGCAGCATCAACAGCGCCACCGGAAGCATCACCCAACCGGATAGATCGTGAAACCGCTCTGCAATTTCCACCTCGCCGTATCCGAAGATCAAACTCGTCGGCACCAGTCGAATCACGTTACAGACGATCGCAATAATCGGACTCAAAACCAGCAGCAACATCCGCGTTGACAGCTTGAGCGGTGTACCGAACGCAAACGCATACACCACCAAAGTCAACGCAAACACCATGCGCATGCCGTTGCATGCCTCGCCGACCGCAACCTGCTCGCCGTTTATGACAATCACGTTACCGCTCTTGACTGCGGACACGCCGATCAGTTCCAGCATCGCATGCGTCACGCTTGTTGCGAGTTCCTGCATCGGATAGGCAATGCGATGTCGAATTTCCCCGGGCACCGGCAACATGAATAGTAGCACCACAAACACCGGTGCAAACAGATGCAGCGGCGTACTGCCGGTCAACGTCAGGACCGCCCCAACCACTGTCAACACCGCCCCACCATGCCAGGCTATCTGTGTGCCGCTATCAAAGCCCCACCAGCACACAAGCCACCCCGCACCAACAACAACAGGCCCCAGCAGGGAATACCGCACGGTCGTATACCGCAGTCGCGACCGGCGCAGCCACAGCAGATACAGCGCAACAAGCGGCGCGAGAAAGATGTGCGATTGTTCTTCATCGCGCAGTCCGATGGAGAACATGTCCCACAGCGGCTGTCGAACGAACCATGCGCACAGGCCAACCAGCGCCGCAAGCAGCGCAAAGTCATGTGCCTTCCAGGATCGTCGACTGCGTATCTTCACTCGTCCTCCCTGTCGAGAATCAGGTTCACGCTGCTGACGTGGAACCGGACTCCGAAATGATCACCTGAAGCATGTCATCCGCTGCGCCGCGGGGCGAAGGCAGAACATCATGCACAACCTGACTGCGCGGCTTCACACGCACGCGCGGCCCCACCACAGAGCGGCTGACCACCGCGCCGCCGCCCACAACCGCGCCGCTGAGCACCACCGAATCATGGATCACTGCGCCGTCTTCAATCGTCGCGCCCGGTTCAATCACGCAGAACCCATCAAGGGTCGCTGATGGCGAAACATCTGCAAGCGCCGCAACGCGACGTGTGAACGATTCTGTTTCGCCCTTGATGCGCAAACTCGCACGGACGGCTGCAAGATAACTGTCAAGATCGCGAAGACGTTGCACACGCTCGGAGACCGGCTGCGCGATGACTTTCAAACCGCGCTCGTTCAGGATCGGAAGCAATTGTTCTTTCAGATCGCAGTACCCGATCCTTGAAACGCCGTCGAAAGCTTCAATGCGAAAGGCGTACACACCCGCAGGCTCGCCGCGCTCGGTGATTCCCACCACGCCGATTGTGTCATCGGACATTGCCTCCAGCATGGGCTGCAAGGATCGTGGCGGATGGCAATGCGCTTCACAGACAACGACAATCTCTGTCGTTTGACGATCGCGCGTCAGATCATGAAGCAGTCCGGCAACGCCCCGCCACGCACCGGGTTCACGAATCACGTCTATGGCAGGTCCGTCGGTGTGGCCGCTTTGTGACTTGACCAGCGCGCTCACCTGTTTGAGTTCAGCCGGGCTTTTCACAACCAGACGCACGTTTTGGTTGCGATCGAGCTGGCCGAGCACCCGCCGCCAGGCGTCGAGCATCGAACCGGTCCTGCCGATTGGCAGGCACAGCATCGGCACACCGAGCGCCTCCTGAAAAGGCGTCGGCAAAATCGTCCCGGCCAGCATGATTGAGCTGACGTGCTGCTGCATCTTTCTCCTGCAATCCCTCGTGCGCGAGTCCCACCACGCGCTTTGTTATCCGTGTCGGACGCCCCATGGGAATCCGTCAATACTGCTATGCGATCGACGCTGCTCATCCGGTGCTTCCGGGTTGTACGCATGTGTCACGTAATACAAAAGACCCGCTGACGTCGGACCAACTGCAGTAGCTCCATGCCACAGCGGCGGCGGAATGATCAGCACGCCCGGTTTGTGTTCACCCATGACCTGCACCCACGCCCGGCCGTCATCTTCACGAAACACGCCTGCCTTGAGTTGACCCGTAACACACGTCCAATAATCCGTCTGCAAGCGATGACGATGCCACGCTTTGATTGCGCCTGGATACTGCACTGAAAAGTTGACCTGACCTTGTTCGCGCAGCACGCCGGTCATCAGATTCATCAATGACCACCCGCGATCATCAGCATGCACGTGTACCGGCACAAACACCGGCTCGAGTTGATCCGCTGCACGCTCTGCTGCTTCACTGAACGAACCATGAAACGAACACGGCGCACTGAGTTTCGTGACGCGATCGTGCTGCCCATCATCTGCGGTAGGCGCGTGTGCTGTGGCTGTTGTCATACCAAACCTACCCCTCTGCCGGTACTCTTCTCAAACCGCCAATTGACAGCGCGGAAGCGGCTTTGACGCACGATGCGCCACAACCCGCTGGTCACACGATCAACATCGGCTCCTGTCAGAGAGGTCCGGAGCGGAACCGAAAGAACCCACCGCATGCGGGCCACTGCTGAGCCTGTTGAAAGGCCGCATAACCAGCACAGTTCCCACGACTTGCATATCCTACCTCCCCGCGAACCACGCTGACAAGCCTCACCTGCCCCAATTCGCAACGCTGCCCCGATTCTCTACCCGAACCGCCACCGCAATCGGCTCCGATTCCAAGCGTTAGCCAGTCGCCGCTACAGAATCACGCGGCCGAACGACCTATATTCACACTCGTAATTTGCAGTCATGTTCCACAACAGGGAATTGAACTCAATGTCCACGATGAAGATGACCCCATTTCAGTTGATAGGAATGATCCTCTGCCGAGGCGTGGTGCCTCTTTGGGTGCTTACCGGCGCGATCTTCAAACTCACCGAAAAGTCGCCGCGACTGCTTCCGGAAAGTATCTGGTCCACTGCCGCTGATTTCGGCATTAACCTCTATGTGTTGCTGGCGGTCCTGATCGCAATCGAATTCGCGATTGTCGGCGTGATGTTCTTCATCCCCAGACTTGCCCGCGCAGCTGCGATCTTTATGCTTGCGGTCTTCTGCATCGTCCTGATTGTTGAAATGCTTCGCGGCTCAACAAGCTGCGGCTGCCTCGGCGGCGCATCTCCACCCCCCTGGTTGATGCTCATCATTGACGGCGCATTGCTGCTCGGCGTCGTGCTCTTCGCGCCGCCTCGCCCCAAAGAACCGGAGGTTCTCCCACCGAAGAACATGGCAGTCGCCGCCATCTGGACTGCCGCAACCCTGGCTGTGACCGCCGCAATGATTCTTCCGGAAACCCGCGCCAATGAGCAAGTTGTCGCTACGAAACTGCCGCAAAACGGTATAGAGGCAGATCCTGACAAAACCGATCCGGATGCCAACAACACAACGCCACCCACGCAGCGCACAACATCCATCCCAAGCCTTGTCACCGTCAAACCCGCAAACTGGATCGACAAAAAGTGGACCGATGTGGAGTTTTCAAAATACGCGCAAGGGTGGCCGGCGGATATTGCGGACGGCCGCAAGTACATCATCTTCTACAGCCGTTCATGCGATCACTGTCAGGCGCTGTTGAACTATTTCTTCTATGACCCGCCTGCTGACACCATCATCGTCGCCGTCCCCGAAACCAAGTCCGGCTTCGATGTGGAAAACGAATTGCCCATGCAGTGTGCAAACTGCATCGAACTTGAACTGCCGGTCGGCACGGAGTGGTTCCTCACACCCCCATTGGTCGTCGCACTCGAAGATGGCATCGTCAAATGCGCCGCAGAAGGCGTCGACGGCGAATCCGACGAACCCGAATGCCTCCTCTGGCACTGAACCGCGGTGCGGCACCATGAAACTGACGTTTCCCGAACAACGGCTTGAATCGCCACTCGGGCCGCAAAAGGCGGTTCGCATGTACCGTTGTCACTACATGGCGAAACGGCGCAATGCCGGGAAACCTCGTCGTAATGGAACTTCACTTCATCGCATGATTTTTGCTTGGGATTAGTCGACCTTGTGCTACCCTTAGCAGATTGTGATCAGTCACGTTGAATCAGTGCATCATCGGCTGCTGAAACGGCGCTGCGTCGCCTGCGGGTTGGATGACGGCCCGCTCGGACTGCCCCGGTTCGAACATTGTCCGCGCTGCGGCTGCGACTTCGCCGAGCGCCCCCCACGAAGCTACGCAGAGATGGAAGGGCTTGTCGGCCAACCCGTCACGCTCGACGCGCCGGATCACGTGCAATACCGTCAGCAGCGCCTGCGACACAAGTGGATCGCATTTGCGGTTTTCGGCGCTGTCCTGGTCATGTCACTGCTCTATCTCACCGCCGCTGTGCTCAATCCCGTCTGACGCCGCATGCGCCGCATGCGTACACATTTTCACCAAAGCCCAGCATCTAGCAGATGCTGCAAACGCACGCTGTATTACACAAACACGTCCACCTGCTAGCATGACCGCACCGCGCGACAATCGCGCGCAACCAACCACCGCGCGTAACTAACATCGCAGGACAAACACAATGCCCGACGCTATGCAATCCGCAACACTCGATGAAGTCTTCGATCGCATCGATACCGACCTCGACGATTCCGTGCAGCGACTCTTCGATCTGCTGCGCATTCCCAGCGTCAGCACCGACTCCGCATTCGACAACGACACACGACGCGCTGCCACGTGGTGCGCCGATCAACTTTCGGCCATCGGCTTCGACGCCACGGTCCGCGACACAACCGGCCATCCGATCGTCGTCGCGCACCACGCAGGCGAATCCAAGTCTCCACATGTTCTGTACTACGGCCACTATGACGTGCAGCCGCCGGACCCGCTGGAACTCTGGAAGTCGCCACCATTCGAACCGGTCCTTGCCGAAAGCGCGCACGGTAAAAAGATCGTCGCCCGCGGCGCTGTCGATGACAAAGGCCAGCTCATGACATTCATCGAAGCATTCCGCGCGTGGAAGGCTGTGCATGGCTCGTTGCCGTTTCCCGTCTCGATCATGCTCGAAGGTGAAGAAGAGTCTGGCAGCCCGTCGCTCGATGCGTTTCTCGAAGCAAACAAGGACGAATTGCAGGCGGATGTCTGCGTTGTCTGTGACACCGGCATGTGGGATATCGACACTCCCGCTATCACATACATGCTCCGCGGGTTGCTCTACACTGAAATCACACTGCACGGTCCGACGCACGACCTACATTCCGGCATGTATGGTGGTGCGGTGCTCAACCCCATCAATGCACTGACGCGAGTGCTTGCGCAACTGCATGATCATGATGGCAGAATTCAGGTGCCCGGCTTCTACGATGATGTCCGGGAAATCGGCGAGGCAGAAGCTCAGCAGTGGCGCACTCTCGGCTTTGACGAAGAAGCATTTCTCGGCAGTGCCGGACTGAAGACACCTACGGGTGAAGCCGGCCGATCCACACTTGAGCGTACATGGTCGCGCCCGACCTGCGACATCAACGGCATCAAGGGCGGCTACATCGGCGAAGGCGCCAAGACAGTCATCGGCTCACACGCCACAGCAAAAGTCAGCTTCCGACTTGTTGCAGATCAAGACCCCCAGAAAATTCTCGCCGGCCTCAAGCAATTTCTCGATGCGCGCACACCTCCGGACGGACGATGGGAAATCGACAATCACGGCGCAAGCCCGGCGATGCGCGTACCCACCAAATCGCCTTATCTCACTGCCGCACTTGCCGGCCTCAAACGCGCATACGATCGCGATCCTGTACTCATCGGCACAGGCGGATCCATACCGCTCGTCGGCTCTGTGCAACGCATCCTCGGTTTCGATTCGCTGCTCGTCGGCTTCGGCCTTGACGACGATGCTGTGCACTCGCCGAACGAGAAATTCGAATTGCGCTGCTACCACGGTGGCATCAAATCGCATGCCGCAATCATCGCAGAACTCGCACAGTTATCCCGCACCTGAATCACGCAGTCCACCCGTACCCACCGCCGCAAGAAAAGAGGGACAGGCACTCTTTTTCCAGCGAGAAAGTAGGGACAGGCACTACTTATTGACTGCTTATTGTGGCAAACGTTGGTCAACCCGGCGACTGCCCGCTCACAGGTCGACCGAGCTTCGGGGCAGTCAAACTGCGATGAAGCTTCGTTTCGATTCGTCGGATAAATCGATCGCTTCCCAGTGGGCGACCGGTTCGCGTGCGTGTCCGGATCTGTTCAACTACACATTCATCGCCTGGGTCTTGAAGAATCTTTCGCCATTGCACAGGTGAGAACCGGCGTCGCCACAGATCCACATCCACGAGACTCAATTGACTCGCCTCGCCACAGTGAACCGCAGCGCTTGACCACTTGTAGCGCCATGCCTGTCGAACGATCCGTGCCCGCACAGGATTCCGCTCGATATACCGCACCGCTGCAAGTTCATGCTCTGCATCAAGCACGCAGGAGTAGAATCGATTCTGCCACAGATGACCTACGCGATCATACAGGCGATTGATGTATTGCGTGTACAGCCAATGGGCCCGCCCCACCGCCTTGGACAATGCCTCTCTGTCCTTGGGCACTGCAACAAGATGAATGTGGTTGGTCATCAAGCACCACGCCCGCAAACGCACGAAATAGCGATCACACTGCGTGCGTAATGTATGAAGGTAGTTCCGTCGATCATCGTCAGTGAAAAAGACATCCTGGCGATTATTGCCACGCTGGATGACGTGGTGCGGAGCGCCCGGAACAACAACTCTGGCAGCTCGAGCCATAATCAAACCATATTCCATCACCACCGCCAACACAAAGAAAGTAGGGACAGGCACTACTTTTCTGGCATTCCTTGCTCGTTGCAGGTGCCGGGGCGCCTTGGATGTTGCTGCACCCTGCTCGGTTTACGCAGCGACTGCTAGCTCGGCTGCGGTCGAGGCTGCGGTCTGCTCGGCAGGCTCTTCAACCGCTTCCGCCGACTCGGCCCACGGTTTGCGCAGCAGTCGAGCCATCCGCTGTGCATCGGCGCGCTGTGCTGCCTGAATAGATGCATGCCGAACATTGCGCACCTGCCTGGCTTCGATCTTCAGCCGCCACAGGCGCATCTCGTGGTCGATATCTGCGCCCATCACCTTCAGGCACGCATACAGCATCAGCGCGATCAGACCGCCGATCAGAACCACAGCTTCAACAGGCAAGACAGCCAGCATCATGCTGGAGATATCGGTCGAAAATCACGTCGATTTCAGTTCACCTTCATCGTCTTACGCAACTGATTTCGGCCGTCCCTGCACGGACGGTCGGGCATTTCCTACATGTATATGTACCGACCAGCGGACAAACGGCGACATGCGGTTTCACCTGATACACTTCAATCCATGCAGCCGCGCCGCAGTCCAGCTCTGCTTCTGGTTCTTGCCGTTCTGGCCGTCAGTTGCCTTGTGCGCCCGGTCCATGCGCAGGACAACCTCGTCGATGTACAGTTGGATACGTTCGGCACCGGCGCAATCTATCGACCCGGCACAGTCACTGCGGTCCGCTTGAAACTCACCGCAACCTTCGACGAACCCACGTCCGTGTGGGTGCAGTGGGAAATCCCCAACGTCGATGGCGACACCGCAGAGTACGGCAGAACTATCACTCTCAGCCCGGGCCAGGGAAGACTGCTCTGGCTGTATGCACCTGTACCCCCGCAAGCGCTGCCGGGTACAACCTGGCCGGTGCGCGTGTACGCACTAAATGACGGAGCGCGCTCGCGCGAACTGGGCGGGACGCGGATCAGTGCAGGCACAGCTGTACGAACCAACGATGCGATGATTGCCATCATCGGCTCGACCGCGCATCTCGGCCTGCGGCAGTATGCGCAGGCCGGCCTCAACTCTCCGCGCGCGCCGTTTCTCAACGAATTCACTCAGATCGTCAGCAGTATCACGCCGACCGATCTTCCTGATCGCTGGGAAGGCTGGAGTGGTTATGAAGCGGTGGTCTGGTCGGATGCGGATCCATCCGGAATTGCATCCGATCAGGCGAACGCACTTCGTGAATATGTCAGACGCGGTGGGCATTTCATCATCACGCTGCCGCAGGTTGGCAATCCCTGGGCTCTTGGCACTGATGGCCGAACGCTTTTCAGCGATCTGCTGCCTTCACAAGCACCGCGCAAAGACGAGAACACGTTGCTGTCTGATGTCGTGTCCACGCTTACAAAAGCAGATGATTACAACACGCGCCGTATGCAGGATTTTCCGATGGCGGCGCACATCTTCAAAGATCTCAACGGCAGTTTCGATGCCACTGACAATCGCTACGAACCATTGATTGCGCTGCCCGACGGCCGCGTCATTGTCATCCGCCGAAACTTCGGCCACGGCTGGATCACGCTCATTGGTATCGATCTGGCCTACCGCCGGCTCTACAGCGTGCCGCTTTCCAACGGCGCCACCGGGATTCCACAGGCGGATGCATTCTGGAACCGCATCCTTGGCCGCCGGGTTGATACACCAACCGCAGCAGAACTTACTGCGATTCAACAGGAAGAACTGCTTTCGGGCAACGTCACCGAAGAATCGAGCCTCGGCCGGGGCACGCTGTTCATGCAGCAGATCAGCATGTCACAGGAAGCGACCATCGGCCTGCTTGCGGCGCTGCTGCTGTTTGCTGTGTACTGGGTCGTCGCTGGGCCGGGTGGGTTTTATGCGCTCAAGTTCTACAAGCAGGTGAAATTCTCCTGGCTGGCCTTTGCCGGCGCGGCGGCAATCTTCACCGCAACCGCATGGGGAATCGTCGGCCTCATCCGCCAGAACGATGTTGCGGTCAAACATGTCACCGTGCTTGATCACATCTACCGCGGCGACGATCAGCTAAGGCCCGAAGATCCGCAGTATCAGAGAGCTGTCAGTTGGTTCTCCATTCGACTGCCCGGGTATGGACCGATGCGCATCACCATCGAGCCGACGGAAACTGATGAAGGAATCATGCGGGACCTGCTGTATTCGTGGACGCCGCCCGGCTTGCCTGTGCAGCAATTTCCAAACACCGACCGCTATCGCGTCGAAGTCGGTCGTCAGCCAGCGGCATTCGACACGTACGTCGATCCCAGTAACGAAAGTGATTACGCGCTGCCCGCACGTTCGACAAGCACGGTGATGTACGCCAACTGGCTCGGCGGTCTGCAGCCGGAATGGGGCGGCTTGTTCCGCATTCCATCGGATGATCCGATTCGTGTGACGATCGACGCCACCGGGCGCGAGACCAGCATTACCGGTTCGATCATTAGCGAACTCCCCGGTGATTTGACCGACATCACGTTCATATGGGTGCTCAACGCTCGGTCACCGCAGCCGCGCTATCAGGTAAAGGACGGCGTCGAACAGGCATGGGTTCGCCCGCAGAACAGTCAGCGCATGCCCAACCTCGGCGCGATGACCAAAGCTGCGCAAGTCACCTTCGGTGGGCGCATCGATCTGGCCAAGACGTTTGATACATCGACTGCGGGACGCACACGGCTGGCAAGCAACATCAAACGTACGTACATCGATCCCTATCTCAATCAGGGATTGATCGGCGGTCCGACCAGTGGAGCGATCGGCAACCGCGATATCACCAACTACATGGAGATGCTCAGCCTCTACAACCAACTTGACCCGCCCACGTATCTCAAGCGAACCGCAGGTGGCAAGGCGGACGACACCATGATCATCTCACGCGATCTCGGCAGAGAGCTTGATCTGTCGATCTGGCTCACGCGGCCCTGTCTGATCATTCTCGGATACCTCCGCGATTCAGAATTGCCGATTCCGTTGCGAGTCAATGGGCGCATGCCCGTCACCGAAGGAGATTCCGTGACGCTGGTACGCTGGATTTATCCATTGCCGATCGAAGAGGAAATCGCATTCTCGAACATATTCACTCCCGAGCAGGACGATCAACTCGACGCTGCTACACCTGCGCCCGAGCCGGAGCTACCATGATCGGTCTGTCCACCTGCGGCGTGCGATTCCGACGCCGCCGATCCGAGGGAGCCACGCGCACATGGCAATGATCGAGACAATCAACCTCACCAAAAAGTACGGTGAGCTAGTTGCGCTGAACAACCTCAACCTCACCATTAATGATGGTGATTGCTTCGGTTTCATCGGCCCCAATGGCGCTGGCAAGACCACCACGATCAAGATTCTCGCGACATTGCTCAAACCAACCTGGGGCGAAGCCCGAATCGACGGCAAAGTCATCGGCTATCAGAACCCGTTGATACGACCAATTATCGGATACGTACCAGATTTCATGGGCGCATACGATGACATGGTGGTCAGCGAATACCTCGAATTTTTCGCAGCCTGCTACGGACTGCACGGCAATCAGCGAATGACCGTCGTCCGTGATGTGCTCGATCTCACCGACCTCGCGCACAAAGCAAACGCAGAAGTCAACGGTCTTTCCCGCGGCATGAGTCAGCGTCTGTCCATTGCCCGCGTCTTGCTGCATGACCCGAAAGTATTACTCCTCGACGAACCTGCCTCCGGCCTGGACCCGCGCGCCCGAATCGAAATACGAGAACTGCTCAAAGAGCTGCGCCGCATGGGTAAAACCATCGTCATCAGTTCGCACATTCTTCACGAACTGGCAGAACTGTGTAACACCGTGGGTATCATCGAACAGGGCGAACTCGTCTTCTCCGGCTCCGTCGATGAAATCATGAGCCGCGCTTCAATGGGCAAGGTCGTACACATCATCGTCGATGAACGCCTTGAAGAAGCTGCGCAACTGCTTGCCACAATCAACGGCATCACCAAAGTCGACGTCACCGCCATCAACGGCAGACCGCGCATCGATGTCACCATCGATCTCGACAGCGGTCTTATGGTTTCGGAACTGCCCAATCGCCTCATCACCAAGGGCTTTCGCGTCGCATCACTGCAGGAAGAACAGGTCAACCTCGAGACAGCGTTCATGCGCCTCACCAAGGGCCTGGTTTCGTAAACAACAAAACCCCTTACTCCCCGAAGCCCATCCACGCCGGTGGGTAGCAGCTTTCGTTCGATAACTCGAACACACTACTCCTGCGCCACTATTTACCAGCCGCGCCCTCACAACCCGAAACCGACCAACCCGAATCCGCAGTCGCACCTCGACAGCTTCCTGATCACAGCGCACCCTCCGTGCATCATGATCAATAACCTCCAAAACAGCCCGTTCCATCTCGATGATGTTGATTCAAGCGCCCAGACATGCATCCGCGCGCAACCGCGCCACACTGCAGCCGCCATCCGCTCAAGCCTCGGCGATGTGCTCGATCTTTCCACAGGCGGCGCACGCATTCTCACGAATGCAGTCCCGCGCTCACCTGTCGATGTCGAATTCTTCGCAATGAACAAATCCGTCACCGTCCGAGCAAGCATCGCATGGACGCGACACACCGGCAGCGGATTCCAGACCGAGATCGGACTCGTCTTCAAGAAACTCACCCGCACGCAGCGCGATACGATCGAATCGCTGTCTCGCGGCAATATGCACCGCGCTCTGCTCTGAGCAGGCAGCGCTCCAACTTGAAGCTCCTCCTCAGCACGCCGATCGGCGTGCTTTCTTACGCGCAGGCCCAACGCAATAGTCAATCTCCAATCACACCAAGCGCGCGTCTGGTGAATCGCTGTGCAATGTCGACGCGCCGCCCCGGTTCCGGCCGGCTCTTTCGCTCGGTCGATTCATACAACACCTTTGCACATCGACGACACATGAAACCATCCACCGGCGTTTCGTCCAACGCGACGACTCCCACAGCATGCGCCACGGTCCAGATGCGCTGCGGCCAATACAGTTTGTAACACCACCGTACACACTTGGGGCATTGCAGCAGACCGACATACACCATCCGCACCCCCAGCGGCCGATGCGTCAAACGCACGGCTTGCAACCACTCATCGGGCACACGATGTGTCAGATCACGATTGCCTGAACTCCACAGCCCGCTCCAGACATCGCCCGCAGTATCAACAGGCGACCGCGTCCACACGCGCTTCACCGCACGATGCAGATCACGCCCATTACCCTTGCAAAATGAGTCAATCACCACCCGCCCTTCACTACGCACAAATCCCAGGCTCTCCTGAGCCTGGGAACACTTCTGTTTCCCTCGCCCCCAGCGATGCACCGTCGTCCGGTTCACACCAAACAATCGCGCCGCCCGATCAAGAGAAACCCCCGGCCAGGCAATCATTACCGGCGCGCATAACCCGCGCACTGATTCCGCATTTAGCTGCACCACCTTCACTGCACATTCCGCCTGATCGGGATCCCATTGCATGTACTGCACAACTTCGGTCTGACAATATGTATCAATCCGCGTGTCATTGGCCCGCAACACAAGACACCACGACCGCACCGGCCGGGTATACGTGGACTGATGCGCGGTGCGCTGCTGTTTCGCCCGGGTTTTGGGGTTGTTCTGCAACTCGCGCAGCGCCAGACCAAATTCGATATCGGTTTTGTCCATGTCGGGCCTCCATAGAAGGCCCGATGGTTTGTCTTTGCGCGCGCAGAACAGTCGCCCCACCGCATTCCACATTCAGATTCCTTCAAATGCGCGCATACGCGCGCCTTGATTTCACACACTCAGGCGCGCACAAACCCACTTCAGGCGGCTGAAGCCGCCGAACCACCTTGAATCCGTTCAATCGCTTCGCAGACACCGGTCGGCCAGGCCGCTTCAGCGGCCACGTTCATACCGCTTGTACGGCACGTCTTCCATAAACGCGTTCATCGCCAGCGCCCGTTTCAGGGCCTCCTCCATACCACCCGCGATGCGTGTGTGCGCATAGGTTCGCCAGTCCATGCACACGCCATGTCGCACGCCCTGTATCTGCGTGTACCGGTACGCCCGACGGAACTGCTTCTCGTCGCGGATACAGCCATCGAAATATTCCTGCCCATGCGCATCACGCCAGAACTTTGGTCTTCGCTCAAGACTCTGCGATTCCAATACATCGTTCACGAGTTTGGCGACTGAACCGTGCAACCCCTGCATCATCTTCTTCAAATTCGTGCCGATCTGAATGTACCCCAGCGTGTGATAGTGGTTGTCAAGCAGTGAAGTAATCCACGGCTCGAAGCCGGCTTGGATTGTGTAATATTCAAACCGATCCCAGAAGATCGCTTTCGCCTGTTCGGATTCAAGCGCAGGAAACTGCTCGCGACACCGCGCTGTGATGAAACACACCTGGTTGTTCACATACCAGTGTTCAAAGCGATGCCGACCGGCTGAATCGGTGCCCAGGTCAGCTCCGCGCCCGGACTTGCGTATGCGCTTGGGCCCCGCCATGCACGCATCGTACTGATCGCACCCGGCGGCTCAAGCCGCCGATCCGCCACGAGTGACGCATCCCTGTCGCAATCCGCCCATCGCGCCCCGCCAACGCATGTCGGCCAGGCCGTTTCAGCGGCCGAGCACAACCTCCCGCATTCCCGCCCACACCCCCGGTGAGAGGTCATGCGGGAATCCGCCGATCACATTCAGCAGTACATCACTCGCAGTGCACTGAATAGGACGTACAACGCTAACTTCCTTCAAATTGAGCAATCCGTCCATACCACTGCTGGATTTCTTCTAACTCATCGACCCGCGGCACTGATGCGATTTCAGAAGGTAGTCCACGAGTACTTGCTTGAATAAATGACTCACATGTTCGACGAGGAAACCGTGAAAGCAGAGACTCCTCAAAGCTGCCCCACATAATAACGTGGTGGTAGTGCACAAATGATTGCCACCTATTTTGAATCTGCTGTGATTCATCTGATTCTAAGTTTGGCCTGTCAATAATCTCAACATGCTCAACTAGTCGATCACCTCTTTCGTCCCATGCTGAATTGAGCAATCTCATTGCTTCAGCGTCACTGGACGGAGCGCTATATCCAAATACTGTAAATATGAGTGCATTCCTGAAGTATCCGCGAGCATTCTCCCACTGAGCATTCATGTAATCGCCAGAGTCTGAATATCGTTTGTTCCTTACAGGGTATAGAAGTGGGAGTGGTTCAAACGGCGTACTGCATAGTGGGCAAACCGCACTTTGCGGACCCCATAATCGATGACGATTGCAACACCCAACTCGAACATTCCCATGTAAGAAATAGAGTTGCGGAAGAGCAAGAGCACGATTTCGCTCATACGCATCAAAGAGAAATGGATCCCAATTGAATGTGAACATAGCGTCTTTCGATCTTAAGGAGAGCAGCAAGTGATCGTACAACGTGGATTTTGACGGCATTCTTAACGAACTAAAGTATTCCTGGACAAGCTTTTCAACGCTCCGAGCCGTGTCATTGACCCCTGCTTCCACAAGTCCACTATAAACTTCCTCAAAGTTTCGGGATGAGTCAATGCCCGCGTCAGCCAGTACACGATCAAGCCCTGGAACAACTTGAGCCAAGTCATCCATCAGTGGAACAACTCGACCATCTGCATCGCCGTACGGAAATGCTGCCTTGCTTGCGCCGGCACCCAATAACACAACATGTGGACGCGTCATTGACACATCGCGCGCCAATTCATCGCAGGTAATCATGTTCTCAAGACTAGCGATAGAATGAGACAACTCAAACCCTCCGCTCCAAAACGAAAAAGACCCTCGCAAGGTTTACCTTACGAGGGTCAAAGCGTCGGCGATGACCTACTTTCCCGCGATGCAGTATCATCGGCGGCACAGGCTTAACTGCTGAGTTCGGAATGGGATCAGGTGTTTCCCTGTACCTATTGTCACCGACAAGTCAGCGTGCCCGTTTCCACGGACACGCTGGTGATTTGTCATATGCGTTGTATTGCGCGTGTTCGAAAGCGAACGTTTTTACATCATGCTTGAGCGTCTTGAAAGCCATCGTTCGGATCCGAGTTTTAGCAACGCAACTCTTCGTTGCGAATCTGAGTCGGAATCCGGTCGATGCGACCAAGTCGTCGACCGTTAGTACCGCTTAGCTGAAGACATTTCTGTCCGTACACATGCGGCCTATCAACCCGGTAGTCTTCCGGGGGTCTCTCGTCTTGCGACATGCAACACTCATCTTCCGGGGGGCTTCCCGCTTAGATGCTTTCAGCGGTTATCCCTGCCCCACTTAGCTACCCAGCGGTGGACCGAGCGGTCCAGCTGGCACACCAGGGGTGGGTCCCTCCCAATCCTCTCGTACTAGGGAGAACTCCGGTCAATGTTGCAACGCCCACAGCAGATAGGGACCGACCTGGCTCACGCCGGTCTGAACCCAGCTCGCGTGCCGCTTTAATGGGCGAACAGCCCAACCCTTGGGACCTCCTACAGCCCCAGGATGCGACGAGCCGACATCGAGGTGCCAAACCG
>JAJDDB010000029.1 GCA_029260575.1 Phycisphaerales bacterium
GCGATTAACACTTCTGCCTCACGCAGCTTGTTGACAATCTGTTCTGCCGAAAAACGCTTCCGTGGCATGAGCATTTCCTCCTTGATCCACGCCAGAGTGCCACTCTGAACATGGATCAGATTCAGGGGGAAAGGTCAACCAGCAACATGTACCCGTTTGATTGATGTCTAAACATCGTGAGACTGTTCGCTGCCGGCATTCCTTCGACGACGGTCGGGCGATCAGCTGCTGCTGCTGAACAATCATCATGACGAGAGTGGTGCCGACGAGTTTCCGCCGCGCTCGACTCAGGCTCGGCCGATGTTCGATCGCTCAACGCAGATCGAATGCCCGCACATGGGTCAGGAATCGAATTGATGCTGTTGCCTCGACGGACACGAGCGGCGGCCAGATCCGCATTGGTAATTCGACCGTCGGTGAGAATGTCCGCGCGAATCTCATCGTTGCTCTGGTCATCTATCGGATCAATTCCTCGGCGAACCCGTACGTACGCGAGGTCAGCATTGGTCACTGAGCCATCAGCGAGGCAATCGCCCGCCAGAGCGGCCAGTATGCGATCGCGATCACCGTCAAGCGGTCCGCCATCTGCTCCCACGACAGACTGGATCGCAACGCAATATCGCGCATGATCCGGCAAGGACGGATTGAATTCGATTACGCCAGTCGCATTCGCATCGATCAGGTCGAGCGAGATAGAGACGTTACTCAAGTCGATTGATTGGCCGAACTGATCGAGCCTGAGAATCACAACTGACGATTGGTCCCATGAATTCGGGTCGACAGCGCCTGAGAATCGAACGCGGATTCGTTCAATGCCGCCAAGCCTGGACTCAATGAAGCTGCCATCATCGGGGATATTCAGACATGCTTCGCCGACACTCTGGCCGTGATCCCGACATGATTCGAAGCCAACGATCGAAATTCCGGCCGCAGTCGAATAGTGCCACGTGGGGCTCGCCTGACCTTCACCACAGGCGTTCGCGGCCTGCACGTACCAGTAGTACATCGAGCCAGACTCGTGCGGTGGACAGTACGTCACTGCCGGAATGCCGCTGACATGCAAAGGCGGCGGATTCGTCGTGCCCCAATAGAGGTCATATGACGTCGCACCGTTGACAACGAACCAGGTCAGGCACGTTTGCACTCCAATCGCACTGGAACCATTGTCAGGATTTGTCAGGACAGGTGCTGCCGGCGTGTCAATTGTTGAACCCCGCACAGGATCGGTGCAGTTACTCGCTGTGCAATCGTTGATCGACCGTACTGAGTAGTAATACGTTGCGCCAGGCACCACATCTACATCACAGAGACTCGTCTCAGATGTCGTTGCAATCATCTCCCGCAATCGGACCTTTGAAGTCGGCATCCCGAATACGAGCGTTAACACAGACTCGTTCACGCTGTAGCCAACACAATTATCCCATTGTCGTTCAATCATGTATCCGAATCTGGAGAAATCATCGTCCCACTCATCCGGACGATCGTCGGAATTGAACTGTTCTGAATCGCGAACTACCTGGTTAGCGATACCGCCAATCCAATTCCATATGACAATGTCGTCGCAATCCGTTGGCCGGGACGTAACCCGGCTGCCAACGCACGCCAAAATCATTTGCGTATTCGGGTCGCCGTGCCGCACTATCAGCTTCTGTTGCGATTTCCAATCAGATGCGTCGGCAGTAAACCGAATCCTCTTCTTGAGCCAGTCGGCCAAGTCATCTGTAAGAATGAACCACTCACCGTGCGACCGGGAGTGGCGGAACTGCATGTGCAGATTTCCCTCGATGTCACCCTTGACAGTTCCGATTAGGCGCAGCTCTGGGTCTGGTGAAGCAGTTCGCAGAGAAACAAATCGGGATTCGGGATTGAAAGACTTCCCGATCTTGACCATGCCGAACAGAGGCGAATATATGAAGTAGGTGTACGTCACAGCACACTCCCAACCGCTCGCGCATACCTTCTATATAGCGCAGCGCATCCGGCCCTGTTAGGGTATTTGCGAGTATGCGTGTCAGTGAAACAAGTTGCAGAAATGAAAAACGCAAGCTCGTGCGAACACGAGACTTGCGCCGCTTAGTTGGCAGTGGGCCATACTGGACTTGAACCAGTGACCTCTTGTGTGTCATACAAGCGCGCTAGCCAACTGCGCCAATGGCCCTTGGGCAGATAGTGTAGCCTCGGCGATGCGGCGGAGCAATCACGCGGTCTTGCATCTCCCGCCCGGCGAAAACCATGCGTTGCGCAGCCGATTCTCTAGCTTGCATCGCATACACCCCAGGAATCAAGGAGTTCCAGAAGATCGAAGATGTCGACTACTCCGACCGGGGGCGCGATCGCTGCGCCGGGACCGTTGGTACCCCAGTTGGCAAGCAGTTCGAGCAGATCAAAGACATTGACCAAACCGTCTGGAAGATTCGTGGTGCCGTCATCAGTCAGGTCAGCGGTACAAATCGGCGCTTCCGGGCACATCGCAGCGCGTGCAGCTGTGAACGCAAAATGATCGATTCTCGTAGCAACGTTGGGGCATGGACAATGCGTCGCAATGCCGAGAATCTCACCGTTTCGAATCAGCGCCGAGCCGGAGTTGCCGCCGCGCAGATCGATCGAATAGGTGAACCAGGTTGCGAACACCTGATTGACAGCGCCTTGCGCGAATTGTTGAATCTGGTTGCGCGTGCAATTGTCCGGATCCACTCCGTAGCCATACATCTCGTTGTTCTGACCAACGGACGGTCCGCTTGAAGCGATTGGACGAAACTCGCCGTATCGATCATAGGGAAGTTGCCCGAGGTTATTCGTGCCGGGAATCATTGCTGCCCAGTCGTTGCCCACGCCGCCGTTGACGGATTGCTCCTGAATGATCGGGAACTGATCTGCGATCGGCGGATTATTGGTCGAGCAATTTCCATTGGAGTTTGGCACGTTGAATTGAATGACCATGCTGCCGCCGATGCAGTGACCAGCGGAAACGAGACAGCTCTCTTCGTTCCAAACAGAAGCTGTGCAGCCAGCGGGAAACAGGCGGGCTGACCACGCTTCGCCTGATGGAACGCGATCATCCGAACCGCCACAAATACCGCAGCTCCCTGCGATACCGCGAGCATGTGCTTCAGGATCACTGCGCCCGATTTCCATCAGTTGAAAACTGTTCTTGGTTGTCTTTGGCGCAGCGACAAGTTCGATGAGCACCGTATCGCCATTGAAATACGCGGTTGTGTTGCCCCACATTGCAAGCGTCTTGCGATCGAGAATCTGTTGTTCGTGATCGAGCAGGCTAGTGACGCGAATGAAGCTGCGCGCTTCGAGCGAGACATCTTTGAAGTACAGTCGAATCCAGTCAGTATCGCGCATGTGAATGACGTGCGAAAATGCAGTTTCGTTTCGTCCGGTGTTGTTGCTGAGGGTGCCGGTGTCAATGACAACTGTGTCGCGCTGTTCGACCGGCCAGTCCAACGTGTTCTGCGCGTTGGCTGCTGCTGCAATTGAAGCAACAATAAGTACTGCTGTTTCTGATTGAAATCTCAATGGAGTCTCCTCATGCATCGCGGATCGATGTCGACGTGTCAAGATACTTCCCCAGCACCTTACATTGTGCAACCAGTTTGTACATGGGACCAGCTGAATCACGTATGGAGTCACGATTACTCGTTTTTCGGCAGCAGCGGCAGCGATGACGGAAGTTGGTGTACGATTCCCGCCTGCCACATTCTTCTGGATGAACTGCCATGAACCGCCCCGTGACAATTCGGCAAAGCCTATTGCGAAGTCTGATCGTGGTCATCCTGGTTCTGGCGTCCGCGATTCTTGCCACAACATTCTGGGGTGCACGCCGATCTGTGCGCAGTCTTTCTGATGCGCTGATCGACAGCACGATTGATCAGACCGAGCTCAAACTCCGTGAATTCTTTCAGCCGATTCATCGCAGTCTGCGTGTTGCCCACGAATGGGGCGAACGGGGTCTGATTGACACTGATCAACCCCGTGAGCAGATGAACCAGATGTTCGTTCCACTTCTGGAACAGTTCCCACAGGTATCGTCCGTTCTCATTGCAGACACTCGCGGGCAGGAGTATTTGCTTTTGCGCACTGATGAGGGTTGGAGCAATCGAGAAACGCGTGCTGAAGAATGGGGCACGCGCACGCGGTGGCACACATGGGCAGCGTATGGTGAGACGCCGGAACCTGAGTGGCGCACCTTGGAGTACGACCCGAGGACGCGGCCGTGGTTTATCGGCGCAATGGAACAGCACGAGGCTGACAACGGATCGCGTGGCATGGAAGACGCTGAACATTTACACGTCCCGGTGTACTGGACGCAGCCGTACCGATTCTTCACAACCGGCGCACCGGGCATAACCGCATCGGTTGTATTCGACGGTGGTGATGAGCACCTGTACATCGTTGCGTTTGATGTGCTGCTCAGTGCAATTACTGAATTTACGACATCAATGGATGTAAGCGCGCACGGCGGACTTGTGGTGCTTACAGATGACGGTCGGATCATCGGCCTGCCGCGCGTGCCGCGCTATGCAGATCCAGAGCAGCGTGCAGCAGACCTGCTGAAACGGCCGCAGGATCTGGATTGGGACCTTGCCCTGCAGGCGAACCGTGCTTTTTCGACCGATGATCGTTCGGACGAGGGAATCGCACGATTCGTAAGCAATGGGCAGCGCTGGTGGGGCGACACCCGCCCGTTTCACCTCACCCCTGAAAGGTTGTTTTTCATCGCCGTCGTCGTACCGGAGGCTGACATGCTCGGCGGTATCCTCACGATGCGGTTGTGGATCATCGGCATAACTGTCACCGTTCTTGTGATCGCAATCTGGCGCGCAGTCATACTGGCCAAACGATATAGCGAACCGATTGAGGCGCTTGTCGAACAAAGCGATCGCATCAGCCGGGGTGTACTTGAAGTGGAAAACCCGATTGTATCCAACGTCGCTGAGGTGCATCAACTGGCTGAGGCGCATGAACGCATGCGCGATGGTTTGAAATCGCTGTTCAAACTCGAGCGCGACCTCCAACTGGCCCGGCAGATTCAGCAGAACACGTTTCCCGAACAACTGCCGACAGTTCAGGGATTTGATCTGGCTGCGTGGAATGATCCGGCTGACGAAACAGGCGGCGACAGTTACGACGTAATAGGTCTGCGTCACGACAGCGGTGGTGACGGTACGCCGCCGCAACTCAATGCGCTGCATGCGGATTCGGCGATCATGCTTCTGGCTGATGCAACCGGACACGGCATCGGGCCGGCGCTCTCAGCAACACAGATTCGCGCGATGTTGCGCATGGCGGTACGGCTCAACGCAGATCTGTTGGATATCGCGCAACATCTCAATGAACAGCTCTCCACTGACATGCCAGAATCGCGATTCATCACTGCCTGGCTGGGGCGCATCGATGGCGAAGCGGGAACACTGACAAGCTTCAGCGCGGGACAGGGTCCGCTGCTGAGATTCAGCGCCGCAACGCAATCGATTCAGCGCATCGAAGTCGATGCCCCGCCGTTCGGTATCGCGATGGATATGACGTATGAACTGCAGCCGCCGATTGCACTGCAGCCCGGCGATGTCGTTGCCGTCTTGTCGGACGGAATCTTCGAAGCAAAGAATCAGCAGGATGAACTGCTAGGAATTCACCGCGTGCAGGAGATCATTGCTGCCAAGAATCAGCATTCAGCAGTCGAGATTCTCACAGCAATCCGCTGGCAGTTGCGACAATTCGCAAACGGTCGGCCACATGATGATGACCAGACCGCAATCATCATCAAGCGCGTGTGAGTGGCGAACGTAGATG
Organism: Phycisphaerales bacterium; assembly: GCA_029260575.1. Taxonomy (GTDB): domain Bacteria; phylum Planctomycetota; class Phycisphaerae; order Phycisphaerales; family SM1A02; genus JAJDDB01. The sequence goes on from JAJDDB010000029.1 coordinate 5,800, forward strand.
CGGACTTATGCCGCCTTGCGCAGATTTTCACGTGCGGGTTCGACCTGCCGGTGCTTCGTTCCGCTCGGCGCAGCGCTTCCCCCTGCCACGATCGTCATACTGCGCGGCAGCGACCACGGCCCGACCAGACCTCGCGCCGTCGCCCACTTGCCGAAATACGTCGCAGTCTTGCCTGCATCTTTGATTTCATGCTCGACGTACGCAGGCTGTTTCGTGAACGCGCCGACCATCATCGCGGCGTTCGGATCGTTCGGCGTCGGACATCCATAGTCACTGATCGCCATCGCCAGCCAGAGATTGGTCACACCGCGCGGCTTGGCCCGGGAGTTCGGCGTGTTCTCATCGGCAAACCGCAACTGGTGACTGCCCGGAAACGCGCACACAATATTGAGAAACGGCGCAGAGGCCGGCGCAGCAATGCGCGCCCGCGATCGATTGTCAACGCTCAGTCCAAGCGCCACTCGATCATCATTGCCAATACCCGCATTGGCGCGAATCAGCCGCGCATAGACGCGCAAACTCGCTTCAGCGCTGGCGCGAACGGCATCCTTGTGCTGAATGAGTGCGGGAGTGCGCGACTCCGCAGACTGCACAGGCACGTAG
>JAJDDB010000030.1 GCA_029260575.1 Phycisphaerales bacterium
GCCGCAGAAGAAGATCGTGTCGATCGTGCCGCCGTGATCGAAGTACGCGCTGGTTGCGTCGAACGTATGACCTTCATACGTGATGAACGGACACACTGGCTGGGCGTCTTCACAGAAGTCTTCCTGCCGCACGCCGCACGGTTCAGGGTCACACTTGTCGCCTTCATGTTCAACTTCAAGAATGAACTGCGTCAGGTGATTTCGGCTGGCAACGAACCCACCGAAAGACACACGAATAAAGTATTCACGACCTTCTTCGGAACACCAGGAAACCTCGAGTTCGTCGTCATCACCTCTATTCAAACCGGTTACGGACGCGCGGTCGTCATTCTCATCGCATGTGAAGACCTCTCCCGCTACACCCGCAACGCAGTTCAATGCGTCGCACCTACCGCAGTACACTTCAATCTTGCCTAATGCCTGCTGGCGATCAACCTCGGGAATGCAGAGTTCAGCGTCGATTATGCCTCCGGAGCCAATGACGGAATACCACACATCAGGCTGCACCCCATTGGCCGCAACCGGCGTACACGATTCGACGTCACTTGTGGTAGCGCCCAAGACAGTACCGAGGACGACCTGGTGGCCCGTACCAATCGAAATTGCATCTTCACACTCGTCATTTTCCGCAGTGCATGGCAGCGGATCGCATGCCTGATCTGTCGGATTGACCTCAATCCAGAAATCACCACCCGGTTCAGAATCCATAGCAACGAAAATTAGGTATTCGCGACCAAGTTCCGCACACCATTCAAGATCTTCGAGAATTCGATCATCGCAGACTTGAACAGCACTGCCTCCGTCGCCGGCGATGCATTGCAATTCGTCACAATCGCCGCAGAACACAAAGAGGTACGATCGGCCGCCGCGCGCAACCAGTTGGTCTGAACAAACGCCGACGCGCATGATCGAACCCGTTCCAATCACTGAATACCACACGCCGTCAGGGGTGAAACCATTGCGGGCTGCTTCGCAATTGGGGATAAGATCACCGGTCGCATTCTCCGTTGTACCTGGAATGCGCATCCCAAAAGTCGTGATCGGAACTGCGTCCTCGCAATCATCATTGCGAGGAAAAGGATCGCATTCTACGCCGGGGACCCGGCCGACCGCGCCGCACGACGTGCCGTCGCCCTGATACCGCCCACCGCCATCGATGCACTGTTGCTCCAGCACGTTATCGTGACATTCGCCACTGGGAAGGCAACAGGCGCCTGACGGGCCTCCACCACGTGATTGAGCTTGAGCGCCTCCAGCGAGTGCCAGCATGGCAAAGCCAAGACTCCCAACCAGCAGATGTCGAAACGTACACTTCATGATTCCATCCTCCACAAACACTCGTTAGTTTTTCAGTGAAAGCTCGCCCCCAAGCAGGTGAGCTGTGAATGTGTTACTCAGTCAAGACCGCTGTCTCCATGCCATTAGCGCACGGCGGGGCCACAAGATCAAGCTCAAAATCACCACGTGTGAAATTCCGACCCGCAATGCGGATGTAGTACGTCTCATACGCCTGCACAGGCCAGACGACGACACCGTGGTGGTAGGCGACGTTGCACGCCAGCAGATTTCCGGTTGCCTCATCACAATCGTCGTATACGCCAAACACAAAATCAGTCGGCGGACCTTCTACGTGGACAAATAACAGGCCGTGCTCAGCAGGGGTGTACTTGTACCACACGTCGTACACACCAAAGACAAGACCACAGAAAAAGATCGTGTCGATCGTGCCGCCATGATCGAAGTACGCGCTGGTGGCATCAAACGTATGACCTTCATAGGTGATGAACGGACAGATCGCTTGCGCATCTTCACAGAAATCTTCCTGTTCGATAGCGCACGTTACCGGCTCGCATGCATTGAAGTTGGTATCGCGAACGCGAATCTGAAATTCATCGACGAGTTGTGAAAGAATGTCGACAAGGATGTAATACTCGCGTCCTTCTTCAGAACACCATTGCAGGAACCCACTGCTTCGAACGCTCTCGTTGCCAGCGGGTTCGGGGCAGAACTCAAGTCCACCCTGATGTGCATCAACACATTGCAGGTTTTCGCAGCTGCCGCAGAAAACTGCGGCGAACCCATCAACATCACTTCGTGGGGCATCAGGCTCGATGCCACAGATGTCGATTTCCAACACGTTGCCGGTGCCAATGACCTTGTACCACACGCCGCTGGGGCCACCCTGCGCTATACCTGTGATGCACGGATCCACATCATCGTCCGTGGCGCCGTCGACGGAGCCTCGAACAAATTGTTCGTTCGTTGGAAGCATGATCGCGTTTTCGCAGTCATCATTCGGCAGCCCACACGGTTCTGCGTCACACGATTTTTGCGAATCGTCGATGGTCAACAGAAAAAACGGATCGAGACCGCGACCTCCGTTTGCGTCCTCGAGTGCAACGAGAATCAGATACTCTCGCCCGACTTCCGAGCACCAGCGAACATCTACGCCTCCGCGTAAATCACAGGCTTGCAACACACCGAAATCGCCGGCCACGCACCGCAATTCGTCGCAGTCGCCACAGAACACCTGCAGTAGTCCTTCAAAGGGAACCTCTTGGCCGCGTTGCAGCGGAACACACAGATCAGCCGACATGAGGCTGCCCGTACCGATGACGGAATACCACACGCCATTTGGGAAGAATCCTCTGCTGCGATTCGGAAGTTCCGCACACTGCGGTACATCATCGCTTAGTGCGTTTTCTGTGGTGCCGAAGATCGGCTTATCAAGTGTCATGATGGCAATCGCGTTCTCGCAGTCATCATTCTCAATGCCGCACGGTTCAGCATTACATGTTTGCAGCAGATCATCGACGACGATCTGGAAATCCTGAAGCGGAGAGCCTTCCAGCGAAACAAAGATGTAATACTCTCTGCCGGCTTCTGAACACCAATCGACTTGCGGATTGATTCCCCGTCCAGGGCACACGCCGAGGCTGGTCACGTCAGAGTCAACACAGATCAGCGGATCGCAACCGCTGCAGTACACGACGAGAAACGAATCTCCACCGCGCGCGTCTGCGCTCACCTCGTCACGACCACAAATGGTCGCGCTGAGACGGTTTCCGTTTCCAACGACGCGATACCACACACCGACTGGACCAACACCACGTTTCAGACTACAGACCTCGGGATTCTGAACAAACGCGCCGTCGACAGTGCCTTGCGTCGGCACGTCGATTGTCAACGCAATGGCATCCTCGCAGCGAGCGTTCGGTGGTCCGAACGGTTCGCACGTGACATCGCCTCTGCCAGGCGCGCTTCCCGGACAGGTCGAACCAGACCCCTGCCATTGTCCACCGTCCTTGGTACAGCCGCCTTCACTGGATTCCTGGCAGGAGCCATCGGGAAGGCAGCAGGCGCCGATTCCACCACGTGATTGACCAGCTGCCACCGAGCACCAGAGAACAACAGAGGTGACAGCTGTCACCAAACAGATTCCATTCTTGAAACTTCGCATCCTTCGATCCCTCCAGATCACTAGGTCATCAAAAGGCATGCCCGCCTGCTACGGCGGGCATGCGTTCACTCATTCAGTCAGGTGCTGCATGTCCAGGCCATTTGCACATGGCGGCGCGACCAGATCCAACTCGAACTCCCCACGCGTAAAGTTTCGACCCGCAATGCGGATGTAGTACGTCTCATACGCCTGCACAGGCCAGACGACGACGCCGTGGTGGTAGGCGACGTTGCACGCCAGAAGATTTCCGGTCGCTTCATC
>JAJDDB010000031.1 GCA_029260575.1 Phycisphaerales bacterium
ATACAGCACATCAGAAGTCGTGGTGTTTTCGTAGAATGTCACTGTATATTGATATTCGTTCGCACCTGTTGTACCGCTCGTTTGCTCAGTCGGGTATTCCCATCCCGAAGCGGCAAACGGTCGGACCAGCGTCACGTCGCCGACGACAAGGCCACGGGTGTTCCATGTCTTCTTGCCCGTGAGGTAGTCCGTACCAGTCGTGCCTTTACTAAACTTACCTTCAGTAAACAGACCCGCCAAATCGCCGAGATTGGCACGGTCGATCGTCCAGACCAGACCATCGGTCGTGGACGTCGGCATCGCCATAGTGGCAATGGCGTGCGTATAGCTGGTCACGTTGGCGGGCGTATGCACAGAGACGATCTGTCCGCCGCTATTGCGCACGACCTTGCTCACCCAGGTATTGGGAGCAGGACTGGTGTTGTCGGGATCGTCATCTGTTACCACACGGTGCAGGGGCTGACCGACCTCGTCGAAGTACCGCGTGATGTAGGAAAACGCACTGCTGCCCGGATCCTGAGGCAATTTCACAATGGTTCGGCTGAACCAGTCGTCGAAGTCGGCATCGTAGCTGCTCGTGCCTGAGAAGCCGGTGTTGCTTTCGTATTCGATGGTGATCTCGCCATCACCGCCGCCGCCGGCGCAGCCGCATTGGCCGTTGGACCACATGCTGACAATGCGCCGTTCTGTGTCGTACTTGAAAAACGCACTTGCATAGCCCTTCAGATCGTTCTCCGCAGCGCTCAGCGTGTCATCATCGAGCAGACTGTCCTGATCCCAGTCGTACTGGCGATAACCCTCGGCATCGACAATGTACTGCAACTGTCCGGGATAACCGGGATTGTTGGTCGCATCGTACGTCCCCTCGTAATACCAGTAATGGATGTTCCGAACGGAGTTCACGCCGCTGTCCGTGAGCGGTGTCGTGATCTTTACGCGCTCAAGATCGTTGTCCTCACCGTGGTTGTCCGCATTGACGTAATAGCTGTACTCCACCTTGTGACCGGTACTGTCCCATTTGCTTGATTCTGTATTGAATACCGACACCTCAACCTTCGTGAGCATGCTGCTGGTGTAGGTGTATGTGTACTTCCGAGCTGCGGTATCGTACGCCTCGATGATCTGACCGCTGCCGTTGTAGCCATTGCTGATTGCGGTGCTGCCGGTAGACAAATCACCAACATAGGCATCGTTGCCGGCCGGATCGGTGCGTTTCCAGAACTGGCCCTCGGCCGGACTGGCGTCGGCATCGAAGCCGAAGAAGACCGTGATGTTGCCTTTCATGTCATAGAGCCAGTATTCATCCGGCTCGTCGGTTGCTCCCTCGACAAACTTGAAAACTGCGTTGTAACCGTTGACTCCTCTGAACTCATTGCTGCTGGCATTGTCGCGCTTGAACTCCACGAATCGATCAGCACCAAGCACGAGATAGAGCATGTCCTTGGCTGCATCCGTGGCATGGTCGTAGAAGAGCAGTTCAGGCTGTGATATCTGGAACCAGTTATTGCCCTGATACCCCGCGCTCATGAAGTAGGAACCGCCGCTAGTCTTCTGCCGGGCGTTGTAGGTGCGCCCAATCACCCAACTGAATCCGGGAGCAGGTAAACGAATGTCAACAGCTGTAATGGGGAAGGTACCGGATTGCACATTGGTGCCGCCTTCAGTCTGGCCACTCTGAACACCACACCCAGGGCATCCACCATCGAGCCCATCGAAGATCGTGAGATTCTTCCCGCCATTGGCAAACTGGCTGGGATCAGCGCTTCCAAAGGGACATTCAATATCGAGTCCATTTCCTGGGGGAACAAGACCGACGCGAGGAAAACGGTTCACACCGTCTATTCCTGTTGCTCGCTGCCACACCAGTGGCCGTACATCCTGAATCGGCGTCTTGCTGGTCACGAGATAACTCGTCAGCGAGTCATCGAATATCTCCAGGATCTTGTCCGCAGACACCGTCCTGCACAACAGCAGTGCAGCAAAAGCAATCAGGACAACGCGATACGTACGATTCGTAGTTTTCGTGGATAGCAGCAACATGGCGGGCCTCCTGAGTTCAGCAGTCTTGAGTGCAGCGCTTTCGCGCTCGCACAGACTCTGCCCACGTCAAGGCCGCCGTACAACTGAATACTCGTCATTTAACACTTATCAAAAGTGTTAAATGACCGTATTTCGCTCGCATCGAGGTTCGACTGTTGAACAATGCTCAGCATCTCAGACCTCAACAGGAGAACTCCCATGCGCAACTACATCTCCATCACACTTCGCTGCTCTGTCATCTTCGGTGTCGCTTCCGCACTTGTGTGGCTCTCGGTCGCAGCACCATTCCGGGGGCAGGCCAATGCAGCACTCATTCAGCCATCAACGACGCAGTATCGCGATGCTCTTATGCGTGCAGGGCTCGGACCGGAACAACTCACCGCTGCCGGTTTGTCGGCCGTTGACATACAGGACGCTCTGGGTGATGTCTGGGATTTCCTCATCGCCAATGAGGGCGCACTGGAAGATGCTGATGCCGATCTTGCTACAGCCGAAGCTGCATACTGGCCGCTGGAGGACCTTGTGCGTACTGCACAGGCCACACAACAGGAGTTTACAGAGTTCCAAGCTGCGAAGACTGCCTATGAATCAGCCCTCAATGATCGTGACGCCGTGCTTGATGACATCTTCAATACCGGCCTCATAAGCCTCTCCGTGAATCAGCAACTCAAGCTCACGCGCATCCGCTCAAGCTCCGATTGGCGCATGCCGTGGGAATTCCACGTTGTCGATCACAGTGAGCCGCAGTGGGTGACGCTGCGTGAGGCTCTTGCCGCGGAGCGCTACGCCAGCAAACACAGCGAAGAGGTTGATTCCGGCGCTGCAGCAGT
>JAJDDB010000032.1 GCA_029260575.1 Phycisphaerales bacterium
ATTACAACACTGTTCGTCCGCATTCATCGTTGGGATATCGCCCGCCAGCACCAGAGACGATCGTTCCTGCAGAACCATGCTCCGCGTCGCTCCACATGCCTCTGCAGACACAGAAGTACGTCAATGAACTAACATAGAAACTGGTACAAGAACTGGGGTAAGGTCACCAGCGCCAACGGCGGAACGCCGATGAATGACGTCGTGTAGCGTTCGAGTTGGCAGTCTCTAACAAGACAATCAGTACCATGGCCAAGGTACTGACCACCAGCTGATTCGCACCCTTCATTGGATTGAGCTTCCAGACACGAACCATCTTCGAAGCAGCAGGCGCCAAAACACGGAACACATGCAGCGTCAAAACCCAGCCAGAATCCACCCATGGAAAGACACTCATCTCCATCGAGCAGTTCCTGACAGGTACCGTCATCGAAGCAGCACGCGCCCTGGAATCGCCCGCAGCGTCCGTTGTAGCAATCAATGTCACCGCCTTGATACACGCCCGCTGCCTGCAGGCAGTCGAGCGAACTTCGAATTTCGCACGACCCGTTGGGAAGACAACAGGCCCCGGAACACGAGATTTCAGCACAGGCGCTCCCATCGCCACCATACGCGCCACCCAGATCCAAGCACTGTGAACCAACCTGAACCTGTGTGCACGTGCCGTCGAAGAAACAACATGCACCTTGCGCCCACGCAGATGACGTGGCAGTACCCATCCCGAAAAGGATGACGACGATACGCCAGATTGCATTCCTAAGAAACCTCACCGGCGAGCATTCCTCCTCGACGCATGACGATCCATCACGGAATTCCAACGCCGGCTCCTCCAGCAGTGCAAATCATTAGACGAATAAGTCCAGCGCACCTTAGTGTCTGTAGTTTCGTTCTATCCTGCAAGCGAAAACCGACCGAACTGAGCGGGCCCTACAAAATCCTAAAGTATTGAATAAATACGTAAGACCGGGCACAGACTAGCGGGCGAGAATCGCAATACCAGTATGGCATTCAGTGCCCCCAGAAGTTAGGATCGAGACGTCGTGGGACGCATGCTGGACCGAATAATCGCAATGGCGAGTGCAACTGGACATACAAGGCGGAGAGCTGTTCTTCTACGCATTGCAGTGCTGCTCTCGATCTACGTTCAATCGCAGGCATTCGGTGCAGGCGCCTGTTGTCTGGAAGCGGGAGTCTGTGTCGAGACGGCATCGGCCACAGCATGCATCTTCTTCGGGGGGGTGTTCATGGGAACGGGAAGCAATTGTTCAAATACAGATTGCTTCGGAGCGTGCTGTTTGGCTGATGGCTCCTGCGTACTTCGGCCATTCCGCGACTGCCTCGAATTGGGCGGAAACTTTCAAGGCGACGGCACCGATTGCTTTCCGGGTATGTGCGGATTCACCGGAAGCTGCTGCATCCCGGATGGAACGTGCTCCGATGCGATGACGTTTGGTGACTGTGCGTTTGCAGGTGGCATGTGGCAGGGTTTCGATACGTCCTGCGAAACGGAAACGTGCCTTGGAGCATGTTGTTTTGAAAACGGCGAATGCCTGGATAATCAGTCGCGTGGTGGATGTCTTCAGAATGGTGGATCATTCTTGGGCGAACGTTCGAATTGTCCGTCTGATGCATGCCGTATTGAGTCGTATACAATCGTCCATGCGGAACCGACGCCGGTGCAAAACGTCCGACTCGAGTTGCCTCGATTTAATGAACGATGGGGCGCGCGTGTACTCCAGCAAGTCACCGTCAAAGTCAACTGCGAATTCACGGCAAGAGTTGTCGCGTGTAATCAAACCGGCAAACCCCAGTTGACGTCAACACAGTATTTTGTGATCGTAGTCGCCTTCATTGAGGGATCGAATCCTCCCGTGTTCCTCTCTTGCATCGATGTGGATTCCAGTGGCTCGGGTACAGATGAGATTTCTTGTGGCGATGATCCGGGGCATGAATTGCCTCAAGGGCAATGTTGTGACTTTGACGGACCGATTCAAATCCAAGACTTGATCACGAGCAATTTCAGTGTTGGTGAAACTGATTTGAGTGGATTCATCGTCAATGGAGATACAACCACGAACATTCTAATAAGTGGCGCTAGCGCGTTTAGCGCGTCACCAATCTTGAATGTGAAAACCTTGGCGCGATATGCAATAACGATCGACTACCTGTATTCGCCAACAGGCGCCTGTTGCTTTACAAACGGTCTGTGTGTTGACAGTATCACCGCAGATGATTGTGCTCAGCTGAATGGGCAATATTTAGGAGACGACGCTCAGTGTCAGCCGGCTGGCGCATGCTGCCTACCAGACGGATCCTGTGAGTTCTTTTCTCAGTCCTGCTGCTCAACCACGGAGGGTCTATTTGTTGGCGGCGATTGCGAGACAGTGGGGGATTCCTGTACCTGTTCAGCAGACATTGCCGGAGCATCTGGCGAACTAGACGGTGTCGTGAACATATTCGATCTATTCGAACTTCTCGCCAACTGGGGCACCGCCGGCAACGGCGCGAATATCGCCGTCCCGCCGAATGATCTTGTCGATGTATTCGACCTGCTCGATCTGCTTGCCGCGTGGGGGGATTGCTGAGGAGAAGCTCCAATTGATGCTCAATGCACTTGAATGAGCGTTGAGCGCCTCTTGCACTCACGGCGTGACGGCATTGAATTGACTCGTCATCTTGCCAAGACAGTTGAATTTCGGACGTTACGGCGTGTCGCTATTTGCCGGTCGCATCGGAAACTCATGATCTGCTGTTCCTTGGCTCGACCGCGCTTGAACCTGAATGGTGTCTGCCCAATGATCACTCGTGGAACACCTGCATGTCAGGTCTGCATGAATCCCACTACACAATGAGACAACTATGCCCGCAACGCTCGCAGACGCCATCCGTATCGCAGTTCTTCAACATGGTCAGACCATGGACAAGTCCGACTGTGAGCCCTACATCCTGCACCCGCTGCGACTGATGCTGAAGCAACAGTCTGACCATGCAAGAATGGTCGCTGTGCTGCACGACGTGGTGGAGGATACCAACATGACGCTTGAGCAAGTCGACGCCGAGGGCTTTGCTCCAGAGGTCATTGAGGCCTTGCGTTTGCTCACTCACAATGATGGCATCCCCTATGAGGATTACATCGAGCGTATCGCGGTGCATTCGATTGCGCGCAGTGTCAAGCTGGTCGATCTTGAGGACAACATGGACGTCCGACGTCTAAAGGAACTGGCTCCTAGAGCACATGCTCGAATCGACAAGTACCTTCGGTCATGGCAACGACTCAAGGCGGCTGAGAACCAGGATGCACAAGAGATTGAATCGACGCACATTAATTGCGCCTAAACCCGATTCCTGTTCCAATCGGAGAGTGAGTGAATCGAGTGGTTGACGACGGCGAGATATTAATATTGGGGTGGCGAATTGGAATTCCGAGTGTATTTCAGATCTTAATACCGATCCAGTTGAAAAGCGCCAGTGCACCAGATCCAGCCTGCAGAGAAGTGACTCATCACAATGGTCAACGACATGTATTCGACTACTGATGACTACTGAAGTTGGTGCGCGCTACGGTCCTTGATTGCGCAGAAACGCCGTTTATTGCTACGACTTGCAACGTGCGAGGTGAGTTGCTATCTTCCTGAAAACTAAGAGGTTCTGAGCGATTTTGACTCGTCAAAAGTCGGATGACACACAAGAGGTCACTGGTTCAAGTCCAGTATGGCCCACTTCAACACACAAAGCCCAGGCATTGCGGTGCCTGGGCTTTTCGTTGCGCGCAGGTTCGTCCGGCTCTGCTGCGCGCCGTAGGCTAAGGGAGCAACTCACATGCCACTGGTCATGGCGCTGAGCTCTGCCCATCGGTCATACAGGTCAGTGACGCACTGATGTGCTGCAGCGAGCTCGCTGTACACCTCAGCTGCGCGCTTGTGATCTGACATCAACGCTGTATCGCTGACCATGGTTTCAAGACGTTCAACATCAGCCTCCGCGTGCAGGATCGTCTCCTCGATGTTTTCCAACTCGCGCTGTTCTTTGTAGGTCAATCTGCGCGATGCGGGTTTGCTCGCAGCTCGACTTTCTTTCTGAGGTGCGGAAGTACGTTTCGATGTTGCTGCTGACGCTATCGCCTTAACGCGCGCCTCGTTCCACTTCTCATACGACATGTACTCTTTCGCGCCGCCACTATCATTCAGCCCGAGATATTCCGTCGCAATGCGTTCAAGCATGAAACGATCGTGCGTGATGAGGACAATCGCGCCGGGAAACTCCAACAGCGCCTGCTCCAACACCTCCAGCGATGGAATGTCCAGATCGTTGGTCGGCTCATCAAGCAGCAGCACGTCGGCCGGTTCGAGCATCAGATTTGCAATGAGCACGCGCGCCTGTTCGCCGCCGGAAAGATTCCCGACTGTGCTGGTGAGTTGTTCTGCAGCAAAGAGAAATCGCCGCGCCCATCCAATGACATGTACCGAATCGCCGCGATATTCAACATGATCGCCAACCGGGCACAGCGCTTCATGCAGCGTCTGCGTCGCCACGAGCGATTGGCGATGCTGACTAAATGTGACAACGCGCAGCTCCGCTGCAGGCTTGACCGTTCCCATGTCCGGCTGCAACTCTCCTGACAGAATGCGCAGCAGCGTCGTCTTGCCCGCGCCGTTCACGCCCAACAACCCGATGCGCTGGCCGGGTGTTAGTACGAGATTGACCGATTCGAACAGGTGTTTGCCGCCCATTGACTTGGAAACGTTGTGCAGCGTGAGCAGATTCTTGGTCTTGCGTTCGGTGGCCTGAAAATCGATTTTAGTCGTACGGCTCGGCGCTTCGTTTCGTTCTCTGGTAGCTTTCAATTCCGCACGCCGAGTCGCAGCATCAACTACCTGCGTTTTGTTGCGCGTCTGTCTGCCTTGAATACCCTGCAGCAGCCACGCGGTGTCGCGACGCACTTTGCTCGCAATGGCCGACTGTGCGGTGAACTGTGCTTCCAGAAACGCTTCCTTGCGGCGCACAAAGTCGCTGTAATTGCCGTCGACTTCAAACGTGCCGCCGGGATAGGCAGGCGAAAGTTCGATAATACGGCTGGCTGTATTTTCAAGAAACATACGATCGTGCGTGATGTAGATCATCGCCATCTGCGACTGTTTCACGAACGCTTCGAGCCACAACACACCCACCAGGTCAAGGTGATTGGTCGGTTCATCAAGCATGAGTACATTCGGCTCATGCACCAACGCACACGCCAGCGATAAGCGCTTGCGCCACCCGCCGGAAAGCGTGTGTACAGGCTGATCAAAATCTTCGAAACCGAGCTTTGACAACGTAATTGCCGCGCGCGTCTGCGCATCAAGTCGATGGTCATCATCCTGCGACAATGCCTCCATCACCGCAGACATCGGCGTTGCGCCATCGGCAAAGAAATCGTCCTGGGCAATGTACACCAGCCTGGTGCCGCGCCGACTGATGATCTCGCCGCTGTCAGGCGTTTCGATCTCTGCCAGTATCTTCAACAGTGTGGACTTGCCCGCACCGTTGGGGCCGACCAGACCAATGCGATCGCGCTCGCCCACGTGCATGCTGACGCCTTCAAAAAGCGACTTTGCGGGATACGCCTTGCTCAGATCAGTTGCGGAAAGAAGAGTGGCCATGTGTGTATGCGGCGGAGGGTCCGTTCGAAATGAGCGTGATACTACACACCAGCGAAGGCTTTGGCGCATATCTATTTGTGACACTTACTCGAGCGATGCGCCCACCCGTGTACGATTTGCTGCCCACGCCAGCAGCGCAGCGACAATTGTATATCCCGCACACATTGCAGCAATGGCATCCATCGACACGCCTGCATCAATCAGCCAGCCCATCGTGATTGGTGAGCCGGCAGTGCCGAAGACCATAATGCTCGTCGCCATCGCGCGGATCGCGCCCAGGTGTTTGACGCCATACACCTCCGGCCACATTGAACCAACGATCGGTCCGCCGACGCCCGAGGTCATGCCCAGCAACACCATGAACAGCGGCGCAAGCAGTGTGTGCGATCCGGACATCAGCACGATGAGTGCGCCGAGCATTGGCAGAACAAACAGCGGCAACAGGCGCCTGCCGGTAAATCGATCAACCAGCGGCCCTGCGATGATGCCCGCAGGAAGTTGCGCACCGGCGAAGGCAATGAAACACAGCGCGAACCACTGTTTGTCCCATCCCTTGAATTCAATCAGGTGTAGTTGATGAAAGAACAGCCCGGTGACAATGAATCCAGGCGCCATGATTGCCGGGAGCATCATGTAGAAGCGAACATCGCGCAGAACGTCGGCACGTGACCATTGCCTGCGGCGTGACTCTGCCCGCTGTCCATGAGTTGCAGACGATTCCATCGACAGCCGTTGGACGTGTTGCTGATGTCGTGCCCCATGTCCGCGCAGCAGCCACAATGCTGCAGGCAGCACCAGCACCAGCACAATCCCCGCAATCAACATCCACGACTGTCGCCATGTCAACGTGGCCAGAACCCAGACCGTGAGCACGGGCAGCACTGCTTCACCAGCAGGAAACCCGAGGCCTGCGAGGCTCATCGCTTTGCCGCGTGTCTCATCGAAATACCGGGCCATGCTCGTGAGCGCTGTATGGCTCAGCAGCCCCTGGCCGAACAAACGCAGCATGTAGATTGCAACAACTAGCACGATCACGATCAGCGCCAGCGCCATCGCCAGCGCTGCTGTCGCCAGTCCAAGACAGAGTACAGCCGTGAAAATTCGCAGGTCGACGGTGTCGAGCTTCTGTCCCAGCCAAATGATGGTGAACCCACTGGCGAGCGTTGCGCCGGAATAGCACGCGCCGTACTCACCATGCGACAGGTCGAAGGCGCTGCGTACGTCATCGCTGAAAAGTGCGATGAAAAACGTCTGCCCGAACGAGCTGACAAACGTCAGCGCGAACCCGAACGCCAAGAATCGCCAGTGTTGTCCAATCAGTGTGAAATACGACACCGAAAGGGTGTACCGGGACCAGGCATGGCGGTCAAACTCCGAAATGCCATGAAAACCGATCCTGAAGCTGCCGGCCGCGCAATGCCGACATCAGTCGTGATGATCAGCGACGGCGTCGCCGGTCGAAGGTTGAATTCTCTGGAGTCACCTGTTCATGAACGACCGGGCCACTCGCCAAGCCTACTGGCGAACCAATCTCTGTTATCTCGCGGTGCTGCTGGCCGTCTGGTTTGCGGTGAGCTTCGGCTGCGGCATCCTGTTCGTCGATCAACTTGATCGCGCGCAGATATTCGGCTTCCCGCTCGGCTTCTGGTTTGCCCAGCAGGGCTCGATCTACGTCTTCGTGATTCTGATTTTCGTGTACGTGTTTCTGATGAACCGCCTCGACCGAAAGTATCGCGCTGTCGATGACGGGCGCACGTCGCAATAACCCGCAAACAGGAAGACGCACCTCGTGGACGTAGCCGCCTGGACATTCGTGATGATCGGCCTCTCGTTCGCGCTGTATATCAGCGTGGCGATGTGGTCGCGTGCGCGATCGACACGTGATTTCTATGTTGCAGGCGCATCCGTTCCGCCATTGATGAACGGCATGGCGACCGCTGCCGACTGGATGAGCGCTGCATCGTTCATCTCTATGGCAGGGATCATTTCATTCAGCGGCCGAGATGGCTCGCGGTATCTCATGGGATGGACCGGCGGGTATGTGCTGCTCGCGCTTGTGCTCGCGCCGTATCTTCGCAAGTTCGGCAAATACACCGTGCCTGACTTCGTCGGCGATCGATACAGCTCGCAGGTGGCGAGAGTTGTTGCTGTGGTGTGCGCCATATTTGTTTCATTCACATACGTGGCGGGGCAGATGCGCGGCGTCGGCATCGTTTTCAGCCAATTCCTCGGCGTCGAAATAACCTACGGCGTGCTTATCGGGATGGGCATTGTCTTTGTCTATGCGGTGCTCGGCGGAATGCGCGGAATCACCTACACGCAAGTCGCACAGTATTGTGTACTCATCTTTGCATATATGGTCCCCGCGTTCTTCATTGCGTTTGAAGTCACGGGCAATCCGATTCCGCAGTTGGGTCTTGGCGCACACGTCGCTGACACAAATATGACTGTGCTTGAGCAACTGAACAAGCTTTCGACCGATCTCGGGTTCACCAGGTACACCGATGGTTCGCTCGGCCGGCTCGATTTGTTCTGCATTACGGCGGCGCTGATGGTCGGCACAGCCGGGCTGCCGCATGTCATTGTCCGGTTCTACACCGTCAAGAAAGTTTCCGCTGCCCGCATTAGTGCCGGCTGGGCGCTGGTATTCATAGCGGTGCTGTACACAACAGCGCCGGCAATCGCGGTCTTTGCACGCACAAATCTGCTGCAGACGGTCGCCAACCAGTCGTATGTGTCCATCCCGGATTGGTTCAAGGACTGGGAAGACACCGACCTGATTGCGTGGCAAGACAAAGATGATGATGGCGTGGTGGATTACACCGCCGGCGCAGCATTTGACAAAAAACCGGTGTTTGCAGGCGGCCCGGAAGATGACACCGCACGCGGCGCGCACGGCCAGCGGCTTATCACAAACAAACCGACCGACAATGCAAACGAGTTATACATCGATCGCGATATCATGGTGCTTGCGAATCCGCAGATTGCGAAGCTGCCGGATTGGGTGGCGGGCCTTGTGGCGGCAGGGGCGCTGGCTGCGGCGTTGTCGACTGCTGCGGGTCTGCTGCTTGTGATTTCATCTTCAGTCGCGCACGATCTGTGCAAGAAGACGTTGCTGCCGCACATCACAGAACGTGGCGAGTTGATTACAGCCCGCGTTGCTGCGGGTGTTGCAGTCTGCGTTGCGGGATACTTCGGAATCAACCCGCCGGGCTTCGTCGCGCAGGTTGTCGCGTTTGCGTTCGGCCTCGCTGCCAGTTCATTTTTTCCTGCAATTCTGATGGGCATCTTCTGGACGCGCATGAATGTTTTCGGCGCGGTTGCCGGCATGATCGCCGGCATCACGTTCACCGCCGGATACATCATCTACTTCAAGTTCATCTCGCCGGATCTGAACAATGCGGCCCACTGGTGGCTCGGCATTTCACCCGAAGGCATCGGCACGCTCGGCATGCTGCTCAATTTTGCCATCGCCATTCCAGTGGCGCTGCTGACCAAGCCGCCATCGCAGGAAATCGCGCATTTGGTCGAAGACATCCGCATGCCCGACCACGCACCACCCGCACATGAAATAGACGTATGACAAACCCTTCGACGTTGGCGCACGACTGCTGCTGTCCGCAAATCGATCTGTAGCAATCAGGCAAATGCGTGAAGGGGGATTCTGCCGGTGATTGCGCCTGCGAGAGCGAATTCTCCCAATCCCACGGATCAGCAATCGCGTTCTCGTCGATGCAGGTTCCAGAGGATTCTCACCATGGACATGAACTTGTTGCTGTCGGCGCTGTTCATCGGAACATTCGGCTTTGGATTCTTCATCTATGGAAAGAAGATGCAGGATCTGCGAATGCTTGCGCTGGGTCTGGCGCTGATGATCTATCCGTATTTCGTACATTCGATGCTCGCGCTGTGGCTCATTGCGGCGGTGTGCATCGGCGGTACGTACCTGCTATCACGATTCGGAATATTGGACGCGTCCTAGCAAACACTTTGTGTGCAGGTTCTGTGCAGCGCAACGGAAAGCCCGTCAAGGCGAGGAGGGGGATCCCACTCACTGCCTCAACGGGCTGTTCCTTGCTCCAGTGATGAGTGCCGTCAAGCGGCTGACATCACTTTCGGACTTCCTCCTCCAAGGCGCTGTGACGCGGTCCGAGCGGAGCCCGCAACAGGATCGCTAAATCCTGAGCATCTACAACATCATCGCCGTTGAGGTCGGCGTGCGATCCACTGTTGTCGCCCCAGGCATCGATGAGCGCAAGCACATCGTTGACATCAAGGCGACCGTTGCGATCGACATCACCGCGCTCACGCAGCGATTTTGCATCGTTCACAACTACAGCTGCCGGATCACCGCCAGGCACACGAAGCGAAACTGTGCTGCGGTCATATACCAATTCAAACTTCGCATCTACACCGAGCAGTTCGGTGAGATCAGGCAGCAACACTTCATTGAATTCACCTTCGATCGCGCCTGCTACGAGAACCTTGAACGTGTCGCCCGGCGTGGGAACAAAGCCCTGCGCCAGCCATACGGTCAGTGTGCCATCGAGTTGTGCTCGATCGGGAACAACCAGGATGTCCGCCAGTTCGACGGGGATGCGGCCGGCAAGCTCAATACCGAGCTCACCCACAGCAGTCTGTCGGTAGTGCCGATCAACTTCGAAGTAGCCGCCGTGGTCTGCCGGGACGAGAAGGCCGTTGTTGACGAAGATTTCGCCGATGAGTTGCTTTTCAACCTCGAGCGCATCGTTTTCATCACCGACATCAAGATTCGTGATGTCGCCGGCCATCTGCGGAGCTGACAACGGGGCGGGAATGGTCCAGTTGTCAAGCAGGATCAAGAGGTCAAAGACATTGACCTGATTGTCATTATTCAGGTCAGTCGAGCAACCCGGACACGGACCCCAATCATTCAGAAGATTGAGAAGGTCAAAGACATTGACGAGGCCGTCACCGTTGGTGTCGCCGAGCACACCCTTCGATGGGGTTTGGCCCCAGATTTCGATGTCATCAAGATTCCAGCCCTGGAATTGCACTGACCCATCGGTCGTTCCCATACCCCAGCGAATGAAGACGGCGGCCTGATTGTCCGCAACAGATGAAATGTCGATTTGCTGCGCGCTCCATGCCGTTTCATTCAATGTTCCGCCGGTGTGATCATAGACGGTCGTCCAGATTGCACCGTCGTTGGAGACCTGAATACTTGCGTGGTCGAATGTCGCTGATTCGACACCAAGCCATCGCCGGAATCGAAGGCTCACATCTGTAACACTCGTCAGATCCAGCGATGCTGTTGTGAGATACAGCGTCGCCGCCATGCTGCTGGGGTATGCACCGTTGAGGTTGTATCCAAGGACATTGGCGCCTGTGAAGCCGGAATTTGGATCTCCTGCGAGGCCGGCCGGGACGCCGAACGCCCAGTCGCCCTCCGTTGTCCAACCCGGATCAGTATCCAGCGGGAAGCTGAGCACAGGTTGCGGGCCGCCGACATCAATACCGACAGTGGCAATGTTTGACCCATTGACACCGTCGCTCGCAGAATAGTCAAATGAATCCAGACTGTTGAATGCAGCTGATGGCAAGTAGACAACCGTGTCGCCGTTGTTCAACAACGTGTACGGCACGGAGTTAATGAGCGAATTGTCATCGGCATCACGCAGGGTTCCGTTGGCCGGTAGCGTCTCGACGATGTATTCGAGCGTGTCGCCGTTGGGATCACTCGCGTCCAGTGCGATATTGACGGGAATGCCGACTGGTGTGAACGTATTCACATTGTTTGCAGAAGGCGAATCCGCAGGGGTGATTGCCACATCATCAACGAACCAGTCGTCGAATAATCCGCTTGTTGCTGTATTGCGAATACGCAGTCGGAACGCAGCGTGTAGTGCATCTACAGGCAGGAGATGTTCAACAAACTGGAAGACAGTCATATCCGGGTCAGCGCCGGGATACATCGCCAGTTCGATCCACTGCGCCGAATCGTTGAGGTATTCGATGAACAGGTCATCGCCGCTGTCCGGTGACTCGCCGCCACCTGTCTGCTGGAAGTAATAGCTGACTCGAACAGCACTTTCAGAGGACATATTGATAAGTTGCGTGGTGATCGAATCGGCACCACTCGGATCGCCGTTGAAACGCGCTGCCATCGTCGGGCTTGGCGGACTCAGGCTCTGACCACTGATTTCAGCTCCGACAACGGTCTGCCACTTGTTCGGATCGAACCCTGTTCCTGCTGACACAGTTGTTTCAAAGTTGTCGTTGAACGGCAACTCGAGTATTGGCAGAACATCAATACTGACTGTTGCAATACCTGACAAACCGCCATTGGGTGGCGTTCCACCATCATCGGCCTGGAATTGGAAGCTGTCGGGACCGTTAAAGCCGGGATCGGCCGTATAGGTCACCTGATTTCCGCCGCCAGTCAATACGTGCGGGACTGTTGTAATGATGGAACTATCACCGGCATCGCGCAACTCATACGTCGGCAACGACGTAACGATGTACGAAAGGGGACCGGGAGTTCCGTCGTCACTGGCAATGAGATCAATCGCAATCGGAGTTGGACCAGGCGCCTGTACGGACAGGTTGGAAGCAGTAGGAGCACGAGGCCCGCAGCTGCCGGAGCCGGCAAGATCCGACTCAAAGTAGTCCGGCGAGAGGCCGACACCTTCGGACAACCCGACAATGCAGTCAATTCCTGGATTCATACCGAGCCACGAAATCTCAATGTCTCCATTGAAGAACATTGAAATCTGGAACGTATTTGAATCTCCGGCATTGAATTGTGAAATATTCTCCCAGGTGACAGTCAGGCGATCGCCTAACTGCTGTGAGGAAACCGTACCGCCATCAGTCGGATTCAAGTCATCATACGCACCGGCAATACGGGGGAATTGGAAGTGCTCGCCAAGTGTCTCGTCGTAATCAGTATCAGCAGTCCCAAGGGTGACGTACCCGTTACTCCCGACGAAGACGCTGCTGTAGGCCACCCCGTAAAGCAGTACCTGTTGGCCGCCAGTGAGTGCGACCGTTTCGGAGTCATCATCTGTCAGGACGATTGGCGTGCCGCCAGCCGGATCGACCGGAAGCGTCGCGATCGGCGTTGCACACGCGACATATTGATCGACTCCGGCGTCTGGCGATAGAAGCACAGTCACACCGTCAAGATCAAATGAGCCTGCAAATGACTCTGTGAAGAAATCAGGGACTTCGGGTGTCGTGAATGTATAACACGCGCCACCGTTGTCATCACTGGACATATTGCCAGCCTGATCTGTCATGTCGATTGCGAAGAAGTACGTTACATCATCCTGGAGATCGCTCAATAGGATGTCATGGTCGTCAAGGAACGCGGAACTCGTCTTTGAGTCATTCAGAGAAAGGCAATCCGTACCGTATCGAATCGTGACTTGCGTCAGTTCATCAGTTACGACATTCACCAGCGCATCACGCGGGTTGACTTCCAGCACAGCCGTTGACACAAGCGACGGGCCGGTGCAATCCACCGTTGCGACCTCCTGTACGTTGACGTTGTTGCCGCCTTGTCCGTCATCCGCGTCGACATATGTCATCGTCACTGTGTCGCCGGGGCTGATATGCAGGACGCCGACCGAATCGGTCTGACTCAGCGTGATAGTCGCTGCAAATGTCGCAGCTGCCGGATCGATTTCAGTGAGCGTTACGACTTCGCCGCCGGGCTCGGTGTCTGATGCGATTGTCACATCGACGGTATCCACAATGAGATCATCCGTGTTGATATCACAATCGATGACCTGCAGATTCGCGGTTGATTCACACGCAAACTTCACGCCGCCGATCGACGCAAAGCCTTGTGATGAACACGTCAGCAGCGACGGTGTCGCAGCCAGTGAGAATGTCTGCGGGCCGGTGGAAACGTTGAAACCAGTCACTTCGACGCGGTACGCACCGGGCGTCGGATTCGGAATCACGATCTGCTCGATGTTGTCAAGTCGGTTTTCGGTCGTGTTCGTCGCGTTACTCGTCGGGTTTGCTGGATCGAGGATGAACGGATAGTGACGTGTGCCGCCGCCATCAATAATTGCAAGATCAAGATCGTTCACAAGGCTGGGAATGACCAGCGGAGCCGCCGGAACATCGTCCCATGCCAGTGTGATGCGCAGTTCGGTATCGCCCGGACCGACAATCACAACTGCGCTATAGGTTTCGCCCTGACTGATCGAATCTTCGCGGAAATGTCCGCCGTCAATCAAATCAACTGCAGCAATTCCGCGCACCGAGCCGTGACCGTATTCATAGTCCGGACCGGGTCGACCCATGTCTTCAGCCGTGTTCGCAAGAATCGCTTTGAGCGTGGAAGGAAGCATGTCAGCACTGCCGCGTGCAGATTGACGATGTGCCTGTATGCACAATGCACCAATACCGCAGACGGTCGGCGACGCCATCGAAGTGCCGCACTTGCCGGTGTAGCCGCCGCTGGATGATGCGGAAGTCACAGTGTTGTCGTCATCGCTCTGGCAACCCGGACCAGAAACGTCCGGCTTAATGCGGCCGTCATCTGTTGGGCCGAAGCTTGTAAACGATGTCACCGAATCATCATTGGAATTCAACGCGCCAACGGTGATGTGGTTCTTTGCACACGCTGGGGGAGCTGTGGAGTGGTACGGCGACTGGAACCCTTCGACGCCGAGGCAGCGAGTTGTTTGACGTTCGTTGCCGTTGGCCCAAACGATGCGCATCGGCGAACCCAGGCTGCCACGCACGATTGCGTCAATCAACGCAGATGTATTGCCGTAGTTCCCTTCCCAGTCGCACGGATACCCGTTGGGGGCAGTGTTCGTGCCGATGGAATTGTTTGCAATGACAGCGCCGTGCGTTTGAATCGCGGTTGTGTAATCAGCTTCGAGATCGCCGGGATCGGTATAGAGGAAGCCCTGCTGTAAGCCGCCGGGTTGTTCAAAGCCCGCAGAGATCAGCGTCACCGCAGGCGCCATACCGCGGTACAGGCCGCCGCTTGCTGCGCCGTCGCCACCAATCGTGCCAGCCACGTGCGTCGAGTGATCGCTCACGCCGGCTGTATCGATGACAGTGATGCGACCCGCAAAATCCTGATGCGAACTCAGCACTTCGCCGCCGTCGTACACAAACACAGTGACGCCCGCGCCATCAAGGTCGTACGGCGTGACCTGCAGTGTGTCCGCACCCACCGCAGTGCGGTTGCTGTTATTCAGTTCAGAAAAATGCGGAAGCGCAGGTTCGATGTACATCACCGAATCCTCTGCAGCCAGATTCTTGATCTGGTTGAACGGCAGTTCAACAACCATCGAGTTGATTGATTTCAGGAAACTCTTGGCGACGCCGCCATACTCCATGACCGTCAGCCACGCATCCGGCATCATGACAACGTCTGGATGGAACGAAACGTACAAGCCGACACGTGGATTCTTCGGCAGCGGAATGTCTTCCGCCGCACCCGGAAGATTCTTTGTTGCAAGCTCCGCCTGCTCGACGCGGGCGTCCAGGTAATCTTCGTTGACAATTGCCCACGTCGGCATCTGCTCAGCAGCAAGGAAATCATGCAGCTTCCATGAATCCTGAATGCTTGCCACATTCTGCACGCTTGCAATTGTTGCTACACGAGCTGCATCAACAGCCGCTGCATCATTCGTGTTCGCAAAGAAGGCGTTGGAGCTGAGATACGTTTGCAGATTGATGCCTGCATCAGCAAGATCGCGACGATCACGATCGCTTACCGGTCCGTCGAATTGAATCAGGAAATGTGATTTGCTATCACGAGCTGAAAGTGCATCGAGCGTTTGTTCCAACTGCTCCGCATCAGACTGGCCGATCGAGACTGTGCCCGATCGGAACTGAATCCAGGACGGATCAGCAGCGGGTTGCCCAATGTCAACTGGTTGGGGGTTCTGCTGCGCCATCGGGCCATCAGCCTGGGCTCGCGCGCTCACCGGATACAGTGCCAACGTTGTAAGGGCTGCGCTAAGCGCCACTGCGGCGAAGCCGCGGCGCCACATCGGCGCAAAATCATGCTCGAATACCTTCATCTCGTTCCTTCCTGGCGTTCAATT
The DNA here is from genome assembly GCA_029260575.1 of Phycisphaerales bacterium. Lineage (GTDB taxonomy): Bacteria > Planctomycetota > Phycisphaerae > Phycisphaerales > SM1A02 > JAJDDB01. The sequence goes on from JAJDDB010000032.1 coordinate 15,701, forward strand.
CAAACAAGCCGCCAACCCGATCAGCGGATGCTGATCGCGGGGCGGAAGTCACATCTTGAAAACTGAGTAGAGACCGATCAATACTGCGCCACTGTTTGGCTGCAGATAGGGAGAACGCGCGGCCGGGTGTATAACGGCCAAGACCCGGATGACAGCTTCAGCCGGGTCGGAACTCTTAAATGGGTCGGGCAACTACATCCTCCCCTTCGAAACCCCACGCGCTCACATAACGTGGTGCCATTATGGCAGAATCCACCAGCCTGCGGAAGCGTCGAAATCCGAAAAGGGCGCTAGTAGATGTCTACAGTCCAGGTTCGCTACTCTTGAAGGTAGCGCAACGCCCAGCCACAGCCGGCTGAAGCTCTCACACTGGAGGCAGTACACAAATGGCCATTCTGAACTCTTTTTGCCCCCCGCGCTGTCGTTCGAGCCGATTCGGTTCGCTCATTTTGCTTGTGTTTGTGCTCGCAGGCTGCGATTCAGTGCCTGAACGAGACGGCGACATCACCAAATCCAACGGCAGAATCATCTCCCTACTCGGCGAGCCGCTGCCGCCGTTGTCCTTCAACGATGAACAGGCCGCAACGTTGGAGGACAACCTGGCGCAAGCCCGAAGCAAGTTCGATGCAGACCCGACGAGCGAGACGAACATCATCTGGCTGGGCCGCAGGCTTGCATACCTCGGCCGGTATCACGATGCCATCGAAGTCTTTACCGACGGCATCACCAAACACCCGGCAAGCTATCGCCTGCTGCGCCATCGTGGTCATCGCTACATCACGACACGTCAATTCGACAAAGCTGTTGCAGATCTGTCGCGCGCTGCAGAATTTGCACGTAGTCAACCCGATGCAGTCGAGCCCGACGGAGCGCCCAACTCATTCGGCATCCCCACCAGCACAACACACAGCAACATCTATTACCATCTCGGCCTTGCGCACTATCTGCAGGGTGATTTTGATGCCGCACTTGATGCGTATGTGAGCTGTCTGGAATTCTGTCACAACAATGACATGTCCGTGGCGACGATGTACTGGTTGTACCTCACTGCGCAGCGCGGCGGCCAACACGAGATTGCTACCGATGTCTTGCAGCGCATCACGCCCGAAATGGAATTGTTCGAGAATCACGATTACCACAGGCTGCTGCTGCTGTTCAAGGGCGAGTTGTCTGCCGGCGAATTGCTCGGCAAGGTCGAGTCCGGCGCCCTCAGCGGTTCAACCATCACTTATGGCGTGGCAATGCACCGCATTATCACAGGCCAGCAGGAACGGGGGCGCGCAATGTTGCAAAGCACAATCGACAACGGCTTCTGGCCGGCCTTCGGCCACATCGCCGCCGAAGCAGAACTCGCGCGCACCAATTGACTCCAGATACAACACTGCCAATCGTTCATCACTGCGGGTCTGATTTTTCTTCAATGTTGTCTTGTACGGACTGTTCGCTGGCAAGTTCAGCAGCCAGCTTGTCGCGCGTTCGCTGGAGATGCCGCCAACCGCTGTACGCGTTGTTGCGATGCTGGATTGCTCGCAACTGCAGATTGAGACCGTTCAGCTCTTGCATTGCGGATTCCGCCGACTTGCCTTTGCGTTGACGCTGACTGATTTCACGCTTAAGACGCCGCACTGCATCATCCAATTCACGTTTCAGGGCAGGCAGTGATTTGTTCACCCACGGTGCCAACCCTTGCGCAGGCATGTTGATGTGACGCTCCCAATGCAGTATTTCGTTGAGTGCGTCAAGAGCCTCAGGCGTGCCTATTTCTTGCAGAAGAACAACGGCCGGTAGATATGACCAGTATCCCATCGAACCGGTATACGAGTCGATGTGCTGTCGACGACTTTTGTACCACGCAACAACAGGTTCAATGATTCTGTTCGCGTCAGGAATGTCAACATCGATGCCGGTATGTGCTTCTATCAATGGGTCTGTTCGACGCAGCATCGCAAGGACTGCACGAATGGCTTCGAAACTAATGTCAACAGGCATGACTTCCGGGACGTCCGCTTGGAGAATTGCCAGATAAGAATCGAGACTCTCACTTTCTCTGCTTGGATAAGCCGTTAACGATCCCCGAGCGAGATTCGGCATCTCGTTTCGCAAGACCGCTTCGAAAGCAAGTGGATAATGCGATTCCTGAAGTTCTGTGACACCGCTGCGGAGGAGAAAATAGTGTGGACGTCCACTGCGTGATGATCGGTCGGGGTTTTCCAAGGCATGCTTCAGCCACGCATCGAATCGCTGCGCCTCGGCAGGCTCCTTCCTGCGCAGACGAATGGCACGAGCCAGAATCTGCTCAATCGAGTCGGGAACCATAGACTCCCACGGCTCCAGCAATGCCTCGAATTCTACATCGGTCAGCGCCACCGTTTGAGTGCGCGCCTGCGCATACGCATCGCCAATGTGCTGCCGAAGATCGGCCCGCAGCATCTCAAGATCGTTCGCCCACGCCGTGTTGGTCAGGAATGACTGCACAACGACGAAGCAGAGGCTGATCATCAATCGTGGCTTCTTACAATTCAGATTCAATCGGAGAGGATGATTTACCTTCATTCCACAATCCCGCGTTGAAGGTCGCGCAATGCAACTGTATCGCATCTAAGTTGGCCAATGCACTTGATCCTATGCCGCGAATCTGATCCTGTGCGACAAGTGATTGCACCAATTTTCGAACGCGTTCGGAATCGACGAAGTTCGATTTTAATCCATGAAGTCGGCTTTCGCCTTTGGGAAGAGGTGCGCGGTTATTGCCAATTGATCGAATCTCCCGGTCAAGGCAGACATTCGTCTCAGTAGGACATCGCGAGACTTCGTCAAGAGATGCTTGCATACCACGAAATGACATGTTTCCTTCATGAAGGGAAAGGCCTGCTTTGTCAGCTCACGGTGTCGATTCGTGAAGGTAACAAGAAAGAGGTAACTTGCGATTGCATGTGTAAGCATTTGCTTCCGGCAGACTTACGGCTCAAGACACGGGTCGCTGATTCTAGGTGCAAATTTAAACTTGATCTGGCCTGAATTGCGCTGGCGGATGGGTCGATAATCTTGGCGACCATCACACATCCGCTGCGGTGATTCGCAGGCGATTCGTGCGCTCCTCGTTGCCTTCATCCGTCTGCAACTGCGCGAAGACCAGCCGTTCATACCGACCGCTGGCTGCCATCAACTCATCGTGCGTGCCTTGTTCCACGACTTCGCCGTGGTCGAGAACGACAATCCGATCCGCATGGCGGATCGTGCTCAGCCGATGGGCGATGACAAAGCTCGTCCGTCCCGTCATGAGCAGTTCCAGGCTCTGCTGAATCAGCGCTTCACTTTCTGAATCCAGGTTGCTCGTCGCTTCATCGAGAATAAGGATGCGCGGGTCAGCGAGTATCGCCCGCGCGATTGCCAGCCGTTGACGCTGCCCACCTGACAACCGCACACCGCGTTCGCCCACGATCGTGTCATACCCGTCCCGAAACCGCGAAATGAACTCATGCGCGTTCGCCAGATGCGCTGCATCCTGGATTTCATCAATGGATGCGTGACGTTTGCCGTATCCGATATTCGCTGCGATTGTGCCGTCGAACATGAAAATGTCCTGCTCGACAATGCCCAGCAGTCTGCGGTAACTCTCCACTTCAATTTCCATGAGATCACGGCCGTCCAGCTCCACGCGCCCCGATGTCGGGTCATAAAACCGTGCAATGAGGTTGCACAGCGTTGTCTTGCCGGAACCGCTCGGCCCCACGAACGCAATCAACTCGCCCGGGCTGACATCCAGGTCGACATCGCGCAAGACCAGTTCGTCCGTACCGGGATAGGCAAAGCTCACCCCGTTGAGCGTGATGCGCCCGGCAACAGCGCCGGCGTTGACCGTGATCGCATTGCCGGTGGGCTGCATCTCCAGCGGTTCGTTGAGCAGATCGAGTACACGATCCAGCGCTGCAAGGCTGTTTTGAAACGCTGTTGCACTTGCTGCAAGCGTGGCCAGCGGCTCCAGCAGCATTGCCAGATATAAGAGAAACGCAAGCAGTTCGCCGATGCTCAGTGTGCCATCGAGCACGCGCATCCCGCCGTACCACAGCAGCGCTGCTGATGCTGCCGGAATCAGAATCGACCACGCAATATCCACACCGCGCGACCACCACCACGCAAGCAACTCCTGGCGAATCATAAGGTGATTGTTGCGAATGAATCGCAAAGCTTCACTGCGCTGCCTGCCGAAGCTGCGCACGACGCGCATCCCGCCGAACGCTTCGGTGGCATGCCCGTCCATATGCGTACGGGTGTGGCGAATATCCCGAAACAACGGTCGAATGCGGGCAATCCACGTGCGGTGTGTAATGAACACAATCGGAATCAGCAGCAGCGACCCAAGCAGCAACCGCCAGTCAATCACAGTGAGCACAATCATCGTGCCGACCAACGTGACGATTGCACGCCAAGGGTTGTACAGCATCGAGAAGATCAACTCAGCCACGCCGCCGGCATCTTCACGGAGGATGGACGCAATCCCACCGGACTTGACGGTTTGAATCCGATACAGCGGCAGACGAACTGCGTGATCAAAGACTTGTCTGCGCACCGACGCCTGCACCCGCTTTGTGGTGCGCGTCATCTGCCACCGGCCCCACATGCCCACCGAGAGCGCGACAACTGCAAGCCCCACCAGTCCCAGCGCGACTGCTATAAGGATTGTCTGTTTGTTTTCCGGCAGGTCAATGACATCCGCTATCGCAGGCGTGGCCTTGTCAGACAGGACATGATCAACCACAAACCCCACCGCAGCGGGGGGGACCAGTTTCAGAATTGTCGCAATGGAGACCGTTCCGAGCGATGCGGTGATAACAGTTCGATGACCGCGCAGCAGACCAAGAAACTGTTTGAAAAGCATAAAGAATGATCTGCGCCGCGTAACTTTGCCATCACCGAGTCGATCGGTCTGCTCCGGCGGCAGCGAGCCTTCTGTTTTCTTGTCGCGAAGGTCACGTCGGTACTGTTCGTACCGGGCTCGACTGGATTTGGGCGGAGCGGTCATAGAGCAGATAGTAGGACAGGCGGCGGACCAACGGCGACAGCGCACATCGAATACGCATTCGCATCCATTTCTGAGCAAACGAATTGTCGGATTACGATTCCAGACGGCTTCGCTTTGGACCTTCTGTCGAAGCGTCTCGCTTCGGTTCGGTCCCGTCAGCACCACGCCAATAGTCGCGCTGCCTGCGGAACGGCAGGGTGATCAGGTGCCAGATTCGGTTGTCCTCCGGCCGTGCGTATCCCGCTATGCCCACATTCACCTGCGACTGCGGAATGTTCAGCCGCACCGTCCGATGCAGCCAGTCCCACCACGGCAGAACGACCGAATAGTTCGAGTTTGTCTCGTTGCGAACCTGCGAGTGATGAATGCCGTGCATCCGCGGCGTCACCAGCAGTCGGTTCAGCACCCGCTCGAATCCGATCGGCAGGCGCATATTGCTGTGATGAAAGAGCGTGTTCGCCTGAAACACGATTTCATAGATCGCGAACGTCCAGATCGACATGCCAATCACCACGACCTGCACGACCCGAAAGACGGCAGACAACGCCACCTCGCCGAAATGGAAACGGAACCCCGTCGAAACGTCGAGATCGGGATCGGTGTGATGGACGTTGTGGAACCGCCACAGCAGTGGAACTTTGTGATTCAGCAGGTGCCAGTAGTAAAACGCCAGGTCCATCAATAGAAAGGCGATGATCGCCTTCAACCATGCCGGCATGTCGAAGATGTGGATCAGGCCGAACGGTTGTTCAGCATTCCGAGCCAGAAATGTATCAACGGCCGGGCGCACCAGCAGCGCAGCGGTAGCAAAGGCGAGGGCGGTGACGACGCCGTTGACGATGAGCCGGGCGATCGTCACCCGCGTGGAATGGCGCAAAGGGAATATCCGCTCAAGCACGAACATCGCGACGAAGATTGCAACAATGACGGCCGCCGTCATCGGCAGAGGTCGTGCGAATATTCCATCGTCTATAGCAGCGGTCGCCAATTGATGTGCAGTCAGTTTCAGATTCCTTCCGTACTTCCCATGCGTTCGTTGATCACGGCGTTGGTTGTGCTATCAACTCCTTCAGCCGCTTGAAGCCGAATCGGGGTTTTACGGGGACGGGTTCGCCGGCAACTTCGAGCACGGGATAGGCAAGGAAGTTGATCGGGCCGGAAACCGGACCGGGCTCGACGACCAAGTCGCGGCCGCGGCTCAATTCCACACGGTTTGCGGGGTTATGCCCGAAGTAATATGTGGCCAGCGCCGTGTACTTGTCAGCTTCGCTGATGTCGATCGGCCACCACTTGCCCTCGGCGTAGAACTCGGCCCAGCAGTGATAGCCGCTCATCCCGCCGTCATCGCGGTTGGAGGGAACCGCAGCGCCGATCGCGAACCGCGCCGGAATGCCCGATGCGCGGGCCAGCGCAATGAAGTACGAGTGATAGTCGGTGCAGTTGCCCGTGGCTGAATCGCAGGCGTACACTGCGTCACCCTTGCCGTATTGATTCCCGACCTTGATGTAGCGCATCCTGTCGATCGTGTGGTCGTACAAAGCGCGGGCGCGTACGAGGTCATTCTGCTGCTTGTCCTTCAGAACCTCAGCTGCAATCGCGCGGAATTCATCGTTGATCGGAACGTACTGCTCAGATCCGAGATATGCACCCGGCGAATCGTTGGCATCTTCGTACACCGCCTTCTCACGGCGCTCAACCTGAAAGCGAAGTTCGATCGGCTTACCGCTGTCCTGCGGCGTCAATTCCACGAACAGCACCTTGTTCCCGTAGCGCTTGTCGGTGAGGATGCGCTGCGCGCCCGGCGTGTTGATCGCATTGATTTCAATCGACTGAAACGTATCGGTGCCCGGCAGTGGAATCCACATGCGCGCATCGTCGTCCAACTCGGGCACTGTTGCCAGATAGATGAATTCGAAGCGATCACTGCCTTCAATGACACCGAGCAGAGCCGGTTCGGCATCGTCAACTTCGGCGCGGACCCACGTGCCGTTGCGCTGCTGTTTCCAGAGGTAAAACGGCTGGCCGTTGATCTTGTGCACTGTGGTTTCGGTGACGGTCATATTGCCGGGATCACCAGCAAGGAAGAAATCTACGTCGTAGACGTTGCCATCGGTGCTGGCCAGGTCCACGCACGCAAAATGACGGCGCGGTCCGAGGTTGGCTAAGTATTCGGTATGCACGCGCACGAGCTTGAGCCGAAGCGTTTCATCTTCATACGGCAGTGAGAAGTAGCCGCCGCCAAGTCGCGTCTGCTCTTCAATGTAATGCTCGATGCCGGCCTGAATGTCTGCCGTGACTACGTGCGGGATCGGTTCAATCGCTGCGTGTTGTGACTCCTGCGCTGTCGGCGTTGATTGACACCCGCCGATGATCGCAACCGGAATCATAAGAGACGCAAACACGAATGAGATCGTTCTGGTATGGGACATCATCGACCGTTGAGTCGTAGCCATAGAGACATTCCTCTTCGCCGGCTTTGGGCGATTGTCCGATCAGCGCTGCGGCCAGCCGCATGATTCGTCACATTGAAATTCGATCAACCAGGATGGTCGCCCTTCGGGTGATCAGCTTTGGGGTGTTCACCTTGGGTGGTGGGATGTTCACCATTTGGATGGTCGGCATGCGGATGATCGCCATCAGGATGTTCGGAGTGTGGATGGTCACTGTCGGCCTTTTGACCGTTCTCGCAGCCGATGCTGAAGATGCAGAGGCCGCCTGCCGCCATCACGATCGCCAGAGTGTTTCGTAGTTTGCGCATTTTCATTGACTCCTTGGAGTTTCACTGGGAGTTTTCGCGAGGTCGCAATTGTAGTTTCATGCACGACTTTTTCGCCCACTATAGAGAGATCGCAGTACTCTGTGTTATTGAGGCAACTCGAAGGCTTCATGGCCACTTTCTGCTGGTGCGCATCGTCATTGCCTGCAGGGAAATGTCAAGCAACGGGCATCGAATGTGGCAGACGTAGCGCAGATCGAACACTTGTGGGTAATGTTCGGTATTCGAATTTGTTATTGTTGTCCTCGAATTTCACCGGTTCTGATCTGCGAGCCTCTTCATGATGATGCGACGATTCACAATATTCCTCCTACTGGAGTTGTTTATTCAGAGCACCGCCGGCGCGCAGGATCAGCACGCCACACAACCAACACTCGGCAACGTGATTTTTATTCACCCTGATGGCGCATCTTCTTGTACGTGGGCAGCAGGGCGGGCGCTGCTCGTCGGGCCGGATGGCGATCTGCACTGGGATCTGCTTCCGGCGATTGCTGTATACCGCGGGCACATGGCTGACAGCCTCACAGCAACGAGTAACGGCGGCGCAACCACACATGCGTATGGTGTCAAGGTCGCATCGGACGCATTCGGTCGTACAGCAGGCGGCCCGCGCGGTGCACAGATCGTTGATGACAACGGTGCATCGCGCAGCGTCGCTGCTCAGGCTCTTGCTTCGGGTCTGTCCGTCGGGCTTGTGCAGTCGGGCACGATCACCGAACCGGGAACCGCTTGCTTTCTTGCAAACTCTGATGATCGCCACAACCACACAGACATCGCTGCTCAGCTCATTGAAAGCGGTGCAGCCGTCATTCTCGGCGGCGGCGAGCGGTACTGCCTGCCGGCAGGGCGTCGCGGCGTGTATGGAGTCGGCGTTCGTGACGACGGCCGAAACCTTGTTGATGAAGCGAAACAGCTTGGTTATACGGTTGTGCATTCACGACAGCAACTCCTGGCGCTTTCAGATGACACCTCGAAGGTGCTTGGGCTGTTTGCTGACAAACACACGTTTCACGCCGCCACCGAAGAACGTCTCGCAGCTTCGAAACTGCCGCATTACCAGCCGGAGGCACCGACAATTGCGGAAATGACTGACGTTGCGCTGCGCATACTCAACGCAAAGAATACGCGTTTTCTCCTGGTTATTGAAGAAGAGGGAACGGACAATTTCGGCAATCACAACAACGCAGCCGGCGTGTTTGAAGCGCTGCACCGGGCGGACGAGGCTATCGGCGTCAGTCGTGCGTTCGTCGAGGCGCATCCGAACACGTTGGTGCTGACGGCAGCCGACAGTGATGCCGGGGGTATGCGAATGTATGGGCTCGTGTTGCATCCGGACAAACCGAAGCCGGACGTACTGCCTGAATATGATCGCAACGGCGCGCCGATAGATGGTGTCGGCGGCACAGGAACGCAGCCGTTCTGGTCGAAACCCGATCGAAACGGACAACGCCTGCCGTTCGGTATTGTCTGGGCCGCCAACGATGACATCTCCGGCGGCGTCGTTGTCCGCGCTGCAGGAATCAACAGCAAACTTGTGTACGGTTCGATGGACAACACCGATATTGCCAGGGTGATTCGAGCGACTTTATTCGGCGACGAATACGTATCCAAAAATAAGTAAGATGCTTCGCTACTCGCAATCACCCCATTGACGAAGCAGTTCGAGCAGATCGAAAACATCAACTACGTCCGGTGGCGCAGCCAGACTTGCGCCGCGGCCATCGGTTGTCCAGTTGTCGAGCAATTCATTCAGATCGGCAATGTCCACACTACCATCGGGAAGATCAGGCCCACCAGCATCGGTGAGATCAGCTGGACACATATCCGTTACGAGCAGTTGTACATCATCGATGAAGAAGTCATCTTCAGCGCCGACAGTATCGACCCGTCTGCGAAAGCGGAATCGTGTAGCTTCAAAGACACCGTCGACGGGCAGTACATCGGCGTACGGCGTGAATGTGGTTTCATCAAATCCTTCTCCGAGAATGCGCCGTAACCGAATCCACTCACCAGCCGTAGAGAAATATTCGATCAGGAGATTGTCACCTGGTTCTGGTGAATCGCCCGAACCTGTGCGCTGCGCCGCATAGCGCAGAATAATCTGTGAAGTGCTGCGCGATGCAAGATCAATCGGCATCGATCGTACCTCGTCACCACCACCCCAGTTTCCATCCATGTGCAGCGCCCGTGTGCCGCTTGGCGTATTCAACGCCATTTCGTCGATCGTCGCGCCCTGGATCCACTCGTAGCGTTGTGCGTCAAAGACACCCGATTCAAAATCGTCAGCCGATGCGAAGACTGACGGGGCAACCGATGGTGGAAGACCGAGCGTCGTATCCATCACGCCCAGGCTGTTTGTCGCAACATCGAAATATGCTTCCCACGCATGTCGAAATGCATCTAGCTTTTCGATATCAGCATCCACAATGGGTACGCCCGGCCCGTTGACAAGGATGAATGCGACCTTGAAGCGCTTCGGTGAGGTTGTTGTCGATGGACCGCGCGGTCCATGATTGTCGATTATGTCCTGCACCGTCAGGTTGATAGGAAACGTACTGACCATCACATCAAGCGCAGGAAACCGAGAATCCGGAAACGGATCGTTCTCGAAATCCAGGACGAAGAACGGCGTAACGGTCTCCGGCGTTCGCAGACCCATGAGGTACTCGTCCAGTTCACAATACCCTGTGAACGCTTCGATTGTCTGAAAGCCGCCGAGCACCGGCCCCCAGCGATTCCCCTCCATCGGCGAGGCGTTACCGACGCCGGGATGATGCAGGAAAAAACTCCAGTGTGCGTTGCTTCGACCAAGAATGTCTGCGCCGGTCGCAGCGGGTGGTTGCACAAACGACAGAAACTGGTGTCCGAACTCCTGACCGAGAATCTCGACGTAGGACGCAACGCCGTTGCCAAAGAAATTTGCTGTCGGATCATCGGGATATTCCGGAAGGTCGTTCATGTTGCAGATGCCGCCGAGGCGCGTGCGCCCGATGCCGGCGTTGGGATTGCCCTGTGTCCGGTTTATCCCGCCGACAAATCCTGCTGAAATCTGAAAGAACGCAAAGCCTGCTTCCGGATCGACATCAAAGAAGTACGTACTTGCAACGTGAATAATGAGTTGGTCGTATTCATCGTTGTGCGTTTGAAAGAACGCGTTGACGATGTTTGTTGTATTGGTGGTCAATCCGCCTGCCGGTCCGGTCACGAGTGTCCCGTCATCGTGAAGAACCGCAATATCGCCGACGTCTGTTGAGGCAATACCCCGGCGCGCCTGATCGGCAGCTGTGTGCAACAGCTCCGCAAACTGCCTGGGCGTACCAAACGGATCGACTTCCGTCTGCCGTTCGTCCGGTTCATACTGGCCATTCACATACGGCGACGCGAAACCCATCGCCAGGCTAATACACACACAGACAACTGCGTGGTGGTTTCTGATGCTCTGTACGTGTTGGTTCACCACAAATTCCTTATCCTGGTGCGCCGCGCGCTCGCACCAATCACGCCTGAAACTACGGACACGCGCCCCAGGCTTCAAGCAATTCTACGAGATCTGTTTCATCGACGTCATCGAACGGTTCCGCGATGATCGCAGGCAGTGCGTCAGTGCCCCATGCCGCAAGCAGCGCGAGCAGATCGAAAACGTCAACGACGTTGTTTGCGCCTTCGACATCTTCAAGACAGTCGCAGATGTCGGGAATGCCGTTGTCATTCAGGTCGTTGGCTGCCAATGCTGCGAGTTCACACTCATCGGGAATGCCGTTTTCGTTGCAATCGTTGCTTCCGCGATCAACGATGTCATCGCTGTCGCCGATGCCGTTGCCGTTGCAGTCGTAATCGCCGATGCGCAGGTAGTACAGATCCTGTTCGTTATTGAATGTGGCAGCGTAAATGAGGTGCGCGCCAGTCGCATCGGAGATCATGTCGTAGTAGTCGCCGAGCTTGGCTTGCTGGGGCCAGCCGAGATGGCTGTTGAACAGCGGGCTGATCGGTTCGTTTACGGACCAGCTCTCGCCGCCATCCAGTGAGAAGCTGTAATACAACTGCGAGATGTTTGTCTGGTTGCTGTTTCGCGTGTCATTCCACACGACGTCAATACGTCCCGTCGGCGCCACATCCATTGTGCCGAACCATTGCCATGCGCCGTTGTCGATCGCATCGTCATTGACTCGCACCGGCGCGTCCCACGACTGCCCGCCATCCGTACTGCGAATCAGGTGAATATCCATAGGGTCGGAACCCGGCGGTTCAATCGACCCCAGCACATATGCGTAGCCGCGCGTCGGGCCGTCAGAGTGATCGACACTGACATTGAGTTGACCAAGCAGTCCTGCCGGGTTTGGGCCGACCGCCAGCCGAAGTGCGCCGCCCATGTCTACATTGCGGATGATTGCAAACGATGGAATTATCTTGGGCGCAAACGGGTTGTTGGCCCGCACGACCCAGAACGTATTGCTCGGCGACGCGTTGCGAGCACCAGCGACATAGAGCTCTCCGTTCGGCCCGCTGTCGAGAATGCCGAAGGAGGGAAGCGCCGGATCAATCAGATTGAAATGGTCATAGAAGATCGGCTGCATCCATGTCGCGCCGCCGTCCAGTGATCGGCTGAATTGCGCCGGCGCAAACGGATTGCCCGCAATATTCCAAGCCTGGTACAGCACGCCTGTGTTCGGATCAACTTCCAGCCAGGCTTTGTCGCCTCCGACCGCGAAGTGTTGGATCGGCCACGTTGCGCCACCATCGTCCGAGAGAAATATGTCATTGGAAAACTGGTTGCCTGCGGTGACTTTCAGGCTCAGGTAATACAGCGTGCCATCGGGCGCTTCAGCAAGTACCGGATCAGATCGGAACTGTCCCGAATCTAACTCAGCCTTGCGCGCCCAGGTGCGTCCGCCATCGACGCTGTATGAATACCCAGCTTCGCGGAAACTCGAAATGATCGAATCGAATTGACGCCAGCCGATGGCGATGCGATTGGGCGCGGTGGGGTCAACCGCAAGTGAGGGTTCGTTTGCGGCATCGCCAAGAATGTTTGCACCTGCAGTGTTAATGTTTGCTTGAATGCTTACAAAATCACCAAAGACAATAATCGTCCGCGGACTGGTTGATTGAGCAGGCCTGTCAGTTGGTTGGGCGTCTTCGGGCCCACGCTTCTCCAGTTGAATGTTCAGTTGTTCTGCTGCGGGGTCTGCGTCCTGAGCGAACGCGCGATTGCAGTTGGACAGGCACGCCAGAATCGAAAACACGCCGGCGGATATCGCCGTGGAAAAATGCGTCAGCATGGGTTTACCCCTACATGCTCTGCGTGGATGTGAACACTCAGCTGGAACAGTGGTGCTGCGAAGAGATGACAGGCCGAGCAGAAGTGATTCTACGCCAAGCCTGCAGCAAACAGGAAGTGTTTGCTGCCCAACTGGATGCCATCGGCCTGGAATATCGGTCAGAATTCGGGAAAGTCCGGGCGAAGCACTGGCAGCGTGTTTGGGATGCCGAGATGCAGGTGGACGTGCTACACTGGAGCTCAGATGCGGGTGTAGCTCAATTGGTAGAGCGTCAGCCTTCCAAGCTGAATGTCGCCGGTTCGAACCCGGTCACCCGCTTTGCACCATCAACCGGCATGGCGTCGGTTGCGTCGGCACATCGACAACCAGCACTCCGTTGAAGAGAGATTGCCTTGAACGCTTGTACGCAAAGGTGTTTCTTTTCTTGATGGAGAGTGATTCGCGACAGATCATCGCAAGCAGGTGTTCGAGGGCACGCTGTTCGCATCCGGTCTCATGGCGGTCGTGGCCACACAATCGGCGCACGCCTACTGGATGATTCCGGAAGGCTTTGGCAATGTCGCAAGCATCAGCGTACATAATGACGAAGGCGGCGAGTTCATTCGCAATAGTTTCGGGCCTTAGAATCGTTCATGCCTGATCGTGCCGGTGATTCTCGGACGTTGGGCGGCGTATTACATCCATAAATAGTTCGTCAAGAAGTATTTCTGTGCTCATACTGGGAATGAAAGTGTTCTGCGCTGTGTCCTCACGGCACAGTGCATTCGTTTTCTGCGCGGACGTACCATCTCGCGGGAATGATGGATTGGGAGATTGACATGCGAAGAACTGCATCACGAACTGCTGCGCTGATTATGCTCGCTACAGCCATGCTCCTTCCGAGCAGAGTTGTGAACGCCCAGAGTGTCGTCCTGAACGAACCGGTGGTGCGCGGCGAAGTCGCGCGGCTGCTTCGGCAGGCGTACGACTACGAACATCGAAATTCCAATCGCAACGTCTTTCGCAAGAGCAGGCACTTTCATCCGACGCAGAACGTCTTCCGCTCGTCGCGCCACTATCAGCAGCGCCTGGCATCTTCCAGCGATGGGTATCCGCGGCGCACATTCGTGCGCTTCGACCGGTCCGTTGATGGCGGACCGCGCGAGCAGATCGAATATTCATTCGCACATCACCGCAGGTCACCCTTCGGATTGCCTTCGATTGAAGAGCCGGGACTGGAAGCTCTTGTCTTGAGTGATGTCGGGCGCTCGACGAATCGGCCCTACCGGCGCTACGAATGCGCAACGCCGAACCATTCTCGGTATGACCAGCTACCCGCTGCGCCGCAACAGATCGAATACAGGTTGATTACACCGGAATCTGCCGCTGCTGCATTGGACGCGGACAACACCCAGACATCTGCTGATGGTGCTCGCACCGACATTGTGATTCGCCACATCAAGCAACCGGATGGCGCGACACGCACGGTCATTTCCAACGCAGCAGTAGCAGTACTTGATGGCGACAGCATTGACGATGCGTGGCGCATGCTTGCAGGGGCTGATGATGAATCCGCTGCGAAGCTCTTCAAGCGACATGTCATGCACGAGCAGCGCGGGGCGGAAGCGATGGTCGGCTACGGCTTGGCGAAACTGCTGGCCGGCGATGTCGAAGCAGCTGAGTCTGCCTTGCGCCGGGCACAGATTCTTGATGAACAGGTTCTGGTGCGCACGTTGATTGAAAATGATCTTCGAATCCGTCTTCAGGACAGGCTCGATGAAGAAACTCCGTTGACCGGCGACGTTGATGATGCGCTCAAACAGCTGCTTGACTAGTCAGCGATTCCAGACGGCCAGCCAGGTCGTCAGGTCGGCAATTGCATCGAGATCTGTGAACGTCAAGCCGAGTTCGTAGGCGCGGAAACCGAGCTTGCGCGACCACATCACGGTGGCCTTGACGGTTATGTCGATCCCCGATGCGCTAATGCGGACCGGCACTTCACCACACCACGGCTTTTTGGCAATAACTCGCATGCCCGATGTGGACAAGTCGAGCACCGGGCCGATCGAGCTGCTCAGCGATCCCTGCGCGAATCGTCGGTAGTCTCGACGATCGTCTGGTGATTTTGTTGAGGGAGATTTGCCATTCATAGTCGTAGTTGTGCCCGCGCATTGGCGCACCTGTAGCGCTGTGTATTCATCGACAGTAATGCATCGGCTGCCAAGCGCAAGCTGCTCGTGTTGTGACACGCTGCAACAAAGACATCATCCAGTCCGGCACTGCGAGTTACCGGAACATAATTGAGCAGAATCCAGAGCCGACGCAGTCAAGAAAGTTTGCGCCATTTACCGGATTGAATCAATCATCGCGATCATCTTCGAAACCCGTGAGAACCCGGTTGGCGCGGCGCAATGGCGCTGCATGATCCATTCGGCTCCTTGTGGGAAATACAAAAGAAGAGAGGACTGGCGATGGCGACAGGCGCAACACGTAACGGACATTCACGAAGCATCTGGTTGTGCAGCGGGGCAGCGGTGCTGCTTGCTGCGGTCAGCGGTTCGCTGGTTACCGCAGGAACAACCGGTGTCGAGGAAGAAGAAGCACCGGCTTACCTGCAACTCACCGGCGTTGTTCGCGACTTCAACGAACTGTCGCACACCAACGGCCATCCTGATTTCGAGCGCAAACCCGATCTCGGCTTCGGGCATTATGTAGGCAACATCGCAGACCGGCTCGGCGACGATGGCAAACCGCAATTCAAAGGCGGCGGCTTCAAAGTCGGCTCGCAGTGGACCGATACCAACGGCCAGCCAATTCTTCACACACTGCATGACAGCAGCCGCGGCGATGTCGCAGGAAGTTCTGCCGGCGCATCATCAGGCGGTATCCGAGACGCAGCATCATTCAGCCAGTGGTTTCGCGATGTGCCAGGCGTGAACCTGTCGCGGGCATTGACGCTGACATTGGTTCGCGATTCCGATGGCAAGTACGTATTCGATGATAAGCAGGACCCGCTGTTTCGCGGTCGTGATGGATTCTTTCCGATTGATGATGAACTGCTGGGGAACCCCGGCGGCAGACCTGATCACAACTTCCACTTCACGTATGAACTGCACACAGAATTCACATACGACGGCTCGCGCGAGAACATATTCCGATTTGTCGGCGATGATGATGTGTGGGTGTTCATCAATGACCAGCTCGTGATCGACATCGGCGGTGTACACGCTGCGGTCGATCAGTATGTCGATCTCAATCGCCTCGGTTTGAAGGACGGCGGGACGTATACGCTTGATTTCTTTTTCGCTGAGCGTCATCGAACGCAATCCAACTTCCGGATCGAAACGAACCTCAAGCTCGAAAATCTCGGTTTACCAAATATCACCGGCGGATACGATTGAATGACGACGTAGCGTTTGAAGCGATGCCCAATGACCACTAAGAAATGCAACGCCCCGGTCGCTTAGAGCGAGCCGGGGCGCTGTCGTGTGGGGCAATACTGAATATTGAGTCAGCTCATCGAGCTGATTGGTTCACTATTTGTCGTCATCCGTAATGCCCATGCCGGAGCGATCCGGCGACTTCGGAGCCTTTGGCGGGCTGTACGGATTGTTGCGAATGGAATCAAGCATGACTTCGATAGCCTTTTCGAGTTGCGGGTCGCCGCCATCAACCATGAGGGCCGGATCGTCGACAACGCGAATGTCCGGATCAACGCCGTGGCCTTCGATGCCCCATGTGCCATCGGTTTCATAGAAGCCAAACGTCGGCACGGATGTGTAACCGCCGTCAATCAGCGCGGGATTGCCCGAGATGCCGACAAGCCCGCCCCAGGTACGCGTACCGATCAGTGGGCCGAGGTCTGCGCGCTTAAACAGCCACGGGAACATATCGCCGCCGGAACCGGCAAGGCCGTTGATAAGCATGCACTTTGCGCCTTGATGTGAATCCGGCGGCCAGCGCCAATCCTTGGAATCGCGCGTCGCCCAGTAATTCGTCACCGGCCGATTGAGCATTTCGATGAAGCGCGTCGGAATCTGCCCGCCGCCGTTCCATCGTTCGTCAACGATCAGCGCATCTTTATCAATCTGGCCGACGAACTGGCGAACGAGATCGCTTTGGCCGTCGACGCCGGTGTTGGGGACATAGATATATCCAACCCTGCCATCGGTTTCGGCTGCAACCAGGCTGCGATTGTGCTCAATCCACGATCGATACCGCAGGTTGTATTCGCTGCCGATTGGGACGACGACAATTTCGCGTTGTCCGGCCGGGCGCTCTTCATCGTCACCGTTTTCATCGCTTTCGTCTTCATCAGTCTCTTCAACTATGTTTTCGTCGTCGAGTTCGGGTTTGTCGCTGACGGTGATGGTGATGGTCCTGCCCGCCATTGCTATGAACGGCGCCCACGGGTCCTCATCTATATTGACCGGAATGCCGTTGACCGCAAGCAGATAGTCACCTTCAGTGACATTGACGCCCGGCTGGCTGAGCGGGCCGCGCGCATCCGTATCCCAGGGGCCGCCCTGATGGATTTTCTTGATGCGATATGCGCCGTCGTGCAGTTCCCAATCCACGCCGAGTAAGCCGACATTCTGACTGGGCTGACCTTCGGTGTCGCCGCCGAAGTAGTACGCGTGGCCGATGTTCAGTTCGCTGATCATCTCGCGAATGATGTAGCTGAGGTCTTCGCGTGTTACCGCATCAACAAGCATCGCAGCATATTGCTCGCGCACTGCGTCCCAATCCACACCGTGCAGATTGCTGACGTAGAAGTAATCGCGCTGCAGCCGCCACGCATCATGGAATATCTGCTCCCATTCCTCGCGGGGGTTGATATGCGCGATCATCGGCGATGTGACAATGTTCTTGGCAGATCCACCCGCCGCTGCGTTCTGAATGCCGACACCGCCCGGCTTGATAACCAGTAGTTTCTTGCCGTCAGCAGAAGGCTCAAAGCTGCCGGCGCCGCCGGCGACGGTCTTCTCAGCTTTGCTGTCGTCTGTCACATCAAACAGCATGAGCTGCGCGCCGCTTTGTGAAAAGCGGGCATAGATCAACTGGTTCTTGTCGTTGACTGTCATGTCGCCGAAGTTACCGTTGGAGACGGGTAATTGAATAGCCCGGCTTTCGAAACCATCGAGATCAATCTCAACAATCTCGGCTGCCTCTTCGGCTTCTTCTGGTTCTTTGTCGGTTTTCGTTACCGACCACTCGCCGGAGCCGTTCATTGCGCCGGTGACTTGCCAGGTGCCGGAAATCGTGTCGCCTTCCAGTGTGCCTTTCATAACGGACTTCACGCCGTCCTGATCATCGGTTTCCATGTATGTGCCGGTCGCTTCGTCGAACGTGACGTCGCCAAGCGGTTCGCTTTGCGTCTGGCCCATGATTTCCATCGTGCTCGTGCCGGAGATGTTGCCGTCTTCATCAACGACAATGTCGAGCGTCAATGGTGCGGAATCGGAAATAGCAATTCCCGCATCGGGCGGAATCAACTCTTCGAGCAACGGTCGAAGCCCGCTGACCGAACCTTCCCATACGCCGTGCAGTGGATGACGATCCGAATCGGCATCGTCATCTGCGCCGTTGTCTTCGTCAGCCGCAGCATCATCATCGTCGCTGTCATCACTTTCGGCATCAGAATCGTCAGCGTTTTCATCTTCGCTTTCTTCGTCATCGTCCGCTTCCCAGGTTTCTTCATCGCTTTGGGGCGCCCACAACTGATCCAAGTCATCTCGCAGCGGAACCGCAAGCAGAACCTGGCTCTGGTTGTACACCCACGTTGTATCCAGATCAGAATACGTCGGCTGGAAGGTGCGACTGCTCTGGTAGTACAGGTAGTCACCCTTGCGATCGAACGTCGGCCGGGCATCGGGGAACATGCCGCTGGTCACCTGATTCATTTCACCGGTTTCGACGTTGTACAGGAACACAACGGATATCGGTGAATCCTCGGTGCCGTGCGCGAATGTGATCCACTGACTGTCGTGCGACCAACTCGGCCGGGCGGGAACACCCCACGGGTCATCGGTGATCTCGACTGTCACTTCGGATTCGAGCGTGTGCAGATACAGCTTGCCTGCCTTATCCGAAAACAGAATGTATTCTGAATCTGGAGACCAGACCGGGTCGGAGTAGAACGTTTCACTGCCGTCGGTGAGTTGTTTGGTTTCGCCCTTGCCGTCAGATTGCGTGATGTAGAGTTCGTACTCGCCGGATGCATCGCCGAAATACGCAATCCATCGACCATCAGGACTCCACGAACAATCTCGTTCCGCTACACCGCTGGTGCGCGTGAGGTTTCGCGGCGTGCCGTGTTCGGCGGGCGCGGTCCAGATGTCGCCACGGGCTGAGATAAGCGCGCGCTTTCCCGTCGGCGAAATGTTGTACCACGACATGAAATTTGAGACGTCTTCCTGCTGCGTGCGGATTGTCGGCCGAGCGCCGGGGATTGTGATCTTTACCGTACGGGATTGACGGTTGCGCAGGTTCAGCAGATATAGTTCTGGGCCGTTCTGGAAAACGATCTCGCCCTGATTGTTGTCGCCGGGTCCCATCGACGGCCAGCGGACATCGTTTTCGCTGAACCGCGTGATCTGTTCGCGTTTATCGTTGGTCGTGTCGTACACCCAGATGTTCAGCCGATGGTTTTCACCAGCATCGGAGAGGTAATACACCTTGTTTCGATGCCACATCGGCTGTGTGTCAGTGCCTTCCCAATCGGTGATTTGTTTGGATTCGTGCGTTCGGAGGTTGAACAGCCAGATGTCACTGGCCATTCCGCCGCGATAGCGCTTCCAAGTGCGTGTGTCACGATTCCAGGGCGTGTACGCAAGCCACTGTCCATCTGCGCTGATTGCGCCGGCGCCGCCATAGGGAACGGGCAGTTTCGTGGGCAGACCGCCCTCGGCATCGACTGTAAACAGTTGCAAGGTGCGAGGAATGCCTTCGATGCCTCCCGCCCGGAAGATTAACCTGCCATCCGGCGCCCAATCACTGAGCGTTTCCGCTCCGGGGTGATGGGTCACGCGATGCGGCACGCCGCCGTTGATGCTGATCGTGTAGAGATCGCGGTTGCCATCGTAGTTGCCCATGAAGGCGATCGTCTGGCCGTCATCACTGAAGCGGGGGAAGGCTTCCTGACCCGGTGGGCTGGCAAGCGGTCTGGCCATCCCGCCATCGCGCGGCGCAAGCCAGAGATCATTGGCGTAGACGAACACTATATCGTCGCTGCCGACATCCGGGAATTGCAGCATGCCGGGATGCGGCTGAACCTGCGCGGCCGCAGTGGCTGCGAATGCGCATGACAAAATAGCTGCTGGCACGATCGCCGCAACCCCACACTTAAATCGACGTTGTCTCATGTTTCGGATCTTCCTTCTATACCCAGAGGCGTGTAGCACCGGAGATACCTGCTCTTTGTTACCGATCACCGGCTCGAAGTTTCACGTTGTTGATGCGTTTCCACCGTTTTCAACGCAGGTTGACGCAAGAATATAGGATATCTCCCGGCATGGATGATTCCTCTATACAGACGACGCACAGCCGCATCGCTACGAGATTTGCATCGTTCGGCGAGACAATTTTTGCGGAAATCAGCCGGCTGGCGCTGCAACATGACGCTATTAATCTCGGGCAGGGGTTTCCGAACTTTGACGGCCCGGCTTTTGTCAAGCATGCAACCGTTGATGCTGTGCTATCCGGGCACAATCAATACGCGCGCATGTTCGGAATGCCAGTGCTGACAGAGCGCATCGCAGCGCAATTCTCGCGCCGCAGCGGCCTGAACATCGAGCCCGATCAACATGTCACCGTTACAAGCGGGTGTACCGAAGCGCTGGCTGCGACATTCCTCGGTCTGGTCAACCCCGGCGATGAAGTGATTCTGTTCGAACCGTACTACGACTCGTACCGCGCGTGCGTGGCCATGGCAGGGGCAACGCCGAAGTTCATCACGCTGCGCCCTCCGAAGTTTGCCGTTTCAGAAGCACAACTGCGAACTGCATTCACCGATCGCACACGCGCGATTCTTATCAACACACCGCATAATCCCACAGGCAAAGTCTTCAGCCGTGCTGAACTTGAATTGATTGCATCGCTGTGCAAGCAGCACAATGTCCTGGCCGTTACTGACGAGGTGTACGAACATCTGGTCTTTGAGGGCGAACACGTTTTCCTTGCATCTCTGGACGGTATGGCCGAGCGCACGGTGACGCTGTCGAGCCTCGGCAAGACGTTTTCCCTGACCGGGTGGAAGATCGGTTGGGCGGTCGCGCAGCCGGAGTTGACCCGCGCGGTGCGCATGGCGCATCAGTACCTGACATTTGCCACCGCAACACCGTTGCAGTTCGGTGCTGCTGCTGCCCTTGATGCGCCGCAGAGTTACTTCGAGACGTTCCGCAGGCAGTACACCGAACGCAGGGATGTTTTGATCGAGGGTTTGTCAGCAGTTGGGTTTACGGTGTATCCGCCGATGGGGACATATTTCGTACTCGCTGATCACAGCACATTCGGCTTTTCAGATGATGTGGCATTCTGCAAACACCTGATCGAAAAGGTCGGTGTCGCTGCGATCCCGCCGAGCGCGTTTTATGAACACCGCGCTGAAGGCGCGAAGCTTGTGCGTTTTGCATTCTGCAAGGATGTTGACATGTTGCGCGCGGCCGTCGATCGCTTGCAATCTCTTAAGCCGTGACGACCTGACGCCGACCCATGCAGCAGACCGCCATCGCCAGAGCTGTTGCAACAACCATCTGCCAGCCGAACGAGAAACTCAATCCCT
Organism: Phycisphaerales bacterium; assembly: GCA_029260575.1. Classification (GTDB taxonomy): domain Bacteria; phylum Planctomycetota; class Phycisphaerae; order Phycisphaerales; family SM1A02; genus JAJDDB01. The sequence continues at coordinate 37,540 of JAJDDB010000032.1, forward strand.
GCCAGGCCTGGGGCATCCACGCGCTGCGCACATTCGGCTGCAGTAGGAGAACCACTGCAAATCCAACAAAAAGTGCCGCAGCAACGGAATCACTGTTGCCGCGTCTGGTCAGAATCGTCGTCAGGAACACAGCCAGCAACCCGCTGTACGCAAACACCATCACGTTCAGCGCAAAATCCACCAACGGCGTGCCGCTGGAGTCGTGCCAGTACACGCACAACAGAGCAAAGGACGCAAGCATCACCGCCCAGCCGGCAACAGCAATACGCGACCAGCGGGTTTCAACATCAACAGACGGCGCAGCTCCGGTCAATTTCGTCCGCATCGGCCGGATGAAGTCCGCAATCGTCGTTGATGCCATTGCGTTAAGTGCCGAATCCATACTGCTCATCGCTGCGGCGAACAGGCCTGCCATTGTCAATCCGCGCAGTCCCGTCGGCATCTCGTGCAAAATAAAAGCCACGAACACCTCACCTGGCTTGTCGATGGTGTACGCCGGCGCCGCATCACCGAGCAGTTCGGCGCGCTGGTAATATACGAACAGCAGCAAGCCCATCACCAGGAACAGCCCAACGATCGGCCAGCCGATGATCTGCGACAGGATTACCGACCATGCGCCGCTGCGAGCATTGCGGCACGTCAACATGCGTTGGGCAAGATCCTGATCAGTGCCATAGGCAGCAACATTGAACAGCACAAACCCAGTGAGAATCGTCCAGATGGTGTACGTCTTTGCGGGTTGATCTGCATCAAGCGCGATGCCGGAGGTTGTGTCAAGCACGCGCAGCTTGGTTCCGCCATCCGCATCGCGCAGTGTGGCGACGATTTCACCAATTGGAAGATCAAGCTTGTGCAGCAGCACGAACAGTGCAGCGATAATGGTGATTGTGTACACGAACGCCTGCATGACATCTGTCCAGATGACCGCGCGAATGCCGCCGGTGATCGTGTACAGCGTCGCGCCGCTTGCGATCAGCACAATTGAAACGAGCATTGACTCAGCTGCTGTGTCGCCGAAGGCAATAAGCGAGAACGGTATGGCCACGATGAAGAGCCGCGCGCCGCTGGCAAAGACTCTGCCGATCATGAACATGCCGCTGGCCATGCGCTGGCTGAATGAACCATGTACCTGGCCGAGCATTTCGTAGATGCTTGTTACACCGCGCGCATAGAAGCGGGGGATGAACAGCCAAGCGACGATCAGTACTGCGATCAGACCAGCAGCATTTGACGCGAGATACGTCAGGTCGGTGCGGTATGCAAGGGCCGGTCCGCCGACGAACGTCGCTGCGGATTGACTTGTCGCAAGGACGGAAATCGCCACCGCCCACATCGGCATGGATCGACCACCCAGAAAGAAGTCATCCGCTCCGCGCCGCGTGCGACCAGCCCACAAACCGATCGCAACCACAGCCACGAGATATCCTGCCAGAACGAGCCAGTCGAACACAGCAAACGTGGGTTCAGGTTGTACGGTTGTCGCGGCCACCATTTATGTGCATCGTGCAGATTCGTAGCGGGGCTGCCCGCAGGTGCGGTTCACTTGTACGGCTGATCCACACGAATCGCCGAAGAATCTACGGTGACAGCAGCCACAACCACATTGATCATCGACACTGCAGACCTGGCATCGCTGGTTGCTGTGGCAATGCAGCGCGATGCCGAGCAGTTCGTGCTCTGGCATCCCAAATTCAATCATGTTGATGCCGAAATTCGCCATGATCTGGCCCGGCGGCACAGTTCGATCTTCGGAGCAGAGCGGTTTGTTGTCACGCAGCTCAACGCTTCGCCGCTGCCGAGTACACCGGCTGACACGTGGTGGACGCAGTCCGAACTGCTCGTGCATGGGCTTGGTATTGCCAGCCGGCTCGGCTGCTCGCGGGTGATCTGGCCGCATCAGGTCGGCAGCGATTTCGCAGATGTCAGTCCAGTTGTCGATCGGGCAACCCTGATCAGCGGGTTATGCCCCAGCCCCGACGGCATGGAAACCGTCATCATCGATCTGCCGTTGCTGGACCTGACAGATGATCAGATCATCGACCTTGCAGACGACAGCGGTGCGGATCTGAGCCTGCACTGGCCGTGTGAACACGCAGGCGAAACGCCCTGCGGGAGCTGCCAAAGATGCCGACGGTGGGTGGATGCCTTCGAGCGGGTCGGCCCGACTTGGCCGTGGGCAGCCATGACAGCAGTCTGAAACGGATCGAATTCATTGCATCTGCAGGTTTTCACCTCAGCGGTGTCTCGCTATACTGCCCGGCTCGACTCATTCAGGAGAAGCCTCGTGTACGCCATCATTGAAGACAGTGGAACGCAGATCAAAGTCGCTTCAGGCGACATTCTCGACATCGACCTGCGCGACAAGCCCGACAACGACACGCTGACCTTTGACAAGGTTCTTGCGGTGGGTGACGCGGATTCCGATTCCGCTGCGACGATCGGCACGCCGTACATTAGTGGCGCATCCGTCACCGCGACAGTTCTCGATGAAGTGCAGGGCGAGAAGATCGATGTAATCAAGTACAAGCGCCGCAAGGGCTATCGCCGCAAGGCAGGCCACCGCCAGAAATTCCTGCGCGTGAAGATTACTGATATCAAGAGCTGATCACGCCTGCGAAGTTGCCAAGCGACAAACACCAAAGCCCACGGAATGCTTTCCGTGGGCTTTTCTCGTGTATTGAGAAATCAGGATCAATAGTTGTGCAGCACAAGATGCGTCATCGCATCGCAATCGGTCAGCACATCGTTTCGCACCAGCGTACTCGTGCCAAGTTCATCCGTAACGCGCTGGCTGAGTAGTACGTGCAGACGATGTGTTGTCTGCGGATCGCGATCGGCTGTAAACGTGCCTGTGATGCGCGTCGGCCCGAGCAGATCGTTGAAGCCCGGCGTCGCAGGACCAAGTCGCAGTGATGCATCCAGAATTGATACAGTCACGCGATCCGTCAGTGCGATTGTGTTGACGAGTGCAAACCCGCCGCCTTCATACACGCCGATTTCGCCATCTGCGAAAATCACATAGCGCAGGCTGACATTCGTTGCTGATTTGTCCAGCGGGGTCTTGCCCGGCTTTGGCTCCCACAGCAATTCGATGCGCAGCACCTGCCCGGTATCAAACGACTGTTCGTAGATCACATCAACAGACAGATCCGTCACGTAGAATGATGTTTCGTTGGTGAGCTGATCGGAGTACACCGCAGTGGTGAAATCGCCGCGAACCGTCACCGGGTCATCGCCGAGTGACACTGCACGCAGCGCGCCGACCGAAGTGCCGTACGGATTGGACCAGTCGCATCCGGTCAACGCCGCGCACCACACCAACGCAGTCAATGTCAGAGCAGACGGGTTCAGAGCATTCAGAACCTTCGTGATGTTGTTCGTGCGAAAACGTGTCATTGTTCAGGTTTGCGGGTCGCTCGGATGATCGATCATTCGATCGCCGCGTCCGACGCCCAGCGCGCTGGCATCATTCTCATCGTCGCTGCGGAACCTCGGTGTCACGACCGCGTCAATCCCGAGACATTCCAGACTGTCGCGTTCGACAATGCCGCGAATCTGATTGCGCGGGATCGATGGCATTTGTGTGCCGTGACTGTACGTGTTGATCGAATACATCGACTCGATGATCTTCGCCGGACTCTGGTAGGGGAATCCCGAACCGAACAGCAGTTTGTCCATCACGCCGAAGCTGACTGCATTGAGCAGCGCGTTGTATAGCTGCCACGGCCGACTCGCCACGCCGGCCGTATCTGCATACACATTGGCGTGCTTGGCCAGCAGCATCAACGTTTCGTCAATCCAAGGATGACCGAGCTGTCCGAACACCAGCGTCAAGCCAGGCACAGAACGTGCGACTTCATCCCACAGCACCGGCCGGGCAAACTCGAGCAGCGCGCCGGCCGTGATCGGCAGATCCATCGTGACAAAGACCGGCAGGTTGGCTTCGACACAGCGCTCATATAATCGCATGGCTTCGGAGTGCTGCGGGTGGAATCCCTGATATGCTGGCGAAACTACTACGCCGCTGAGCCCCAGCGAAATCGCCGCGTCAAGTTGCCGGTCCAAGTCGCCTGCAAGCGGGTCGATCCCCGCCACACCGACGCGGCGCTGCTGGTCACGGGCGACGAACTCGGCGATGAACTCGTTGGGGATTCTTGCCCCCATGCGCGCACTTTGAAAGCCGAGTACGACAGCACCGTCAACGCACCGCATCGATTCTTCGTGTGCAGCGGTAGACGCGTCAAACTGGCCCCAGTGCTGGACCTGTTGCCGTCGAAGAGCATCAGCGCGTTCCCGGCCGAGTTGTTCGGGGTTCGACCAGACCTGCGTGTGAATATCAATGATCATGAAGAGTGGGTCCTGTGCCAGCCGGCTGGCGCCTGGAAGATCGCTGCGTATTCTAGTGGCCGCCGGACACAGCGTACAATTCCCGTTGGCTGCAGGGCTTGGCTTGCGTCAGTTTGTGCAGGCAGACGGTGTCTGGAAGCAGATAGCCGAGGTTTGCCTCTATGGCGAGGGCGAGGTGAGATACGGCAGCGCTTCGCGCTCGAAGCGGCTGGTGTATTTGCGAAAGTCATCGTTGTTCTGCGTGTAGACGTACTCGCCGTTCAGCAGCTCGGTAATTGTCTCGATCCGAGTCTCGGGATATGGGTGCGTGGAAAGGAACTCCGGCGAGCTATTGCCCTGGCTTGCCTCAGCGAGTACCTGCATCACCTCAAGCATGCCACGTGGGTCGTACCCCGCCTCCACCATATACCGCATGCCGAGGATATCCGACTCGCTTTCCTGGTCGCGGCCAAACTTCAGCAGGTATCCCTGGCCGCCGGCCCCGACGACGACCGGAATTGCCTGGGCCCACGCGCTCTCGTTGCCCGCCGCTGCCGTTGCGATCTGGGCCAGAATTTCAATACCCATTGCGCGGCTGATGCGCTCATCAATATGCTCTGCAGTGACGTGGCCGACTTCGTGGCCGAGCACGCCGGCGAGCTGCGCCTCGTTGGTGAATCGTGAAAGCAATCCCCGGCTGATAAAGACCTTGCCACCCGGCAGCGCGAATGCGTTGATCACTTCCGAATCAAGCACCGTAAATTGCCACGGCAAGTTCGGCAGGTCCTCTTCGGTCTGTTTGGCAAGCCGCATACCGACTTCGGTGACATACGCGCGCAGCGGTTGTGACTGCACTTCGCCGCCGTATTCCTTAACGAGTTCCGGCATGGCCTGCTCGCCCATTGCGACTTCTTCATCAGCCGAGAGCAGGTTCAGTTGTTTGCGACCCGTCGCAGGGTTGGTGCTGCAGCCGGCAGCAAGAAATGCGACGAGCACGGAAAGTGTGATCAGGAAATGACGCATGGTGTAGAACTCCGGGATTACTCAAGCCAAGGATAGCGCAGCAGCGTACCATCGTCACTGGTATGACACATGAAGCAACATCTTCTTCCCCAGTCATCTGGACTGCAAACGACCTGGCGGAGAATCCGCACGAGGCTGCGGATAAAGCTGATCGCGTGCAGCGTATGTTTGCTGCCATTGCCCGTAATTATGACCTGAATAATCGCCTGCATTCGCTGGGCCGCGATCAGGCGTGGCGCCGCAAGGCTGTGCGGCTCAGCGTTGTTCAATCAACCGATGCTGTGCTTGACGTTGCCTGCGGCACGGGTGATCTGACGTTGGCCTATGCCGCAGCGGGGCCGCAGCGCGTCGTCGGCGTCGACTTTACCGAGCAGATGCTCGATATCGCCCGGCACAAGATGCAGCAGCGCGCCGCCGGTTCTGTGCCTGTTGATTTCCAATGGGCAGATGCAATGGACCTGCCGTTTGCTGATGCGAGTTTTGATGTTGTGTCCATTGCGTTTGGTTTGCGCAATGTTGCAGAGCCGATGCGGGCGCTGCGCGAATTCCGTCGAGTCCTGCGCCCCGGCGGGCGGGTGCTGATTCTGGAATTCAGCGAACCGCGCAATCCGATTGTGCGCTGGGGCAATGCGCTGTATTGCCGGCACATCATGCCGATGACAGCGACGCTGATCGCTCGTGACAGAAGCGGGGCGTATCGCTACCTGCCAAAGTCAGTACAGACTTTTTCGACAACGGCGCAACTTGCAGACGACATGCGCGATGCAGGATTTGCATCGATCGAACAGTTTCCTATGACAATGGGCGTGTGTACAGCGACGCGCGCCGTTGTCGCTGATAGTCGCTGATACTTGAACGAGCGTAAAGAAAAAACGCGGTCCGGGTGGATTCCCGAACCGCGTGTAGCGTCGATTCTTGTTGCGTCATCGCAGATGCTCAGCGCTCGCCTCGCTCGCCAAGTTTCTTGCGGATTTCAACATACCTTGCATCCGCTTCTTCGCGTGTCAATGTGCCAGCTTCGACTGCAGCCTCGATTTTTTCTTTGCTGGATTCCCAGTTGAAACGCATCGCCTCGCGGTGGCGCAGTTCAACGTGTTCACGCCGAGCTTCGCCGTCGTGATGTGCGAGGCGCCGGGCAATTCCTACGACAAGTTCGATTTGCTCTGCGGTGAGATTCTGAGCCTGAAGGTATTCGACGATGGCGGCATCGACTTCGAAGGCGTCGCCTTCAGCTTTGATTTCACCTGCGATGCGCTTAATCGCGCCGAAGACCGGACGAATATTCTCGCGAGGAATTCCGGCCTCTGCCAGCGCGCCGGCAAAGCGTTTCGTCATGCCGTCTTCGTGGTCGTTGCGTTCGCGAGCCATAGCTTCGCGAACATTCATGAGACGTTCCGTCGCTTCCTCTTTGCTGATCTTGCCGGCTTCGACCATTTTCGTCAGTTCGGCTTTGATTTTTGCGTAATGCTCGCGGGTGATGCCATGTGAATCTCGCTCGCGCGACAATTCACGTCGGATCGCTTCGAGCTTTTCTTTACCCTGCGCTTCGGTGATGATGCCGGAGGCTATTGCTTCGTGAATCTCAGCAGCAAGCAGTTCAATCTCCTGCTGGCGTTTCTTGCGTTCAACGTTTGCATTCTGGACAGTCATCGCTTCACGCAGTTCTACGAGTTTGCGTTCGGCTTCAGCTTCGGTCAGTTCGCCCGCTTCGACGGACCGTTTAATTTTCGCTGCCGCACTTTCAATCCTTGCGTAAAGGGGGTCGGGCGCCGGTTTGGGGATTTCAATTCCTGCTTTCCTATGCAGTTCCATCAGCCGATCGTGCAACTCGATTTCGGAGATTTTGCCGGCCTTGTACGCTTCGTAGTTTGCCCGCTTCTTCACGCCGAAATCAGATTTGCTGTGAACGTAAACTTCGATATCCTTTTCCATTGTCAGGAATCCACGCTCTGCTTGAGCTTCCGTCATTTCACCGCTGGCAACAGCAGTCTTGATGCGCTTCGAGGTGATTGTCGTCAGCAGCTTCATCGCAAGGACATCGTTGAAGTTCTCTGCGGTGAACCTCCCCGAGGCAACAGCATCGGAGCGTGACTGTTCTTCGGTCGCAACAAAGATCTCGATTGCGGTTCGTTCGTCCAACGTGCTGTTCAGAACCAACTCAGCGAGCGTGTCGAGAAACGCACTGCGTTCGGTCTCATTGTTCTTCTGTGTCTCAAGAATCGTTTCAGCATCATGTTTCACCGTCTGAGCGATGGACATTCCAACAGGCAGAAGCGCCGCAGCACATGCCAGCACAATTGCGCGAGTCCATTTCTGCGAACGGTTGATTGTCGTGTGGGACACAATCATGTTGAACCTCTTTTCCAGGATTCCGCCGCTATTGATCGCACTTGCCACAGCCGGCGGGCGGAGTGCCGGGGAGGCCAGGAATTCGACAACAGTCATGAGGGCATTGGCGTAGGTGCGTGGTTCGGGGCGCAATGCTGAAAGCACCAGCGCATCGCAACAGATTTCTTCATTGATGCGCAGATTGCGCCGCGCCCACCACGCAACCGGATTCCACCAGAAACTGACACACGCCAACCATTCGATCCAGCGAACCAGATAATCACGCCTACGAACATGCGCAAGCTCGTGGCCGAGTATCCAGCGCAGTTGTTCGGTGCCCGCAGTGCCAGCAAATGCATCGGGAATGATGATGCGAACACGGCTGCCGATCCACCAGACCATCGGCGACAGGCGCGCTGTCGTGGTGTACACCATCGGCGTTGATCGAAGCGAAAGTTTCTGCGCAACAGAATGTGCGATGTCCTGCACATGATGCGGCGCTGCTGCAGAAGCCTTGTCAAGCAGGCGCTGGAATCGATACACACGAATCAGTGTCCAGAACAGGACAATGCTGCTGCCCGTGAGCCAGATGCCAAGCACGATCGATTTCCAATGGGTCTTGAACCAGGCCGGCAGCGAGAACGCCGCAGTTGTGGCCGCAGTTGTCGGCGATTTAGAAAGACTGTTCCAGTGGTCGTTGTGGCCTGCGCCGACCAATGCGGATTGCAGCGCAGCAGTCTGAGCTGCAGTGAGCGCAGTCGGAAGCTCAACTGTTGTTGCGGCGTCGGTGGCGGTCGGAAGAGTTACGACAGGTATCGACACGATCGGTGGCGTCAGAAGTTTGACAAGCACCACCAGCCACAACACATGTGCAACCATCGGCCACTTGCCCGAACGATGAACGACCCAGGCAATCAGCGCAAGACCAAACGCAAGAAGTAGGTTGCTTGCTCCGAACGTAAGAAGCAGTTCAGTCATGATTGATCTCCCCGCTCTGGAGTGTCGCTGAGAATTGTGCGCAGCCGGTCGACCTCGGCCTGCGAGATTTTCTTGTGTTCCATAAGGTGCGTGAGCAGTGGCGCAAGCGACCCGCCGGTGAGTTTGTCCGCAAGTGATTCAAGCTGATTGCCTGCGTACGTTCTTCGCGTGATGACCGCAGAGAACAGATGCACCGGCAGATCACGATCGCGATCGACGAAACCCTTGTCTTCCAGTCGTTGCAGCAGTCGCTGCACCGTTCCGTGCTGGGCTCTGGATGCGGCTGGATAAAGCTGTTCGCGAAGCTGCCGGGCAGTCAACCTGTCCGCATCCCACAGCAATTCCATGACCGCCAGTTCAGCGTTGGCAAGCGGGGGGTGTTTCATTGGAGAGGCTCCGGCGTGATGTACAAACGACAAGTTGTCGGCACTGTACGACAATCTGTCGTACATGTCAACCTGCTTCTTCAGCGAATTCCATCGAAAACGGGCAATTTCGGGTCGGCGCTCGGTCGCCGAAGCTGGGCTCTACCATTTGATGAGCCCGGCTGCGGGCTCGGCGGACAACAGGTCGCTGCCCGTCTTTGAAAACCACACTCTCAGTAAGGAGGGATGCCATGCCCGCGCACACTGTTGTATCACACGAGCAGTGGGTCCAAGCCCGAAAGGATCATCTCCGCAAGGAAAAGGAATTCACGCGCCTGCGCGATGAACTTTCAGCCCAGCGCCGCGGCCTGCCCTGGGAAAAAGTCGAGAAGCAGTACACGTTTCATTCAACGGATGGCGACGTCACCCTTGCTGATCTGTTTGACAATCGCGGCCAGTTGATCATCTATCACTTTATGTACGGACCGGACTGGGATGCTGGCTGCAAGAGTTGTTCATTCTGGATCGACAACTTCAACGGCATCATCGTACACCTGCGTCATCGCGACACTAATCTCGCGATTGTCTCGCGCGCACCGATCGAAACACTTGAAGCGTATCGCAAGCGTATGGGTTGGAATGTCAATTGGGTGTCAGCGCTGGATTCGGATTTCAATTATGACTTCCATGTCACCATGACGCCTTCGGAAGTGGCAGGCGGCGGCGGCTACTACAACTACCGCGAACACGGTTTCTCGATGGAAGAAGCGCCGGGCATCAGCGTCTTCCGCAATACCGATGACGGCATCTTCCATACGTATTCCACTTATGAACGCGGCTTGGACATGCTCAACGGTGCGTATCACCTACTGGATATCACACCCAAAGGCCGCGATGAACAGGAGACCGGCTCGATGGGTTGGTTGCGTCGCCATGATGAATACGAAGATGCCGCGACTCCCTCATGCGAGTGTTGCTGAGAGTCGTCAAAGCACTTTTTTTCCTCAGTCAGGAATGTGGTTCGATCGGAGCTCACAGCGGAACTGTCTGTTCAGAAAAGGTCAGATGAGTGGACGTGGTACACTGTCCGGCACTACACAGTTGTACTCCAGAATTGAATGTATCTGCGGGGATACGCATTGGCCGATTCACCATCCAGTACTCCCGCCGGTCCACCGGAAGATCCGGATGAAGCAACGACGCGCTCTGTTGGCGCGCAGCGGCAAACCCGAGCAGACTCCAACCCATCTGACTTTCAACACGGCAGGTTCGAACCCGGTCATCGACTGGGATCGCGGTATCGCATTGTCGGCCTGCTCGGCTCGGGCGGTATGGGTGAGGTCTACCGGGCTGACGATCTGGAACTGGGTCAATCCGTCGCGTTGAAGTTTCTGCCGCAGCGCGTTGTTGCGGACGAATTGTGGTTGACGCGCTTCCGCAATGAAGTGCGCACCGCACGTGAAATCGCGCATCCCAATGTCTGCAGAATGTATGACATTGCGGAAACGGATGGTCACGTTTTTCTGTCAATGGAATACATCGACGGCGAAGATCTTTCCGGCGTATTGCGCAGGCTCGGCAGGCCAAGTCGCGAAAAGGCTATTGAGATTGCCAGACAGATATGCCTTGGACTTGCGGCAGCGCATGAAAACGGTGTGCTGCATCGTGATCTGAAGCCGGCCAACATCATGATCGATGGACGCGGGCGGGTGCGCATCACCGACTTCGGATTGGCGGGTTTTCTTGACGAGTTGCAGGGCACTGTGGCTCGGGCCGGTACGCCTGCATATATGGCGCCGGAGCAACTCGCAGCCGGCACCGTCTCCGTGCGCAGTGATGTGTATTCACTGGGCTTGATTCTGTATGAGCTGTTTACCGGTTCTCGTGTTCATGATTCAAACAACATTGAAGAACTAAAGCGCTCACACAGCAGCGGTTCGTTGTCCACGCCGTCGTCGATTACCGAAGAAATTGACCCGGCAGTGGAGCGGGTGATCATGCGCTGCTTCGAAAATGAACCCGAGCAGCGCCCGCAGTCGGTGTATCAGGTTCTGGCAGCGCTGCCGGGTGGCGATCCGTTAGCAGCTGCGCTGGCCGCGGGGGAATTGCCATCACCGGAACTCGTTGCCAATGCCGGTGCGCGGGGTGGACTGTCAACCCGGGTTGCTGTTTTTCTGGCGGCATGGATTGCTGTCGTCACTGCGGCAAGTGTAATTCTGACCTCGACGCGAAAGGCTCCGGAACAGTCAGGCGTCGTCTTAATGACGCGGGCCGTCGAGATCCTGCGTGAACTTGGCTACGGCGAACTGCCAGCAAACACAGCATGGGGATTTACCGAGAACACAGAGTATCTGACGCACCTGCGCCAGAGCGGTGATACATCGTGGTCCGGAGTTGACGACAAACTTCCTGCAACACTGCTGTTTTGGTGCAGATGGAGTCCATCAACGTTCTACGGCAAGACACAACTCCATGATCCATTTCCGAGCATTGAGGACCCTCCGCAATCAGAACCCGGCAGCATCACCATGATCCTCAACGATGTTGGTCGGCTGGTGTGGTTGGACGTAGAAGCTGACCCCGATGTATTGCCAGCGACTGATCCTGCTGCTCATTGGGACGCATTGATGGCACGCGCGGGGTTGACGGACGAGGCAGTCACGGTGACCGAAGCGGAAGATGCACAAGTACTGCCCACGCACAGTGATGAAATCAGAGTGTGGGATGTCAATGCGCCGGAGGAATTGGGAGGGGAATTTGTTGCAGAGGCGGGCGCATTTCGTGGCCGACCTGTCCACTTTGCACTGCGCTGGAACTGGCAGCGCGTCGATGCTGCGTCCATGGGCAGCGGTGATTCGTTACTCACGCGCGCATTCGTGTTCTTCGGCGCGCTCTTCGATCTGCTTGGTGCGCTCCTCTGGCCGGTCGTCATCATTGTCTCAGCAGTGCTTGCAGCACGAAACGTCCGGGCCGGACGCGGCGATCGAAGCGGGTCTATGCGAACTGGGCTGCTTATGGCTGGTCTGTACCTTGTCGCAGAAGTTGTGAACGTTCGATTCGGTGAGCAGGGGCTTGCATTGTCATTGAACGAGTTTGCGACCGGTCGTGCCCTCGGCCACACGCTGCTTCACGGATTTCAGATATGGCTTGGGTATCTCGCGCTGGAACCGTATGTTCGTCAAATCTGGCCGCGGCTGCTCGTTGCCTGGGTGCGCTTGATGTCCGGTCGCTGGGACGATCCGTTAGTTGGTCGCGAGGTGCTTGTGGGAATGGCGCTCGGAACCGTGATCTGGATCGGCGCAACACTTACTGATGAAATTGCTGAATTGCTCGGACTTGCGAACTTTGCACCAGTTCCAAATCTGATGGCGCTCGAAGCAATTTCCCCGCCGATACTTCGCGTTTGGATGTTATGCTTGGTCATGACAGGCGGACTCCTGCATGTCATGTATGTGTTGATTGTGTTGCTTGTAGCGCGGGTCCTGACACGACGTACATGGGCTGCAGCTTTGGTTGCAATTGTGCTCTTTGCAGCTGGCTCGCCGGGGTGGTATTTCGGCGTCGAATACGCGGGTTCAATTCCTATCCTCACGACATTCGTATGGGCACTTATCTATGCAGCCGTGATGGTGTTTGCATTGCTTCGATTCGGCATGGTGTGTGCTGTGAGCGCGCATGCTGGCTCGAACCTTCTCGGGTTAATGATTGGCACGCTGGATCTACGCGACTGGTATGCGGGGTCGATGGTCATCGTGCTATTCGCAGTCGCTGCTTTGGTCATCTATGGAGTATGGGTGTCCCTTGAAGGCCGGCCGATCTTCAGGGATGTGCTCGGACAATCCAAATGAACCAGCGGCAAGACTGGTTGCAGCCCAAAACATTCTCGGACCATGTTGAATTCTCCCCGTGCCGATCATGCTGGGTTTGCGCCTTTGGCGGTCCGATATTGCGACTTCCGCAGAACAATGCCCCGAACCGGGCATTTGTCCAGTGGGGTACTAGCTGCGTTCGATAGGGCGTAACCCGAAAGTGCCACATCGTTGTGGTGGGGGCCGGCGGAGTCGGCCAGCAACTCGGTGCATTGCGGCTGGAGCCTGCTGATGCATCTACACGCGTGATTGGAGTGCCAGGTGAACCTCGAGATACTCACCGAGCAACTGTTCCAGGCTCTTATCAGTGGCGACCGCCAGACTGCACGGCAGATCGCTGATGAATCGCTGGACCAGGGAATGTCTGCAGAACAATTGTCCCATGAAGTCTACTGGCCGGTGATGGAACTGATCAGCACGTTGTATCGGCAGGATCAGCTTTCCACGCTGGCCCACCACTATGCAACGCGACTGCTGCGCAGCCTTGCTGATCAGGCACAGTCGCAGTACGCGCAGAAGCCGCGCCGCAACAAGAAGATTCTGATGTTCAGCGGCGAAGCAGAAGCCGATGAACTGGCCGGTCTGCTTGTCGCGGATATCGCTGAAGCTGACGGCTACGACGTGTTCTTCGGCGGCGGCGGTGTCGCCAACGATGAAATCCTTGCTGAGATCGGCGAGCACCGGCCGGACATCCTCTTGATGTTCGCCTCGGGCGCACCTGATGCTCCGAATATTCGCACACTCATCGACACGATTCGCGGTGTGGGCGCGTGCCCGGATCTGCAGGTTGTCGTTGGTGGCGGGCTGTTCAATCGGGCTGAAGGCCTCGCAGAGGAAATCGGTGCCGATGTCTGGGCCAAGAGCCCGAGTGAATTGCTCGAAAAGCTGATCAGCCAGGAAGGTCGCCGGGCCACCGAAGCCCAGCGAACCGTCGGCCGGACCCGCCGACCCACCAGCAAGACCGCAGCAGCCTGAATCCGCTTCTGCGTGGCTTGAATCGAACAGGAGCCCGGACCCGGCCGGGCTTTTTTCTTGCCCAGATTGACCGTGAGCCGACTTTTTGCGTTCGCAACCACCGTTGGTACCAGCCATACCTATGATGGAATCCGCATGATTATTGAGAAACGACTCGAAACGCAGTTGATTCGAAAGGCCAAGCGCGGCGATGGCGCTGCAATTGAAGCGCTGATCCGCGCGCATCAGGAAGCGCTCTATGCGTTCATGTTGCGCATGTCGGGCCGGCCTGAAGTGGCCGAGGACATCACCCAGGAAGCATTCGTACGCGTATTGAAGAATCTCGATCGCTTTGATCCGCGGTTCCGATTCAGCACGTGGGTCTTCACGATCGCCAAGCGGCTGTATGTGAATTCGATCCAGAAACTCTCGCCGCGGTTTGATTCCGAAATGATCACCGGCCAGGACGGACACGGCGAAACTCCCGGCTACCAATCGGCCCAGCAGGAATCTGCGGATAACTTGCGCGATGCGCTCGATGAGGCACTGGATAGTTTGAACACGCAGCAGCGGGAGATCGTCCTGCTGTTTCATCAGCAGAACTGGTCGATCACCGCAATCTCCGAACATCTGGATATGCCCGAAGGCACGATCAAGAGTCATCTGCATCGGGCGCGAAAGCGCATGCGCGCGTTCATCGTTGCGGATGTTCGACGACACGAACAGGTCGCGGAGGTGCTGCTATGACAGCCTCATTCGGCCAACGGGACCCCAGCCCGCACGATCGCGAGATGTTCGATGCGCTGCGCACACAATCAGCTGCGCCGGATGTGACCCGAAGGGTCATGGGGCGGCTGGGCTACATGCGCGTGGCTGATTCGGTCGCGCGCCGCCGACGCCGGAATCTCTGGCTGCAGCGGGGGGCTTGTATCCTGATGATGGCCGCCGTCACAGTCACAGCGTGGCGTATTTACGATTCGAGCGCTGCAGTTCGTGGTCCGGCGGAGGTGACTGTCCCCGGCGCGATCATGCACGATGCCCACCAGCGGCAGTCGCAGTTTCAGACGTTAATCCAGAGCATTCGCCAACAGGCGCAGCCGGTGCAGCCCGACGGGCAGTTGCCGGTTGAATCGGTGCAAGAGGAATCAGAGTTCCAGCCGACCGATGATGTCAATCGCTCTGCAGGGGCTCCCGGTCAATGGGTCTGAGACGTGCAGCTTTTTATACGAATCGCCATGGCATGGATGTTGATGGCTGCGGCCTGGATTGCTCCGGTTGGCGCGATACAGCCGTCCGAGCCGTTTGCCGATGCGCAGTCCGTTCCCGCTGACGTCTCGCTGTATCTGCACATCGAAGATGGCGCTTCTATGCGTCGCACTCTGGCGCAGCGGCCGATAGGCACTTGGATTCAGCAGCTTGTTGATGACAGCGCGCTGGGCGCTGCGTGGACAGCTCTTGCGAAGTCATCTGCCCTTGAACCCGATGTTCTGTTTGATGCTGTGCTGGGTAAGCAGTTCACGCTGGTCACCCGTGCCGAAGCCGGCAGCGCGCAATGGGCCGTCATCACAACCGTTCCGCGCAGCACAATGAAGAATCTGCGCAGCAACTGGCGGCTGGCGAGTCAATTGCCGCGCCACGGCTTGGCGCTTTCCGCAATGCCGGAACAGGCACTGCTCGTCGCTGAGGATGGAAACACGGTCGTCTTCGGTTCGCGCGATCACCCTGCGCTGTTCAATGAAATCATCGCATCGCTCGGCAAACCTCTTGCAGATTCGCTGGCTGACACAGACGCGTTTGCTGAACGAACCCAGCGCCTCAATGATCAGTCCGGCGGCTTGTTTCTTCGACACAACTCATTTACTGGTGGATCGTCGCTGATCGGATTGAATGTCAGCGGCAACGTACTCCGCTTGCGTCATGTGGCCACGTTCGATCATCCGCCCTTCGAACGGCCGGTGTCAACGACACAATGCAATTACACAACTGTCCGGAACTTCGAGCGCGAACAACTGCTCACGATCATGGAGCCGACAGACATCGGCATCAGTCGATTCGAAACCTTTGCAATGCAGTACCTCGGCGAAGCGCTCGGTGGTGCAGACCTGCAACAAGCAACCGGCGATTGCAGAATCATTGCCATCGGTGAAGAAGACGGCTTGTTGCGCGATGTACCCGAGGATATTCTCACGCCCGTACCCGCAATCTGCGTGAAAGTTGACGCTGAACAGTATTCGGTTGAACAGCTGGATCAGCAAATGTCACGGTTTGCTGCTCGTCTTAACGATGCCAGCGAAGGCGCGATGTTGATCGAGGTTCCGCCGCTGCACGTCTATCGAACAGGCAACCATGCCCGGGCGATTGATATCTCAGAAGCGGTCAGCACATTCACCGGCGGGTTTCCCATCATGAAAACGCTGACACTGAATTGGGATGTGGCCGACGGTGCCGATGGCACGTGGTGCGTCGTCGCAGGCAGCCCGGAACAGCTTGAAACCGTCTGCCGATCGCTCAAGGCGAAGGCGCATTCCGGGCCGGAACTGATCGGAACATTTGACAGCGTTGGAACGGTCAACGGCTTGCGGATGGGCAGGCAACTCGCAACGTGGGCCCGGCAGGCTCATTCGTTCGTTGCACCAGATCAACAGGAGCAGTTTCGCCAGGCGGTCGGTCTTGCGGCCGGCCTGTTTGAAAGCGCCGATCGCATTCGCTGGCAGATGTCGCGGCCCGATGCCAAACAGATGCTGCTGGATGTTGACGTGATGCTTCGTGAATCACCGAGTGCAGCCGGGGGCGAGTAAACCCGACACAATTGACGGGTACGCAAGAACGCTACACTTGTGCGTTATGAGCGATCCGAAGACTGCGTCTGCGCCCTGGACTACGGGCATTACCAGAATCGAGCCGAACTGTGTCGCTGTGCGCGGCCACGACATTGCTGCGCTGATGGGCAATGTCAGTTTCGGCGCTGCGGTGTATCTGCTGCTGCGCGGTGAATTACCTGATGACAAGGTCGGCAGGCTGATGGATGCGATTCTTGTCTCGAGCATCGATCACGGCGCGACGCCGCCTTCTGCTTTGGCGGCGCGTTCTGCTGCATCAACCGGCGCATCACTTGGCAGTTGTGTGGCTGCGGGGATCCTGATGATCAACGACTTCCACGGCGGCGCGATTCAGAAATGCGCGATGCAACTCGGTTATATCGTCAAACGCTGCGATGAGCACGGCGGCGATTTGACTTGTGTGGCTTCTGCAATGCTGGATGAAATGAAATCCAGCGGGCAGCGCATGAGTGGGTTCGGCCATCGTGTACATACCAGCGATCCACGTACGGACCGTTTGTTTGAGCTTGCAGAAGAGGCAGGTGTCGCAGGTGCGCACGTTGCTGCATCCCGGGCGGTTGAAGATGTCTTCAAGTCTGCGGGAAAGAATTTGCCGATCAACGTCGATGGCGCGATCGGCGCGATCCTTGCTGATCTTGGTTTTGAACCTGCGGTGATGAACGGCCTGTTCATGATCGCCCGTGTGCCGGGGCTGATTGCTCACGCAACCGAAGAACGACAGCGACAGCGGCCGATGCGCCGCATTGATCCCGTGAATCACACGTATGATGGGCCCGGCACAGGCAGTTCGGCATGACCGATCGGCACGAGCCAACGCCGCAATCCTGGACGATTGAACTTCCAAATGTCCAGCCGGAGCTTTCGACCAGCCGGCTTGTGCTGCGCGCCTATGAGCAGTCCGATGCGCCGCGCATCACCGAATTGGTGTCGCAACCCGATGTTGCTGCGACGACAATCAACATTCCGCATCCGTATCCTGATGGCGCAGCGAGCGCGTTCATCATACGGGTGCAGGAGCACTACGCAGGCTGCGAAGGTATTGACTGGGCTGTGTGTTTGCGTGGCGAGGGCCAGCTAGTCGGCGGGATGAGCCTGGGTTTCACTGTTGCCCATCGAAGAGCTGAACTCGGCTACTGGATTGATCCCGCGCGGTGGGGCAGCGGGCTTGCAACAGAAGCCGCACGGGCAGTCGTTCGCTTTGGCTTTGAAACCCTGGCGCTGCACAAGATTGATGCGCATTTCATGGCTCACAATCCCGCATCCGGGCGTGTGATCGAAAACGTCGGTATGCAGCGCGAGGGTATTCTGCGACAGCATGTCTTCAAGTGGGGCAAGCCGGCGGACATCATCTTCTGCGGAATCCTGCGCAGTGATTATCATCCGCAGTCATCGACCTGAACAGCTTTACAAAACTCTTTGCGACGCAACATGACATACACCACCAATGACATCATCGCCATCTTTCCCGACCTCTCGAAAATCACCGATGCGCAGTTGCGCGATAATGTCGCAGCTGTCTGGAACGAAGCTCTGTCCACCGGCTGCGGCGGCAAGGGGTGGTCGGTTGAGGAACTGCGCGCAGTCAAATTCACACTGCTGGCAGGTGACATCGACATGACCTTCATCGCGCATCTCAATTCCTGTGTGAAACAGTGCATCGCCATTGCGGATGTACTGGAGCAGGTCTTCGGCGATATCGTGCCGATCAACCGCAATTACCTCATTGCCGGTTCCCTGCTGGCGGATGTCGGCAAGCCGCTGGAGTTTGACAAGGACGCAGATGGAAATGTCATCAAGGGCAGCTACGGCGAGGCGCTGCGGCATCCGTTTTCCGGCGTGGCGATGTGTTACAAACACAACATTCCGCCTGAAGTGATGCATATTGTTGCGACGCACAGCCACGAAGGCGACAAGGTGGAGCGTTCGATCGAATCAATTATTTTTCACCACGCGGACTTCGTTGATTTTGATATCGCCAAGTTTCTTGGTCGGCGGAATTCATGAGTGTATTGAGGCCCCTCGCCGGGATGAACCCAGCAGTGCGACGCCGCTTCTCTTCAACTCGATAAGTGATGCCAACAATGGTCGGTAGATTCGAAGGAATTCGCCGCGAGCAGTGTCGACTGCCCCTGAATGCTGGATGATGCCGCAGTGCAGAGCCACGGCGGTCAACTCGGCGAGCCCTGACACGTTGAGTTTCTGACTCACAGCCGAACGGTGACAATCTATCGTGCGCCGACTGCGCACAAGCATGTCTGCAATTTCGATTGTTGAACGTCCTTGTGCGATAAATGCCAGTATCTGCGTCTCGCGTGCTGTCAATGGCCTGAGTACTCCCAGATCATGATATTTTGCAATGACCGTGGGATTGGCAGCAGCGCTTGGCATCCAGCTTATGTTTCGAAGTGGACAAATAGTAAGCAGCACAACCTCGTATTGGCTGGGTTTGAGTTTCTTGCGCATCATCGAGAAGCGAAGCCCTTCGCCATGCACTACACCGTCAATTGAAATGCACGCCCCTGTCTGAAAAACATCACGGGCCACTTGCTCGCGCTCTTTCGTCACTTGTTCTGGATACACATCACGCAGATGGCACTCGGTAGTGCAATTTGGTTTACGCAGAAACCGGCGCATGCCCGCTGTATTGAGATACTCAATCGCAAGTTCGTGATTCAACACAACCACAATTGACGATGTATCGGCATGAAGTGCTGTTGCGAGAAGCGGGAACAGTTGTGGCGAGAGCTCGGCATCAAAGTGATCGAAAGACAGCGTCATGGCGATCCTTCCTGAGATTACTATTCTCGTGCCAATCGACAGGCCGAGTGCATCATGACAGAATTGTCGGCTTGATTTATGCAGTTTCTCGGCGAGGCGTGACAGGCTGTTGTCACCATCGGCGGAAAATTGCACGGTATGCGTGGCTGCGATTCAGGATGTCATTCAAAGACGACGGTCTTATTGGCACTCGTGAGGAGTTTATCCTCGACATGCCGGCGAACCGCGCGTGACAGCACCATGCGCTCCAGATCGCGTCCCTTGCGGCGAAGGTCCGCAACAGAGTGCCGATGGCTGACATCGATCACCGCCTGGACAATGATTGGTCCGGCATCCAGTTCCTCGGTCACATAGTGACTCGTCGCGCCGATGATCTTCACGCCACGGTCATACGCCTGGCGGTACGGATCGCCCCCGGCAAACGCGGGCAGAAAGCTGTGGTGAATGTTGATGATCGGAATGTCGATGCTGCGCAGAAACTCGCCACTGAGAATCTGCATGTAGCGAGCCAGTATCACCGTATCCGCATTGACTGATTTGAGCGTGTCAGCAATTCGTTTTTCCTGCGCGGGTTTGTCGCCATCAATCGGCAGGTGTTGAAATGAAATCCCGGCCTGTCGCGCGAGTGGTTCGAGAGTTGTGTGATTACTGATGATGATTGGAATGTCAATGCGCAAATCGCCCGCTTGCCATCTCCAGATCAGATCCTGCAGACAGTGTGGTTGTGTGCCGACGCAGATTGCTATGCGCTTGATCTGATCGCCCCATTGCGCCCGCCACTGCATGCCATATCGCGCTGCAACCGGACCCCATGTGTCGGCAAAGTTGCTTTGGTTCAGATCGCAACCTGCAAGATCAAATTCCACGCGCATGAAGAACTCGCCGTGTTCAACATCGGTGTGCTGTTCGGAGTGCAGCAGATTGCCGCCATGTTCTGCGATGAATCCAGCGACGACGGCGACAATTCCCCGGGCGTCGGGACAGGCGATGAGTAATCGGCCGGTGGTCGGGGCGTGGGGCGACATGCATCGGATATCGGCCGTACAGAGCTCAGGCTTACATCAGACCCGGAACTGCGCTGCGGTTCATTTCGGCGAGTGGCCCACAAGCCGTGGCGTCGCGAAGCGAAGCCGCAGACCCGCTGCACTACAATGCACACACTATGTCCGGACAAACCTTGATCGAGAAAATCGCCACTGCCCACGCCGCCCCCGGTTCGCTCAAGCCCGGCCAGTGCGCCTATGGGGGCGACTTCATCAACATCCGCCCCAGGCACATCATGACCCACGACAACACGTCCGCGGTCATGGGCAAGTTCCACAGCATTTTCGAAGACGGCGCCGAGCCGCGCATCTTCAACCCCCGCCAGCCGGTCTACGCAATTGACCACGACATTCAGAATACCACCCCTGAAAACCTCGGCAAATATGCCAAGATTGAGCAGTTCGCCAACCGCCACAGCATTGATTTCTATCCGGCAGGCACCGGCATCAGCCACCAGGTCATGGTGGAGTACGGCTACGCTGTACCCGGCGCGATGGTCGTCGGTAGCGATTCGCATTCCAATCTGTATGGCGCTGTCAGCGCGCTCGGCACGCCGGTCGTGCGCACCGATGCTGCGTGTATCTGGGCGACCGGTCAGACGTGGTGGCAGGTTCCGCAGATCGCCCGCGTCACACTCAACGACAGGCTCAAACCCGGCGTCGTCGGCAAGGATGTCATCATCGCGCTGTGCGGCGCATTCAACAACGATGAAGTACTCAACATGGCGGTCGAATTCGTCGGCGACGGCATCGACCAACTCTCCATGGACCAGCGCATGAGCATTGCCAACATGACGACGGAGTGGGGGGCGCTCGCTGGCGTGTTCCCGTTTGATGAAGTGCTTCGCGACTATCTGTACGGCCGTGCGGACTATCTCAAACGGCGCAGCGAAGCAGGCGCTGTTGACAACGCCAGTGGCGGCGCCCCGCGCTATACCCGCGCAGATGTTGATGCGTGGTTTGCGAACAACCTGGCCCCGGATTCGGATGCGCATTACGCTGTTGATTTGTCGCTTGACTTGTCGACGGTCATTCCGCATGTTTCAGGGCCGGATCATGTCAAGGTCATGCGCGCACTACCCGAAATCGAGCGCGAGAAAAAGCAGATTCACAAGGCATATCTGCTCAGTTGCGTCAACGCCCGGCTGGAAGATCTGCGCGAAGCAGCGAGTATTGTCGATGGCAAGTCTGTTGCGGACGGCGTGGAGTTTTATGTCGCAGCGGCATCAGCAAACGTACAGCAGCAGGCTGAAGAAGAGGGGACGTGGCAGACGCTGCTCGGTGCCGGCGCGCGTGCGCTGCCCAGCGGCTGCGGGCCGTGCATCGGCCTCGGCACGGGCACGCTCGAACCGGGCGAAGTTGCTATCAGCGCAACCAACCGTAACTTCAAGGGGCGTATGGGCAGCCGCGATGCAGAGGCGTATCTCGCCAGCCCCGCTGTTGTCGCTGCGTCTGCTCTGGCTGGGTACATCTGTTCACCCACGCCGTTCGAAGACATCGAGCCTGTGCATACATTCAAGCGCAACGAACGTGTCAAACGAGCCAAGTCCGCCAGCGAGATCATCGACGGATTCCCCGCAACGCTCACCGGCAGAGCGCTGTGGCTGCCTATCGACAACCTCAACACCGATGGTATCTACTCCGGCAAACTCACCTATCGCGATGATATCACAGAAGACGAAATGAAAGCCGCTTCGATGGCGAATTACGATCCGCGTTTCGACAGTATCGCGCTGGACGGCGATATCATTGTTTCCGGTCGAAACTTCGGCACCGGATCATCGCGCGAGCAGGCAGCGACCTGCCTGAAACTTCGCGGCATTCCGTGCGTTATTGCCGCATCGTTCAGCGAAACCTACAAGCGCAATGCGTTCAACAACGCGTTTCTTGTTTTCGAATGCCCGGAACTGGTCCAGCATTTCGAGAATGCATTTGCAGGCCGGGACGAAGCCACGATCGAAGGACCGCAACTCACCATCGATTTCGAAAACTCCGTGGTTCAATGCGCCGATCAGACATTTGAATTCTCGCCGCTCAGCGCGGTTGCCCAGGAATTGCTCGTGGCCGGCGGGGCTGAACGTCTCGTACAGCAGCGACTCGCACATTGAGATCACACATCAGAAGCTACTTCGCATCCGCGCGACCTAGGGCGCACAACCGATTGATGCGCTGCGGCTCGGCTTCAACCAGCCATGTATCCTGCGACAGCAGATCACACGCCCGTTTGAAATACGGCTTTGCTTCATTGTTGCGGCCGAGGGCGTGCAGGCACTCGGCCAGCTCCTCACACACGAATCCATCTGGTGTACCGCCGGGAGCGCTGTGTTCAAGTTCACGTTGGATTGCAACTGCATCGTCAAGCCGGCCAAGTGATCGGTAGCACCTGCCGATGCACCATTGTGCAACCCGCACCAATTCTGCATCGCCCTTTTCCTGCTGGCCAATTAGCGCCTGCTCAAAGTGCGCAAGCGCGTCCTCGTATTGCATTCGTTCGTGATACGTCCACCCGAGATTGTTGTGCAGCGATGCCCGCCACCGCTGGGCATCGGGATCATCTGATGACTCCGCCAGTTCCAATGCAGTGCGATTCCACCGCAGCGCTGCATCACCGCTCTCGATGATTGCACTCATGTGCGCTGCATCAACAGCAAGCCCGTCGAAACTGTGGGCTCGTGCGACGTCCCACGCTTCGGCAAACAGCGGCCCGGCCCTGTTCGCCACGCCGTTGGAGTTATACGTCCTGCCGAGTTCGAGCAAGTAGCGCACGCGCGCTGTCGGCGTCCGCTCTGTCAGTTGCGCATCAACTTCATCAAGAATCGTATGTGCGGCGTAAAACTCCCGGCGCAGCGAATGCGTTCGCGCGATCTGCGTCAGAAGCTGCAATCGATAATCCAATTCCTCTTCGGCATCTGCTTCTGCCAGAGCTGTGCGGAAGCGGGCTTCACTCTCCGCCGGGGCGCTGTACTCCCACAGCGCTTGAATTGTCGCAGTCTGTTCTGTTGGGTCGGGCATCGAATGGTGTCCGGATGTACTGCAGCCGACAGGACTTATCAATCCGCAGGCAATCAACATCGCAAGAAAGGGACGAAGAGGCATCAGCACAATGGTATCAGAGAACAATGCACTCTCAGTGCATTCGTTGCCGACACCGCATTAACAGTTTCACAACAACGACCGATAGGTATCCAGGCCGGCGCAACCGCAGCTCGGTTTATCGGTCCTCTGCAGATGTCATCACCGCACGTACAAATCGACACGGCGCGATCCGCATCATTGCTGCGTCATCAGCATTATTGCAGCACGCGCTACTTCCCCGCGCTCGACGGCCTGCGCGGGCTCGCTGTGCTGATGGTTGTGCTGTATCACTGTCCACGCCTTGGTCTGCCCGGCGCTAAACACCTGCAACTGGCGGGTGATGCCGGCGTGGATATTTTCTTTGCTCTTAGCGGCTTTCTCATCACCATGCTCCTGCTGCGCGATCGCGACAATCGCAGCGCATCGACCACTCAACTGCTCGGCACGTTCTTCACCAAACGCGTCCTGCGCATCTTTCCGCTGTATTACCTGGCGATTGCGCTGTACTGGTTGAAGGTGCAGATCGGCGGCGATGGCGCAGCCATTGCGGCGTTTGATCAATCAATTCCGTATCTGCTCACGTACACCATAGATGGGGCCCTCGGCTGGGGCGATCTGGATTTTCCCGCATTCGGCATTGCCTGGTCGCTCGGCGTCGAAGAGAAGTTCTATCTCTTCTGGCCGTTCATCGTTCTGCTGTGCAAACCGCGGCATGTTCTCGCAGCAGGCATTGCTGTCATCGCAGCAACACTGCTGTGGCGCGGCTACACCATGCAGGTTTACTCGGGCGACCTCACCGCGCGCATGTATTACGCTTTTGATCTGCGCATGGATGGCATCATGTGGGGCGCTGTCATTGCCTGCCTGTTGCACGATCGCAGACTCTACATGCGCATTGCGCCGGTGCTGCGTCGCACGTCGATCCTGCTGCTCGGCGGCGTGCTGTTCATTGCCGCCGCTGTGCTGCTGGAAAATAGCGAATTCCTGCGCTACCTCGCATTGCCACTCGGTGCTTCGTGCATCATTGGCAGTGCCGTCGTGCAGTTGGACCAACCGCTTCTGCGGCCGTTGTGTGCTATGCCCATGCGATACCTCGGCCGCATCTCCTACGGCATGTATGTCTTGCACCCGCTGGCTATCAGTGCGGTTACGCTTGCCATCGACGGGCAGTCTCTACTCCGGAGCCTGCTGATCATTGGTACTGCAATCGGCCTCACCATTACGCTGTCCGCAGCGTCCTATCGCTGGTTCGAATCGCCGATCATGCGTCTGCGCACTCGGCTGCCGATCCGCACCCCGCCGACGCCCGTACCCACAGCCTGAACCAGTCAAAGATCAGTTTCGCCCGCTCCGGTTGATCCGCTACTATGCCCGCATCGATCAGCCCCCAAACCCCGGAACCCCCTTATTTGGAGCGGATTTTCAGTTATGGCAAAGTACAAGATCGCGTGGATGCCCGGTGACGGTGTCGGCAACGATGTCATGAACGCAACTCGAATCGTCCTGGATGCGCTCCAGTTCGATGCTGAGTACATTCCTGCGGACATCGGCTGGGAGTTCTGGTGCACCGAAGGCAACCCGCTGCCCGACCGCACCATCGAAATTCTCAAGCAAACCGATTGCGCGCTCTTCGGCGCGATTACGAGTAAGCCGCGCGATGAAGCCAACGAAGAACTCGATCCGTCGCTACGGGACAAGGGCCTGTCGTACTTCAGCCCGATCGTGAAGCTGCGCCAACTCTTCAATTTGCATACGAACCTCCGGCCGTGCAAGGCATATCCGGGTAATCCGCTCAACAAGCTTGGCGATGACATCGATCTGGTCGTCTTCCGTGAAAACACCGAGGGCATGTACGGCGGCGTCGAGTGGTTCCCGCTCCCGGAGGAGATCTACACAGCAATGTGCGCCCCCGGATATGGCAACCCCAAGATGGTCAAGTGGAAAGACAAGGGGCTGGAGAATGTTGCGCTTTCCACGCGCATCATGAGCAAGCAGGGCTGCGAATCGATCTGCAGGCAGGCGTTTGACTACGCCAAGAAATTCAACCGCAAGTCGGTCACGCTGGTGGAGAAGCCGAACGTGCTTCGCGAAACCGGCGGGCTGATGACGCGCGTGTTCCGTGATGTGGCTAAGGACTACACCGGGGGCGGGATCGAAGCGTGGGAAGCGAACATCGATGCCATCTGCATGTGGATGATCAAGAACCCGCAGGATTACGATGTGCTCGTCGCAGAGAACATGTTCGGCGACATTGTCAGCGATCTGTGTGCCGGCCTCGTCGGCGGGCTCGGCTTTGCCTGTGCTGCGAACATCGGCGATGAATATGCAGTCTTCGAACCGACGCACGGCTCCGCGCCGAAATACGATGGCAAGAACTGCGTCAACCCTATAGCGATGATCCTGACTGCCAAGATGATGCTCGACTGGCTCGGCGAAGACGAACTCGCTCATCGTCTCGAAGCAGCCGTCGCAGAGGTCATCAAGGAAAACAAGATTGCCACGTACGATGTCAAGGGCCGGGACAACAACCCGAACTCGACAACGGAGGTGGCAGAGGAAGTCGCGCGGAAGGTGGCGCAACCGGTGGGGGCGTGACCGCATTCATTATGGATCAGAAACTTTCGCCTCAGGACAAGGAACTCTGGCGTCGATGCGATGAGGTCTTGCATTACATCTGGGATCCAATCGGAGTTGCCGGCGCGCCGGGCGCACGGGATGAGTACGAGTCCTATCTGCTGGAGGTCTTTCATCTCGTTATGAAAGCAGCGTCGATTGATGAGATTGCGGCTCACCTCAACGCGATTGTTGCGGAACAAATGGGAATAACATCGGACTTCGGACGCTGTCGTCAAACTGCGAAAGTAATGTTGGACTGGCGAAACTGGACTCATAGGAATTAATCGTGGTCCGTCATTCCCGCGCAGGCGGGAATCCAGTGATTTTGCTGACGATGTATGAACTGCCGCTGGGTTCCTGCCTGCGCAGGAACGACAAATGCATTCACCTCGCACCATAAAGCCGCGGCCGGTGGCAGCGCGATTCACTACCGCAATCTACGCACCCTCTAACGAATCACTTTTTCCGCGTGTACTCCGCCTCCAGAATCTTCATCCACGTGCCATCTTCCTGTTCAATGTGCGATGTAAACGTGCGATGATTCTTATCCTTGATCGTGATGACCTCTCTGTACCGCGCGGTTTTATCAGGTCCTTCCATGCTCGGGCCTTCGGTGCGAAGCATCAGGGCATCGCCGGCGTCGTTGAGCGCGCCTTCATACACCCACAGGTGACCGCTCATCGTGTCCATCCACGTGGCGTTGAAATGCTCCTTCTGTCCGTTGTACCCGATCGAAAGCATGCCGCCGATCGGCGCATCCATAAAAGTTGATTCCATCTCGGCGAGGATCCAGTGATCGCCCAGCGCGCGAACACTGTCGCTTCCATCGGATTCCATCGGCGGCTGATCCTGCTGCATGTACATCTTGTACTGCGTGTCCCACTCACCCACGAGTTGCTTCAGCCACTTCTGTTGCGGGGACAATTCAGGAGCGGCATGCGTATCTTGTTTACTCACTGCGGTGGCGACGGCAGCGAACAGTGCAATAAAGAGAACGACAACGGCAGTGGATTTCATGACTTTCTCCTGATGTGAGTTGGTTTCTGGCGCGTCACTTCAATGTCAACAATCGATTGTACTACGGGGCAAGCTCCATCTTCAACAAGACGAACTCGTTCTAATGCCAAATTCCATCGACAGATTCGTCATTCCCGTTCCCAAGGCCCGCGTCAACGACTACAAAGCCAATGAGAAGATCATGCCCGAACCGCGCTTCGCAGACTCGTTGATTCAGGATGATCCCGTCTTCGACACGAAGCGCATGTTCATCAGCGGATTTCAGCAGTTGGTGCATGCGCGATGATGGAGCATTTTCATTCTCGGTTCGCAGCGTCTAGTATGTCGTATCGAGGTGAAACATGAGAAAAGTCACAATCGCTATTGTTGCGATGCTCTTTCTGATCGCGTGTACTTCAACGCAAACAAATGACACAATGATCAGAAACCAGATCGTCGATGCATCCTGCGGGCAATGTCAATTTGGTATGAAGCCGCCCGGCAGTTGCGATCTGGCGGTGCGTATTGATGGCAAATCATATTTCGTCGATGGAGCTTCCATCGACGACTTCGGCGATGCGCATGCACAAGACGGCTTCTGTCAGGCGGTGCGCAGCGCAGTCGTCACCGGCACGATCAAAGATGGAAGATTTCACGCAACCGAAATAACGGTGCAGCCGTCTGAGTAAGCGCAGTCTGCCAAGCCGCAATAGCCAGCTCCATTCGTCAACGCTCCTGCAAACATATTACGAACGTGGCAGAGTCAAATTACGACTTTCAGAATTTTTTGCGCGCAGGCAAAGTGCGTGTGCAACACTGGTTCCGCGCACCATTTGGTGTTCGTTCGTATATGGACAACTGCGCCATCATGCATAGTTATGGCATAATGCCTCGTCGTGCGACTCTTGATTCGTTTGACGATGCCAACGTTTGGTGTCGGTAGTCCCCACCATGAACACGAGTATCACAGGAGAATTCACGATGAGGAAAGTTAAACTGCTTGCGACATTGTTGTGCGCGGTTGTGCTGCTTTCAATTGCAGGTCCCGCGCCGAAGGCCGAGGCTGGGTTCACGAGCTTCCCGATCTTCCCGACGTTCTTTCCGCCATACGCCAACACGGGTACGGTCATCGAAGTCGAAGATCTTGATGGCGGCCCCAACTGCATCCTCTTTCTGGATGACGATGGCGGCCTGTTCTTCTTCAGCGGCGTGGATGCATTCGCACCAGGTACACGCCTGAGTGTCTCCGGCAATCTGTGTACGATCTGCCTGAGCACGTTGAGCTGCGGCCTGCCTGCATCGCCGATTCTCAACGCCGTTGCGATAGAGATTTGATCGCACTGACAATTCATGCCTGGATTCAACACGCCTCGCAGCAATGCGAGGCGTGTTGTCGTTCACACCATCAGCAGCAATTGGTATTCTGGATCATGGTTCGCGACACCGATGTGATGTACCCAAGCACGCGAGTCGAGAATTGAGATGCTGAACATGTCGAACAATCGAATTCAATCGGCATTCAAACCTCTTGCTGCAGTGGCTGGCGCAATCTTGATTTGCAGTTGCGGTGGGGGATGCTCGACCACACAACCATACGAAACCGTGACGCCCGGCCTTGAACTCTTCGAGCCGTTTGACGTTCCGCTCACCGTGAACGAGCAGGGCGTTGCCGTGGTGACCGTGTTAACATCAATGGGGCCGGTCGAGCTTATCCTCGATACCGGTGCCGATCAGGCGATTCTTCTTCGCACGGATTCTGAAGTCATCAACAGCCTGCCGCGCACCGGGGCACAGTGGAAGTCATCTGCATCGGGTGTCTTGCGTCGAGCAGCTGCTTATCGAATAGAGGCGGTGAGCATCGGCCCGCTGCAGTTCACAGGCGTGGAAGCGGTCGAGGAAGAATCCTCGCTTCCGGAGTTCATGCCCGGCGATGGCGTGCTCGGCAGAGGACTCATCGAGGGGCTGACGCTTGACATCGATCTGCCGGCAAGTCGCCTGGGGATCTATCCTGCCGGCGTTCTTCCGCCGGACATCAACGATGACGGCTGGATCGTCGCTCCACTCGATTCCATTCACAACGGTCCTGTTGTGAATGTACGACTCGATGACAGTACGACAATTCGTTCATTGGTGCTCGACACCGGCGCCATCGCGCTCGGCGATGACGGCCTGTACGGATTGATCGAGTTGCCCGATGATATTCGTCCGACGCGCAGCGCGGACAGTGACTATCCGGTCTTTGACGCACGGAACGTGCATGTCGGCGATGCTGACATCGGGCCGCTGTCGTTTTATGTCAAGGAATACAGCCAGCCGCCGGGTACGCATGGATTCCTCGGCAATGCATTGTTCGCTACACACCGCGTCATCATCGATCCGCTGGGAAAACGGGTGTTCATTCGCTCGGCGGATTGACGACGACCCCATAACAACATTCGCATCATCGAAAGGACAGCATCAATGGCAAAAGTCACCGGCATCGGCGGCGTGTTCTTCAAAAGCACAAGCGATCATGCAGCACTGGCCCAATGGTATAAAAAGCATCTCGGAATGCCGCTGGAGGATTGGGGCGGCGCTGTGCTGCGCTGGCCGGACGACACCGCCGAGGACAAGGGACTCACCGTCTGGCACGTCGCCAAGCCGGACACGCAGTGGTTCGCCCCCAGCGGCTCATCCTTCATGATCAACTACCGCGTTGACGACCTCATCGGCCTGCTCGCGCAGCTCGCTGCCAGCGGCATCGAACCCATCCAGCCCGGGGGGGGTCCGGAGTCGCATGAGAACGGCACATTCGCGTGGATCATGGACCCGGATGGCAACAAAGTGGAACTGTGGGAGCCGAAGAACTGGGATGAGAAGAACAAGGAGAAGTGAGAGGGACGCGGGGCACCCGCTTTCCGCATCGAGATTCGGCATCTTGACCGACACGACACGCATCACACTACATCGTCTACGGCGCCGAAGCGCGCGGGCTGGGTTTCGTTGTCCGTTTCAAGAATATGACCGAGAAACTTGAAACGCATGCTGGGTAGTTGTGAGCTACTGACCATTCATGCCTATGATCGGGCATGTCGCTGCACGCCCGGAATCCGATGCCAGAAAACTTGGCCGAGAATCTCGCTGCGCATGGTTCAAGATGTCCAATTCCTGCGACACA
The DNA here is from genome assembly GCA_029260575.1 of Phycisphaerales bacterium. Lineage (GTDB taxonomy): Bacteria > Planctomycetota > Phycisphaerae > Phycisphaerales > SM1A02 > JAJDDB01. The sequence continues at coordinate 67,888 of JAJDDB010000032.1, forward strand.
CGATCGCCTCTCGGAGTTGCATCATTGGTGGCATGAGATAGCGCGCTGGTATCACGAGCCAGATCCATTTCGGTACAGGCTGGGAGCATTCATTCAGGCGGGTCGAAGTGTGACTTTTATGCTTCAGAACGAGAAGTCTGTATTCAAGGATTTTGCGTGGTATGAGCAATGGGCTGCAACGGCAAAGAATGATCCAGTCCTAAGGTGGCTGAACGATGCTCGCGTTACGTTTGTACACCAGGACGCTCTTGCTCCGCATAGTTGGCTGAAGATGCGTTGTCTGAAGAACCCGGATGATCCCTTCGGCGAAGACGACGGGCCAGTCTTGATAGAGGCTAGTCCGTTCGTCTGTACTCACATCTATATGCAGATGGGGCCGCATGGTAACCATGCGCACGAATACACGCGGCATTGGAGCATGGACGGGCTTAGTGGGCGGGAGATTCTTGAAGTGTGCGCTGACGTTTACGATCGCCTAGATGCATTGGTCCACACGGCTCATGAGCATGCTGGCACGAGTATGCTGGTTCATCGCAACGACGGTTCCATCCGCTCCCTTCCTTGCATGGAGAATGTGGAGGAATTCCGTGTAGTCCGGACGGAGCTTCGAGATGGTAAGGAGATTTGGATAAACGAACCTCCCGGGCTTCACAGTCATTGATGCTACCGTTAGGACAATCAAGCATGAAGGTCCGGAGTGCCTGATGGGTGTATGTATAGCAACGCAAAAGGAAATGCTTGATCGTCGGCGATCAATAGCGAATTGCTACATTTGTGGAACACCCTTGCCTCCAAAGGGTCCCGGTTGGCGAAAGAAAGTTACCTTAGAGCATGTGATTCCGCGAGCTTTGCTACGCGCAGTTGAGGTACCGAATGGTGCTTGGCCGGTCGCGCTATATGTACATAGACAATGCGAGACTGAACACAAGCAGCACCGAGACCAACTTGTGAAGGTTATTCAACAGCTAGGTAGGAACATAGGCTCTTGGAGTCAAGAAGAAATTGGTCTGCTGCTCCGGGAGGTCAAGGTGTCTACTGACCTTGATAGAGAAGAAAAACGGATCCCTTACATAACCGGAGCTGATAGCGCTATGCAGGCACCAGTGTTATGGGCTAGAGGCATGCATGCGACTCTGTACGGGATGACGCTTCCATCTGACATGGGATACATAACGAACCCGCCTGTCCCCATATGGAGCGAGAAAGATGGTGACGTATTGGCCGGTCTTGGGAATTACGAGGATCGCCGTCGAGTAATTCTAGGATTAATAAGAGTTGCGATACAATCGGACAAAGTGGATGAAGTTCAAGCATGGAATGGCAATGTTCTGTATCAATGTGCCTGGCGCACAGCACTTCTACGGCATGACGGACACTGGGGTTGCATGTGGGCGCTCGAGGTTCCCGGGACCAATGATTGGGCGATGAAGGCGACTGGAATAGATTCGCCTTGGCATGGTTACTACGAATCCAATCAGCTTCCGCCACAGGCTTCTACCGTCGGACAGGACGACATCGATCGATTTAACCGGTTTGTCGAGGAATCTCGATCTGGCAAGTCTTAGTGGGTAGAGCGCAACGAGACCTGCCGCTTGTTTGGCAGAACGTTCTATGTCGCATTCGAAGTGTAGAACATCGCATATCCACCCGGAACCCGCGCAGTCCACGCGTTGAACAGCGCACACCCACCGCAACACTATGCAAGAGAAGCTTGCCATAGCGCTCTGTGAATAGCACATGTTGAATGGTGAACGATTCTCAGCGCTGTATGGACCGTTAGATTCGCTCATCAATGCGTTCGCAGAACGACCCGGAACGTTCATCGTGCTCTACGATAATTCCGGGCGACTCTACGAACGGTTCGTGTTGTTCTACGAACCGTTCGTCGTGTTCTACGACATTTCCGGGCTGCTCTACGAACGATTCGTGATGTTCTACGAACCATCCGTCGTGCTCTACGACATTTCCGGGCGACTCTACCAACGTTTCGTCTCGCTCTACGAACAACTACCAGCCTAGTGGCAATAGCTCACAGCAGGTCAACGGCGGTTGACAGCAGGTTGGCAGCGGCTGGAAGCTGAATTTCAGTAACCAACTGCGGGGTTTCGCTCAACACCAGCGCATCGGCGGCCGATGACAGCGGGTCGGCGATTGCTCCCAGCAGGTCGGCGGGGAGCGACAGCGCCTCGTTACAAACAGAAAAGAGAACATCATGTCCACCAAGCATCGTCGCAAGCCGTACATCCCCGATGACGACTACGGCAAGAAGGTCTGGATGGAGCGGTTCATCACAACCATCGAACGCGATCCGGAGCGCTACGGCTTCAGCGATGCGTACATGTTTGAATATTATCAGCGCACTATTCGCAACTTCATCAAGGCGTTTGATGCGGTGTCGAATCCTGCGACGCGTTCGCCGCATGCGACGCTGGTGAAGAACCAGGCCCGCCAGGAAGCGGTGGCTTTGTGCCGCAACTTTGCGATGCAGTTGAAGTGGGATTCATCGCTGACGGATGAAGACAAGCGAGCGCTTGGGATTTATCCAGACGAAGCGACGCCGGAGCAGGCAAAGCTTCCCACGGGAGTGCTGGCGGGGACGCTTGGGTATCCTGAACTGGCGGTGCAAAGCTCGCCGAACGGCGGGCATGTGATTCGGTACCGCGATCCTGTGACGCAATCGAAGGCCAAGCCGAAGGGTGTTTCGCATTTTCTTTTATATGGTGCGATCGGTGCGAAGCCGAGGATGCCGCGCACTCATGCGCGATTTATGTATCCGTACACAAAGCGGCCGTTTGAGGTCATGTATCCGATGGACTGCGGCCTCGAGGGTTTGTATGTGACGTATTACGGCAGGTGGCTGACGACGCGCGGCGCAATGAGTCCGTGGTCGCCCGGCGTTTCGAAGATCATCGGCGCAGCGAACGTGCGTCTGCGCGAAAGCGAGTTCGCGCATCTGTTCGGAACGCAAGGATTTGTTGATGCACTGCCGGCCCTCCCACAGGATGAGGATCGCCGTTTGACGCAGGGAGTCACGCAGGTCATTGAAGACGATCCGCTGCTGCTGGAGCGCGGCATGAGCGAAGATTCAGCGGGCGATGGACTGTTCGCAGCGCTGGAAGCGGCAACGGTGCGGTTGCTCAATACAGCGTAAGATGCTCGACCATGCTCTGCTACCACGATGGTCAAGAGGTGTGCATCGGGGACGAAGTAGACTTCGACGGAACTTCAGCCACGGTGTTCGCCATCATTGAAACCAAAGAGCAGATGCATCGACACGGCTTCGACGAATCCGCGGTCGGTTTCCAAACGAAGCAATACGGTGAAGTCTATCAATCAACGCTAGACCCGGGGTGGGATGAATCTGTCGTGCTCCTGAAGCGCGCGTGACGAGTAGTTTCGTTGGGCGCGATGGCTCGCCGAAACCGGGGGTGGGAGTTGAGGTCCGTTCCGATGGATCCCGGCACACCCGCTATCATGCCCGCCCAACTTCTACGGAGACACCAATGGGCGGCCACGACACGTCGAAAAAGAATACCGACTTCATCTCCTACAACCTTGCGGAGTGGGCGTCGAAGCTCACCTACGAACCGCTCAGCGATGACGCCATTCACACCGCCAAGCTGTATCTCTATGACAGCTTCGGCTGCGCGCTGGGCGGCTCGCAGCAGCATGATCTGCAGATCATGCTCGAACACTTCAAAGCTATGGGCGGCGCGCCGACCTGCACCATCTTCGGCACCCCCGACGGCGGCTTCAAGACCGATCCCGTTTCCGCAGCGCTGCTCAACGCTTTGTGCATCCGCGCGATGGACTACAACGACATCTACTGGAAGGCTGACCCGTCGCATCCGTCGGACATCATTCCCGCGGCGCTTTCCATTTGCGAAATGAATGGTCTTACTGGCCGTGATCTCATTCTCGGCACGGTCATCGGCCACGAGATCGAAATGCGCCTGGCAGAGTTCGGCGACCCCGGTGTGCGTGAATACGGCTGGCATCATGCAACTATTACATGTATTGCATCGCCCATCGTTGCCGGGCGGATGCTGAACCTTCCGCCGGATCAGATTCAGCAGGCTATCGGCATCAGCGCTTCGCCATCCATGTGTCTCGGGGCTGTCACGGCAGGCAAACTCACGAATATGAAAAACACTGTCGATCCCATGGCGACGCGCTGCGGTGTCGAAGCGGCGCTGCTCGCGCAAAAGGGATATTCCGGCCCGGAACATGTTATTGATGGCAAAGAAGGTCTCGTCCACTGCTTCGAGAAGTTCGGCGGCAAATTCCACCTCAACATGCTTACCAACAATCTGCCCACAAAGCCCGGTGATCATTACAAGATCATCGATTGCGGCATGAAGAGCTTCCCCATCGAAGCGCTCAGCCACGCGCCGCTGACTGCGATGATGAAGATCGTCGCAGAGCACAATGTGAATCCTGATGATGTGCAGGAAATCAAAGTCGAAGTCATCGCCCGTGCTGCGGACATACTTGGCGACCCGGCAAAATATCGTCCCACCAGCAAAGAAACCGCAGATCATTCGCTGCCGTATTCACTCGCGGTTGGGTTGGTTGATGGCATGGTCACGCCGTTGCAGTTCAAGCAGGAGCGCATCGACGATCCGAAGCTCATCCCGGTGATGGACAAGATCAAGGTCGTTCCGAACGATGAATTTGAAGCGCTGTTCCCAAAGTTCCAACCGTCGCAGGTGACGATTACGCTCAGCGATGGTTCCAGTCATACGCAGCGCGTCGATGTCCCCAAGGGCGATCCGCGTGATCCGATGACTGAAGAGGAAATCGCAGTGAAGTTCAATGCACTCGGCAAGGGAGTTGTCGGCGAAAGTAAGTGCAAAGACCTGCGCACGCTGATTATGGCAATGGAAAAGGAAAGCAACCTTAATCGGTTGTTCGAGTTGATGACGGCGTAGAATCATCTGCGCATGAAGCAGAGTGATGAAGCAATCGCGCAACGATCAAGACGCCGGCGTTTTCTGGGTATGCCAGTCGGCGCGTGGCTGTTGATTCTGGTCGTACTTGATTTGCCGCTGCTGGTCGTATCGACGGCGCGCACTCATTACATAGGCGGGACTGAAGAGCTTTGGCTGTACAATTGTGATGACACCAGAGAAGTCGATTTCGAATTCAACGATGATGCCTGCGGTATCATTTGGTGCCGTTCACAATTAGTGCAGTACACATTTACTGAACAGCGGCGTATTTATGTGGAAGCATACATCAACGGGAGTTTCTTGCCAGCGTCTGACATCATCGAAATGCTCCCGCAGATCGAAGCCGAACTCGACAGTGGTCGTTACGATTTTGGGGAGATCAGAAACATAATGCCATTCACTGCCGAAGTTGAATTCGATCACGCGGATCCAATTTTTCGAATTCTCTGGTATCGGATTATCTCGTTAGTAGGGTTTCTGATTATTGCAAGTGTGCAACTATGGTTGCTTGTCACTTGGATTCGCAATCTCCACTTCGACTTTCGACGAGCAAGACGAAAGGCAGCACTAGTCGATGCCCGATGCCCGTGCTGCAACTACGACATCCGCCAGCTTGCCGAGCACCGATGCCCTGAATGTGGCGAATCATGGAACGAGAACGAAGTCGTATCCGCACCAATTACGGAAGCGTGATTTTTCTTAGTCACGCCCCACGTAATACCCCGCCCATGCGCTGAGCACATGCCCGAGGAACTGTGCATCTGCGGGTTTGGACACCAGATGATCCGCACTACCGAGTGACACGAAACTCTTGGGGTGCCGCGCCGCTTTGTACAGTGCTTCCGCGTTGTCGATGCCCACGATGCGATCCACCGGCGAATGAAAGATCATGAGCGGCTTGCGCATCGATCTGATTTCCGCTGCCAGATCGTGGCGCTGCAGATCATCGACAAACTGCTCGCCAATCCGAAACGACCGACCGCCGATTGAAATCTCTGCGCTGCCAGTGTCATCGAAATCAGCACCAGCGAGCAGGTGCTGAACATGCACGGGATCAGACGGCGCACCGATCGTCGCAACACATTGCACGCTGTCCATCGCGCCGGCTACCGCAAGCACAGCAGCTCCACCAAGGCTGTGGCCGATCAACACCTGCGGCGGCGCAAACGCATCTGCCAGGAAATTCGCAGATGTATGCAGATCATCCAGATTCGTTGCAAACGTCGTCTGGGCGAACTCACCCTCGCTTTGGCCGAGGCCGGTGAAGTCAAACCGCAGCAGCGCAATACCTTCAGCCGTGAGCGATTTGCTGATGTTGCGTATCGCAGCGACCGATTTCCCGCACGTAAAACAATGCGCGAACAGTGCAAATGCGACCGGATCACCATCCGGCAGATCCAAAAGTCCTGACAGTTCCTGCCCCCGGCTGCCCGTAAAAGCCACCTTCTCAGTCTTCATGGTTGCATCGTAGCACCTGCAGGAACTTGTTGTCCGGTGCCATAGTGTTGTCACGACGTTGCCGATGCACCGGCTATGCTGGTTGCATGATGACCGAACCGGAGCCTTCTGCAGACACATCAACGGACCGGCGCATTCTCAATGCGGTGCATTCCGTGTGGGGCTTTGACACGCTGCGCCCGTTGCAGATGGAAGCGATCCGTGCAGGGCTCGCGCAACAGGATTCACTCGTTGTCCTGCCCACTGGCGGCGGCAAGTCGCTGTGCTATCAGGTCCCGCCGCTCATCACTGATCGCATGGATGTCGTCGTGTCACCGCTCATCTCACTCATGCGCGATCAGGTTGATGCGCTGCGCCAGAACGGTTATCCCGCTGCTGCGATTCACAGTTCGCTGACGACTGCTGAACGCGACAGAATCCGACAGGGCATGCGCGACAATGTCTTTCGCCTCTTGTTTATCTCGCCGGAGCGGCTTGTTTCCGCAGGATTCATGAATTACCTGCAGCAGCAGAACATTCGTTCGTTTGCGATTGATGAAGCGCACTGCATCAGCCAGTGGGGCCATGACTTTCGCCCGGAATATCGCCAACTCGCGCAGCTTCGTGATCGCTTTCCCAATGCAAGCGTACATGCCTACACCGCAACTGCCACCGAGCGCGTTCGGGCTGACATTGTCGAACGCCTGTCACTGCGCACTCCGAATGTTCTCGTCGGCACGTTCGATCGGCCGAACCTGACCTACCGCATCATTCCGATGATCGATGTCGAAGCCCAGACGCTTGAAGTCATTCGGCGACATGCAAACGAAGCTGTCATCGTGTATTGCCTCAGCCGTAAAGACACCGAAGCAATGGCGGAATTTCTCGCAGCCAACGGCGTCAACGCAGCGGCGTATCACGCAGGGATGGAATCCGTACGCCGCTGTGCTGTGCAGGATGCGTTTGCAGGCGAGCAACTTGATGTTGTGTGCGCAACCGTTGCCTTCGGCATGGGCATTGATCGCAGCAATGTCCGCTGCGTCATTCACGCTTCCATGCCCAAATCAATTGAACACTATCAGCAGGAAACCGGCAGAGCCGGCCGCGACGGCCTCGAAGCTGAGTGTGTCCTGTTCTATACCGCTGCGGGTGTGCTGCGCTGGGATCGTTTGATCCGAAAGAGTGCTGAACAATCCGACGATCCTGATGCGACCATTCGTGCAGCGACGGAACTGCTGAAACACATCTCCGCGTTCTGCACCATGGCGAAATGTCGACACCGGTCGCTCACCGAATATTTCGGGCAGAAGTACGACAAGACCGACTGCGGCGCATGCGATGTGTGTCTGAATGAAGTCGAAATCATGGAGGACTCAACAACGATAGCGCAAAAGATTCTCTCCTGCGTCGCGCGGCTCGGTCAGCAGTTCGGCGTCAAGTATGTCGTCGATATTCTGCGCGGCGCAAATACTGAAACAGTGCGCCAGCGCGGTCACGACACGCTCAGTACATACGGAATCCTCAATCAGTGGCAGGATAAAGTGCTCAATCAGCTTGTGTATCAGTTAATTGACCTAGGCGTATTGCAACGGACATCAGGCGATCGGCCGATCGTACAACTGACCGAGCAATCCAGGTCCGTGCTGCGCGGCGAACAACCAGTGCAACTCGTCAAGCCGGCAGCAGTATTCAAGACCACGCAATCGCAGACGGAATCCTGGGAAGGTGTCGATCATGCTTTGTTCGATCACCTGCGCGAGTTGCGAAAGACGTATGCTGCCGAGCGGAGCGTGCCGGCATATGTGATATTCAGCGACGCAACGCTGCGCGATCTGGCCCGCCGTCGGCCGACCACGACACAAGCGATGCGCGAAGTGCACGGCGTCGGTGTGAAGAAACTCGCAGATTTCGGCGAGGCGTTCACCATAGCGATTGCGGAGTATTGCACGGCGCATGAAATTGATGTGGATTGCGATGCTGATGCAGCCGGAATCACCATCACGCAAGTCGATATCGTTCGACCCAAGTCCGGCAGATCGCGCCCAAATCCTGAAAAGGAACGGGCGATGGACATGCTGCGCGATGGTGCAGCGCTTGCAGAAGTTGCTGAAGCAACCGGCCGGGCGCCGTCAACAATCGCAGGCTATCTCTGCGAATTGATCGCCGACGAGCCAACGATTGACATTCACAACTGGGTTGATGTCGCTACATATGAGCGCATCATCAGCGCAGCGACGAAGATGAACGATCAACATCTACGGCCGTTGTTTGAAGCGCTCAATGAACAGGTGTCATACGAGACTATCAAGCTTGTGTTGGCCCACTCCGAAGCGCAGTTCAGCGCAAACAGCACCGCTGACGATCAGTCGACCAGCGTCACGAACTGAACAGTTTCCATGTACCAAACGCAATCAGCGCAGCCACCGGCAGCGTTGTAATCCACGCCAATACGATAGTGCCGATGACTTTCCAATGTGCCCGGCCGTTGGCGGCGCCAATGCCGAATAAACTGCCGCAGCTTACATGCGTTGTGCTCACCGGCATGCCCAGCCGCGATGCGACGATCACCAGTAATGCCGTGACAAGATTCGCGGTAAACGCCTGTCCGTCGTTCATGCCGGTAATGCGATCGCTCATCGTTCGGCTGACGCGCCACACTGCGAGCAGGCCGCCTGCCGCCATTGCGATGCCAACCGTAATCAGCGCGACCTGCGGTTTGCCTCCGCTTCCCAGCGCGCCTGCAGCAACCATAAGCGCTGCGATCTTCGGCGTGTCATTCAAGCCGCGTGCGAAACTCACGGAACCTGCGGTAAACATATGCGAGTAATCAACAGCTTTCTGCGCATCAATACCGATGACGCGCCCGAAGTATTTCTCTCTGCAATGCGCTTTGTCATCGGTCGAAATGTGAAGGCCCGTTGCCGCGACCGACATTGATCCATCGTTGTGAATCGTCAACGGAACAGGTTCCGATCCGGCGCACAAACACGTCTGACTTGTCACGCCAAGCCGCAATCGCACAGTACGGAAGATCTGATACAGCAGCCACGCGCCGATCAGCGCGATGAACGGCGACACGAGCAGCGGAATGAAAAACGAAGAAAACACACCGGACCAATGCAGCCCGCCCGCCGCAACACCGACGCCGATGATCGAACCGACCAATGCGTGTGTCGTCGAGATCGGCATTGCAATCCGTGTCGCCAGCAGAACCGTCAGGGCTGCGCCCAATCCGACCGCAACAGGAAACGTACTTGCTTCCACGGTCGCGGCATCGACGATGTCTTTGCCGCTGAACGCCTTGAGTAAGACTCCCGCAAGCAGCACTGATGCAATTGACCCGAGCAGTGTTGTGACTGCTGCGAAGAAGATTGCCGGCCGCCGCGCCAGCACGCCGCCGCCGATCAGCGTCGCCACCCCCTTGGAATTATCGTTCGCGCCGTTGGCATACGCCAGCATCAGCGCAAACGCCCCGGCAATCAACGTGGTCATCGACATCGATCATCTGCTCCTGCGCAAGTCAGAGTACCTTCACAATCGGCGTCGAGGCCGCATTCCATTCTCACAGAGTCTGAACAGACTACGATCAATACCTATTTCATGGAATTGCAGACTCTCTTGCCGTTTCATTGGATGTCCAGATGCTTCGTCGCCTCGCGGAAGGACAACCCCGACAATTCTGCACGGTGTTTCAATGCAAATCGCTTCACTGCAGCCGGTTTCGTCTTTGCATATTCTCGCAGCGTCCAGCCGATCGCTTTGCGGATGAAGAATTCCGTCTCGTGCATGCGCCGCCGGCAATGGTCGAACAACTGCTGCTCATCTGTCGCATTCTTATGCAGGATCGGTGCGATCAGCGCGCTGCGCCGAATCCACATGTCACGATCATCGATCCACTTGTCCATCACCGGCCCAAACCGTTCGCGATATTCAAGCACAAGCGGACCCACCAGCCGAATCGCAAGATCATCAACCAGATCCCACCATGCGCCATCCTTTATAAGCCGTTTCCACACTGGCAGCATCGCCGGCCCATTGAATTGATCCTTCCAATGCACTGCCAGTTGGATTGCCATATAGCGTTCCTCACGATGCGGCAGCGCCCACAGCCCTTCAATCACCGCGCGATACTGCTTCGCTGCATCAATTCCAAATTCCTTGTTCACTTCACGAACGATTGTTACCCGTAGCGGTTTCTGCACACCGTAGAACGGCATGTCCGTCTTCATATACGCCTGCATAGGCACGGCCTTGTCCGGGTCTGCCAACTGCCGAAGGCGCTGCTGCACATATTGCACGATGACATTCGTCGCATTGTGTCCCATTGTACGTGTCTCCCGTATTCCTTCTGCCCGGCAGTCGTGTTGATTCTCATCAATACAATATTGCTACTGCGACGCCGACCGCAACTTCGCAGTGAATGTCTTCGACCTGCCCAACGCCTGGGGTGCGTGCGTGAAGAACTAGCCGAATCTGACATTATACGGCGGCAAATTCAATAAATGGGATCCTGCAGAACGCGCCACACTCATGGCAGAACTCGATGCCGCCTACTTCATTCTTTACGACATTGAACGCGAAGATGCCCAGTACATCCTCTCCACCTTCAAAGGCATCGACAACGCCAACCCACTTTTCCCCGGCCACCGCTCAACCAAAGACTTTATTCTCGACACGTACGACAACCTGCGCGCGCATTCGGGTAGTGGTAAAGTCTGAATAATGCCTACTCGGGCAAGCATACGGCGCTTTGCCTACAATCGGGCGATGGCAAAGAAGAAGCGCCAAACCCGCAAGCCCGATCCGAACACCACTGCCAAGAGCATGATAGATGAGATTGCGCGGCGTTCCGAGGATCGCCCTGCGCCAGAACCGGAGCCGGAGAAGCCGAAGAATAAGGCTGCTCAGGCGCTGTCGAAGCTTGGCGCGAAGAAGGGTGGAGAAGCACGCGCGAAGAAGTTGTCGGCCAAGAAGCGATCACAGATCGCTCGCAAGGCCGCGAAGGCGCGGTGGAAGAACAAGGAAACCGACTAGCGAACCAGACGGAGCCTGACTCCATCATCCCATGTTGGGGCGCTGTGGTGGTCACCGAACGTCCTGTGCAATTCTTCCTCGGTCATTATCAGTAGCTGCGCCAATTCACTGAACGAGTAGCCCGCGTCCAAGTGCTCCTGTAGGAGTTGCTTGAACCGTTGCGGAGTTTCGCTTTCGATCGTTATCGGCTCAGTCTTGCGCCACCCCTTTCGAGACATCTGCACCATCAGTGATTGATAACGCCTCTTGTCAATCACATGGTGGGTAAAGGCGCACCGTACAATCGCCTGCATGGAGACTTTCCACTTTCGCTTCAGCGCGGCGAGATGTGCAAGATCAATGTAGCCGCGCAAATCCTTCTTGATTTCATGTGGCGGCAGTAGAAAAGCGGACGCGAATCTGTTGGCCTGTTCCTCTGCAACAGCAAGATCGTTGTCCTTCCCAAAGTGCATTACTGTGTGGCCAAGTTCGTGCGCGAGGCTGAAACGAATACGGTCAGCAGATTTGAAACCGTTTATGAAGAACAGCTTCGGAAGTTCCGGAACCCAGCGACACAGGGCGTCAACTTCATCAACTTCAAGGTCGTGGTCAATGACAATTCCCCCGCATCGTTCAACAACTTCAACAAGATTCGCAACGGGTCCGTTGGGGACGCCCATTGCTGTGCGCGCCATCATTGCCACTCGATCAACATCGCCCGCGTGATTGTCTGGATCAATGACAGGAATCTGATCGTCATCCGGTTCGCGAATGTTCAACAGGCGATCAATCTGCAGGTCCAGAAGATTGCAACGGGCATGAATTGCCTTTACGTCAGTTCTCTTCGCCTTCGACAGCGCGCGGTGATAATAGTCTGACATGCTCGCAGATTTTCGTGGTCGATCCACATACAGAAGTTCTTCTCGAACAGAGAAGCACTTCGCGAGACCGGCAACATTCTCATCGCTTGGTTCTGACAGCCCGGCTTCCCACTTTCCTACAAGAGCCTGGCTCACGTGCAGCGCTTCAGCGACATCCTTCTGTGACATTCGTTGCGCCTGACGACACGTTGACAGCATGTCAGGATTGAAACGTGAGCCAATCGCTGCGCGTTGCGAGGCGCGCGCGATCGCCATCGGACTGTTTGTGCGCTTCGATTTCATAGTTCTCCCATTACCTCGGCAATCAAGCCGAACGAATGGCCCGTAGTTCTCTGACTCGATCGGCTACGGGCAACGGCAAACTTGCAAGAACCTGCTCGTCCGCTTCCGGCAACGACTCCTGCCACAGAAAGCCGGTCTTGCGTTCCACGCCGATCATGACTTCCGTCAGTTCTTCGGACAGCTCATCAAGGTCGAATGTAGTCGTCAACCACAACCGATCGGCGTCGTCCATCACGACTGACAAGCCCCAGTACGGCAATGACATCTGTGCGCCGCAGAATGGCGACTTGATTTCAATCTGCCGTGCCGTATTGACGCTGGTTGTACGCCCGCTGCGGTTCTGCTTGGAGCGTTTGATGCGGACGGCCATGTACGGATCAATGTACGTCTCGGTCGCTCGCCGGTTCGCGCTGATCTTCCACCATAGCCGTCTGTCGGCGTCGTCAACCGTGTCGATCAGGTCTCTCGTTACATGGGTAATCCGATCAATGAGCATGTTGGCGAGTGTGCAATCTGTGTAATGCACGTATGCCTCCGGATCGAGTTGCCTGCTCCTACGGAACATGAAGAATCCGGAATCGACCGACTCACGGAGCACCACCGGCATCACCGGGCCGAGCATTTCCATGATTCCAATCTGGTCATGTTCACGCGGCGGTCTGTCATGTGGGGTTGTCATACCCGAATCGTACCTCAGAGAGCGCCAGCTATCAAGAACCCGGTGCATTTTATTACGATTTCTACTACAATCCTCCCGGATTCCCCTTGAAATCCGTGCCCGAGCAAGCATAATGGAAGTGTGAAAAGGTTGAGCACTGAGAAACGAGCCAGCGTCATTGCCGCCCTGTGCGAAGGATGCAGCATCAACGCCACCGCCCGGATGACCGGCGTGAGCAAGCCCACGATCCTGAAGCTCCTGCTCAACCTCGGTGCTGTCTGCCTGAATTTCGAGGATGCCGAAATCCGCGATATGTCCTGCCGGTCGATTCAGGCGGATGAAATCTGGGGCTTCTGCCACTCCAAAGAGAAGAACGTCCGCCCTGAAAACGTCGGCAAGTCCGGTCACGGCTCCGTCTGGACGTGGTACGCCATCGACCGCGATACAAAGCTGATCCTGTCGTGGGTCATGGGCGACCGTGACGGCGAACATGCCCGCGCATTCATGCACGATCTGGCCGGTCGCCTGTCCACCCGCCCACAATTGACTACCGATGCTCTAGGCGCATATCGCAGCGCTGTCCGTGAAGCGTTTGACGAGCTTGGAGTCAACTACGCTCAGGTCCACAAAGTCTATGCCGCTGATCGCGCTGAAGAGGCACGCTACAGCCCGTCAACGTGCGTCGGCTGCGAGAAGAAGGCCGTCTACGGTCGTTCGCTGACCAGTGACGTAACCACCAGTCATGTTGAGCGGGCCAATCTCACGCTCCGCATGTCTCAGCGCCGGTGGACCCGGCTTACGAATGCCCACAGCAAGAAATTCGACAACATGGAAGCCGCGTTTGCGATCCATTCGTTCTACTACAATTGGTGCAGAAAGCACATGACGTTGGGAACTAGCCCGGCGGCTGCTGCGGGTCTGGCCGACCACGTTTGGACGATCGAAGAAATGGTCGGCCTGCTCGAAGCACAAGAACAAGCTCAGATTGATGCAGGAGCTTTGAAACGTGGACCTTACGGGGCAAGGTCGAAATCGTGACTTTCAGACATTACCAGTACCCGCATTCGCTGGGTTGATCAGACCCGTAGAATTCATTGCATATCAAACCTATAGTTCCCGCTATGCGCGCCGGCAACTCCTCCATTGTGAATCACACGGCAAACCTTTTTCCGCGCTCGTGTGCGCGCCAGAGCGAGTTGCGCCGATGCGCGCGCCGCGCGCGCAAATCTGTTGTCCTGGCAACTGCCGTGCGCGCAATGGCGCAACTCGCCCCTGATATTCCTTCGCAATCCGCCTTCGGCACCGTGGCGCGCACACACCTAACCACCCCTGAAAATCTCGCGCGCGCCAGCCGCTGCGCCTTGCGGCCGGCCGGTGGCCATCCGCTATACTCAATGCCATGTCACTACTTGTAACCGGAACAATCGGAATCGACACTATTCACACGCCCACCGGCTCTGCGGAGCGGGTCATGGGCGGTTCGTGTTCGTATTTTGCTGCTGCGGCGTCCTTCCATGCCCCGGTGCGCGTCATCGGTGCGGTCGGTGCGGACTGGCCGGACGACCACCGCGACCTTTTCAGCAGTTTTGAAGGCGTGAATCTCGATGGCCTCGAATATCGGCCGAACTCGAAAACTTTTGCCTGGGGCGGCAAGTACTTCGACAACATGAACAAGCGGGAAACGCTTTTTACAGAGCTCGGCGTGCTCGAGGAAGACCCGCCGAAGGTGCCCGATTCATACCGCGACAGCGCCTTCATCTTTCTTGCGAACACGCATCCAGCGGTGCAGTTGGAATTGCTCAGTCACTTTCCGCAGCGGCGACTGGCAGTGGCGGACACGATGGATCTGTGGATTAACATCGCCCGCGATGAATTGGAACAATTGTTTCGGCAGATTGACGGCGTGATTATCAACGACTCTGAAGCGGAGCAGTTGACGGAAGTCACAAACGCGGTGACTGCGGCGCGCATGATCGTCGAGATGGGACCAAAGTTCGTCATCGTCAAGAAAGGTGAGCACGGCGCAGTGCTGGCGACCAAGGACGGTATCGGCGTTGTGCCTGCGTACCCGGCTGAACTGCACCAGGTCGTTGATCCGACCGGCGCCGGCGACAGTTTTGCAGGCGGCATCATGGGCCATCTCGCAGCAGTCGATCGCAGTGACCTTGATGCAATTCAGACCGCACTGGCATGGGGAACCGTGACTGCAAGCTTTACGATCGAAGCGTTCGGCCTGTCGCGGTTGGCTTCAATCAGTCGTGCTGATATTGACAATCGTATGCGACAGTTTCAGTCAGCAGCCCGCATCGGCGAGTTGGAGAACATTTCCCAGGTGTAAATAAATTCGAAAGGCCGGTGTTCGTGACTGCCAGGCAATTTCTGACATTGAGTGTTCTTTCGTTGCTGATGCTGATCGGCAACGCAACAGCGCAATCGTCGTTGCAGGATTTCCCGGGGTATGACCGTTATCAGGCAGTGCAGAAAGCATCGCGCGAGCTCGCGCGACAGGGGCGCATTCGCAGCGTCGAATGGTCGGCCGATGGTCGCTCCCTGACCTATCGCAGGGACGATGAGGACGTTCGTTTTGATCTCGTCAACCTCACGTTTGATGCGCCGCCGGCTGCTGATGAAGAAGTGACTCCGACGGCACAGCAGCGTTCGCGCAATCGCAGGCCGGCCCGCGGTCGACAGCGTGATATCGAAACATCGCCGAACGGTAGGTGGACAGCGCGCAGCATTGATTGGAATGTCACAATCACCGACAACGAAACCGCTGATGTGATCGTTGTCACCGTCGACGGCTGGCGCAAGTTCCGCTACGGCACCGCAAGTTGGGTGTACGGCGAGGAGCTCGATCAGAATCAGGCCATGTGGTGGTCGCCCGATTCGACAACGCTTGCGTTTTATGAGTTTGATGAACGTGATGTGCCGGATCATCACCTTGTCACCGGCTGGGTTGACCTGCACACGACCCCGCAGATCGAGGGATATCCGAAACCCGGCGAGCCGAATCCCGTTCCCGCGCTGATTCTGTACAACGTGCAGACAAACAAGCAGACGCGCATTGATGCAGCGGCCGACCCGGATCAGTACGTCTACAGAGTGCAGTTTGCCGATGACGGTGATGACCTGCTGTACTCGCGCACGAATCGTCGCCAGAACGAACTGTATGTTCTGGCGTACAACATTGAATCAGATTTTGAACGAGTAGTTGTGCGTGAAGAACAGTCGTCATGGCAGAACAATCGGCCGACGATGCGCTTTCTTGAAGATGGTGAGCGCTTTATCTGGGAAACTGAACGAAGCGGATTTTCGCAGTACGAATTGCGCACTCTCAATGGTGATGTGCTCTATGAGCTGACGAGCGGCGCATATCCGACACGGCGCATCGTGCATGTCGATGAAACTCGAAACGAATTGTGGTACACCGCGTTCAGTGGAGGCAACCCGTTGAACGCGCAGGTGCATCGGACGGCACTCGATGGTTCAGGCTCGGTGCAGTTGACCGATCACGATGCGAATCACACGAGTGTGTATGTATCGCCGGATGGCAACTGGTTTATTACGACTTTTGAGACTATCCACACGCCGGCGCGTACGGTTCTGTTCAATCGCACAGGCGATGAAGCAGCAGTGCTCGCAGAGGCCGACGCCGCGGCGGTCGATGATGCGCCGATCGTGCTTCCTGAGTTGTTCACGTTCAGAGCAGCCGATGGCGAAACTGTTTTGTATGGCGTGCTGTACAAACCGTCGGATTTTGATTCGACTCGAACGTACCCACTTCTGATCGATGTGTACGGTGGTCCGTTTTCACAAGGGGTTCGCAATCGTTTCAGCGGTGCAAGGGCGGAATGCGAATTCGGATATTTGGTCGCCAAGATGGACAACCGAGGCACGATCAATCGGGGCAAGGCATTTGAGTCTGCGACGTACCTCAAGCTCGGCGACGTTGATATTGCGGATCAGGTGGCAGGTGTACGAGAACTCACCAGCCGCGCATATGTCGATGGCAGTCGAGTCGGCATTTATGGCTCTTCCTACGGCGGATACATGGCTGCGCTTGCAGTCCTGAAATATCCGGAGGTGTTTCATGTTGCAGTGGCAGGCGCATCCGTGACCGACTGGCGGCAATACGATTCGATCTACACAGAGCGGTATATGCGCACGCCTCAGGAAAATGAAGAGGGGTATGACGGCGGTTCATGCATGACGTATGCCGATCAACTTCAAGGGCATCTCTTGCTGCAGCATGGCCTGCTCGACAACAACGTTCATCCAAGTAACACATTCGCGCTCGCCAAGGCGATTCGTGATGGCGGCGGTGACGTGGACGTGACGATTTATCCTGAGCACGGCCACGGCATGGGAATGGGTGCATTCATTGAACGGTTGAAATACCTGCACGATCACTTGCTCGACGCTTCGGAAAATTGAAGAACATCATCTGGTATCTCATACCCTTCGGCGCGCATCTGTTTGTGTAAAATTGGCAGGCAGTCACGCAGGATTTGTTCGTCAAGGCGCCGCCACTTGTTCTGCCTGCCGGGGTCGACCGTTTCCCGCAATGCACATTCGATGGCGGGTGTTACTTCGATGTCAAAGTGCCGGGCAATCTCCTGGAATTGATCGACCGGCGATGCAACAAAATCTTCATATCGAATGCGCAGCACTCTGGCGGGATCTATTTCGGCGAGATCTGCTGATGCCTGTTGACAACACTTGACCCACTGTTTTGCGATGACTTGTTCCGTCGTAAGTGTATTGAGATCGTCGTATACACCCGGGTAACGGACACCCCAGACAGAGACATGCTTCCGCTTGAGAATACGCACGCTGATGTTATCGTACAGGAACCGTCCGAGATAGAAATGCAGTTGCAGCTTCGGCGTCTCGCGCAGACGTTCCAGCGTGTGCTGCATATGAATCGGCGTGCGCCAGCGGATCTCCGATGAGCTGAGATTCGCCAGCGGCTCGCGAACCATGTAAACGTATTTCGCTTCCGGAAATATTGCATCGACATACGGTATGCGCAGCAGGTTCGACGGTGTCTTCTCCATGATGCGGCGGTTGCCGTGGGTGCGCTGGAATTTCAGAAAGCGCTTGCGGATATAGCGCTTGACGCGCGGCGTTGCATCGGACGCGTCGAATCGATCGTGCTTGCGGGCGGGGTCGGCGTAGACCCAGACGGTGCGCGGTTCATACCAACTCTTGATCTGCGGGTGCAGATCAAACAGGTCGTGCATCATCGATGTGCCGCTGCGCACGTTGCCGAAGAGAATAATTGGTGGTTTCAGTTGCTCTGCCACACCGGTCACGATACCGGCGACCTATGGGCCGATTCAAGTGCGCGGCGCAACTTGCCCGCATGCTCATCTAGGAGTGTGCGGGCTGCGGGCTGATCCAATTGCAGATGATGCATGACGATTGCGGTCTTGCATTCACCAGATGCTGCGTGCAGAAGTTCTGCTGCAGCGGGGCGATCGAGATCCGGACACAAGTCGCAAAGGATTCGAATGGCCCGGTCGGTAAGTTTGTCGTTGGTGGCGCGCAGGTCCACCATGAGGTTGCTGTACGTCTTGCCGAGTTGCACAAACACAGCAGTCGTGATGATGTTCAGTGCGAGTTTGGTTGCCGAGCCGGCCTTGAGGCGGGTTGATCCTGTCAGAATCTCGGGGCCGGTATCGAGCAGGATCAAGTGATCGCAATCCACCGGCGGTTTCTTGAAGGAAGCGCATGTGAGAAGGCCAGTCATCGCGCCGGTTCGTGCTGCGATTTTCAAGCTGCCCAGAACGTATGGCGTTGTGCCGCCGGCGGCTATTCCCATGACAGTGTCATGCTGGCTAAGTCCCAGCACATTGAACGCTTCGGCGGCGCCATTGGGGTCGTCTTCCATGGCTTCGCTGGAACGGCGCAATGACGCATCGCCGCCTGCGATGATGCCGATGATCGTATTCGGATCGGATTGAAACGTGGGCGGACATTCCGAAGCGTCGAGCACGCCGAGCCTGCCGCTTGTGCCGGCTCCTACGTATATGAGCCTGCCTCCGGCGCGCACACGCGGCACAAGTTTCGTGATGAACTGCGTGAGCTGTGTTCGCGACGCTTCGACAGCTTCACGCACGCGGCGATGATCGTCAATCATCAGCGCAATGCATTCGTCAATCGGCAACTCGTCAAGGCGCATGGCATCGGGATGCCGTTGCTCAGTGGCAATGTGCCCACGATCCGATGGAAGTTCGTGTGTATCGACTTCGTGCATCACCAAGAGCGTACCCGATGCGCGTGACAACGTCCGACCGAAGTGGCCGGACGTTGTCGTTTGCAGCGGGCGAGTTGAATCCCATCCACCCGCCGCCGATTCAGGAATCGGGGTGCAGAGTCAGTGTCGATAGTGCGGGCGCCGCGGTCGACAGGAGTCGTACCTGGCGTATCGACCACGGTCATAGCCATCGCGATATGCGGACTGGTAGCCGGCGATAAAGCCTCGGCGTTCGGCTGCGGAACACCTCGGGACACGCGGAACCACACCACAGAAACTTCGCCCGTAACGACCGTCGCTGTAGCCGTCGTCATATCCAAGCTTGGCGCCGCGCCGGTATCCGGCCCAGTAGGCGGCATTGGAGTAACGATTGTCGTGTCGATCGCGACGATCATAATGGGCGTGGTCTGATCGGGACCGCGCTCTCGAATCTGTGTGGCGAAAGACCGAGCCGCGTCCGTGGTGTTTGAGATTGCAGCTTTTTTCAACACACACCGGAGCGTTGTGTGCGCGCGGTTTGCGTGTATTTTCATGTGCAGCGTCAGCGGTTTGTGCCCCGGCAACAAACAACGCTGCTGTTGCGAGCATGGCAAATGCGATTCTGCGTGTGCGTCTCGTTGCATGCGCACGGTATCTGTAGAGTTTCACGGTCGCCTCCTTTGCGCAATGCGCAAGAGTGGTTGGTGATTTACGCGCTCGAACAGTTCAAGCGCATATGCAGCGACCGGCCGGTCGTGTATGAGACACGGCAGTAACAGCATCATTCCGCTGCTATCCCAGCAAATACACAGGCGCATGAAAAAAGACGACCACCGAGGAAGCGGCAATCGTCTCTTGTGTGTTTGTTCGCTGATCAATGCGATCAGCATTGCGTCAGAGTCAGACCATTTCCTTCAGCTTCTTAAGCGGCGTGACTTTGACGACGTTGTGCGCGGGCTTGGCTTTGAACATCATCTCTTCACCAGTGAAGGGATTGACGCCCTTGCGCGCAGCTCGGCGGGGTTTGTGAATCTTGCGAACTTTCATAAGGCCGGGCACAGTAAACGTTCCCGGTCCGGTGCGGCCGAGATCTTTCTTGATCATCTTCTCCATCTCGGTGAAGACTTCAGAGACTTCGCGTCGTGTCAGGCCGGTGGTGTCAGCGATAGCGCCGAAGATCTGAGTCTTGGTGCGCGGCTTGAGTTCGGTCGACCGTGCGGACTTGCGGGTTGTCTTCTTTTTGGTTTTCTTCCTCGGTGGCATTGTTTGAATCCTTTCTGCTTGGCTTGCGGGTCGATCCCCGACCCGTCTGAATCGAACAGTACTGAGGGCCATTGTCGGCCACAAGTGATTTCATCCTACAAAAATAGGGCTTTTTTGCACCTTTTCCACACTCGGAATTGTCGCATGATTTGCATGAACTGCAATTGTGCGGTTTTTCGCAGTCCAGTTGACGTGCTGGTGCTGCGGTGCAATCATCTATTCGCTGGACAGGTGGCCGAGCGGCTGAAGGCACCGGTTTGCTAAACCGGCGTAGGGCTATTCGCTCTACCGCGGGTTCGAATCCCGCCCTGTCCGCTTTGCTCGATTCGGTCTTCAGGCCGCCTTTTCGCCGCGCCAGGGCAGTTTTCGTCCGAAAACCAAGGCGAATACCCTTCAAAAAGCGAACGAAACGTTGCCAGAGCCATCTTTCTGCGTGACAATGTCACCTGTGCGCCAGCGAGTGCTGTGCGGCGCGGAGCATTGATTTGGAGGGTGGGCCGTCGATCGCCGGATCAACACTTGATTTTGATCGATACGGCGTTTGTCACCAGAGGGAAAGATACATGTTGAAGAATCGAGAATTGTCCCGGCGGGTATCAACTCGGCTGGCTGTATGTGTAATGATCGGGGCTTTGTGCCTTCCAGCCACCATTACGATGGCGGGGCCACCGCCGCAGCATTCCGTCGCCAGGCAATGGAACGACGCAATGCTGGACGCCATCCGTGGAGACTTTGCCCGGCCGACGGTGCATGCCAGAAATCTGTATCACGTCTCGGTTGCGATGTGGGACGCCTGGGCAGCGTATGACCCGGCAGCGCTGCCGCTGATTACAGTCGAAAGTCATACTGCCAAGAACGTTACTGCGGCGCGAAACATGGCGATCAGCTATGCAGCGTATCGTCTTCTGCGGCATCGCTTTGCTGCATCTCCCAACGGCGAAGACACGCAGGCAGAATTTGATGCGTTGATGGATTCATTGGGCTACGACAAGACCTATACCGACACCGTCGGCAATGATCCCGCTTCCTTTGGAAATCGCATAGCGCAGACGATGATCTTCCACGGCCTGGCGGATGGTTCCAATGAAGCAAATGGGTATGTGAATCGGTTTTACAATCCATTGAATCCGCCGCTGTTGCCGGAGTTCCCGGGCAACCCGGATCTGTTGTTGCCCAATCGGTGGCAGCCGTTGGCATTGGAGTACTTCAAGGATCAGGGCGGCAATCCGATTCCGCTCGGCTATCCGGAATTCCTCAACCCGGAGTGGGGCGTTGTGACACCATTTTCGCTGCAGCCGGGCGATGCAACGTTCTATCAGCGCGACAACTTCACGTATTGGGTGTATCACGATCCCGGTCCGCCGCCGATGCATGACGGCGTTGGTGATGCGGATTACAAGTGGGGCTTTGAACTCGTTACGATCTGGGGCGCGCATTTGGATGCCAGCGATGGTGTGATGTGGGACATCTCACCAGCGACGCTTGGCAACTGCCCATTGCCCGCTGTTGGCAATGATACTGCGCTCTATGAACGATTTGACGGCGGCGATTGGGGAACGGGGTACGCCCAAAATCCCGTCACCGGCCAGCCGTACACACCGCAGATGGTTCCGCGCGGCGATTATGCCCGAGTGCTGGCTGAATTCTGGGCTGACGGTCCGGATAGTGAAACGCCGCCCGGCCACTGGTTTACGATTTTGAATTACGTTTCAGACCACCCGATGACGGTCAAACGCCTCGGTGATGAGGGTCCGATCCTCGATGATCTGGAATGGGATGTGAAGTGCTACCTCGCTATGGGCGGCACGATGCACGATGTGGCGATCACAGCCTGGGGTGTCAAGGGTTGGTACGACTACATCCGGCCGGTCTCTGCGATTCGCTATCTCTGTGATCTTGGACAAAGTTCAGATAAAGGACAGCCGTCGTATAACGAAGGTGGCATCAGTCTGGTTCCGGGATACATCGAAGTAGTAACGAAAGCGACAACTGCTGTCGGCCAGCGGCACGAACATCTCGCCGGCAGCGAAGGCAAGATCGCGCTGTTTACATGGCGTGGTCATGAATTCATCAACGACCCGATGACTGACGAAGCAGGCGTCGGCTGGATTCTGGGCGAGAACTGGTGGCCGTATCAGCGGCCATCATTCGTGACCCCGCCGTTTGCCGGGTATGTTTCTGGTCACAGTGTCTACAGCCGGGCTGCAGCATTAATCATGGAAATGCTGACCGGTAGTGAATATTTCCCCGGCGGGCTTGGCGAATTCGTTTGCCCGCAGGAAGAGTTTCTCGTCTTTGAAGATGGCCCGAGCCAGACTATCACGCTGCAATGGGCGCGCTATATGGACGCGTCGGATCAGACGAGCTTGTCACGCATCTGGGGTGGCATTCACCCGCCGGCTGATGATATTCCCGGCAGGCGCATGGGCAACATCATCGGGCCCGATGCGTTTGCGTATGCCGAAGCGTTGTACAACAAGACG
Organism: Phycisphaerales bacterium; assembly: GCA_029260575.1. Classification (GTDB taxonomy): domain Bacteria; phylum Planctomycetota; class Phycisphaerae; order Phycisphaerales; family SM1A02; genus JAJDDB01. The sequence continues at coordinate 91,095 of JAJDDB010000032.1, forward strand.
CTGGGCGATACGGATGGCAACAGCCGTGTTGACGTGTTTGATCTGCTGGATGTCTTGCGTGGCTACGGCCCTTGCGACACCTGCCCGCCATCGTGCAAAGGTGATGTCAACGGCGATTGCGTCGTAGACAGTGCGGACATAATGATGATTCTTGAACGCTGGAATGTGAAGTGATTCGAAATTGACGCATGAGTTTCTGAACCGCTCTGCGTTGCAGGGCGGTTTTTCAATTATCGAGACACGATTCGTGCTATGCACGCGCGTATCACCCACTGCGACGGGTGGTATACCGGTGGCGTACATGCGCAGCTCTGATGTTCCACAGTTTGCGTTCGATGCTAGTGGCTTCTTGTCGAGTCAGTCACCAGTATGGCGCAAACCTTTTCTCGCGCAGGCGGTACCGTCAATCGCGCATAAGACCGCCACGCCGGAATGACGGAATGTCACTACGAGAGATCAGTGCAGCAGGCGCTCATCGAACAGCCACCTGCCGGGATGCTGCAGGTCCGCAGGCGGCACCAACAGGTCGCGCACAGTTTCGACAAGGGCAGTGATTCCGGTGCCGGTTGTATTGCTGATGTTCAGATCGGCATCGCCGCGCTGAGCGATGTCGCACTTGCATGCGATACGAAGATCTGAACTTCGCGGCAAAGCGGGCCAATCGTGTTCGTGATCTGTCATCGCAACAAGCAGGTCTGCCTGCTGCATGAGATTGCGAGCAAGTTCGATTGCTTCGCGCTCAATGGGATCATCAGTGTCCCGCAACCCCGGTGTGTCGTGCCAGTGTACAACCACCCCCTTGAGATCAATCAGCCCAGCCGTGTAGTCACGAGTCGTCCCCGGCTGATTCACAGCAATAGACATCGTCCAGCCCAACAGCGCATTGCTCAACGTGCTCTTGCCGACGTTCGCTGGCCCCGTCAGCACTACGAGCGGCGGATCAATCAGCCGATTCAATCGGTGCGAGCGCACGCTGTCTTCTTCAGTCAGCGTTGCCCGATCGGTCCACCGATTCGGTTGATCCAGCAGTAATTCGATTGCCAGCGGGCTGCGCGATTTGGCAAGTGCTGCCAACATCAGCGCATCAACATCATCATCAGCTTCGGGATACAGCGCCCTTGCCGGCAAAGTACCTGCCTGTTGAATCTGCGCGCCAACGGCAGCGCATTGCCCCAGCAACCGCTGCATCACACGCATCCCGCCATGCGGCATCAGATGTATGATCTGCGAGTCGACACGCACGACCAGTCCCTCATCAATATTGCCCGCATCATCGCGAAACGTCGCCAGTCGCATCGCGCTGACAGAAGGCGGCGGTGCGCCGGTCAACGCCTCGACACACGACTCAAGTTCGCTCGACGTCCCGTTCAATTGCACAATCGCAATCGCGCCGGGTTGGTTCGGCGTGAGCAGCGCTGCATTCAAGGCGGCGGGCTGTCGTGTCGAATTCGACATTACTCAGAGTGATTCGCTGTCCACGTTCATTGCGAATCGCACCGCCACTGCAATGCCGTTGAGCGTCAGATCGGTGACAACTCGATCGAACAGTTCATCTTCGCTGAACAGCACTACAGCATCGCCACCGGTTGCCACGACCGTCGGATATGCCCCGTACTTCTCAGCATATTGTTCACTGAGCCGTTGCACCATCCCCCGGATGCCGTGGAATACGCCGTGCAACATCGCCTGAGCAGTGTTGCGACCAATCGCATCATCTTCGGGTGCTGCGAACGTCATCTCCGGCAAGGCTTCGGTGTGTTCGTGCAATGCGTTGAGCTGCATCTGCGCGCCGGGCGCGATTGCGCCGCCGTGGAATGTGCCTTCGCCGTCGATGAAATCAATCGTCACCGCAGTGCCTGCATCAACAACAATGCATGCCTGCTTGAGTGTGTCATACGCCGCCGCTGCGTTGAGCAGGCGATCGACGCCGGTAATCGTCTCGGGATCGAGTTGCCTTCCGATCGGGATGGGTATATCGGTGCCGATGTTGTAGATGCTGACGGACAGTTGATCTTCCAGTGCTGATCGTATCGGCGTCGCCAACGCGTTGTTGTCCGAAGCGATGACGATGCACGCGCCTTCCAGCGCGGAAACTTTCGGCCAGCTATTGACGATGTGCTCGACAATTGTCGACTGATTGTCGTTGGCAAATCGCTTGATCGCCGAGAGTTCGCCGTGTTCGAACACGCCGACCTGGGTCCGGCTGTTTCCGACGTTGATGGCGACGATATTCGGTGCATCTGACATGGCCGTAGTGTAGGCGCTTCCTCCAGTATTGCGGTGAGTGGAGAACCGGCCGGGAGTCGAGGATTGCACGCCCCAAGGCGGCGGGGCGACTATGCTCCGGTTGTGGTGATAACTCAGCAGGCGAAGATTATTGATGGAAAAGCCCTGGCCCAAGCGGTCAAAGCGGATGTGAAACGCCGGGCGGCTGCGCTGCGCGATGCCGGCCGGCCGCCGCGGCTCGATGCGCTGCTGGTTGGCGGCGACAGCGGGGCGGTTCTGTATGCAAGAAACCAGGCAAGGACCTGCCGCGAATTGAACATCGATCACGAACTGCACCGCCTCCCAGCAGCAGCGAGCTTCCAGGACATCGCCGGGCGCGTGCTGCTGCTCAACGAAGACGCAAATGTTCAAGCAATCATGATCCACCTGCCGCTGCCTGATGCGGTCGACACCGAGAAAATCCAATCGTTGATTGCGGTGGAAAAAGACGTCGAAGGCGTCAACCCTGCGAACATCGGCAACATTGTTTACGGCAGACGCAGCCTCGTGCCATGCACAGCCCTTGCTGTCATGCAGGCAATCGAATCGACCGGTATCGAATTGCCGGGCGCGCTGTGTGTGTGTGTCGGTGCAAGCAACATCGTTGGCAAACCCGTGGTTGTGCTGTTGATGAGCGTCGATGCAACCGTCGTCAGCACGAACATTCACACTACTGCTATCGAAGCACTGACCAGCCAGGCGGATGTCCTGGTATCCGCAGCAGGCGTTCCCGGCCTTGTGCAAAAGCACTGGGTGAAGCCAGGCGCGGTTGTTATTGATGTGGGTATTCGCCGAGTGCAAGACGCCGGCGGAAAAATGATCACCACAGGCGATGTCGCATTTGATGAAGTTGCAGCAGTGGCGGGGCACATCACGCCCGTGCCCGGCGGTATTGGGCCGATGACTGTTTCGATGTTGATGCGAAACGTTGTTGACGCCGCTGAACACGCTCGTGCGTAAGCGGGCTGTCTACAGAAATCTTCGACGGCAACCAAAATTGCGAGCGAACTGTAAGTTGTTGCAAATCAGCCGCTTGCGGCTTGTATAAAGCCCTCCAAAGCCGAGGCGGACTGTTTTTTGGTTGAATTCCGATGTGGCGTTGGTAGTCTGGCAATCGTTCGAGAAGAGAGCCGCGCCGGTATTTTTGTGTCGAGCGCGACAGTTTGAAGAGAGAGACTCGTGAAGACCCCTTAACAGATCTTGTGTTGTGGCGATGGGTGTGCGTCGATTGACGCACACCTTGCGCTCAGCACACCGTAAGCCAACTTCAGGTGGACACCGCACATGTCCTGCCTGACGTTCCTTTTTCCTCCTGCCTACTCTGAGAAGAGAGGCAATGAACACACTGCTCAGGATGAGCATCGAATGGGCCCGTTGTCGAGAGAGCGATGGGCCTGTTCGATTTTTGGGCAACGCAATTTTTGTCGAGAGATGCGCGTACAACAACCAAGCCCCAGGAAAACTTTCCCGGAGCTTCACGTGCTTGCGTTCAATCTCTGAACCTCATGCAGTATCACCAAACAACCGATCACGCGCCTCCACATACCGCAGCAACGTGTTGCGCGCAACTTCATCAGGTAACTGCGGCCCCGGCGGCGTCTTGTCCCATTGCCCAGCCTGCACCAGCGTCAACAGGTAGTTGCGCACGTACTGTTTGTCGAAGCTGTCCTGATCGCGCCCCGGCTCATACTCAGCAGCCGGCCAATATCGTGAACTGTCAGGCGTCAGCGCTTCATCAATCAACATTACTTCGTCAGTGGCATTGCCCGCATCATCCAATGCGTAGCCGAACTCGAACTTTGTATCCGCAAGAATCACACCGCGCTGCCGCGCTCGGTCTGCGCCGAAGTTGTAGAGCGCAAACGAGACATCACGCAGACGCTGCATGACATCTTTGCCGGCTATGCCGCACGCAGTTTCGAAATTGATGTTCTCATCGTGCCCCTCTTCAGCCTTGGTTGCCGGAGTGAAAATCGGCTCCGGCAGCTTGTCACATTGCTTCAGCCCGGCCGGCAACTTGATCCCACAGACCGTTTGGCTTTGCTGGTATTCCTTCCATCCCGAGCCTGCGAGATACCCGCGAACCACGAATTCGACCGGTATCACCTGCGCAGCTCGCCCGATCATGCACCGACCTTCGATCAACTCCGCCTCGTCAGCCGTCAATTCAGACAGATCCGTCGGCTCGGTCGAAAGCAGGTGATGTTCAATCATGCCCGCTTTGCGAATCAAATCGAACCAGCGCACGCTGATATCCGTCAGAAGCCGCCCCTTGCCGGGGATCGGCGTGGGAAGCACAACATCAAATGCGCTGATGCGATCGGTCGCAATGATCAGTACACGTCGCGGCTGGCCGTCAGCCGCAGGCAGGAGATAGATGTCGCGAACCTTGCCCTGTCGGCGGTTGGGAAGCGTCAGATTCGTCTCGAGTACCGGTTTCATATCCAACTCAGGAAGTGTTGCGGGTATCATGTGGGGCAATTTAGCAACCTTCCACGGTGTTGGGGCGCATACGTCACTACACCCACCTTCAACGGTTGCGGCGCGACGAAATCACGCAACAATGGGTATCCCGGCGAGGGGCGTTCCAGGTCTTCTCCGGCTCGTGTGTTTCGCTTCACTATCACCCCGCGCTCCTGCCTGCGCATCTTCCGGACCGGCGCCCTCCACATGCTTCGATTTGCGGTGTATGACGAAACCGGGCTTGCTGACAGCTATCCGCTGAACAACGCCCATCTCATCGGCCCTGATGATGTCGTCGTGCCCGGCGATGTGCTGTTTGAGGACGGCCACATTGTCTGCCGAAAGAAGACCAGCCAGGCTGTCGGGGTTGAAGTTCTCGCAGATGCCGGCCAGATGGGCCAGCTCATGCTGCCGACGTGTCTGCTTCCGGATCGCGAACGGCCATATGTTCTCAACGTCGAACTTGCGCGCCACCGCATAAAGATGTTCATCGCCAAGAGCGAGGACTGGCAGATGTTCGACATAGCTGCTGATCACCCCGCGATGCTGCAGTGGGAAAAAGCTCGGCAGATCTTTACCCGCGCCCTCACCATGCCGGACCCGATCAAGGCAGATCAGTTTGCCCGTCAGGCGCTGACGTTCGGCATCGATGCCACCGAGCGACTTGCGCTCGCCCACGCGGACATCCTGCTGCATCGCCGTTACGCGCAGCGGCCTGCATCATCCACAACCCTTGGCGTGTGCATCTGGCCCGGGCGCGATTCCAAACCGCTCCGCGATATTGTCTCCAGGGAGTTCGATGTCGTTTCGATTCCCATGCGCTGGCGCGATCTCGAAGTTGAAGAGGGGTCATACAACTGGGAGCAGGTCGATCGCTGGGTGCATTGGGCTCAGAAGCAGAAGAAGCCCGTCGTCGGCGGGCCGCTGCTGGATTTCTCACATGCTGCAACGCCGCAGTGGATGCACGTCTGGCAAAACGATTACGACACCTGTCGCGATCTTGCATATGACCACATCGAACGCGTTGTGCAGCGCTATCGCGGCGCGGTTGGTTTGTGGAACATCGCATCCGGCCTGAATGCCAATCAGAATTTTCGCTTTACGTTCGAACAGATGATGGATATGGCCCGCATGGCTGCGCTGGTTGTGCGCCAGGCCCGGCCGGGTGCGCGCATCCTCGTTGAACTGGTCCAGCCCTTCGGCGATCACCTTGCGTTTCACAAGGACTCACTGCCGCCGGCACGGTTTGTTGAGCGCCTTTTGCAGGAAGGCATTCGCCTCGATGCCATCGGTATACAACTGCTGTTCGGCAACGGCACCATCGGTCACACCACCCGCGATCTCATGCAGATCAGTAACGTCATCGATCGCTTTGCGTTTCTGGAACAACCGATTCTGATCTCCGCCCTCGGCGCGCCCAGTGAAAATATCGATCCAGATGGCGGGTACTGGCACAAGCACTGGACCGCAGAATCGCAAGGCCTGTGGGTGTCCCGCGTCTTTGCGATGATGATGAGCAAGCCGTTCGTCGAATCCGTGTTCTGGGGCGAGTTGTACGATCACCATCATGCGGCTCTGCCGATGGGCGGGCTGGTCAGCGAAGAAGGCAAAGCCAAACCGGCGTTGGCGCGTTTGATCGGCGCCCGTAGACGCCTGCGCAAACCGCTCGGCGCAGCAACCGCAGCACCGGCCGAACAGAATGCGCCGCAATAAGAAGATCAATGCCGCAGCACTCGCAACAACTCGAATCCATCCCCGGCCACATACTCATCGTTGTCGCGTTGTTGCTGTTCATCATCATCGCAGGCATTCGGCGCATGACCGCTGCCGTGTCGTGGGATGCACTCAGTGCTTCGATCACCGCCCCAGCCGGTGCCTTGCAGCATTGGCCGGACGGTCGTCTGGATATCAACCGTGCGAGTGAAGCCGAGTTGTGCCTGTTGCCTGGTGTTGGCCCGGCTCGTGCCCGAGCCATTATCGAAGAACGCGACCGCAGCGGCGGCTTTTCCACAACGCTCGATCTGGATCGCGTCTACGGTATCGGCATCAAGACCATCGACTGGTTCGATGAAGCCATTGTGCTTCATCCCGCTGAATAAGCCAATTCCACCATCACATCAGCGGGGTTCTATAAACCCGGCATTCTGCGGGTGTACCACACCGGCGCACGGCATCACAGACGCCGGCTCGCACCGCGGAATTGATCCGCCGTCCACGCAAACTTGATTTGGCGGTTGCCACAATTCGATTCCCGCCTACGATCGTGACGATGAGCAAACCATTGGCGGCAGCCGAGCACGCAGCTTTGGCTGGTCGCCCCTGCGCGCTCGACTCGAACCGGAGCCTGTGACAACAACGCCCGGACAAACCTGGTTGCGACAGATTGCCGGCCACCCCGCAATCGACGCCCTCGCTGCGCGCATCAGCTCCGGCGGCCACCTCGCAGCCCGCGGCATTGCCGGCTCCAGCGCTGTCATCACTGCTGCACTGCTGCAACAACGCACCGCTGCGCCGCTGCTGCTTGTGCTGCCGCACATTGACGATGCCGATGAAGCATTTGATGAATTGACCGGCCTGGGTGTTGATGCAGCGCAGCTTCCGGTGATGGAATTGCTTCCAGGGGAGAGTTCGGTCAATCCGGATCTGCTCGCCGAACGCCTCGCGCTTGTCGATCGTGTGCGCGCAGCAAACATGCCGCAGGTCATATGCGCATCGTTCGCAGCACTCATGCAGGGTGTCCCCGACGATGAAAGTCTCAAGCGCATGCACCGCGTCATCCGTCCCGGTGATTCGATCGAACAGGGTGAATTTATCTGTTGGCTCACCGACGTCGGCTACACGCGCGTCGATGCCATTGCTGCTGCAGGCGAATTTGCTGTGCGCGGCGGCATTCTCGATATATTCCCCCCCGGTGCGGAACCGACGCGCATTGATCTCTTCGGCGACGATGTCGAGCAGATCAACGTGATCGATCTGGAAACAATGGGTTCGGACCGCAAACTCGATGATGTCATGATCGTCGGCGCGTCGCTGGAACAATTGCAGACCGATCGCGGCGCGATTCTGTTTCCAAGTTTGTTGCCGAACAATGCTGTTGCGGTGCTCGTTGAAGTTGCGGAGCTCACCGAACAGGGCCGCAGTTATTTCGACCGCGCCACCGAGACCGGCGGCATTTTCGGCCCGCCTGCCGTGTTCAAATCGCTCGATGAATCACTGCACAGCGTTGTGCAGATCAACCATTTTTCGCCGGGCGCCGGCTCCGGTGATGAGATTTCGCTACCCGTTGAATCGCTTCCCACGTTCGCTGAAACCGCCGGTAATGCAGTCCGCGAACTTGGTGAATTGGCCGCAACATCTACGATATTCGCCCTCTGTCAGAACGATGGTGAACTGCAACGCCTCGGCGAGTTGATCATCCAACACGCAGGCAGCACCGCAATTGCGCTGCAGAAAATCTATCTGCACCGCGGGTTCATCTGGGCAGGCGATTCACAGTCGATCGCGCTTGTGCCGCAGCACGAACTGCTGCATCGCTATCAATTGCGCAGGTCTGTGCGCCGCGTCGCAGCGGGGCGTGCAGTCGATGCATTCATCGATCTGCAGCCGGGCGATTATGTCGTACACCGCGACCACGGCATCGCGCGCTTTGCGGGTGTGCGCACAATGAAACCTTCGCCGGGCAAGCCCAGCGAAGAATATCTCACGCTCGAATTCGCCAGGAGCGCAAAACTCCATGTCGCTGCGACCAAGATCGAGCTCGTCCAGAAATACATCGGCGCGTTTCGCGGCCAACCCGAATTGTCCACGCTCGGCGGGCGCAAGTGGAAAACCCAAAAGGAAAAGGTCAAGGAAGCGGTTCGCGATCTTGCCAAGGAGATGCTGCAACTGCAGGCAACCCGTGAATCAATGCCCGGCATTCGCTATCCCGCAGACACCATCTGGCAGAAGGAATTCGAAGCTGAGTTTCCCTACGACGAAACCGAAGATCAACTCACCGCCATTGCCTCGGTCAAACGCGATATGGCCGAACCTCGCCCGATGGATAGACTTATCTGCGGCGATGTCGGCTTCGGCAAGACTGAAGTCGCCATCCGCGCTGCTTTCAAAGCAGCGGAATTTGGCAGGCAGGTTGCAGTGCTCGTGCCGACAACTGTGTTGGCTGAGCAACACGAACGAACCTTCCGGGGGCGGTTTGCTGCGTATCCGTTTCGCATTGAATCTCTCAGTCGCTTCAAGACCGCAAAGCAGCAGAAGCAGACGCTCGAAGCACTCGCGCGCAGCGAAGTCGACATCATCATCGGCACGCATCGTTTGCTCAGCAAGGATGTTCACTTCGCAGACCTCGGCCTTGTGATTGTCGATGAAGAACAACGCTTCGGCGTCGAGCACAAACAGCGATTGCTGACGATGCGCACAACTGTTGATGTCATCACCATGAGCGCCACGCCGATTCCGCGCACGCTGCACATGTCCATGCTCGGCCTGCGCGATATCAGTTCGCTGACCACTGCTCCCGCAGATCGGCGCGCGATCGTGACGGAAGTCATCGCACATAACGAACATCGCCTCAGGCAGGCGATCGAACGTGAACTTGCCCGCGAGGGGCAGGTGTTTTACGTCCACAACCGCGTACACAATATTCGTGAAGTTGCGGATTTCGTGCAGAAGCTTGCCCCCAAAGCGAAGATCCTCATCGGCCACGGCCAGATGCCCGCGCGTGAACTCGAATCTGTCATGCTCAAGTTTGTCCGAGGCGATGCGGACATACTTGTCAGCACCACAATCATCGAAAGCGGCATTGACATTCCCACCGCCAACACGATGATCATCAACGAAGCCCAGATGTTCGGCCTCTCGGAGCTGCATCAACTGCGCGGCAGAGTCGGCCGGCACAAACATCGTGCGTATTGCTATCTCATGCTCCCGCAGAATGCGACGATCAGCGAAACAGCGGTGAAGCGATTGCGCGCGCTCGAAAGTTTCTCGATGCTCGGCGCCGGCTTCAAGATTGCCATGCGCGATCTGGAAATTCGCGGCGCGGGAAATCTGCTTGGTGCAGAACAGTCCGGCCACATCTCCGCAGTTGGTTACGAAATGTATTGTCAACTGCTGCAGCAGTCTGTGGAAGAACTCAAACACCAGCCGCGCACCAATGTCATTGATACGACGATTGACATGGGCATCGCCGGTTCGATTCCCAAGGGCTATATTCCCGCTGATGCCCGGCGTCTTGATGCGTATCGCAGGATCAGTCAGGCGACGAGTTACGAGGAGCTTGAACAGGTGCAGCGCGATCTCGAAAGCGCCTACGGCAGTCCGCCCACCGGCGTGCAGCATCTGCTGGAATTGTCCGAGATTCGTATTGCAGCAGCAGAACTCGGCGTGGTCTCGCTCACCCGCCATGATGATGATCTCATCTTCCGCACGCGCCACCCCCGCAAACTGGAACAGGCAATGGGCGATGCAAAAGGCACGCTGCGCCTCGTAGGCCAGCCGGATGCAAGCGGCCTCAGCGAAGTGTATTACCGCCCGCCGAAGAACTATTTTGAAGGCACGACAATCCTGACGGTCCTGCGGCATCGGTTGCACGCGACCGTTTCAGCGGAACCCAGTGTTGCGATTGTCTAACGATCGTTGATTTCTAGCGAATCTACATCTGCACTTCTTATGAGATCGACGCCTTGTCAGCGAGCTGACGGAGCAGTTCTGTCACGAGATCAGGTTGTTTGATTTTGGATAGCGTGCTTCGACGAAAACGATCTTTGAGAACCGCCTGATCTTTTTCCACGGCATGGATCCAGTTGACCCGAACGCACCAATCGCATCGATCTTCATCGTGAAGTCGTTGGTCGTCGTAAACCGCGCTCACTTCAAGATCGGGCAGTGGTTTCGTGAATCCAACTGGTACAAACTCTCTGAGCGGGCAGGCTTTCTCTGTCACTTCACCATACCCAACGTATCCTTTGCCGCTGAGATACGCGAATACTTTGTCCCCTTTGCGTAGAGTCTGGGCGTGGCCAATGTACTTCTGTCCTCCACCAGCCTGCAGGAAACCGTAACGTTTGCAGTCTTCCCACGATCGATTTTGGTCTTCCGGTTTATCACCGGTATTCATAAACCAGTACCCAGTGTCTTTACGGGCAGCCTCTCGTCGTTCGTGCTCTTTCTCACGCACACGGACTATGTAATCCTCCGCATCGGGAAAAGGAATGACTTGTTGCACATCGAGGATCGTGTCGTTGGCAATCTGATAAGGTTCAAGTCGAACACATCGGATATCTAGACCTGTCTCATTGAGCCACAGCACCGACGTGGTCAACTCCTTCTGAAAACCAGCAGCGACGAGGATAATTCGCACAGAATTTCCAAATTCATCCTCGCGAGGTTCATCCCACTGCAAGAAATCCAACAGTTCCGTCTGGGCGTCTAACTCAGAGTCGGTCTTGTCCAAGTGGAGTTGAAACACATCAACGGCGCGGTCAAATCTCATCTTTGCGACCATCGAGGCGTACCTGATCGCTTGAAGTTCCATGTGTCCGCCACGCCGACCGCGCTTCAGTTCAATGACAACGATGTTTGCCTGCCTATCGATGCCGAGAAGATCGATACGCCGTCGTGATTCATCCCAATCACAGAATTCTTCGCTGATCACTAGAACATCGGGCGCAACGACTTTGATGTTCGCCTGCAAGAGACGTTGGAGATCAGAGCGTTCATAGACGCCAATGTCTGGGAAGGTCGTGGGACGTATTGATGCGATTGACTCAGATGTAAGACGGTAAAGGGACATTGCTCGATCCAGTTGAAGTGGTAGTCAGTGATTCGGCGCGCAAAGTGGTGGTGCTGTAACACGCATCGAATGAAGATCGACACTGCTCAATATTGCTGAGGCCTAGATCGCTGATACTACCAAAACGGCAATTGATGGAGCAACCCGAGCAGTGAGGATTGCGACTTGGTCGATTGGTGGGCCGACTCGATCGGTTGAGTATGTCCGATGTTCATGTGCGGTTGCGACCTGCAAGCTTCCTTTCGCTCCTTCGAGCGTTCCCTTCGCGTTCTCGAACAACGACAGCGCGACCGGAACTTCTCGCCGCGCGCGAGGGCGCAATCCGGACGCTCGTGCGGACATTGACGGTGAGCATGCGACCATTCGCGGCGGGCGTGGAACCAATCCGGGAGCGCATGCGGGAATTCCGGGAGCGCGTGCACCATTTCACGAAGCGCGTTGGCGCGGGTGACTGTGTTGTCAGTGTGACAGGTTGTATTACCAAAACCGGGGGTTGTGGTTTCTGCGATGCTGGGAGTGTTACCCGTTGTGGCGACTGTGTTGTCCGGGCGATGGGTCGTGTTGTCGGCGTGCATGACAACACTTCCGGGAGCGGCGGCTTTGAAGCCGGTTGGGTGGACCGTGATGCCGATTGTGTATTTGTACGAGTTTTCGGACTTTCGGTGAAGTGGTGCAGCGGCAAAGACGATTCGAGACTGGATTCTCGTTCTCCTGAGGCGAATCTTCGACCTGCGCGGGAATGACGGAGTGGGGCGGGAAGGATGTGCAGGAGCATTGTCATGCACAAGAAACGCCGACATCGAAGCAAACGCCGCGATCATCGTGCCCGAACGCCGAAGAAGCGCAGGCTGCGGAATCTGGACCGATTCATCCCACGAGCGGACAGTGACTTTGCGTATACCGCAAAGAGCTTTGTTCATTATGTATCGAAGCAGCCGCAGCGCTATGGTCTGACGGCCGACGATGCGGCGACAATCGAGAAGGCGGTGGCTGCGTTCCGCGAGGCGCTGGCGGTGGCCCAGAAGCGGCGGACGAGTACGATGGAGTTGGTTCTGGCCAAGGACGCCGCCCGCCAACATGCTGAGTTGGTCGTGCGGCAGGCGGGGGACATCGTCCGCGCGAACCCGGACGTGTCGGCCGCATCCAAGCGCATGCTGCGCATCAAACAGCGGCCGACGAAGAACAAACGCCGTGATTGTCCGAGCGATCCGCCGGTGCTGAAGTACGTGCAAACGAAGGAAGGTGTGGTCGTGATGCATGATGGCGGCCAGTCCGTCGCTCGTGGCGTGCATGTGATTTCGTATGAAATTTTCGAACAGAGGATTGCACAAGGCAGGATTCGCACGCGCGCCGGCACCGGCAAACCTGACGGGGCTGTGCGGGTGGAGGTGTTTTGCGATCTCGTGCCGCCGGAGATGCCGGTGCCGAAGCACCCCGGCGAATATGGGCGCTGGCCGCTGTATTTGCGGTCGTACACGCGCAGTCCGATGGAGGTGGAGTTTCCGCTGCCATCGCAGCCGATGCGTGTGGTGTATTGGGCGCGGTGGGCGAATGCGACGGGGCAGGTGAGCAGGTGTTCGAAGACGTGTGTCGGGCCGATTGTGGGCGGGCCGCCACCGGTGAAGCGACTGGATGCGCAGGAACCGGATCGCCTGATGGAGCCGAAGTTCACTGTCGTGCAGATGCCGGAGTTCGCGCTGCCTGCGGCTGATGATGCAGCGGGGCGGGAAATGCAGATGTTGTTACCTGCGATGGTGGAAGAGAAGAGACTGCCTGCGCAGCAATGACGGAGGCAGTGATCCGTCGTTACACTCCGAGTCCGCGTGTTCGGCATCACTCCCACAATCTGGCTGATCGTGCAGATCGCGCTTGCGTGTGTGACGATTGTGATCTGGTTTGTGCGAGTGTTGCCGAACCTGTATCGCGCGCCGCAGCCGCGCCTGCTGCTGGAAGTCTGGGCGCCGGTTGCGCTGATCGTGCCTGTACTCTGCGGGCTTGGGTTTGTCGGCACAGGTATACATGAACAGCAGCACTGGATGCCGACGGCGGGAGTTGTACTCGCAGCAATGTGCGCGGTGGGTGTTGTTTTGCTGCGCAATGATGTGCATGACAATACAGCCAGACGGTTTATACACAGCGGATTTGCAGGGGTCGTGTGGACGATTGCCGGCATCATGCTGCTCATGCTGGCTGCGGCGGATGTGCTGACCGTCATCGTCGGCCAATGTGTGTTTGCAGTCGCAGCGATTCTTCTCTGGATGAACACACCCAGCGAACAGGAGCTTGCAACAATTGTTCGAGCTGATGATGACCTGCAAGCACAGCGGGCTGCATCCATCGGCATGTTGCTGATTGTCGTGATCGCAATAGGTCACGGCATCGCAGTCGTCGGCGGCGGGCAGGAACACGCATTCACATCCGCCGGTATTGCGCTGGGAACTGCGCTGCTGATCATGATTGCGACATCGATATACGGGCCGGCTACCGGCGGGTTGCGACTTGCAGGCTGGACTGCATCGCTGGGGGTATTGTTTGCGATCGGTGTGTTGTCGATGCTGCACATGTTGCCGCACGCCATTGCGATCGCCAGCAATGGCAAAGAAGAGGCAACAGCGATAGGGCGGCTGCCTTCCATTGAAGTGGCACGCGGGTTCGCAGCAGTCGCGCCGGAAGCGGCGGGGCTGATCGCGGTCGGATTGCTCGGGCTGGTCGGCGATCGGCTGTCGATTGCAGGTCGGCGGGCGGCGGGCGCAATTCTGGCATTGGTGAGCGTCTGTCTGCTGTTGTGGCGATTGTTGTAAGGCCGTGACAGGCCGGTAGCATGAACGACCCGCCGGACCCTCGGATTTCGCCGGACCACCCGGAATTGTGAAGGCGGGGCCGCCGGCCGGTCGAAGGTACATTGCACTATTGGTGGTGTTGACACCGCCTCTTGCCTACCAGATCGTGGATTCTGGTGGTTTTAGCGTTCAGGAGAAGGACACACGTGGCTCAGCTTGGCACCCAGAAGCAGACTTCGACATCCGGGCCCCGGCACTGCCTGCCGGAGACGCGGCAGTCGCTGACGCACAAGTTCGAGATCGGCGGCCACGAGGGGTACCTCACAGTCGGGCTGTTCGACGACGGCCAGCCGGGCGAGGTCTTCATCAAGATGAGTAAGGAAGGTTCGACGCTGTCGGGCCTGATTCAGGGATTCTGCAGGGCGTTCAGTTTGGCGCTGCAATACGGCCTGAGCACGCGTGATGCGGTGGATCGATTCCGCGGGATGCGATTTGAACCCAGCGGGCAGACGAACAACCCCGACATTCCCGAAGCGTCGAGCATTCTGGATTATGTCGCGCGGTATCTCGAGTTGAATTTTCTGAGCGACGCTGCACACTGATTGTGTGATGGATTCCAACACCTGGCAATGCCCGCACTGTGGCGAAGATGTGCAGTGCATTCTTGCGCGGTTTGACTAGCACACGATGTCCGGAATGTGGATCGACGTTTGATACGCACTCCGTCATCCCTGCGCAGGCAGGGATCCAGTTGCGTTTACGAACACCTGCCGCGCGACATCTGGATTCCCGCATTCGCGGGAATGACGATGTCTTCTGCGACTCTTCATGCGCGCAAAGAAAAAACCGGCGTCACAGACGCCGGCTCGCTTTTGTTGAGAGAGTTGTCGCTTGAGGGTCAACCAGCCGCTGCGGGTTCGGCGGCAGCGGGGGCGCTCGCCGGTGCTGCGTCTTTGGTCTGTTCATCTTCCAGCATCTCGGCCGGCGGCTGATCCGCGTTGATAACCAACTCGACTTCCACCTTGAGTTCCTTTTCGTACTGAATGACGATGTGATGTTCACCAACTCTGCGAATCGCAGCAGGCAATCGCACTGCTGCTGCTTCGACTCCGAAGCCCGCATCATTGAGTGCATCGGAGATATCGCGCTGCGTGACCGAGCCGTACAGAACGCCCTGATCGTTGGCTGCGCGGATGAGCGTGAGGTGTACATCTTCCAGACGTTCGACGAGTGCGACACGATCCTTGCGGATGCAGTCGACTTCGGCCTGCGCCTTCGCGCGGGCTTCCTTTAGTGCATCAATCTTTGCGGTCGTGGGGGCTTCAGCCATGCCGTGCGGGAGCAGGTAGTTTCGCGCGTAGCCGGCCTTGACCTTGACGACATCGCCGACGATGCCGAGGTTCTCAACGTTTTCCAGTAGCAGAAGTTCAATCGTTTTCCGTGCCATGATTCGCTGTCCTTTATGGAATCAAGTTAGGAGCGTCGCTCGCGCCCCAGCGTGTTATGAAAATTCAGTGCGGTGAAGCGAAAGCCGCAAATCGCAAAGTACAAGTGCAATCAAATTCAGAACGGGATGTCATCTTCGCTGATCGGTTCGTGACCGCCGCCTCCGCCGCCGTCGCCGCCGTCGCCACCGCCGCTGCCGGAGCGACTGCCGGAATACTGCTTGCTCCCGCCGCCGGAACCACCACCGGAACCACCGCCTTCGCCGCCGCCCCGCGAATCGACGAACTGGAAATTCTCGACAACGACGCGCAGCTTCGATTTCTTGGAGCCGTCCTTGTCTTCCCACTGATCGAGCTTGAGCCGGCCTTCGATGAACACCGGCCGACCCTTCGCGAGGTATTCGTTCATCACCTCCGCAGTTCGGCCCCACGCTTCGCAATCAACGAATGTGGTTTCTTCTCGCTTCTCGCCTTCTTTGGTCTGGTAGCGCCGGTTGACCGCAAGGCCGAGATTTGCAACCGCCTGGTTGCCGCTCGTGTAGCGCATCTCGACATCACGAGTGAGATTGCCCATCAGGAAGACTTTATTGAAGTTGGCCATCAGTCGGCCCTCCGTTGTCAGAGTGCAGGTGTGGCGTGCATGAAACGATCAGCACCCGTGCAAGATCATACCGCTCATGCGCCGCTCTCAGATTCCGTGCCGCCGACAACGGCAGGTTCACGAGCAGTATCATCGTTTTCAGAATCGTCGTCATCACCTGAATCCGCGTCGGTTGTCATGGTCTTTTCAGGCTTGGCGGACTGCTCAGCAGCAGCAATTCGGGCTTCACGATCGGTGCGTGATTCGACAACGGATGTGCCGGCTGTGGATGTATCACTAGCGGCTTCGCCTTGCTCAGCACGCAGTTTGATTTCATCTGCGAGTTCAGCTCGGCCGTCCGCTGCTTCGATCTGTTCCTGCTTGAGGTGATCGGTGCGCGTGATCATCGAACGCAGCAGCATTTCCGAAAGATTGCACGCGCGATCGACATCGGACATCTTCTCTGCAAGCGCTTTGAAGAACACGAGGAAATACACCCCGCGCTTGTTGCCTTTGATTTCATAGGCAAGCTTGCGCTCATCCCATTTTTTCAGGCTGATGATTTCCGAATCAGCGCGATCGAGAATCTGGGTGATGTGATCGACCGCATCCTGAAGGTTTGAGGTCAAGGCCTGCGGGAACAGAAACATCCCCTCGTACACATTGGTTTTTGCTGTTTGGGTAGCCATACCTGCTCCGAATTCCTACGGCGTCGCCGTATTCGTATTTGTTGCACTTTGCTTACGGTTGTAACGGTTCATTGCCTCGGTAATGCCATCGCGAGCCCAGCAGACTGCTGCGCCGACGGAATCATCGAGTGCGGTTTCTATTGCATCGCGCTGTTCGGGACGAAACCTGCCCAGCACGTAATCTTTCTGCGGGATAGTGCCCGGTTGGCCGACGCCGATGCGAATGCGCGCGTATTCGCGCGTGCCGATGCGCTGTTCAATATCTGCCAGGCCGTTATGACCGCCGGACGAACCCTCACCGCGAAGGCGGATTATGCCGCATTCCAGCGCGACATCATCAACAATCACAAGCAGGTCGCTTTCCGGCTGCAGCTTATAGAAGCGGGCAATCTCGCTGATCGCTGTGCCCGACTGATTCATGTATGTGGTCGGTTTGGACAGCAGTATCTTTTCGCCGGCAATGTTGGCGTCGATGAGCAGACTGTGGAACTTGGCGCGTGCAACTTCCGCCGCAGCAAAACGCCGGGCCAGTGAATCGACAACCTCGAACCCGACGTTGTGCCGGGTTCGGTCGTATTCAGTGCCGGGATTGCCAAGTCCTACGATCAGCTTCATCAGTCAGATGACTCCTTACTCTCGTCGCCGTCATCCTTGGCTTCGGTGATGACTTCCGGCTGTGCGCCTTCAGCTTCGACTTCAGCCTCTTCGCCTGATGCGTCTTCCTGGACATAGGTAATGTGCGCGATCGCTGTATCCGGATCGGCAACAGCCCGAACGCCCGGCGGCAAAATGATGTCAGCGACAGTCAACACCGTTTCCATGTCGCTTTGATCCACACGAATCTCTTCGGGAATCGCGTTCACCTTGCAGATGACTTCCAGTTCCGTCATTTCGTGCGTCAGGACAGCACCGGGTTTTTCCGCCTCAGCCGGCGTACCGGAGTAGCGCAGATGCACATTCACCGTCACTTCTTCATCCAGATTCACACGGGTGAAGTCTGCATGAATGACGTTGTCGCCGAGGTACCCGAACTGCAGATCCTTGACGAGGCAAGTCTGCGCGGCGCCTTTGATCTTCAGGTTCATAACGTGTGCGCCCTGGAGCAGGTGTCGCACGAGTGCGGTTTCATCGACGCTGACAGCGACAGGATCCTGGCCGTGTCCATAGACGATCGCAGGAAGCTGCCCCAGCTTGCGCAGCCGCTGGGCATATCGACTGCCGGTGCGCTCGCGCACTGCAGCTTCCAGTGTGGGGGTTTCATGACTCATTTCAGCGGTTCCTTCTTTACGTTACGAAACAATTGTTGTTGGGTTCTATCGTTTGGATTCGCCCCCGCTGCGAAACAGCGCGGAGACGGACATGTCATGGTGAATGCGATGCACAGCATCGCCAAGCAAACCTGCAATTGTCAGCACTTCAAGTTTGTGTTCGATCGGTTTGAAACGATCGCCGTTGGGAATCGTATCGCTGACCACGACTTTCTCAATCGGCGCATCATTCAAACGCTGCATCGCAAGCCCGACCAACACCGGATGCGTGGCCGATGAAATCACACGGGCGGCGCCCTTTTCCATAACCAACCGGGCAGCTTCGCAGACTGTTCCCGCAGTGGAAATCATGTCGTCGACCATCAGCACGTTACGGCCCTTGACATCGCCGATGAGGTTGCGCGATGCGACCTTCATGCCCGATTCGCGGCGCTTGTCGATGATTGCCAGATCAGCATCCAGCATGCTTGCGAACATGTTTGCGACTTTCACGTTGCCAACGTCCGGCGAGACGATGACCAAATCGCCGAACTCGCCTCGCATCGCTTCAAAGTGTTCACAGAACAGCGTCGCAGCGGAAAGGTGATCGACGGGGATATCGAAAAACCCCTGGATTTGTGCTGCGTGCAGATCAACGCACAACACACGGTCCGCCCCGGCTGCGGTGATCAAATTCGCAACGAGCTTCGCGGTGATCGGTGTTCGGCCTTCATCTTTGCGATCCTGCCGGGCGTATCCGAAATATGGAATCACCGCAGTGATGCGCTTCACTGATGCCCGCCGTAGACAATCAATGTAGATCAACAGCTCCATCAGGTTTGCGTTGACCGGATCACTCGTCGATTGCACAACGAAACAATCACGGCCGCGCACATCTTCATTGACCTTCACGAGCAACTCACCATCGGGAAACAGTTCGGTATGCCCGTCACCCAACGGCAGATTGAGATGATCACACATGCGCTGCGCCAGTGCCTGACTGGCCCGGCCGGCAAAAATCTTGATGTGATCGCGATCGCCTGCGCTCATGACGAAGACTCCTGCCTGCTGCGCAGCATCCGGTCAACTTCCGAAAGCTGCTGCGGGGTATTGATCGACAGCACATCCTCCGGCGGGACCGAATCGATCAATTCGACAGGCCTGCCGGCATCGCGCAGCATTGCCGGGATGTCCGTGATGTAATACTCACCCGTCAGCGCATTCGGTTCCAATGCGCGAAGCAGTTCAAATAATTCCCCAGCCTGAAAACACGCGTAACTCGGGTAAATCTCGCGGATCGCTTTCTGTTCATCCGTCGCGTTCTTCTGCTCGACGATCGCTTCGAAACGATTGTCAGCATCGCGCACAACTCTGCCGTACCCGGTTGGGTCGTCAATCACCGACGTCGCGAGCGTCGCTGCTGCATCGGTCTTCAGGTGGGTACTGCGCATCGCCGATATCGTCGCAGCGCGAATCAGCGGCCCGTCACCGGCCAGCACAACAACATCGCCGACGAATTTGCGCAGCACCGGTTCCGCGCACAATGTCGCATGACCTGTGCCGAGCTGTTCGGTCTGCTCGACATAACGAATATCCGCATCATCACCTTTGAAGGTGTCGCGGATGATATCGCTGCCGTGGCCGACGACTAAGACAATCGGATCAGCGCCGGCTTGGCGCACCGCATCAACAACCCAGCAAACCATCGGCCGGCCGGCAACTTCATGGGCAACCTTCGGCAGGTCACTGTTCATGCGCGTGCCTTTGCCCGCAGCAAGAATCACCGCAGCAAGCGGCCGCGTTGCTGTGGACGGTGTCGACGTCTGTGAAGTTGATGCGCTGGACTGCGTCATGCGATCGTCGTCTCCGCTCCCGCACGGTTGCGGCTCGTCCACGATTGCAACTCAAAAGCTGGCCCGCAAGGACTTGAACCTTGAATGCCTGTACCAAAAACAGGTGTGTTGCCAATTACACCACGGGCCAATTGATCGTTTTGGTTACGTATTGTAAGTGCGAGAGGCATCGACTCCGGACCCCTGCGTGCGATACTGTAGCGCGGCTGGGGTCGGCGACACCGACGAAGAAACCAGAACCGCGGCCGAAAATTCTCCAAGGCGGGAGCATCCGTCAGCCGCGACGGGACGCCCCATGCAGTGCCTCATCTGCCGAGTCCGATCTCATAGAGACCAACTCGCCGAATCATCACTGACGGCCCTCCAAGGGAGAATCGAAGATTGTAGATCAACCACACTCCGCGTCAAGAAGCGACACCCAAACCCGGCATATCTCTTCAGCAACCCTCACACCACCCCAAAGCCCGGCATCTCCAGATACCGGGAACTGACGCTCAACAATCAACAATTACCCCACGCGCTGAGCAGATCCAGCAAATCAAACACATCCACGGTGTCGTTCGGCGGTGCCGCGATGTTCGCGCCGTTGCCGTTCGTTCCCCAGTTGGCGAGCAGTTCCAACAAGTCAAAAACGTTGACTGTTCCATCCGGCATCGCGCTGCTCGAATCAGCAATGTCAGCGGGACATGCGGGAACATCCGGATACCCGACCGCAAAGTCGCCCGCATGATCAAGGTTCGCCCAGACGTATCCTTTGCCGAGAGTCGGGTTCCAGAACACGCCGTAGTCACCGAAGTCGAACAACCCGACAGGTGGCGCCGGCGCTGGTGAAGTCGACTCGGTAATTTCGTAGCGAATGCCAAGCGGATCAACATTCAACTCACCGGCAAGAACCCACGCAGTACTCTTTGCATCGTATTCAACAAGATCGAACGCAAGTGGATCAGCGATGCCCGCAGCATCAAGATCAGCTTGTGAAAACGGCATCGTCGGCTGCAGCCAGAAGTCTCCGGGAGTCAGAGATGTCTGAACATCGAGAGTCGTGTTGAACGTGGCGAAGCCAGTCGCGGTTGGGTGTAGTGCAGGTTCATAGATCGCCGCACTGACTTGAGCGGCCGGTCCTCCGAGGATATTGAGAAATTTTGCAACGCTGACCATCGCGCGATCGGTTCCACCCTCGGGATGCAGGATTTCAATTTCCTTCTGATCGACACTTGGTTCGACTTCCGCGAGCACCTCATACGCGCCGACATCCACCACGTCGTTCGTGATGCGGGGATTGCCAACGACGTCGAGAGATCCGGCACTGATGACAGCGTTATCGCCGGTGTTGAGTGCGGGCGAATCGAGCTGAATTCGGAGATCATCATCTTCGGTGCCAGGAATGTCGTCGAGACCATTGGCATCAATGAACAACGGATCGCTGGTATTGTTGCCCTTTCCGGGTTCGTCCGTGATGCTGTGTGTAATGACACTGGTGGACGGAAGCTGGATGGTGTCGTTCCAAATGATGCAGTTTGTGAGTACAGCATCACCTTCGACAACAAGCGCGGACCAATTGCCTTCAGCTTGATTCTGAGACCACGTGCAATTCCACCACTGCATGTGTAATACCGCAAAACCGAAACCAGTCGCGGTAAATGCTCCTCCGCCATCGTCGCCAGCGCTATTGCCTGTGAACGAGCAGTTCGAAATTTCTTGATCGATGAAGCCTTGTGGGCCCGTTAAGCGCGTGTACAAACCTCCACCGTCGCCACTTGCGTCATTGTCCAGGAATCGGCAGCGATCAATAGCGTAGCCGTCGTCATCCTTATCAAAGAGTATGTAGATTGCACCACCGTTTGTTGCCGAATTCGCAATGAACGAACAGTCTGTGATATCCAGTCCTGTGGCGGAGATCGCACCGCCGGAAATTGATGAATTGTCACGAAACGTGCATCGTTCGATCGACACGCACCTATTGTAGATTTCAAGTGCGCCACCACTTTGCGTGGACGAATTGTCGAAGAAATCACATTCAGAGAGACGCGCGCAGATGCCGGCCATCGCCCCACCATGCACAGCTGTGTTCAGAGTGAATCGGCAAGATACAATCGACGGATTTGAACCGGAATGCGCGATCACGCCGCCGCCGGAGTCATCGGGGAAAGAGACGCCGTTGGCGTTACCGCCGGTAATTGTGAAGCCGGCGAGGACGGAATCCTGAAGTTCTCCACTGTCAAAGGTGACAACGTGCGGCGCGCCATTGCCGTCGATGATCGTCGCAGTGACGACTGCGGAATCGGTGGGGTCAGTACTGCGCACGGTGATGTGTTTTCCATTAAAGTTGATTGTCTCGACATACGTGCCGGGATGGACGACGATCTCATCACCGAAGCAGGCGCTGTCAATTGCAGTTTGAATTGATTCACCGGGCATGACATCGATCGTCGAGTTTGCGAATCGAAAAAAGTACGCAGTGCCGGAGTTGAACGCGCCGGCAAGGGGAGAGCCGATGATGGCGAATTGGTCATTGATCGCGCCGCCGTCACTGAAGACATCGCCGGCGTCGCCGTCGGATCCGTTGATCTTCTGGTCCATAATCCATAGCGAGCCGTCCCACCGATAAAGGTACGCGGAGCCGGAGTTGTCCCCGAGATCATCATCCTGCGGCGACCCGACGAGCGCGAGGTCGCCGTAGATTGAGACCATGTTGCCGAAGACGTCATCCGTCGCGCCATCGAATGCAGTGAGCTTCTGTTGGAGATCCCAGGAGGAACCGCTCCAGGCGTAGATGTAGGCGGTGCCGGTGCGGGGATTCACGCCGTCGTCGAATCGTGCGCCGATGATGAAGCGATCACCATCCATCGAGAGGTCGTAACCGAATTGCGCGTCCTGGATGGAAGTCGGCGCGAGCGTGTCTTCCCAAATCCATGAGCTGCCGTTGTGTCGGAAGATGTGGACTTCGCCGGAGTTGGGGCCGGCGTCGTCGGCATCGGAAGCAGCGACGACGATGACATCGTCGGAGATGGCGACAGCGTTGCCGAACCGATCACCGGCGAGCGGAGTCGGTGAGACAAGATTCTGTTCCTCGATCCAGTCTAGACCGTCGAATCGATAGACATACACTGAACCTGACGACACGATCGCGGTGTCATCAATCCATGATCCGACGATGGCCAGATCGCCTTCGATGGCGACGTCGTGGCCGAATTCATCGTTGGCATCACCATCTGCTGCTGCGGTGAGCTTCTTCTCCTCGATCCAGTTGGTGCCGTTGTACCGAAAGATGTACGCAGAGCCGGAGGCATTCCCGTTGTCATCATCAAGGGGCGCGCCGATGATGGCGAGATCGCCGCGGAAAGCGAGCGAGCCGCCGAAGAGATCATCGGTGGCGCCATCGGATGCAAAGAGCGTATCGATCTTCTGCCAGGCAAAGTTCGAATGTTCCCAGACCTCGACAGCGCCGACAGCAGCAGGCGCAGCGGCGGGCATGCCGATGAACGCGGTGGTTCCCTCGATCATGATCGGGCGGCCGAAGTTCGCGCTGACCGCATTGCCAACAGCGATGTTGAGTTCGCAGGGCGGACGACCGTTGACACGAATGTTGTCGATGCCGTGTATCTCCAGCGGATCGCCCGGCGTGTTTGCAGCGGCATTGGTCAGGTCCAGGCGAATTCGGAATGACGTCACGTTTGCGAGCAGTGCCGAGAAATCGTCGGTGAATGACCATGCTGACCGCTCAAGCGGCGCGATGAGCGTGCGCCACTGACCAGCAACAACATCACCCACGGCAAAGGTGTACAGAATGTTGCCGGCCGGACCGGAAAGTTCTAACTGCACAGGAAATAGAATGGGGGAGTTCGTATCGCCGAGGATATCAAACGTAACGCTGCCGCAGGCTGACCAGTCGCCGAAGTAGTCGGGTCCGGCTTCGATCCAAACCCAGTCGCTATCCAGATCCCTGACGGTAATGTGATCGCCTGTATGGACTATCTCGCAGCTCGTGTCCGTCGGCTGCCAGCCGTCGACGCCGGTGTCGAACGCGGATCCTGGTGGGCAGGCAGATGCAGACTCCGTGACCGCGAGAAGCAGTGTTGTCAAAATGAATTTGAAGCGCTTCATGGTGAACCGTCCTCAAGCAGAGAACTGAAAGCCCGGTCGGGCGCATGACCTGAACCGCACAATGCCCGCGTTCGGTGCGCGTGAACACTCGTATCACTCGTAGTATCAAATGTGTATTCGAGTCGCAAGCATAAACGCAATTCTTGCGAAATAGAAGCCGATACAGGGTCCGTATACGTTTCTGGAACGGAGCTCCAGTGAGCGATTTCGGTTTCGTTGCACGATTACGCACTGTAATTGAGAATGCCAGCGACTGGCGCGCGCAGCGTCCAAAACGGCTGCAAAGATTGTCTCAGATCAGCAGCAGATTGTTCTCGATTGTTGTTTAGCGCAGAACGTTTCCACAGCAGAAGTGTTCGGATTGTCCCGGATTCGCACAGCACGAACGCAAAATATTGCGTGTGGCGCGCGCAGCGATGTTGCATGCGTCGATTGCGCCGCGCCAGCACGGTTGACCCCCCGAAAAGACCGCCGTCCGGAGGTCGCGCGCGCGCCGCAGCGCTGACTCTTTTCATCGCCTCCAGCGCGCACAAACGCGCTCGCAGCGATCAGCATCTGGAGCTTTCTTCTTATTAGCGTGTTGACGATTCGGCGTTTTTCCCCGCCCACGCAGCAGCAATCGTCTGCCGCATTGCCGGCGTGTACATCAGAAAATTCCCGCGGTTTGGTTCACCCGGGAACCACTTCCACAAGAACGCACCGACGACCGTATCGCTGTCATCAATCGCGTCGAGCGCAGCTTTCAGACAGCGCTGTTGCACGAGTTCAGCATCCGGGCCGCCCGTGCGATAGTCCCACGGCTGACGTGCTGCGTTTGCGGAATTGTTGTACCCCAACTCGCTGAGCACGATCTTCTTGTTATGGGTTTCGGAATAGCGCTCCAGCCGGTCGATCAGATTTGTCCACGCGCGATCAAGTTCTTCGGGTTCCGGAACGCGATCATGGTTGACCAGCGGAAAATACCCCTGGATGCCGATGACATCGACCGCATCCCAGAACGAGATTTTTTCGTAGCGATCCCAGTTTGCGCAGTACGTGAGTGGGGCATTGGTTTTGATGCGCACCGCAGCAATGATGTCGCGCCATTGTTGTTCGTGCTGCGTGGTACCTTCGAGTTCGGTGCCGACCGCAAAGGCGTCCGCATCCGCAGTGATCTCCGCCACGGTTGTAATCCACAGTTGATACGTCTCGAAGAACCGCTGCCACTGCGCATCTGTCTCGAAAGTGATTTCGCCTCGCCAGCGGAACTGCGAACCCCAGTAGGCGATGTGGGGTTTGATCATGATCTTCAAACCGAGGCGATGGGCTTCAGCGATCGGCCGAGTCAGCCAGGTGGGGTCGTCGTACAGCCGATTCATCCGCCCGCCCACCGTGCCGTCGGAACCGATGCCGGCGTATGGGTGGATAGTGACCCAATTGCAGCCGAGGGTTTTGAGTTCTTCAAACGCTTCGACCGTGGCATCGGTGCCCCAGATTCGACCAGCACCCGGACAGGAAATGGTCATGCCGCGCACAATCGCATGGGGATCGGTTTCGTTGGTAGCGCCATTGGCGTGCGGCGCTGCAACAATTGTCCAGAGCAATGCCAGAGTTGATGCGATGATGTATTTCACGACTGAAGATGATAGACCGGTTCAGTCGCAGAGCAATTGAGATCTGCTCGATGCGTATATTCACTCGGCGATGGGAATGGCGGGCGTTTCGATTTCCTGCCATGCGCCATTGTCAAATTGAATTGTCATCTTGATCGTTCTGATTGTGTTTTCTTCTGCTGGAATGCTGTAATTCAATACCAGCGGTACAACTGTGCCGCCCAGAAGGTCAGCGCTGGACTGTTGTTCCCCTGCGTAGGTGAACGAGTCCGGTGCATATTCTCTGCCCTGCATGTCGACTGCACGGATGAAACTACGGCTTGACGGATGAAACGCCACTCTGACATCACGTGCTGGGACAAGCTGCAATTCAACGCGCACGCTGCTGGACGACTTGCGGTCGCTTTTTTTCAGGTGAAACGCGACAGCGTCTTCATCAAGGATCAATTGGCCCGGCTGCACCACGCGGATGTCCCCGGTTTTCAGGGGGGTGATTCGTGCAGTAGCTTCAACAGCGTCAAGTCGCTTTTCAATCTCTTGAATCTGTGCGTTCTCAACGGCGGAATCTGATCCATCGCCCGAGCGATTGATCTTCGTTTCCAGTTCATCCAGTTTCTCGCGAGCGCTGGCGAGTTGGTTCTGTAGTTGCTGAACTGCTGCTGCGCCACAACGCTCCGGGTAGCGCTCGCAGAATGTTTCAATCTCTCGGCGAATCGCTTGCGGCGAGACGACATTGCCTTGTACCTGTGGAGTGGTTTCAATTCTCAGCACACGATCATCCAGGTTACCGACTCGTGCCTTCAGTCCGTCGGGGCCGTCTTTGCCATCGGCACCATTGACCGCAGTCATCAGATTCTCAACATGAACCGTCTGTCTGCCGAAGGATATGAACACCACACCAAGGCTGATGAGACCCCCGAGCACTGCTCCCACAAGTGCACCAACTACTGATGAGCCCCGTCTGTGTCGTTTCGTTGCAGTTGTCATGACAAAGGTCCGCTCGCTAAAGTTCTGATTCTGGTCGCCACATACGGTTCGCTTGTGACCACTAAAATACATCCTGGAGAAGGCAAGAGTCAACGCTCAACATCCCCACCTCGTGCGTAATCACCCGCCAAGGATGGCATCTATGCGTTCTGTCACATTTTCATCCAGTTCCAGATCACTTGCCGCAGCATTGTCAAGAATCTGGCTGGATTTACTTGCGCCGATGATCACGCTGGTGAGTTCGCGCCTGCGCAGACACCACGCAATGGCAAGCGTGGCCATGGGTACGCCGAGGCCGTCTGCAATGTCTGTCAATTTGCGCACGATTTTCAGGTTGTCTTCGGTCATGCGTTCCTTGATGAACTTGCCATACTGCTCGTGTGCAGCGCGGGTGTTTTTCGGCACGCCATTGTTGTACTTGCCGGTCAGCAACCCTTCGCACAACGGTGAGAAGTTCACAATACCAAGGCCCAGTCGTGCGCACGTTGGAAAGACTTCCGCTTCCCAGTGGCGCTCCAGCATGTTGTACAATGGCTGATTACTGACAGGCCGATGCCAGTTGTGGTCATCGCAGATTTCCACCGCTTCAGCAATCTGTTCAGCGTTCCATTCGCTGACGCCCCAGTACAGCACCTTGCCCTGGGTTATGAGATCGTTCATCGCTCGGCAGGTTTCGGCGACAGGTGTTTCATTGTCATACCGATGGCATTGATACAGGTCGATGTACTCGGTGTCGAGCCGTTGCAATGAAGCATGGCATTGTTCGAAGATGTGTTTACGGCTGAGGCCGCGATCATTGGCGCCGGGGAACGGCCAGTTCTGTTCAAACGGCCAGAAGAGTTTTGTTGCCAGCACATAGCTGTCGCGGCGAAACGGCTCCAACGCCTTGCCGACGAGCACTTCGGCGCGGCCGCGGCCATACGCGTTGGCGGTGTCGAAGAAGTTGATGCCGTTCTCGTACGCGGTGCGATGCAAGTCCGCAGCGTGATCGAGTTCCGAATCGTTCAGCGTCAGCCACGATCCGAAACCGACTTCGGAAAGTTTGACGCCCCAAATGCCAAGTCGCCGGTACTTCATGCGGATAGAACAACGTCAACAGGTCGTATTGTCAAAACCGCACTGCCGAGCGCTGCTGAATCGCTCAGGAATCTTCGGGATCTGTTTCCGGCTCGGATTCGGTTGGTGATTGCGCGGGTTGCGTCTCCGAAGTAGCACCAGGATCGGCAGTTCGGCCGGTGTCGATCAGCTCTGCAAGGCCTTCAACATGCCCCGGCGAGCCGATATCCGCTGCGCTGAAGATCGGCGTGGTAACAGGCTTGCGAGCCCCGTGTGAACCGTCTGCGCTACTGCTCCAGAGTTCGCCCTTGTTCAGATCGGTTGCGGTGAGGTCATTCAGCCAGATGCTGGGGCCGTCCGGGCGCGATACATCCGGCCAGTCATCTGCTTTGCGATAATTTACTTCGCAGACGATGTCATCATGTTCATCGAGCAGGTGCAGAATCTCGTTGGTTTCGGTGGGGCTGTTTGCAAGTGAAGCCCATGTGACGCCAATGACTTGATACGTCGGGTCTGCTGCGGATTCGGTGCCGAAGTCTGCATCCCATGCTGCGCGGAAATCGTCTTCTGTGACGGCGTCACTATTGACGAGCACAACTACGCCGCCGGGCGCGATCGTGCAGGAGAATCGTCCCCAGTTCTGGTCGTCTTCATCGTCAAGCCGCCAGTCCTTGATTTCGATCGGCTCGGCGCTGAGGTTTGCGATTTCAACCCACTCCGTCTGGCCCGTGCTTTCTTTGGAGGCGGGGTTGTACATGATCTCGGTGATGACGATCCGCCATTCGTGGTCGAGCGTGTTGGCAGGAGCGGGGCCGGCGAGCAGCAGCGTGCTGACAATTGTGAGCCCAAGAAACGGCGATTGAATTGTTTGTTGGTTTAGCATGGTTGATTCCTCCTCAGTGGTGCGTCAGCATTGGATTGCCTGCTGCGATGTGAACATTCTACCGTATTGGTGAGTAGGCCTTATGAGAGCATCTTCATGACGCGCACGCCGGAGCATGGTGACAGCAGGACGGCACTGACGCCGAAGATTCTGCTGTGGGCGTATGAACGCGGCATTTTCCCGATGGCTGATCCGGAGACCGGCAGCATCGACTGGTATTGCCCGGACCCGCGGGCGGTGTTGCCGATTGAGAATCTTCCAGTTTCGAAGAACCTTGCAAGGGTTGTGCGGCAGCAGTCGTTTGCGATTCGCTGTGATACAGCATTTGCTGAAGTGATGCAGGCGTGCGCGCAGCCGAGGATTGATGATCCGCAGACGTGGATTGATGAGACACTTCTCGATGCGTATTGTGGTCTGCATGAGCAGGGTCATGCGCACAGCGTTGAAGCGTGGAAGGATGGAACACTTGTCGGCGGGCTATATGGTGTGCATGTCGGCAGCGCGTTCTGTGGCGAATCCATGTTCGTTCGGCAGGACCTCGGCGGAACGAATGCATCAAAGGTGTGTCTGGTGCATCTTGTGAAGCACCTGCGTCAGCAGGAGTTCACGCTACTGGATACGCAGTTCTGGAATCCGCATCTGCAGCAGTTTGGTTGTGTCGAAATTCCGGCGCAGCGGTATTTGAATCAGTTGCACTCGGGGTTGGAAGAACCAGCGCAGTGGGGGGAGTTTGTGCTTTGATTCGCAGCTTCGAATACAAGTTGTTTCAGCGTGACTGCGGCGATGCGTAACACAATTACGAGTCATCCCGTTGCATTTGAGAAGCGCGTTGTGTTTCAGAACGCGATAGATCGGCAGGAAACGATCATTGTGTGGACGACGCTGATCGCCACTGCGGGGCTGGGTGTTGCCGTTGCCGTGCTGTACCACATGAAACGTGGCTATTCGATATTTAGCACCGAGATGATTTTTACGGCAGGAGTTGCTGCGTATCTCGCGCTGGCCGCTGCTGTATTCCTGCTGCCAATTCACATCACATGCTTGCGGCGTAAGTCAATGCTTGGTGCAGGTCCGTTGCTGTACGGAATCGGTCTGGCGTGGATGGCCGCGACGCAGTATCTCATGGTAGATGATTCGGTTTTCCAGTTTATGAGTATGACGATTGGAACACTCGGCATAGTGATCATCATGGCAGTTGGGTGTCGGTTTCTACTTCCGGATACTCCGAGACTCGTCGCGCCGCAGCTTTGTCCGACCTGTGGATACGACTTGCGCGGGAGCAGCGCAGATGGCTGTCCGGAGTGCGGGTGGGGGCGCGATGAGCAGTGCGACGCATGAAGCTGATGCGCACAAAACTCGGCTTGCACGAAGACCCCTGGTCGATTCAGTCGTCGCGGATCATTGTCTTGACGTATCTGCCCATGTTCATCATGGCAATGCTCGGCGGCGTAGCGATGATTGTGTTTATAGCGCAACAACAGCGATTGTTGCCGTTTTCACTGGGAATGATTGGTCCGGTTGCGCTCGTATTTCTAGCGATGGGAATCGGGTTGATTGTCAGCATCACGACTGTACCGATACTGCTGATTTGTGTTCGCAAGAAACGGTTGATCTGGTCGCTGCCGATCGTCTTTGTACCGACCGTGATTGCGGTATTGTGGTACGTTCTCAAGCCATGGTTCGGCAATGGCTGGTATCCAGCATCATCGGCTCTGGTTGCTGTGATGGTTATGCATGTTATGGCGATTCTTTGTTGTTTTGCTTTGCCCGATCATTTGCATTCCGAAGCGTTGGTGAACTGTCCGAGGTGTGGGTATGATCTTCGCGGAACGCGCGACACCGGCTGCCCGGAATGCGGGTGGGGACGTGATGCCTGACCGGGAATCGAGAAGAGGGCGGTGCTACGCCGCAAGCAGCGAACGATTGCAGTTGCTGACTGCGTCTGTGTGGTCTGGTCGCGGACAAGCAGGGGCGCCGCTACACTTCCCGCCCTATGGAAGTTGGAATCATCGGACTGCCCGGTTGCGGCAAGACAACACTGTTCAATTCGCTTACCGGCCTGAACGTCGATCCGTTTGCCGGCGGGCAGAAACCCAACGTGGGTATGGCAAACATCCCTGACCCCCGGCTGGGCACGATCGCGCAGTACATCCCGCCGCAGAAGATCATCCACGCGCCGCTGCAGATTGTTGATCTGCCCGGCGTGGCGGCAGGCGGCGGCGCGGAGAAACTCAATTCGTTTCTGAGTCATGTACGCACAGTCGATGCGATCTGCCATGTTGTGCGCTGCTTTGATGATGGCAATGCCGTCCAGCCAATCCGCGATATTGAATCAATGAACACCGAGCTGATCCTTGCGGATCTCGTCGTTGCGGAAGGATCGCTTGACAAGGCCCAGCGATCAGCCCGTACCGGCGAGCGTGAAGCCAAGGCCAGGCTTGCGCTGTTGGAACAGGTCGCAGGTATTCTCAATGATGACAAGCCTGTCTCAGCGATTGTTGATTTACTGAGCGATGAAGAGCGGGGCATGCTCAAGAGCTATGGCATGGTCAGCGCCAAGCCGGTGCTGTATGTCGCAAACATCGGCGAGGACGATCTCGGCGGTGAAAGCGCCGCAGCAATACAGGTGGCTGAATTCGCAGCGGCACATGAATGTGAATGTGTGACGCTTTGCGCCAAGCTCGAAGCGGAACTGGCGGAGCTTGATGATGCTGATCGGACCGAGATGCTGCAGTCCATGGGATTGGGTGAGCCGGCGATCGGTCCTTTGGCGAGGGCTGCGAACAAGTCGCTGGGTTTGACAACCTTTTATACGGCTGGTGAAAAGGAAGTTCGGGCCTGGCCGGTGCGGATCGGTGCGTCGGCTCCTGAGGCTGCGGGTGTGATTCACAGCGACCTGCAGCGGGGGTTCATCCGAGCCGAGTGCTACAGCGTGGATGAACTCGTACAGTACAAGAGCGAAAAGGCCATCAAAGAGGCTGGGAAGATGCGAAGCGAAGGCAAGAGCTATTTGATTCAGGATGGTGATGTCGTGCACTTCCTGTTCAATGTGTAGCGGCAGGCTGGTAGCGGACGATGCACCAATAGACTGAATCCATCGTGTGGGGCGGTCGGTGCGCGCCGGCCGAGTGTCCTGTTCTCGCTTCGCATACTTGCCATGGCCATTGTCACGCATCGAGCACCACCGACGCACTTTCACCGCAGGCTGATCCTGTTGGGTGGTGGTGTGTTGATCGTGATGCTGGTGTTGTTCGTGCAGATCACAAAGTTGACAATCGTGCAGGGCGCGGAGTTTCGCCGTGAGGCGGAAGCTGTGTTGGAACAGCGGACGTACCTGCCGACCTATCGCGGGCAGATTGTGGATCGCGAGGGCAGAGTGCTCGCGCGTGATCAGGCAAGCTATGACATTGCGCTGGCATACCCCGTCATCACTGGGGCGTGGGTCACCGAGAGGGCGGAGTCGGCAGCGCGTACCGAAGTCGGCGGCGCGTGGAGCGAGATGCCGGAACGAGATCGCGCATTCGTGATTGAAAAACACCTGCCGTACTTCGAAGCACAGCGAGATGGATTACTTGCCAGAATCGCGCAGCTCGGCGGGATTGGCGCTGATGAACTGGACAGCCGAATGAATCGCATCCGCCGGCGGGTGCAGCGTCTTGCTGCGGAAGTCTGGGAGAATCAGCGACTTGCGGAGATGAAGCGGCGCGGCGAAGACCCCGAATCGTTCGATTTTCAACCCGCCCCGATTCTGGAACAGGTGCAGGCGCACGTCGTGCTGACGGACCTGTCTGATGAAGCCGCGTTCGAGTTCATGGTCTTGGCCGATGCGAATCCGGACATGTTGACCGTTCGTGATGCGCGCCGCCGGGTGACGCCGTTTGATGAGCAGGTTGTCTCGCTAGATCAATCGGCACTTCCTAAACCACTGCGCAGTGACAACCCCGCGGTCATACACGTCACCGGCGTGCTTGATCATGTGCTGGGTAGCGTGCGCGACGATGTATGGAAGGAAGATGTCGATCGCCGGCCGTTCCATAATCCCCAGACCGGCGAAATTGATCTTGGCGGGTATCGGCGTGATGACGTCGTCGGCAACTCCGGCCTCGAAAAAGTTTTTGAAGATCACCTGCGAGGGTTGCGCGGCATGGTGCATGAACGCCGGGACACCGGCGACCGCACGCGCACCGAACCACAGCCGGGTAGCGATTTGCGTTTGACGATTGATGTGATGTTGCAGGCAAAGATTCAGGCGATACTTTCGCCGGACTTCGGTTTGACGCTCGTGCAGCCGTGGCATCGCAACGGTGTGCTTCCGAAGAAGTACCCGCTGAACAGCGCAGCGGTTGTGCTTGAAGTTGAGACCGGTGAAGTGCTCGCGATGGTGTCGATGCCGACTGTGCAGATGGGCCGGCAAATGTCGGCTCAGCGACGCGCGTTTGATATGCCGATGATCAATCGCCCGGTCGAAGCTGTCTACCCGCCGGGGTCGATCATCAAACCGCTGGTGCTCGTGGCCGGCATCAGCGAGGGGCAATATGCTCTTGGTTCGGAGATTCGGTGTAACGGTTCGTATTATGAAGACCGTACGCGACCGCGCTGCTGGATATACCGCGAAGCGCACAACTTTCAAACACATGGCGATCTTCATGCGGTAGATGCGATTGCGCGTTCGTGCAATGTGTTTTTCTACACGCTTGCGGATCGGTTGGAGTTGGAACGCTTGCTCGATTGGTATTCGTTCTTCGGGCTGGGTCAGCCGATCGATATTGGTTTGTCGTATGACGTGCGGCGCGAAGACGGGGCGATGATTCCTGCAGGGCAGACTGCTGGGCATATTCCGTCAACGGAAGTTCTCTCCAAGTGGCGGATGCTGGGTCAATATGAATTCAACACGCTGATCATGGGCATCGGGCAGGGACCAATGACGTGGACGCCGCTGCACGCTGCCAATGCCTACGCCACGTTAGCCCGCGGCGGCATTGTGCGTGATGCCACGATCGTTGCCAGCGAAGTGCGCAGTGATCGCCCACAGCATACAAAATCGCGACGCATTGATTCGCGGGCTGTGCAGACTGCTCTTGAAGGTCTGCGGCGCTCGGTGGCGGAGAAATACGGCACATCACATGCGTTGCGATACGACGATCTGTCAACCGAGCCGATTTTCAACGCGGAGGGCGTCACTGTCTGGGCGAAGACCGGTACCGCGCAGGCGCCGCTTGTTGATCTGGACATGAACGGCACGATTGATGAAACCGAGAAGAACAATCGCCTCGATCATGCGTGGTGTGTCGGACTGGTCGGGCCGGCGGGATCAACGCGCCCGCTGCATGCGTTTGCAGTGATCGTTGAATACGGCGGCAGCGGCGGGCGTGTTGCGGGGCCGGTGGCCAACCAGATTATTCATGTCATGCAGCAGCTTGGATATCTGCCGGGAGGAGATTCGTGAGCCAGCTTGCGAATGCAACCGCAGCAGGTGCAAACGTGCAAACTCCGCCGCGAGCAGTGCCGTTTGGCCGTGCGACGACGCCAGCGGAGTTGCATGAACGGGTGCGCTCGATTCACCAGCGCGGGTTGCGTTTCTATAACCCCGGGTGGTTATGTGTTGTTGCTGCGCTCGGTTTGTCGTTGCTCGGAGTCATGGCGATCAGCACGACGGAATCGTCGTATGCAACAAAACATCTGGTGCATCTCGGCCTGGGTTTGCTGGCTGCGGGTGTTGCGGCGACGCCTAACATGCGCTGGATGCAGCACTTTGCGTATCCGATGTTCGGTTTATCGCTGCTGCTGCTTGTGTTTGTACTGATTCCGTTTGTACCGGAAGAAATCGTTCGGCCGCGCAACAACGCACGGCGCTGGATCAATCTGGTCGTCTTTGATCTACAGCCGTCCGAGCTTGCCAAGATAGCGTATGTGTTGGCTCTAGCATGTTATTTCAAGAGGCATCGAAACTATCGAACGCTGCGTGGATTAGTACCGTTGCTGGCGGTGACATTCGTGCCGATGGCGCTGATCGTTATCGAGCCGGACCTCGGCACGTCGATGGTGTTCCTGCCGACGATGTTTGCCATGTTGATCGTTGCAGGCGGCAAGATTCGGCATGTTCTTCTGATCATCGTGCTGGGGCTGGCGCTCGCTCCGGCCATGTATCCGCTGCTCAAGCCGCACCAGAAAGATCGCATCAAAGCGATGATCGCGCAATCGACGGGTGATGAGCGGTATGTGCAGGACATCGGCTTCCAGGGCGATCGCGCGATCATGCTCGTCGGGTCCGGTGGGGTGTTCGGCAACGGCCGGCAGCACGCAGCTGATCTTGTGCATTTCAATCAACTGCCCGAAGAGCACAACGACATGATCTTTGCGGTGGTGAGTTGTCGCTGGGGAATATTTGGCGCGCTGGTGACGTGGGGGTTGTACGGTTTATTTGCGCTCGGCGGTCTGTTGACGGCGGCAAGCTGCAAGGATGCGTTCGGCAGGTTGGTTCCGGTGGGGCTTGTCGTTCTGGTGACAACGCAGATGATTGTCAACACCGGGATGACGATCGGCATTTTGCCGGTTACGGGCATGACGCTGCCGTTTGTCAGCGCCGGCGGGTCGAGTCTGCTGACGAGTTGGCTGATGGTGGGCGTGCTTTTGGGGATCGCGCTGCGCCGGCCGACGATTATGGCTCGCGAATCGCTGAAATTCAGCGATGATGACGGCTATGGCGGGTAAGCATATCGACACTACATCAAACGACGGACCGAAATTGAACCCTGCAGCGACAACACCGCGCCGGTTGGAGCTTTCCGAATCGATTGAGCCGTTATCCGTTCCGAGTTGGTTCGTGCAGAGATGCGCTGATTTTGGAGTCGAGTGTGAAGCGAATGACCTTCGCCGATTCGGCCAGTATCTCGCGCTGCTGGCAGCTGCGAATGAGGTGATGAATCTCACAACAGTTCGCGATGCTGATGCTGCATGGGAAAAGCACATATTCGACAGTCTGACATTGTTGCCGCTGTTGGCGAGCGCTGAAGTGCATCGCGTTATTGACATCGGAAGTGGCGGGGGCGTGCCCGGCTTACCGCTTGCGATTGCGATGCCGGGTGTTTCGTTCACACTTGTTGAAGCGACCGGAAAGAAGGCACAGTTTCTTGAACTGGCGGTGTCGCGATTGGGATTGACCAACGTTGTTGTCGTATCAGAACGGGCCGAAGTTGTCGGTCGAGATCGGGAAACGCATCGCGATCAGTACGATGCTGCCATCGTGCGGGCGGTTGGACATTTGGCAATTGTTGCGGAACTCTGCATTCCACTGGTGCGCGTTGATGGTTTTGTGCTTGCGGTCAAGGGTGAGAAGGCTGCGGCTGAAGTCGAGGAATCCGCGGAAGCGCTGCGGATGTTGCATTCGGAAGTGGCGCAGATTGTGGCTACGCCGACCGGGCGTGTTGTTGTGTTGCACAAGCTGCGCCCGACGCCGAAGTTGTACCCAAGGCGACCGGGCGAGCCGAAGCGGGCGCCGCTGGGAATGTCGAAAAAGCCCTAATGTGCTTGGTTTGGACGATCGGTGAAGTGTTTGGGCCGTGCGACCAGTTTCAGAATATCTACATCCCATGTCTCGAACGTTGATACTCCGCTGTCGCGTCTGCCTTTGAACTCGATAAAGTCGCCGACGCCTGCATTTCGCAACTGATTCGATGCCGCTGCACTTGTTCGCAAAGCGATGTCAACTCTGCCACTCCACCCTCGAATGATGTGCCGAGAAGCATCTGCGTCATCACGTTTACGTTGCGCTTGGGCGCGTAGATGCCGTGATTCCGTCTCGTATTTCACAGCTTCATCACGAGCTTTTTGTCGCATGCGACGGTAGTCATGCTCCAGTTTGCGAGTGTCATCTTCGCTGCGCCAAGGACTTCTTGGAACGACGGTGTATTTCTGTTCCAGTTTTCGAGCCGCTCCGCCTTGGTGTCGCATACCTTTGCGTCAGCTTCAAGAATTGCGGCTTCCTTGAGCAGCATTTGATCGACAGGCATCGGCTCGATGGATTCGATGTGCATGACGGGGTCTTTGCCCGATGATGGTGGAGGCGTCTTTTTCGTGTGGGGGTGCCTACCGGATTCCAGAGCTGCGACCTTTGCCTCAAGTGATGCAATGCGATCCTGCAACAACGTGATCTGCGCCATTAAATCCTG
The DNA here is from genome assembly GCA_029260575.1 of Phycisphaerales bacterium. GTDB lineage: Bacteria > Planctomycetota > Phycisphaerae > Phycisphaerales > SM1A02 > JAJDDB01. The sequence continues at coordinate 127,997 of JAJDDB010000032.1, forward strand.
AAGAACGACAATGAGTTGCGCATCAGCTTCGTCGGTTGCGTTGGCTATTACTGGTTGATCGGCCCCGAGACACACCGCTGCCGTAAGAAGAAGAAGAATCGCAAGACGATTGATTGGCTGCATTGTTCCGCCCCTGAGCATGCAAGAATTCCATGGCCGGCATATACGAAATCGGCATCAGCGGAATATACCACGAACATGCTCTGTTGGGTGATGGTGCTCATCGCCATTTTGGCGAGGCTACGCAGCGGGATGTGTCGGCGTGATGCGGCCCATTGCGACTGCGCACAATACAAATGCAACGCCGATCATGAACACGAACAGGCCGGCGCTACTGAGAATAGAGCCGTTGCGAAGATCGGTTTGCGCAGAATCGGGGACTGCGCAAACTGGCAGCGGCGCATTTGCATGGTACGCCGAGCGGGCAGTGCGAATAATTGACGCAAGTTCCTCAACATCAACGAGCGCACCAGCATCGGATGCGGTTCGTGTCTCTGTAATGTCAGCAGCGATCACTGTAGATTGCGTAGTCAGATCAACGGGGGCGGTATGCGTCGACAGATTGAAAGCTGCCTCCATCGCGCCTGCATCAAGCAGGCCGCCGGGCAGTGTGTCGATGTCAAGCGTGAGTGTCGGGGTGTCTACCTCGTCAGCGACAGAATCAGGTGGGCGCCTTGTTGGAGGTTCGACCTGCAGAACGTGTGCGGCATTGGCTCGTGCGGGTGCCGGCTTGGTGAACCGTTCAGTTGCTATGCGTGTCTCGATCGGCTGTGAGCGAATGCGTTCGGCTGCGGCAATTCGAATCGGTTGCGGTTGCGGTTGCGCTGTGGGAGCGGCGACGAACGGCGGGTGTTGCGGTGGACCTGACTGAGTGGAATATTGCTGCAAGACCGCCTGCACTTCAGGATTGTCGAGATTCTGTTCGAGCGCGTATTTGTCGACGTGCTTGGCATCGCCGATTACGTCTGCGAAGTCCTGCGGATTGATATTCAGTGATTGTGCAATCTGCAACAGATCCTGCTCGGATAATGTAGCGAGGAATTCGGTTGGCGACGCCGAGTGCAATTGCTCATACGGTATTGCGGCTGACAACGATGCAGCATTCGGCAAGACGTCAGCGTCTATCATTGCGCCAAGCGTGGGCATTTCAAGCGCGGCGTCGGGTTCCGGCTGTGTTCGGATCATCTGCATAGCAGCGGCCCGAAGCTGCGGGTTCTGCGCGAGCAACTCGATGTGCTGCGGTTGCACGCCCTGCTCAATCAGCACCTGTTGCACTTGCTCGCTGTCGAGGGCTCGTTGCAGGATCTGATCGGAGAGATTGCTGTCGGTGATGGTGTCGATCAGGTCGGCGACGGTGACTGTTGTACTCAGCATCGCCGAGGCCGACTGCGGGATCGTGACTGTTTTGGACAAAAACAGGCCGGTAGCGATGGCTAGTGCGCCGCAGACCGCAGCGATTCGTTTGATCTGGATTGAGCATAACCAGTGTTGTGCTCGAAACGTATTGCGCCAGATTCCGACTGCGACAGCGAGTCCGGCGGCGGCCATGCATGTTGCGACGATCGACTGCAACGCAAATACGAACTCTGTCGGTTGCCATTTGATCGCAAGACGTAGAAAGTTCAGCGCGCCGAGCGTGCAGAGAAGTATGCCGAAACCCGCACCAGCAACATGAATGCGACGATGCTCGAGTCGAGTGCCGAGATGGGCAATCGCTGCTGCGATGAGACTCAACAGCGCCGAATTTGTACCGATGATCCGCCAGCCGCTGCTGAAACCGTCGGCAATGGCCAGCATGAACCCAAGCGAGATTAGCAGGCCGGCGTAACCCATCAACAGTCGCTGCGGTGTTGAAAACAAATGAGCAATCCCCCGAAAGAGCATCAGCCTGGTCATCGCGGTCCAGCGATCATCAGTTGGAATCGAACAGTTGCTTTGACAATCCCAAGGCGATGCAAAGCGCTTTTCGGAGCGTGAATAACCTGTAGCAATTGTGCGCCGCGGGCGCTTTACATGTGTGTTATTGGACGCGGGCAATGACGGCTGTTGTAGAATCAGAGCATGACGATTGATGTGGATCAGCTTCTGTCGCCGGAGGGTGCAATTGCTCGGCGGCTGCCTGGGTTTGAATCGCGGCCGCAACAGGTCGAAATGGCTGCGGCGGTCGAACACGCGCTCGAGAACAAGGGGCGGCTGATCGTTGAAGCCGGCACCGGCGTCGGCAAGTCCTTTGCGTATCTGATCCCGGCGATCAAACAGATCGTGGCTCGCGAGCAGCGCGTGGTGATCGCCACGCACACGATCAATCTCCAGGAACAGCTTATTGACAAGGATATTCCGCTTCTGAACGCGGTGATTCCCGAAGAATTCAGCAGCGTGCTTGTGAAAGGGCGGAGCAATTACGTTTCGCTTCGCCGATTGAAACTTGCCAGCGAACGGCAGGATCGGCTATTCACCGATGACGATGCCCGGCATTCGCTGCACCAACTGGAAGACTGGTCGTATAGCACCAAAGACGGTTCGCGCAGCGATCTGGCTGTTCCGCCCAGGCCGGAGGTGTGGGACGCGGCCCAGTCCGATTCGCACAACTGCATGGGCAAAAAGTGTCCGACGTACGGGAAGTGTTTCTTCCAGCGGGCACGGCGACGAATGGAGAACGGCGACCTGCTAATTTGCAACCACGCGCTGTTTTTCAGCGATCTGGCTCTGCGATTGCAGGGTGCTGCGGTGTTGCCGCAGTATGACCATGTGATTCTGGATGAGGCGCATAGTGCTGAAGATGTGGCGGCGGAGCACTTCGGTGTGTCCATCAGCGAATCAAGAGTGTCGCATCTGCTGCGCGTCCTGCATCATTCAAAACGGCACCGCGGGTTCTTGTCCGCACTTCGACTACGAGATGAGCGCAGTGATCTTGTGGACGACTGCATTCGCCATGTGCTGTGGTGTGATGATGCCCGGCTGCGCTTCTTTGGCGAATTGGATCGTTGGGCTGAGCGCGAAGCGCCGCGCAACGGCCGAGTCCATCAGCCGGATGTCGTGGAGGACACGTTGTCGCAACCGATGCGCGAACTTTCCAGGAAGCTGAAACTGCTGCGGGAAAAGGCCCGCACCGATGCGGATGCATATGAACTGCAGAGTTATGCGCAGCGGGCAGCGGACATTGCTACGCATCTGAAGCTGCTGCTCGGGCAGGAGATTGCTGGATGTGTGTATTGGGTCCAGCGAAGTGCGCCTCGCCCCAACCGACGGTATGTACGGCGGGTGTCACTGAAATGCATGGCGGTGGAAGTTGCACCGCTGCTCGAAGAACATTTGTTCGGCCGCGACATCGGCGTGATATTGACATCCGCAACGCTGGCGACGATGCCCGGTGATTTCAGCCATGTTTCCAAACGCCTCGGCTGCGACAGTGCGCCGACGATGCAGCTCGGCAGCCCGTTTGATTTTGCATCGCAGATGACAGTGGTGATTGATCGCACAATGCCCGAACCCAGCGCGAAGAACTTTGTGGATGAACTGATCCCGCGCGTTGATCAACATGTACGCTCAACGGATGGCGGCGCGTTCGTGCTGTTCACGAGTTTTGACATGCTGCATTCGGTTGCTGATCGGTTGAAAGAGGAATTGACTGCAGATGGGTTTACTGTGCTGCGGCAGGGTAGTGATGGCCCGCCGGGGTTGTTGCTCAAGCGGTTTCGCGATGCGGAGCGTGCGGTGCTCTTTGGCACGGCAAGCTTCTGGCAGGGTGTGGATGTGCGTGGCAAAGCGCTGCGGAATGTCATCATTACGCGGCTGCCGTTTGAAGTGCCGGATTTACCGCTGACTGAAGCCCGGCATGAGCGCATCAAAGAGCGCGGCGGAAATCCGTTTATGGAAGATTCGATTCCCAAAGCGGTGCTGCGTTTCAAACAGGGGGTGGGGCGGTTGATTCGCAGTGCTGAAGATGAAGGTCGCGTTGTCGTGCTGGACCCGCGGATTGTGACCAAGCCGTATGGTCGAGCGTTCCTGGAAGCGCTGCCGGAGGGGGCGCGTATGCAGGAAATCGAAGCAGAGATGTTCGATGTGCCGCCGGATGATTGGGAGTAACCGAGTACTCCTGCACCGTATTTTCATTCACGGTTACGCGGTTTGCTGTGCGATAAGCGATTCGACAGCCGGGCGGATGACGCGAGCGGCGTCGTTGCGGCCGTGTACCTGTCGCAGAATCAATGTTCCTTCGACGAGTGCGGTGTACTGATCGGCAAACGCTTCGGGATCAGCGAATTCCGCATTCGCAGCCAGATTGCGGAATCCATCGCGCAATGCGCGCTTGTGCGCAGCAGCCACTTCATGAATCGGGTCTGCGGGGTTCGGGATTTCAGCTGCGGCGTTGATGAACTGGCAGCCGTTGAAATCCGGATCATTGAACCAGATGTCCAGGACATCGAACAGCGCGAGGAGCTGCGCGCGTGGATCATCACCAGCCAGTTTGTGAATCGCATTCTGCCACGCTTTCGATTCCCATTCATCGCGAAAGCGGATCGTTTCGATGAACAGATCATCTTTGCTTTGGAAGTGTTTGTAGAACGTGGTTTTGGTGACGCCTGCCTCTGCGAGCACCTGATCCAGGCCGACGGCTTGCAAACCCTGCAGATATATCAGCTGCACCGCAGCGTGAATGAGCCTGCCGCGGCCTTCGGTCGGCGGCTCGGGGAAGCCGAACAGTTCGGTCAGCGGTTTGTATTTTGAGGCGTAGACCACGGTTGCAGTATCTATTGAGCGAGGGTGTACCACAAGTACACCGGGGGGTGCACCGGCAGTGCACTTCCGTTGGGCGATTTTCGGCCGATGATTGTTTCAGTGTCGCGGCAAGTGTGCTGCTGCACGAAACATGGCAACTCAACTGTGAGGATAATCATCATGGCCACGACAACGACACAACACATCGTCAATGGCATCAACGTCAGCCAGCTCCAGGATACGATTCACGCAATCGAAAAAGATCCATCGCTGGCGAAATTTGAATTTCGCGCTCGGCACTCGTGGATCGACGGCACGCACGCGCGAAGTTCGGTTCAGGAGTTCTATGGCGCTGGTAAGGAAGATGATTCGCGCCCCGAGCCGATGGAGTTCGATCACGATGAACCGCCGGTGATATTCGGCGAAAACCGCGGCGTGAATCCGGTGGAATATGTCATGGGTGCCGTCGCGGGTTGCGTGACGACAACGTTCGTGGTCAACGCAGCAGCGAAGGGCATCAAGCTAAACAGCGTCGAAGTGGAACTTGAGGGTGACATCGATCTGCGCGGCATTCTCAATCTTTCAAACAAAGTGCGCAACGGGTACGAAGAAGTGCGCATGACGTTTCATGTCGATGCGGATGCCCCGCGAGAGCAGCTTCAGGAATTACTCGAGTATGCAAAGAACCGTTCGCCGGTGTTCGACATCGTGACCAACCCGGTGCCGGTGACTGTTCGCCTGGCGGAGTGATCAGGATTTCAATTCAGACACGGCGTACACAGACGTACGTTTGAGTGACGATCCGGGTCAGAGCGGCCCGGGTCGTTGTTGATTGTGAAAGGGCTGAGTGGACATTGTCTCGGTAGCCGGGCAGTTTGGTATCATGGCCGATTCACGTATTCGACCAACTCATCGTGCGCGGCGCAACTGTATCTGTCGTGTCACATTCGGTTTCATCAGGAACATGCATCCATGCTTGGCAAGGTTTTCAAGGCATACGACATTCGTGCGACGTACCCCAAACCGCTGAACGAAAAACTGGCGTGGCAGATCGGGTACGGCTCGGCTCAATACCTCACCCAGCAAGCAGCCGAAGCCGGGCATGATGATCCGATGATGCGGCATCTCGTCGTCGGCCGGGATATGCGGCTCAGCTCGCCCGATCTTGTCACAGCTCTGAAGCAGGGCATTCGTGATTTCGGCGCGCATGTCATTGACGTCGGTCTCGTGGATACGCCGTTCATTTATTTTGCAATCAACTACCTCGGGTGTTGCGGCGGGATTCAGACGACTGCCTCGCACAATCCTGCGAATTACAACGGATTCAAGATCAGCAAGATGCACGCGAAGCCTGTCGGGCAGATGACCGGACTTGATGACATTCGCCGGTTCGCTGCCATTGCCGATCGTGATAAAGTCAAAGCTGCGGATGGTCGCGAGGAAATTCGTGATCTTTGGGATGCATACCGCGAACATGTGCATAATTTTCTGCACCCGTCGATACGTGATGGCTCGACGACGATTCACGTTGCAATTGATGCATCCAACGGCATGGCTGGCACGATGGTGCCGAAGCTGTTCAACGATGTGCCCGGGCTGAAACTCAGCAAGCTCAACTTTGATAATTCAACTGGCGAATTTGTGCATGAACCGAACCCGCTTGTCGAGGCGAATCTCGAACAACTTCGCGAGCGCGTGCGCAACACGGATGCGCAACTTGGCATCTGTTTCGACGGCGATGCGGATCGGTGCATGGTCGTTGATGAACAGGCGGGCATCATCGGCTGCGATCTGCTTACCGCGTGGTTAACCAGGGGGTTTCTTGCGGAGAGTCCGAAATCGTCGATTGTGTATGACCTGCGTTCGAGCAGAATACTCCCCGAAATGATTCTCGCAGAAGGGGGAGAGCCGGTGCGCAGCCGTGTGGGGCATGTCTTCATGAAGCAGAAAATGGCGGAACACGAAGCGGTGTTCGGCGGTGAGTTGTCCGGACATTTCTATTTCCGGGACAACTTCTATGCGGACAGCGGCGCGATTGCATTTGCGTCAGTTGTCAGCGCGTTGGTGGAAGATTCGGTGCCGCTCAGTGAGCAGATTGCGCCGCTGCGCACCTATGCGCAGTCCGGCGAGATCAATTTTGAGACCGAAGACAAGGAAGTCGCGCTCGACGACCTCAAGCGTGCGTATCCCGGGGCAAATGTTGATGAGCTCGATGGTATTACGCTGGAGGTTGATGGTTGGTGGTGCAATGTCCGGGCGAGCAACACGGAGCCGCTGCTGCGATTGAATCTTGAAGGCCCGGATGTTGAAACTGTCGAGCAGCGCGTCGCTGATGTTTCCAAATACCTCGGCAAGCGCGTGGCGCATTGATCTAATTGTGATGCGTCCTGGGGACCTATTCGCCCGGGATGTAACTCACGACACCTTCCCACGGACTTGATGCGGCTGCGTACTTCTTCTTCGCGATACGGCCGGCTCGTGCGCCGTGATATCCCGCTTCACACGCTGCTTTCATTGCTGCTGCCATGCGCACCGGTTGCTGGGCGTGGGCGACACCGGTGTTGAGCAGCACGCCGTCCGCGCCGAGTTCCATTGCAATCGTGACATCGCTGGGCGTGCCGACGCCTGCATCGACAATCACCGGATAGTTCGGATCGCCGCCGGATTGCGGGTCTTTGAGCAGTTCGAGAATGATGCTGATCGCTGCGGGATTGCACACGCCTCGTCCCGAGCCGATCGGCGAGCCAGCGGGCATGACGCTGGTCGCCCCGGCATCACGGATGCGGGCTGCCATGATCGGATCATCACTTGTGTAACACAGAACGCTGAAACCATCGGCGACCAGTTCGGTGCATGCTTCGAGCGTTCCGACGGGATCGGGCAGGAGGGTTTTCGTGTCGCCGAGCACTTCGAGTTTGACCCACTGCTTGCCGGGATTGTCGAGTTGATCAAGCAATTCTCGACCCAACCGAGCCACGCGCACGGCATCTTCAGCGTTGAAACACCCGGCGGTATTCGGCAGCACGGTGTAGCGATCGGTGTCAAGGAAATCGAGCAGCGACCGGCCCTGGTCATCAATCAAACGCTCGCGGCGCACAGCAACAGTGACAACTTGCGTCCCGCTCAGGTCGAGCGCTTGCTGCATTGTTTCGTAATCAGGGTATTTGCCCGTGCCGAGGATGAGCCGGCTTGTCATTGTGACCGGGCCGAGCTGCAATGGTTCGACAACGGCAGTGGTTGCGGGGGTATTCGGTTTCGTCTCGACGCGTGTCATGAGAGTGGGCTCGTCCGTTTGTTTGGTTGTCCGGTTTTCAGCGTTGAGAATTATCCACCGCCGACGAGGGTTACGATTTCAATACGATCGCCATCTGTGAGCGTGTATGTGTCGTGCTGCGCTCTGGGTATGACGTTGCCGTTGATTTCCACCGCAGCGGGTCGGCCGGTGAGGTTGCGATCCGCAAGCAGTTGCTCGACAGTGCAAGGCTCCGGCAGCGCACACGTGTCTCCATTGAGAACGATCTGCATAACGCCATCATAGGCATTCATCGGACATTCGTAACGACGAAGATGGCGCTGTGCATAGCTGCCTGCCAGGACGGCAGTCGCGGCGCGTATTGCCGATCAAAATGACGCGCTGACCACCAAAAAACGATGCAAAACGGTCGTTTATCCGCCCATTGAATTGGCATGGATTGTGCATCTGTCTGTGCAGTCGCGCTCTGCATCGAATTGGGAGCAATGCGATGGTTCTGAATATCCATAACGGTAAGGAGAGACCCATGAACAGCATGATTCGACGACGAACCCCCTTTGAATTTGACACAGTCAGGGAGTTGATGAACGCAATGAATGAGCCGTTGCAACAGTTCGGCGAACTCAAGCCGTTCGCGCAACAGAACGTTTTGCCGGTTGATGTATCGGAGAACGACAACGAGTACGTCATCCGCGCATCGCTGCCGGGCTACCAGAAAGATGATCTTGACATCGAAGTGCATGAAGGTGTGGTCACGATCAAAGCTGAGCAGAGCGATGAGAATGGTGAGGACAACGAGCGCTATCACAGGCGCGAGCGGACGTTCAGTTCAATGTCGCGCAGCATCACGCTGCCGGGCATTGCAGCGGACGCTGACCCGAAGGCGGAACTGAAAGACGGCGTATTGACGTTGCGCGTCCCGCAATCGCCGGCGAACAAGCCGCGCAAGGTTCAGGTCGACTGATAGTACGAACAACCCCACGCGCCACTGCACAATGGCGCACTGCACGAAGCGGCTCCGGGCAATCCGGGGCCGCTTTGCAGTTGCGAATTACCGCATCAGGTACAGCGGGATGTGCGATTCCTTGATGGCGATTTTCACCGTGTCGCCGAGGACGTAGGACGCAAGCTTGCTGCGGCCGGTCGAGCCGATCACGATCAGGTCGGCATTCATCGTCTCTGCGTATGGAAGCAATTCATCGCGCGGATCCTCATCCACAAAATCTGTCTCGACCTTGAATCCGTGTCGCGCGCAGTACTTCTTCGCATCACTCAGCAGTTCCTGCGGGTCGTCCTTGCGTTTTTCAAAGCTCACCACGCGCAGCTGCGCGTTGGGGAAAATCCGCGACTGCACGAAATACTTCATCGCCTTGGCTGCTTCCAGCGAACCGTTGTAGGCAACAAGCACGTTGTGCACGGAACGATGTTCCTTGGCGACGGCAAGTATCGGGCGGATACCGCTCTTGATAATCTTGATGAGCAAATCATCGGGATTGTGTATCAGGCCGTATTCAAACAAGCCGCGAAGTCCGAATACGACGATGTCGTTGTAGCGCCAGAGCTTGGTGATTTCGTCGATGATGTTGCCGGATTCCTGATGCAGGTGCGCAACGATGTTCTCTTTGGCGCACTGCGCGGTGTACTGCTCGGCAAGTTCCTTGATGCGCAGCTCTGCCTGCTCGATACGCTGATGGCTGAGTTCCGAAGCTGCGGCGCCTGCGCCAAGCGGAACCGGGCCGACATTGGCAAGCTTTGCGAGATCGGTGATGGTGACGCCGGTCACTTCTGCTGAGTGATTGCGTGCCAGTTCGAGTGCATGGCTGACAGCGGAGGGCGTATATGGGCTGCCACTGAGCGCGACGAGAACACGCTTGATCATGGAACTGGTCTCCAACTGTGTCGGCACAGCTTCCGTATGCATAGTGTACGAAGCGTCAGGATTCGATGCGACATTTCCGGTCATGCATTTAGCTCCCGAAAAGCACAAGGAAGATCACGGTGATTACGACAAACACGGGAATGAGCACCGGGATGCTGTAGCGGATCATGTACCCGAAGAAGCTGGGCATGCGCACGCCGGACTGCTCGGCAATGGCTTTGACCATAAAATTCGGGCCGTTGCCGATGTACGTCATCGCGCCCATGAACACCGCGCCGAGTGAGATCGCGATCAACAGCGGCTCGGCGAGCCCGGCCACCAACTTCACACCCTCCACGGGCGGCAGGGCTTTGGCGGTTTCGAAGAAGACAACATATGTCGGCGCATTGTCGAGCACACTGCTCAGCAAACCGGTCGCCCAGAAGTAATGCCATGATTCGGACAGTCCCAGCGCAGCGCCGTTGACCTGCAGCACCTCGACGGGAATCTGCATGCAGATGAAGATGCCGACAAAGAGCGCAGCGACTTCCAGAATAGCTGCGTAGTTGAAATGATTGGCTTCGCGCACGCCTTTGGGAGTTGTTTTCAACGACAGCGCGACGAATGCGAGCATGAACAACTCTCGCATGAACGGGAATGAGTGGAATCCGTCGGGGCCGAAGCCGGGGAATGGTTTGTGCGGCACGATGAACGCGACCGACGCCACGACGCCACCCAGCCAGAGGAAGTTGATCCACCCGGTCAGTCGTAGCGGCTGCTTGTGCGATTCGTCGCGCTGAATATCCGTCTTGCGTTCCTTCTTATACGCCATCGTGTCCCAGATGAAGTACAGGATCAGCAGGATCACGCAGCAGGCAGCCCATTCCTTCCAGAGGTTGAACGTCCAGAAGAAGGGCACACCCTTGAGGAACCCCAGGAACAGTGGCGGATCGCCGATGGGAAGCAGACAGCCGCCGACATTGCTGACGAGGAAAATAAAGAACACGACCGTGTGGACAACGTGCTTTCGATCGCGATTGGTCTGCAGCAACGGGCGAATGAGCAGCATGGATGCGCCGGTCGTGCCGATGAAACTCGCTGCTAATGCACCGATTGCGAGAAACGCGGTGTTCGTGGACGGGTGTGCCGCAAGATCACCGCGCAGGTTGATGCCGCCGCTGATGACATACAGCGAGAACAGCAGCATGATAAACGGGATGTACTCGGCAACGATGGCGTGATCGAGAATGGCAATAGCTTTGGAAACGCCACCGATCGCAAGGGCGTACACGAGCGTTGCTGCACCGCAGATCAGCGCGACAGCAAGCCGGTTGAGGTTGCTCTCCCACCAATGGTGCGTCGCAGGCAGCAACGGAAAAATCGCAATTGCGCCGAGGATGGCAATAAACGGCACAATGCCGATGCCCCACAGGTGCGGCGCGTGTACTTCGTGGTGGACCGCAGCGCCGTGATCATTTGAAACTGAATGCCAGATAAGCAAGGCGACCGCGCCGACGCCTGCTGCTATGGCAATCCGGGCGGAAGTGGTCATCCGCGGTGCATCATGTGTTCCGCTGGCATCATCCATTGGCGTGCTGATCGAAGTACTCATAAGGCGCTCATAGATTCCCGCAGGACGCTGAGGTCTCGATCTGAGCGCAATCGCAAGCGGAGTAAGGTAGCGATTGCCGACCGATCCTGTGGCCGAGTGTCTGATTTCATGAAAGTCTGTGAGATGGCTGGCGAATCAGCCGGTATCCAGTGCATTTCATCGGCGAATGGGGATGTTGAAATGAGTCGCGCCGCGAGCAACAATCCTTCGGCGTCGCTGCTCTTGGGTTGATGGGGAAGGTGTTATCGGGCGGCGATGTGTGTGGTAATGCTCGGCGGCAAGTGGCTGCGGGGGTTGTGCGGCTCTATCCTTGGCGGTCGATGCAGCGAATCTCATCATATTGTGCTGGGCTTGCGGTTCTCGTACTGATTCTGAGTTGCGATGTTGTGGCGCAGCAGCAGGGTGATCCCGGGCAGCCATTTCGGTTTGGCGCGTTTGCCATCGAGATTGCTGATCTGAACGATCCAAAAGCTGTTGCCATTGATGGCGACGGCTTGATTTACATCGTCGAATCAGCAGCGCATCGGGTTTCCATCTTCGATCGCGCGGGGCAACCGCTGCGCTCGTGGGGAAGCTTCGGCAGACAGCCTGGCGAATTGGCGTTTCCCAGCGGAGTTGCCGTACTCGGGTCCGGTGTTGATGCACAGGTCATTGTGTGCGACACCGGCAATCATCGTGTGCAGGTCTATTCATCCGGCGGGCGATATATCCGAGGGTTCGGCGGGCTCGGCACAGCGCCGGGGCAATTCAATCATCCGCGTGGAGTAGCTGTCGACAACGATCTGCTACTCGTTGCTGATCAGGGCAACGACCGAGTGCAGCTGCTCAATCATGATGGAACGGTGCTCAAGATCATTGGTGAATCCGGTATGGGAGACGGCCAGTTCACCCGGCCGACGGCTGTTGCGTTCGACGAGCAGCGAAACATCTATGTTGCGGATGCGGACAATAACCGCATTCAGTCGTTCAATCTGGACGGTGCATTCCGCGAAGCGTGGGGCGATTACGGCCCATTTGCGGGTTTGATGGATGAGCCGGCCGGGCTGGTTGTTCGCGATGATCGTGTCTTTGTAACTGACAGCCGCAATCATCGCGTACAGGTTTTTCAGATGGATGGCCAGCCGGTATATCAATGGGGTGTGCATGCCCGGCTGCCGCGTGAAGGGCAGGGCGTGCTGCACTATCCGGTTGATGTAGCGATTGCTCCGGCAGGCGATTTTGCTGCGATCTGCGAGACATTTGAAGACCGCGTGCAGGTATTTGATGTTGCCGAGCCTGAAGTTGCAGAGGCAAATGCGGGTTCGCCGTTTCAGTCGCGGCCGAATCAGACGCATTTTGGTACGCGGTTGTCCCTTGCGGGGAACATGCTCGCAATTGCGGAGCCGGAAACGCATTCGGTTTATCTGTTTCGCATTGACGGGGAAATCCCGATACACATAACGACACACACCGGCAGGGGAAGGGCGACGCATCAATTTATGCGACTTGGAGCGCTGGATGTGACTGTTGATCCGGTGCAGGTGCTCGTTGGGGATGCTGCGATGTCGCGGCTGCAGCAGTTTGCGGTGGAATATGATCGTCACGAGTCGCTGCGCTTTCGGCCGTTGATCACGACAGTCAGCAGGGCGTTTGATCTCAACTATTTCAGCCGGAGCATTCGCAACGGTGATCTGCATTGGTCAATTGAGCCGACCGCACTGGAGCGCGACACGCAAGGCAGACTGTATGTGCTGGATAGGCGTAACGCGCTCGTACACATTTTTGATTCGCAGATGCAGCATGTTCGGTCAATCGGTGATACCGCAACGGGCATCGGACGGTTGCGCAGTCCGACGGATATTTCGATTCGCAATGGTCGAATCTATGTGGTCGATGCAGGTGATCGCCAAGTCAAGATGTATGACATCGCCGGCGGACTGATTGGAACATTTGATGCAGCGGACAGCCCCGGCGGCGGATTTACAGCGCCGTTCGGCATCGAAGCGGGGATGGATGGGTTTGTCTATGTCACGGATGCGGGTTCACACCGTGTCGTGAAATTCGATGTCAACGGCAGCTTTGTTGCGCAGTGGGGCGAAAAAGGAAGTGATGACGAACAACTGTGGAAGCCCGGCGGAATCGAACAAGCAGAAGATGGAAGGCTGTTTATTGCGGATTACGGCAACCACCGTGGAAAGATCTTCACGACAGACGGCCAGTGGGAAGTGAGCTTCGGGCTGGGTAAGGCATACACGCGGGAATCGAAGGAACGCGAGCAGAAAGAGCAAGAGGCGGCGGAGTGAGAAAGTCATTAGTTTTGATGTTGGGTTCGATGCTCTCGGTCGTGCTTTTTGCTGGATGCACCGGCCAGATCGTCTCGAGTGGTAATCCTGCAAGCCTCTGGCCCAAACCCGATCCAACCAAAATGGTTGTATCGAACAATGGTACGTATGGCGTGCAGTATTGGATCTTTGCGGACACGGACGAAATTCCGACGAACGAGCAGTTCTGGCTATATGTCTTTCCGTTTGAAAAGACTTCGGATGGCTGGCAGCGCGTAACAGACGCGCAGGTGAAGGTCGATGCTGCGATGCCGCATCATGGACATGGCATGAACATCGTGCCGAAGATCACGCAGTTGGACGATGGAAGTATTGGTGTCGAAGGCATGCTCTTTCACATGCCCGGGCGGTGGGAGTTGTATTTCGACATCACGCGTAATGGTGTGACCGAACGCGCGCAAACCGAGGTGTTTCTCGAATGAGGCGGTGGGTTGCGACGTGCGCTTTGTGTGTAGGTTCGGCGGGTGGGATATCGAACGCGCAACAGGCGGCTGAAGCCATCGAGCCGCCGGATGGCGAACTGCGCGTGGCGTTTACTGATGCTGAGTTGCGGCTGATATTTCAGCATTCACCGTTGCCTGCAGTTCCGCCTGATCCGACGAACAACGTTGCTGATGATTCTGCTGCAGCGCACTTCGGACGGTATCTGTTTTTCGATACGCGTCTGTCCGGCGACAATTCCTTGTCGTGTTCGACGTGTCATGATCCAACTCACGGCTTTTCACTTGATTCACAATTCAGCCAGGGCGCAGGTACAACAAGCCGGCATGCCCAGTCGCTTTGGAATGTGGGTTACAACCGCTGGTATTACTGGGATGGATCGGTGGATTCACTGTGGTCGCAGGCGCTCAAGCCGATCGAAGGTGCAGATGAGATGAACTCCAGCCGGTTGGCATTGGCGCACACCATTGCTCGCGAGCCGGATCTTCGTCGGGGGTATGAGCACATTTTTGGGGGGTTGCCCGATCTATCCGATCCCATGCGCTTTCCGACTGCGGGCAAACCGCGATCACACAAGGCGGATGACGTTCCGGAAGAATTACTCGGTGCGTGGCAGTCGATGACACCCGATGATCATCAGACGATCAACACGATCTTCGCAAATGTTGGAAAGACGATTGCTGCGTACGAAAGAAAAATCGTCTCGCGCGACTCAGCATTTGATCGATTCGTAGAGGGCTTGCACGCAGGTGATGAGATGTTGACGAGTGCGTTGTCGCCTTCAGCGCAGCGCGGTTTGCAACTGTTCATCGGCCGGGCAAATTGCCGGTTGTGTCACACCGGGCCAAATTTCTCTGATGGTGAGTTTCATTCCCTTGGTTTGATCAACCATGATGGCACGATTCCGAATGATGCAGCTCGCTTTGAGGGAGCGACGAAAGTGAAGTCTGATCCATTCAACGCAGCAGGCGCGTTCAGCGACGACCCAGACGCAGCGCCAGCCAAACTTGTGCAACAACTCGTCGTCTCGCCGGAAACGTGGGGGCAATACAAGACGCCGAGCCTGCGAAGTGTGGCGACAAGCCCGCCATACATGCATCAGGGTCAATTTGTAACACTGCACGATGTTGTTGATTTCTATTCATCGCTTGAGGGGCGTGTGCAGATGGGGCATCATCAGGAGACGATCCTGCAGCCGCTGGAGCTGAGCGAGGTAGAAAAGGCTGATCTGGTATCGTTTCTGCGGTCGCTGACCGGCCAAGCTCTCACTCCCGAACTTTCCGCCCGCCCGTCAGGGCCGCTGCCATCGGCAAGCAAATGAAACAGATACGGTGGCTGGTCCGTATTGGCCTGTGAGCCGGCTGGGAGCTGATTCTCAATTGTGGAAAGAGCCTGAATTCACATGGCAGAGCGGTAAAGGCTCGTGTACATTGGACTTTGGACGCTGGGGAGGGGTTTCGGAAGCGTCTCGGGGAAGAAAAACGTCATTGCGCAACCCCCCACGCGTGGTTTTTTGGAGCATTGCATGTCCATTCGATTGTCCTGGAAGCTCAGCGCTATAGCTGCTGGAGCATTAGCGATTACTACTTTCGTGGCTGGGCACGTTGATGACCCCAAGGCCAAGGATCGGCTGCCGATGTACGAGGGCCCGGGGTATCGAGCTTCCGATTCCTCACGCGGCGCGCCGAGTTTTCCCGCTTCCGGCATGGAATTGCTGTCCTGGGTAACTATCCCGGAGATTCCCGGCGGCAACAATTCCGCAAACGATTGCTGGGGATACGTCTCACCGTCCGGCAAGGAATACGCAATCCTCGGCTTGTCCGATGGCACTGCGTTTTTCGAGATCACCGATCCAACCAATCCGAGTCTGCGCGGCGTTATCTCCGGGCCGAACAGTCTGTGGCGTGATGTCAAGACGTATCAGAATTACGCCTATGCAGTGAGCGAAGGCGGCGGCGGCATACAGGTCATCGATCTTACGAATATTGACGTTGCAGCACCGGTGCTCGCGCGAACAATCACCTCCGGCGGCACAACAGCCTCGCACAACGTCGCAATCGATGTCGACAGTGGATTCCTCTATCGATGTGGCGGCGGCAGCAACGGTCTGCGGATTTATGATCTGTCGACGCCGAGCACACCTGTGTTTGTCAATTCATGGCCGGATCGATATGTGCATGATGCGCAAATCGTCACGATCAATGGACAGGGGCGAGGCTTCACGACTGAGATTGCCATTTGTTGCAGCGGTCTGAACGGCGGCAGTCTCAACACAGGCATCGACATTCTCGATGTCACCGACAAGAACAACATCGTCAGCCTCGCGCAATACCAGTATTCACCCAACGCGAAGTACTCGCACCAGGCCTGGCTGTCACCTGACAATCGGTACCTGTACCTAAATGATGAATTGGACGAAGGCGATACGGTTTCCGAATCGACGATGTACGTGATCGATCTTCTCGATCTTGGGAATCCGGTGACAGTCAATGCATTCGGCAACGGCTCAGCAGCGATCACCCACAACATCTATACGCGTGATCAGTACATTTACGCAGCGAACTATCGCAGCGGTATTCGTATTTTCGATGCGACTGATCAGGTCAATCCGGTGGAAGTCGCATTCTTCGATACCTACCCCGCGAACGACAATCCGAGTTTCAACAGCCTGTGGAGTGTGTACCCGTACTTCCCGAGTGGTGTGGTTCTCGGCAGCGACATTGAGCAGGGTATGTTCCTCTGGGCGGTGACGCTCAATCAGCTTGCGATTAACTTCCCTGCGGGCAATCCCGCAATGATCGATCCGGCTGGTGACACGCTTTCGATCGACATTGCTGATCTCGATGGCACGCTGAACCCCAGCAGCGCAACGTTGATGTTTGATGCGGGTGATGGACAGGGGTTTGTTCCGATCGCATTGACAGCCCGCGGCGTCGGTCAATTCGAAGCTGCGATTCCCGCTGTGCCGTGCGGTCGAACAGTGAATTACTACGTCACGGCTGAAACCACCAGCAGTGTAACTGTGACCGATCCGCCAGCCGCACCGACTACAACGTATAGCGCGCTAGCTGCGTACGGTGTGATTTCTGTCCTGGCCGACGACTTCAATAGTGATCAGGGTTGGACACCGTCAAACCTTGGCGCGAGCACCGGCGACTGGGAACGAGGTATTCCCGTTGACGATTCTGGATGGGCGTATGACCCGGCCAGTGACGCAGACGGTTCAGGATTCTGCTGGCTCACGCAGAATGAAACGGGCAACACCGATATTGATAATGGTGCGGTGCAGCTCATGTCGCCCGCGCTTGATCTTTCGCAGGGTAATGTCTCTATCGAATACGACTACTACCTGCGCCTGACTGTGGACGATGGCACCGACCGCATGTTGGTGGAATCAAGCAGCAACGGCACAGCCGGCCCGTGGACGCAGATCGCATTGCACGACACAGATGGCGGGCTCAATTGGCAGCATCATCGCATCAGTGCTGAAGACCTGACCAACGCCGGCGTCACATTGACATCAGACATGCGGGTTCGATTCACAGCCAATGACACCGGCACTGCGTCCATCGTCGAAGCTGGTCTTGATGCGTTTGCTATCGATGCAGTTGACTGCACACCGCCGGACACTGTGATCGGCGACATTGTTGTCGATGGCCTCGTGAACGTCTTCGATCTGCTGGAGCTTCTCGATGCGTGGGGTGCGTGCGGTCAACCATGTCCGCCAAGTTGCCCCGCTGACCTCACCAATTCCGCGGGCACCGGTACGGACTGCTCGGTCGATGTCTTTGACCTGCTGATGCTGTTGGAGAATTGGTCTATCTGAAACGCAGACAATTGAATCAATTAGAGCGACGGCGATCCATTCGGGTCGTCGTCGTTTTCGTTGGTGTCGAGATCAATCACATGATTGGTCAGGCGTACCTGTCCATCCATGTTGATCAGGCCGGTGGGTCGATCGATTGCGGCCAGAAGTTCAACAAGCTCGGTGTCCGTAAGTGGATTCATGTGATGCGGAGTGCGGACAACGTATTTGTCGAGCACTGTCGAATCAGATCGAACGAACTGCACATTATCTGGCGCAGATTGTTCGGGGTCGTGCTGCGGCGAAGCCGGTTGCTGCAACGTTGTTTCGTCGGCGAGTTGCATAGCGGGCGTAGTGTTCCGTTGGTTCGTCACCGCAAAGATTGTGAGCAGCGCGATTGTGATCATTGCCGCGCTGGTTGCCACGAGCCGGCGGCGATGCCGAAGCCGGCGATGATGCATGTTCATCTGCCCGATGGCGATGTTGAGAATAGCGTCGCGCCGCGCGCGTGTTTCATCACTGAATTCAGCCGATGCGAAATCCACATCTTCGATGTTGTCGAACGTTGGATCAGTCATCATGCATAGCTCCGGTGCGGGCTGCGCCGCGGCGAAGGATTTGCAGCGCACGATTCACGCGCCCGTCGACTGCGCCCGGCGTCAAACCAAGTGCTTGGCCGATCTGCGCAAGTGTCCAGCCGCGCATGACTCGAAGCAGTAGCGGGCGGCGGAGTTTCTCGTCCAGCCGATCGATCTCCCGGGTAAGCCATCGCAGGCGTTCCTGCGAAAACTCGTCGTCCGGATCGTGTACATCGCGCGGCAGCGTGCGCGTTTGTTCTCGGCGCAGTCTCGCGTGTTCGGAGCGCAATCGATCGCAGATGCACGAGCGAACGACCGTCCGCAGCCACGATGCAAGCTGGGCGTCCGTGCGCATCGGCGGCATGCGCTTGATGATGCGAAGCACTACATCCTGCACAATATCCATGCAAAAGGACTCGTCGCGCCGGCATTGTCGCCGAGCCTCGGCGAACATCATCGCAAACCAACGCTCGTAAAACACAGCCAGGGCGTTTGTATCGCCTCTGGCCATGCGTCGCGTGAGTTCGGCGGTCGAATTCTTGTCCACGAGTACTGCTTGTGTAACGCGTTGGGCGGATCATGGCTTGCGTTTGGCTTGTTCCAATTGATCGTGCAGTCGCTGAATCTCGCTCCTGAGTTGCTGAGTCTGCGTGTTGTATTCCGCGGTCCGGTTTGCCTGTTCCTGCAGTGCGATGCGGGCATGTTCCAGTTCCCGCTCCAGCATTTCGCTACGCGTTCTGGATTGCGTGACTTCACGTGCTGCGATATCCATTTCACGACGGCAGGTATCGAGTTCATCTCGCATCCGCATTGCGTCGACATGGATGCGCTCGATTTCTTCAGCTTCCGCGCGGCTCTGCATTTCCTGATCGACGGATTCACGGAGTTGATCCATAACTTCGTGAATCGTTGCCATCTGTTCGGAACTGCCGCGGGCGATGAGCAAGCCGGTCTCTTCGTGGAAGCGCATCTCAGCGCGTGCCCGATCGTCACCGAACAGTTCCAGCGCGGTTTCAACGGCAGTGAGAATATCACTTGGCGTCAGCCCGGCATTGATGACATCTTTGACGGAAAGGACCGCGCTGCGATTCGGGCCCGATCGATCAACTGATCGCGTCTCGGCGCTGATGACAAAGGTCGGATTATCCCGCGGGGAGTGGCGAATCATGTTGACGTCCAGCTCTGCAAGAATGCCATCCGCCACAACTTGTCGTTTGCGAAGCACAAATATGGCTGATTCAAGTTCGACCGATCTGAGTTCGACTGCGGGCATTGGCAGATTGAGGTCTTCAACGTCAAGAATGACGTTGACGTTCGTGCCCTGTTTCCTGATCGCGTTGATGTATTGTTGAACGGTACCGCCTTCGAATGAAACGTCGATCAAAGGTGGCTGCTGGTACTTGGGTTGTTCGGCGTCCTGCGCGAGAGCAGTCGATCCGGGTACATGCAGACCCAGCAGGGTAAGTACAACTGCCAATCCGACAAGAATGAAGTTTCTGCGAACGTTCATGAGATGCTCCTTGAGACGAGTGGCATGCGGAATTCGTTCGTTTCCGCACTGTCAGTTGAACGAGGCGGATTCTTCGATTTCGCGCGGATTCTTTGATTCAGTTACCCGGCCGACCCGCAGCCGTGATAGCTGGAATTTGCTCAAGCAGCCAGACTGCGAATTCGGCCTTGCTGAGAATTCCGCCGGGATGAAGCCGCTGTCCGTCCGCAAGAAAGACCGTTGCTTCGATGGTTCGCGCATCCATTGTCTCAATGGGGTTGGCGACAATCGCATTGATGGACTTTGATTTGAGTTTCATCTGGGCGGACTCATCCAGCTGCTCGGCAGGTGCTAAGGCAAACCCTATGAGCGCCTGGCCCGGTCGGCTCATGGATGCGATCTCAGCGAGCAGATCGGGAGTCGCTTCCAGTTCCAAAGTGCGGTTTCCGTCATTCCGAGCGAGTTTTCCCAGGGAGGGTCCGCCGGCTGGGCGATAGTCCGCCACTGCTGCAGCCATGATGAGCAGGTCGTAATTCGGCCAGTGTTCGGCAAGCAATGCCTGAAGATCGGCGGTGCTCTGGAACCGCAGCACGCGAACAGCCGTAGAAAACTCTGGTGTCCGGGGAACTGGCCCAAGAAGCAGCGTCGTAGTCCATCCACTGCGAGAAGCAGCTTCCGCCAGCGCGACACCCATCTGCCCGGATGAGCGGTTTGCCAGATATCGAACGGCATCGATCGCTTCGTGGGTCGGACCAGCTGTGATCAGCACCCGGCGTGGCTGGGGATCAGGTTGGGCCGTTGTTTCAGGCATCGTTGTTCTTCGGCGCGGAGAGAAGAGAGAGCCGCAGCCGAATCGGCACTCGTTATTCAGGATCACCAGACCCCAAACTGGGCGGATTTCCCAAACAATACCGGCCATGACAGCGCACCGTCCACGCCACAGCGGCTATCCTTCAATATTCTGTACTGACGATCGCGATTCACAGGTCGCTGAGAACGTATATGGCTCGTAAGCGAAAAAAGATCGGCGAGATTCTCGCCCAGTGGAACGTCATTACCGACGAGCAGATCGAACAGGCTGTCGGT
Source organism: Phycisphaerales bacterium (assembly GCA_029260575.1). Taxonomy (GTDB): domain Bacteria; phylum Planctomycetota; class Phycisphaerae; order Phycisphaerales; family SM1A02; genus JAJDDB01. The sequence goes on from JAJDDB010000032.1 coordinate 149,159, forward strand.
ATTGCTGCCGGCTCAAACAAGCGGATCGGCGAAGCGCTTGTAGAAGCCGGTTTCTGCACGGAAGAGGATGTTGCCAAAGCGCTCGCTGATCAGCATGACATGGAGTATGTCGACCTCAACGGCGAAATCTCCGAAGATGTTGATCTCGGTCTGGTTCCCGATGATTTAGTGAAGAAGCATCTTGTCCTGCCATTGCACAAGAACAACGGCCGACTCAAGGTCATCATCCATGATCCGCTGGATCTGGAACTGCTCGATCTGCTGCGCTTCCGGCTGAACTGCGAGATCGACACCGCAATAGCGCCCAAGGCCGACATCAAGTCGTACATCGATCGCGCAAAAGGCGGCGGTGGCAGCGGCGATGGCGATATGTTCAGCGACAAGGATTCACTCGTCACCGAATCAGTGGATGTGACTGTGGACCGTTCGGTCGATGCATCAATCGATGTTACCGCAGGTGAAGACGCACCGGTGGTTCGCCTGGCCAACCGCGTCATTATGGAAGCGGTGCGCAGCAGGGCGTCGGACATTCACATTGAACCGATGGACGACCGCGTGATTCTGCGCTATCGCATCGACGGCGTGTGCCACGTTCGTGACAACCTTCCGAAGCGCATGCAATCGGCGCTGCTCGCCAGGCTCAAGCTCATGGCCGGTGTGAACATAGCCGAGCGGCGCATCCCACAAGACGGTCGTATCAAGATGCCGATCGACGGCGAAGTGATTGACTTTCGTGTCAGCACGTGCCCTGCGTACCACGGCGAATCGGTTGTGCTTCGTGTGCTTCGCCCTGATTCGGTGAAGATTGGCCTGGAGAACCTTGGTTTTGAGTCGGAGAACCTGGAGCGGTTCAACAAGATCATCCGCCGGCCGACGGGTATTTTCCTTGTCACCGGACCGACCGGTTCGGGCAAGACGACGACGCTGTATTCCGCACTGTCGATTCTCAATCGCCCCGACCGCAAAATTATTACCGCAGAAGACCCGGTGGAATACAACTTCACCGGCATCAACCAATGCCAGGTTCGTGATGCCATCGGTCTGACGTTTTCGAGCATTCTTCGAGCAATGCTTCGTCAGGCGCCCGAAATCATTCTCATTGGCGAAATTCGCGACAAGGAAGTTGCAGAAATCGCTATCCAGGCTGCGCTGACCGGCCACCTTGTGTTTTCAACGCTGCACACGAATGATGCGCCTTCGTCGATCACCCGTTTGATCGACATGGGTGTGAAGCCGTTCCTCGTTGCCAGTTCGATTCAGGCAATCATGGCCCAGCGTCTGATTCGTCTGTTGTGTCCGAAATGTCGTGAACCGGATCCATCGCCGGATCCACAGGCGTTGCGCGTGACGGACATTACTGCTGAAGATGCAGCGAAGGGCAACATCATGCAGGCCAAGGGTTGCGGGCATTGCGGCGGCATCGGTTTCCGTGGGCGAAAGGCCATCTTCGAATTGTTGAGCATGAACTCGGAGATTCGTGAGTTGGCGTTCAATCGTGGCAGTATTGGCCAGATTCGTGATGCTGCAATTCGCAACGGAATGAAAACCCTGCTTGAAGATGGCAAGATCAAAATCCTCCGCGGTGATACAACGCCGGATGAGGTCGCAAAGTTTGCACAGGCTGAAACCCTGTTGGAGAGTAACGTCGATATCTGATCGAGTTTCGCCGGTTGAAATGCGCATGTGCTGCGATGCAACCGGTTCCGGAAAGGCCCTTCCTGATGTCTACAGTTCAAATTGACAGACTCCTTGACACCGTGATTCGCACCGGCTCCAGCGATTTGCACCTATGCACGAATCGCAAGCCGACGTTGCGCCTCAACGGCTCGCTGCGCAGCCTCGATACCAAGGTGCTGGATTCCGATGATTGTGTTGCGCTGATGAAAGCCATTACACCAGAGCGTGCACAACAGGAACTGCAGGAAGAAGGCAGTTGCGACTTCGGATTCGCCTATGGAACCGAGGCACGCTTCCGTGTTGCGGTTTTCAGGCAACGCGGTGATATCTCTATCTGCCTGCGTCTGATTCCGAACAAGCTGTTGTCCTTCGAACAGATCGGCCTGCCGACGATCTGCAAAGAACTGATTCGCCGGCCTCGAGGTTTGTTTATCGTCACCGGTCCCACCGGATCGGGCAAGACGACATCACTTGCCACGATGGTCGATCACGTCAACATGAATCTCGACCGCCACATAGTGACAGTTGAAGACCCGATCGAGTACTACCACTCGCACAAGAAGTCAGTCGTCAACCAGCGCGAAGTCGGCGTGGATGTACCCAGCTTCTCTGAAGCACTTCGGCGCGTGCTGCGACAAGACCCCGATGTGATTCTCGTCGGAGAAATGCGTGACCTGGAAACAATTGAAGCTGCGATTCGCGCAGCCGAGACGGGCCACCTCGTGTTCGCCACGCTGCATACGACCGGTGCTGCGGGCACAATCAACCGAATCATCGACGCCTTCCCTGTCAACCAGCAGGCACAGGTACGCGTGCAGCTTTCGGTGACGCTGATCTGCGTGCTCAGCCAGGTACTGCTGGCCCGCGTTGACAAGGGGGGCCGCGTCGCCTGTTACGAATTTCTCGTCGTGACGCCTGCGGTTGCCAACCTCATTCGTGAGAACAAGACGTTCCGAATCGATTCCGCCATTCAGACCGGCCGAAAATTCGGTATGCAGTTGCTTGATGACCACCTGTGGACTCTGTATTCCGATGGCATCATCGGGGCCGAGGAAATGATCGACAAGGGTCGAGACCCCGGCGAATTGGCCGAGAAGGTGCATCGAGCCGGCGGCAACATCGGTCGAACGGAATACGATGAGAAAGATGACACAGGATCATCTGACGCGTCATCAGCAGCCTGATGCAATGACTACGGCGGCGGATTTGCAGCCTCTTGCAAAGCCATTCAGCTTCGTATTTGTCTGTGTTGACCTGCCGATTCAAACGCTATTCTGCGAGGCTGTTTGAGGAATACCGTGAGTTTTCCGGACAACATGCAACTATCTGCAGGTGAGGTGCGGATGCTAAAGCGTGTCTCATGTGACCACGCAATCGTCTCACAATCCAATTGTCCAATGCATAGAAAAGGACAATCGTGATTGTGGGATTGATTCGATGGTCCCATAGTATGTATGGACGCCCGAAAGAGGTCAGCGGCAGATGCTGGCCTCAAGATGGAATTTGAAGACCGCCCTTCCGGTGGAGAGTTGATCGAAGTCCGACTGGTGCTGGCAATTTGAATTTTGACGATTGCCTGTTCAAACGCCCCGCTCGCCAGCAACGGACCACTGAACGCAACTGGGATACTGTTCCATGACAACGCAAGCGCTGAAACCACGTTCTGCATCAATCGAGCCGTCTGAACTGAAGGGCAGACGGTTCGGTCGGGTGCTTACCAAACTCGGCAAGATCACGCGGCCTCAGGTGCATGAAGCTCTTGCATTGCAGCGCACCCGCAAAGAGAAGGGCCAGCGTGAGTTGATCGGCAAGCTCCTTGTCGAACTTGGATACATTACCGAGGACGACATACTCGAAGCGCTTGCAGGCCAGGCGGGGATGAAGATGGTGGATATCGAAGCCGAGGCGATTCCCGCCGAAGCTATTGAGGCGCTGCCGCCGGAAACCGCCACGACATATCAGATTGTCCCGCTGGAGTTCGATTCGGATTCGCGCATGCTGACTGTGGCAATGAAGAGTCCGGACAATTTTCGCGCGGTTGATGACCTTCGTTTGCTGATGGGTTTCAAAGTCGAAGCGGTCGTCGCTCCTGAAGAACAGATCGATGCGGTCATCAAGAAACACTACAGCGGCGACTCGACATCCATGGCATCGATCATGGCCGACCTCGAAAACTCGGATACGCTTGCAGCTCTGGAAGGGCGCGGCGATTCGATCGATCTGGAAGTTCTTGCCGGCGCTGCCGACGACAACAAAGTCATTCGACTGATCAACCTTGTTCTGCTGCAGGCGATTCGTGACAAGGCGTCAGACATTCACTTCGAGCCGTTCGAAGAAGAATTCAAGATGCGGTATCGAATCGACGGTGTGCTGTACGAAATGATTCCGCCGCCCAAGCACCTGGCGCTGGCAATCGTCAGTCGCATCAAGGTCATGTCGAATCTCGACATTGCAGAGCGCCGACTTCCGCAGGACGGCCGAATTGAATTGCAGGTTGGTTCGCACCCTGTCGACCTTCGTGTTTCGGTCCTGCCGACGATGTTCGGTGAATCCGTCGTTATGCGTGTGCTGGATCGTTCCAACGTACAGCTGTCGCTGGACCGCATCGGCCTGCGCGATGACGAACTGGAAACGATGCGCGAGTTGATTCACAAACCCAACGGCATCGTGATCGTGACTGGCCCGACCGGCTCCGGAAAAACCACATCGCTGTACGCAGCGCTCAATGAACTCAATGAACCGACGACCAAGATTCTGACCGCGGAAGATCCGGTTGAATACGACATTGACGGGTTGATTCAATGCCAGATCAATACTGACCAGGATTTGACGTTCGCGCGTTTGCTGCGATCGTTCCTGCGTCAGGACCCTGACATCATTCTCGTCGGCGAAATTCGTGACCTTGAAACCGCACAGATTGCTGTACAGGCTTCACTGACAGGTCACCTGGTATTCTCGACGCTGCACACAAATGATGCACCGTCGTCGATTCTGCGTTTGCTCGATCTTGGAATGGATTCATTTCTGCTGACGGCGACGATTGAAGCGATTGTCGCGCAACGTCTGGCGAGGCGCATCTGCATGAAATGCAAGGAAGAGTTTGTGCCGACGGACGAGCAGCTCATGGAGTTGCAGTTGAAGCGCGATGACATTGCCAACCGCACCTTCAGTCGCGGTCGCGGATGCGGTGAGTGCAATCACACCGGCTACAGGGGCCGCATGGCGATCTTTGAAATCATGCAGATGGACGACGAACTGCGCGACATGGTGATGAAAGAAACATCCATCAACGGTTTGCGCGTCGAAGCCCGCCGAAGGGGCATGCGCAGCCTGCGTGAATCAGGACTGCTGGCAATCTATGAAGGACAAACGACGATCGATGAAGTGGTCCGCGAGACTATCGTCGAAGAGTAATCACCGAAGTCGATCGGTATGGAGTTTAGACGATGCCCACGTTTACCTATGAAGCTTTGAATTCGGCTGGCAAACCCCAGAAAGGGTCAATCGAAGCCAGCACGAGTGAAGAAGCTATTCAGCAGATCAAGGGCCAGGGATATTTCCCGACTTCGGTCCGCGAGCAGAAGATCAAGGGCCAGGCAGGTCCGCGTGGTGATGGCGCCAAGACGAAGAAGAAAAAGAAAGGCGGCGGCATCAATATCAGCATCGGCAAGGTGTCGCAGAAGAGACTGACACTGTTTACGCGCCAACTCTCGACACTTCAGGACGCAGGCCTTCCGCTGCTTCGGTCGATTCAGATTCTCGAAGCCCAGCAGAAGCCGGGCAAGCTGAAGTCCATCCTCGGCGGCGTCGCAGAAGACGTCGAAGGCGGCGGCACGTTGTCCGACTCGATGGCCAAGCACCCCAAGGCGTTTGATCGGCTGTATTGCAAGATGGTCAACGCAGGTGAAATCGGCGGTGTGCTTGATGTCATCCTGCAGCGTCTGGCAAACTTCATGGAAAAATCCCAGCGCCTTCGCCGTCGCATCATCGGCGCGATGATCTATCCATCGGTCGTCATTCTCATTGCGGTGCTGATCGTCACGGGCATCATGGTGTTCGTCATTCCGAAGTTCCGAGAAATCTTCGACGACTTCGAAGTCGAACTGCCGGGCCTGACGTTGTGGCTGATCGATGCGAGCATGTGGGTGGCCGGCGAAGCTTCGGAAGACCAGATCATTCCCGGGTGGGTGTGGATTCTGGCTTCGCCGATACTGATTTTCCTGTTCCTCAAGCTGGTGCGCAAGACCGGCCCCGGGCGCGCGGCGACAGACATCGTGCGCAATCGCATTCCGGTGCTCGGCGGTTTGATTCGCAAAACCGCAATCGCGAGGTTTACCCGAACGCTCGGCACGCTGATTTCAGCAGGTGTGCCGATTCTCGAAGCGATCATGATTACCCGCGACACTTCGGGCAACTATGTCTATGAAAAAGCGCTGACGCAGGTACACGATTCCATCCGCGAGGGTGAAACCTTTGCCACGCCGCTACGCGAGTCGAAAGTCTGTGATGCGCTGGTGGTGAACATGATTGATGTCGGCGAAGAGACTGGCGACCTGGACACCATGCTCATGAAGATTGCGGACAACTACGACGAGGAAGTCGACGTTGCGGTGCAGTCGCTGCTCAGCCTGCTCGAACCGTTGCTGGTGGTCGTGCTTGGCACGGTGGTCGGCACCATTGTGCTCGCGCTGTTTCTTCCGCTTGTCAAGATGATCGAATCGGTCTCCGGCGGGTCGCTGTGATTCGCCCGAACCACAGGATGTGATGTGAGAATGTCTATGAACCGGATTCGACAGCACAACCAAAACGCTCAAACACCGTCAGAGCGGCGCGGCTTTACCGTGATCGAACTGCTGGTCGTCGTCGCGATCATCATCCTGCTGCTGAGCATTCTGGCTGTTGCGGTCAACCGGGTTGTGCTCGGCGCGCAATCCGCAAACACTACGGCGCTGATGTCATCGATCACCCAAGGGTTGGCGAAATTTGAGGGTGACCACGGGTATCTGCCGCCGGTGCTCAATGACGATCGGGGCGTTCGATTTTCGTTTGCCACAGGCGATCGTGACAACGGCCCTGACCCCACGGACTCGAGCTATCGCGATGATGTGCAGGACTGGTATTCCATAACAACGCTTGCGGAGTATCTGATCGGATGGGATCATGGTTGTCGTGATGGCTATGGTGAGACATCAGCTAACAACCAGTTTGACGGTGAGATTCCGCTCACTGGAATCCGGTCACCCGGTGCAGATGGTGTATGGGGTGCGACATATTACGGATCACAAGATGGATCGATCGAGGCGAGAGAAGCGCATCTGTGTACAGATGTTATTCAGGGCAAACGCTTCGGGCCGTACCTCGAACTCAAAGATAAACAGTTGCTTGGCGGGATTGATCCCAATGGCAACATCGTCTTCGCTGATGAAGATTCCAGTTTCAATTCCTACGCCAAGGTTATTGTCGACTATTGGGGAACGCCGCTGCGGTATTACCGTCCGGCATACCCCGCTGGGCAGTTGAAGCACAACTACAACCGCATTGAATCGACAAACGCCGACGGTCACACTGTTCCGTTGCCGTCGCTTTCGGATGTCTTTGTGTTGCGACCATCCAATGTCAATGTCAGTGGTGCGATCAACGGTCTGAATGACGCATCGTCCAACGGTGGCGATCCGACATCCGTGCGATCGCTGCTGGCTGCGAAGTTTGCAATATTTTCTGCCGGTGCAGATGTCACGCTGAATCAATTGATTCGAGTTGATGAAGAGGAATTCAACCGCGACAACATCGTGGAGGTGGGGCCGTGATGCACGTGCGTTCAGCAATCCGACGGAACCCGCCCCTGCGTCTTGGTAGAGGCGGGTCGAATCGCGCCCGCCGCGCGTTCACTCTCCTTGAGGTGATCGTCGTCATCGGCATCGTTCTGTTGCTGACGGCGCTGACAGTGACTGTCGCAACCGGCGTGCTCAGCAAATCTGAAGTGCGCTCGACTGAAAACGTCCTGCAACTGCTTGATCTGTCAATGAGCGAGTGGCAGGGCGATGCCGAGCGGCAGATCAGCTGGGGTGTGGATGGTCTGCCTTTTGGCGCAAAGTACGACATCAATCCGCGCACGACGCTGCAGGAAACGAATCCTGATGATGAAACGATGCTGCAGATCGTGCTTGAAGAATTGCGCGACAATCCATCCTCCAACGACATCCTCCGGCAGATTGATCCCGAATTCATGCGCACTGTCGATGTGGATGGCGAACAACTAGTTGAAGTGCTCGATGCATGGGCAAAGCCGCTGTATGTGATTCACCCCGGCCGAGTTTCCGAGCCGCGAACCTTCGGCAGCGACGCAGTATTCGACTCCGATGAAGACGGCACTGTTCGTGTGAGTCACAACAGCATCGATCCGAATAAATCACACCCGCTCGTCAACGCACCTGAGATTGCATGGGAAGCCATTCTCGGTGTGGCCAAGAGCCGGCGAATCTGTTTCGTCTCCGCAGGTCCGGATGGCGAGTTCGGAAACCTCAGCGCTGATCCGAACGGCTCAGCAAGCGAGCAGCGCGAGTTCGAAGCCACACTCGACAACATTTATTCCTACCCGGTGGGCAAACCATGATGCGCGCAATACGAACCCACCAACCTGAATCGGATCAGCGCGCGTTCACGCTCATTGAACTGCTGGTGTCGATGGCGATCATTGCGATCATTGCAGCGGTGACTGTGATTGGCGTGCGCACTGTCGCAGAGGATGCCAAGATTTCTTCCGCCAAGAACACGATCGCAGCAGTTCTGGACAACGCCCGCGGATTGGCAATGAAGGAAAACACCGTTGTGATGGTGGTGTTCCGTGCAAAGTTCATCAACGATCGCACGCAGGTTGTCGAAGCGGTCACTGCCAAATACAGCGGCGCGTCGTATGTCAATGGCGGCCTACTCGGCTCCGGCCTCGTCGATCGATTCCTGCCCATTGAAACGGTTGCTGCACGTGAGCTGCCCAAAGGTATTGCAGTGGCAGGTCCGCATTACGACACGAACCGCAACGATCTGTGGGTTGCAAGTTCAAATCTCATCTTCAATCGCACCGGCGAAATGGCCGGAGCAATCCTTGCGGTCATGTTCGGACCCGATGGCACCATGATTCGAGACAATCCGCGCACAGATGCGGTGCAGTCGTGGGTCGATTTCAATGCACGCAGTGATTTCTCGCAGTACGGCGCTGTGCGCCAGCGGCGCAACGGCTCGGACTTCTGGCCGGAGGATACGATCCTCAATGATGCCGCGTTCGTCACCTGCGACATGGGCATCGACGTTCATCCGACGCAAGGCGGCAACATTACCCAATACTTCTGTCACTTCAATGAAGATGATGAACCGTACGTCATTCCCGTGCCGTTCCTTGCAGTGTTCAACGAAGACGAGGTGCGCGAGCTGTACGACACTTCCGGCTGGAACGTCGGCGTCGATAAGCTTGAAGATCTCAGCGACTATCTCAATACCAACGCCGATCCAATCTACTTCAATCGGTACACCGGGGTGGTGATGAAATGACACATCGCAAGAGACAAACCGCCGCCTTCTCACTCATCGAAGTGCTGCTGGCGATCATCATCCTCGGCATCGGCATCATTGGGATCGCTGCGCTGTTCCCCGCGGGCATCATTCAGCAACAGCGCAGTGCTGATGACATCATGGGGCCGATCGTTGCCAACAACGCAATGGCGGTGCTTCGATCCAAACTCAACCAGGAAGATTTCGGGTCTTTTGAAGACTTCCCAATAGCATTCAGCTACGCACCGGAATTTGAATTCCAATTCGGGCCGTCTGGGAATCCGCTTTACCTTTACGGCGATTGGCTGTGGCGGCGTCCGGGTGTGATGTATGAAGACGACCTCGCAACAGCGACTCGCGATGAAAAGGGCGCGATCGATGTGTTTTCCGGAGATAGCAGCTTCGGCCCGGTCGCAAGTGCGAACGACATTTTTCTTCCGTTCAACCCGCGAAAATGGTTCGACCCGTTTACGAATGAACCGATTGCCCCGAGATTTGTCTTCACCCGCACAGAGCGCATGTACCCGCAGGGTGACAATGTTCGTGGCGAGGGCATTATTGAGAACGGCCGGTATTACTGGGACTGCATGTTCCGCAGATTTCAGGGGCGCATTCTCGTTGCGATTTTCGTGTATCGCGTAACCACGCCGCCGGGTGAGTCATATGTGTATTCGGTGGCGCAGCACCCCGATCCTGCTGTGACAGTTCCAGTCATCCCGTACCGCAGGGCGCTTGTCGATGTGACCAACGCAATGCCCTGGCCGGAAGCGCTCGATGCTGCGGAACACTCTGTAACGGTTGGCGATTACGAGCCGTACGAGATACCTGAGACCGATCCGGAGACAGGCGGTGTGCATTCCGCACTCGGCAGCGACGGCACGACAAACTTTGATGACAACTGGCAGGCGACCGGACAATGGTTCATCGATCAGAACAACAATCTGCATCGTGTTCTGGCCGGCCGCGACAAGGAACCAGATGATCCGGTCAAGCTGGTGCGCCCGATTCCCGCGTTACCCGGCCCCAACGGATTCAGCGGACTCTCTGCGTATTTCTACGATCGCATTCCTGGCAGCGGGTTCGTCGGCGCAGAGAACATCGTCACCAACATCTGGTACATCCCGACCGTCGTTGATGTTGATATCGATGACGATGGGAATGTTGATACGCCGATCCGCCTCACGCCGGTCTTCATCATGGTGGAGGAATTATGATGCATGAGTCCTACGCACATGTTTCTTCTGTGATTTTGAAGCCGCCTCTGAGGGGTCTTCAACGGAGGGGCGCGTGTACTACCAGCGCAAATGCTCCACGCGCGTTCACGCTCACAGAATTGCTCATTGCGGTTGCCATCCTCGTGATCGTCATACTTGCCTCTGCTCGTATCTTCGGCACCGCAAGCAAAATCACGGGTATCGGTCAGGCGACTACCGATGTCATGACCGAAGCCTCGGTCATCGAACGCCAGATTCGCAGCGACCTCAGTAAGCTTTCGCACGAAGGCATTTTTGCCATTCGATGCGTGTCAGTGCGCAATGATGTGAACGGCAATGCGTTACTGAATCCAGAGCTTGAACCGGACGCACTCATTCGTGCCGATCAACTTGTGTTCTTTGCTAACGGCGTGGAGAGCGCGCAGAGTTCACGGCAAGGCCGCAATCGTAACAACAAGGGACAGTCCACTTCTGCATTTGTGTACTACGGCCACGCGTTTCAGCTTCCCGACGCCCGGCCGTATGATGCTGACGGCGTTTTCGACGGCGATTCCTTCGACGCAGCACCAAACGTCACCGTCTTCCCGTGGTCGACAGGCAGCATTGCCATGGTGCGCACCAAATTCGACACGGTCGGCAGTAACGGAAACGGAACTGATACATTCTCGCGCAGCAATGCCGGTACTCATCCAATCCAGCAGCCGGGCGCTCGGCAGTGGCTGCTGGCCCGGCAGACCGCCATTCTCGGCGATGATGATTCCACCGAGGACAATCGCAACAGCAAGACTGTCTACCTGGGTCAGACGACTGCGGCGCGATCGATCTTCCTGAATGATCCGATCAGTGGTTTCAGCCCACAACTTCGTGATGGTCGTGTGGAAGCTGCTGCGACGGAACTTCCGGAAGTGCGCACGCGCATTCTGAATGCTGCCAACACATGGGATTGGGAGGCCCAGCGTCAGCGCATTCTCGATCAACTGGTGTATTATCCCAGGGCGGAGCGCACCGCGCCCAGTATGCACCGTGTGGATCAAGCGCTGACCAACGCCGTCATCGCATCCGGGTGCAGTTCATTCAAGATTGACTGGACATACGACCTGGGCGTCGGCGAAGCATTCAACGCTGCAGGAACCGGATACATAGGAATTTCCAACTCCGGAACGGCAATACCATCCGCTGCGTACGAACCTGCCGGTGAAATCCGATGGTTCGGATACCCCGATGCACGTCGCGGCGTCTTCCCGTTCGGATTCACAAACTGGCCCGATGGCTGGGACGGTCGCTCAGACGGCTCTGACGCAGGGAACCCGGGAACCATCTGGGTTGACAACATTGAACAGTTCGTCAGCGGCACCAGCGTGGAGCAATACAACTATGTCTTCGGCTTCAATCAGACGCGACCGTTCGAGCACCCGATGAGTGGGTTACCGGATGAGAGCTTCGGCATTCCGGATATCGATGCCGGGTTTACGCCGTGGCCGAGCGCGCTGCGCATAACCATGACGCTGCATGATCCCGGGGCCAAGCTCGAAGGCGGACGCGAGTTTCAATTCATTGTTCGCCTGCCCAAGCGCCAGTAACGACGCCCGCATTGCACTTTGCAAGGAAGTGACGCCATGTCACATATGATACGAGTTCGACAATCCAACACGCACCGCCGCGGCAACAGCATTGTGCTGGTATCAGCACTGCTGGTGATGCTGGTCATCATCGCAACGGCATATGTCACGCGCACCAATGCCGGCCGGGTCACTGCCAAGGCTGTGCAGACCGCTGAATCGCGCGATGCCAATGCTGATACTGTTGCAAAGATGCTTGCGCAGATTCCGGCTGATGCACTGTTCGTGCGTCCACTGGATCCGACAGTTTTCGGATTCAATCCGACTGTCCCAGCCGATTCAAACGCGGGTCGGCTTCCGGCACAGACGTATCCAATACTGTTTGGTGCTGAAGCGCGCCGACTCAACTTCGATCTGAATTATCCGTACAACCATGTTCCGAACCACGATATCCCGTTCACCAATTGGCCGGACGGCCCTACGCTTGTCAACACCTACGGCTTGACGCCGGCGAGCTGGCCCAAGGGGCCCGGCAACCCGTCCGGTTCGACGCTGCTGTCGTTCGTGCACGAAGGCAATCCGATCGGCAATCCGGGCTTTGGCGATAACCGCTGGATGCGCGACCTGGAACCAATTCGCATCGACTCACGCGGCGTGGGAGATCTTGATGCGTTTTCTCATTGGCGACATCTTACGTATCTCGCCATGCCGACGAATCAATGGCGCGTCGTCCGCGATATCAGCGACATTACCAACGTGACCGGCGTGGGCGGCACGATCGAAGACCTGACAATCCCGGTTGAACAATGGCCCGCCGATCCGAGCGATGCAGTGGACACCGTGTTCAGCAACAGTGCGCCCGCGAATATCATTTCTTCAAACACCCGATATTTCCCATTTTCGATTGACGCGACGCACTTCGGGCGCTGGCAGACATGGTCGGCTTCGCTTGGCGACTACCAGTCAATGCTTTTTGGCTTACAGGGCCTCGGCGATGGAAGCTTCGCGCCGGGCAACTTCTACCGCCTGCGCGATCTAGATGCGAATGTCTCTGCAAATCGTTTCCTCTTTGGTGGTGTGCATCAGGACCGTCCGGAATCGGAGTTCGTGTTCGGCACCGCGCGCAATGAAGTAAGTCGATTCCTCGCCGATTCCGATGGTGATGGATACACCGATGCGTTCTGGCATCTCGTGCCGCTGCCGATCAACAACGGCGTGCGCATGGTCGCTGCTGTTTCGATCATTCCCAACAACGCGATGATCAACGTCAACACATCGACACGGTTTCAGTACACCGATGATGTGACGTTGCTCAACGGCGGAAATCCCGGGTTCAATTCACGAACACGCGGACACGGTCCCGCTGATATCGCCCTTGTTGGCGGAACGATTTCTAATCTCGATTTTGCGAACTGGAACGTCGGCTTCTACGACGATCCGTTGAATGACGGAGTCGGTGTAGTTGGTATCCCCAGCTTTGATTATTTCACAACCAACTGGCTTCGCCACGTTGATGATGTCGGGCTTCCGGGCGGCGCATTGACTCAACTGCAACGTCTGGATTACTGGCGTCGCGTCGGGCTGGATCCACTCAGCGCGAGTGCCGGGTCGTTCTATCGTCCGTTCTCGCTGGCTGACGATCTCGAATTGCGCATGTTTTATGGCAACAACTATGAGTGGGTTTTCAGCCAGTTCGAGCATTCCGTGCAGAATATGGGTGATGGATTTGTTCGGGCCGGGCCGTCGGGAATTTCCGAGTCCAATGAACTTGCCAACCAGTTAATCAATCGTGCGCTTGTTCGTGATCCGCGCCACCGTATGACTATGTACAGCGCCGTGCGCAACGAAGAAATTCCGCACTGGCTGCAGTATCGCTGGTTCCGCGATGTCGACAATGACGGCTTTCTGAATATCAATGATGCTGCGTCGCTGCCGTTTGCGATTCAGCAGGACATCGCAAACTTCCCCGGCGACTTCAACAACATCGTCAACGCATTCTTCGCGCAGCAGCGCTTCAAACTCGACCTGCGCGAGCCGGTATTCAATACGGCCGGCGGTTTGTTTGAACCCGGACTCGGGCGTCTGACATTCCGCGAGCGTTTGCCGATCGCGCTGATGCACGCTCTTGATGATTGGCAGCCGCGCCAGGGTGCAGCGCAGCGTGAAGGCAATTCATACCACGGCTCATACTCCGTGTCGCTTAGCGGCGGAGCCGGCGCCAGTAATCCAAATTCAGAACTTGGTGAGACACAGCGCATGGCTGCATCACTTGCTGCGAACATGCTCGCAGCCCGCGATGACGATTATCTGATTCATCTTTCAGATGATCCGACTACGCCTGATGTGGAAGGTCCGGTTCCGGTTTCCGAGGTGTCGCTGAATTCCGCTGATGTTGAACGTCAGTTCATCGGCGTGGAACCGCAGCCGTTTTTTGTCGAGGCGTATATCGGCCACATATACAAGGCAATACTTGTACCCGCAGGCGACTTTGAAGACCATCCCTATCTCAACGCCGGAAACCATGTCGTCCTTCACGGCGATGGCAACAACAGTACGGTCGTCGTTGTACAGATTGCGAATCCGTTCGATGTGCCGATTGATCTCGGTGAATACAAGCTTTTCGTGTTTGGACAGGAATTTGATATTGGAGCCAACATGACTGTCAATGATCGGATTCTCCAACCTGCATCGCCCGAACAACCGACCACTGCGATTTTCTACGCCATCGAGGACGACATCGGTACCGGCGGTCTGCCGAATCTGCGCAATAAGTGGATGGACTTTCTGGACATTGAAGCAACCGATCTCACTCCGGACACCATCGTGCATCGCGTCATGTCATGGTCGACGGATCGTGATGAGTACGACACGTGGGCTGGCGATGTCGACATCCACGCATTCGAGTTGAAGCGGATTGTTGAAGATCCTGTGGGAAGTGGAACTTTTGTCGATGTGGTGCTCGATCGTTTTGAGCCCGGCACCGGGACACTTGCAAATACCAGCCGAGAATTTGCAGAAGAAATTGCAGATCTCGAAGTCAACCGCCCGCCGGATCAGCTCAGCGATCCACCTGATCAGTATGACGTTCCGCCGCAGGGTTCGGACTACCAAGATTCACCGGAGTGGGATATCGGCCCGGCGTATGACCACTGGGTGCGGTGGGTGCGCATCACCCGCGCCTGGGGTATTGATGCAGATCAGGACGGTATCTATCAACACGATGAACGGTCGCCGCGCTATGTCATCGGTTCTGCAACCTTCCACGGCGCCAAGGTAAGTCAGTACACCTTGAACCAATACCCCGCTGATGACCGGTTCTTTCACAGTGGAAATCGATTCGTATTTGCTGCCGATCCGGATGACGATGGCAGTCACACCGGCACACCGCAGGAAGATGTGCCGTGGTTCTGGCGCGATTATTACCCGGTTGAATCCACCGACATCACAACGCGCAAGCCCACGTTCTTCGATATGAACGACGGCGTGAACACTGAATACCCCGACAAGGGCTGGTATTCACAAGGGCGAAATGGTGCTATCCGCAAGGACATGGTCGATACGCAAGCGGTCACCACGGCCAACAGCACAAGCATTCGTCACAACTTCTCGATGCAGATGGCTCACAAGAACAGCGACTACGAGCAGATCGGCGAAGTGCTCAATAACTGGCTCTGGGGCCATGAAGTGGAGATGAGCGGTATTGGACCAAACCGTTATGAGCAGACGATCAATACGTTCTCCGAACATATGGCTCGTCTGGTTGAGGAATTTGCGTCCAATGCTGACCGCACACGCCTGAATCGTTTGAGTGCCGGCGAAGTCACCGTGGGCTATGACTCCAATACCACAAACATCTATCTCGATTCGTATGCAGCAATTCCCAACCAGGCGCCAGGTTTCCGCGTGCTTGATCTGTTTGTCTGCGACAGCTACGGCGTCGATCTGGATTTTGACAACGACCTCGTGATCACGCTGCCGGAGATTCAATTCGCAGATGCCAATTTGCGCTTGTCCAATGCCAACGGTTTCACAGGCCGGCCCGTGCATGGCATGCTCAATCCCAACGTCGCACCGGTGGAAGTGCTTCGGGCGCTGCCGCACTGGAGCCGCCTTATCTATGAGAACGGCAACTGGTCGCGCAGCATGATTCCAGAGGCAGTTGTGCAATATCGCGAACGCTTCGATGATGATGTTGCGGGCAAGCCGTACGTGTTGCGCAACCAGATCGACCCCGATTCTGACGGAATGTACAACACCTGGGACGCCGGCCCGGACTACGGTGATCGGGACCAGTTGTTCAGTAATCTGCGCGATGACCGCGGTTTCGCTTCCGTTGGCGAGTTGATGATGTTGCAACGGCCGGCGACCGGCGGCGCCCCTGTTGACAACAACAAATGGTCGATCAATTACGCAGGACTGAATCCGTTTGCGCGTATTTCAAACCCCAATCCGGGCCCCAACCTCGACCGCGAGACAGTGCAACTCAGCACCGATCTGGTTGCGGATCGCCGGTACCTGTCGCAGGTGACCGGCGAACCGACTTCGAACGACAAGCTCTGGGATGAAACAGCAGGGGATGCGGAAGAGCGCAACATGCTCTTTGCCGGCGCATCGAACATGCTGACGACCCGTACTGATACGTTTACGATTTATTTCCGCCTGCGCAGCTTCAAGCAGAACCCGATCAGCGGCCGCTGGGACGCAACTGATCCGGAATACATCGTCGATGACAGCCGGTATGTGATGTTGATCGACCGCAGCAATGTCAACAAGCCCGGTGATAAACCGCGGATTCTGTATTTCGAGAAGCTTCCGAATTGATGTAAGGATTACGTAGTGTTCAGGATTTGTTTTTACTGAGTACATCCAAGGCCGCGTCCCGTCACGCTCGTCTGCTCATGGGGCGCGGTCGTTTTTTCAAATTCCTTTGCCGCGCATTGTTCCCGGCCGATAACTACGCCCGTTCGGCCGCACTGTGCGGAAAACTTCTTGCCGGGCCGACTGTCGGGAGTACCATTGATCTCAATGGATGAAGATTCCGAGGTCCGGTCGGTGTATCGGGGCTGTGGGGAAAGATGTCCGGAGGCTCGTCGTCCGGGACCAACGTACGGCTGATCATGCGATGAGCCTGAACCGAGGGTGCAGAAGATGAAGATGTTGCGATCGTTGGCCAGTTGCGGCTGGGCTGCTGTGAATGCTCTGGCTGTCTCGTTGGTGGTGTGCGCAGGAGGCGAATCGGCCGCGGCTGACGACATAGCAATTACGCATTCGAAACCGCCGCTGGATCTGCGTGCGATGATCGCTGCGCGCATGGATGTCGCCGAATTTGAGATTCAGGCAATCAATATCCCCGCCGGCGCGCGCGGCACTGTGCGAATTCCCTTTACGCTCGATCAACAACCGGCAGAGCTTGCATTGCGGCCGCATTCAGTTCGCGCTACGGGATTTGCTGTCTACACGTCGGATGGAAGCGGCAGGCAGGTGCGCGTGCCGACTGCGCCGCCACGCACCTACCGCGGATCATTGACAGGCAGTTCCGATTCACTCGTCGCCGCAACGATTACCGGCGGAACCGTCACTGCGCTGATTCGTCATGACGAAGAATTCTGGGTCATTGAACCCGTCAGTCAGAACATACAACCCGGCGAACACAATCTGCACGTCGTGTATCGGCAGACGGATGTCATTGCCGGCAACTGGACCTGCGGCACTGCGGACGATCCGAATATACCGCGGCCCAACGGCGACATTCCGCAGTCGCGCGGCGGCGGGGGGGTTGCGACATCGTGTATCAAGGTGGCTGAACTAGCTATCGATGCAGATGCTGAGTATTTCCAGCTCAACAACAGCTCGATTCTCGATACGACGATGGATATCGAAACCATCATGAACGCGGTTAATCTGATATACGGCTTCCAGGTCGGAATCGAACACCTCATCACCGACCTGATTATTCATACGCAAATTGCTGTCGATCCATTCACCAGCAACGCGGCTGGGGGTTTGCTTACCGAATTCGGCGATTACCGAATCGCCAACCCGTACAACAATCCATTTGACGTTGCGCATCTCTTTACCGGCAAGGAAATCCAGGGAAGCGTAATCGGTGTGGCGTGGCTGGGCGCGATCTGTGACACGCAGCGCCAATACGGCCTGTCGCAGTCGCAGTTCACAGAGAATTTTCTGAATCGGGTGATTCTGACGACGCATGAACTCGGCCATAACTGGAACGGTCGACATTGCGATTTTGATGCGGACTGCGGCGTCATGTGTTCTGCAGTCGCAAGTTGCGCAGGGCCGGGCGATGTCTTCGGCGAAACGTCGCGAACGGACATTATTGCGTTTCGAAACGGCGCGCCGTGTCTCGGCGATGGATCAGGGTCGTTCGCAGCAGCCGGCACACTTCTAGCGCTCGACCCCGAACCGAACGCAAACTTCGGCGCTGCAGTCGACATCATTGGATCGACCGCAATTGTCGGCGCATTCAATGATGATGAAGTCGGCACCAATAGCGGTGCGGCGTATATCTATGAATTTGACGGCAACGCATGGGTGCAGGCGCCGAAGATTCTTCCAAATCCCAAGGATCACGATGCATTTGATCGTTTCGGTATCGCGACAGCCATTGACGAAGACAACGATGTTGTTACGGCGGTGATCGGTGCTGACCTTGACGATGGGCTGTTCGGATCGTCCGGATCGGCGTATATATTCCGTAAATCCGCAGAGCAATGGGTGCAGCAGCAGCGATTGTTCAAGCCGATGAAGGCGGTCGGCGATTCGTTCGGCTTTGATGTAGATATCAGCGGACAGTACGTGATTGTCGGCGCGCCGCGCGACAACATTAAGGGCAACGACTCTGGGGCTGCGTTTATCTACAAGGATGACGGGCTTGGATTCACGCATCTGCGAACGCTGGGGGCTGGGCTGTTCGGCGACATTAATGATCAATACGGAGCGGCGGTGGCAATCAGCTCCGACCCTGAGCATGGCAGTGTCGCAGTTGTCGGCGCATGGATGGACGATGAAACCGGGGCCAATGCCGGTGCTGCATATGTGTACAGGCTTATCCCGGGCAAGAAGAAGAACGATCCAAATGTCTGGCAATTCGAGCAGAAGCTGTGCCCGGCAGCGGTCGGAGATCAATTTGGCTGGTCGGTAGCCGTGACGGGAAACCAAATTGCTGTCGGCGCATGGAAAGATGATGAACTCGGCATCAATGCGGGCAAGGTGTATGTCTACACCTATGACCCGGATTCCGGTCAATGGCCAACGCCCGAAGAAGTCACTGATCCGTCGCTTGTGGCCGGTGATAATTTCGGATCATCAGTCGACATCGAAGATGATGTGCTCGTTGTCGGAGCATATCTCGATGACATAGTGGACACAGATGCGGGTGTGGTTCACATGTTCCGCAACCTTGCCGCCGGGTGGACATCCGTGGGGAGGTTCGTTCCCGCAGACCTTGTTGCCAGTGATCAACTGGGTTTCAAAGTCGCGCTCAGCGGCGATCTTGTCATCGGTGGCGCGTGGATGCACGAAGACACAGATATGGGGCAGGGATCGTCATACATTTTTCTTGTCGCGCCGGATCCGAGTGACTGCGATGGAAGCGGGCTTCCCGACCAATGCGAAATTGAATCGGGCATTCTTCCTGACTGCAACGGCAACGGTATTCCCGATGGTTGTGACATTTCCGACATGACATCGCTCGATGATGATCTGAACGGTATTCCTGATGAGTGCGATCAGGACTGCAACGGCAACATGATTACCGATTCAACTGAAATCGGCAACGGAACAGCATTTGATTGCAATGAAAATGGCATTCCCGATGCGTGTGATCTCAACCCTGCTGACCCCGATGGCGACGGCATTGTCAGCGCCGACATCGACATGAACGGCGTACCCGATGAATGCTCGCCCGACTGCAACGCCAACGGCATTCCCGATTCGACGGACATATCCGGCGGCGGTTCGTTTGATTGCAATGCCAACGGCATTCCTGATGAATGTGATCGGATGGATTTTCTGGCAGAATCGGCTCAGCTCGGCCCGGTCGGCCCTGCCGATCAGCAGACATTTACGCTCAACGCGGCAACGACCTCGCCACAGTGGGCGCTCGGTGATGTTTCGATAACCGTGACCGCGAACGCTGATCTTCGACTTGCCAGTGAATATGTCAGTTTGTTGCTTGACGGCAATCTGATTTTCGAATTGTTCCGATCCGGTGCGCTGGATTGCCCGGTTGATTCCGGAAGTTCGCCCGATGTGGAGACACGGTTCATTCCTGCAGACGACTGGAACCGCGCGATTCGACGAGACAACGAGGCAATTCTGCTGTTTGATCCCAGTGGAAGTGTGGATCCAAGTGCATGTCCGGGCGGGTCTTGGCTGCAAGCGACTGTGACGTACGCATCGGGCGACTGTAACAACAACAACATGCTCGATTCCTGCGAAGTCATTGCGGGTACTGTTCTGGACTGCAATGCCAATGGCATTCCTGATGAGTGTGAACTTGCCTTGTTCGACTGCAACGGCAACGGTGTGCCCGACGATTGCGATTTCGCCCCCGCAGATATCGATGGCAACGGCGCAGTCGACATATTCGACCTGCTTGATCTGCTTGCTGCGTGGGGGCCGTGCCCCGGCTGCCCGGAGGACATCACCGACGCGATCGGAGTCGGGCCGGACGGCGCTGTAGACGTGTTTGATCTGCTCGAAATGCTCGCTGCGTGGACAGCCTGTCCGTAAGCCTTGGGAGTTGCGGGATCAGATCAATGTTTCGCTTCGGTTTCAATCGCGCCGAAGCGGCGCTGTCGGCGTGCGTATTCACGCAGCGCATCATGCAGCGCTTCAACGCGGAAGTCCGGCCAGTGCATATCAGTGACGTACAACTCTGCGTAGCTGATCTGCCAGAGCAGATAGTTGGACACGCGCATTTCACCTGCTGTACGAATCAGCAAGTCAGGATCGGGAATCCCCGCTGAATACAGATGTGAACTGATCGTCTGCTCATCGATCTGCGCCGCGTCGAGTTCGCCGGTGCGAACCTTCTCTGCAATCGCGCGCGTCGCATCAACAAGCTCCGCGCGTGCGCCGTAGTTCAGCGCCAGCGCCAGCGTGATACCCTTGAATGATTTCGAAAGCTCGATCGTCTCGTCCAATATGTCAAGCACATGGTCCGGCAGGCCGTCGCGTCGACCAAGATGCACGAGCCGCACCTGGTTCTCGATCAGTGCATCGCGCTCTTCGACAAGGCTCTGCACCAG
Source organism: Phycisphaerales bacterium (assembly GCA_029260575.1). Classification (GTDB taxonomy): domain Bacteria; phylum Planctomycetota; class Phycisphaerae; order Phycisphaerales; family SM1A02; genus JAJDDB01. The sequence goes on from JAJDDB010000032.1 coordinate 170,426, forward strand.
CAACTCCATCAGCGCGTTGACTTCGTCTTGAGGCCGTTTCCAGTTCTCGATGGAGAACGAATACAACGTCAGGTATTTGATGCCGAGTTTGCCGCATTCGGTCAGCACCGCACGGACAGATTCCGCGCCTTCTCGATGTCCGAACACACGGGCCTTACCCTGTGCCTGAGCCCAGCGGCCGTTGCCGTCCATGATGATCGCTATATGCAGCGGCAGTTTTTCCGCAGGTATCTGCAATTGCTGCGGCGCAGCGGATTGCGCGAGTGTTTCGTCGGTAGCGTCTGGCATGTGTGTCCTGCCGGTCGTTACGGTTGATATGCCGCAGGTGTTCGGCTTTTCCGCAATTCATGCTTCAACAAGTGTCTGCAGTCGTTCCGGACCAACGCTCACAATCTCGATAGGTACGCCGACGAATTGCTCGATGCGATCAAGATACCGCTGCGCCGCATCTGGAAGCGACTTGCGATCGGTCAGGTCATCAATGGTCTCCTGCCAGCCGGAGAATTCTTCATACACCGGTGTGATGCGTCCTAACCGAGCTGCATCGGGAATGAACCGATCGCTGCGCGTGCCGTCGGGAAGTTCATAGGCCGTGCAGATCCTCAATGTCTCCAGTCCGCTCAGGACGTCCAGCAGCATGCACGCAAGTTGGGTCGCGCCGCTGATCATCGCAGAATAGCGCACCGCAACCAGATCGAGCCAGCCGCAACGTCGCGGCCGGCCAGTCGTCGTGCCGTATTCGCGACCACGCTCCCGGATTGCATCCCCGATGTCGTTGGTTAGCTCTGTTGGGAACGGTCCTGCTCCGACGCGCGTGGAATACGCCTTCATGATTCCATAGACCGAGCCGATCATCGACCCGGGGAGTCCAGTACCGGAGGGAATCCCCAATGCCGAGCAATTTGAACTCGTCACATACGGATACGTGCCGTGGTCGATATCCAGCAGGCAGGCATTCGCGCCTTCAAAGAGAAACCTCTTGCCGGCTGCGGACAGTTCATGCAGCAGGTACGTCGTGTCGGTTATGTGCTGACTGAGTTGCCTGCCCATGTCGAAGTATTGTTCGGTCAGCGCATCGGCATCAAGCGGCTCGGTATCGACGCCGAGCGCTTTCAATTCAGCACTGCGCAGCGAGCAGATGACGGTCAGCTTCTCATGCAACACATTTCGATCAAGCAGATCGCCCATGCGAATGGACGTGGAACGGTGCACCTTGTCTGCGTACGCGGGGCCGATTCCGCGGCGCGTCGTGCCGATGGAGAGCCCGCCTTCTCGGCCGATCACTGCCGTTTCAAGAAATGTCTCGAGCGCTGCATCATGCACTTTGTGATACGGCATAACGACATGTGCACGATCGGAAATGACCAGATTGTCGCCGACGTGTATGCCGCGCTCAGTCAGTTGCGCTATTTCGTGAAGGACGACTTCGGGGTCAACGACAACCCCGTTGCCGATGACGCACATCGTATCGGGCGACAGTATGCCCACAGGTATCAAGTGCAGGGCATAGCGCTGGTCGCCGATGACAACGGAATGCCCGGCATTTGCGCCGCCGTTATAGCGCACCGTCACGTCGTGGCGGGCTGTCAGCAGATCAACGATCTTGCCCTTGCCTTCATCGCCCCATTGCAGGCCGACGAGAGCGGTGTGCTGGCCGGATGTACTCGTTTGTTTCATTTCAATCTGCCGATTCTGCACGGTCGTTTCCCAATGATTATCCGACGTTGATGCGACAGGAAGGCAAGCTATGAGCCTTGTAGAGGTCAGTCAAGGAGATGGCCGACTTCCAGCCGAAGTCAGGCTTGGTCCGGGTCGATATCAGGAATCGGCAGGTTGCCGAGGAGGCACTCGCGTGTCAGATCAGGACACAATTCGCATTAAATGTCCGAATCTTTCGTGCCAGCGGATTCTTGCTGTGCCGTGTTCGGCGCGCGGGAAGCTCGTACGGTGCCGGGTGTGCGGCTTCACGCTGCGCGTGCCGCAGAAGGCAGCCGCCGAACCGGCTGAGTCATCCAAGAACAAGGCAGGTTGAGCGCGATCAGACGTCCGCAATCGGCGATTGCCGGGGCTTGGGCTGCTGCAGCACGACAATTTCAGCCGACCCAGCCGGCTGGAAGTTTGTCACCTGTGCCTGTGCTGTGGGGGTCTCTGCAAACGCATGCAGCGTGAACTCTGTCGGGCCGACGCCGATCCGGTCACCGTGGCGAATCGGTCCGTTCTTCAAGGGTTGTCCGTTCACAAGCGTGCCGATCTCCGAGCCGAGATCAGTCAGCATTAGCCCATTGCCGTTATCGACCAGCTCGCAGTGCCGGGGGCCGATCATGGGCAGCGCCACCTGGACATCGCTGCGCGAAAGCCGCCCGATCACAAATCTCTTGCGGTTGATCTTGAATTCACGCGATGAACCATCTGCACAGCGCATAACCAACTGATATCGAGCAGCAGTCGAATCCGAAGAGTCGGACACGCTAGAATCGCCGTCGAATGCAAGTGGTTTTGAATCCATGAGAAAGCCCCCGCCAATCAGTATTGCCCAGCTTACCAGCGATGGGGCATCACTCCAAGAAAAAAGCCCGCCGCAATCCGCAGCAGATCTGCCCCTGGGTACGCCAAGGCTGCTGAGTGGACTATATGTCCACATTCCATTCTGTTTCCACAAGTGCCACTATTGCGACTTCTACAGCATTGTGGACCACAAAGACCGGCAGGCGGCATTCGTGGATCGGTTGGTTAGCGATTTTCACGCGGCGGCGCAGCACAACATCGGCGCAATTCAAACGATTTTCATCGGCGGCGGCACACCAACTCTGCTGGCGGTCGGATTGTGGGAACGGCTGTTGCGCGCGTTGCACGCAACATTCGAGATTGCATGTGATGTCGAATTCACAGTCGAGGCGAACCCGGAAACCGTCACCGCAGAATTGCTCAACGTACTCACAGCCGGCGGTGTCAATCGACTCAGCATCGGCGCACAATCGTTCGACCCCGCAGCATTGAAAATGCTTGAACGCTGGCATGATCCCGCAAATGTGCAGCGATCCGTTTCACTTGCACGCGCAGCAGGTATCGAGAACATCAACCTGGATCTCATTTTTGCAATTCCCGGCGAAACCCTTATCGACTGGGCTCATGATCTTGACACTGCTTTGGCGCTGCATCCGGATCATTTGAGCTGTTACGGTCTGATGTATGAGCCGAACACGCCGATGACGATGCGCCTCAAGCAAGGGAAATTGCACCGCGCCGATGATGAACTGGAAGCGCAGATGTACCAGCACACGATTGACCGTCTCGCGCAGGCGGGATTCGAGCAATACGAGATCAGCAACTGGTCGCTACCTGGTCGTCGTTGTCAGCACAATCTGCTGTACTGGCACAATGCTGACTGGTGGGCATGTGGGCCGGGTGCCGCAGCGCATGTCAACGGCTGGCGGTGGAAGAACATCCCCCGGCTGGATGCATACATTGATGGCGATGCGCTTCCCGAGATTCAGGATGTCGAACACCTCGATGAGGATGGCCGCATCGGCGAAGCGCTGATGCTGCGGCTGCGACTGCTCGATGGAATTGCCAGCTCTGAACTCGATAGCCTGCTCAACGCCACGGCGAGCGGACCGCTTCGACGTGCATCGATTGATCGCAATCTCGAAAACGGCCTGCTTGAGGTGTGCGACGATACAATTCGGATGACGAATCGCGGCTTGTTGCTTGCAGATTCAATCGTGTTGGAGTTGCTGTAATGTCGTATGTTCTGGTCGCCATCGATTTCTCTGACGTCACCGACGATCTTGTTGCTGCAGCAAACAAGTATGCCCGGGCCGGATCGGTGCCTGTTGTTCTGGTGCATGTCGCGCCGCCTGCTGTCGGGTTCTCGATGGGGGAGGCGCCATCTGATGTGCCTCCTGAAACAGTTGCAGAACTTATCGAAGCTCGGCGTGAACAACTGCGCGACATCGCCGGCCGATTTGAACAGGATGTTTCTGTCGAACCCATACTCATGCAGGGCAGCGCGGTGGAAGGCATTATCGATGAAGCGCAGCAGCGAAACGCCGAGTTGATCATCATCGGCACGCACGGCCACGGCCGGCTGTATGACCTGATCGTCGGATCGGTCGCCAACGGTGTGATTCGCCACACGACATGCCCGGTGCTGGTCGTGCCATCAAAGAACGACTGAACCGGGAATCTGCACATCTTTAGCCAGCGACTTCATGCGCCGATGTGGATCGCACTGTTTCAACGACCGGAGGTTCTTTCTTTGAGCGCTTCCGCGGCGGCGCAGACCCCTCCTGCCGCGCCGCCGCTTTCGCTGTCATAGCATCCATATCAGCGTTGAATGCCTGCCACCGTTCCAGCAACGCATTGCGATCAACTTGTGATTTGTCTGATCGCTCCAGCAACTCTCGACCTGCGAGTTTGCCGTACTTGCTCTCTGCCAGCCGCGGAGAAACAACAAGCTGCATCGTTTCGGGATCAATACCAATCTGATTCAGATCCCACAGCGTGTGCAGATCCGACCGCAGCAGGATTGCATTAGAAGGCGAATGTACCTGGCCCGATGGAAATGGCACGATATACGCCACCTCCAGAAGATCAGCAAGGCAAGAACCACTGATCGCGCAATGGTCGTTGTAGAGCTTGCGCAGCGCGAGGCGAAGTTTGCGATCGCCGCGTCTGCCGCGGATCATCGACGTGGCAAACTCCAGCGGGTTTGCGGATTGATCGTCTTCACCGGTTTTCGGTTCATACGCATCGCCGGATTCCAGCAGGGCGTACCGCGCCAAGGTCGGTCCAATCGCTTTGCCCAGCGCGCGCGTCAGTTCCACATCAGGTTTGTCCTGTTCCATGAGGTGCAGGAACACGCTGCCAGCGATATCAGCGTTGATTCTGAGCCCCTCGCAGACCTCCCGAAGTCGTTGACAGACAGCGACATAGCGACGCAGATCATTGTTGATGTACTTCAACACGCCGCTGCTTTCGCCCCATGTGCCGTTGATGACGAAATATAAATCCCGCCGAAATGCAAACGCCAGCCGGCTGAACATCTGCACGCCAGCCGCTCCGATCTTGCCATCACGACCATGCAGCATTCGCACGAGTGCGGTATCCGGACTTGATGACACCAGAGCTTTGATGATCGCGCCGAAGTCAACCGAATCAATGCGGGATATGCTCGCAGCCATCCGCGGGAACAGCCCCAGCAGCGGTTGTCCCGAACGATTGGTGTTCTTGTTGACCTTGAACCACTGCAGGTCGCCGTATGTGCCGAATGCGTTTTCCAGAGCGACGCGCAACTTTGGAAGTGGGCGCGCAACGCCCGGCCGATTCGTCCATGGTTCACGGCGGTCCCGACCGTCGGCCAGTTCGATGATGTACGCAATCAGCTTTTGAAAGCCCTCGGTGTTATGCACATTCTGCTGCACCGCAGCCTGTCCGAGTTCAAACAGCACGCTGTGCACCGGGTTCAATTCAATTGCGTTGATAAGCGTATTCGGGAGTTCGCGGTTCGATGCCATCGAGCGTCTCGTGTCTGATTGAAATTGTGTGGCTGTACACCTTCTCTATACGATCGGTGTTGGTGTTCTACTGTAGAATTTGCGAAGCTTTTGGTACACGAACCGGCGCATTACGCGAACAGTTTGTGGAAAGATGCACAGACCAATAGCTGCGGCAACCGAACAAAACTGCAAATCAGACCTTGCCAGGCAATTGAACCCGCTACACAATGCTGTTCTGTAGATATGGAGTGCGATACGTGAACATGTATAGAGCAACGCGGATAATCGGAATCGGCGTTCTGTCTATGTGCATGGCGCACGAAGTTGTTGCTTCGGCTGTACCCGTCGTCAATGCCGGTTTCGAAGACATTTCTGGTGAGTCGCCGTTCAATGAATTCACATTTGGCCCGCTCAATGGTTGGGATCTCTACGATCCGAATGGTGTAACAGACGGCGGCGATGGGCCGACGTACTTCGTCGGTACGCTGACGCCGTTCGAACCGGATCCAGTTGGCAATCCCGGCGTCTTTGCGAATTTCCCCGGCGGCGCGGCGGAAGGGCAGCGCGTGGCTATCGCATTCAATTTCGCAGGCAGTGATGGCCAAGGGGAATACGGCCTGCAACAGACGCTTGCTGAGACACTCGCAGCGAACACGACATATGTGCTTCAAGTTGAAATTGGGAATATTGATTCCGCTACAGCCATGAACGGACAGTTCTTCGAGCTTCAGGGTTTTCCCGGCTACCGCGTTGACCTGCTTGCCGGCGGCGTTGTCATTGCACAGGACAATAATTCACTTGCCGGTTCTATCTCCGATGGCGAATTTTCGACCAGTTCGTTTGAATTCACGACCGGCCAGGCGCATCCACAACTCGACCAGGCGCTGGGCATTCGTGTTGTAAATCTCAACGTGCTTGATCCTGCATTCCCGGCGTCCGACATTGAAGTCGACTTTGATGATGTACGGCTCGACGCCCGGCCGGCAATTGACGGCGATCTGGATGTCGATGGTTTCGTCAATGTCTTTGATCTGCTTGACCTGCTCGCTGCGTGGGGAGACTGCGATCTGCCGTGTCCGCCGAGTTGTGATGCGGACATTACAAATGCCGACGGCACGGGCACTGATTGTGCCGTCGATGTGTTCGATCTGCTGCTGCTGCTGAGCAATTGGAGCGTCTGATCGACGTTGTTCGCCTTCGCACAGCGGCTGATACAGTGACTACAATATCCGCCCGCAGTTGGTTGGCAGCACGTTGTGCTGTCCAGCTGAGGCACTGGACAGGTGGCGGAGCGGTTGAACGCGCCGGTCTCGAAAACCGGTATACATTTCGGTGTATCGTGGGTTCGAATCCCACCCTGTCCGCTTTTGCAACTCCCAGGGCACCACCGACCCGACGTTCAATCCCGATCGTCTTCATCTGACAGAGGCACGCTCGTCGCCTGAGCCAGGGCATTTGTAAACGACCGCACTTTCTGGTGATCGAGTTTTCCATTCGTGCGCACGCCGCTACACAGGTCCACTCCGAACGGCTGCACGCCTCGCACAGCTTCGCCTACATTGGCAGCAGTGAGACCGCCGGCGAGAAAAACCGGCACGTCTACATGTTCAACAATGGACCGGCTTATAGACCAGTCATGCACCCGGCCGGTGCCGCCCAGTTCGCGTACTGCAGCAGATGGGTTTCCCGAATCAAGCAGTAATGCATCCACGCGTCCTGCAACTGCAAACGCTCGTTCAATGGACGCATTGTCCTGAACATGAATGACCTGCACGATGCGAACCGATGGCAAGGCATCGCGCAACGCGTCGTAGACACCAGTATCCACGTCTTCATCAACCAATTGAACTGTATTGACTGCGGTGCGCTTGACATGCGCAACGACCGCGCTGGGCGTGACTTCACTCGTCAACAGAAACGTCGCAGTCGGCGGTGGTACTGCTGCGGCAATTTCAAGGATGGTCGCATCAGGAATCGGTCCGGGGCCACTCGGCATTCGGCCGACGAGTCCGACGGCATCAGCCCCTGCAGCAATTGCCATCCGGGCTTCTGCAACCGACGCAATACAACAGATTTTCAGGCGGAGTCTGTGCGGCACTGTGAACGTATCAGTCATATCAACGCGACGAAGACACTTTTTCAGTGATCGGATCAACCCACCGGCCGCGCCGCTGCGATCCGAGTTCGTACGTCTCTGCTTCAAGCAACGGTGGCGAGTAGATGTGAAGCGTCACAAGGCCATCGCGTACGTTCTCATTGCCCATGCGGTGAATGTCCGCATCGAAACTCACGCGCACCGTACCTGGTTGATGCGTGCGCGTTTCATGTTGTTGCAGCATTCCGTCATCACCAACGGTGTACAGCGTTTCCGTTGCAGTGCCGTTGACCACAAGGAAGCCGCAACCGCTGCCCTCATGATTGTGAATCACACTGTGCTGTCCCGGGCTCCAGCACAATGCCAGCGCGTGATAACCGGGTCCAATGTGCAGGCGATTGCGCTGATAGCACTCGCCGTCATACGACACAAATCCCTTGAGATCGTCCAGCGTGATGTTGAGATCGTTCATCGCGCTGCGCAGCACATCCAGCGGTAGCGGGCCCACATGTTGATCCAATCGATCAAAGAATGTGCTCAGTTTCGAATTCATAACAACTACACCTTTGCTGCCTCACGCCTCGTCGAACAGTGGGGTGGACAGATATCGCTCGCCGAAGCTGCACGCAATCGTGACGATTCGCTTGCCTTTGAATTCAGGCCGGCCTGCGAGGCGGACTGCAGCACACACGTTTGCGCCCGTGCTGATGCCGCCGAGAATTCCTTCTTCAGCAGCCAGTCGATGCGCCCACTCAAATGCCTCTTCATTAGTGACCTTTTCAACGCCGTTGAGCAGATCAGTATCGAGGTTATTCGGAATGAATCCGGCGCCAATGCCCTGAATTTTGTGCGGCGCAGGTCGGCCGCCGCTAATGACCGGCGATGCTGCAGGTTCCACTGCAATTGCCTGGAAGTCGCTGTTGTGTCGACGGATGAATCGTGTCGCGCCGGTGATCGTGCCTCCGGTACCAACACCCGCAACGATTGCGTCGATCTGCCCGCCGGTGTCACTGAAAATTTCAGGGCCGGTTGTTCGTTCGTGAATCTGCGGGTTTGCAGGATTGTCAAACTGCTGCGGCATCCATCCGCTGGGCGTCTCGTCGACTAGTTGATGCGCCTTTTCGAGCGCGCCGGGCAAGCCGTCTGCTGCCGGTGTCAACACAAGATTGGCGCCCATCGCACGCAACATGCCGCGCCGTTCCATGCTCATGGATTCCGGCATGGTCAGGGTCAGTTTGTAGCCGCGCACAGCGCATATGAAAGCCAGCGCAATTCCCGTGTTGCCACTTGTCGGTTCAATAATGTGCGAATCCCCATTGATCCGACCATCGCGCTCTGCAGCGCCGATCATTGCTTCAGCAATGCGATCCTTGACGCTGCCCATGGGGTTGAAGTATTCCAGTTTGAGCAGCACCTCCGCGCCGCCCGCCGGGACAAGCCGCCGAAGCTTGACCATCGGAGTGTTAAAACACGTATCTGCGATTGTCTCGAAGACGTGGCCGTGCGGGCGGACCCGCCGGTCAGTCTCGCCGGCAGTCGTTTGAGGAGCCTGGGTCGTCATATTTTCAGTATACCCCGAGCACGATGCGGAGAAAGCATGTTCTCGCTTCCAGCGTCCCTCATGCACTACCATGCGTTCATGGATCGTACAGGTGCAAGCAGTTGGAATGTCCCGCCGACCGACCCGCACAATCTTGACAGGCCCGTCGGAAGGCTGGTGCAGTCGATATTGAATGATGAGCGGATATGTCACATTTCGACTGCACCGCTGCCTCATCGCGGCGAAATTCGTGCGTTGATCGACAGGCTCTCATGGGTGCTTTTTCCAGGATTTGTCGGTCCTCGTGATCTCACGAAAAACGCGTTGCAATCACACATCGCCAGCGTTGTCGCTGAGATAAACGACCGGCTTGTCACGCAGATCACCGCAGCGCTGCAGTATGAAGAGCAGGTTGTTGCGACGCGTTCAGTGGATTCAGCCCATGCGGACATAGTTGATCGCGCTCGCAATCTCGCTGCGGAAGTCATCACCGCGCTGCCGGGAGTTCGCGATGTACTCAGTCTTGATGTGCAAGCTGCGTTCGATGGCGATCCCGCTGCTACGCATACCGATGAAGTCATCTTTTGTTATCCCGGCCTGTGGGCGCTTGCGGTGCATCGTGTGGCGCACCAGATGTATCGCCTCGGCATTCCACTGCTGCCGCGCATCATGAGTGAGATAGCGCACGGAGATACCGGCATCGACATTCACCCCGGCGCGCGAATCGGCCATAGCTTCTTCATCGATCACGGCACCGGCGTTGTCATCGGCGAGTCGTCGATCATCGGTGACCACTGCCGGTTGTATCAAGGCGTCACACTCGGCGCAAAGAGTTTCCCAAAAGATGAAGGTGGGCGCATCCGTCGTGGTGAAAAGCGCCATCCAACATTGGAAGATCATGTCACGGTCTACGCCGGGGCGGCGATTCTCGGCGGCGACACCATCATCGGAGCAGGCAGTGTGATCAACGGCGGCGTGTTCATCACCACCAGCATTCCAGCGGGCCATGTCGTTCGGGCGCCGCGCGTGGAACTCACATTGCGAAACAATCCCGAACTGCCGCCTGCGAATTACGCCATCTGATTGTGTTCCGCGTCGTCACTTCGATTCAGTGATCCAGGCCGAACGCTTTGATCTGCCCGAACCCATCAACCACAGCTATCCACGAACCGTCCGGAAGCTGATGCGCATCAATGTGGTGCATCAGTTCGCTGTTCCAGCCCTCAGACGCTCCGGTGCCGATAAGCAGAGGGTTGCCTTCGATCTGCTGTTCCTGATATTCGGTCGGTGAAAGCGCAGTGATTTCGAACGCTCGCACCTGGTTGCCGTACCTGCCAAACACATCCTGATTGAATCGATAGAACGCGCCTTCGAATTCAATCACGCGGCCGGCACATCTGAAGTAATGATCGTCCTGTTCATACAATGGGCTGGCAGGGTGTTCACTCCACGGCCCGAGCAGGTCTTGTGCTATCCACAACCGGGCGATCGAATATTTCTCGCCGGTGATCATGTACCAGTATTCATCCTTCTGGAAAATTGTCGCATCGAAGAAAGGCCCTTCGATCAGGTCTGCCACCGGTGTCCATTTCGTTGGAAACGGATCACCTTTGTACAGTCGGACTGTGTCTGCTTCATGCATTTCCGGAAGCATGTACCAGACATCGTCGTGTGAAAAGACAAGCGGGTAGGACAGGTGAAACGGCTCGTCGAGCACAATCGACTTCCACTGCCAATGCAGTCCATCAGAACTTAAAGCATGCCCGATATCGCCTTGTCCTGTGTCACTGTTCAGGACTTCGACAAACAAGTGCCAGTCGGAACCGTCATGCACCATGAACGGATCAGCAACAAACGTTGCATCACAATCCGTCACATCGCTGCCGCGCAGCACCGGTTGTTCAACACGTGGGTCGGGCGACAATTCAAACGGCGACGGCCCGGTATACACACCAACGAACCAGCCGCGTTCCCAGCCGACGAATGGGATACCGCGATCGTTGCCGACGATGATTCCCACAGCAAACGCAATGCCGCCGATCACCGCAATTCCCGCCAGATACGCAAGACATTTGACTCTGGACATGGCAACTCCGTATACCTGCGTAGCAATTATCGGCAAGATACAGCCGCATCTGACAACGAAAAACGGCCCGCCATCGCTGACGGGCCGTTGTCGGTGGTTGTTGTGACGGTTCTTATTCAGCCGTCAGATGCGTATTGTTGCAGGGCACATCTTCGGCGCACATCGGCGCGATCAGATCCAACTCGAACTCCCCACGCGTAAAGTTTCGACCCGCAATGCGGATGTAGTACGTCTCATACGCCTGCACAGGCCAGACGACGACGCCGTGGTGGTAGGCGACGTTGCACGCCAGAAGATTTCCGGTCGCTTCATC
>JAJDDB010000033.1 GCA_029260575.1 Phycisphaerales bacterium
ACCTGCGCCTTACAGAGGCAAACACCTGCCTTGGAAGACGTTCCTTCGAGCGCACTGGGGAGCTGTTGTCGCAGCAGACTTCTTTACAGTCGAGGTCTGGACATGCCGTGGTTTGACCCGCTACTCGGTGTTCTTTGTAATCGACTTGGCGACACGAAAAGTTGAAATCGCCGGCATCTCATCCAATCCAACTGGGGCGTGGATGGCGCAACTGGCTCGGAATCTGACAGACTCACTTGACGGATTCTTGCGCGGTAAACGACTGTTTATCTGCGATCGTGATCCGCTCTACACGACAGAGTTCCGTGATGTGTTTGCATCTGTTGGTGTTCAAGTGTTCCGACTGCCAGCCAAAAGTCCCGATCTGAACGCATTTGCGGAGCGCTTCGTCAGATCAATCAAAGAGGAATGTCTGAATCGATTGATCATCTTTGGAGAACACCACCTGCGGTTTTCCATAGACGAATACATGCAACACTATCATCTTGAACGCAACCACCAAGGACTCGTGAACCAACTCATCTTGAACCACAAGCAGGCAGGATCATGTCCAAACAACAAGGTCGAATGTCGAGAACGATTGGGCGGGATGCTCAAGTTCTACCATCATCGGACAGCGGCGTAGAGCTGGTCTATGCCGAAGAGTATGCGACGCTGCTGAATCGATCGGCGCTAATTGTTCGAGTGAAGCAGCCGTTCATCGATTGGGCCAACGCCATCGATGATGGTCCGAAGGCAATATTGGAGACCTACGAGCCAACACTGATGTTGATCGAGGATATGGAAGACCCTGCTGAATGGAAGCGAGTCGAGAAGCGGTTGTGGAAATGCATCTTTGAGTATCAGTTGGCGAACTGGCATCGTGATCCAATTGAGTGGCCGCATCCGAGGAGTTTGGTCATGTTTCGTCAGTGGTTCGATGTCGAACTGCATCTCGGCGTGTATGACACGTGTGACGATCCGATACTGGAGACATGAAGCAATCAGAGCACACGCGAGCCAGTTTGGTGTTCAACTGAATTCTGGAACCAAATTGTGTCCTAATACGGAGCAAGAACTGATCCGCGTAATCGAGTTTCACGCCGCGACGACTTGTCAATCTTGACTGGTCTCAACACAGAAACTGTTGCGGAGACATCACCGCCAGAATGAACCTTCATTGTAGTCTGATGCTGTTCAACTGAGCATTCGATGCGCCGAGTCAAACAGTAGATGTGCCTTGTCTTGCAACGAATGACTCGAACGAATCCAGCCTTTCGGAGTGGCGTCAGATGATGACTGACTGTACGTACCGAGAGATCAAGGATGTCAGCGATGCTCGAGACATCCTGTTCTCTCTGAGCAAGCGTTTCGAGGATCTCCAACCGAATCTCGTGATTCAGGACTGACAACAACTGTGCCAACGGTTTGGCGCTGAGACACGGAACAGGAGATGCCGGCGGAGCTGTTCGGATCATTGTAAGACTCAGATCATGGACGCCTGGCGATACGGCGATCACCCTTGATGACGTGAGTCATTGTTGTCTTTGGAATCAAGTCTGCGGTGGCGAAAATCTGGCATTTGCAAGATCTTGCAAATGAGGAATGGCTTTCAAGCGCAGAGAGTGGCTATGGCGCAACCAATGCAGGCGGTTTACATGCCGAGCAAGCCAGGAACTGCAACAGTTTGGCGCTCTGAACTTGCAGCATCAACTGCTATGGCTATGGCATGAACCAAAGACGTTCAGCTAGAGGAGTTCGACTCCCCTGGGTGACGGCGCATCGTGACGCTGCATTATGCTCCAACTGAAGACTGGTGCACTACGAGCACGCCCCCCACTGACGAAGCAACTCAAGGAGATCAAAGACGTCCACGACGTCAAAGGGAGCGGCAATTCCTGCCCCGGGACCATTTGCTCCCCAATCGCGCAAGAGCTCAAGAAGATCGAATATGTCTACGACGCCATCGCAACCAGGCGCGTAAACGTCAGCAATGTCTGCTGAACACGTTGGGTCGCAACAGAAGACCTCTTGACATGTCATGCCAATGCCCTGGAACTCGCCGCCAGCCGCAGTGCAGGCCTGCACTGTCGTCGGGAAGACACAGCTGCCATCAGCAAAGCAGCACGGTCCGTTTTCTGAGATGGGGCAGTCCTGACAGACGGTGCCATCACCTAGATACATGCCGCCAGGAAGATTGGCGCACTCCGCGGGAGTCGAGTCACCTACACATGGCAAATCCTCTCGACAACACGCTCCGCGCTCATGTACGTCAATCGACTTGCAGGCAACGTTGTTCGCCGGGTTTTCCAGCACAGGCGTTGAAATCCGGACGCACAGATCGTGGAATCCTCCGATGGAGATTTGCACGCCTGTGAACTCGACGAGTTGGCTGGATTGTGCAGACAGGGATTGCAACGTTGTACTGGCCAACTGCTGCCCACCTGCACGAGGATCGCCATCGAAGAGCTCAATATCGATCGGATCGAGGGCATCCCAACGGGCGAGATTCTGAATGAGCGCAGACACGTCGAAAGACTCGTCGGTGTAGGGATCCTCGTTGCTGAAGGTGATGTTGGCCGGTGCCACAGCGGGATCGCCGACTTTCAGGAACGTGTATCGGAGTGTTGATGTCGGCGTCGTCGGGTTGACCCAAATGACATTGCTGCTGTGCATTCTCGCACTGCCGTTGATGACGCTTTCGTCCGGTGGGAGGAAGAACTCGACGCCGTCACCAAGACATGTTGCAAAGAGACCCAGGAATCCGCGCTTGTCATAGACCACTGCGTCCATGCCAAGGGCCAAGTCGTCTTCTCCGTGGCTCGTCTCATCATCAAGTGTGACACGAGTCCACGTGCCACCTTGCCAGAGCCAGACCTGTACCTCATCAGTGTTCTGGTCAGTTGATACTGCTACGCGACCATCGTTCACGCTGAGCATATAGATGGATACGACCGGTGACCAGATCTCGACAGGACTGCTGTCTGATCCAACCGTGATCTTCTTAACGCGATCGTCACGCTGGACCCAAGTGCCATGCTGATCAACTTCGAATGTGAATTCTGCCCAGCCGATCATGTTTCCACCGGCATCGGAACGGCCCAGTGACCGATCTACTGATGGCATGGGTTGACTTCCATTGCCGCTGTAGGTTGTGACCTGAGTCGTCTGCCCGGTATTCACGTCATAGACATACAGGTTGTACGCGCCATGCCAAGGAAACTGCGAGTCAAACACGTAGTAGGTGCGAATGAACGCGACAAATCCATTGCCCACACCGACGAGGTACTCGTATCGAGCATCTGTGCTTACGGCAAACTCGGTCTGCGTGATCAAGTCGTATGCATAGATGTCTTGTGTATTATCGCCGGCACGTTCATCTTCCCAAGCGACAATATCACCCTCAATTCTCGGCCGGAATTGTTCGCCTGTCTGTACACAGATCTCGTATTCGATTCCTGTGATGAGGTCATATCCGAAGATGTCAAAGCTGTTTGAACCGCCGTATCGATTCTCCGCCCAG
Organism: Phycisphaerales bacterium; assembly: GCA_029260575.1. Classification (GTDB taxonomy): domain Bacteria; phylum Planctomycetota; class Phycisphaerae; order Phycisphaerales; family SM1A02; genus JAJDDB01. The sequence continues at coordinate 3,503 of JAJDDB010000033.1, forward strand.
ACGATAAACGTGCCATTCGTGTCAGTCGATTCAACTGGATTGGCTGTCGGCACATCAAAGAAAGGAACGTCTTGCGTGACCAATCCACTAATCACAATACAGTTGTCGTCGCTGTCATCGCAGAGGAAGCCGTCTGACACAACACAAATGCGTCGAGTGATCGGACCTAAACTCATACCTGACGTGTCAATGTGCGCGCTGAACTCAAGCTGATCACCAGGCGCGAGGTTTTCGTGAGGCAGCGGCGGGCCTGTAACAGTGGTGCCTTGGCTTGGCGGATTGATCTGCACTGCTTCCAGGTCCATTGGAGCGTTGCCATCGTTTCGAATGGCAAACGGCACTGTCACAATGTCGCCGACATTCGCAACGCCGAAATCAGATGCCGGCGGTTGAACGTAGACCCACGGAGCCTGCTGTATGTCGAGGAGTTGATGTCCGGAGATCACGAACGGCGACAACGGGCTGTCATACTCGATCACGACATCAAAAGAGAACGTGCCAGCGAGCTGACGCGGTATGCAGAACGACCACGTATCGCCGGCATCCTCCGGCTCGATACAACCCGAGCCCGGCGGAATCACAGGGTAATCGATTGGAAAGCTGTCAAAGCAATGGAACGAGCTCCCGTCACCCTGGATGTGAACCTCTACATCATGTGCAGGAGCGTTGCCGATGTTCCGTAGATTCAAATGAACTTCGATGTGCTCGCCGCTGTGCGCCTGGCCATCACCGTTGCCACAATCTCGAAGTGCGTCATCAATGACGACCTCACATACTTCGAAGACCGGTTCAAATTCACCTTGAATGGGAATGTACCGGCTCACATCAAACTGTTGGCTGTACTGCGCACCACCTATTGAATACGTGACGTCGATGAATGCCGTGAGAGAGCAGGAATCGGGAATCGTTGAGAAGTCAAAGTCGAAGTCGTCATCGCAATCAACTTCCCCCTGGCCAATAAGCCCGTAGTCCACAGTGTCATCCGTCACCGTGACCGGGCAGCCGGAAATCGTGACATGGGCTTGTACCGATTGAACATCTACAGAACTTGTAAGGCACACGAGCAAGGAGATTCCTTCCTCGCCAGCTTCGGGAATGCCATCACCATCGCCGCCAGGGTCATCCCATGTGACGCTTGCGATCGACAACGCGCTTCCCGGAGTCGAAGTGATACTCAGATTGTCAACGCCGACCGTCGCTGTCGCCGGACCCGAAAGGCTTTCAAGCCGACAGTCAAGCAAGTAAGACTCATTCCTTGAAATGGCAGCGCTGATGGGCACAGTGATCGTCTGCCATCCGGAAACAGAACTCAGCGGCTGCTGAGCAAGTGCATAGCCGCCACCCGAAGGATCGTTGAGGTTTACTAACAGCACGTCGTCCGATGAAGTCGCGAAGACCTTGTACCTGAATGACAACTCCGTATCGGATCCCGAAAGAAAGAACCGGTTATGAGCACGGGATGGCTGTGAAGGAGTAAGCCGCAGGTACCAGTTGGAACCTTCCGCGACGACTGCGGCACTCCCGCTACCACCGTGATAAAGCCAGCCGGAATATCCAAGGTCGAATCGACCGTTGTGAATGGCCGGCGGGTTGCCGGGATCTGCATGATTGGACGATTGGGAAGGACGATTACCGGCGCCGCCTCCGAGCCGCGAGTAGTAGGACCCTTGGCAGGCTGGAGAGGTACATCCGGGATCGAACGGATTGGTGCCGTCGTAGGCGTCTGGATTGATGTCGCAACCGCAGTTGTCGTCGACATTCCCCTGAATAGTTCCGGAATACCACGCATGAACTTTCTTGTGCTCAGCCCAGCAGAACAGGCCGTCAAGGGAATCCTCGTCGAGCGCATCTGTCAAGTCAAAGTTGAATCCATACGGCAATGCAACACCATTTGGGTCCTGCTGGTCGCATGGCTCCGTACACGCATCGTGACGAAAGTAGTTGTCGACCCATGTGTTCGGCGACCACTTGCTGTGGGGGAACGGATCGAGCCAGTTGCAACCGCTTCCACAATTCCCATCCACAGGATGAGGATCGAGCGTCGTGACGTGATCCACTGGAATACTGTCGGCCGCAAGTCGCCGCACGGCTTCGCTGTTCACCGAGGCCCCGCGACTATGACCAATGAAATGAAGAAAGCGGTTCTGCAGCGGATCGATCGTCAGATCACCGCGAGAATCACGAAGTGCTGCAAACAATGCATCGCCTGCTGCCTCAGCGTAGCTCCAGTTGATTCCGGGGATTGTGCAGATGCCCAGACCACCATCCGACTCCTCGACCCAATCAAAGATGAGCACAATGTGCTGCGACGCCGAGCTGTTGCCGGACTTGTATTTCCACTCGCCCGTACCCGGGTCGTACTGAAAAACAGCGCCTTTGCCCTCCGGCGATGCCGCGAGGATCTCCTCAGCCATGCTAAACGTCCAACATGGTGGACCGCCCAAGAAGCAGTCGTCCAGATGAAACCCGTGTGTAATGACCGTTGTTGTCGCTTGCGCCGCGAGAGGCCGAGACAGCCCGACGCTCGCCAAGAATGCGACACCTATTGCCAGCCAACGTGTGCAACTAAACTTTCGCCGCGCCATGACCTGCTCCCTGCGTGGATTGAAGAGCACCCCCCGCAATCCACTACGTTGGTAGTGAGGTCATCTGGTGGATTTGTCGAGACTAATCTGTCGAAGAATCGTCTCGCGTATCCGAATCGCGGGTGACAATTGGCGGCAGATCATCCAGGTAGAGCGTTCTCGGATCGGGTGCTTTGCCTTCTTCTTGCAAGTTAACATACGGCTCGGAAGGTATGAAAGAATCGGCCAGAAGCTCGCCCGTATGGCTGAGTAGGAACATTACGGACCCTATTTTGTCGCCAGCGAGTAGTTGGTCGTCAAGGAAAACGTCAACTCTGGCAAAATCGTCTCGCATTGACTCCTCGATCGCTGGAAGAATTTTTGCTCCGCTGAAGTTGCGCGCAAGATCGGGAGGATGCAGTGCCTTGTACCAAACTACCGTCCCTTGATTGGCAAAGGGAGGTGCGGTGTCTAGAAATTCTCGTTCGATATGATCCATTGTCGCCAACAGCCCCATGCACACAACGGTCGGGTATGTATCGAGATCAACACCGCGTTTCGCCCAGCGGACTTCCTTGTTGTCCCCGCCAAGAATGAGAAGATTGTGATCCTTGAGATACACAGGGGGACTGAGTGAGCCGTCATGCCAGATCTGATATAGCAATTGGTTCTCTAGTGAATAGATTCGAAGACAACGCGGGCTCAGCGGGGCATGACCAAAGATGACGACTAGTTCCGGACCGTCGAACTCCTCGAAAATTTCAATCGCAGATACGTAATCTGCATCGAATTGCTCTCCTGCAAACTCCAGCCGATCATTTCGCAAGGACAACGGGATGTCCGCGTCTGTTATCTCTGCAGACCAGAGCGGCACATCTAGGCTTGAATCGATATCGAAGACACACATGCGCCTCTGATGTGGGCTTGGATCGTCAAAGCTGTGTACGACTGCTAGGAGGCGGCGCCCCTCGTAGAGCCCTGTCCCGTCGATTAGATGCGTAATCCGGCTAGACATTCGATGATTTGCGTGCCATTGCTTGAGCAGAGAGCCTCCGATCGATTGAAGCTGGGCACTACGACCATTCGAAGAGAATTGGATGTGACTTGGATGTGTCAGCAGGAATCTGGTTGAGCCGACAGTCAATACCAATGACAATCCAATGATGCACATACAGGATAATGATGTCATCATGATTGGATGCTGTCCTACCCAGCGAGCCGCTCTCTGCCACGCAGTTGGTCTCCGCGCTTCAATCGGCTCGCGGTGAAGATGCCGGCGGATGTCAGCCGCCACTTCCGCAGTGGACTGGTAGCGATCAGATTGCTCTTTCGCGAGGGCCTTCGTGAGGATTGCGTCAAGATCACCGCGAAGTTCTCGATTGAGTTCGCTTGGTGGTCTGGGTTGCTGTTCTTCAATCGTGCGGGCGATTTGTGTATGGCTCTTGCCTGCAATGTCATAGGGCAGGCAACCGCAAAGAAATTCGTAAAGCACAACACCGAGCGCGTAGACATCGCTTGTCACGTCAACGTTTTTGAGGTCGACTCCACACTGTTCCGGGCTCATGTACGCCAGAGTTCCAATGATATGTCCGACCTCAGTCATCGCCGTCGAACGTGTGATTTCAGAATCCGTGGCTCGGGCCACGCCGAAGTCGATAATCTTCGGCCGCCCCATCTTGTCGATGAGGATGTTCGCAGGCTTCAAATCCCTGTGAATGATGCTCTTGATATGACCGTGATGAACCGCGTCACACACATCCGCAAACAACTCGAGGCGCTGCCGAATCGACAGTTCCATTTCCCTGCAGAATGTTGTGATACTGCGCGCGTCAGGAACTAACTCCATCGCGAAATACGGTGCGATCCCCTGCCCGTCATTGAATGTGCCCGAATCGTAAAGCTGTGCGATACCCGAGTGGTTGAGCCGGGCCATCGTCTCCGTCTCGTTTTGAAATCGTCGCAGTGATGATCGCGAGGCCACACCCTGCCGCATGACCTTCAGTGCCACCAATCGGCGAGAGCCAACCTGCTGGGCTTCGTAAACCTTTCCCATGCCTCCGGATGCGATCAATCCCTGAATCTGAAACCCGGGTATATTCGGAGTCAGGTCAGGGACTAGGTCCTCCGAGGAGTCGGTGGATTTCTCCTCCCGCAGCGCGGCCGCCAATCGTCCAAAATCACTCGGCTCAGTCATTGCGGACCCGTCCCTGCACTCAATACGATTGTACAGAGAGGATCTGGGAACATATTTCTCGCGAATGATCCCTTGGAAGCAATATCCGGAAGCAGGGTCCTCTAAAACCGACTGAGATCGGCAATGATCTTCCAAACAACAAACCACACACAACTGTATATTGCCCGCGACGATCCAGCCGCGATGGCCGCTCTTGTCGTGGCCTATCAGAAGCCGATACTCGAGTTCTTTAGGTCAATCGCGCGGAACGATGACAAAGCCGCCGATCTCGCCCAGGAATTCATCAAAGGCAAGTTCCTCGGTGGGACGGTCGTCCAGTCTTTCGATCACACTCAAGGAACTAGATTCCGCGATTACCTCAAAGAATGTCTCCGCAACTTCTTTCGCGATGTCTGCCGGCGTCCCGATCGATCTGTGCCACTCGGTTCGGTGATCTCTACAATTCCCGACGCTGATTGGCAAAAGGCAAACGATGCTCTTGATCGTTCCATTGCCGTTACAGTAATGCAGGAATCGCTCGATGCCGTCGAGCACTCACTTGTTGAACGCGGGAGGCATCGAGCCTGGCAGGTCTTTGAAGCGAGCTACCTTCGGCCCCTGAAATATGGCTGTGAATGTCCAGATATAGGATCGTTCATGGAGGAATTCGGAGCGAAGAACCCGCAGGAGATCTACGATTTGAGGAGTTCGGTGATAAAGGACGTAAGACGAGAGGCCAAGCGTCGTGTGGGGATATTAGTTGACGATGCCGCGGACACCGAAACAGAGCTGAACTACTATCTGAGCTGCATCGCCGCGAAGTGAATTCCAAGGCCGGAAGCGAGCTGCTCTGTTCTAAACATACTTCGTTCAGAATCGCGTAGAAATGGTTCTACGAACACCGACCCGTTCAAAAACTCTGCGCACCAGATCCTTTCGCCCATCCAGCACTTTTGAGTTCCAGCGGCTGGGCGACCCGTCCGCGTGAAGTCGATGACGCTTACTCTCAGGCGGCGCAACGATAGTAGTGCTTCAGTAAGCCACTTAGCCGGTTGTCACTATGAACGACTCCTGCGCTGGGATATGGCCCGGCGCGCAACGGCGGTAGGTAGCCGCGCCCCGAATGCGGCCGACATTGGTTGTAGTAGGCGGCGTACTCCTGCACTAGATGATTTAGATGTCGCTCGCCGAGAATCACAAAGTGATTCAGGCACTCATGTTTGACCGAACGCACCCACCGTTCCGCGTAGCCATTGAGTGCCGGCGAGCGCACAGTCGGCAGCACAATCCTGGCTTGCTCAGATACGAAGACGTCATCGAACGACCGGGTGAACTTGCTGTCGTGATCACGAATCAGATGTGTGATCGCGACTCCATGATCGAAACAGAAGTTGCGTGCCTGTTGGGTTGTCCAGCAACGGTCAGGATGAGCTGTTGCTGAAGAGACCCACACTCCCCTGCTCTTCAGATTGATGAAGAACAACACGAAGTACGGAACCATGCCGCGCAGTGTGCACACCGGCATAGAGAAGAAATCACATGCCCACAGTGTGTCGGAGTGCATCTTCAAGAACTGCGACCATGTGCCGTGATCGCGTTCCGGAGCAGGGTTGATCCCATGCTCTTTCAGGATGTTGCGCACTGTTGCTCGTGAGATTGAGTTGATGCCGAGCTTGCGAAGCTCTCCGAGAATTCTGGTATATCCCCACGTATTCTCTCGCGCCAATTGAACAACCAACTGTCGAATGGACTCGGCTGTTCGAGGACGACCAATAGGCCTCTGAGGCGCCACTCGCCGTTGACAACTGTTCCCCTGCTCCCTGATCCAGCGCCTGAAGGTCTCAGGACGGACAATGGTCACGAGATCACAGATGGCATCCCCCAATTCCAATCCGAAACGCACCATACGTGCCCTTTCCGCAGGCGTGGTACGGATCTGCTTCGGCAGCCTCGCTCGCAGAAGCTGGTTCTCTTCCTTTAGATACTGCAGGTACTTGGTCAGCTCGGACTCGGTGCTGCGAGCGATCCAGAACAACAGAGGATGGAAAAAACGAGCCATGATCAGCCGCTCCAGCAGTGGAACAGAGTTTTTACACCCCACGCGAGGCAGCCTGCAGGCAAGCGCAACCGTGTACACCGGCGGTCCCCCGCCAGCAGTGATTTGACCCCGCGCGCGCCAAAAGCGCGCCAAATACAGTGGAGTTCTTCTGGCGCTCCAGTGGTCATACAGTGGCTTTTTCGTCGAGGGAGGCCCGATTCAGGCTCATGAGAGGGGTCTGCACGCTAACTCTTAATCAGCGGGTCGGTTGCTGACGGTGTCGGTTGCCGTCGCGGTCACCATGCCGTTGCGATCGATCACATACTCAACACATATCCGCTGGGTCCGCTTCGTCTCAGTTGGAAGCTTGGTCAGTTCCAACTCGCCGATGAGCAGGCAGTCATCGCGGTCGGCATCAGATTGCCCTTGGAGGATTTCGATGTGCGCTTCGGTCTGGCCATCATGTTCGAGGTAGAATCGATCCGCACGTTGACATGGGATCGATGTGTTCTTGACGATGATGACGTTGTTAACCAAGCATTTTCGCTGGCCCGACCGGTCCACCACACAGCAGCCAACACCGTGCGCGGTGACATCACGAAGAAATACATCGGGAGAAGGAATTACTCTGCCGTTGAGCGTTGCCGTTCGCCCGGCACGTTCCATCTCTGCAACGCACGCAAGCGCCGCTCCATAGGCAATGGCTTTCTCGGGATCGACATCGACCGAAGGTGTCAGCCCCGTATGCTCAGCTACGCGCTGCTGGATGTAGGTCATCCGCGAGGTGCCACCAACCATAAGCAGCTTGTCGATCTCGGAGAACGCAAGATTAGCTGCCGCAACAGCGCGATCGAGAGCGTCGAGCGATTGCTTGACCAGTGGTTCGATATCCTGATGGAATTCATCACGATCAATCTCAACGACTGTCTGCACACCGTTGTATGACGCGATGATCGGGACTCTCTGCTGGGCGCTCAGCGATCGTTTAGCCGTCTCACACCGCTGGTCCAGATCCAAATGAAATAGCGGATCTGTTTCCGGTGACGGTTTCGACTTGCATTTTTTCGCGATTGCTGTCAAGACTCGCTGCTTCAGGCAATTGGTGATGTCATTGCCTCCGAGTTCGGCGACACCTTCAGTTGCCAATACGTTGAGCTGATCGCCATCGATATCCACAATGGAGTCATCAAACGTCCCGCCACCGAAGTCGAATACTGCTATTTTTTGACGATCTGCACCATGTGATGCCCCATGCGCGATGGCCGCTGCAGATGGCTCAGTTAGCAGCAACAGCACCTTGATATCGTTGCGCTCATACGCCTCCGTTAATGCCTGTTTACGGTCATCATGCCAGTTGGCGGGACATGTCGCGACAGCTTCTTTGACCTCAACTCTAAGATGCTGCTCGGCTGATTCCTTCAGAACTCTAATGACCTCAGCTGCGGCATCGGTGGCAGTAATTTTGGTGCCCGCAATGAGAGGCTCCGTTGTCCCGAGTTTGAGCTTGAACCAACGAACCAGACGCTGAGGGTCGACTGCACCTTGTTCAATGGCATCCGTCCCCACAATTGGTTCACCAATCTCTGGGTAGTACACTGCGGTTGGCACGATGTAGTCGCCACGTGCGTTAGGGATGGCGCACGGGTCGCCGTTTGTATTGATGTAGGAAATTGTTGCCTGTGTGGTTCCGAGATCTACTCCGAACATGACTTGGTTCTCCTTGCGTCTGAAGTTGATGAGCATTCGGATCCGTTAAAGACATACACAGTCACGCACTCCGGCCGGACGAGCCGATCACCATGCCGGCGATAGCCAGGCATGAGCCGTTGTGCAATTCGCTGATGCCAGGCTGGAATGGATGTGTGGATGCGCTTTATGCACCGCTGATTCGCGGCATCGAACAGATCACTTGGGGTCTGAAAGGACTCGACACCGAGCGTCGCCAGTAATGCCTCGATCTCAAGCAGATCGATGCGCCGGTTGTCACAAATATGACTCAGTGATAGCGCGACGGCATCAAGCCCTCGCCTCTCGACTACACCGATGAGCATGCCTCTCAATCGCCCCAGATCCTGACGGTATCGATCGGCTACTCCGATAAGTGATCGGCACAGTGGGAACAACAGATTCCGCTCGTGAGAATGCTCTCGAAGCGTTCTACATTCCTTCAGGAGATCAACCAGCATCTGTCGTTCAGTGGTCGTGTTCATCCATTGCTCCTGTCGCGATGCATGACATCGCTCTATGAGGTCGAAGAGCGCTCACTTCATTGGTCACGATTGGATGTGTTTTCTTGCTAATGCAAACTGCTCTGCACGCATTTGTCGCTCGTAATCCTGTTTTCGTTCACGAGCACGACGCAAAACCTTGTACACAGCGCTTCGGGAGCACCCAAGACGTTCGGCAATCTGCAATTGCGGCAGGCCCTCGCTGTAGTACAAGGACAGGACTGTCCACTGCGTGTCTGTGAATTGATCACGTACCTGTTCGAGCTGCTCGAAAATACAATGACGGCGATGCCGTTTGCCTTGCGCGTAATCAGCGGATTCAACAGATCTTGAGACTCGTGTGGTCGAATGTGAACTTCGAACAGGCTGAGCAATCTCCTCGGTGATGGAGGAGAGAACCTCTGTCAGCTGTTCAATTGGATCGTTACGCGCACTCGACTCACCAGGTAAAGTAGAGTTTGCCATAAGTCCATCAACGACAGACAGAGACGCCTCAAGTAGAGCCTTGAGTTGAAGCAGGAGTTGAGTTGGGTTGGTCTCGTTCGAACAGCCCATGAAAACTCACGTGTCGAGCTTCGACACCCGAGGCTGCTCAGATACCCTGCAAAAGCAACAGGCTGAACCTCGACCGTCGAAACGGTGTAACGTTCAGCCCTTAAGCTTTGCCGGGGCACGCCACTCAAAGCGGCGCCTCTGGTGACCACGGTGGCCCCAGAGCTTTACTTGAATGTCTGATCAAAGTAATACTCAGCCACGCTGCAGAGTCAAGTAAGAATCTCAGAAATTCGATAGGGCGCAAATCGAATAGATTGCTGCAGCAATCGGCTCTGCATGATCAATATGTGGCCAGCCGACGAACCTCTCTACTCACTGATCATTGCTTAGCGTAATTGAACGATACACTGTTCAACGCTCAGGCTGGACGGCCATGTATCCATTACAGCGCCGACATCGCCAGAGTTCCATGTCAGCGTCACTCTTGGAGATCTTCTCGATCTGTGGGCTGTCACAATGAACGCACTTGTCCGTTAAAACAACGAACTTCGCGCCCTTCGCTTCCTCCACCAAGAACTCCGTTCTGCAGCGATGGCAGCGATAGCGCACCAGAAGGTACTGATCAAATTCTTCCGGCGTGATCGGAACAGCCCCGAGCCATTCCCACCTATTGCTTTGGCAAGCTGGACATCTCCGCTTTGTTCTGTGCGCGGATATTCGGGGAAGCTCATCGTACTCGCGCATCGAAGCACACCAGGTGAATCTGAAACCTGCGAAGATGCTCAGCATCTCGATAAAACATGACAACTCGGAACGTTTGCTTATTGCAATGTTTCATCGTTGCACAACGATCGTGAAACCATGACATTGCTGGCATCGCCACAGCGATTCGTTTGGTGTAGACGTCGGCTCCTTAGTGAGGCGACGACTGCCGCAGTGGGCACATTGATCTACCGACTCAGCAAGAAATGAGAATGAGCGCTCTTCTACCAAGAACTCTTGATCACAGTTGAGGCACTGATATGGCTGAATCGGATATGTGAACGGCTTGCCATCGTTTTCGATAACTTCGCGATCCAATTGTGATCGCTCCTCAAGCCGCATCCACTTATCGCTCGCACAATGTGGACATCGTCGCTTGGCCCGATGACGGACTATATGGGCGTTGGTTGGCAATGAGGAGTGAGAACCAGAGGACATACTGACACGATTCTAGAACATTGAGAACCAAATCCCTACGGAGACCTTCTGGACAAATCCCCCTGGGGGGGATATTATCCTTTTCAGAGACTGCTGCTGAGAGGTGTTCTGCATGGCGAAATCCGGAAAAACGAAGGTTCCAAAGAAACACGAAACGTATCTCGATGATGACCAGGTGCGTTCCTTGGTGAATGCTCTGAGCCGAATCGAGGGACACGTCTCGTCTGTGAAGCGGATGGTTGACGAGAGGCGATGTGCTGACGAGTTACTCATTCAGATTGCTGCGGTGAAATCGGCTCTCAATCGTGTCACCGTCCTCATAGTCGAGGGTGAACTGCAATTGTGCCTAACACAGTGCGGAGCTATTGACTCTGAAAAACGATTCGAGTCTGCAATGCGCGCACTTGCGTCGATGCTCAAACATGGATGATGAGCAAATGAAGATTCGAGTTCTCTATTTCGAGGGTTGTCCGAACCACCTGCCTGCTGTTGAATTGGTCTGTGATATCGTCGCTGAATTAAACGTCGTAGCTGAAGTCGATGAAGTGAACGTCAGTGATCCCTACAGTGTCAACGAACTCTGCTTTCTCGGTTCACCGACCATTCAAGTGGATGGCATTGATGTTGAACCCGAAGCGCGGAATCGCACAGATTTTGCGTACAGTTGTCGCACGTATTCAGACGGAACTGGTTTGCCCAATCGCGAGCTTGTCGTGTCAGCAATTGTGACTGCTGCTGGTAGCACAACTACCACTGGGCCCATTAGCGCCAGTTCGGCGATGGGTTCGGTATTCGCTGCTGTAGCATCATCCGCTTGCTGTTGGTTGCCTCTTTTGGCGCTGACAACTGGAATTTCTGCTGGAGGGGTCGCCACCTTCCTAGATCGCTGGCGACCGTGGCTGATTGGGATAGCGATCATTTTGCTCGGTGTGTCGTTCTATTCCGTGTACTTCCGCAAGTGGCGAAACTCATGTTGTGAAGCTGGTGCATGTGTCTCTCGACGTGACAAACTGCATGTCTTCAATCAGGTGATGGTTTGGACGGCGACTGTAATGGTCGTCGGAATGATACTTTTTCCACTGTGGGGACCGGCTTTCATCAGCAAGACGCCGACGAATACGTCCGTGCAATCAGCTACGTCTGTGCAACAGCGAAGCATTCGAGTTGAGGGCATGACTTGCGACATGTGTGAAATCCACGTTGTTCGCGAACTCGGCCACGTTTCGGGCGTTTTGAATGTGGATGCAAGCTATGAACAAGGATTGGCGGTAATCACTTTGGATGCCACCGTGTCGCATCCGACTTCCGCCGAACTTGCGGCTGCGATCAAAGACGCTGGATACACAATGACCGGAGAGATGCCATAGGCGCTCAAGAGCAAAAGCCTTCCATTCAACAAGGAGTGACTGATGAGCGGAACGAACATTATCACCCACTTGGCATCTGCGAGCGTAGTTGCCTGGAGCATGACGTACTTCTCTCAAACATCATCGGCACAAGAGCAGGCCGAACGCACTGGTACAACAACATCATCAAAGCCCCTGTCCTGTTGCACACAGCCTTCGACCAAAATGACTAGCCCTGCAAGTTCGTCCGAACTCATATCGCTTGCCGAGAGCGTCGATGAGTTCAAAGAACGTTTCAACACCGCATCAGATAGTCCCCGATTCGTTGCAATAATCTCTTCCACGTGCGGCCCATGCATCTCGGGTGCAGTCACAGTAAATGAAGCAATCATCAAGGGATTTGTGGATGCCGACGTGGATGTCAGTATCGTCTGGATTGATGTGCTTCCAAGTGACGGACCGGAATCGGCAGATCGTGCTTCGCTGATTTTTGATGATGATCGAGTCACGCAATATCACGATCCAAAGCAACACTTAGGTAACGTTTTTGCTGAAGGGCTCGTCCAAAGACCACCCGCATGGGATATCTACCTCTTCTATCCTGCTGGTATGCAATGGAAGAATGCTGTCCCCAAGCCAATTGACTGGATGCATCAACTCGGAGGCGGCGTTGCTGAGATGAGTCGTTTCAAGACGGAAACACTGCTTGCCGCAGACATGCACAGCGCCATGAGCCAACTCGGTTTCGAAACCGGTCGATCGGCTCCGACAAGCGAGCAGCTTGCGAAGGCACGAACAGCAGCGACGGCCCGTATCGGCAAAGCTGCGTGCGGAACTACTCCCAACAACGGCGAGCAGTGCAGCCGATGTGCTGCCACAGGCTCAATCGGGCAATGCTCTGTGTCAGGATGGCGATATGTCGTTGCATCGAAAGTTCGCGATTCAGATGATGCGCCGACCAATCGATTCGAGATGGGAGGCGCTGCAACCGGACCTGTGACTGTGGGCGAAATCGATCCGCGTGATGCACGGCACGTATTCAAGATCGAAGGAATGACCTGCCCGGATTGCATCGTTCAAGTTGCTGGAAAAACTCTGCAAGCGCGTGGCATTACACGAGTAGAAGTCGATTATGATCATAAAAGGCTTATCGTTTATACTCGCGATGAGCCCGGGTCGAAACTGGAGATGCTTCCAACGCATCTTGAAGTTGCTGGCTACCGAATCGAGCCGGTTCGAGACGCTGATGAAGCGGTGAATGAGTAGCTCGTCTCGATGCAGGTTGAATCACTATGCAACGAGTTGTACCGGCGCTGAGGGTCTTCGATTATTCGATCAGCAGAGCGTTCTATGAGCGACTCGGCTTCACCGAGCAGTGGAGGCATCAGTTCGAGGATGGATTGCCTATTTTTGCTTGCGTGGCGCGCAGCGGAATGGAGATTAATCTGACTGAGCATGAAGGTGATTGCCAGCCAAGAGGACTCGTTCACTTCTACGTTCCCGACATCGATTCGTTGTTCGAGGAGTATCGAGATCGAGAAGTGCCGATCACACAACCGCCGCGTAATTCACTCGGTCCTGATCTACGTGACATGTTGATCATCGACCCGGACGGCAACCGACTATCTTTCATTACGATTACGGGCGACGCAGGCTAGAACTGTTCGCGCCGGTGCGGATCGGATGCGTTCGAACAAACAAGTGCTGCTCGGCAAATTGAGGCTCAGGACTCGTCGAATCTTCCGCAACATGTATGCCAAATAGCCGTTGTCCAATCCGGAGTATGGGAATCTGAACTCGATGACTTCACAAGCACGACTTGGACCAAAGAGAGGAGGTTAACCTTGCGGCGTCATATGCGATTGATCTACCCCTTGTTCCTGTCAACCATCTCTGCGACGGTTGTAGCTGAAGACAACACTCTGTCTGTTGTTGTCTTCAACGTTGAATCCGGAGGCGCGAATATCCAGAGCATCGCCGAGAAGTGTGCGCGGATGGAAGGTGTTGACATCCTCGGTTTGAGTGAAGTTGAGTCGCAGCAGTGGGCAAAGGCGATTGAAGCAGCGCTTGAGATGAGCGAGCAACAAGAGTTCTCAACAGCTTGGGGAACCACCGGCAGGCAAGATGCGTTGTGTGTTGTCTATGACGACTCTGAGTTAGACCTGATCGGAATGGAAGAGCTGCACGACATCAATCCACAGCGCAGGGTACGTTCGCCGCTGGTGTGTTACTTCAGGCACACAAAGAGCGGCACAGAATTCGCATTCTGTGTGAATCACTTGTATCGCAGCAAAGATGCCGAACGACACAAGCAGGCACAGCAACTCAATGAGTGGGTGAAGTCGCAGCGAGTCCCTGTCATAATCGGCGGGGACATGAACTTCGATTGGTCTGTAGCCAACAACGGACAGCATCGCGACAAGGGATTCGACAATCTGACCGCCAACGGTGTTGTTGAATGGGTGCGCCCTTCAAACATCATCAAAACACATGCCTCAAACTACAACTCAATACTTGATTTCATCTTTGTCACACCAAACGGACCGTGGACAATTGAGCAATCAGAGATCGTTGTTGAAGATGGCGACTTCCCCGACAATGGATGGACGAGCGATCATCGACCTGTTGCTGCAGTGCTCAAGATGGGCACCGAACCGAACACTGGCGATGATGAAAGTAATGTTCAAGATGCGCCTGATCCGATCATTCTTGCGTTGCAAGAATCGCTCGAAGAATTGGACGCAGCAATCCAGAAGTTGCAACAGGAAGCAGCACAACTCAGTGATAGTGACCCGGAGCAGCGTACCCTGAAGCGGATGCTTCTCAGTCGACTAGAGCGGATGCATAAGGATGCAGAGCGGCTTGGCAAGGTTCTTGATCAAGCTGCTGATCAGAACTGAGTCCGCAAGGGTACTTGTCACCAAGCCTAATCAGAATACGTAAGCGAGTAGCTCTGTCCATTCGTCGATATGACGATGGTCTCATTTCTGGCAGTGCAATACGTCGCTTCTCGGTAGGTGTTGAGGTTGTAGGGATTGTCCTGGCCTCGATACCATCGCATGCGATGAGGTTCAGACTGCACCGTGTGTTGCTCGACCTTCATACGCACGTCATGAGCAGGATGGCCATGCGAATTGTGATACGAAGCGCTCACGACACATACTTCGGGCTTCGTGACATTCAGCCAGTTTGTGGATGTTGATGTGCGCCGCGATCCGTGATGGCCAAGTTTCAAGACGTCGACATCGAGCCAATCATCCTCGTACCGGTCGACGATTGCATCTTCCGTGGGAAAGGTCGCATCTCCGGTCAGCAGGCACGCAAACTCTTCATAGACCACCATCAACACAATACTGCGCGTGTTCTTGGCAGAGAGGTTGCTGGGATCATCTTCCTCTGCGGCGACGATGTAGATCTCCACATCTCCTGAATCAAACAAGTCGTCGCTTGGATCATCAGCATCATCTAGATCATCCTGGTCAATGACGGCGACTTTTTCGAGTTCGATGGTTTCCAACCAGTCGGCAAATCCTCGGTTCTTCTTCTGCCAGGAATTCGTCGTGAATGCTTTGGCATTGTGTTCATCCGCATCTCCGATCATGACGAGCTGACCAATGGCGACTCCTTTCAGCACATATGGAATCATGTTGTAGTGATCAGCATCGGGATGTGTAATGACCAGAACATCAAGCCGGAGGCCATCGAGATGATCACGAACATAGTTCCGCACTGCCAGTGGGTGAGTGTCCGCCAGTGATCCGCAATCAATGAGGATGTTGGTGCCGTTCGGACACTTGATCAGCGTCGAATCACCTTGGCCGACGTCAATGCAGTGGATTTCTAGATCCCCCGCCTGCATCGCTGTAAGGCCGATCGAGTCGAAGTGCTTGAGCGTGCTTGCATCAAGTCTTGACTTTGATTCCGTTGCTGGCGTGGCGTCGAACGTCTCTTGCTTTTGTTCTGTTGAACATGCACAGAGGCAGAATGTCAGCACGATGATGAGCGAAGCACGACGCATGTGAGACTCCTCACATAGCTAGAACGCAGAGTTGACATCGAAAGACATACGTTTACACAACGTCAACAGTGTACTGCACCATTACCATATGCGACATATCACCCCTCAGATTATGAAAAGAATAGATTGCCCCGATCGCTAGTTGCTGCGAACACGAGATTTACAAGCCGTAAATGAGATATATTCCTCTCGCTAGTGCTGAATCTCGGATTCATCGTCTTGAATATGCCCACGAAGGCGCTGTCGCAGCGTGGCGATCTCATGTTCATTCACTCCTACTTTGTGACCAATCTGGTAGTATGTATTTAAGGGAGACGTGCTGTCGATCGCGCTAGCCGATTGAAGGGGGTCCGATGGGTAAAACGATTCTGTTGGTGCATGGACGGAGTATGAAACCGTTGCCGGAGGCACTCGAGGCTTTGTGGATGCAGGCCATCAGAGCCGGTTTAGAGCGTGATCATGGCGCTGACGCTGTCACCGCCTTCGATAACGCAACCGTCGAAATGGTGTACTACGGCAACTACTCAAACGAATTCCTGCACGACAAGAACCCCGGCAAGTATCCTGATCCGGACAATCCTGAATTCGAGACCGGACAGGTCGAGGGTCGAACAAAAGCACTCGAAGCTCTTCGGGCCCGACCGCGCGCGGAGTTCTACGACAGAACTGTTTACAAAAACCTACCTCAATCCAGCGGACTGAAAGAGTTCGTGGCGGATCTGTTTGCCGGCTCGCTGTCGCTCCTGCGAGTGAGCAATCTGATCATCGAACGTGTTGCACCTGACATGGCTGAATACTGGAGTGACGAGACACGGTTCGGTTCCCAGGTTCGAGAGCGAATGATCAGTCCACTGAAGCGAGCCTTTGATTCAGGTGATTCGATCTGCATCATCGCACACAGTCTCGGCACACTCGTTGCTTATGACACGCTCTGGAAATTCTCTCGGTACGGCGAATACCGCGGGGCGTTGACCAACGGGGTCAACTACAACGACCACGAATCGTGTCAAGTGGACTTGTTCATCACGCTCGGCTCACCACTAGGCGATTCCACAGTCATCAATACCCTGAAAGGCTCAAGCAACGGCGGGCATTTGCGATACCCGGCCAACATCAAGCGCTGGGTCAATATCGCTGCGGAAGATGATTACATCTCACATGATGGCAGCCTTGCGGACGACTTCCGAGGAATCTTCGAACATGGTCTGATTGATCAGCCCATCGAGGATGAGCGCATCTACAACCTGAGCATTGTGCCGACTCGCCCAGATGGTGACGAGGAACAGTGGCGTTCGAATCCGCATCACATTAGCGGTTACCTGATGCATCCTGCTGTGTCTGATCTCATTGCTGCGTGGCTCTAACTCGGAATCAAGAGGAAAAAACATGCCTCGCATCGTGACATTCATAGTGGTGGGAATCATGATCTGCTGCAGCGGTTGTGTCACAATCCCGCCGGAAGCGCCGGAACTCTCAGCAGAGCTTGGCAAGCGACTAAACGCTATCGAGGAGTCGCACATTGCGCTCGTGCATCGCCTGATGGACGAAAAGCGTCGGCGAGTCGATGACTTCATACTTCGTGAGTGGCTGCCCGTTTTTGCAGAAGAAGTCTTTAGAGAGCCCGCGATCAACAACGCTTGGCAGATGGTAGTTGCAGAAGACAATCCGGAGCAACGGCTGCGGTTCCTGATGATGCTCGGACCCAAGCTCCAGGCAACAGTGAATGAGAAACGACTCGAACTCATCAAGCCACTGGATGAGCTTGAACTGGACATTGAGAGGCGGCTGCGCCAGGAATACGCCCTCGCAACATCCATCAACAACAGCATCACGAGCTACTTAGCCTCAGCAAGTGCCGTGGCTGAGAACCGCGATCGCCTGCTGGATATGGCCGGCGTGGATCGATCAGCAATCACCGAAGCAATCGACGACGCGGACAAGGCTGTGACCACGTTGGTCAAGGGCAAGGATCAACTCGAGGATCGCGTGAACGGATTCCTCAAAGTGGTTGAAGCAGCGAAGGAAACACTTGGCAACAAGTAATGCACGAGGAGCACTGCGATGCCCATCGACTGGGAACAGTTTGGCAATGAGATTGACGCGGCCATTGGCAATGCCGTCGAGCGTACGGATGAACGGTTGGCAGCGCAGGCATCATCACTGACACGGTTAACTGATGAAGAAGTCGCGGAGTTGTTCCCCACTCCTGCGGATGTCAAGAAGCTGCAGCAGCTCATGGCAATCGTGAAATCTGCGGAGGATCAGAACACGAAGGTCACACGGCTTGTCACGAATATCGAGGATCTGGCGCAAACAGCAATTGTACTGCTCTCGAAATTCGCCTAAGGGCGCCAAGTCATGGCTGGGGCCCAAGTTCCTGAATAGTCGAACCCATCAAAGCGCACGAGTCACGTAAGGAAGTAAACAATGTTCGCTCAAACTGGCTTAGAGCTCTTTCGTGGAATTGAACGCCTGCTACTCGCGGCCAATATCCCCGTTCTACTCTACATTGGCTACAAACTCTTCGATCATGGCGTTCTACAGCCCATGTTGATCGAAGGTGAACATCGCAACTCAAAATTGCGTCTTACGCAAGTCGCTCCTGGCACGTTCTGTTTCATTCTGGCAGTGATATTGGGCGTGTACGCCATTCTGCATGGAATCGAGCCCGGCGACAGAAGCGTCAACGACGAAAACGGTACACAGTATTCATACCTTGATGGAGGCATGGAGGCCAGGACGCCGCTGACAACTGAGTTACTTGATAGGGGTTGCCAAGCCTTAGCATGCGAACTTGGAAATACCGGCGATTCGTCATGTTTGAATGAGCTTCGAGCGAAGCTTCGGGCATTTCCGACGCTGCAGGATCTACGAAATCTCGCCCGCCTGGAAGAGGAAGCTGCAGCAGGAACGAAAGAAGCGCTGGCAGCGCTGGAAATGGAAAAAGCGAGGATCTTCAAATGAAACTGCTTCAATACCACACTGGCTTCTACCGTCTTACGACTGCAATACTGATTGCTGTCTGCTTCTGTGCCGTTACAAGAGTCTCGGCACAAGAAGTAGAGCACTATCAGGGAACAATGCTTATTCATCTTCGCGGTCACGATGAACCCTCGATGATGATGCAACACTCGCTTTCATCTCGTGCAGGCACGGAGATCGCTGAAAGGTACATGTTCGTTGTTCCGTCTATTCAAGCGAGCTTTGTAGCTGCGGCCGAAGGAATGCGGCGCACAAATCACCCAATATCGCAGCAGTCTATCCGTGCGTTCTTGGTCCCAGCTCAGGATGTCCAGGCGCTCATACTACTTCCAACCGATGACTGTATCGAGATTGTGATCACAACTGGATTGCTTGATGTCGTTGAAGCGACGTCGTACGCCATACTCGCCGAGGCCGTCGCTCAACGTCGAACAGGACTCGACAAGGCGGCCGAAGGATTCGATTCATGGCTCGCCGAGCTTCAGCGCCGTGGAGGACAACCATGCGATACTAGAGTGCCATGGCCTGTAAAAACCGACATTGAACTCGATGCAGAAACCCGATCATTGGTTGATTCGCTCGCAAAATCGCATCCAGATCTCGTCTCTGAATCACCATCCGACAACGAGGCGGTTTTCATTCTGACTCGGGTACTCGCCCATAGCCTAATGCAGTTTATTCTCGGACATGAGTTGGCTCATTGTCACGAGGGTCCCAGCGATGGGAGCCGCTTTCGCGAGGAGCAATGCGATCGACTGGCGTTTCATGCCATGCATGCTATGGGGAGCGCGCAGATTGATACCGTGATACTTACACTTGTCGTACTTGCCCACTATCAGAACCTTCAAGGTCCATTCATTCACAGTGAGATCATGAAGACACTTCAGGGACAGCAATACTTGGAAGTTCGATCGGGGCACGATTGGCAGAAACGAGCAGCATCGCTGCTTGAAGTATGGGAGAACGGCTACGACGCGCATAATCCGCCATACAACAATCCAATGTACCTTGACGGATGGGAGGACCAGATCCAGAGCATCCGAGAGTACGTGACTCGCCCCTTGCCCGAACCGTGTTCTGTGGAGTCGACTGATTACAACCTCCTCCACAGGATCATTGCCGTCGATTTTGAAGACATCGAGTGGAACGCGAACGGTAAGCCTCCCATAGTTGATTACGCGTACCGTTTGACAAACGTGCATCCGACAGCGGCGGCCCGATTCACCTTTCAGGTGTACACCGGGTATGAACCTCGTGATGATTCAAGTGACACTTCCGGCGTGCACAAACTCAAACGCTACTCATTGGAGTTGCAGCCGGGGGAGAATAGACGCATCTCAGATACGCTCGAATGGTGGCGAGATGCCAACACAATGCCTGTGCTCCGAGAAGGAATTGTCGATGGCACCGTATTCGGTCATTTGCATGCAACGGGATTCTTTTCAACCAGAGACATTGATCGCGTCAAGAAGGCAATTCGACAAACGATGCGAGACTTGTCATCTGGTGAGATCGCGGCACAAGTGTCCATGCCACGATTTGAAACGCGATCTGCTCAATACTACGACCTTGAGTCGGCTATGCCGCTCAGTAGCGATGCTGAATACGTAGCGAGAGTCGACGGACGGCATGAAGTGCGCTTCGACTACGACGCGCTTTCAGATCAGATGTCCGGAAATTCCTTGCGCGCCATGGCTACCCAAGCTCAGTTGATCGATTCGCTCCGAGGGCTACTACCATGCGAAGCGAATGAAGAATATCGAGCGCGCACATCGGAAGATTTCAATCGAGCGACCACGATAGGAATACTGTCGTGCGATGACTACGCCACGCTGTTGGAAGTTCATCTCATTGTTGAGAACGACTCCGAAGAATGTTCGCTGGAGGTTCACATCATTCGCCGAGGCCAAGATGACTGAAGTCTGGCAATCTTGGTACCTGTTTGCCGTAGTGCTTATCACCCTCATCGGAGGAGTTACAGGGCCGGCATCAGCACAGTCACCTCCAGTACGCGAACAATTCGCAACAGGTGACCTACCTCCGAGCTGGACCTTCACTGGTGAGCCTACTATTCGCGACGGCGCGCTACGATTGCAGTCCGGCGATCAGGCGCGGCCGCCTGGAATGTGGAATACCTTTGAACTCGATATTCGAGTACTCCTTCGATCAGGAACAATCACGATTGGTTTTGGCCATGAGCAGGGAATCAGTGGTTCAGTCACTATCGATTCGGATGTAATGTATCTCGGCGTGCCAGGGAATCGCTTTCCAAAGGCTTTATTCGAAGCATCAGGCACGTGGCGATCGGTACGATTGAGAGTTGAAAAGAACGTTGTCGTCGTATTTGGAAATGGCGAGGAACTCCACCGAGTTAATGACATAGCTGTCGGAAGAGGACCGATCGTATTCCGAGCTCAAGACGACAGCGCAGCGTTTGTCGATGATGTGCGAATCGTGTCTCTTGAAGTGGCTCGCCCCCAACTGATCAAACTCGCCCCTGCGGAAGCTGTACAAGGATCTGAGCAGACGGCGTGGGTCGTTGGAAAAGATTTGCAAGAGAACTCGACCGTCGCATTCGCAGGTCGCGGCATTCAAGTGACGTCAAAGAAATTGCACAGCTCCGAACTGCTCGAAATGCAACTCACTATCGACCCAGATGCTTCCGTTGGTTCACGAGATCTCGTCGTGCGATCTGGCCAATCCCGAAGTCGCCCCGCGGTGACGTTGAACGATGCACTCCGGGTGATACCCCGACCCGCCCTGCCACCTCGGATTCACAGCATCGAACCCAGTACATTTGATGTAGGACAGGTACTCGTGGTGCAGGTTACCGGTGAACAGCTCGCGGGGATATCTGATGTGCGTGTGTTCCCAGAATCACACGGCATCGTGATTCGATCAGTTGAGTCTATGAGCGCATCAACTGCACGAGTGCAACTTGAGATTGATTCCAATGCAGTGTTCGGCCGGCATGAACTTATCCCGCACGGTGCGGATCCGGATATACGACAAGGACAATTCTCTGTACTGACAGCCGCTGCTCAGCCTGCACAATCGGGCATAGTTCCTTTCGTCTTGGGCGGTCTCGGTGTTGTTGTGTTCCTCGTGGGCAGCTACATCGCGGGATTCATCACCGGACGCATCACCGATGTACCATGGCCACGGTTTGCAAAGCACCTGTGGGAACGCGCAGCAGAAACTGATCTGCCGAACCCCAGACAAGTCTGTACATGGACCTGCAAAGCAGAAGCGGGAGTGAAGATCAATGACTGGGAAGTCACGAGCCTCCTGGTCGAATCCGTCCTGCCAGATCGCAAAGATCCTCAGGAACAACGTTCCTTAAGTGGGTCAACCCTTCAGGCACTCAACGATCTCGGCAGATTCAAGGAACTACTCAAGGGCGATGAGGGCGCAGAACAGGAGATCCGACCACTGGTCGATGCGGTACTTGGTATCGTGGCGAGTTGGCGTGATGCGGGACGATCTCCGGCAACCATTCGGCTCACGGTCGCGCTCAAGAAACCCATGGCAACACGATTCAGCCTGCTGCACTGCGAGCAGGTTGACGGCCAAACGACATGGATCGAGAAGCGATCGTGGAGTCGTACCGTCAAAGCCGGCGAGCCGGAGGTGCTGGGACTGATCCAGGGACCGCATGCAAATGAGCGGGATTTCTCAGGCCGAGCAGGAACCGAGATCTCAGAGCTACTGGTGTCTCTGATTCGCCGCGTTCAGCTTCTTGCGTAAGGCAAGCTTCAAGATCATTCTCGAAAATAAACGAGATATCTTTCTGTTGAAATATACTGAATAAGACCATTTACAACTTGATAGCTTTTGCTTTCTAGGTATCAGTTGTCGTGCTGACGCGTGATCAGCAATGCCAATTCAGAAAGGAATACACAAATGGCAACGACAGCGAAGAAGAAAACAGCATCATCGAGTGCACGCCCGCCAAAATCAGCCGCTGCGTCGAAGCGTAAGGCGAAGACACGGCCACCTACGGAGAGGAAGGCGACTGCACGGCCATCGAAACCAAAGACACCCAAACCCGCTGAAACGCCTCCGACGGCGGCGAAGATTAGTACGAGCATTCTTGACGCTGCCATTCGCGTCTTGCAAGAGGCCAAGAAACCAATGCGATGCAAGGACATCATGGAGCAGATGCTCGCTCGCAAGTATTGGACAACGCAAGGTAAGACACCGGCAGCGACGCTCTACTCATCGATTTTTCGTGAGATCAAGACCAAGGGCAAGGATGCACGGTTCAAGAAACTAGAGCGTGGACTGTTTGCATTGAACCCAACGAAGTGAACTAAACCGCTTGCCCGTCCATGATTGCCCTGCCATTGCGCAGGGCTTTCTCGCGCTGGCGTGATCAGTCACAGCACTCATCAGCGACGCCGCTTCTTACGCCTTCGAGTTTGCTCAACCCGAGCGAGAAGCGTTGATGCCCGAATACCCAGAGCCGCACAGAGTCGCATCAGCACCTCAACGGTCGGCGATTTCTGGTCGTGCTCCAGCAGGCTGACGTAATTGCGCGACACACTGGCCTTATGAGCCAATTGCTCCTGCGTTAACCCTGCTGCCAATCGCTCCTTACGAAGCTCTGCTCCGATCATTGCCGAAAGCTAGAGCTTGACTTGATTCGCGTCTGCCAACTATAGTTGGAATCACGCTGCGGAAGATCATTCGGAAGGAGACCATTCCATGCGAAACACGTTAGACCAGTTACGCCGCCCACTGCCATACATCATTCTTCTGGCGATCATTAGTCTCGGGTGTTACGGCACATCAGTTCAGTTCTACACCACGCGATACGGCTCATGGCGCGACACCCATCCTCCTCGTGTCGTCGGATTCGAGCGAGGCGAAACGCCCACCATCGTCGTAAATCTAGGGCTCGCGCCGCAATGGGGTGAAAAAGTCGGCACAGTATCCATCAACGATGCAGTGACCGGACGAAAAGTTCATGAAGAGAGTCGATTCATGCGAAGCGGATACAGATATGCGTTCACTGCGCCGAACCTCAGCCGCGGTTCATACATGGCCACTTTGAGTTCCGAAGGCATAGGGCGCTATCACACCAACTTCGATATGAGATAGACTCATTGCCTACACAAATTCAATCCTCTAACAGCCACTTGTCGCGCAACACCAACTGAATGCGTCTCGGCAGGAGCAGACCCTCCCTCGCCAGGATGCGCTCGATCTTCATGAACGCCTTCTCGCTGGTGACCACAACAATCACACGATCGAATCGGGCACGCAGGCACCTGCGGACGTTTGCCAGAACATCCGACTGTCCGGTCTCGATCTCTATAGCCACGCTCTCGTCACGCTCTCGGGCGACGAGATCGACTCTGCCACCGTCAACCGGAGCCTCTACGGCGATTTGATAGCCTCGGCTTCTGAATGATTGGGCGTAATACTGCTGCCAAAACGCATGGGTTATTGATGCGCGATCAATTGTATTGCCATGCTGTGAATCAATCGCATGGCGTACTGGCCGAGAGATGCGGAGCAGCACCCGTCGTGTTCGACCGATGGCTACGGTCTCCTCATCGAATATTCGCCGTTGCACAAGCCCACGCTTCAGCCGTGTGCCCTTGTCGCCACTGAAGCCAAGCCGCTTGTAGCGCCTGTCCACGCCATCGCGAGGAAACTTCAACACATCCTCTATGAATGACGATTCGTCTTCGCCTATAGACCAATCCTCAACCCGAAACCCCAACACGTCCGCACGTGTTGCCGACACACGCCGTCTCAGGGCCGAGCGTGTCAGATTGCCGTGACAGAGGCTGAGCAGCAGGTCGTCCGTCACCGCCCCCTTGTCGAGGTTCACGTGCGGGATCTGAACGAGGACCGGCTCACGCAAACGATCCTGCAATTTCACGATCGCCTGACCGACTGGTAACTGCGAAATGAATCGCCTGTCAGGTTCGTCAACGCCGGAGATGCCGGCAGCAGCCTGAATGTCGCCCGGATCCTTGAGGTTCAGGCACAGTGACGTGTAGGTGTTACCTAGTACGGCCGACGATATCAAATGTGGATGCTGATCGACCACAACCATGGCAATGCCGATCTCTCGACACTGCCGCATAAGCTGGTTCATCAACGACTCTTTGGTTCGGCGCGGCCCTCTATAGAAAACGTGATGGGCCTCCTCGACGATGATCACAAGTTGTAGCTGCTCGCGCTTCCGCGACGACAGTAGAACGTTGTAGAGCCACAGACAGAGAATTGGAACCAGGAATGACTTCACATTCGCTGCAAGTGCATCAAGTTCAATGATGCTGCTGGTCTTGACCAGCGATTCAACCAGGTATTTCTGCGTAACAGGCTTGTTCGATTCAACACCGGCGAGATGAACACTCTCCACAGCTCTCGTTGCCGAGATCTTCCATCCCCGGATGCGTTCGCGATCCTTGATCAGTTCAACCTGTCTGAGGATCTCATCAGTTGATGGTGTGAGGTTGCCTGCCGCGTACACAGTACGCAGTGCCTTCTGGATGATGCTTGTAGCCCCATCTCCAAGCGTGAACGCCGCAGCAAGTGCATCAACAACATGATTGGCATACACGCCTGGCTCCAGACCGGGTGGAACGGCGAAGGCATTGAACTGCAAAGGTGCAATTGAGCGACCGGGTGTGTGAACTCGAACTTGACGCTTCAGGTGTGGAAGAAGGTGTCGTGCGGTGCGCTTCCAATCAAGGAAGACCCATGGGATGTTGAGCGTTTCGAGTTGCCGGATGATGTGAAAGACCGCATTGGTCTTGCCGGCCCCTGAGCGCCCGAAGATGGCCATATTCTGGAGCAGTTCGTCTTTGGAGATACCAAGCGGCCATCGCTCTTTGTCGTACAGAAGCGTTCCTAGTTTGATTGGCCCAGATGCTCTCTTCTTTGGCGGCAGAGAGAGCAGCAGTTTGCTCTCGTACTCCCCAAACGCATGACGCGCCGTTGAAACGAGTTGTCGGTCCAAGAGAATGCGCAGTTCTGAGTCTGCGTGTTCTCGCGTTCGCTTCCAGCGTCGGACCTGTTCGGGTTGCAGTGGTTTGAGCCTCTGCGCCAACCGTTCAACGTCCATCGTCATACTGTGCGAGTAGTTCGTGTCTTGCGACCAATCCAACGAGTCGATTGTGCAATCCCTGCATATGTTGTTCGTGACTCATTGCGAGACGGCGACGTTCTTCACCAATGCGATGCAGTTGACGTTGGAACTTCTCGCGCTCCGGAAATCGATACGGACTGTAGCGCGGTGTCCGCTGCTCCATCTGCATAAGCTCTGTGCCGATTGAGCATTCGACATCAACCAGATCGTGTCTGAGCCTTTGATCCAGCAATCGGTGTTGTGCTATCTGATTCAGAACGAGTGCTATCTCTTGCACCATGACATGTGTCGCGTCCGGCCTATTCGATGAGTTGCTCTGCATATGAACGATTCGCCTTGCACGATTCTCCAGATCATCTGTGAAACTGATGCTGTGTTGTGTTCTTGTCTCCAGGTCAGCCATTCATCTGTTTTGCCTTAGAGCCTGCCGCTCTCCCCCCTTTCAATCGTGTCTTGGCAATGTCGATGTATTCAGAATTGAGTTCAAAGCCAATGAAGTGCCTGCCCTGCTCTTTCGCAGCCGCAGCAGTTGTGCCGGACCCCATGAACGGATCGAGAACGAGATCACCGGGATTGGAACTGATTCGAACAAGCTTCTTGATGAAATCCAACGGCTTCTCGGTGGGATGCGTCGTGCTCTTGGTGCGAATCGACCATTCATGCACATTGCGGGCTTCACGCTGCTCAGGGAAGTTGAACGTTCCCTGCCTTCCCTTGGTCAGATACATGCACAGTTCAAAGCAACTTCGCCAACTATTCTTGAAGAAGCTTGGTACTGCCGTAGTCTTGACCATCGCCAATTGATTGCGATACGTGAATCCACGCGCAATTGCCTTGCGAATGAAGTACCCGTTGTCCTGGCGGGATGTAAACATGTAGAACGCTCCGCCCGGCTTCAGTACGCGATAGCACTCACTGATGACCTGCATGAGAAGGATGTCGTGGTCGAATGGGTGCAGGCAATCCCACTGGCCCCAGGCTTCCATCGTGGACATGACCCTGCCGTGCCTGATCGTCGTCTTGTTCTTGCCGGCGACGTTGTAGGGTGGATCAGTAATGACCAGATCGATTGACTCGTCGTCAAGACGCCGTAGTCCTGCAATAGCATCCATGCAGTGAATTTGATCGATCGCGAGTTGTTTGCTCGTCGCATTTGGCTTGCTCATCTGACGATGAACAGAATCTGCTTTATGAACTTACAACTGAATTGGCGCCGCAAATCCAGTATTCATTGAAGCGGCTTCCATGAGTACCAGTCCCGAATCTCAAGCCGCTCTGCCCAAGCGTCGCTGAGAAGGCGATCGCCCAAATGATCCGCACTAAGGTTCCTTGTATTGAGTACCGATTGAAGTTCATCGGCAACAGCAGAAGCTTCATGGTTCTTGAGGGGAGCAGGCACTGATTCACCGAGAATCTCGCACCATTCATGCAAGAGAGCCAGGTCCATCGCTGCACTCTTCATGTACAGAGCCAAAGGTCGTGATGAACCAATCGGCGATCCTATCTGCATTGCCAGTTCACCAATGTATTCAGCGAGAACAGCTCGCTGCCGATCACGATGCTCGGGCAATTGCTCGGCAATGTCGTGCTCAACTCGAATGTCACGTGGCAAGGACGTCACCTGACGGAGCAAGTCGTAATACAGAAACCGGCTGACTTCTTCGATGCCCGCATCACTCGCTCGCTCATGCTTTGATCGCAGCTCCTGCTCATATCGTTCGGGCAATCGATCAGGCTCTACAGGCTCAGGAATCGTTCGCTCTTGTGCCGGTACCTGCCAGAAGCGACGAATCTTGAACGCGGCATTCACAACCAGATGCACCTTATGCCTCTCATAAGTGGGCAGGTACAGGAGTTCGTTGAAGTTCCGATCACCGGAAGCCAGGTGTACTGCCGAATCAGACTGCAGGTTCTCGTCCGCCGTGACGAAGAACGCGAGATTCGAGACGCGCACAGCATCCTTAACGACTTTGACTGCGTATTCTGGCAACTCTCCTGGATCAATGCTGCGAACCATGCATGATCAAGACAGCATTCACATATAAATCTGTCGTCGTCCCATTGCAATAGCCGCATCAACCAGATGTCGGTCGAATCGCAACGATGGAGTTATGACGTGTCAACCGCAACTGTTTCGCTCACTTCGAGCGGAGTCCACACAAACCACTTCTGCATGCCCAGGCACTTGGCCCAAGCATCAGTAACGGAACGATCGCTCGCATGCCCTGATAATGGAGTTGCATTCAGATTCGCGTCGAGATTTCCGCAATGCGTACTATTGATCGACTCCTGAAATTCAGCTGGCAACGGCTTGCCTGCGATCACGCACAGTTCCCTCATGAATAGGGCATTCAAGGCATCACGTTTGGAATTGAGGCCCCGTGGCAACATGGCATCAGAACGCGGTCTCAGGAATCGCGATGTGTCAGCAATCCGATCAGCGAGATATGCATGCTGTCGATAGTGGTGTTCCGGGAATTGATCTGCAATCTCGCGTTCGATTCGAATCTCCATTGGGCTCGTCGTGAGTTGCTTGACCATCCCATTGAAGATCAGCATGCTCGCTCCGAGCACAGTCGACTCATCTGTCTGAGGATGCAGATCACGAAGCTGAAGCTCCCAATATCGAGGCAGACGCGACAAGCATGGCTCGGGTATCGCCCGGTGTTCAGGTGAGTCCTGCCACACACTGAGTATCCACAGAGCAGCTTTGAGAACCAGATGCACTCGATGTGTGCGTGCCTTCGGGCTGGATCCGAACTGATGAAAGTGCTGCGTTGCATCGGCTATTCGCAACACACACTCACTCGTCAAACTGGAGTCTTCATAGATACCGAACGGCTTGCCCGTAACAGAAACAACTCGTTCAACCACTTGAAGTGCATAGTGCGGTAGGTCACTCAGGCGAATCTCTTGCGTCACGAACGCGCATTGTCATACAGGTTTATAAACCCTTCGGTCGGCAGATCATGATCGGCGTGGATCATGGATCGAGTTCAGACACAGCCTGCTTGTGAATGTCCTGCTTCAGGTTGCCATTTGTTGCATCGCCAAATTCAGTTCCGAGCTGTTCCAGGTCGGCAATGGGATCGAATGGCACCGCCAGGAGTTTCAGACCATCGGGTTTTTCGAGAACGATGAACTGCTCGCCGTACTGCGCTCGAATCCTCCTACTTAGATAGAGCCTGCCTTTTGGGTCACATCGTGTTGAAAGCATCTTGAACTGCATCAACCAAGCAAGGCATCTATATGAACGTACCGGTGATGCTTGAAGCCTCACATTCGTTGTCTAGGGCGAGGCTACGCCGCATTCATAGCCTTCACATTCTGAAGGCGTTGGTTGGCAAGCTTCACATAGTCCGGGTTAATCTCAAGTCCAATGAATCGACGCCCAAGTCGTTTGGCGACAACAGCAGTTGTGCCCGAACCGACGAACGGATCAAGGACCAGACCATTGGCCGGACATCCTGCTCTGATCGGTCGCTCACAAAGCTTCTCCGGAAACACAGCGAAGTGCGCGCCTTTCCGTCTTGCCGTCGAGATGTCCCAACAGTCTGCTGGGTTTTTCCCCTTCGGTGAGAGCCATCGCGGATCACGTTCCTGAACGATGCGAGCTTCACCACCTGGCGGATGGCCAACCCACCCGCTTCCACTTGGCACCTTGACCGCTCCCCTGACGCCGATCATCGCGCCAAGTGAACGTGTCTCAGGCGAGATGCTCCAGTAGTCAGCAGGATTCTTGCCTCGAGGGTGCATCGCATTCGCTTCACCCGGAGACGGCGGCAGACGTCTGCCATGTACGTGATGCGCCGAACGTGGCTGAGAAGGCTTCGCATTTGCCGGTATCTTGGCAAGACACTTGTGTGGAACACGTACAGCATCAAGATCGAAGAAGTAGCGTTGCGCCTTTACGAACATAAGCAGATGCTCCCATGAGGAGGTGAATCGATCCTTCACACTTGCCGGCATGTGATTAGGTTTGTGCCAGACGATGCGATTGCGAAGTAGCCAGCCGCGCTCAAGCATGCCCAGCATGAACCGCTCGGGAATACAACACAGTGATTTCTTGCGCGATGTGGGCAGGAAGGATGAAGGCGGCCGAAATGATGTATCAGGTATGCCCTGCTTGAGCCACGGCTTGCTGTTTGTGCCATTCAAGCGCTGATTCATCACTACCCCGTTGGGACCATAGTTTCCCCAACTGCCTGCGTACGTGTCGCCGAGATTCACCCAGCATGTGCCTGTAGACTTGAGAACGCGCTTCACATCGTCAAAGATCGAGAGCAAATGCCTGGTGTACATCTCGTACGTCGGCTCCAATCCGAGTTGACCACGCCAGGCTCCACACTGAGTGCAGTGTTGATCACTCTGTTTTGGTCGTGCTTGCCATTCATGCTTACAGGATTCATCGCCATCCCAGATGTTGACGCTGGCATCGCCGTAATCTCTTGCGCTCCAGTACGGCGGCGACGTGATGACGCAGTCCACCGACTCATCGGATAATTTCCGGAGCCCTTTGCGGGCGTCCAATGTGTGAATTGTATTGACGGCAAGCATTTGACATATTCAGGAATCTCCAGTCATAAATCTTGAACTGTTTTGATTCGAGCTTGATCGTTCCTATGCTTCGATGTGTAGTAGCGAGTACTACAATGGTGCCGCCTCTTGACAGTTGTTCTGCTGCAGATTGAGTCAGACTCGTTGTCGAAAGCTATTTATAGATCGAGTACTTCGGTTGAAAATGCGACACGAAAAACCTCCTACTGCTGATCTTCCTCGGTTGGTAGCGACACTATCGAAACATGAGGCGTGCGTGACTCGTCCATGTTGGTCGCCAGATGGCACGATGTTGGCCACCCCCGACGATGCCGCTCATATCCGTATCTGGGACACTCGGAATCTTGGGGTCAAACATGTACTTGTAGATCATGAAGACCTCGGAAGACATTCGCGCATCTACGATGTTGCATGGTCGCCCGATTCCACTCGACTCGCCGTTGTTGCTGATGACAGCATTCTGCGAGTATGGGATGTCGCAGCAGAGAGCATCGAGATGTCAATTGATGTTCGAAGCCGCATGCATAGTGTCGCCTGGTCCAATGATGGTCAGTACGTAGCAGTAGGATGTCGAGACGGGGTGGTGCGCGTCCTGCAATCAGACGACTTGACGTCACACCGTCATCTTGAGAGACATTCAGATTGGGTGAATGCTGTAGCGTGGAGCCCGAATGGAAAAGAACTTCTCTCGGTTGGTGGAGATTCCGACTGCACCGTTCGCATGTGGGATGTGGACAGCAGCAGTGTTCTTTGGAAGCGATCACACTTTGATTACGTCCTTCACTGCTGCTGGTCTCCAGATGCAGAGATGGTGGCGTCGTGTTCCAACGACGGTGAAGTCAAGGTCTTGAACGCTCGAGACGGTGAAGACATCATCCGACTGCAAGCCCATCGAGATATGGTCAAGGCTGTTTCGTTTTCAGCAAACAGCAGAATCCTTGCATCGAAATCAAGAGATGACACCGTCCGATTGACAGACGTGAAGCTGAAATCCGAAATCGGAGTCATCCAAGAGCCTGCATCGGGGCGATGGCCGGCCGGTCTTGCATTTCATCCTTCGCGATTGCTGCTGGCAACACTTGGAGTCAACACATCTCATGGACGAGATACAGCTGTTCGGATTTGGGATGTCTCTGTGTTGAGTTCGGGCGATTAATTGTTTGACGTAACTGCCCATACAAGCTTGGCCAAACTTTACGATCCCAATCGAATGAAGACGTGATTCACTTTGTGTCGCGTGAGTTTCTCTGATCGTCGGGCGGTCGTACAATGAAAAGCGAATCTGCATCAACATCCGGTCCAGTAAATAATTCAGGAACGGCGCTGTTTGAAATCCCTTCCATCATAAGAATAGCTTTCGATTGCTCGAATGCCTGATGCACAGACAGTCCGAATCCGATTGCTGAATAGAATTGTGCCGCAAACACTCTCGCAGCATCGTCATCGATCTCGTTCGTCATGCCAACGGCTGCATCAACATGGGAAATAACCGCCTCAGCTTGCTCACGCGAGTAGCACGTGTTGAAAAACACCAGTTGGATCGCGCCTGAACACGCCAGCATGGTCTGCACAATGGCTTCCTTGCTCACACACTTTGCCTGACCACGATCATCCGTGAAGACAATGTCGCCATCTGGTGAGCCGTGACCGCTAAAATGAATTATGGTGGGGCGAAACTCGTTTATTGCCTGAAGTACGTCGGTTGGCTGCACAGCCCAGCTCGACCGGAGGTCCACCGAGTCTCTATGCTCGGACAAGCGAATCTTCTGTGAAATCGAACGAACCTCTTCATCCAAAGCTAGGGGTTCAGTATCTCGAGGATTGGCTGCGAGAAAGAGCACAACGATTTTTTCGGGTAGTGCCAGCATCGCTTCAATCGTTGTCAGTGTGTGATCGTGCAGTACATCATGTTTTTCAACAGTATCCGTGATCTTCTTCAACTGCTGTGATTGTGCATGCTCCTTGCGCTTCAGATGTTTCCTCTGCTCTTTCTCCTCCCGTTCTCTGGCTCGTCCAAATTTCGTTTGCGCGTCATGGAGATTCTTCTGTTTCATCGCAATCTTTGTCTCAATGTCGGCTAGGCTTTTTTCGACACGAACAAGTTCATTATTGAGTCGATCTTGTTCCCTCAGTTTGGCATCTATGACGGACACACTTGAAGTTCTGGATGCGGCTCGAGTCGATGCGTTGATCTTGCTGACTAGATCTGCTCGGCGCTTGCCCTTCTGTCCCTTATTCCTTTGCAAAGTCGTAAACGCTGATTGAATCTGTTGAACCTGCCGTTGGTACATGCTGCTTGACATTTGCGACTCTCTCCGCTTAGCGATTTCCTCCAGATCCATGGAGTATAGGCTTGACCAAGATCGCTCAGCCACCAATTCCAATAGCGCGCGCAATCTAACTCTGGGCCAACTCTCTGTGCGGCAAGAGGTCAGGCAGATGCTCTCCTGCACCATCCAAAACCTTATAAAGCCCACCATCGATGCGCCTGTAATGACAGCCTGAACAAAGCTGTCGTGCCGGCAAAATGACAAAGGAACTATCACCAACCTCGAACGCTCATGGCTACGGCAGTGGCCTTTGCTACAGCTTGGCGCTGTTTCTGACGCATGAGGCCAATTTCAAATATTCAATTGCAGAAGTCGAGATGATGGCAGCCGAAGGAGCACTATCGTTCGATGAACGGGAGCGAGTTGATGTCGAGCATGTGCGTAACGTCACCCAGAGGCTTGCCGCAATTCGTTGGTTCACTCATGCAGTACACCCAATCAGGAATCTAGTGATCCCAGACTCCCTTCCAGCTTCGATCAGGCACCGTCTCACCGCACTGCAGCAGAAGTGCGTGGCCTGCACACTCCCCGAACATGACGGCCAACCAACACCGAAGGATGTCGCGTGGGCGCTCGACGAAACACGAGAACTCTTGCGCCAGATTGACGAATTTCATGACGTCGCCACTGTGAAGGAGAACCCAAGTGTCAGCAGGAGAAGAGAGCCGGCGCTCGTTTTCAATGATCGGCACTGAGAAGATTCTCGAACCGCCTCATAGAGATAGAGCTTCTTCAATAATCGCGAATAAGCGCGCTTTAGGATTCTGCACTAATGGCCTGCTGCGCTATACACGATTCGGCCACCTGTTCCATCATCCACGGCATAGAGTTCCCGCACCTCCGGAGCAGTACCGCCCTCTCGTCTTTCTGCCTGGGCTAACAGATGACAGAATGTTGCCGGATGCTTTCTCGTAAGATCTACGACGTACTGCGCTGTCACGTAATCAGCGACGCGGATATCAGCCCGGTCGCCTACAGCCAGTGCTGCACCGATGGCCTGAGCCAGATTAACTAATGTGACGTGTTCGTTTGATTCACTTTCATCTCGTGCCGCGTGCGTGCTCATCCCATACCATTGATGCCCGCCTTAATAAAGGTAATCGAGGGTCCCGGCGATGTCTGATTCCGAATCTCAACCCCCTGTTCGCCAACCTCGTCGCCCTTTCGATGACGAACTCATACGCGCGATACGAACAGTTCTTCGCCTGATTCCATATGGGATCGGTGCGGCACTGGACGTTCAGATCTTTGACCGAATAGCCGCACGCGACGCTGAGCGCATGCAAGCCTTCATCGAAGAATTATCTCGCCGCATTGAATCACTCGATGCACAACAGGCATCACTCCTGCGGAAGGATTTTCTTGACACGGATGAGTTTCGCTACATCTTGCGTGAAGTGTTGTGGCGAGCTGCTCGTGAACACCGACAGGCGAAAATCGATGCGTTCCACGCGGTGCTGGTCAACAGCATGATGAAGAACCCAGCCCTGCACTTTGACCGGAAGGTGTTCTTTCTCGAAGTGCTCGATGCATTGACCGTTGATCACATTCACCTATTGAAGCATCTGCATCGACAAAGAGCCGTACTCGGTGTCACTGAGCGCGAATCTGTATCAACAATCTGGGAGTTGTTTCACGCGAAGGATGACACGACACGGCGATATGTGTATTCGGGGCTGGACACGCTTGCCAATCGACAACTGATTGCAGTTGGCCCGATTCCCTTGGTTCTTGACCGTAGAGTTGACACGGTTACGTCCGATCCCGACGAGCCTGGAGCAGTCGAATTCAGATCCATCGATCAGTCGCGCCAGTCATATGCGATTACCGATCTCGGAATTGCATTCGTTGCCTTCATCACGCTTCAGAGAATCAACGAACTGATTCAGTGAATGCAGTGCATAATCTCTGAGCGCCTTGCGACCAACTCAGAACGCGCTATGTGCGGGAGCATGAGACGCGTAGAGAAGTTGCCGGAGGCTGCGTCCGACAGAAGTAAGGTCGTAGAGTGGATGCTTCTTTTTTCTAAGCAGGACCGGTTGCACAATTCCTTTTGCCAGGTACAGGCGGATAATGTCCCGGACATTATTGGCGCTCATCCGTAGGTTCGGATCCTGCTGCAGTGCTCGTCGCTTGATCTCCGATGGTTGGAGGGGATGATCAAGTGCTTTGATCACGGCAGACCGATGACTGTGACATACCCAGCCGTAGAGATCCCAGTCTACGATCGGGAAATCGTGATCGAATTCCGGAAGCCCTTGGTCTCTGCGCAGATGTAGTTGAATTTTCTGACCGATGCCGGTCAGCCAGTACACCCTCGATCGCACCGAACAACTGTTCATGCACATTGCCAGACCGTGCTGCTCAAGCATCCGCAGCGCATGACTCATTTTTCCAAGCGGTATGTCAAATCGCTGAGCAAGCTGCCGGGCAGTCACGGGTTGCATCATGCGTTCAACGATTCGCCGACGCAACTGGCTTCGCTGAACACCATCCGGTATTCCTACCTCTTTCATTCACTGATTGTGTCGATTCATCTTCTTATTGATTCAACTGATCTGCGCTACCCTCACTTCCCGCCTCCGGTAGCCAACAACCTCCACCTGCGTCATCACCGACATTTGCCATGCAATTCAGTTCAACGCTTTTCAAGAAGCCTTCGGTAGTGTGAATATGGATGATGATGAACACGCACCGTGCAAATGCGATCAGTGCAGACGGGGACTGAACTTGGGCGTCAATGTCTACCGCGCTGAGGACGGCGTGATCGGCCCCCGGGGGTTCGTCTCACTGGACCAGCCGCAACTGTTCTGCTGTGAATCCTGCCTGCGAGACTTCTATGATGATGTGGATGTGTTGAGACTTCCAAAACGAATTCCGTAATCGACCACATGACGTGGTGTGGCCGGACCTTCAGTTGAGTTCGTCGTAGATTGCATCAAAGAGACGTCGTGCCTCGGTCAGTTCATTCAGTCGATCTACGTCTTGCCCACGGTCGAAGTTGTACAACGTTTCAACTGCATCATGTTCCCCACCAAGCACTTTCAGAAGTATGTCACTGCGCCGCACATGGATAGAGAGCTTCGAGACTTTACCGCCTTGAATGCCGAACTTGGACGGTTCGCTGAAGAACTTGATGTCCGCTCGGACTTCGGGCTTCTCGGCATAATGACGTTCAGGCAGATAGACGGCCATGACGCCGTGTCCATCCGGACTCCATTCAACTGAGTAACCACGTTGAATGAACTTCAGAGCCTTCTCGCGCTTGTACTGCTTCCATGCTTCGAGTTCATCGCGAGTGCCCTCCCAGAGAATGCCGTCTTCATGGATTCCGCCGTGCTCACTCGTCATCGTTATAGACAAGCATGAGAGTATTTAAGCATTGTGAACAACGATGCTGATATGCCGAAAATTCATGACGAGTTCAATTCAATCAATATTTTCCGGCACCACAATCTTTATAAAGTCTGCATTCTACTTGCGCCATACATAATGCACGCAGGCTATACACTCGCATGTATTCCCATGCAATGTGATCTGAATCGATCGCGCCTCGGCAGAGGCTTTGAACCTTCTGGTTCACACGCAAGGGGTTTGTGAACTCCAATCGACCGAACCAATTGGATCACACATCCCTGGAGGCTTGATCCGATTTTGTTCGTGATGCAGGAATTCAGTTGAGTGCTTATAAGCGCTGCGGCATTCATAAACAGATGGGACTTCGAGAACGATATGAGACACTGAAGAGCAAATTGCTCAGCGATACTTCTATATGTCGGGAGAATCGAGAGCTCTTCCGGCAATTCTTTGAATACGAGCAGTACAAGCTCAAGCGCCAGAACCAGATGTCTGACATTGACGAGCCGTCCTGCAAGACGCTCTATGGTTACGTCACGAAGCTGCGCAACGTCAATCAATGGTTCAAGAACAAGCCATGGACGCAGCTCACGAAGGATGACATCCGTGAAGTCTACGATGCCCTCGAAGACGGTCAGATTTGCAGTTCTCGAGGTACGCGCTTCAAGGATCGCTGGAGCTACTACAACAAGATCTTCAAGAGCAAGCCGTTCAGAATGGCCGGCAAGGCAGACCTTGCCCGCGAGGTCATTGAATTCGCAGTACCTGCGACTCGGGAAGTCCGATTCGTGACTGAAGAGACGTTTCGGAAACTGGTGAGCGTGGTCTCCAATCCCCGCCATCTGCTGCTCTTCTGGCTGGCGTGGGACATCGGCGAGAACATAGGCGCCCTGCTACTGCTCACCAAACGCGAATTCTCGCGCCAGATCAATCCGCACACGCAGGAACCGGAGTATCTCGTGAACCTGCCTCGCGGCAAGATCAAGCGAAGCCGGCTCTCGCGAAGCGAACCAACGCTCTATCCTGAGACTGTCAACTATGCCGACATTGTGCTGGCAAACCTGCAAGACGAAGAACTCGTCTTCCCATTTGGTCACCGCCAGGCATTGAAGGTCATGCACCGAGCAGTACGACTCACAAACGCCCTCTGCCAGCCGAATCAAGAACCAGTGACCTGGAAAGACCTGCGATCCGGCATGGCGAGTCATCTCCTGCGGAAAGGCTGGACCAGAGAAGAGGTCGATGCACGTCTCGGGCATACAGCCAACTCGTCAGCGCTCAATGCCTACATCAGCTATCTGGCGATTGACCGGAGCGCTCCCAAGCGTCGAATGTTCGAATCGGATGTTGAACGGTTGAAGAGTCGAATTGAATCGGAACAGAGTGTCGCAAGTCATACTGCGGAGCGATTGCATTCTGAACGTGAATCGAATCAGAAGCTGCAACTTGAGTTGCAGCAGACTGCGCGTGATGTCCAGACCATGAAAGAATCCATTCGCCAGATCATGACGATGCTCAAGACTTCTACGGTCATCAGTTGAAGGCTTATCACCTGACCCGGTTTCATCTCGGCATGGACAATGATGATCATTTACGCGCGTACGCCGAATCAACTGGCATCCGTGGTTCTATCCGAGGCCGAATTCTCAAGATATTGGGAGAAATCGATCAGCAGTTGCAGAATATCGAACTCCGAATCTCGATAGCATTGCGGTCCACTGCGCATGGACCGCGCCCCAAGTAAGTGCTGACAGAATTCGCAAGTATCATTTCAATTCGTTTTGTGTTTGATTACTCTCTTGTTCGTGTCAATTGCGCTTTGGCCCATTGCCGCCAATGTGACGTTTCACCACGCAAAGCGATCTCTTTCAGATACCCTGTGGTTTGATCATTCTCGCGATCGTGTCTGATCTGGCAGCGGCACAAGGCCTGGATCGTGGGAAGATGGTTCGGATACACCTCGAGCGCAGTCACGTACGTTTCTATGGCGTCATCAATGCGGCCCACCTGTTCGAGTGTCAGTGCAAGATTCATCCTTGGATCAGGATGGCCGGGCATGAGTTTGCGGGCCCACTCAAACTCGTTTGCTGCCTCGTAATACTCCTGCTTGGCGAGAAGCACGACGCCGAGATTGTTGTGCGCGGGCCCGTAGTACAGATCTGCTGTGAGTGCCTGTTGGAGGAGTAGTTCTGCTTCGTCAATCTTCGCATCATCCAACAGCGCCACTGCTTCCAATGTGAGTTGCTGTGCTTTCTGCGGATCGCGAGCAGATTCTGACGGTGGTGAATACGGACTCGTCGTTGCCTTGGGTTGCAATTCACAACCGACCACCAATAGCGAGCTGAACGCAAGTACGAGACAGCAATATCGAGACAATCCATGAATCATGCAGAAGCCTCCTGCTCACTGAGATATAGCGCAGACAACAGGATCGTCACGTCATACCGATTGCCGGACACATTGCGCCCCGTCTTATGATTGAGATCGATACGCGTCGTCGTCCACATCGGATTCGTCTCTCGCCAGGCAGCTAGGAACTGGCCAAGCTCGGCGAGATCAAGATCACTAAGATTGAGCCGAACGGTCTGGCGACGCAATCGCGGCTCACTCCCGGAAGTGCTGCTTCTTGACTGAACTGCAACATCAGTCTCCGGCGAGAGTCCACTGAAACTACTCTGCGGAAGACCGATCTTCGACAGCACTGCGTTGACACGCGCGATCACATCCTGTTCGGGCCGCGACTGTCGTTCAACTCGTTGTTCCTGATCGCGAAGGGCAGTGATTTCTGCAGCAAGTGCGGCAGTATCGTGTAAAGCGCTTTGCCGAGCATCGGCATGCATGTGAGCATCGGACAGACGTAATGCGCTTCGCATAACGCTGACGACACAGAGAAGCATGACCGTAACGAACAGCAATAAAAGCAGTCGCGATTTCATGGCGTTACCTCTGCAATTGCGCCTGTGCGACGGACAAGCTGGATAGTCGTACGGACAGAATCACGAGAGGAATTGACCCGCGGCTGCCGCAGGTCCCAGGCCGACAGAATCTGGAGTGCATCAGCAAGCTGCTGGACATTTCCTGCGTTGTCCAGTGATCCTTGGATCGTAATCATTTGCGGTGTGACTGAGAGTGAAGTCGTTTGGATAGAAACGTTACGCGGCCAGACAGTCAGTAGTTCTGATAGTGCAACGGCTGCATCGGATGATTCAATGGGCCCGGTCTGCACGTCGCGTGTTGATCGTAGCTCTCGTGCCAATGCAGTCAGTTGAAGGCGGACCGGAAGCGAGTTCGCGGATGCATCGTCACCGAGTATTGATCGTGCGACTGTGTTCTCCCGCTCGTCGTAGAGTACTGCTTGCGCTTGCATGGCGTTGATTCTTCGCTCCATGCCGAAGATAAGCAGCACTGCAATGCCGACGACCAAGACGATGGCAATGGCAAGGCATTGGGTTTTCAATCGACGTGCTTGTGGAGGCGCGAATTGGACGGTCAGGAGATTCAGTCGTGAAGCCTCCACATTACACTCGAGAAACGTCGGCACTGCGGAAGGAGTGAGCGTAATAGCCCCAGCGAAATTGAGTTCAGAAAGCTCAGTACAAGACATCGCACAGGCTAGGAACGTGTTGGCATCGATCCGTTCGTAGACAGCATGTACATCTTCAATCGGGATCGGCAAGACACTCTCGAACAAGTAACCGAGTGAACGGAGATTCGGACGCCGCGACTCACCAAGTTGCGTTGTCTCGAGCCGTGCCCAATAGAATTGCTCAGGCGGGAGGCGCATGTGCTTCGATTGGAGAGTGGCTTGTGCGGTGATCATGATTGATCTCCGCGAGCTTGTGTACGGTTCGGGTGCAATAAGAGATGTTGGGATCGACCGTCACGGATGAACTCGACGGCTCCGGCTGTTACATGCACATCGTGATCTCGTAATCGTTCGCCATCTGCTACAACGATGATGCGGTCTTCACGTTCGTCATACAGTGCAGCTTGATGCCGGCCGTTGTCCTCAATGATCGCGACGAGTTGAACGTGCAGCGGTTCAGGTGCTAGCGCTTCTTGGGAACGAGGTTCTTGTTCAACGACAGGCGAGGGATCGTGCCACAGCACGGCAAGAAATGCATCTTGATTGATTTCGGTGGATCGTTGCGCGCTGTTGTCAGATCGATCAGGCTCAGCAGCATGCGCTGGGCTGAGACGTAGAACAAGCGACGTCGGATCGGGGATCCGCTGCAGCGACCATATGCCGCTGACGAAGAGGACAGCAACACCACTGATAAGGGTAGTGGTGCGCAGTCGCTTCATCTTTCGAATTGGATCATTCATCGATGACAAGGCTCTGCACGCACTCCCAACCTGAATCTCTTTGTTGATAGACCATCCACCATGAACATTGTGCGATGCCGCAATTCACATCAACTCGAAACGACCACGCTGAGCTGCTTCCGACGAACTGGAGCGATGACTGACGGTCACCGGAATCTTCTCGAGGAAGATTACTCAGAGGTACGGCACTGCCTGTTAGGCGATGCTGTTTGATCATGTCCAGCCCGCCACGTCCAGCTTCAAGCAAAGCTTGTTCAATGAGTGGTATAGGAGCCGTATTGATATTGATGCGTCCCGGTGACGGAAGGTGCGTGGCGAGTATTGCTCCGAGTGCTGGTTGTTCACCTTCGATGATTCGGAATGATGCGCTGGAGTCTTTGCGATGTTGGTCATGGTGAGTTGTGTCGGATTGAACGAAATATTGCACTGATGACGTCGGGCCATGTGCTGGAAACACGATAAATCGATCATCGTTATCAAGTTTCGTGAAGAGATCGAGCCCAATCACGTCTGCATCATCTAACTCGAATTCATCAACGTGCCGAAGGATTTCAGCTGGGGCGGCGAATCGCAGCATTGATCCCCGTTGCGCAAGTTGTATAGGCAGCATGCCGCACTGGTCCCAGGCGGTGATTTGGATATGGATGCTTGATTCGTCGAACTGAATCTGATCGTTGACGACGTTCACAGCAGGTTCGATTACTTCCGGGGACAACACCACCGAACCTGCTTCCGTATGCAGCCACACTTCAATGATGTGTTCGGTTGCGACAATCGCGGCATCTGCGTTGCGGAGATCTATACCGCGTTTTTGCTGAAGCCTCGTTGTGGATGCGATTTGTGCAAGGACCACTATTGCCGTAGATGCCACAAGCAGTACACCTAGCACAACAAGGAGGGCTGCTCCGCGATAGCGAAGTGTGATCGCATGCTTCACAACGGAATCCTCCGCCGAACTGACTCTCCATTGGAGCTACTGATAAACACACTCAGAATGAGTTCCTCTTCGTCGATAGCGCACTGCCACTCCTGCACGCGATCAAGAAGCAATCGAGTCGACTCATCATTCCGTACATCCTTGACAGTCAAGACCAAACGGTTTGTGAGCAGATCGACGTCGTATCTATGCTCTTCAGGCCCAGTTGTACCTGCTACGGATCGAGTAGTGACCAGAAGCCGATTGTCAACAACATGTACTCGTTCTAGCAGTTCGTCGGTGGGAGAATCGCCAGCGCGTACAGAATCATGTATGAGTTCAAGAGTGCGTTCTGCGGCAACTCGCCACGCCGCTTCATGTACCGCTCCGGTTTGTGTTGATGCTGCGATATTGAGCCACTGCGCTCCACCCACCATCACAAGTGCCAGGAGAGCCAGGGACACCAATATTTCCACCATGGTCATACCGCGAGTCATGGCATCTTGTCCTCGCTCGGCTCTTGCAATCGACGAAGAACAAAGGAGTCCCGCCATTGAACAGCCAGCCAGGCAAATTCGACTGTTTCATCAGAAGCATTCAGTCGTTTGACGATGATCGGTGTGGCATCCGGTGACTCCGGCCAATCGATCGTAACGTGATCAAATACATGAATGTCGTCGATGCCGTACGCAGCAGGATCATCAAGTAAAGTGTCAGCGAATGTATCGAGATCAACATGTACATCAGCTGAGTCTTCGTGCTCGAGTGATGCGCGTGCCTGCACCATGAGAGGTGTTGTGGATGCAGCAAGCAATGCCAGCATCGCTGTGGCAAGCAGAACTTCAAGTAATGTCAATCCACGCCGGTTAGTCACGCTGCCCCTCCTCAACGATGAGACCCGTCAAGCCAGCGATTGACCAGCCTCGTTCGTGGCCACCGAGCGTTATGTGAACTACATAATCCACGCTTCGTCCTGAACGACTGACGTCAATGACTTCAAGTGGGTTATTCTTTCTGTCATGCATTGCGATGACGGCACCGTCTGGTAGTTCCTCCTGCTGAAGAGCAGTCTCGGAATCAATGTCTCGCACAAGAAAATGGCGGTCGACTTCATCGACGATGAGTTGAAGGGAGCCGTGTGTACCGCATTCGATGCGAGCCAGTCGATCAAGTTGCTGCAGTGCCGATGCAAGTCGTTGGAGTCGAGCCTGATCATCAGCGCGGCTCAGTCCCGAGAGTGTGAGCACACTGACGGCACCTAAAAGCACTATCACAGCCAGCACTTCAATCAACGTAAATCCCCATTCCCGCCCCCGGTATATGTGAATGCGGGTAGAAGGGCGGAACCTGATGTGCTGTGCGTGTTGTGCGATCAGGGCGTTCATGGTGCGTTACTCTTGTCGCGCAATGACACCGAACTGATGTCGGCATCTTCACCCTCGCCTCCCGGTTGACCATCAGCGCCGTAGCAAATGATTTCGTAGGGATGTCCATCGGGACCAGGCGTTACGAATAGATAAGGGCGTCCCCAAGGATCGACGAGTTGATCTTCATTCAAATAGTACGATTGCGTTGGTGTCGCATGACCAGTACTCAGTGTCTGCAATCCCAATTCGTTGCTCGGCCAGCTGCCGTATTCGATGCGATATAGTTCGAGCTTGCTGACGACTACACCGATACCGGTTCGAGCGAGTTCGCGTTTAGCTTTGCCGAAGCTCCCGGAGAACCCTGCCAGCAATGTCGCTGCGACAAGACCGAGGATGACGACGACAGCCAACACTTCCACCATTGTCATGCCGAACGCCCGTGGTCCAACGACAATGCCGATTCGCCGAGTTGAATATCGAAGCGCCATTACAGCATCTCCTGTAAACGAACGAGGGGGAGGATGGCGGCCATGACGACTACACCGACGAGTGCAGTGAGTGCAATGATCACTGCCGGTTCGAGAATGCGCGTAAACCGATCAATCAATCGCGATGCTTGCCGGGTGTATCTGTCTGACAAGCGGCGAAGCAGCACGTCAAGTTCGCCGGAGTGCTCACCCAGTTCAACGAGACGTTGGAATTCTGCATCGAGCCAATTATCGTCGCTGAGTGATTGTGCTGCTGAATCCCCACGTTCAATCTGGTCGGCTGCACAGGTGATGAGTTGGCGCAGTGGTCTTTGGCGAACAGTAGGAGCTACGCTGCGCAATGCGTCTACAAGTGGAATACCTGCCTGAAGAAGATCCGCCAGTCTGGTGCAGAATCCCGCCACTGCAATGCGCTTGACAAGTCGCGGCACACCAATTGGAAATCGGTTCAGACGATGGGCAAACGGTTGCAGCCTTCGCTCAAGAACCGGGCGTGCAAACGCAAGAATGACCGGCACACAGAAAGCGGAAAGTAGAATCAACGGCCAATACACGGCGAGCCACTGGCCGGTATTCATCACTACGGTTGTGAGTCTCGGTACTTCGATGTCGTGTTCGATGAGCAGTCCGAGCAGCTGCGGCAATGTGCGTGTACTCATGAAGATGACGACACCAACTGCCACAATGCTCACTATGCACGGGTAGGCAAGGGCTCCGATCAGCCGCTGATTCAGAATATCAGCTTGCTGGTGTCGATCGCACAGCGTGCGTAACACGACTGCCAATTCACCGGACTGCTGCCCGGCTTCGACCATGGCAACTTCCGTACTATCAAACCAGTCAGGTCGACTTCGCATGTAGGTGCTCAGTGCTGCACCACTACGGAGTTCTTCATGCAGCATGGCGAGCATTGTTCGTATCCGAGACCGAGTATTGCCA
Organism: Phycisphaerales bacterium; assembly: GCA_029260575.1. Taxonomy (GTDB): domain Bacteria; phylum Planctomycetota; class Phycisphaerae; order Phycisphaerales; family SM1A02; genus JAJDDB01. Next base: position 47,935 of record JAJDDB010000033.1, read on the forward strand.
CGACTATGTAGAAGTGTGTCAACAGCTTCAGTGAGCGGCAGGCCCGATTCCAACATGGTGGCCAGACTGTCATAGAGTTCGGCACGTTCGTGTCGACGGCGCGATCGCAGATGTTGCTGCCAGCGTTCGACGAGCGGCGCAAACGCACTAATAGTTGGCGTATGCCACTGACGTACGGGGCGAAGATCAATGACCTGCAGTCCTATGCGACGCAACGACGCACGTACATCTGCTGCAGTCTCACCTGACAACTGGCCACATCGCTCGTGATGTGGATCGCCAATCGGCACCGCGGTGTAGCGCCACAGGTTCATAGCAACTCCTGCACGACTCGCTTGGCTTCGAGTTCGCTTGTGATGTCGTCGCGCACAAGGCGCTGACTCTCGTCATGAAGTGTGCGCATACCTGCTTCATGAGCAGCGGTTCGGATAGTTCGAACCGATTCATTGCGGTTGATTAAGCTGCGGATCTGTTCATCCACCACCAGCAATTCAAAGAGCCCGGTACGGCCACGGAAACCTGTGTCCAGGCATTCGTCACAGCCCTGACCCTTGCATGGTTGATGCAGTCGCCGAAGGAGACGTTGAGCCAGGACAGCATTGAGTGAGGCGCTGACGAGGTACGGTTCGACACCAAGATCGATCAAGCGCGTGATCGCACTGGCGGCATCATTCGTATGCAGCGTTGAAAAGACCAGGTGACCAGTCAGACTTGACTGGATAGCAATGCGTGCGGTTTCCGCATCACGGATTTCACCGACCATGACGACATCGGGATCTTGCCTGAGGATGTGACGCAATCCTGATGCAAATGTGACTCCCTTACGCGGATTCACCTGCGATTGACTGATGACCAGACCCGACGATGACAAGTCATACTCGATCGGATCCTCGACTGTCATAATGTTGACACCTGGATTGCCGATCCGTCGCAGTGTGGCATACAGCGTTGTCGTCTTGCCCGACCCCGTAGGGCCGGTGATGAGCACGATGCCCGTCGAACGGGACGCCTGCTCTAGAAATGCACTTGCCACGTCCGGGGGCATACCGAGTGCGTCGAAGTCGGTGAGTTGCATGCGCTGATCGAGCAGTCGAATGACAGCACGTTCACCGTAGCTGGTTGGCAATGTGCTGAGGCGCAGATCAATGCGAGCGTTGCCGATAGTGACTGTGGCTCGTCCATCCTGCGGGATGCGGCGTTCGGCGATGTCCATGCGCCCCATCACTTTGATTCGGCTCACTACAGATCGGGTCAGGTCATTGGAGATTTCGCGCACGGTGTGCAGGACGCCATCAAGGCGGTAGCGCACGAGAGTGCGGCCATCGAGCGGTTGAATGTGTACATCACTGGCTTGTCTGGACAGTGCTTCAAACAAGAGAGCATCAACGAGTTTGATGACGTGACCCTTGCCTTGTGTCGACAATAGATCGCGATCGGCTTGTTCAAGGAGAGAATCGACGTTGTCAGCGGTGCCGTAGAGAGTGGTAGGCTCGCTCGAGTCATCGGGTTTCGTATCATGTCCGTATGCTTCATCGACAACTTGTGCGATCGTTTCACCATCGGCAATGAAGGAGTCGATACTCCTGCCGAGTCGAACGCCGGTATTAAAGACTGCAGCTGGATTCGTGCTCTCAGCAATAGCCAATCGTTCGCGATTTTCAATTGTGCCCTGTGAGACAATGAGATGCCCACGTGCGAAATCGCGAGGAATGCGTTTCAGGAACTCCTCACTCACCAAATCAACCCGTAGCGAGACAGACTCTTTGGCAGCAGATTGCTTCGGTCCAGCATCACTGCGGCCACTCGCGTGCGTCTGATCTGTTACAACTGGCGGCGAAGTCATCGGATCAGCCTCGGATGCACAACCGGCCAGCCATCGTCAATGCCTGCCGCAGCCACATCGACGCTGCTTAGGTACTTCAGATCCTCAAATCCTCCATGTCGCAACACGGTCGATCGAATAAAGACATAGAACTTGGAACGACTGCGCGTGTTGGAGCGGTTCTTGAAAAATTCGCCGACCCCTGGGATGTCGCCGAGCCACGGTACCTGCGATATTGCTTCGGCATCCGTGAAGATTTCCAGTCCACCAACGGCAATCGTGTATCCGTCGGGAATCGTGACGATGCTCTGCAGACTGTTTTGCTGTCTCGGTGGAGGAATTCCGGGAGCGCTGGAATCGCCGACAAAGTTGCTGATGGCGACGGAATATTCCAGGACAAGGTGATCGCCTTCAGCGATTTGTGGTCGAACGGTAACTGTTGTACCTGCGTCCTGTGTGCCGGCGAACGACGTCGTTGCGACCGTGTCCGAGGCGTTGGTGCTCGTGAATGGTTGTTGGAGGACGGAATTGAGCGTGCCGCCTTGATTGTTGTTCACCAGCACATGCGGCATCGTCACAGAGCGGCCGTCGTTGATCGTCTGCAGGGCACGCACCACAACCGCAAAATCACCGGGGTTGAGAATGACCCCGGAAAATCCTGCGCCACTGGAACTCACGGTCCCGGCAGCCAGCGAACCTGTACTTAGGCCGAAGAGCGATGCCAGTGAAATAAGCGTGTTGCCGCTGACTTCGAGCTTGCGCAATTCAATGCCGAGGTCGAATGTGTCCGAGTCCGTCAACCCGACAACAAGCACTTCGATCTTGACCTGCGGCTGGCGCTTGTCGAGTTGATTGATAATCTGTCCGAGTTGCTCAAGCAATCGCGGGTCGCCGATTGCAATAAGGGTGTTCGTTCCTTCATCTGCGGTCAGCTCGATCAGCCTACGCTCACCATCGCGCTGACGTATCGGTGAGTCTGTGGCAGGCTGAGGGGATGTACTGCTCGGTGCAGCACCTGGCTTTTCTTCAGAGCGGACGGACGTCTGCGACCTGTCTCGTCCTCTGCTGATTTGTTCTGTCGCGCCTGGAACATCACTTTCATACAAAGCCAAGTCGGTGGCCGATTCGAGCGCGCCGTGTTCGACCAGTTGCTCCAGAATGGCGAGGATCTCTGTGACGCTGCGATTACGAATCGGATACGCCTGCATGGGCCGGCGCCGGTTCTGCGGCGTCTTGTTCAAGCGATTGATGAGCTGCTCAATCTTCTGATGCTCGGCAGGTGTCGCGGTGACCAGCAGAGAATCGGTCAGCGTATCTTCCACAATCCTCCACTGATCGCCGGAACCCTGTGAGTGTGACTGTCTGCACGTCTTCTCAATGAGCGACTTGACCTCAGCGAGTCCGAAGTGGCTGGGCCGATACGATCGCGTCAACACTCGTTCTCGAACATCGAACTGTGCAACGAACTCCGTCCAGACGGCCTGTTCGTGCAGCGGCGCAATCAGAACCATTGCAGTCCCATCTGCGGTTGCCGAGAGCTTGCCGCGCAGATCCTGATGTGTCAGGGCATTCTGTGACTCCACGACAGCGTTGATCTGTGCGGCCAGATACGTCGCCGGAACATGTTCGGTCTCCAGCAACTGCACTGTGGTCTCGCGCTGTGGATGATCCAGGATCTCCAGCAGTTCCAGAGCATGCAGGACATTGGGCTTGAGTCCGGAGATGAGCAGCCGATCACTCTTTCCAAGCGGCTCAATCGATCCGGCGGGTTTAGTGAGTATCGGTTCAAGCGCCGACACGAGGAACTCAACCGACTGATGCTCGATGGATCGGCGCACGCGCACATAGCCGGCCCAATGCGATGATGCCTCGAGACTCTCCGGCGTCTCGACCCGCGCCAGTTGTTTCGCCTCAGCGAGCGGCACGACCTGCAGAACGTCGGCCTTTGGCGGAACGATAACGGCTTGGCCATTGGACGCGAGTAACTGATTGGTCAGTCGCCACAATGCTTTATCGGTCAAGGCTTCGGCCTGACGAATTGTGACCGTCTTGTTCAGCGCAGCCGCGTTGTATTCGATCGAGAACTCCAATCGCGTGGAACACAGATCGACGAGGCGGGCGAGGGACACTTCGCCTGAGACGAGGGCATACCCTGTGGCGTGCGTGAACTGACCGGCAGCGCACTGAACGAGCGCCAACAGCTCAACGACAGTGATAATCCACTTCAAGGCCGTCTGGAGTTCCCGATCGCGGGCCAATGCTTGCATAGTGATCACCTACTCCCGACAGCACACAGGCTCGCCACGGAGCAGACCACCGGCAAGGGTCAAAATCCAACACTTAACACTTTTTAGAAATGACAAATGACCGGCATCGACCAGACGCCGCGGAATTTGCGCATTACGCTTCCGATTGCGTGCACTGAGTTCAAAGCCTTTCTACGATTCGGTATCTCGTCGGTTTACAATCGTTCGTCATGCTCCGGGGGGAATTGAGTGGATTCCCGTTGGCTCCGACGTTCCCAGCTGTGTTTCACTGCCTCGCCAGCGATGTTCGTACCGCGATTCTCCTTGAATTGGGGCGCGGGTGTCGCCATTTTGGCGAGTTGCAAGAGCTTGTACATTGTGATGAAGCCAGATTGCATCGCCAATTGGCAGTCCTGGAAGCGACAGATCTCATACACGTCGATCGTTCCTCCGTTCCCTGGCACTGCTCACTCTCATCGCGCACGACAGTTACGCAGCTGCCATCCGTCGATGTCCTGTCCATCAAGATTGGACCGCGCGAACGGATCGAATTGAATCTTCGACGACGGGTAGACATGTGACAGACATATGTCACCGCGCAGCATAGTCCGGTGAGGATATTCTCATGTTTTTTATATCCGTTTTGCCGGCGCTTCGTATCATGTGTCCCATGCGAGCAATCACGTCACGCACTGGCTGATGGAAACTCGCGACAACGGCAGTCGTCGCATCTGTGGCGAGGGGATCGAGCCGGCCGATTGCGCCGGAAATACCCTTGCCAGAGCTGCAATTGTGATGATCCGATAAACGGGCCCGGACGCCCCTGGGCCGCAGGAGCTGGGGACCTGCGTGATGGCAAAGATCGTCGTGAACGCCCGTGGCGCTCCCATCAACTCGACGATGCGCGGGCTGTTCCGAAGATTAAGCGTCGCACATTCGTGGGAAATACTGCAGGCCCTCGCATATGCGTCAAGCACGGTTGGACATATCGCAGAGCGTCTTGCTCTCTCCGATAGCGAGATCAGCCGTAGCTTACGCCACCTTCGCGATCACGATCTTGTGAAATATGTCTCGATTAAGAAGAACCATTTCTATTGTCTGACCTCCAACGTGACCTGTACGTTGATTGATGATTGCATTCATCTCTCGATCGACTGGAAGGATCATTCGACTGCGGTGATCATTCTCGATGCAACGTTGCCTTGAGTAACGAGCATCTGATTCATTGTGCAATAACAGCCACGGTGTGTTCTTACATCGCTTCGCCACAATAATGACTTAATGCAACCAGAAGCTATTCGCCCACGACGATCTGATTCCAGGTTGCGGTGTTGACGGCCAGATTGGCAGCGAGATTGGTGCTGGCGAGAGCGACATCGAGATTGCCACGTTCACTCGAGAGCACTGCTGCAGCGCCGGAATCAACCTCTTCGCTGTGTTTGCTGGCGTAGCGCTCCGCGGCAAGAGCCTCACGCAGCGTCACCCACTGCGGCTCACTGTGATCGACAACGTGGAATTCCCACGGCATGCGCCAATCGGAGCTT
>JAJDDB010000034.1 GCA_029260575.1 Phycisphaerales bacterium
GCGGCGCGCACCTGCGGGCGCTCGACGGCCTGCGGATGGGGGCGGACCCCGCCCACGGCCTCTTCGTCGGGAACGAGTTCCTGCAGCCCGGGATGGGCTTCACGGTTCGCTTTCCTTCGGGCTGGGAGACGGCGAATGCGCGGGACTTCGTCGCCGCACGGTCGAAGACCGCCCTGATCCTGGTGGCGCTCGCCGGCGAGGGACCCGACCCGATGCAGGTCGCTCGCGAGGTCCAGGATCGGGACGAGGTCGATCTGAAGCTGCGCTCGTCTCCCGTCGGTTCGCTCCCCGCCGTCCGCGGCGAGGCCAAGGCCCGGATGGAGGGACGCCCCGCGATGCTCGACGTCGTGTGGGTCGCGCACGGCGGGTTGATCTACCAGGTCCTCGGAGTCTCGACCTCGGGCGAGTCCGAGCGCGCCGCGGTCCTCGCGGCCATCGAGACCTTCCGGCCCATCACCAAGGCCGATCGCTCACGAATCCGCGTCGAGCGGCTCCGGATCCGCACGGCACGGTCCGGCGAGACGATGGCGTCGCTCGCGGCCAGAACGGGCAGCCGCTGGACCGCGCGTGAGCTGGAAGTCTTGAACGGCGTGTCGCCCGGGGCGCCGTTGTCGTCCGGCCAATCGGTGAAGATCGTGCGCCAGGAGCGGTACTGAGGCACTACGGGTCGCGCCGCACCTCGGGACAGGCGACCAGCTGGCCGTCGCCATGATCTTCGAGTGCCGGCACGTCGCGGGCGCAGCGTTCCACCGCGACCGGGCAGCGGGTGCGGAAGCTGCAACCCGATGGCTTGGCCATCGGCGTGGGGATGTCCCCCTCGAGGCGAATCCGTTCGTCCCGGTTGGCGCGCGGGTCGGGCTGGGGGACGGCGGACAGGAGGGCCTTGGCGTAGGGGTGCTTCGGCGACCGGTAGACCTGGTCCGCGTCGCCGAGCTCGGCGATGTCTCCCAGATACATCACGGCGATCCGGTCGGAGACGTGATGCACGACGCTCAGGTCGTGTGCGATGAACATGTAGGTCAGCCCGAACTCGTGCTGGAGCTCCTGCATGAGGTTCACGACCTGGGCCTGGACGGACACGTCGAGTGCGCTCACCGGCTCGTCCGCGATGATCAGCTTCGGGCGGGTCGCGAGAGCGCGTGCGATGCCGATGCGCTGGCGCTGGCCGCCGGAGAATTCATGCGGAAATCGCGTCGCAGCATCAGCCCACAGACCGCATTGTTCGAGCAATAGCACAACCTGATCGCGAACGGTTTTTCGGGTGGCAAGGCCATGCACAAGCAGCGGCTCGCCGACGATTGTTCCAACGCGCAGGCGCGGGTTCAAAGAACCGACCGGATCCTGAAAAATGATCTGCAAACGCTGCCGAATGTCTTTCATGCGAGTTCGAGACAATTCGAACAGGTTCAAACCCTCAAAGAGCACTTCGCCGCTGGTCGGTGTAATGAGCCGGAGAATCATTCGCGCCAGTGTGCTCTTGCCGCAGCCGGATTCGCCGACGAGCCCAAGTGTGCTTCCGGGAGTAATCGTGAAACTGACATTGTCGACTGCAGCAAAGCTGTCGCCAGATCGCAGCAATCGGCCGGCAAGCGTGTAGCGCTTGGTGAGTCGGCGCACCTCGAGAATGGGAATCGTGATGTCGGCTGCGCTAGTCATGGCGTGCATATCGTACAACACGAAAGCATGCAGCGGTTGCGATGGTGCTTATGGACGATCAAGCCGCAAGTTTATGATCGTTGCGTTTCCGTTCGGAAGCACGGCAGTTGCGCGCAAGCCGACCGTTGTGCTCAGGTTGAATTGGCGCAGCACACCCAGGAACTCATCGACATCCGAGACGTTGAAATCCTGCACGGATGTAATCACAGTTCCGGGATGAATGTCGTTCTGGAGATAGGAATTTTTCACGATATCTTCGATGAGCACGCCCTGATAAAACTCCTCGACGCCGTACTGGCGCGCGAGCGCTTCGGTCGCGGTCGCCATCTTTGCGATGCCAAGCTCGACAATGCGATCACTGGGTTGATCAATCGGAAGCCGCCCGCGGACGATGATCTCATTAAGGCGTTCAAGCGTGACATCGAATTCAATCGACGTGCCGGTGTTCTTGTCGTAGTTTGGCCGCCAGGCGCGCAGCACAATTGTTTCATCGGGCAACATTGAACTGATTTCAGATCGAAGTTGATCGGTGGTTTGAACGTCCTGCCCGTCAACCTCGATAATGATGTCGCCAACTCGTATGCCGGCGCGGTCAGCGGGGCTGTCGGTGACGACTTCAAAGACGCGTACGCCCTGACCGACGAATCCCATACGGTTGAGATCCTGCATCTGCGTCGTACTGATCGGGCGCGGCTCGACGCCCAGGTAGCCCTTGAACACGACGCCGTCATTGTCGATGAGTTGGGTGACGACGGGCTCAATCATGTTCATGGGAATGGCCAGGCCGATGCCTGCGAATTGACCTTCATCAAGCGCGCTGTCGCGCTGCGTTGCGATTGCGGTGTTCATACCGATGACTTCACCACGGTGATTGGTCAGCGGCCCGCCGGAGTTGCCGGGATTGATCGCAGCATCAACCTGAATGAAGTTCTCGTAGCCGACAGAACGCCCGAGTGGGCTGCGGATCACGCCGACAGATCGTCCCTTGCCGGAGACGACGCCGGAAGACATTGAAAACCGAAAGTCAAATGGAGAACCGAACGCGAAGACAAGATCACCCTGCTGCACGTCATACGTTCGATCTACCCGCGCGGAGGGGAAGAGCCTTCCGGGATCAATCTTGAGCACCGCAATATCCGTGAGATCGTCGTATCCGACAATTGTCGCTGGCCGCAACTCGCCGTTGTGAAGTTGCACATCTATGTCTGTTGCCCCTTGCACCACGTGGTAGTTGGTAACAATGTGTCCGGTCTCGTCCCAGACCCATCCGGAGCCGGTTGAAAGCTGCGGGCGTTGCACACCGCGCTCAAGAGTGACGCGTTTTTCGGCACTGATATGCACGACAGTTGGTTCGACTGCCTGGGCAACATCGCGGTAGGCCTGATTAAGTTGCTCTAGGATGGCCGTGGAATCCTTGAGGCGTGAGCTTGCACGAACGATTCGGGCTTCTGTCTGCGCGTAGGTGAGCTTGCGGACCGCAAGGGGGCCGACCGCCAGAACGACGATTGCAGTGACAAGAACGATCAAACTGGGGCCGTACGCACTGAATCGACGCATGTTGCTCCTCCGATTTGTGGTCAGCAGGCTCTCAGAAATTAAGCCATGCTGGTATTCGGTTATTCGATCCAATGAGGCGATCGTTTCATTGCGTGGCGAAATTCCACACGTCTTGGCAAACTTTGTGTGGGATTAAAACTTACCCCGTTCAACATCAGGCATGTGATACGGGTGCTCACCCAAATCGCGGCGACGAACCATGTCGATCCATTGGACTGCAGTCGAACGTATGTCCTCGCCCATGCTTGCGATGGGGCTTGCGAAAGCGGGCTGGCGGTCGGTCAGGCCCAGCAGATCCTGCAGGACGACAATCTGGCCGTGGCAGGCAGGCCCCGCGCCGCAACCGATAACAGGAATCGAGGTGGCTTCGACGATGCGCTGGCTCACCTCCGCGGGGGTGGCTTCCAGCAGCAGCATGACTGCTCCGGCTTCCTGGAAACGAACCGCATCTGCAACAAGCTGGCGGGCCGTCTCAGCAGTCTTGCCGGAGACACGATATCCGCCCAGCAGTTTACGCTGCTGAGGTTTCAGGCCGATGTGGGCGCACGCAGGTATTCCTGCTCGCGAAAGTTTTTCGAACAGTTCAGTGAACCGGCCGTCGACTTCAAGCTTGACGATGTCAGCGTTTGCTTCAGTCAGGAATCGTCCAGCATTGCGAACAGCCTCAGCGTCATCTGCCTGGTAGCTCAGGAACGGCATGTCCGCCATGACCAATGTGTTCGGAGCGCCGCGTTTGACTGCTGCGGTTATCGCCAGCATGAACTCAAGCGGCGCATGCACAGTGCTGTCGAACCCGAGAATGACCTCAGCAGCAGAATCGCCAGCAAGCAGCACCGGCACACCAGCTCGATCGAGCCAGCGGGCCGTGATGGCGTCGTACGCAGTCAGGGCTGCGAACGTCTCGCCTTGTTTCACCAGCCGCTGAATCGAAGCAATCGTCACAGGTTTGCGCGGCTGCTCGGCTTGTTCGCGATTGACACTGCCGTACGGAGATTCAGTTCGATCATGGTCTGCATCAGAATGCGAATTCGATGCGGGAACCTCAACCGGTGGCCGATTCGTATTGATGCCGGGCGATGTCATGGCAAAAGTGTAGCCGCTGGGCCGGAGACGGGTGTGAATTGGCTCGCCAGGGTGACCTTACCAGTACACAGGCTGCGCTTGGGACTTCTCCGCGACGTCGGGCAGTCCGCCGATGGCTTCAATTTGCTGTTCGCTGAGCACTTGTCGAAGGCGAAGCAGGGCCCGGCTGTTGGCTTCAGTTCGCTCAAACTGCAGGTGCTGCAGTGCATCCTGGTATTCCTGGTACTTGCGCCACTCATCAGTGTCGCCGCCCCAGTTCGGATCCGGAGCACTACGCGACAGCTCAAGCATGCGCTGGCAAATGTCTTCATGCACAGGGTTGTATTCAGCCTGCAGGTCAATCAGCGACATTTTCTGGTCGGCGGCGAGCGTTTCCAGCGAGAGCGCGGGTGTCAGGTAGTCATGCACCGCGTCGCCGTCCTTATACACGCTCGGATACGCCAGCATGTTGTACCGTCGCCGGATTAAAGCAGTGTCTGCTGTGGTTGCTGCCTGAAGAACGCGATCGAGTATTGCAGAGTTGATTTGCGCAAGTTGCTTGCGGGCTTCGGAGAGCTTCTGCTGCGCGCTGCCGATGGTCTTTTGGTATTCAGCCATCATTTTCGCATTGGCAGCACCGGCACCTTCATCTTCCTGCACTTCCTGCCAGCGGATGGTCCACATCTCCTGTGTGCGCTGGAAATCGATTGCGCGTGCGTAGCGCTTTTCAAACAGAGGCAACACGGTGTTTTCGTATTCGATCAACGCCGACTCAATTTCAGCTCGCGCTGCGTCATCCAGATCTTGTCGGGCAATGAATTCGACCACATCGATCTGCGCTTCATGTGACGGGTTGCCCCAACCATAATTGTATGATTGCATGCCCTGCGTGTTGAGGCGCTGCCGCTTGCGCAGTTGCCGAACGCGCTCCAGCCGCGCGAGGCGCAATTCATCGGTGATGAGCAGTTGGGCATCATCAAGGAATTGTTTGTCAGCGTCAGCGATCGCCTGCATGGCAGCAGCACGGCGCTCTGCTACTTCGTTTAGGCGTTGTTCTGCGGAGCGCGTATCCCGGGCAGCCTCTTCGTTTTCGCCGTCCCAGCGCCAGATTTTCGATTGGGCTTCAACGACCTGCTGCACCTGTTCCTGCTCGATAGTCTTCATCGTTTCCAGATACGTGTCAAACAGACCGCCGATGATCAGCTTCTGCTCTTCGGTGGCATTCAGCAGATCGTAGTAGATCGACAGGTCACGGCGGTTGATTCGAGCGGGCAGATACTGGTCGGGACTCTGTCCCAGGTATGCATACTCCTGAGCGTCGGCTTCTGCAACCTTCATTTCAGCAGCTTCTGCAGCAGCGCGAGTCTTGGCGAGCAGCTCGGCATTGTACGCCTCGCCGCCCTTGAGAGACTCCGTGCCGCGCGCAGCAAGGAGCTGAAACTGCTCATCATTGAGTACGTCTCGCAGACGCGTTTTCAAAGTCGTACCAATCTCCGTTGCTTTGACCTGAAGTTGCTGCATTTTCTCCTGATGCTTCTTCATCTTCTCCTGGTCAAAATCCATGACGTTGAACGAAACGCGGAATCGATCGGTCAGTTCGACCGCTTCTTCGACAAGACTGTCAATCTCCTGCAGAGCCCGGCGAATGATTTCTGTTGCTGTCTCGCGTTGTTCGTCAGTGATGTTCGGCAGTTCGGCAACATGACGCAGGCTGTACGGCGTGGCGTACGTCATCGCGCCGATCGACGGATAGCCGCGCGCATAATACGAATTGCGCAGCAGCCGATATGTGTCCTCGTGTACAAGCCCCTTGAATGAGTGCACGGTTTCTCGGTTCGTGTCACGAATCTTGTGGACATCCGCCCGGCCTTTGGCGGTCAGCTCCATGAAAATCTGCTGAACCGTCTCGATGATCTTCTGCATCTGCTCTGGGTCGACATTTTCCATGTCTTCCATATCGCGCAGTTCCTGGAGGTCAAAGCCGGCTGCTTCGATGCTGTCGTATATGTCCAGCCACAGCGATGACGCATCGTTGTGCAGGCGCGCCATCTTTGACGTGACATTGGATTCATAGCGGGCAATCAGAGGGTCGATCGCAGCCAGTTCCGATCGTGGAAGATCAAGATCAGTGATAATCGCGCTGAGATCAATGAGCGGTGAGCCCATCGTCCACATCTGAATCATCTGACCCTGGGTATACGTCGAGCGATTGCGGGCCAGCCGAACGCGCGGCATGTATGCGAGCTGATCCTCAGTGAGCATGGTCTGCATCTGGTCGAACAGGCGCGAATCCAGCGAGCGGATGCGCCCCTCCATGACGTTGAGCGTGCGCATCATGTCCTGAAGTTCATCGCGCTCGGGAATGTTGAACCCGCTCATCGATCGGGCTTCATCCAGGAAGTCTCGAATCTCGTTCTCGTACAGCGTGCGGTATGAGCGCTTGTATTCATCATGCATGGAGGTCACTGCAAGCTGCTGCTGATCGCTCAGATCAAGCTGTTGCATGTACCGCACGAGTTCGCCGGTGGTGATCGGCTGGGGCAGCATATCGGCTGCGCCCTGCGCGTCGGCCCGCACGGTCAGCAGACACGTGACGGCAATGCACAGGATCAGGAACCGGCGGGCAGTCTGACGGCTGCTCAGGCGTGCGCGCATTGACAACGATTTCCCACCAGTGATGTTTCGCAGCATGAATGTGGCTCCTCGCCTAGTCCAGAAGTTAAACACGACACCATGAGCATCGCGCCCGAACGCGTGGTGTACCCACAGATATGGTTCGGAACGGCGACCGGGAGATTCTATGGCTGAAATGGGTTCAGGGTTCAGATTGCTGCGATTGTTCGTCTGTCAATTCTCGTCAGCCTCATCAGTGAGCCCACGAATTTGATCAACCTGCTGGCTGTTGAGCAGCGCCCGCAGTCGGCGTCGGGCCTTTTCACTGAGTTCATCACGTGAGAAGCGCAAGCGTTCCATTTCGTTGCGCAGCTCCTGCATCCGCTGCCAATCACCACCACGCCGACCTCGCTCGTTGGTGCTCGGCTCAGCAGGCGGCTGCTCAATCTGCACACGAACCATATCGAGATTGATCCCGTCATATTGCCCCCGGTAGTCGGCTGTGATATCGAGGATCTCGCTTCGCTGAGACGCGGTAAGGTTTGGCAATTCCAATGCCGCATCGAGTTGCTGCACTGCGGAGCTGCGGTCGTTGTATACAGATGGAAACGCTGCCAGGTAATACGCATCCCGAACATCACGGGACTGGTTCTCAGGAAGGGCTGTGCGCAGCTCATCAACCGTCTGACGATTCAGATCAATGACGCGCTGGGTGGTCTGACGGCGTCGTTCGCCGAACTGCTCGTTGACTTCCTGCATGCGCTGTCCGCCAATTCGGAATTGCCTGCGGGTATTTTCTTCATCGTCGCCGGATTCAGCCTGCCTTTGCTCCATCATTTCAGCCATGGCCCGTTGTAGAGCTGCTGCAAAGACGAGTGATGTTTCGTACTGTTCGCGCAGTGCTGCAGTCATTGCGTCGCTATACGTGTTGAGCAAACTCTCGACCACATCTTGATTCTCACCTTCGAATGTCAGGTCGCGCATCGCGCGCGTGAGATCGACACGCTCTTCCTGACCGCCGTTGTCCATGCGGAAGCGTCCGCCGCCGAAAAACATCGCGCCGGAGCCGGTCTCGCCACGGTTGTAGATATCACGCTGCCGCGACTGGCGAATGCGTCGGAGGCGCGCCTGGGTAATGTCATCACCACTCAGGAGCAATTCGATATCGCCGAAGAACTTCTCATCCATTGCCTGGATTTCCGCCATGGCTTCGCGTCGCAGGGAAAAGATCTGATCGACATCTGCAGGACTTGGTCCATCGACATCGTTACCACCGCGTCGCCGAAAACTCCAGCTCTCGCGCGTTTTTTCTGCAAGCGGCTCAAGATATTGCGTCTGGATCATCTGGAACGAATCGCGATACTCAGCGTAGATCGAATCAACGATTGCCTGGATTTCGTCCTTTGTTTCCAGAGTTTCGAGGTAGAAACCCAGATCATTGCGCGTGATTGGTCCCGGAACGTACGAATCGGTGGCAGCGGAGAGGTCGACAGCGACTTCTGCGTCAAGATTCCCCCTGAATGTCACAACCGCTGGCCCACCGGAGCCCGTGCTGGTTGCGCCGACGATGACGAATTCGCCTGTTGCTTGTCCACCTTGTTCGTGCGCGCTTTCGGTAGCAATCGCCGCGATGTCTTCAGCACTCAACAGCGCATTGAGTTGTTCGAGCGTTTCATCTTCAAGTGCGGACAATCGGTCGCGTAGGCCATCGAGTTTCTCCCGGCCGGGATCACTTTCGTTGTTTGCTCTTCGGAAATTGAATCGTTGACCACCGCGCTGAGCCCGCTGTTCGTCGATTGCGTCCATCAATTGCGATGCAATCGTGCGATGCCTTGATTCAAAGTTCGTACGCAGTTGCTGAATTGCGCTGCGTGTTTCGTCAGTGAGTTCTGTCAGCTCGAGCGCTGCGTCGAACCGTCGATCGGCAGCACCGCTGTTGCGGAAGCCTGTTGAATAGGCTCTGCGATAAAAATTGCGCTGCAGTGTTCGTCGGCCGGCATCGGTCATCAACGGCGTCATGTTTTCAAACGTGTTTCGATTGAGCGTGCTGACTTTCACGGCAACTTCACTGACTTCGACATTTGCTTGTTCCCATGCTGTGCGGAACGCGGTAAACATCGCGCGCATCTGCTCGGGATCGCTTTGGTCAACAGTGCCCACCGATTCCTGCACAGCCTTGGAAATGCGTTCGAACATTCCTGATGTCGCGCCATGCAATGCCTGAAGATTGTTCGTGAGCTGGGTTTCATAGCGTCGCAGTGGAACATCGATTGCCTGGGCATCTGCTGCGGGCAGCTCGAGTTCATTGATCATTGCAAACAGATCAACGCGCACTGAAGGGTTCATGGCCGTCACAAATCGCGTCGCATCCGTGGAGTAGCGCTGGCGTTTGCGGACCATGCGGATTCGTGGCAACTCCGTAAGCTGCTCGTCGCTGAGCACGGTCTGAATCTGGTTGAACAACTGCGCATCCATAGACTCGATTCGACCAGTCAACCGTTTATGATCGCGTGTGGTCTTGGAGATGTCAGTGCCACCATCAGGGTTCATCAGGCTCTGACGCAGGTTGCGCGTATCTTCGAGAAAATCGCCGACTTCGTTCTCGCGAAATGTGGCAAACTGCTCGAGATATTGCGTGTGCATGGGATCAATGGCTTGGCGCTGCTGGGCACTGAGATTGAGCAGTGCCGCGTACAGATCCAGATCGGACGTTGCGATGGGGTCAGGCAGGATGCCGGAGGTGCCCTGCGCCTGGGTCTTCGCAGCAGGCAGCAATACCGCCAGAGCCAATATGCATATGCCAAGCAGTTGGCGAAATGCGAACGTACATCGGGAAAAAGGCATAAATCGTCGCTCCAGAGACAGTGGTTCGATTGCTATTGGTGGATGACTCGCTCTTGGGGACAGTGAATCAACCGTTTTCGGGTCGGATTGAGATAAGCCCGCCAGTGTACAGATGCGCCCGCTCAGACATTCTTCCATGATCAGTCGCGACCGACTGTTACGTCCCCACGTACCGTGCATAGATAGTACGGGCGAAGTCGGGTTCGGTTGTACCTTTGATGATCGCTCTGCCATCGGAGAAGAGCGTCAATTCCAGAGCCGCACCGTTTTCACCGGTTTCAGTGGCAAACTGCCCTCGAAGCAGAAACGGGGTGACGGTGAAATTCCCGTGGGCATGAAGCCGCCCAGCCACCGCGTTGAGATCCATCGAGCCGTTGGCGGTGGCAGGTGTGATCTGCACAGCATCCCGGCCGCACAGCGAGACCGCTCTGCTGGCAGCATCGCCATGGAGATGTTCAAACATTGCACGCGCGCAGCATGGGCAATCTTCCAGCGGAGCTGGCGCGAGCTCAAACTGTCGAAGCTGGTTGGACCAGAAATCTATGGACAACATTCTTCGGTCGATGCGGTCGAGGTTCCCGGTCAGCAGTTTGATCGCCGCTGCGGATTGATAGGCAGCAATGGTTGTGACGACCGGTCCCAGCACGCCGATGGTGTCGCAGGTGGGGCTGGTTCCAGGCGGCGGCGCATCGGGAAAGATGCAGCGCAGACATGGCGTTGCCTGTTTGGCGGACCATTCAAGCCGGGGTGAAGCCTGTTGTGATCGAGCGCGCGGATGCGGGAGAATCGACATCGACATGCCGGTCGTGCCGACTGCACCGCCGTAGATGTACCCAATGCCGCGCGAGACAGCAATGTCGTTGAGCAAATACCGTGTTTCGAAGTTGTCAAGTCCGTCGAGTATGACATCGACGCCATCGATATAGCGCGCACAAGTGCGGGCGCTGAAATCATCTACGTGGGCGTTGACGGTGATCGTGCTGTTGATCGCAGCAAGCTTTCTGCGGGCAGCTTCAGCTTTGGGAATTGCGCTGCGTACGTCTTCTTCATCAAAGAGAATCTGGCGCTGCAGGTTGGTGACTTCAACGAGATCGCGATCGACAATGGTGATCGTTCCGACGCCGGCCCGTGTGAGTGTGTCAGCGATCGCTGACCCGAGTGCGCCGCAACCGACAATTAGCGCATGTGCTTCACGCAGGCGTTGTTGGCCAGCCTCGCCGATATCCGGCAGGAGCATCTGGCGGTGATAGCGGTGCAGGTTGTTGTCGGGTTCGGTCATGGGCGTAGGTCTGCTGACGGCTACTTTCCGTCCATTTTGCGGAGCCATCTTCGGACTTCGAAATCATAGAGGCCGGTGTCCGCAAAGTTGACTTCCAGACGATTTTCGACGATTCGGGCGGAGCGCACATACACGCGCGAAGTGCCGATGATACGGCCGGCTGCGCGCGTGACGATTCTTCGATCATCATCCGTGAATTCGCGGTTCCGCGCCACTTCCATGAACCTGCGTTCTGTTTCAGCGCCGTGACTTCCCAGTTCCCAACCAGCCGTGACCAGCGCATCGCATCGCTCCAGCGCAAGAAGAATCCGCATCGGCAGGTTGTCTTCGAATTGTTCTTCGAGCCACAGGCGAAGTTCCAGAGCAGGGGTGTTCAATGCTCTGCGTTTTGAAACGTACTCGCCCATTTCTTCGAGCGTTTGTGTAATCGTTTCTTGATCCGCTTCGCTGAGTTCGCCTGCTTCGAGCGCGCGGTTCATCATGCGAATCAGTTCGTCATCAGCCCGGGGATTGACCGCCAGGCCAGGCAATTCGTCCAGTAGTTTCTGCACCTGATTGGGCCGAAGTTCAGGAATCGCGGGGCTGAAACTTGTCAATTGCCAACGGATGTATGCATCAACAAGTGGCTCGCGATGCTGGCGCGTTGTGAGACACAGCGCAAGTTGCGCTTCGGGCAGTTCATACGGAAATTCACTGGCAATGCTTGGGTGTGCCCGCGGCAACGATCCACCATCGACAAGCTGCTGTCCTTCCAAAGTTAGTTGCGTGATCAGCTTACCCAACACCGCAGCAGGAGACAGCGGCGCATTGTTGCTGCTGGGTTGCGACGCGGGTTGCGTATTCTGAGCTGCAGCCGATCCAGCAAGCAGCACCACACAAGAAACTGCAGCGTGAACTGCGCACAAACCAAAATGAAATCGCCAGTGCATCATCTAACTTTGCTATCGAACGCCTTCCAGGAATGTTTGGTTGTTTGGCTTTTTCCGATGTTTGGCTTTACTCAAGGACGCGATCAAAGAGGCGGTTCCGCCACTTTTCGACATCGCCTGTTGTGACCTGCGCGGTGGAGAATCTTGCATCAAGGCTTCCGTCAGCTTTGATCGCAAATTGACTGATGTATTGGCGTTTGTGGCCGGCCAGGTCTTCAGCAATGAGCGCGACAACTTTGCGATCGCGTTCGGTGAAACTTTCATCTGCAATTGAATCAGCAAAATTGCGGCTGATCCGGCTTTTGATGGATCGTGTCGGCCAGCCGGCATTGATCGTGGCCATACATTGTTCAAGCAGCCAGAGGCGCGGCAGCAGGCCGGTTTCGCCCAACTGTTCGCTGATCCACGTACGGAACTGTTCCGCTGGATGGTTGAGATGTCGGGCAATGTCTTCAGCCAGTTTCAGTTCGAGTTCAAGTTCCTGAAGTCGATTGCGATCTGATTCACGCAGCGGTCCCTCGGTCTCAGCACGGATGAACAGTTCAAGCGTGGTTCTATTGGCCCACGGGTTTTCCCGTAGCGCAGGCGTCTGCCGCATCACCGTAAGAAACTGCTGCGTGGTCAATTCAGGAAGCACCGGGTCAAAGCTCAGAAGCTGCCAGCGGGTGTATGCATCGATGAATGGATCGCGGTGTGTGCGCATGAGCACGATGATGCCAAGGGCTTCGGGATTGACCTGCTGGCCAAAGCGCGTTGCAAAATCCGGTTCTGCGGTTGCGATCTTCTGATCAGCGAGTACCTGTCGCGCTTCGGTTTGAACCTGTTCGATCAGTTGTTCGAGGATGTTGCGCTCAGCCGGCGTGACATCCAGCCGCGGCAGATCGCCGGCATCGAAAGCGCTTGCGCGCGATGACAACATTGCTGCCAGCACAATCGCGATGGACCAATCGAAGCGCATGAACACATCATACGACGATGAAGCAGATCTCTTTACATCAATTTCTATGGTGCCGGAAGCAGCTTTGTATTACCACGCAAAGTGGGCAAAGGCCTTGTTTGCCTCTGCCATGCGGTGCGTGTTCTCGCGAGTGCCCATGGCCTTGCCTTCGCCACGGGCTGCGTCGTACAGCTCCTTGGCAAGACGCTGAGACATCGGCTTACCGCGTTCTGCCCGGGAAGCCTGGATAATCCAGCGGAACGCAAGGCTCTGCCTGCGACGCTGATTCACCTGCATAGGTACCTGATAGTTGGCACCGCCAACGCGCTTGGAGCGGACTTCAACAGTCGGCCGTACGTTGTCAATAGCCATGCGGAACAACTCGATCGAGCTCTTGGGCGCTTCGGGGTTGTTCTCTTTCTTGAGGCGGGTTTCGATCGTATCGAGCGCATCGTAAACCACGCGCAACGCGCGCGATTTTTTGCCATCCTGCATGACGCAGTTGATAAATTTCGCCAGAACCTTGTCGCCGAAGCGCGGGTCAGGGCGGAGTTGCTGTTCAGATTTTGTGATTCGTCCTGCCATTGTAGATCTCCTGGCTCATCTGTCCGGGATGTTTGCCGGACGTTTTGTTCACCGCAGCGGTTCTTGGCAGTGCGCTGTGATTACTTGCCGTTGTGCAATGTATCGAGTGCTGCGGGGCAGCAATCGGAAGAGTGGCTTACTTGCCCTTCTTTGTTCCGTACTTGGATCGGCCCTTGTTTCGGCCATCAACGCCGAGCGTATCAAGATTGCCTCGGACGACGTGATATCGAACGCCGGGCAGGTCGCGAACTCTGCCGCCGCGCACAAGCACGATGGAGTGTTCCTGAAGGTTGTGACCTTCGCCGCCGATGTACGCTGTGATTTCCTTGCCGTTGGACAGGCGCACACGAGCGACTTTCCGCAGCGCGGAGTTGGGCTTTTTAGGTGTGACGGTTCGCACCTGCAGGCAGACGCCGCGCTTCTGCGGACATGCTTCGAGGTCGCGAACCTTACTCTTGGCTTTGGGTGATCGCCTCGGCCGGCGAACAAGCTGATTAATCGTGGGCATAGCGTGCCTGTTTCCCTGATATCGTCTTGGGATTGTCTGCAAAGACCCCGTACTGGTCCCACCATCGGGGGAACCGAGGAGTGTACCGAGGGCGGGCACGGGGTTCAAGCGGAGGGTATTCTCAAGAGAGTCCAAACAGCCCGAGAGTCTTCGCATCTACCAAATCAGCCGCGGGCCGTCGCGGGTGGTCTGCCACTGCTTGCCATCAAAGGTTGCGGTGACGCGCTGGCGGCTGGAGCCGGTGTGGGCGGTGGCATCGCTGACATTGGCAGTCACAGTTGCAGCCGCATCATCACGCTCGAGAATCTCGAAGCTGAGCCGGGTGGCCAGTTCGCGCGTGCCGGGGAAGAATTCCGCCTGCCCCGGAGCTGGAGATTCAACAGTCGTCCAGGCTATGGGTCGATCAAGGCTTGCAAGTTCCGCCAGGACCCGCAGATAGAACTCGTGAGCCTCGACGGCAAGAGCGGGCAGATCTTCGGCCAGAGCCGGTTGCAGCAGCATATGACGGGTGTTGTCAGCCACGATACTGGTAAGTGCTTCGCGATACAGCGCTGCGTGCAAGGCTATTTCGCGGTTTGTCCAGATGTCTTCAATCGGCGGCAGCGTGGCAACCGCACGGACGGCTTTTGCAGCAGTATTGATATCCGGCGGAATGAAACGCGGCTCAGCAACCCTGCCGTGCGGGATCGGTGGCGGGGCAGGATCGGCACTCGCGAGCTGAACAGGCGGATCGTTCGTCGTCTTGGGTGGGACTTCGCAGGCGGATAAGAGTGTGCATGCACTCGCAAGAACAAGTGCCAGAAGCGACGATACCGATGATGTGAGATCGGGCAGACTGCCCGACTTGACGGCTTGGAACATCATTCGTTTATCTCACTGGACTCCGGCCAGGGTTCATCTGCAACGAGAATCGCACTGACGCGCCAATAGCCGAGTTCACCGTTTTCATCTTCCGGCCGAATGTCGAGCACGGACAATTCGATCGTATGCTCGCCCGGCGTCAACTCAGGCACAGGAATCATGTGTGTCTGCACGACCATCCCCGGATGCCAGCCGGCCCGATCAAGGTCGCTGGACCATAACGATCTGCCCTCAATGGTGATGCGCCCGCTGGTGGGGTTGACGTTACGCAGATCGCCGCCGTTTTCAGTCCACGGCCGAAACATCGCCACAGCCTTGCCATCGATTCGCAGGACATTCGTTCGGGCGGTGAATTCATCGCCATCGGCACCGTCGGTTGCGTGGCCGGTCGAAAGAATGCGAATCCTCGGCGTTGCCAGCCCGTGTGGCACCGTGACAGTCGTGCGGAGCGTGGTGTCCGCTGCCTCCACAGATTGATCGTTGAAGAGGTGTTGGGCAAAGACCGGCCGCCTGGGGCCTGCTTCGCTGCCGATATATTGCAATGTCAGACTGACCCGCCACCCGGGATCGAGCCATGTGCTGAGATACAGCCGAATAGTCTGCGTATCGGCCAGCAATGGGGCAAGCGTCGTCAGATCCTGTTCATAGGTCGCTGCCCCGCCAAACCCAGTAATGAAGCGAACAAGCTCGATCTCGTCGTCTTCGGGGCTGGGTAGGTCGCTATCGTCCTCGATCGTGTTGGGGTCGATAGATTTGGGCATGAGGTCAGCGCCGGGTTTGACGAGACTGATCGAACCCATCCGTGTCCATGGATCGCCCGGCCGGAGCTTGCCGTTTCGTTCATTCAGAATCGGCTCGACAGTGATATGCGCGATGATCCTACGGGCGTTGCGCAAGTTCTTCGGTTGGGCGGGCAGATCAATGGTTCGCTGCACCACTTGACCGTTGCGAAGTACGACGTGATTGTCGACAGCCTGGGGATTGACGAGATCAGCATCGAATGAAATCTCGACCTGATCGAAGACTACTATGCCATGAACATCAGGCCGAGCTGCGCCCACAGCAGAACTGCTGACCACAGCAAGTACAGACATGACCAGCATCCAGATGCGAACAAATGGAATGTGTGGCATCGCGCCGCGCATGCGATTCTCCTTCACACTGAGACACAGCCCAGAGCGTGATTCATCCGGAATCGGTCGATCTGTTGGCGGTTGATCATCGAAACTGCTCAATCGCAGCCACAGCCAGGCGATCCGCCCGCTCGTTTTCGGGGTGATCGTTGTGTCCCCGAACCCAGTTCAGGTGCAGGTCATGGGTATTGCGGAGGCTGTCCAGCTTTTTCCAGAGGTCGATATTCAGCACGGGTTTACGGCCGGCCCGCATCCAATTTTTCTTCTTCCAGCCGTCGAGCCACTGCTTGAGGCCGTTGATGACGTACTGACTGTCGGAATACACCTCGACAACCGCAGGACGATTGAGTGATTCAAGCCCTTCGATAAGCGCAATCAATTCCATACGGTTGTTGGTGGTTTCCGGTTCGCCTCCGTTGCGTTCGATTTCTTTTCCGGAGTCCGGATGGCGCATGATGTACGCCCAGCCGCCTGGCCCGGGGTTGCCGGAACAGGCACCATCGGTGTACAGCTCGACGCGCGGCTTTGGTTCAGCGGTGGAATCGGACATCGTCGTAAAGTGTATCGGCGCACGAGCTGTGGCGTTGGCACCTACACTGGTTGCAGGAAGTGTTTCCGAGTTGTCGCCGAGCCATGCTGAGCTGTTCGAATTATGACCACGATCGCCGTTGCACCGACCGTAGTGACTGTCCACCGCATAGAAGTTAGCAGCCGCCCAGGCCAGCGCGATGCTCTGGCAGAGCAGGCGATGCGCACGCTGCAACAGGCTGCAGGTGATGCTGCGCCGCGCGATCTTCATGCCGCGAGGATCTTTTTGATTGAAGGTGTGTTGACCTCAGCTCAGATTGCGCGTGTTGCGGATGAATTGTTGACGGACCCGGTTACGCAGCAATGCGTTGTTGGTGCGAGTACGTCGCCGGAGGCGGCAGTTGTTGAAGTGCATCCGCTGCCTGGCGTGATGGATCCGGATGCGGAAGCTGTCGAGCAGGCAATCGCAGCAATGTTGGGCATAACGGTGTCGGTGCGCACCGGTGTGCGGTTCGACATGTATGAGATTTCCGCACAGCAGTCAAAACAACTTGCAATGCGGCATCTGTCAAACGCGGTGATCCAGGCAGTGCTCGAGCAACCGTACCATCCGGAAGCGTTCGCGCATGGCTCGAAATATGAATTACAGCTTGTCGATGTGCCGCTGCGAGATTTAAACGAACAGCAGTTGACGGAATTGTCACGGCAGGCGCACTTGTTTCTCAGTCTCGAAGAAATGCGCGCAATTCAGGCGCAGTACCGCAAGCTCGGCCGTGAACCGCGCGATATCGAACTGGAAACGTTGGCCCAGACGTGGTCGGAACACTGTGTGCATAAGACGCTGAAGAGTACGGTGGTGTATTCGGAGGCGAACGGTGAATCGGATAAGGGATTGCCACGCACTGGAGTGGGTGGGCTTTGCATCGAAGCGATGAAGGGCCGGCCTGGTCACGTATTGAACGCTGATGGCACGATCACGATTCACAATCTCTTGAAGTCGACCGTCGCAGCAGCGACGCAGGAACTCATTGCAGACGGAATTGACTGGTGCCTGAGCGTGTTTGTCGACAACGCTGGCATTATTGCGTTCGATGATGAACATGCTGTGTGTTTCAAAGTTGAAACGCACAATCATCCTTCAGCGATCGAGCCATACGGCGGCGCTGCGACGGGTGTCGGTGGGTGCATTCGAGACATCATCGGCACCGGCCTGGCAGCACAGCCGATCGCCAACACTGATGTTTTCTGCGTGGCGCACCCAACGAACTGGACTGCTGAAACTCTGCCGGCTGGTGTGCTGCATCCTCGGCGGATTCTGAACAGAGTTGTTGCAGGCGTGCGCGACTATGGCAATCGTATGGGTATACCAACGCTCAACGGCGCGGTTTGGTTTGATGATAATTACCTCGGCAACCCGCTGGTGTATTGCGGTTGCGTCGGCATCATGCCGCGCGACAAAACAGCAGGCGATGCGCGCACGGGTGATCGCATTGTTCTGCTTGGCGGGCGCACCGGACGCGATGGCATACACGGCGCGACGTTCTCCAGTGCGGAGTTGACTGACACACATGCGGATGAATTCAGCCACGCGGTGCAGATCGGCAACCCGATGACGGAAAAGAAAACGCTGGATGCGATTCTGACTGCCCGCGATCACGAAAGCGGGTGTCTGTACAGCGCGATCACTGATTGCGGAGCCGGCGGATTGTCCAGCGCAGTTGGCGAGATGGGTGAAAAGCTTGGCGCGACGGTTCAACTGGAGCGCGTGCCGCTGAAATATGCAGGTTTGAGCCCGGTTGAAATCTGGATCAGTGAAGCCCAGGAACGAATGGTGCTTGCGGTGCCTGCGGAAAAACTGGCAGCGCTGCAGGACATCTGCGAACTGCACGAAGTTGATTGCACCGATCTTGGGACGTTCGGCACGGCAGATCATGAACTCGTGCTGAATTATCACGGCACGGAAGTCGGTCGGCTGGACATGCGCTTTATGCACGAAGGTGTGCCTGACACAACACGGGTTGCGGTATGGACGCCCGAAGAAAAACGCGCGACAGTGCCGGCGACTGATGCGCAGCCGTCAATTCAGGATGCGCTGTTACAACTTCTCGCGCATCCGAACATTGCATCGAAGCACTGGATCATTCAGCAGTACGACCACGAGGTGCAGGGGCGCACAGCAGTCAAGCCGCTCGTTGGCATACATGGCGTTGGGCCGGGTGATGCTGCCGTGCTGCAACCGGTTGCTGGTTCGACGCAAGGGCTCGCAATTGCGAATGGTCTTGTGACGGGTTTGCGAGATGACCCTTATATCATGGCACTTGCTGCTATTGATGAATGTGTGCGCAATCTGGTGTGCGTCGGTGCTGATCCTGATCGCATTGCCATTCTCGATAATTTCTGTTGGCCGGGCTGCGTAGATCCGCAGCGCATGGCATCACTAGTACGCGCTGCAGCGGGTTGTTACGACGGCGCAAAAGCGTACCGCACACCGTTTATCTCCGGAAAAGACTCGCTGAACAACCAATTCGCCGCTGATGATGGAACGACGATTCACATTCCGCCGACGCTGTTGATTTCAGGCTTCGGCATAGTTCCCGATGTCAACCGCTGCGTGACGATGGACGCCAAAAGTGCGGGCAACGTATTGCTGTTGGTTGGTGATGATGGAGCAATGAGTTTGCGCGGCTCGCATTATGCGTCAATGTTCGGCTGTGGCGATGCCGAGTTGCCGATAGTTGATCTTGAATCCGGACCTGCAACAGCTCGGCAGATTCATGCGCTGATTCAAGCTGGTGTGATTCGCAGCGCGCACGATGTCAGTGATGGTGGATTGTTATGCGCGGTGGCGGAAATGTGTATCGGGGGCGATGTCGGTGCGGAACTCGAAATTGATGACGCCAGCTCAGCGAGATTGTATCACGAGGGTCCGAGTCGGTTTGTGCTTGAGGTATTGCCAGGCGATTTGCAGCGCGTGCAGAATATATGCGCAGCGTTGGTGATCGGCACAATCACCAACGACGGTTTCCTGCGATGCGCATCGGCGAATGTAAATATGGCGGTTGACGAACTGCGCGAAGCCTGGCGCAATACATTGGATTGGTGAACAAAGGTGAAATCTTGACAATGTCAAAACCCAAAGCGCTCATCATCACTGCTGCGGGAATCAATTGCGATCGCGAATTGGCGCATGCATTTGATGCCGCCGGCGCACAGGCAGAGATGGTGCATCTGAACACTTTGTGCAGGCAGCCGGGGCGGATCACGTCGTACCAACTCATCGGTATCCCGGGCGGGTTCAGTTACGGCGACGCGGTCGCCGCCGGTCGCATTATGGCCCAGCTCATGCGGCAGTATTTGTATCAGCCGCTCGTGGATGCAGTACAACGCGGCACTCCGATCATCGCGCCGTGCAACGGATTTCAGATTGCAGTGCAGATGGGTTTGCTGCCCGGCCCGGCTGATGGCGCTGACTGGCCGAGCGAACCCCCGCAACCTGTTGCAGCACTCGCGCCAAACGAAAGCGGGCGTTTCGTTGATCGCTGGGCGCGTGTAGAGGTCCCGTCCCGAACGAACTGCATTTGGACGCGCGGTCTGCAGCCGTCAGCGTACAACGCGATGCTGCCGATCGCCCATGGCGAAGGACGATTCGTTATGGAATCTGCACGCGAGATTGACGCACTCGATTCCTTCGGACAGGTTGCGATTCGCTACGCCGCTGATGACAACCCCAATGGTTCGATGGGCGACATTGCGGGAATCTGCGATCGCAGCGGATTGGTGTTCGGGTTGATGCCACATCCGGAACGCTATACGAGTTGGCTGACACATCCGCGGTGGACGCGTTTGGATGCATCGCAGCGCACCGGTGAGCCAATTGGGCTGGCGATGTTTCGGCAGGCGGTGGAGTATTCATTGGCCGGCGTCGTAGTGTAGCCAGCGAAGAACAGCAGTTTTTCCGAGCCTTCGGCGGCGCGGGAGATACACTTGAACAAGCATGTCGCCATACATTCCCGTTGACTGGTCGCAGCAGAATGAAGACGAAGCCGCCGGCGCGGCGCGGTCGGCACGCGCGGCCTTTGATCAGGATTCGCCGTGTCCCTCCTGCGGGTACAACCTGCGGGGCGTGCCGCTGGGCAATAAATGTCCGGAGTGCGGCGTCGATCCTATGGGGGACGGCCAGTATTCGGAACTGCAACTCAAAGCGCCACAGTTGCGCCGATTGATGGACATCATGCTCGCAGCCGGCCCGGCTGAACGTCGCAACTGGAAGTTCGGGCTCGCTCTCGCAGCGGCGTGTCTTGGCGCAGTAGTTGTCAGTCGATTTGTGTATCTCGCAGCAGCCTTATCCCCGGGCGGGCCGCCGGAGAAGCAATACCTGCTTGTCGGTGCAGCAACGAGTGTCGCATGGGCTTTTGCAGCGAGGTTCATATTGCCTGCGAGCATCGAACGACACTGGCCGCGCTTGCGCACACTTCGGCGAGCGGTGCTTGCCTCACAATTCCTGTGGATGCCTGCGTACGCATTCTGGCTGATGCGCGGTTTCGGAAGCTCGATAAATGGTGATCTGCTCATTGCATTGCACGTGCTGCTGCGCGCCATAGCGGGCATCGGCTTCATTGCTATGGGCCAGTTGCTGGTATTTGTGTGCGAGGAAGCGGAACTGGAACACGCAGCCCGCCGGCTCAACACCGCGTCGTGGCTCGTTGCGTTTCCGACGTTGCTGGGACAACTCTTCATCGGGTCGCTGCCCTGGATCGCGCTGTTCGCGAACCTGCTGGTGTTGCTGTGGTGGGCGTGGATGCTGGCGTACTACGTGCTGGGGTTCCTTGGAATGCGGCAGCACGTGGTTTGGGCGCAGCGGCACCGCATCGAGGCGGCAGGTCGGCAGCACCGCGTCGCTGCGAAAAAGAAAGCCCACGAACAGATGATTGAGCGGCAGATTCGGCCGCTACCGGTCGATCAGGGCGGCGATGAACCGCTGGCTACGTAAGTGCGATGCAGGCGGCCGGTCCTGACAACGCTACGATGGTCTGCATGACGAGCGCGATGTCGAAACAAAAGGACAGATTGAAGTGTGCAGTGGTCGGTGTCGGCCGAATGGGCCGGCATCATGCGCGCGTCTATGCCCAGCGCGATGATGTGGATTTCCTCGGCGTACTGGACACAGACCACACACGTGCGACGGACATCATCGAACAGTGGGGCGGCAAGGCGTTTGATTCACTTGAACAGTTGATCGAGGCCGGTGTTTCTGCGGTCACAATTGCGACGCCGACGGTGTATCACGCTGAGGCTGTGGAGCCGCTGCTGCAGGCCGGTGTTGCATGTCTTGTTGAAAAGCCACTGGCTCCGGATGTAGATCAGGCTCAGCGGATTGCCGATACAGCCCGCCGGACCGAAACGCTGTTGCAGGTCGGGCACATCGTGCGGTTTGATCCAGTTATGGTTGCGATGCAGAAGCTGCACCTCAAACCGCGGTTTGTGGAAGTCAATCGCATCAGTCCGATGACATTTCGCAGCGTCGATGTCAGCGTCGTACACGACATGATGATTCATGACATTGATGTGCTGTTGATGCTGGTCGGCGCAGAGCCGCAGGAAATTTCCGCAAGCGCGGTGAGTGTGATCAGCGAAGCTGAAGATGTGTGCAATGCTCGGCTGACCTTTCCGCCGTACGACGATGGCATGTGCTGCGTCGCTAATGTGACAGCAAGCAGGCTTGCGCTGAAGACCGAGCGCAAGATGCGCGTGATCTGCGATGACATTTATGTTTCCGCTGACTTCGTCGCCCGTGGTGGAACCGTTGTGCATAAAACGGAAAATATTGCCCGGTTGGAAGAGGTGCGGCAGCGCCTTCGTGCAGGTGAAGATCTGTCGAGTGTGAACTACCTGGATTTTGTGGAAGTCGATTCACTTGAAGTTGATGATGTCGAGCCGCTGGGGCTGGAAATTGATGCATTTCTGGATGCGGTTCGCACGGGCAGGCGGCCTGCGGTGGATGCAGAGGCGGGGCTTGCTGCGGTGCGCACAGCCGAGCGGATCATCGATTCTGCGCGGGCTGCCGGCGCGCGGATGGTGTGACGACACGCCAAAACTTCAAACGCCGAAATACAGGTTACAGCGTTGGTTGTTAGTGGTGCCGCGGGCGCGATGCAAAATGAAAATGCGGCGCCGCCTGGTGGGAAGCGACGCCGCGGCGCGGTCGAGATATTGTGCGCGCGAGTGGTTTGTCAGACTGTTGCGTTGAAGCTGCCACCGATTGGATACCTGGCAAATATTCGTTGTTTGAGCAGTGCCTGCTGTTCCTCGCCGAAGTTCAGACGTGTAAGCGTGGCATCGAGGTTTGCAGGCGGTTTGGTATCGAAGCCGCGGTCGTTGAATTTCGCAACGAGGCGATCGGCTATGCGATCCAGCACGCGTTCGCGCACGACTCGTTTTGGTTCGTGCTTCTGAAGACTGGCATCGTCAACTTTGTTTGCAAACGACGTTGGCGGGTCTTTTCGGGAGTCTTCCGTGATCTGGTTCAGCAGCGCCAGCAGATCGAACATGTTGACGGTGCCATCATCGTTGAGGTCGAACTGTCCGCCGGCCACACCCCACGCGTTCAGGAGATTGTCCACGGTAAGCGGTAATTGCTCGGGTTGTGGTTCGACGCTTGTGATGTCACCTGCGAGGGAATCGTTCACAACTCCTGCTTCAACAGACGAGTTGACAGACGCGTCTGACTCGGCCTGGGCCGCTGCCATGTGTTGGCTCATCAATTCGGTCAGATCGAAAACGTCAACAATGCCGTCGCCGTTGATGTCGCTGTTGGCGTCGTCTGTGCCCCATGCGTCGAGCAGTTCCTGTAAACGCGTCTGGTAGTCGTCGCCAGCCTGTTTCGCTGGCACCGATTCCTGCACGACTGGCAGATCAACCGGAACAGCATCATCTGCAGCCGGGGCCGGATCGGCATCGGGCTGGGGTTGCTGGCTCATCTGCTGCAGCAGTTCAAGCAGGTCGAACATATTGACCGTGCCATCAGCATTGAGATCATGCTCGGTGCTCTCTGTACCCCACGCGTCAAGCAATGCTTGTACTGGGTTCGTTGCATCCTCAGACGGTGGCAGGTTCAGGTCATCGCGGATCTCGCCAACGAGCGCATCGAGATCTGCTTCCGGCAACACCGCATCAGAAACGGCCGGTCGTTCGATTGCTGTGGTACTTGCCTTCGGGTCGGCCCGATGTGGACCTTTGGGCTTGCCGGTGTTGGTGTTGGTGTTGGTGTTTTCCTGCAGTTGGGGTTTGTCAGTAACCCGCTGGCGAAGCGTCTGGGTTGCAAGACGTTGAATAGTGCTGGTTGTGTGATTGACATTCATGACGATGCTCCTTCGTGACGTCAGAGCATGACTGTCGCAAAACCCGCGCCACGCACGATCGCGCAGAAACCTCGACGTTCTCGGACGTTGCAAGCGCGCGGCATGCCGCATCAGGCAGGAACTGCGCGATGCACGCCGGTTCTGCCGAATTGTTGTTTGTCAATGTGCAGCATCGGTCGGCGGCGGGCGGAAGCCGTCTGCAACGATAAACATCTCAATCGACTCATTGCGCGAGGCTTTGGGGCGGAATCCCTTGACAGTCTTGAATTCAGCCTTGCACCGCTGCAGCAGCTCGGGATATGCCTCGCCCTCGAAGACTTTCATTGCAGTTCGTCCGCCGGGGCGCAGGACTTCCCTAGCGCGGTCGAGCACTGCTTCACACAAACGGATCGATCCGTAGTGATCAATCAGCCGATCGCCCGTTGTGGACGGCGCCATGTCTGACAGCAGGACATCGAATCGGCGCGGCGGCGCATCTTCGGCAGCGGATCGGCCCGCTATGAATTCGAGCAATTCACTTGGCTCAATCAAGTTGAAATCACCCTGCATAGTTTGCAGGCGATCTTCGCCAGCTGTCATGATCGGCTGAAGGTCAACTGCAACAATTCTGCCCCGCCTGCCGATGCGCTCAAGAACCACCTGCGTCCAGGAACCCGGCGCTGCGCCGCAATCAAGGACAGCATCACCCTTGTGCAGAATGCTCTTGCGATCGTCAATCTCGATCAGCTTGAACGCCGCCCGGGAGTGGTATCCCTGTTTCTTGGCAAGCTTGAAATAGTGATCCTGAATGTCGCGCGCCATGGGCAAAGCATACGCGATTCAGTTCCGGTCAACCGAACTTATCGGCAGCGCCGCATCGCCAGCATCATCTGCGTTTCAGGCTTGTGGGTCCTTACGGATCACGGATCAGTGCCCCGACCCGCATCGGTTCGTTGACCACAGCAATACGGATATTGCCGTCAACAGTGCGCAGCGTCACCGGGTTGGTTCCGTCGTTGAGCGTTGCGACGAGTGTGTCATGATCCGTTAGGGATTCAATGATTAATCTGCCGTTGCGAACGCGCTGCAATACACGGCCACGAACGGTTCGTGCATCAATGCGCGCGGTCGAATCTCCGCGCACACGATAATCAATATCGCCGTCCTTATTGACAATGGTGACGTTCTCCGTCATCGGCCATTCGGTCATGATGCGCACATCGCCGCCAGAGCTGTCGATGTCAACACTGCCCTGAGCCATTTCGCCGCGCACCGTGCCGTGCTTCGTCTGAATTGTCAGGTCCTTGATGGACGGTGCCATGATGAGAATGTGGGCGCGCTGTTGATAGGGTTGATCGTGTTCCGTCCACGTGCGAACTGTCAGGACTTGCCCTGTTTCGTCGTTGATCATTTCCGCGCTGTAGTCGATCTGCGAAAGCGAGGCTTCCGCTTCATCCTGTCGCATAAAGCCGTGACGGGCATCGCGCGTCACTTCGAGCCATGCGCGATCCAGCGTTTCATCTGCGACAACCGTCACGTTGCCGGCGAATGACTGGACATCCACCGAGATCGCGCCGGCGATGTCAAAAACCATCGGCTCGTCTACATCTGCCTGCCACGACAGTGCTTGCATGGACGGCATTTCGAGGTAGCCACTGCTGGTGCAGCCGGCAAATGTGAACAGCACGAAGGCAATGACAACGATCTTGAGTGCTTGCATGAACGATTCCTCGCAGCCCCCTGTACCTGCAGTGTTTAGGTGCATCAGCGGGGCGGGTGGCGATTGTACAGCCGGTCCTCGCCGATGGTTGAGCGAGTCCGGGTCGATTCGAAGCATCGGCCGCGCAGGGGATCAGCCTTCAACGAAGATGCTCTACCGGAGTAGGATCGGTGCTATGGATGCTGAATTGCGGGTCAAATGTGCGATTCTTCGTGGATTGCAGCTGTCTATTTACGGTCTGGTGCTGTTTATGGGTGCCTGCGGCCGGTCAATGGGGACCGCATCCGCCCAGGATTCGATTACTGTCACCGTCGCTGGCGACCTTCAGGCTGGGCTGAGAGAGCGTCCTCTGACCGGCCGGCTTATTGTCTATTTCATCACCGAAAGTGATCGGCGGTGGTCGATGCGGCAGCCGCTGCGCGGGCCATGGTTCGACAAGCCCCAGCCGATCGCTTCGATGTCGATCGAGAAGTGGGACACCAGCCAGCCGATCGTTTTGTCCGACTCCAATGCTGCGAGGTTTGGCGGGCCGTTGGATGCTTTTGCGGGTCCGGTGCGCGTGCAGGCTCTGCTCCATGTCAATGATGATTTACCGCGGCTGATCGCCGGGCCCGAGTGTTTGTACAGCGATGTCGTGAGCTATGAAGCGGATGCAAACGGGATCGATCTGGTCGCAATCGAATTCAACCATCGTTTCGAAGATGTACCGCCAGCCGATATGCCTGCGAATCTGAAATGGATCGAACAGCGAAGTGATCTGCTCAGTGAAGCGTTGGGTCGCAATGTCATGCAGCGGTGTGCGGTGGCGCTGCCGGCTGACTATGACGAGCGGCCGGATGTTCGTTGGCCGGTGGTATTCGTCATTCCGGATCGCACCGATCTGGTCTTGCGTGCAGCAATTGAACATGCGGAAATGTTGCTGATCCCCGGCGTCGAGGACATCGCGCCCAACGCAGTGCATGTTGTTCTCGATCCGCAGACTCGCTGGGGGCATCACGGATTCGTCGACAGCGCGTTTCATGGCCCGCGTCTGACTGCGCTGGTCATGGAATTACTGCCGCAGTTGCAACGACAGTTTCGCCTGCGCAATGAAGCTGAATCACGAATAGTGACAGGCATCGGACTCGGCGGTTGGAGCGCGCTGTGGCTTATTCTGAATCAACCGGATGTTTTCGGCGCATGCTGGGCGACTGCGCCAACGCCTGTGGATTTTCACGCTTTGCAGAACATCGATTTGTACGAATCTGCAAACGCGTTTCATGACGACTCCTCCGAGCCGTATTGGGCATTCCGACGAACCGGTATGGCCATTGATGTGATGGTTCCTGCGACGACAAGCCGGCAGATGTGGCAGATGGAACAGGCAATCGATACCCACGGTCGATCCGGGGGGCTGTGGCAGACACTGCATCAGATGTACGGGCCGGTTGATGAACTTACTGGGCAGGTGCGCCCATTGTTTGATTCGCACACCGGGGTCTTTGACGATGCAGTCCGTCAACATTGGCAACAGTTCGATATCGTCGCTTTGGTGCGCAGCAATCCCGAGAAATATCTGCCGATTATTGCAGAACGCGTGCATCTGTTCTGTGGCGATCTGGATTCGTTCTATTTTGATCTGGCGGTTCGCAGATTCATCGATGCGCTTCAAGAGCTCGGTGACGGTGGACCCGTCGCAGCGTCGTCTATACTTCTGATCGAGGGCGCGATTCACAACAACGCGCAGCGGCATGTGTTCGACGATTGGAATCGCGAGATGCGCGAACATCTGCGACTGTACAACCTTGATGTGCAATAAACCGAGACCGGCAGGAGGTGTGATGTGGCTGCTTATACACGTAGCGAAACGATGAACCGCCAGCAGACACTTGCAGAGTTGGTGCGCAGTACGAACGGATTTCTCACGCGATTCTTGGCGGGGTTTGATGACACGAACCGCACGCATCAGCCGACAAACCTGCCGAACCACGTGATCTGGAATCTCGGACACTGCGCGATGACAATGCACCGCGTCGCAACGCGATTCGATGGCAAACCGTTGCCCGAATCGGATTTCGTGCAGGGCGACGGCACGCATGGCACCGGCCAACTGTTCGACACCACTACAGTCGGTTTCGGCTCGCAGCCGAGTGATAGTCCAGAGCTGTATCCGCTGCTTGATCGCGGCAGAGCAATCTTCGAACGCGCGTGTGATCGGCTGGCTACATGCATTGAAATCGCGCCCGATTCCAAACTCGATGAACCGCAGGATTGGCACGGCGGGCCGATTCCATTGTGGCTGCTTGTCATGCGCGTGTGTTTTCATAACGGCACACATGCCGGGCAGATCACCGACTTGCGTCGGGCACTGAAATTGGACGCGGTCATCGTGCCGAATCGTTGATGCATTGCACCTGATTCATCGTGCAGAAGGAAGAATGATGTCTCAAGCTCTTACACGTCTCGATCACTACCGCCTGCTAGGCAACAGCGGCTTGCGAATCTCACCGCTGTGCCTGGGCACGATGACCTTCGGCACCGCATGGGGCTGGGGCTCCGACAAGGACACGTGTCGAACCATATGGGATCGCTATACCGAGGCCGGCGGTAACTTCATCGACACCGCAAATTTCTACACAAACGGCGAGAGCGAAGAATTCGTCGGCGAGTTCATGGCCGGCAACCGCGAGCGCTTCGTCGTCGGCACCAAGTACACGCTCAAGACCACCGATGGCGATCCCAACGCAGCGGGTAACGGTCGCAAGAACATGGTGCAGGCTGTGGAAGCATCGCTTCGTCGAATGAAAACGGACTACATCGATCTGTACTGGTTGCATGCGTGGGACTTCACCACGCCCGTTGATGAAGTCATGCGGGCGTTTGATGATCTCGTGCGCGCAGGCAAGGTGATTTACATCGCAATCAGCGATACACCTGCGTGGAAGATCGCGCAGCTCAATACGTATGCCGAAGCGCATGCGCTGTCGCGGTTCATTGCAACTCAGGTGCATTATCACATGGCTATGCGTGATGTGGAGCGCGACATTCTTCCGATGTGCAGGGAGCTTGGGCTGGGTTGCATGCCGTGGTCGCCGTTGGCGTCGGGCATACTTACAGGCAAATACACACGCGATGATATGGCCAAGGAAAAGAAGCTCATTGAATCCGGCGATGCCAATCCTTTCGGCATGGACAACCGCATCGTCGGCCTGACCGAAGCCAAACTCAAAGTCGCCGATGTTGTGCAGAACGTCGCAACTGCTATTGGTCAAACACCGGCACAGGTGGCGCTGAACTGGTTACTCACCAAAGACGGCATCACAAGCATCATCCTCGGTGCCCGCACACTCAAACAACTCGAAGACAACCTCGGTTGCCTTGATTTCACACTCGCCGAGGATCACATAGATCAACTGGAAACTGCCAGTGCTATAACGCTCGGATTCCCGCATGACATGATCCAGGGTGAATTCGTACGTGATCTGGTCACGGGCGGAACGACGATCGAACAATAGCGCGTCGTTATCACTACAATTACGTACAACACCCGTTGCTAATAATCCAAGAGTCAATCATGCAACAACGGCAACAGCTTAGAAGACAAGTGCAGCACATCGTCACTGTCTTCGCGGTCGCATTAATCGTTGCGACAGCCTGCGGCACGGATCGTTTCTACAGCGATCGATTGGCAAGCTCGCCGAACGGGCATTTCGAATTCACCGCCGTCTCGCCGGACAATGCCGCCGAAAAACCTACCCCCTTTGCGGACGATTTTGTCTACACGTTTCGAGACGTGCAAGCCGACACGGTTTTGTGGACGCGCCGGCAGGCGGAATCGTCGCCCGTTGCACTCTACGTGAACGATGCCGCCTGGTCGATAGTCCACACGTCTGCGGATGAGATACTCGTTCATCGACCGAACAGCGCGACTGTCGCCCTGCGGTTCCTCATACTGCATAAGTTTGACGTCGAGGACGACAGGCATGTGATTCACACGACAGCTGGTCCTATGTGGGCATTCCACAGTCGGTGGTCCTTCTTCCAGTACGAAGGCAATCATTTATTCGTGATTCGCACATGGTGGGATCGCAGAATCGTGGTTGATCTCGACAACGCCCGACTTCTTGAGGAACCAACACCTGATCTCATTTTGGCAATGGATGCTGATGATCGCAGAATTGCGCTTGCCAATCTTGATGGCGCTGCCGATCGATATCTGGCGTGCTTCGAGGCTCACAGACAACGATGGGATGAACAGCGCGAGATTGAATTGGCCGTCCACTTGGCTGGTCGATTGCAGATCAAAGATGCGATCGCATCGCTGCGTGAACTTGAAGGTGTATCAACCTTGCAGTTCGAGATCGACGAATACGACACGGTTGAAATTCTGGGCGCGAAATCTCTCAATCCTTTCGCAGCAGAACCACTGGAATTTCGCCAACGTGTACACGTTGCATTGCGCAGAATCGGCGAAAAGCCCACCGAATTGCCATGTACAGTATTTCGCGTCACTCAGGAAGACGGTTCATGGACGTATATTCGTGCTGAACAACCACCCGGTTTCCGAGCCGAGCGCACTGAACTCGTGCAGCCCGGAATGACGCCGAAGGACGTACTCAGAGCGATTGGTCCTCCTGACTATATCAAGAAGTTCGAGTTCGCATGGGAGTATGACATGGATGCCGACGAGCCATTCACGTTTCGTGTGCAATTCAAAGGCCTGCGCGCCGTGACTGACGTACAGACGATTCGACCCCCCAAATGGCAACACGGGGATCTCAGGTACGAGTGGCACTGAACCGCTACAATGCATTCACGCTCGGGGCGTCCTCGGAATTCGGTCCGGGGGCTGAGAGGCACCCGTGGAACCTGATCCGGATTATGCCGGCGGAGGGAAGCGAACATGCCTGCATCAGAACCACTCGAAATTCTGTTCAAGCATAATCATTGGGCGACACAGCAATTGCTTGACGCTTGTGCAGCGCTCACAAACGAACAGTTTCATCAGCACTACGACATGGGCGTCGGCACGCTGCATGACACAATCGTGCATATCATCGGTGCCATGCGCGGCTGGGGTGATTTGCTTGCGCTGCGCGAATTCCGCCCGCGCCCGGAAGGAACCAATTACAGCATCGATGACCTCCGCACAATGCTCGATGATGCGACAGCGGAACTGACGAGCAGTGCAGCAGCGCATCCGAACGATGAAATCCTGACGCGCGAACGCGGTGGCAAAGAATATTCCTTCACACGCGGTGCTGTTCTGACACATGTCACAACGCACGGCATGCACCACCGTGCGCAGTGTCTGAACATGCTCCGCCAGATCGATATCGAGAATCTGCCGCAGTCGTCAGTCATGGAATGGACGATGATCGACGACTGAAAGCGCAGCCGATTGCACTACACCAAAATTTTCACCCGAACGGGATATGCCATGATTCATGCAAACGACAATTCACGACTGACCGAACAGCTTCCAATGCACGGGGCTCACAATCCTTCGACAACCGCAGCAGGCACGACGCCGGGCAGTTTCGCGCTGCGCGCGGACATCGGCGGGCCGCTGATGTTTGCCAGCCCCGACACGCCGGGCATGCCCGCGCCGAGTGCGAAGACTGCGTGGGATTTTCTACCCGATGGTTGGGAGGTCGATCTGCTTACCGGCGACGATGCAGCCGAAGCGTTGGAACGAGTCGCAAACGCATCGCCAACATGTGAACTGGCGTCGTACACATTCGCCGATGCCCCTGGAACTGTTCGCCGGGTCACACCCGAGGCTGGCTTTGAACCCATCACACAACTCGAACATGCACGACTGGGCATCATCACTGCGCAGATGCGCCGCGTTGCTGATCGCGAGAAGCATCTCACCGCCCAACAGGTGCGCGATGAAGTCGCAGCAGGACGGATGATCATCCCCGCCAACACACAACATCTGCAATACAACCTCGATCCCATGTGCATCGGCAGGGCTTCGCTGACGAAGATCAACGCCAACATGGGTGCATCGCCGATCTCTTCGGGAACCAGCGATGAAGTTGAGAAACTGCAGTGGGCCCAGCGCTGGGGCGCTGACACGGTGATGGATCTCTCCACCGGAGGCGATCTTGATGAATGTCGCACTGCAATCATCCAAGCCGCAACCGTGCCGATCGGGACGGTGCCGATCTATTCAATGATCATCGGCCGCAAACTCGAAGACCTCGATCGTGAAGTCATCCTCACCGAGATCGAGAAACAGGCCAGGCAGGGCGTTTCGTACTTTACGATTCATGCAGGCGTGCGCAAGGCGCATTTGAAATTCGTCAAGGATCGACTTATCGGGATCGTCTCGCGCGGTGGCAGTCTGCTTGCCAAGTGGATGTTGATGAACAACCGCGAAAACATCATGTATGAATTGTGGGATGACATCTGCTGCGTGATGCGGCGCTGGGATGTGTCGTTTTCCATCGGCGACGGCTTGCGGCCCGGCGGGCTGGCTGACGCAACCGATCGTGCGCAACTTGCAGAGCTTGAAACATTGAGCGAATTGACCGAACGCGCCTGGGCGCATGGCATACAGGTGATGATCGAAGGGCCCGGCCACGTTCCGCTCGATCAGATCGAATACAACATGAAGGTGCAGCGCACGCTCTGCCATGGCGCGCCGTTCTATGTGCTTGGCCCGCTGGTGACAGATGTCTTCCCCGGCTATGACCACATCACAAGTTGCATTGGCGCAACGAATGCTGCGTATCATGGCGCTTCGATGTTGTGTTACGTCACGCCCAAGGAACATCTCGGTTTGCCCAAACGTGATGATGTCAAGCAGGGTTGTATTGCGTACAAGATTGCAGCCCATGCAGCGGATGTTGCCCTGGGGATTCCGGGCGCACGCGATTGGGATGATGAACTCACGAAAGCTCGCGCCGCACTCAACTGGCAGAAACATTTTGAATTGAGCTTTGATCCTGATACTGCCCGGGCGCTGCATGATGAAGATCTTGATGTGGATACCGACTTCTGCGCAATGTGCGGGCACGATTGGTGCAGCGTGCGCATCAGCAAGGAAATTCAGGAATTCGCATCAGGCAAGGATGATGCGTTCAAATGGGACAAGCCTGCTCGTTCTGATGCGCTGACTGACGAACAGAAAGCGATACTCGAACAACGCGGCTATCTCAATCCCGAGGAAATTCACAAACTTGCTTCCAAAGGCGATGCTGGCGACAAACTCTCGTGTCACAGCGACTACGTCGATGACGAGGCGGCGAAACGCATTCAACGCGAAACACTTGTACAGATAGATACATCCGAAGCGCACAACATCTCGAAGCATGATTCGGTGATTTGACAACCAGCGGAATGTCCTGCGACAGCGCGGCGTCAGTCTGCCGCTACAAAATGCAATTGCGAATAGGAGCGATACATGGCCCTGACGTCCAAACAGTTGGAAATCTGTGAAGCCGCGACAACGGACTATTCCGACCTCAAGGCGCTTTTCTTCAATTGCACACTTAAGAAATCGCCACGGCAATCGCATA
This sequence comes from Phycisphaerales bacterium, assembly GCA_029260575.1. Taxonomy (GTDB): domain Bacteria; phylum Planctomycetota; class Phycisphaerae; order Phycisphaerales; family SM1A02; genus JAJDDB01. The sequence goes on from JAJDDB010000034.1 coordinate 33,058, forward strand.
CGCAGGGTCTTATGGACATCGCAATTGCGATCATGAAGACGCAGAACGTCACTGTTGAGAACATTCGCGCGGTCGATCATCACGTTGCGTTCGGTGTCTACGGCGACATGACCGAGCACGGCTGGGATCGTGACGACTGGCCGAAGCTGTACGAAAAGGTCAAGGCTGCAGACATTCTTGTGCTTGGTACTTCCATTTGGCTGGGCGAAAAAACTTCCGTCTGCACGCAATTGATTGAGCGGCTGTACGGCATGTCAGGCGAGCTCAATTATGCCGGGCAATATGCCTACTACGGCAAGGTCGGCGGGTGCGTCGTCACCGGCAACGAAGACGGCATAAAGCACTGTTCGATGAGCGTGTTGTACGCGTTGCAGCATCTCGGATGCGTGATTCCACCACAGGCTGATTGCGGGTGGATCGGCGAGGCCGGCCCCGGTCCGTCGTATCTCGATGAAGGTTCCGGCGGACCTGAGAACGACTTTACTCAGCGCAACACGACGTTCATGACCTGGAACCTGCTGCACATGGCGCGCATGCTCAAAGATGCAGGTGGCATTCCTGTACATGGCAATCAGCGTTCCAAATGGGATGCCGGCTGCCGATTCGATCATCCCAATCCCGAACATCGATAAGAAGCCGCCCTTGAGTCTTCGAAGGGCGGGTCAAGATCACTTCGAAACGTCCATCGGCTCCGCGCGTTGCCCGCCAGCACCAGCACGACCGTTGCCACCCGCACTACGAGTAGTGAGATCACCACAACGACGATGACGGAGAGGACAGCGAGCATGGTTCAACCAAAGGCTGGATCGTACAGTTGCTCCATTATAATCGAAGCGCCTTGTGTGAATTAGTGCTATGATGTGTAGCACATCTCCATGACTTGACGGGCAAATCGAGTCAATCATTCACGATGAACGATGAAGGAGGTGCATCATGGCACGCACCGATACGCACGAGAATTGGCAGGACCGCAGCATGCAAGAGTGCTTTTGAGCCTCTGAGCAAGCGTCGACGTGGTTATCCATCGGAGACACACGTCAAACGTGGCCCGCGCGGCGTTCAGACACCATTCGGCGCGAAGGAATTTCTTGAGAAACTCGGCCGCAATGACCTTTGTCCGTGCGGCTCAAGGAAGCGCTTTTAAGAGATGTTGTTTGCGGTCCGGCCGTTTCGATGGTGCTCAGCGTAGTGACTATTACCGCACGTAAACAAGTCGCGGCAGGGCACGAATGTGCTCTGCCGCTTTTATTGCGCGAACTGAAAGTACGGGTTGATCCGCCCGATCAAATCCGATTCTGCACTTCGATCAGGTGATAGCCGAACTGTGTCTTGACGGGTTCGGAGACCTGGCCGACGGGCAGATCGCCGAAGACAACCTGGTCGAACTCGGGAACCATCTGGCCCTGGCCGAACTCGCCGAGCGATCCACCCTGTTTGCCGGAGGGGCAACTGGAATGTTCGCCTGCGAGTTTTTCGAAATCTTCGCCGGCTTCGATCTGCTGCTTCAGTTCGTTGGCTTTGTCTTCGGTAGGAACGAGAATGTGTCGTGCGACGGCGCGTGCCATGGCGGTACTCCTGAATGAGATTCAATTGAATTGATGCACAACATAGTAGTGTGCCAAGGTGTGATCGTGTGGCGGAATGCAGCAGTGTTTAGCTGTGGGCATCCACGCCGGTGGTTTCGCTGGGCGGGCTGAAAAGATCAAGAATCAATGTGTCCTGCAGCGCGCGTGCAGAATGCGGCACGTTCGAGGGAATATGCAGAACCTGTCCTGCGGTGAGTGTGACGGTCTCAGCTTCATCATCGCCGAGGCCGAATTCAATTTCCCCCTCGAGCACAACTGCAATCTGCTCGTTGTCATGACTGTGTGACGGAACTTCAAAACCCCTGGACAATTGCACACGGGAGATCATCATCTTCTCGCCGATGATGCGTCGCCTGGTGATCTTTGCCATGGGCTGATCTTCGTCAAGCTCGCTCCATGTGCATACACGGGCGGTTGTCTGGCTGGTCGTCATTGTGCTGGCCTCCGTATCAATGGATCAACCACGCATTGTACGGCTGGCTCCGTACAGGAGCTCGACCGCAGGAATATGTCGCGCCCCAGGGCGGTTGAGTATGAGGCAGCAATGCTGATCGCCTCTTTTTTGTAGCCAGTGTGCAGCCGGACGATCAGATTGTTCGTACAAGAGGGTGACATGAACGCTCCCGCTCTACGATCCGGGGATTCACATGCGACGGCTGTTTCGATTGAACACAGCCGATGGGGCGAACCACTTCTGTATGAAAAGGCCTACAGCTGGCTGGTGCTCGGATCATCGCTCGATGTGCTGCTCACCGGCGTGATTCTGTACGGGCTGCGCGGCATCGAAGCGAATCCGATCGCAGCGCTCTTCATCGAGCACTGGGGACTTGTCGGCGCATCGGTGTTCAAGTTCGCGCTGGTCGTGATCGCAATCATCCTGTGTGAAAACATCGGCCGCATGCGCGATCAAACAGGCAGGCGCCTGTCGTGGGTCATGGTCGGCATCAGTTTCATACCGGTGAGCTGGTCGTTGACGTTGCTGTACAGCACTATTGCTATTCCCGTTCTATTCGCAAGCGGGTAAGAAACACAACCATTCTGAATTCTGGATGAAAATAAGCTCGGCGATACCTGTTCGTATCGCCGAGCGCCGTATAGATCCGGGCGCGGCCGCTGCCTGGATTGCCGGGATGAGGTCCCAGCTGGTTCATAGTGCCGAAGCACACTTATGTCTATGCGCAGCATCGCAGAGTTTTGCATCAAGTCAAGACTCTTCTACATATTTGAGATGCCAGGTCACTTCCTGCGCGCTGATGCGGATCGCATTGACCAGAATTCTCGAAGCAGCAGCACACACGAATCCTCCAGAGCCTCGCGCGCCGTGTCCGCAGCGACGTGCTGGAACCGTTGGTCATCAAGTGAACCATCCAGAGTATTGAGCCAGTGCTTGGTCACACGCATTGCATGCGCGCCGTGCGCTGCAAGCGTTGCACAGAGTTCATCAGCAGTCGCAAATGTTGCTTGTACACCATCACAGCAATGCGAGGCGAGGCTGAGTTGATGCGCTTCGGCACCGTCGATGAGACTGCCTGACATCATGAGCTGCCGTGCGGCTCCCTGGCCGATCGCCTGCATAAGCGTCGGCGCAGAAACAGCAGGGGACAAACCGATGCGATGTACGGGATAGCCGATTTTCGTGGATTGTTCGACGACGACGAAATCGCATGCACTAATAAACGCGCAGCCGCCAGCTATTGCGGCGCCATGTACTGCTGCCACGACAACCTGCGGAAGCCTTCGCAATTGCCGGGCCAACGTGCTCAAGCGCAGGACAAACGGCTCGAGTATGGAAGGGTCTTCAACTGCTGCGGCGAGATCGAACCCTGCGCAGAACGCAGGTCCGTTGCCTTTGACCAACACAACATGTACATCATCACGATCGCGCAGCTGCGCAAGCACCGCGTCCAACGCATCGAACATGTCAATCGTCATGGCATTGCGCCGCGCCGAATCGTTAAGCACAATCGTCGCGCGCGGCGCGTTGATCTCAGATTGCACGATTGAATCAGTCATCTTGAATCAGAATTTCTGCAACAACACCCACTCTAGAAAAACAACAACCCCAGAGCGATCCAACTCCCGGCCGCGAGCATCACCAGCGCCGTGTACCCCACGATGTCCCGAGCCCGCACGCCGGTTATGCCCAGCAGCGGCAGGGCCCAGAACGGTTGCAGCATGTTGGTCAGTTGATCGCCGTACGCAACCGCCATGATCATTTTTCCGGGCGCGATTCCCGCAGCAAGGCCGGCTTCAAGCGCGACCGGCCCTTGAATGCCCCATTGTCCACCGCCCGACGGCACGAACATGTTCACCACTCCCGCAGAGAGGAACGACATGATCGGAATCGTTGAATCATCGCCGATTGCGATGAACCAGTCGGCGCATTTGATAACGAGTCCGCCGACCACCATCATTGCCATGATGCCAGCGTACAGCGGGAACTGCACGATAATTCCCGCACACCCGCGTGCGCCGTCAGTGACTGCGTTCATGTACGCACGTGGCGAACCGTGCAGGAAAAGCCCCAACGCGAGCATGATGATGTTGATCTCGTTGAGTCCCAACCGGTTGAACCCGCGCAGCGTTGCGATCACACGACCGAATCCAACTGCGTCTGTCGCGCCGCCGGTCACATATCCGTAGCGAATAAACGCAACAAGCAACGGTACCGCTAGCAGCCAGACAACGATCGGCGAGGTATCAAGGCGATCAGGAACAGTGGGGCGGGCATGCGGTGAATCCGCTGTCACAACACGATCGGAATTGATGTTGGTGTACGTGCTAATATCCAGGATGTCATCCGGATCGCGCGGGGCAAACATCGCCAGAAGTAGCGGCACAAGCACCAGAAGCCCGCCGGTGACAAAGAAATTCATCGGCGAAAGAATTGTCTCGCTGAGCGGGATGCCTGTCTCACCGAGCTGTGCGACATACTCTTCGGGCAGAACCTTGGCGGCGCCTTCAAGTGTCGTCATCGAAAGCGGTGCCGAGCCGGAAAATCCGCCATGCCACACAAGCAATCCCATGTAGCCAGCAGCGCACAGCAAAGGGTAATGCGCGCGTATCCCACGTCGATGTAGAGATCGACCGACTTCACGGGCCAGCAGCGCACCGACGATTAATCCAAGGCCCCAATTGACCAAGCCGAACACTGCAGCGACGATGCTGATCAGTGCAGCTGCTTGTGCGGTGTTGCGTGGTCGACGCGCGAGTCTGTCGATCATCGCCCGCACAGGTCGTGTTGACGCCAGCGCATGGCCGGTGACAAGCACGAGACACATCTGCATGCCAAACGCAAGAAATTTCCACAGCCCACTGTCAACGCGCCACGCATCCATGACCTCAACAAGCGATGGCGGGGGGGCGCCGTTCACACCGCCAATTGTCAGCACAAGCACCGCGGTCAGCAGCGTGAGAAAGATTGCAAGGACGAACGGATCCGGCGCTGTGCGCCGGAAGACATTGCAGATGACGATGCCGAGTCTGCTGAGCATGATACGGGCATCCTACAGCAGCCGATGCAGAAACGGAGTGGTGTTGGGTTCCGTCAAAAAAGACCGACCGCTTAGCGCGGCCGGCCGTGCATCTTTCCACCCAACTCCTGCTCTTCCTTCCCTCGTTTCTCCTCGCCGCCCGCTCATCGGGAAGTTCTTCAGCCCGCTGTCGCAGGCCGTCTCCACAACCCCATTCGCAGCGGGTGCCCGGCCGGTTTCAACGGCACGGAAACCTGCCTGCGAATCGAACTAGAAATCAACCACAAGTGATGCGTGGACAGAGAGATCGTTCTTTTTCACGCCTGGGTCAACTTCGGATTGATACTCGTGCAACAAGCCGAACTTCAGGCTTACACCGTCCATCTGATTGATCGCAATAACCCAGTCAAATGTGTTGACCCAGCGGAATTCACCGAGCATCGAAAGATCCGGGTAATACGTAGTTGAGAACTGCAAATTCTGATCCGGTGAGATCGTCCAATCAACATCAAGTCCGAGCAAGCCTTCAGGGACAAGATCTTCGTCATTGGAGCCCCATTCCTTGCGGATACCTGCACCTGCTCGACCTGCAAGGCTGTACGCGCTGATGAGTTCTCCGGCCGCATCGAGTTCTTTGCGGTCGATAAAGTAGTATTTCACACCGCCGTTGGCCGTTAATCGTTGATCCCACGATTGGAATTCCGCATTATCGAATCGCGCTGCTGCGAAATAGCTGTATTTTCCGCCGGGTTGGGGCCACTCTGACAATACACCTGTCGAGAATCGATTCTCTGTGCGATCGCCATCGCTTGAGGACAACTGATACCACGCGTCGTACGTGAAGATATTCGTTTCGGTTTCGCGAACTGTCGTGAACGCAATGCGGAAGTTGGCTGTTTCAGTGTTGCCCGAGTTGCCTGTGAAGCCGAGTTCGAGTTTGCTGTCCCATTCTGGTTCGGGCAGCGACTCCACAACGCTCGGCTGCGCCTTCGGCGTCGGCGGTGTGATTTCCTGATCCGGAAGCGCATCAAGAGCATCGCTGACCGGAACGCCGTCGATCGATGCGATTTCAGCAAATGGAATGACCAGTTCGCCGAAGATCGAATGTTCAATCGTAATGGATTCTGTCGAGCGCGCGATGATCGGTGCGTTCAGGTTCTCGCCGGTCGAAAGCAGGATTTCTTCAGCGAATGCAGCACTACCGGATATTGCGACCATGCAACACCCAGCGACAACAACAGACAGGCGTGACAATTGCACCGTTGCGACTCCTTCTGGTTTGCTTCCCGTACAGAAATGCCCCACGTGTCCGCTGCTCGCTCCACCATGCAGCGGTCCCGGTGTCGGGGAAGTCCTTGCACTATACAGGATTGTGTTCGGGTTGTGGGGTCGTGCGGATCAATAGCCGACGTATGGGTCCGGCTCCTGCATCACCATTGCAATTGTCACCGCGCCGCTTGCGACGACCGCTGTCAGCGCAACCGCAATACCTGTACGAATCCATGGCGGCAATTTCCGCATCGGCGGCGCTTCTGCGATCCACAGTAGCACCGGCGACGTCGCAATTGCCACCGGCGCGAAATGCGGCGTACCGCTGATGTCATGCCCCGCATTCATCCACGCAATCACGAGCGTGCCTGCGCCAAGTGTTGCGATTGTCATGATCGCACCAAAGGCAATTCCAATTCTGGGTTTGATCCATGCTGTGATCGTCACCACACCCATCGCTGCAGCAACAGCGGGAAGGCCGGGCGTTGCAAGAGCAAATCCCATTCTGCCCAGTACCAGCACAAACAGCGCGATGAATACAATGCTGAGTCCCAGTGGCACAAGCGCGCCGCGATGCCGTCGTGCAAGCGGTTCAAGGACAACCCAGCTCACAACAACAGCCCCGCCGAGCGCCGCTTTCCAGATCCAGGGTTGTTCAATCACGGTGGGCGTGCGAAGAAGCAGCGCTGCAGCACTCGCAGTAGCGACAATCGTAAGGAGCGTCCCGATCAACCAGCGCTTCGGGAGCGCTGCACCGATTGCGGGAATGACAGTCGCCACAACAGCAACATGCAGCAGCGACCACCAGCTCTCTTTCGGGAAAAACTGTTTGGGGAATCCGTGCTTTGCAAGCAGCGCCACGATGAATGCAGAACCAATCAGCAGCGGCGTGAAGATGCGAAACCAGACCGTCGGTTCAGCTTCGCGCTTCCAGGGCAATGCAGCAAGCACTGCGACGATTCCCGCCACAGTGCCCGCAATCATGCCGATCAATGATGCCTCAATAATTGCTTCCATGCAGCTGCGTCGTTATTTCCGATTGCCTTCAATGCCGATGAACAGCTTCACTTCATCACCAAGCGCGCCTTCAGCCACGTACGTATCCATGCCGAAGTCACTGCGCTTCACAGTAAAGACTGCATCGAATCCGCTTTTGAAACCCATTCGACCGGTGTCCTTTCGGCCGACGAGATCCTTGTCGATAGTGATTGACTTGGTGACGCCATGCAGGCTGAGATCGCCGGTGACGCGCAACGTGTCATCGCCTGACGCTTCAACTTTCGTGCTCTTGAAAGTGATCTCCGGATATTCCGCAACGTTGAAAAAGTCCGGGCTCTTGAGGTGTCGATCTCGTTTAGCGCTGCGCGAGTCGACGCTGTCGGTCTTCACCACAAACTCGAACGTGGAGTTGCCTGGGCTGTTCGTGTCATATGTATACGAACCATTGATCTCGTTAAACGTGCCGTAGAACGATGACACGCCCAGGTGCTCAATACGGAAAACAACTGATGAATGGACAGAGTCAACTTCGTAATTCTCCGCAGCCAAAGCAGGGGTCGTCTGGACGATCGTACTGACTGCGGTGGCGGGGCCTGTCTGCTGTGCTGCGAAGCCGAGCGCTACACCTAACGCGCCAAGGCCGGCCAGTGCTACAAATGCATTGCGAAAATGGTTCATGGATTCATTACTCCTCGAGGGTTCTCAACTGGGGGCTCCGGATGCAGAGCCAGATGTCTGAAATACGACGTGTCCTGATTCCAAAGACACATTCGGGTAAAGCTGTATGCAACCAACTTCCCAATCCGGAATTCTGTTCCGCCATTGAGTACTGGGTGATCGAGTAGAATACGGCAGGAGCCCTCTGAAAGGGCGTTTACGATCAATAAGCGACCTTGGGAAGCCCCAATGAGCGATGAGCAAGAGTTCAAGAAGCCGCCGCAACACGATGACGAGGAGTCAGTTCCAGACGACTCGGGCAGCGGGGACGTTTCCGATGCTGCGAATACGCCGGATTCTGACGATCTGGCTCCGATCGATCTAGAGCCGATTCACGACGATCTCCGAACCGGTTCAGCCGCTGCGGCAGTACCCCCGGAAAGTCGATCGACGATCGGCGATCTCGATGTATGTCCGAACTGCGGCGCGGCATTGCCCGGCTCTGATGATGTCGTGTGCATGCGCTGCGGATTTGATCTTCGGACGCTGCGCACACTCGAGACCGCAGCAACGCAGACGGCCGACGACGATACGGACGATTCGGCTCTTTCGGACCCAATCGCGCCGCCAGACCGCATACGCGTTGTTTTGTCTGGCGCGCTGATAGCTGTTGCGTGGGTCCTGCTGCTTATCGGGTACTTTCTTGGTGTGCAGTCGCTGATGCCGGGCGCGGAATTGCGAACAGTCGGCGAAGGTGATCTGGCCCACGAAATCATCCCGCCGGCAGCGCGACTGATCAGCCTGTTGAAAGTGCTCGTTCTGACAGGCACCTTGGTCGTGTGCGCTACAGCAGGCTTGGCAATGTTCGCGCGCCTGGTTGAAAGACCGTTCGGCGACCTGCGCGCGGGCCTGCTGCACCTGACTGCAATTGCGAGCACAATGCAGCTCGTGCGCTACATCGGAATTTCCACACGATCTGTTGAATGGACGCTCGAATCGATCGCGCAGGTCGCCATCTTCCTCGGTTTGTCACTTACACTTCTCAAGCTGAATCGGCGCGATGTGCTGACGTTTGCGCTGATTACTGTCATCGTTGTGTTGAGCTTGTTTTTCGGCAGCCACGTTCTGGCGTGGGCGATGTCGTCGTAAGAAACAATCGTCACTTGATCGACTTGAGTCTGATGTCAATCGTAAGCGTCTCGTTGGGCGGAATGCGGCCGTTGCCGTAGCCGGCTCTGCCCCAGTGCTTTTGCGGCGGACAGAGAATGATGCGCTGCCCGCCGAGCTTCATGCCATGTACAGTCTCGTCAATGCCTTCGATGACTGCGTTCGCGCCGAGTTCGAAACTGTACTGATCATCAGCCAGTGCAACCGCGCCGCTTTCCAGTTTGGCCTGGTAGCTGATGGTGACAATATCGCCAGGCTCCGCTGTCGCGCCTCGGCCGACTTTGTCTTCGACCACAATGACCGGCGTCTCTTCCACCGAAACAACGATCTGTTCACAGCCCGCCGTCAGAATCGCGGCGATGACCAACACTGAAATGGCGCATTGACCGCGCATACAGCCACTATCGGCCGAATCAGTGCACCGATTTGGTTCGGATTGTGCGGGTTTGCGCATCTGGATTGGTCCTGCGGGTTGTCAGGTGCATGCAATTGCCATTGGATGCGCTGGCACGCCGACCACTGTGATATTGTCGGGGACATCATCCACGACAACAGCTCCTGCACCGACAGTTGATCGGCTTCCAACGGCGCGACCCGGCAGGACAATCGCCCCCGCGCCGATCAAGGTGTCGCAGCCAACGTTTGCGCCGCCTGTCAGCACAGCACGCGGAGCCAGATGCGTGAAAGGTCCAACGATGCAGTCGTGTTCGACAACAACCGCGGTGTTGATGATCGCACAGGCCTGGATTTCAACTCGGGCGTTGATAATTGCGCCGGGGCCGATGAATACGCCCGGTCCAAGGTGTGCAGACTTTGAAACAACTGCGCTGGGGTGAACGATCGTTGCCAGTTCGATATCGCCAGTTGCCTTGGCGCAGCTTCGGCGCAGCTCCGTATTTCCAACTGCAAAATGAATGAAAGCGGACTCATTGAGCGCGTGCGCAATCGCCTGTTTGATCGAACCGAGATGCGTGATCTGCCCGGGCAGTGTGTGTGCCGCATCATCACCGAAGCCGATGATGTTCCACCCGCTTGCCGCAGCGGTCTCCGCCACCACCGCACCATGCCCACCCCCGCCGAGCAGGATCAATGGTGTATTCTTGTCAATGTCTTGTCTGGTTTTCATCGCTGCGGCTCTGATGTGAGTGGTTCAGAGAGGTTTCCAGCTTCGATTGCGTTTTCGCGATCGCGCGGTTGTTCAGATGGATAGCGCTCTGCCGTCGCCCGATCCCATGACCGGTGATACCGTGCTATCGGCAGATCACGGAACCGACTTCGACATCGATAACAGACCAGCCGTTGACGGGCCAGCATGAGAATCGCCACGTCAACCACAAGCACCGCTGCCATAGTCACAAGCACCCACGGTGGAATCCGGGTCTGGCCGACGATACCAATCGCAGCGCCAGCAAAGGCGAGCACAATCACCAGGACCGTTACCTGCGGAAACGCCTTCTCGCGGAAAATTTCCGGGCAGCCGCAGACGATGCATTTGCGCAAATGCCCGGCATCGTCTGTCGCGCTTTCCCAGTCCAGCATGACTTCGCGATTTGTCCGGTCCACATGCACACGCGTCGGCCGCTGCTCGGTGTCGAGCTGGGTTCGGCCGAGCAGCCGGCGCTGAGTATCGCGAAGGACTATTCGCATCGTGGTAACGATAGCACGAGTACAGGGCCTGTCGGGTAAAGACATATTCTGATGAAACTATGTCTGCACCTTCCGATTCCGAGTTCCTTAACGCCTCGCTCGGCCGACGTGCTATGCTCCGAACGATGCAGCACTGGACGCAGCAACTGGCAGGGCGATTCATTGTGTTTGACGGCCCCGATGGGTCGGGCAAGTCGACACAGTTCAGCCGTTTCGCGGAATACTGTCGACTGCAGGGGTTGACCGTCTGCGAAGTGCGCGAGCCGGGCGGAACGTCAATTGGCGAACAGATTCGCAACATCCTGCTGGATCCCGCTAATACCGAAATGACGCTGCGCTGTGAGATGATGCTGTACATGGCCAGCCGGTCTCAACTCGTCGAACAGACCATTCAGCCGGCTCTGTCGCGCGCCGAAGTTGTTCTTGCCGACCGGTTCATAAGCTCCACATTGGCCTATCAGGGTACAGCCGGCGGGCTCGATGAACAGGAAATCTTTGCGGTCGGCGGCGTTGCGGTCGGAAATCACTGGCCGGACTTAACTGTTGTTTTTGATGTTGACGAGAAGACAGCTGCGCATCGCCTCAATCCGCTACTTGATCGGATGGAGCAGAAGGGCGCGGAGTTTCACCGCAAGGTGCGCTCCGGCTATCACGCTCAGGTTCAGGCGCACCCGGATCGGTACGTCATGATTGACGCAACTGTTGACGCTGAGACTGTCTTCAGCTCGCTGCTGCAGGCGATCGAGCAAAGCATGGCGTCCGCCCAGACCGCGCGGCGCTGAGACACGGCTCCAATGCAGTTCGTGCATACGGTTACTTGGGTCGAACGACGCCGATGATCGGCAGATCAAGCGATGCTTCGGGCCCGTTGACCGATGTGGTGACGGTTACCACCCCCCGCGCAGAGCCGACGTTTGCTCCGGCTGTCGCGCGAAATATCAGCAGCCAGCTGTCCGGCGTAAGCTGCCTGGTTTCAACCTGTGCTTCGGTCACTGCCGAACAAGTTGCGGCTGCGCTGATGATCTCAAACGGCATGCCGGCCCCGTGTGACAGCGTCATTTCGCGCTCGAACTCCTCGCCCAGCTGCACGCCGAAACGAAACGCATTCGGATCTGCTCCAAGCGCGCCGAAGACCTGCCCCTGCACGCGAATTTTGACCAGATGACTCTTTCTCGCAGCGTCAGACGACGGCCGACCGGTGACGTTGATGCTCAACCAGCAGAGGAAGCCGCCCCACGGCGCCTGAGCATCAATATGCATACGAACGATGCGCTTGGTCAACGGCGATCGATCGGATTCATCCGTCAAAGATGTTTCCGAATCAGTATCAGTCGGCACGTCAATGACTTCGGTTGTGACGTGCGCGTTGGAAGCAGTCACGCTGTCAATAGTAAAGTCCGGATCAGAGCTTGAAACAGTAATGTCCGCTTCATGTGGTTGGCCGTATGTGACCGTACCGAGTTGCAGAAAACGCGGCTCAATGTTGATGAATGCTTCAACATCCGCAAGGATCGCAATCGATGTCACACCGTTGTCAGTTGCAGCGCCGTTGGAAACGATGTTGACGTACTTGCGCTGCGGCTTGCCCGGTTCATTGGGACCGGAAGGATCAAACGTCACTTCAATTGTGCCGGACTCGCCGGGTTCATAGCGTTTCTTGTCCGGTTGGGCAGTAGTGCATCCGCACGTTGTAGTGATTTTGTCAATGACAAGAGCACCATCACCGGCGTTCGTAAACGTCAGCCCGGTCGTGCGCGTTTCAGTTTCTGACATGTGACCGAAGTCATGCGTGAGCGATGCAAATGCAATGCGCGGGGTGCCGGCAGACGCGGCGGGGGTGGACGCGCCTTCGAACGTGCCAGCTTCTCCAGCCGTTGCGGGCGCGCTCGGCGTCGACGTCGGTCGCACCGTGTCCGCTGCGGATTCACTTGCAGACCGCTCGCAGCCGGCTGCGAGCAGAAGCAGCCCCGTTGCAAGAACAGCGATCAGCACTCGGCATAAAGAAAGCGGCATCAATGGCTCCCTGCTGCGATTTCGATGCGTTACACAAGAACTGACGTCACAGGAGGCGGTTTTCTTGCATTGCGTCGGCCAAAGAAAAAGACCCCGGCACGCAGCCGGGGTCCTGGATTCACCAATCGGGATCATGTCGTTGACTCAGCAATCACCCCACGCATCGAGCAGAGCCAGCAGGTCGAACACATCAACAACATTCGTTGGTGCTGCAATGCCCGCGCCGTTGCCCGAAGTGCCCCAGTTATCAAGCAATTCGAGTAGGTCAAATACATTGACCAATCCGTCCGGATTCGTGCTTGTGCTGTCAGCTATATCAGCCAGGCATGTGTCCGGGAACAATTCATCGCACCATTCAATGAACTTCACAAGGACCGCTGCACGATTGTTAACATCGCTGATTGCTTCCAGTGGGTAACCGAGGAAGACAGTTCGATACGTGCCCGTGTCCTGTTGCACGCCGACGTTTCCGACATTGCCGCTGAACGACAAGATGCCAGAGCCGCCCGGGTTCACGACATCGGAATAGTTCGTGAATGGGTACGAGAGTGAATACGGACCGAAGCCAGTGTAGAGGCCCGCGCCGGTTGCGCTTGACTGGGCCTGGTCATTGACAACACTTCCTATGCCGAGGTAATTCTGCATGAAGCTGGTCAGGTTGCGGTCGTAGTGATAATCCTGTGAGCTCATGAACAGGCAGCGGCCGGTGTCGAGCCAGTTGCCCAGCGCGGTTTCGCCTGCACTGCCGGGTCCGCACACGCCGCCAAACTCATCACCTGTGAACCAGATGACGATGTTGTACTGCGCCAGTGTCAACGCATCGGGTTCATTGTCCGAGTTGTTGGTGTTCCAGACGTCATAGGTCAGCCCCATTGCTGCAAGCGTGGCGTCGTAGTTCGCCATCATGTTCGGCGAGTTGTCATCATCGTCGACAACCAGAATCGACGGCGCTTCAAGCGTTGTGAAGCTCGCCGATGCATACGAACCGTCGCCACATGCATTCGAGCCGCGCACACGCCAGAAATACGTGGTGAGTGAAGACAATGCCACACCGGAGGTGTGCGACGGGCCTGCGACTGTTGCCGAATCAACAATGTTGCTGAAACCAGCATCGGTTGCGACGTCAATGTCGTATGTCGCGGCACTGGCAATAGCGTTCCACGTATATGTCGGGGCCAATCCGACACCGCTTGCTCCGTTGGACGGTGCGGTAAGCGTTGGTGTGCCGGGCGCTGCCTGGGAAATATCCAATCCGACATTGACAGTACGCGTGATTGCGCCGGAGACGCCTTCAACTTCGATGATGTAGTTGCCTGCAGCTGCCAGATCGGTGTCGTCAATCGTCAGTGTGACTGAAGTTGGTGCGACAACTGGATTTGCCGAGAACGAAACTGATGCTCCAACTGGAACATTGTTCGCAGACAGCGTGATCGGATCGGTGAACCCGAGAACCTGCGTGACATCGATATCGTATTCCACGATCGTCGGTGCGCAGATGGTTGCGCTGGTCGGATCAGCAGCCAGAATAAAGCCGGGCTCTTCCGCACAGTTGTAACACACCAGCGAGAAATCCTGATCAGTGCCATCGCCGGAGTTGGGAACGCCATCGGAGTTGATGTTCGTTGCCACGACTCGAATGGTTGCGCCGCCGGGCGGAGTCGGACCGAGGAACACGCCTTCGGTGTTGTTGCGAGCATCAGCTGCGCCGCCAACGTCGCTGAAGCCGCTTGCGCCGAAGTTGTTGCCACGGTATGTGCCGCCGGCTTCGACGATCAGATCAAGATCATTGTTCCACGCCGGAGTTGAGCCGCCCAGGCCGTGCCCCGGCGCATCTGTCCAAACGAGCATGATGCGCATTGGCTCAGCCGGATTTAGCGGGCTGACAGTGACCGACCATTCTTCAGCGGTGTTGTCGAACGTGACCGGATTATCGAAATATCGAATGCCGTTGGGATCGGAGTTGATGACATTGTCGAGGTTCATTCGGCCCCAACCCTGTTTGCTGTCAAACGGGTGGCCGAGCGTGCCGCCGTCCGCATCAGAATTGCCATCAAGGTCATAACAGACAGGCAGGAACGCAGCCTTGACCAGCGCGGGGCTGGGATCAGCGGTGTATCCCGGAAGGCCGCGGTAATACTCGATGAACAAAGCAACTGCACCAGAGACATGTGGCGACGCCATCGACGTGCCGCAGTTCAAACCCCACGTGTTGGTCGTGATCGATGAATCCACGTAACAACCGGGCGCGACCATATGCGGAATAGTGCGGCCGTCCAGAGCAGGGCCGTGGGCGGAATTGGATGACACATCATCGATTTGAAGAATCTGCGAACCGCTGCCGCTGTTCTGGCCCTTGGTCGAACCGATGTTGAACAGGTTCTTGCCTTCATCGGGCGAACCCTGACTGGATGTGCCGCCGTTGCCGTTCATGAATGAAAGCACGAAGGTCAACGGTTGGTTGCCTGCAGCACCGGGATCAGCATCGCGCACGCCGACGTCAACTTGTCGTGTGTCATCGTCATAGCCCTGCGGTGTTCCTGCCGGGCCCCAACTGTTGCCCGACAACGATGCGCCGTTGTTGTACGAATCCGTCATGATCAACAACATGCCGCCAGCCTGCGTGAAGAACGGGCTGTACTGTTGTTCGAACAGGTTTGCACCGGGTGCAACGCCCTGGCCGCGGAGGAACCCGCCGTTGGCTGTGGTTCCTGAAGAACCGTCAGCCGCCATGATGCCCGCTGTGTGCGTACCGTGACTGCTGTCACCTGTACTGCACGTTGTGCCGACGCAACCGAGCATTCGGTTGACAAGGTCCGGGTGCGTCGCCTGCACGCCGCCGTCGACATTGGCGATGATCACACCGTTGCCATCCACGCCGGCACCGCTGAGATACGCTGCGTAGCCGGGGAATGCAAGGTTCGTTCCATCGTAGTTACCAACGTTGAGCTGGTTGGTCATTTCACCGCGCAGCCCGCCATCGGTGGGAATGGGGCGAATACTGTACACGCCGGGGATTTTCGCTGCTTCCTGTATCAGGTTGCCCGGCATGTTGAAGTTTGCAGTCTGCAGAATCTGATCAATCGGCTGCGTGTCCATGAACTGCGCGCCGAGCTCGCGGATCATTCGAATGGCAGAGTCAATGTCTGCGCCACGATAGAAGACAAACCGCACATCAAGCGGTTGCTCTGCAAGATTGCGGTATGGCGGGAGTACGCGGTACGCCGGGATGAATTCGCCGGTCCAGCGCGCAGCCGGAAGTGTCGAAGTGACAGCCTGGCCGGCCGCATCACCCCACACGATGTATGTGTACGGATGGATGTACTGAACGACTTCGACATCGGCAGCTGCGAGTTGATCGAGCCAGAGTTGCTGTGTCGGACCGTCGAACTGCACAAGCCGCAGATTGCGGCCGTTTGCGTCGTCAAGACTCTCATCCCAACCGGGCGGGGGCAATGGCATGTCGACCTGTGGATCGAAACGCATCTCACCAAGTGTCAACGTGTATGGCCCGACCTGCTCCGCAGGTGCGCCGATCCAGTTGTTGGCGGTTGCAGGCGGCGCAGGTGGAAGACCGCTGGGGTCCAGATCCTGTGGGGCCGGCTTTGCTGGGCGCTTGGAGGCGGCTGAACGCGACGATGAATGCTCATGCGTCGATTGCGCCAACGACAGCGCTGTGAGACCGCCGACCGCCATGGTCAGCGCAAGAGTCCTGAACAACGAAATCCTCATTGAAATCCTCCGCTTCAGATCTGCTGTACGAACAGCCTGCCCAAGATTCATCGAAGAACCTCGCAGATGCCGTACAAATGGCTGAGTTTCGCGCGATTCGCCCGCGCAGAACAGCTCCTACCCCACGAATGTCTCCCCACGATCCTGATCCTACTGTACAGCAAGGAGTACTCAAATCTCAGATGGAATCACGGATTTCTCTTAGATCAGATTGATTCGCTGGTATGGCCGTCTTGCCCAGCTTGACGAATCGAAGCACGCAGAAACGAAATGACCAAGGAAGCAAAGAGCTGGGGGGCTGGCTTGTACGCGATTTGGCACCGATGATCAAAATCTCTGATTCGGATCGCCGTCGGTGTGTTCAGATCTCAACTACATAGGCGACAACGGGTTACGGCTGCATGCAAACGTCGGCACGCATCGGCGTCGCTGTGAACGTCGTGTACTTGGCTGAAACAGGTCATTTCGTTTGTACAATTGCAGCTATGCACCTTCGTTCCTGGCTGTGGGGTCAGGGAGTGCATTACAGACAAAACAAGGCAATACACGGGACGTATTTCGGGGCGATCCGTTGCGCGGAGGCATTCTCGATGTTCAAGAAACTCCATCTTCTACTCATTGCTGCAATGCTGTTCGCATCCTGTGCGTGCAGCTCCAGCGATACCACAACCGCAAAACTCACCGCAGGCGATCGAGCGCAGATTTTCGACGATATGGGATCGCATCGGCGGATGATCACCACAGACTCAGCCGCCGCGCAGAAGTACTTTGATCAGGGCCTGACATGGATGTACTCATTCAATCACGATGAAGCAGTGCGTTCGTTTCATCGCGCAGCTGATCTTGACCCAAGCGCGCCCATGCCGTGGTGGGGAATCTCTCTCTGTCATGGTCCGAACTACAACGATTACATCATGACCGATGAGCGCTCCGCTGCAGCTTGGGATGCACTGCAGGAGGCGCAAGCCCGAATCGACCGCGCGATGCCGGTCGAACGCGCGCTGATCAACGCGCTGGCAAAGCGATATGCCAACCCCTGGCCGGAAGATCGCGCGCATCTTGATCAGGCCTTTGCCGATGCCATGGCTCAGGTGTGGAAGCGCTATCCCAACGATGCAGATGTCGGCACGCTCTATGCCGAGTCCATGATGGATCTCATGCCGTGGAAGCTTTACGCGACAGACTTTACCCCGGCCAAAAACACGCCGAAGATCGAAGCCACGCTTGAACGCGTGATGCTGCTCGCCCCGGATCACCCCGGCGCGAACCACCTGTACATTCATGCGGTCGAGCCGAGCGCTGATCCGGATCGCGGTCTGGTGTCCGCACGCCGGCTGAATGACATGATGTACGCAAGCGGACACATGCTGCACATGCCTTCGCACATCTATGTCAAGACCGGCCGATGGGACGAAGCCATCAGGCAAAACGAAAAGGCACTGGCATCGGATGAGAAGTACAGAAAACTTTCGCCGGATCTGGGCATTCAGTATTTCTACATGGTGCACAACGGCCACATGCTTGCGTATGCAGCGATGATGAACGGCCGCGAAGCAGACGCAATGAAAGCTGCACGAACGATGTGGTCCAGCATTCCCGAGCCCGCGCTACGCCAGGTTGGTCCCTTTTTCGACCGCTGGATGAGTTCGGTCTACGACGTGCAAAAACGCTTCGGCCGATGGGATGACATTCTCGCAGAACCCGCGCCGCCGGAATACCTGCCAATTACAACCGCAATCTGGCGTGCGCATCGCGCGATTGCCTACGCAGCCAAACAGAATTTTTCCGCTGCTGAGCGCGAGTACGAAAAATTCCTCGTCGTCAAGAACAGCCTGCCCGAAGATCATCTCTCCGGCGATGATCTCGCACATCGCGTGCTTGCCGTCAGTGACTACTTCATTCGTGGCGAAATTGCGCTGCAACAGGGCAAGTGGGCTGAGGCCGCAGAGTTGCTGAAGCAGGCTGTCGACATCGAAGACACGTTGGTGTACGGCGAACCACCGCAGTGGCTGCAACCGGTTCGCCACACACTTGGCGCGGTGTATCTCAAGAGCGGTGAATATGCTGCAGCAGAGCGCGTCTATCGCGAAGATCTTGCGAAGTGGCGCAACAACGGCTGGTCGTTGTACGGCCTGAGTCGGGCATTGCACGCGCAAGGCAAACATGAACAGGCAGAGGAAATCGAAAAGCAATTCCAGAGCATATGGGCCAACGCGGATGAGCAGACAGATACAAGTTGCAAGTGTCTGCCGAACGCGTAGAAGTCAACTCACATTTGGATTTGATAGTTAACGAACCCTCGCCGATCGATCGGTGAGGGTTCGTTGCATGATTCACCGCGACATGGGTATATCGCATCCGACCTGTCAGCGATCGAAAACACGAGAACAATTATCAGGTCGACCAACTGAGTCAAGCAAGATGGGTTTCGGCTTGCAATACGAATTCCGATCGGCCAGCTCTGCGGGCATCACTAGGCCAACTCACTCAAGTGCATAACACGCAATTTATCTCGATCCAAAGCGGGTGACCGGACTCGAACCGGCGACATTCAGCTTGGGAAGCTGACGCTCTACCAACTGAGCTACACCCGCACACCAGCTTGCGGACAATCATATCCACCATCACTTGCCGCCGTACAGAGGCAGGAACGCTGCTTCCGGCGATTCCAACCAAGCCGCGGGTAGAGTTTCTTGGAAAACTTTGCGATTCGAGGAATGGTCGCGGATGCCATAGAGTTGTACATGCAACACAAGGAACTTCAATGCCGCGTAAAACTACAAAACCCGAGTCCGGACCCGCCGATGAGGTCATCAACGAATGCCTCTCCGGCAGGATTCGGCTGCTGCATCGAACCATCACCGGCATCTACGACGATGCTCTTCGGCCGATCGGCCTCACCGCAGGGCAACTGACACTGCTCAGCTTCATTGACAGGCTTGGCCCCATCGCGCCGGGGACACTGGCAAAACGATTGCGGATGGAGAAGTCCACAGTCAGCCGAAACCTGGCTCGCATGCAGCGAAACGGCTGGATCACTATTGATGCAGGCGGAGCCGGCCATACGCAGATTGTCGAGATTGCCCGAAAGGGCCGCACCGTGCTGACCAAGGCAATGCCGCACTGGCGCGCCGCCCAGGTGGATGCGACACGTCTGCTCGGTGCCGGCGGCGCGGCTTCGGTTGTCAAAGCGTTCAAGAGCGTTCGTTCAAAGCAGGTGCAGGACTGACGCTCTTATTTGGATTATGAGTTGTATAGGCAACTTACAAAGGAGTTTGCCATGACAAAGCCACATATTCTCGTAACCGGAGCAACAGGAAAGACCGGTGCTGCAACCATCGAACAACTGCTCGCGCTCGGCTATCCCGTGCGAGCATTGGCCCGCGTGCATGATGAACGGTCGAAGCGACTCGAAGCGCTCGGCGCGGAAGTCGTGCTCGGCGATTTTCACGACATTGCCTCGATTCGACGCGCGCTCAAAGGCGTTAAGCGCGCGTACTTCTGTTACCCGCCGCAAGGCAAGCATCTTGTTGACGCCACCGCGATCTTCGCCATAGCTGCACGCGATGAGGGTGTCGAAGCGATCGTCAATATGTCGCAGATCACTGTTCGTGAAGATGCGCCGAGTCCGCTCACGCGTCAGCACTGGCAGGGCGAGCATGTTCTGGACTTCTCGGGTATCAACGTCACGCATGTTCGGCCGACATTCTTTGCGGAGAATCTCGTTATGTTCGGCGCAGCAACAATTGCTGTCGAGGGAAAGCTGTATCTGCCCTTCGGCGATGAGCAGCACGCACCGGTGTCCGCTTCCGACATCGCGCGAGTTGTCACCGCCATTCTCGACAACCCTGATGCGCATGCCGGTCAGCGTTATGTCCTTACCGGCCCGGAGAAATTCACTCTTGCGGAGATCACCGATGAATTGAGCGCTGTTCTCGGCAAGCCGGTCGAATACATTGATCTTCCCATCGACGCGTGGGGCGATGTACTGCGCACCGTAGATGGCATGTCCGAGTCGCTGGTCACACATCTGAAATTTGTAGCAGGCGACTACCACAATGGTGTCTTTAACGCCGCCAACAACACTGTTGAACGCATCACCGGCCGGCCCGCGCAAACACTTGCCGAATTCATTACAGAGTTTCGATCTGCGTTTGCAAGCTCAGCAACTCCAGCGGCAGCATAGTGTCGGGCGCAGCACTATTCGCCGTTTCCAATGATTGCCGGTGACGCCAGCAGGGTTCGATCCGAATCTGACTCGGAGTTGCTGAAATTGAATGTCATAGCTTCCCGGGCTGAAGCGCCGACGGCGCTCAGCTCGGGTGCTGTGTTCTGCACTGCGTTGAGAATCGACTTCGCGGGGTGGCCGAAGATGCTGGACTTCGATACAACGGTGCAATGTCTGGCAGCAGCGCCAACACACCCTGGCCGGTGCGAATCGGTCGGGCGATCATCCCCGCTGGAATCCGCCGTGCGATCGGGAGCGGCATCGGCGGCGCTGGTTGGTCCGCCCGCGATGTGTATTGGATGCTGATGACCGATCGTCTGCGTCGTCGTTGGGTTGAGCGTCGCCTGTACATCGCTCCGTACTCCTGGCTGTTTGTCGTCGGCGCGACCAACAGCGGCACAACTGTCCTGACACGTCTGCTGGAACGGCATCCACAGATCCGCGGCTTGTCGAAGGAAGGTCAGTTTCTCAGTCTGGCGCTGCCTCGACCCGAAGACGAAGGCCACGGCAGGCTGTGGGCGCTGCAACCGGAGTTGTACCGGTGGACGGAAGCTGATGATCCATCGCCCACGCTGCGATGCAAGTACGACTGGTCGTGGCATTACGATCGCCGACCGGGCATTCTTCTGGAGAAATCGCCACCTAACCTGCTGCGCATGCGCTGGCTGCAGGAGAATTTTGCCCCCGCGCGATTTCTCGTGATAATCCGCAACCCGTATGCCGTGTGCGAGGGGATATGTCGGCGTCGGCCGGATTGCACGATCGAGCAGGCAGCCCGGCAATGGGTTGCTGCACATGAAATCATGTTTGAGGATCTGCCGAAGATTACGAATGTGTTGCGCGTTTCGTATGAACAGATCTGCGATCAGCCACTTGCAACGTTGGAGTCCATTCGGACGTTTCTCGAGCTCAAGCAGCCGTTCGAAAGATCGACACTCGAAGAAGGCTTCAAGTTTCGGCACGGCGACTACGAGCGGGCGACCCTGACCAACTACAATCAACAGGCAATTGATCGGCTGGCCGAGTCAGACATCGCGTCAATCTCGCAAATTGCTGGCCCAATGATGCAGCGATTGGAGTACACGCCGATTTCGATTTGAATTCACCGGTCCGCCGATGTTCGGGAGTGCCTCTGTCTGCCATGACTACACCCAAAGAATCCAATTCGAAGCTGCGCCGCGCGTACCGCAAACATGCATCGTCCAAATTTCAGCGATGGGTCAATCGGAGAAGCATCGACATTCGATTGCTTCGCGCTGATGTTCGATGGAAGCTCTCTTCGCCGCGCGCTCGGCAGCAATGGTCACAGCGACGTTTGAATGTCGAATCAAGCGGTTGGTTGTTTGTACTCGGTGTCAGCAACAGCGGCACAACGTTATTTACACGGATGCTCGGGTTGCATCCGTTCATACGGGACTTGCACGGTGAAGGGCAGCGCATCACACGCGGCCTGCCACGACCACGTCATTTCGGACTTGGACGGATATGGACCAGACAGCTTGACGCATTTCGATGGACCGAAGATCACGATCCAGAAGTTGCCGAGCGGTGTAAGTTTGATTGGGCATATCACGCGCCGCGCGGTGACGGATACCTTCTGGAAAAAAGTCCACCGAACACGATCCGTGCCCGTTGGCTGCAAGCGAATTTTCAGCCGTGTCGATTTATCGTGCTCACGCGCAGCCCCTACGCGGTATGCGAAGGCATCTGCCGACGAAAACAATACGAAATTGCGGTCGCTGCGGAACACTGGAGCCGCGCGCACGAGATTCTGCACAACGACATCCCACATCTTGGCAACGTCCTGCACTTGACCTACGAGCAACTGTGTCAGGACACGCTTGAAGTATTACGTGAGATTGAGGAATTCCTCGATCTCACGCAGCCGTTTGATCAGGAATTACTTGCACATGAATTTCCGATTCACAACATAGATGACATCCCGACAATAATTCGGAACTTCAACGATCAAAGTATTGCCCGATTGTCTGCCCAGGACATCGACACGATCACACACGAAGCTGGCGCAGCTATGATGAAGTTCGGATATGAACCGCTGAAGGCCGCCCAAGCATCGGATTCGGCGTTGGCATCAAAATGACATGGCGTCCTTTCTTCCCGACGAATCTGTTTCAGGTGCCCGCCGGTCGTATCGACGGCTGGTGCCGCAGCCGCTCAAGAGTGTCGTACACGCAGTTGCGACACCTCTTGCACGATTGCGCAACGATCTGCGCTGGAAATTGATGTCGCCGCAACGAAGGCGCATGTGGATCGATGCGCGGTTGAATCTGAAGGACAGCACCTGGCTATTTGTGCTTGGAGTCAACAACAGTGGCACGACTCTTCTGACACGAATCCTGGGTCTGCATCCGTACATTCGAGATCTGCACGCAGAAGGTCAACGGTTGACGCGCGCCTTGCCGAAGCCGATTGATTTCGACCTGCGGCGCATGTGGAGCCATCGGATCGACGCATTCCGCTGGACCGAAGACGACGATCCAACGCCGGCCGCGCGGGCTATGTACGACTGGGCGCCGCACTTTGCGCGCGGAAGCGGTTACCTGTTGGAGAAAAGCCCGCCGAACACAGTACGCTCGCGCTGGTTGCAGGCGAATTTCCGGCCATGCAGATTTCTCGTTGTAACGCGGAATCCGTATGCCGTTGCCGAAGGCGTGCGCCGTCGTCGCAATTGCACACTCGAAGAAGCGGCTGAGCATTGGGCGCTGGCACATACTGCGCTGCACGAAGATTTTCCGTTGCTGCAGCACGCGCTGCACATCACCTACGAACGTCTCTGTGATGACACACAGGCTGTATTGCGCGACATCGAATCGTTCCTGAACCTTCCGCAACCATTCGACATGCAGTTGCTCGAGCGCGAATTCGATGTGCACAACATGCAGGATACACCTGCGCTGATTCAGAATTTCAATGAACGCAGCATCGCGCGCCTGTCCCCAAGTGAAGTCGCAACAGTCACACGCAATGCAGGAATCGCGATGTCACAATGGGGCTACACGCCGGTCGCATCATCGGACGATTGATTCTGCCTGTTCGTGTTGGTCTTCTTCGGCCCGATCATTTGAAACTCACTGCGGAGATGAAACATCTCGCGAATCATGGCAACACCGCCGGGCAAGGCAATCGTGCTCACGCCGTACAGACAACTGAACAGTGCCAGAGCTCCCACCAGTTGCGTTGCAGGATGCCAGTTGTCGCCCCATTTCAGCAGCGCCAGAAACGTTCCCACCGCTGCGATGAATGTTGCGACAGCCGGCCGCCACATGACCGTGCCCAGGTCACGCCAGCGCACGAACGTGCCGCTGAAGCAGTACGACACAGAGGCGGGCCAGAGCACAACCCGCGCTGCGCTGTAACCCACCGCAACTCCGATCGCGCCCCACTGCAAGCCGAACAGAATTGCGCACACAGTCACAATGGATTCGAAAATCGTCCAGCGCATGAGTCGATCGCCGCGCCCCAGCGAGAAGTACACCCAGCTCAAAACTGGACCAAACGCTGCAACAAGAGCACCCGGCGCAAAAGCGCGGATGATCGGCACTGACCCACCCCATTTTGGCCCCAGCAATGTCAGCGCCAAAGATTCAGCCGCAACGAACGACAGCGCTACAGCGGGCAACAGCAGTATCGATGTCAGTTGTGCTGCCTGTCGAAAGAAGAATCGATACCGTCCCGGGTCATCCTGAATGCGGCTCAGCGACGGCACTGTGATGCTGCGCAGCGCGCCGTGAAAACGGTTGATGGGAATGATCAATACGAAGAACGCGCGCGTGTAATATCCAAGCGCCGTGCTGTCAACGAACTTACCGATGAGAATCCGATCGAGCCGATCGACGATGGATTGCACGAACGCGCTTGTTGTGATCTGTCCGCCGAAGATGAGCATGCTGCGGATCCCGGCCCCACGTCTGGGCAGCGCAGGGAGCCATCGGCAGGCAACGACTGTTCCGACGAGCCGCACTACAAGCGTGGTGAGATTGAGAACGACCAATGACCAGTATTCCGCGCCGGCAATGGCTGCTGCAATCGCCGCAGCGACCGCAATCACTTCGCTGAGCAGATCGACAATGCCGATGCTACGGAAACGCATCTGCCTGCGAAGCAGCGCGCCGTGCTGCACAGTTAAACCGGTGACGAAAAACGACAGTGACAGCGCGAGTGTGATCGACACAACTCGCCCGTCATCGTAGAACCAATGCAGCGCCGGCGCAAGAGCTGCAAAGGCAATCGTCATCAACAGTCCGAACACGGCGTTGATCCAAAAGAGGTTGCTGACTTGCTGGTGATTGATCGATGCACGCTGTACGGTCGGTGCGCCGAGGCCAACGGTTCTGACGCGATCAAACAGCGCGGTGATCGCGGCAATCATTGCGACAAGTCCGAAGTCTTCCGGGTCGAGCAATCGTCCAAGTGCTGCTGCAGATGCGATCCCGATGAATATCCGGCCGGCATTGGCGGAGAACATGATCGCTGCGCCGCGCACCGAGCGCCCGCGCAGATCCTCTGTAAGGTGATCTGCGGAGAAATGATCGGCCGATTTGCTCATGCGTGGTCGTGCGGCGCACGTGCTGAATCATGCGGCGCGTCTGCTTCATATTCGAACAATTCGATGTCGGTTCGATAGATATCGGCCACAATTGCAGCGGTCTCCGGCGAATACAGATCTTCACACTGTCCACGATCATCGCCTCGATTCGAGTGCGGCAGGGTCTCGGCTCCGATGCCCAGCCGCGCGCGGACAACGGCATAGTCGTCGGCCAGTTGCTCGAAACGGCCGATGAAATCGACACCGATCTGCCCGGGCTGATCCTGCACGAACCAGTACTGCGGCCAGAAGTGCTGGCGACTCCAGATGGATTTTCGATTCAACCACTGTCGAACAAATGCATCGAACGAATCGATGTTCGCAAGATGTTGCGCAGCCCAGCGAGCGTCATACGCATTTCGACCGCCGGCTTTAAGGAATCGATACGCACTCGCAAGGCGATCCCACGGATTGCGTACGAACGCAAACGTGAATGCGTCACCAAGCGTCGCTGAATCAAGCACCAACTGATAGTCGCGCAGCGTTCGGTGTCCGCCGGTCTTGCTGCCAAAGAGCGCTTCAGCCACTGAGATGCCGCCGGTTTTCGGGATGTGAATGAACACACAACCGTGCTGGACGAGATTGGATTGCGCCTGCGCGCCTGACTGACTACAGAGTTCGCGCATCTGCTTCGTGCGCGATCTGTATACATTGCGGCGCACCCAACGGCGCAGGCTGAAGGGAAGGTGCTGCAGCGCATCATCGATTTGTGCTGCCGCCAGGTTCATCGCGTTGGTATCGTCATCCTTGCATTGCAGGCAGGACATGTTTGTCCGCAAGCTTCCGCAGTGTGCTTGAGAGCGTCGCCTGAGCAGCCCTGCTGCGGCGCAGCATTGACAAAGCGGTTTTTAGTTTTCCCCGCCGCAGCGCAACACGACGTGCCCAGAGGCGGGATTTTTGTCGCAGTTGATGCGTGTATTGATCCAGTCCATCGTACAGCGATGCAGCGTCTTTGATCGGATTACGAAACAGGTTTACCGCATGAAAGAGGCTGACTATTTCAAGCGTCACCTGCCCGCCGACGATCTGCATCCACCTTCCGTTGAATGATTCTGGAAGGGTGATGACGTCCAGATTTCCGTCGTGCTGTAACTGTCGAAGCGAGGTTGCAAGTGCGGTCATATCGCTGAGAACCACATCAACCCACAGAGGATCATCCCGGTTGAACAGTTCGCTGATGCGGTTCCAGTGTTCGATCCACAGCTGCGGCAGTGGGGCGTCAAACGGAACGAAGAACAGTCCGCCGTTGTAGAGCGGCCACATGTTCGCTGCGAATGCGTTTTCTGAGCCGTAGCGTTTGCCGCCGAGCGGAATTCCTGCTGCTGCAAACGTGCTGGGCATTTTGCTATTCGGTTCCGGCAAGCCAAGTGCTTGGTCAATCTTCACCCAATACGATTCAGGAACCCGAGGTAGTCCAGCTGGGCAACCGCCACCGCGCCCGATGAATTGCGCCAGCGCGCCCGGCGATGACAGGCAAAGCATATCCGCATCGAGATACAGCAACTGACTTGTTTGGGCATCGATATCCCACGCACAAAGCTTGTTGCCGAATCGACCAAGTTGATCTTCCTTTGATTTGTGTATGGAAACTCGCCCACCACATTGTTCCGCCAGTCGGCGAACGCTTGTCGGCGGTTCACCGATGCACGCAATGTGGACCGGCCAGTCACGTGCATCGCCAGCGTGTTCAATCCACGAGGCAAGAAAGAAAAGCGTCTGCGGTTCGAATCGGCCGACACGCGTCGCATCACGAAAGTCAGGGACAATGACAGTGTCAAAAGCCGGTTCAGACATGCAAATAGTGTACGGGGTGCAGCGCACAATGAAGCCCGGCCGCATGGGCGACCGGGCTTCATGGATCGGAGGGTGAGATCCATTCGTCAGGGCTGACACGCACCCCATGATTCAAGAAGGTTGATCAAGTCGAAGACATCAATAACACCATTGTCATCCGCATCGCCGGGACAGCCGTCGCACAGACCCCACATGGAGAGCAGGTCAAGAAGGTCATGCACGTCAACGACTTCATTGCCGTCTACATCCGAAGGGCAGCCGACCGGATCGTCTGGTGCCTGCCCCTGGAATTCGAAAGCGCCAAGATCGATTCCATCGCCCTGGATTCGGGAAAGGAAGCTGCGATCGACGGGCAGGGGTTCGATGAAGTCGAAGTCCAGATCGAGATCAGCAAAGTCGTTGGGCAGCACCAGGGAATCGCCGCGATCAAGGCACGGAGATTCAGCAGTGAGTTGAAAATCACCGCCGTCGGAATCGCGAAACTTCGGATCGTCCGACATGTTTCCGACACCGGCCCAGGAGAAGTCAATATTCGATCGATTGATGAGGATTGTCGCGCCGCCCGTTCCGTACACCGGATAGTCATACGGACTGACGTTGTCCCAGAGAATGCTGTTGGCGACCGTCACGACGGTATCGCCGAACTTTCCGTGAATGACAGCGGTGTAATCACGGGCGACGTTTCGTGCGAACGTGCAGTTTACAAACGACGGCCCGCCGTGGTTTGCTTCAACAGCGCCGCCGATATGCGCTTCATTGGCAATGAACTCATTATTGACAAACAGCGGGAATCCACCGTTTGTCATGATGCCGCCACCGTGACCGCTACCCGATGCCAAATTGCGACGGAATTCACAACTCACAATCTGCGGACTGCAGGATGAGGAGTAAATTGCACCACCGCCGTTGTCATTGCCCGCCCCGGTAGACTCATTGTCAAGAAACGAACAATCAACAATTCTGGGATAAGAGGCAAGCAGATACATCCCGCCGCCGTTGCTGGCACGATTGTTGCGAATGATGCAGTCCTGAATCGTCGGACTCGCTCCGAACATTCGAAACCCGCCGCCGACGGTTTCGTTTCCGCCCGGCGTTCCCGTGCCGCCGGTGATTGTGAATCCCTTGATGAGGGTGTCACGCTGCTCGCCGGAATCGAGCACGATAACGCTGCTGGGGACGACAGTAGACGTCAGCGTCGTTTCTTCCGGGCCGTCAACACTTTGGAGTGTGATCGCCCTTCCACGGAAGTTAAGGCTCCCGTCGTAGTCGCCTGCTTCGACATAAATGATGTCGCCGTCGTTTGCAGCATCGATCACGGGCTGGATCGGTTGCCCGCCAGATACGGTGTGCTCATCTGCGAGCACCGCCGGCGTTACCGTACCTATACATGTTGCAAGAAAAAGAGCACTTGTGCGCCTGTTCATCTGCGTTCTCCCTCCACAGTCTGTGTGCTCAGAAGGACTCCGTGCCCGACCGAATTCTCACACACCACATCCCAAAGCTTCGCAAGCATGCGAAGTAGACGTGTGGAAGGAAAGCAAACGCAGGTAATCAATACGGTCTCGTTGATAAAGGCTTCTGTCTGGTCAGTTCAGGCGATTCAAGCTCCGAGAACATCTTCCGTCCGTGGCCAAGCGCACGTCCGCTTTTCAAAAAAGCTGTACAAGTGGATTTCGAGATCTCCCGCTCGAATCGACCCCATTTCCTCAAGGACGCACTGTACGGAAAATCGCGCAATTTCTGCAAGCGAAATCCGACAGATTATCGGCCCCTGTCGTCAATCTCCCGCAATTGTTTGCCAGACCTATGGTTATGCTCGTGCATATCAATCTACGTTTATGTCAATAGCGTCTTGATTCAAGGCCCGTATGCCCTTATCCGTTTCGAATGGCATACCGGTTGCTCTCTTCGACTAAATACCCCAGTTGCCCAAAAGCAAACCGCGGACCCTTTCGGGCCCGCGGGGGTTCAGTTTATGAATTGCTGAGGCAGCTTCACAGGCCGGGATATATTCCCGGCAGTTCGCCGGAGAGTTGTCGCATCAACAGATCCAAACCTTCAGGTGTGCTCGGGATAATGAAGTTCTCCGGAGGACCCTGTTGCACGTCATACTTGATCACTGCATCCTCCGCACCAAGATCAAACAGGTTGGTGCCGTCGGCTGCGTGTCTCGTTCCGCCGTCAACCGTCATCAGGCGAGCGGTCAGGCCGACGAGCGCAGCAGGTTGACTGACCACATCAAGGATGCCGTCGGGCGGAGTACCCGGACCACCGGGACCATAAAGGTCTCGATCACACAAGGCGCTTGCAAGACCGTCGATTCGCGCCTTGCCGTGATCGGTCTGCAATGTCAGCAGCGTGAAGTGGTTCGGGATGCCATAGTTCACCAGGAGTGTCTGATCCCAGCACGTGATGCATCGGAACGCTCCTGATTTCTTTGCCTCGTTCATATTCCAGACGTTGTAGTGCGCCTTGGTAGTCACCGGTCCTTCCGTCTCCTGCCGCAGGTCCGCATCAAGCGGGTGCAGTGTGACATCGGTCCGCGTGGACACCATGACCGGGCCCGAGAATGCGATAGAACTCGTTGCCTGGAAGTTCATGAGCAGCAGATCCGCACCGGCGCGATACTCAGCACCGTCCAGGTGCAGTTCACCGGGATGCATTCCCGTCACCTGGCCGTGTGCAACGTTGGCCACCACAGGAATACCGCAGGTGCGATACTCCCACGCATATCCATCGCGATAATGCACCAGCGTTCCGAGACCAGCCAGATGATTCCAACGAATCTCCTGGTGGTTCGTCGGATTCACAGCCCACGCAATGATGTACCCGCGAAGATAACGTTCGCCAGGAACTTCCACATCCGGTCGGCCGGGCGGGAAGCCGGGGTCAAGAACAGTGAATGGACTGAACGTTGGATCGCTCGGTCCGTTACCGCCCTGCCCGGTCAAAGCAGACCAGTACGTCGGCTGATCCGCGGTAAGAACGAACTTGTTGTCAATCCAGTTCCAGCCCGGGTGAGCCCGCTCAGCGCCATCAGCAGCCAACGGCGGATCACCATTGATGAAGTACATCTGAATGGTGACATTGGATGGGTAATCGTTGGTCAGTTGCAGGAACGTATCCTGAAGCAGGTTGCCCGCATCGTCCCAGCGGATTTCAATCTTGGAGAAGATCACCAGCGAACCCTTCTCATCACAGCCGCCATCCTGCGGAACGCAAGACGGATCGTCAGCACATGTCAGATTCGGGTCATGGTCGCCGCCAACCAATTCACAGCAGGCTTTGAACAAGCCGTCCGTACATGAGCCGTCCGGCAGGCAGCATCGGCCGACCGGGCCGCAGACTGTGCCGGCACCAACGAAGTTGCCGCCAGCCAGCACACAGCAGGCCTGAATCTCGATCGAGCATGAGCCATCCGGGAAGCAGCACGCTCCGGTGTCGCCGCAAATGGTGCCCGTGCCGACGAACGATCCGCCGGCAAGCACGCAGCATGCCTCAAACTCAACCGTACATGTTCCGTTAGGCAGGCAGCACGCGCCTTGGCCGCCGCACGGGCCGCCGACGAATGTGCCCCCCTGATCGACGCAGCACGTCTCGTTCATGTTGACGCATGATCCGTTGGGCAGACAACAGGCACCGATATTCGGCGAGCACGGGCCGCCGAGGAAGGTGCCGCCCTGCAAGGCACAACATGCAGCAGGAGTTGTGATGCATGTGCCATTGGGCAGGCAGCATGCGCCGTCCGCACCGCATACGCCGCCGACAAACGTGCCGCCCTGTTGGATGCAGCAGGTCTCATTGATCTCGACACAGTTACCATTTGGCAGACAGCACGCACCGGTGTTCGGCGAGCATGCGCCGCCGATGAATGTGCCGCCTTGCAATGTGCAGCAGGCAG
>JAJDDB010000035.1 GCA_029260575.1 Phycisphaerales bacterium
GCGTCCCAGCCGTCCATCGACGCCGCGTCCCGTTCGCGTCTTTTTGTTTGAAGCGTGTGTCTTCATCGTCGGCCTCCTTGCCGGAGACCAGCATCACATTACACGATCAATCGCGCAACCGTACATGCGCCGAACAAACGATCCGTCAGACAGGACCTAGGCAGGCGCGCCACTCATGAATCAGCCGAATTGGAGAATTGAGTCATTCGATTTCGAAATTCAAGCAAGGTGTGCGCGCACGGCGTATTGTGCAATTATTCAGCCGAGCTGCAAGTCCTGTGTTTGCAACGGTGAACGACGTGTGGATTGGCGCATATCTCGGCTGATGACATTTCGTGGCCGATGACGTTGAAACACTCACGTCAGCAAAAGGCGCACTCGATCCTAAAACACGTATGTCAATTGCGTGTAGACAAAATCCATGCCGTCGGATGAGCCGGATTCTTCAATGAAATCCCCTGTGAAGAAGTGGCTGTACCCCAGTTCAAGTGTCGTATGGACATCAAGCTTGTATTTGATGGTGAGATCAAGTTCGGTACCGATTTCTCGTTCATCGCTCAGCGCGCCAGCTCGGACAACTCCCCCGCCTGCGTTGTACAGCGCATCGCTCGTGTCGGCGCGCAACAGATAATGGCCGCTGAGGTGAACGATGGTCTTGTCGAACGGCTTAAATGTTGCGCCGAGGCTTACATCGATCGCATTTTGCCTGCCGACAAAATCCATGTAGCCGTAGTAGGCATGGCCAAGCGGGAACAACTGATTGAATGTTTCAACATCACCGCCAGCCGATTTGTCACCCGATGCATAGTCGAACCCAACGAAGAACCTCGGCGAGCCTCCCATGTCTGGCGAGGTGTATCCGAACTGGCTGGCGAACATATACGCGCTCACATCGCCGCCGCCGACTTCGCCGAACTGGTATGCGCCTTCAACGTCGAAATCGAAGTTGCTGTCGCCGAACGACCCATGAATCCGCCCACCGATGGTGTGCCGTGTTTCGTTGCCGACCGTGCCGTTAAAGGCAAACATGCCATCGCGATCAAGGCCGAGGTAATAGACATCGAGACCGATACCTGTGTCAGCAAGTAGTCCGCTTGCGTAGACGCCGAAGAACTGAATATCGCTGTTGGAATCATTAAATTCGTACTTCTGCACGGGCGCAAACTGGGACCAGAATCCGGTGACTGTCCAGCCGTTGAACTGTATGATTGCCGACACACCGTCCCATCGCCGAAGCGTATTCGCCCAGGGCAACGGGCTTACCAGCCGCTGCTTGCCGAAAAGATAAACCTGGCGCCCACCTCGAATCGTCAATGACACATCATCATCCTTGTGAATGGTGATGTCGGCAAAGGCCTGTTCAAGATCAAAGCTGTCGACATCGAGTGCGCGTCGACCGCCGGGCAGATCACGATCAGTGGATTGCGCCGACTTGCCTTCGACGAAAACACGCACGTTTTCACCGATGTGGATATCACCGTGCAGCGTCAATCGCCACAGCAGGAACGTGTCATCAGGATCGGCCGGCGCGCCAAAGGCAAAGTCAGACCATCCCTCAAAACGGAGTCGGGTATGCCCACCGAAACTTCCCCAGATATCTCCGTTATCGCTCAATGGAACGTATTTGATCGGATCCCAGAAGTCTGCGTGCGCATCTCGAGTTGCATGTTGCAACGCCGACCAGTCCTCGGTGTATCGCAGAAACGAATACTTCGGTCGAGTAGCTTCTGAGGGAACTGCATCATCTGCTGCGTGTGCAACGATCGGTAGAATCCAAATCGACAAAACTATTGCAGCGATCACTTCAGGTAATCCAATCTGCTTCATAGAACCTACTCCGTCAATACATCATGATTGCTGTGATTGCATTCGAATCATGCGGTAACCGCTGTCGACGCGCATGATTGTGTCAGTCCAATGGATATCGTCATAGAGATAGCGAATCTGAACGGCTGACGCAGCGCCGGACAGCAACTGCTGCACTGCACTCTCGATGCCGTCGGACTGATTGACGGGCTCCGCTCGAACAGCGGCACGGGCCTGTACACTTTCAATCCGAGCGCATGATTGCAAATCACGCACCAATTCCAGAATGGTCGCGCGGTCCACATCAGCAGAGTGAACACCGGGCAACTGTGAGTCCGACTGCGGGTTCTCAATCATGCTGCACCTCCCCCGGCGGTTTTGTTCGAACAGATCGTTGCAGTGCGGGCATGAGCAGAATGGCATTGTGCGGCGCAGGACACACGTATTGACACACGCCGCAACCGGTACATTTGTCTTCAATGATTCGGGGCTTGCCATCCGTCATTGTGATCGCTCCGTCGACAGGGCATTGTTCGACGCACACCGTACAGAACGAACCTGTGTATGCGAGACACGTTTCTTCCGTAATACGCGCAGTTCCCATTACGTCGTCGCGGTTGTGTTGCAAGACGCCGGGTTCGCAAGCGCCGATACATGGACGATCATCACACATCCAGCACGGTTGCCGCATTGGATCGATCATCGGTGTACCTGCCGCTTCGCGCAGACGAAGCGGCGCATGCAGGATCGCATCATGAGGACACGCCTCGAGACAGGCATCGCAGCGGGTACATTCGGCAAGAAATGACGGTTCGTCGATTGCGCCGGGCGGTCGCAACACGGGAATGCTCGTTCGAGACCGGGTCGGCCCGCCTGATGGAAGATCCGCCGCCTTTTCAGGATACCGACGACTTGAAATTGGTGGCGGAGAAAGGTGCGGCTCGTGCGCGTCGCGTTGGCAGTCGTGAGCCGGTGACTGCTGGCCCAACAGATTCTCGATCCATCTGCCGAGAACACCGCTGCGGATCATTTCTCTTCGGGAGAATTTCTCGTTGTCGGTCACGATCCACCTCGAATGTCGGGCATCTGGAGAAACGGTGACGTTGACGCTGTGATGTTCTGATCAAGTTCAGCAGACGGCGCGTGACATTGCAGGCAGCTCTGTCGTTCAGGGTGTGTCGTGCGCAAACCGACAAGGCCCGCAGGACCATGACACGCCAGACAATTGTCGCGCATATGTGTGGAATGGGGAATCATCGGCGGCGCGCCATCCCACGCACGCTGTCCTTCAAACGGCGCGGGCAGACCTGCAAAATCATTGTGCGCAAGAACGAATTCCTCGAATGGTGATGCCTCAACCGGGGCATGACATTGCATACAGTTGGTGAGCTCCGGATGGGGAAGCAGGTTTGCAGTCTGGTTGGCAATGCGCAGCGCCTTGCCATGACAGCTCAGGCAACTGTCAGTTGACATCTGCTCGACTACATGCGGAATGACGGGCGGCGCGCCATTGAATGCTCTGCGCTGCGAACGAATGTGTAGTGATGCCTGTTTGATCGTTGACAGAGGCGGTGATGTCGACGTGCTGAGCTCCGTTGCGCTGGGCAGCGTGGACAGCGAGCTTTTCCAGTTGCGATTCGGACCGATGTCTGTGGTTTGAAGTTCGATGTAGTTCAGAGTGGGAACAACCGCTGCAGCATCATCAACAGACTGTGTGCCGACGTTGAGAAATCCGGCTGTTTCGTCCGTCTTCGGCACACCGTAATCGATGCCGATGAAGAACCCGATGAGTGCTGCGGCAAGTACGACGACAAGCAACAGATGCACGAATCGGGTGGCGTGTCCAGCATGGGGCAATTGATGCGTCATGACCTCTCAGTCCTTGCGACTAGCCGCTAATCTTTCGCACTCGCACGGCTGACTTCTTGTAGTCCGGCTGCTTGGAAAATGGATCGTGAGCATCCAGCGTGACGTCATTGATCAATACGGTTTCATCGAAGAATGGCACGAAAACCGTGCCCCTTGGCGGACGCCCGCGCCCGTTGATCCATGCAGGCAATTCGATGCCGCCGCGTCTGGACTCAACCAAAACCATGTCACCAGTCTTGATGCCCAGGGTCATTGCATCATCTGGATTGACCTCGACATAAGCACGCGGCATCGCTCGACTCAGCGGCCCAACGCGTCGAGTCATTGTGCCGGAGTGCCAGTGTTCCAATACGCGCCCGGTTGTGAGCATGAATGGGAAGGATTCATCCGGCACCTCTGCAGGCGGTTGCCAGTCGTAAAACCATATCTGCGCGCGATCGTCATTGGTGGTTGAGTGATAGAACTGAATGTCGCGGCCATCCTCAACGTACGGATCATCGAAGCTGACAAATCGGAATTTTGTTTCACGCCAGGTTCCATCATCCTGCTGCACAACCGGCCAGCGCAACCCGCGCTCGCGCACATATTCTTCGTAGGGAGCAAGGTCTTTGTGTTTCAAACGTGTGAATTGCCGATATTCTTCAAACAGCGCCTTGTCGACGTTTACATCGTAATAGTGTTCCCACTCCCACGCTGGCACATCATTGCCGTTGTCATCTGCGACATTAAAAATAAACTTGCCATCGCGATCGCGCATGCCGGAATGCCCGAGCTCCAGAAGACGATGCGCGACTGCGATCGTTTGCCAGCAATCATCACGAGCTGATCCGGGTGGATCGACCATCTTGAACCATTGCTGGGTTCTGCGTTCACTGTTGCCGAAGATTCCGTTCTTTTCAACCCACAATGCCGCAGGCAAGATCAAATCGGCGAGCTGCGTCGTGGCCGTTGGATATACCTCAGAGACAATCAGGAATTTCTCGGGCTGATTCTTCTTAGCGTTGAAAAGCTTGTTCAGATTCGGCAGCGTCTGCCCGGGATTCGTAACCTGCACCCACAGTGTGTCAATATCACCGCCGGCACTTGCAGGCGTGCAGAATTGCTCCCACATCTTCACCGTGTGATAACCGGGTTGTGGGTTGATCCGTCCTTCAGGAACATTCCAGTATTGCTCCGCCTGTTTACGATGCTCAGCATTTGCGACAACACGGCCGCCGGGCAATGCATGGGCGAGCGTGCCGACTTCGCGTACCGTGCCGCACGCCGACGGCTGGCCGGTCAGGCTTGTCGGTGCATCGCCAGGCTTTCCGAAATGCCCACTGAGCAGATGCACACCATGCACAAGACAGTTGATCGCCGTACCCGCAGTGTGCTGATTCATACCCATGCACCACAGGCTGGTGATGCGTACATCGCGTCGTCCAAACAGATCCGCAAGCATCCGTATCTTGTCAGCTGGTACGCCGGAACAATCTTCGACGTACTCCGGTGTATATTTCTCCATGCGTTTTCGATACTCATCGAACGAGATCGCTTCACCGAAGAGGTTCGGCGTGTCACCCTGCGCCCGGAAGTTGCAATATTGTTCAACGAACTGCTTGTCGTATGTGTCGTTCTTCAAGAGCAGATGGGCGATACCGTTGGCAATCGCAAGATCGCCGTGGCCTTTCATTTCGAGATAATGCTGACAATGTTCCGTCGTGCGTGTGCGCCGCGTGGAAATGTCAATGAGCGTGATCTCATCGCCACGTGAACGACGATCTATGACTCGCGAAAAGAGAACCGGATGCATCTCCGCTGGATTGTTTCCCCACATGATGAGTACATCACAATTGTCAAGATCTGCGTAACAACCTGCAGGTTCATCAACGCCGTAGGTTGCCAAGAATCCCGTCACCGCCGAAGCCATGCACAGGCGCGCATTCGGATCGATGTGATTATTCCCAAGCCCGCCCTTCATGAATTTCTGCGCAGCGAAGCCTTCGGGGATGGTCCATTGTCCCGAACCGTAAAATGCAAATCGCTCAGGTGCGTTCATAATGCGCTGCGCAACCGTGTCAATTGCCTGTTCCCATGAGATAGGGACGTATTCATTGCCTTGGCGCAGCAGCGGAGTTGTCAGTCGATCCTGGCCGTAGAGAATCATGCCGACGTGATACCCCTTGACACAGAGCAGACCTTTGTTGACATCCGCACGTTGATCGCCGGCTATAGCAACGACCTTTCCATCCTCCACACCGACCTGCACGTGGCAACCTGTGCCACAGAATCGGCACGGAGCTTTGTGCCACTGCACACTGCTGGCCGCGTCGTTGTTCAACACAGGAAGACCAAATGCGCGTTCGCCAGCTATGGCTGCGGTGGCGCTGGCCAAAGCTGCGGTTTTCAGGAACGTGCGTCGATCGGTTGTTGCAGTACTCATGGCGCAACTCCAATGTGCGATTCGACAGCAACGCCTTGCGTATTATCGTCGAATGCGATAAACGTGATGTCAACGAACGAAACGCCGGCCAGCGCATTGATCCAATTCAAGAGTTTCTGGTCGTCCGCAGAAGACGCGGTCTCGGTCACGATCGCAATCTTGTTGCCCAGCTGCTCGCCAATCTCAATAGACGGGTGTGCAGCCAGCTCGGCAATTGTGAGCCGGGCCTGTACACATTCATCGCAGAGTGTGATGGCCAAACCGCTGATAGGCATCTCTAAGTCTCCCAGGCGCGAAGGCCGCTGCCAATTGCGGACATTTTACTCCAAATTTCTGTTTTGCAATGCTTGTCGGACACTGATTTCCGAATTATGCTTCAAAGCGCTCGAAGATCACCTACTGCCCAACAGGAACTGACTTGAAATGACGGTCGCAATTCGATCAATTGCAGTGGCATCGATCGTCCTGATCATCAGCTTTATCGCTGTAGTGCAGTGGTATGGGCAGGAGCAATCGACCGACAATCAATTGCTCAGCCAAGCTGACGACGCAGTCTGGCCTGTGCAGACCAACGACAGCACGAACCAGTTTTCGGTGCTGATTCACAAGCCAATCGGCCCACCGACTGTGCAGACCGGTTTAATGAACCCGTTCGGAAAACCCGTATCCGTATCGTGTTCGAACTGCCACTCGATTCGCGAGCCGGTCCACGGAGTGCGTGATGCATCGAAACTGGATGAATTTCATCAGGGCCTGACATACGTACACGGATCACTGACCTGTCTGGCCTGCCACAATCCCGACAACTACGACGAACTGCGACTGGCTGATCAGACATCGCTGCCATACGCCGAGGTGATGACATTATGCGGTCAATGTCACGGTCCGCAGTTTCGTGATTACACGCACGGTGCACACGGCGGGATGACCGGGTACTGGGATCTGTCGCGCGGCCCACGCTCGCGGAACAACTGTATTGATTGTCACGATCCGCACGCCCCAGCGTTTCCGATGATGCGGCCGACGTTCAAGCCGAAAGATCGATTCCTGACAGGGCATTCCGGAGATGACGGGCATGACTGATACAAAAGACGTTTCATTGCCTGTGATCACTCGCCGCACAGCAATCAAGGGTGCCGGCGCGACGCTTGGCGTGGCTGCCTTTCTGACCGCTGTATCGCCACTACGTCACCGTCTCGACGACATTTCTGCTGAAGAGTTCATGCAGAAGCACTACAAGGAACTTTCCGCCAAGGAAAAAGTGGAAGTTATTGCTCGACTGGAAGAAGAAACGTTCGACGAGTACGGCGCGAAAGTGCACATCGACGACCCGGCACCAATCCCCGGGACCAAATTCGTTTATGCAATTAACCTGAGCGTATGTAACGGCAACGGTAAATGCGTTGAAGCCTGCCACCGCGAGAACAACCACGATCGTGCGACGAATCAGTCGTACATCCGAGTGCTTGAACTCGACAAGGGTTCAATGGGGCTCGGCAGCGCCGACTCAACATATGATCATCCGGTTCCTGCAAAAGATAAATTCTACATGCCAGTGCAGTGTCAGCAGTGCGACGAGCCGCCATGCACTGATGTCTGCCCCGTAGAGGCGACGTGGAAGGAAGAAGACGGCATCGTTGTCGTCGATTACAACTGGTGTATTGGCTGCCGATATTGTGAAGCTGCATGTCCGTACCACGCCCGTCGCTTCAATTGGAAGAAACCTGAAATCCCGGCTGCCGAAGTCAATCCCGATCAGGGATATCTCTCGAATCGTATTCGTCCGCAAGGTGTTGTCGAGAAATGTCACTACTGCTTGCATCGCACACGTAAGGGTCGACTGCCCGCGTGTCTTGAAGCGTGCCCGACCGGTGCACGCGTCTTCGGCAATATCCTCGATCCGGATTCAGAGATCCGCTGGCTGCTCGACAACAAACGTGTCTTCGTATTGAAAGAAGAGCTCGGCACGAAGCCGGCGTTTTTCTACTTCTTCGACAAGTGATATTGAATTGGATCATTCTCGCCATGGCACGCCCGCTGTTTGACATACTTCACTCGCATTTCGCCCGATTGGACGAGATCTGTCCGGTCGTGCCGGGCGCGATTGTGAGCAAACCGCTGTTGAATGAACCATCGATTCGCCAGGTTGTGTTCGCAATGGACTCCGGCCAGGAGTTGAACGAACACCGTGCACCGTTTGTCGCTGTCGTGCAGATGATCGACGGCGAGGTCGACTTCACAGTGGAAGGTCAAACGCACACTCTTGCTGCAGGCGCATGGCTTTCGATGCCCGCCGACGCACCACATTCGCTCGTGGCTAACAAGCCGAGCCGATTCACACTGACGTTGGTAAAGACATCATCGAATGGAAATGCATCGTGATGACGACGCAGACCAAGGCACCGATAAATCCTGCGCAGGCCGCGCATGGCCCGGGAAGTCTGACGAGCTATCCGCGATTCATTTGGCGATCGCTCGTGCTGGCTACGGATGGTTCGTTCATGTTCTACGCATGGATGACGTTGCTCACTGCAATCTTTCTTGTTGGGGCGAACGCCTGGGCGAATCAGGTTGCTCATGGAATGATCGTCACCAACATGACAGACCATGTGAGTTGGGGATTGTACATCGCAAACTTCACGTTCCTGGTCGGCGTTGCGGCTGGCGGTGTGATGATGGTGATCCCCGCGTACCTCTACAAGAACAAGCCGATGCATGATGTGGTCATTCTCGGCGAGTTGCTCGCTGTGGCTGCCATTGTGATGTGCCTCATGTTTGTGACCGTTGACCTCGGCCGGCCGGATCGTTTCTGGCATCTGATTCCATTGATCGGCAGATTCAATTTTCCGATCTCAATGCTGACGTGGGATGTGATTGTGCTCAACGGATATCTGCTGTTGAACCTGCACATCTGCGGATATCTGCTGTACATGCGATTTCTTGGCCGAACGCCTCGGCCGCAATGGTACATCCCGTTTGTGATGCTCTCGATCGTCTGGGCGATTTCGATTCACACGGTGACAGCGTTCTTGTACAGCGGGCTGGGCGGCCGGCCGTTCTGGAATTCAGCGCTGCTCGTGCCGCGATTTCTTGCCTCGGCGTTCGTGGCAGGGCCGGCGTTCATCATCGTGACGATGTTCATCCTGCGCGCGATCGCAAAGGTTCAGATCTCCGGCGAACCAATTCGACTTCTCGTCAAGATTGTCCGTATCACGATTCTGATTAATCTGCTGATGCTTGCCAGCGAAGTCTTCACCGAGTTTTACACCGGCGGATCGCATGGCCAATCAGCGCAGTATCTGTATTTCGGACTCCATGGCCATTCCGGACTTGTCCCGTGGATCTGGACAGCACTCGTCATGAACATCGTCGCAGCGATTCTGTTCCTGCTTCCCGCAGCGACGAGAAACGCGGGCGTTGTCATCGTCGCGTGTGTGCTGTCATTTCTCGGAATCTGGATCGAAAAAGGAATGGGCTTGATCATTCCCGGATTCATTCCAAGTACGCTACACGAGATTGTTGAATACAGTCCGAGTCTGACGGAGTGGAAGATTACTGCCGGAATCTGGGCATTCGGCCTTATGATCTATACGATTGCGATGAAGATCGCGATTCCGATTCTGCAGGGACGAATTCGGATGTAGCGCCACGTTGTGATCCCTTTTCTTGAGAGTCGTTGAATATCCCCATGTATGGCAAAGCCACTGAGACAGCGATTGCCGCGGTAGGCCGCCTTGCGGAGGTCTACGACGATGCCGAGACACGACTGTCCGCCATGGAAATCGCCAAGTCACGAAAATTGCAACAGCCGTTTGTCGCCAAAGTTCTGACGCGGCTGTCGCAGGAGGGCATTGTTCACGGCTCACGCGGCCCCGGCGGCGGGTTCACGCTCGCTATGCACCCGCGTGACATCACATTGTATGACGTTTTTTGTCTCTTCGAACGCGAAGACAAATCCGATCAATGTCCCTTTGGCGGCGGTCGATGTGGCGTGGGTGAAAAGTGTCCACTACATGACAAACTCACCGATGTTGAGCGAGCCATTGACAAGGTTCTGCTCAATACAACTTTTGATGTGTTTCGACGAGCTTACCAAAGCAAACATCGGTAAGACATCTGTTGGCACGCATGAATCGATCCAGGGAGCAGGCCGGTTCTCTTTGGGCATGCGCTTCGATGTATTGAACGGATCACTCCGGGCATTCGCCCCAGTCGCGCAGCAGATCGAGAAGATCAAACACATTTACAGTGCAGTTTCCATCCAGATCGGCTGGGCATCGAGGCAGGCACGGCGATGCACAATTCCCCCACGCCGAAATCAGTTCTTCAAGATCCTCACTATCGACAATCTGATCCGCAACACCCGAAGGTCCCGAAAAATCCGCACGACAACCGACGCCGACAGTTGCACGGTAAATTGCTTCACCACCACCAACCAGGCGCGCCCAGAATGTCAGTTGATCGGCATCGTTAAACGTGCGCGGCTTGCTGTCCTGCCCGCCGGAGCCGCCGGCACCGACTGTCACCATCATTCGAAAGTCAGTTCCAACATCGTCGAGCAGGTCTTCTGATTCATCCACGACACGTCGCAGTTCAAACCCGTCATGGATGTACACGCCTTCGTTCCCAATGCCATCGATGTACTGTGCGGTCAAAGCGACATGGCCGGCTGAATTGACGATTCTATGTCCGACGCCGGTGAAACGTGCGTCCGGTTGCCCGGGAGCCGGATCACCCAGCTTCAGAATTGTTTCGATCGTGCCGCCGTTGCGAACAATGAAGACGCCGCCGCTGTTGGCGCCGCCTGCGGAGACGAAGGTCGCTGCAAAGACAACATCACCGCCAGCATTCAAAACCGGCTCGCCGACGTTTGTCCACAGCGCGCCCGGCTGGCCGGGAACGGCAAATGCTCCGGAAGTGTCAACAATTGTTGTTGTGCCGCGGGCAGGGTGGAAGAGATACACGCCGGCTGCGCCTGCGCCAAGAACATAGGAACCTGCAAATGCCACCTCGCCAGCGTCATTCGTGCTGAAGACCGGATCAAAACTCGTAAAGCGCGCCCCCGGGGCCTGTCCCGGGGGTGTTGAACGATCGTCGACCACTCGAGTGAGCTGCATCGTCGTTTTGTCAAGCTGAAACAGGCCGGTTGTACTTGTTCCTTGCGCGATCGAGGCAAGGAAAACCACATCACCGTC
Organism: Phycisphaerales bacterium; assembly: GCA_029260575.1. Lineage (GTDB taxonomy): Bacteria > Planctomycetota > Phycisphaerae > Phycisphaerales > SM1A02 > JAJDDB01. The sequence goes on from JAJDDB010000035.1 coordinate 11,293, forward strand.
GCCATTCATCACGGTTCGCGTGAACACATCAAGATCACTGAAGCGCGCACTGCCTGCATCTCCTGGTGGCGAGAGCGTGGTGTCGGTGACGCGCTGCAGGGTTGCCCCGCTGGCTCCAACGTACATGCCGTTGTGCTCATTCAAGTCATCGTCGCGAAACTGTGCTGTCGTCACTGCGGTTCCGTTGTCCGCAAGCAGCGGCAGTATGGACGCGCCGAATGGAAACGTGGTGAAACCCGGGCCGCCGGGCGGAAATGGCGGTGTTGGTTTGACCTGGCCGGGCACCGCCTGCAGCGGATTGTCATCAAAGATGCGCACTACCGCAGCGCCGTCGTAAACATACAGCCCATGCTCGTTGTCACCGAAGCTGAAGTTTGCGTGAAACAACGTTACATCAGAGTTGTTCAGCACCGGTGGTCCAAAACCGGTCCACGTCGCCGAACCGCCCTGCCCCGGCGGCTGGAACGCAAAACTGTCATCAACGAGACGTTGCAACCCTGCAGCATCTGTGTACAGATAGATACCTTCGTTTCCCGAAGCCGGCCCGTCGAAGTCGCCTTTGAACGCAACTGCTCCGTTGTTGTTGATGCAAGGATTGCTGAACGCAGTAAACAGTTCACCCGGTCGGTTGGGCGGCGTATCGCCAGAACGAACAAGTCGAATGATTTCGACGGTATCACTCTGTGCGATAGCGCACAGCCCCGACGCGACCGCAACAGCCAGCCACAATCGTCGTGGACGGCGCCAACCGTGATCATTCCCCCAAATGGAACGCACATCCCTCACCCGCACGCTCCCCACTCTTCAAGCAACTGCAGAAGGTCAAAGACATCAACGACATTCAGTGGTGCAGCGATCGCAGCGCCGGGATTGCTCGTACCCCAATTCTCAAGCAGAAGCAGCAGGTCAAACACGTCCACTGCGCCGTTTTCAGTTATGTCCGAAGCGCACGTATTGTCATCTGGACCGGTGACTTGCAGGGTGTACGGCAGGTTCGGCGCGCCCCACGGCGCCTGATCGCGCCAGGTGCCAACTTCAATCCAATACGATTCGCCGGCACTCAGTTCGATGGTCAACACCGGATCAGCATTCGGCGGAGATCCCGGGCATTCGTCATCCGCGACTGCAAGTTCATCTCCATCGCTCCAGCCACAGCCGTTTTCGTAAATCCGAATATACGTATCGCCGTCACTATCGCACATCGCAAACGTGTACGCAGCGGTCGTGTCGCAATCAAACCTGTAGAACACATCCCAGTACGGCTTGTCGACCTCATCATTCACACACCCGAGAATCGAACTGCGTGTGAACGGCAAATTGACGTTGGAAAAGACAATCGCGCTGTCGCAATCTTCGTTGGCAGGCACAACACACGTTCCAGCAGAAACGGCCGTTGCCGCTCCAAACATGACCAGACACGCAATAGTTGATAGCAGAAGTACACGCATCATCACCCGTCCTCTCTTAACGACTGGAGCCTTCAGAGCACGCGCCCCAACGCTCAAGGAGTTCAATCAGATCAGCTTCATCCACAATGCGATTTGCATCGACATCGCCAGCGCATGCGCCCGGCTGCGAACTGCATGAGCCCCACCCAGCTAACATGGCAAGCAAATCAAAGATGTCTATCGCAGCATTGCCATCAAAATCGCCCCGGCAATGCGGTGCAAGGAAAACGAACACCCGACCGGTGTCTTCTGCCGATCCGTCAACATCTCGAGCACCGACAAGAATGTCCGGTCGTCCATCGCCGTTTATATCTCCGCCATGTACCGGCCGACCGAGATGATCCTTCGGCGCATCGCCAGTGAATGTATGCAGCACGTCACCCGTGCAGCCGGAGAATATATACGCCCGACCACGGTTGTCGTTGGGTATGCCGTTGAAGTCATACCACCACGCGCCGCTGAGAATGTCATCACACCCGTCCTCATTGACATCGCCGGCAGACGCGACAGACAGGCCGAGCTTATCCACCGCAAACTCACCGGTAAGCACATGCAGAAGGCTGCCGGTCGCGCCGTTGTAAACGTAGACGCGCCCCGTGTTCGAGCCACGGGCATCATTCAGCGGCGCGCCGATGACGATATCCGGCCGATCGTCGTTGTTAATATCGCCAGCCGGTGCGACCGCCCAACCGAAATTGTCTCCGGGCGATTCGCCGGTCCAGTCGTACAGAATGTCACCGTCTTTCCCGGAAAATACAATTGCACGCCCGGTATTCTCCTGCGGATCGGCTGTGATATCATACAGATGCGAGCCCACAAGTACATCGTCAAAGCCGTCCATGTTGAGATCGCCAACGCCACAGACATCAACACCAAGGCGCATGTTGATCTGCGTTCCGTCGAAGATGTGCAGCGTGGTCCAATCGGCACCGGAAACTACGTATACACGTCCCGTGTTTGAGCCCCCAGAATCGTGCGTCGGCGCGCCAACGATGATGTCGTTGGTTCCGTCGTTGTTCACATCGCCTGCGCCGCACACTGCATCGCCGAAGTTGTCACCGGCCGATGCGCCCGTCAACGTACGGAGTAGCGCGCCATCCGCACCCGAAAAAACATAGGCCCGCCCTGCGGCTGCGCCGCCGGCACTGTTGCCCCAGGCTCCAACAACGAAATCAGGATAGGTATCGCCGTCGATGTCATCTGTACGCCCAATCGCTTCGCTGAAGCTGTCTCCGGATGCTTCACCATGCACGGAATACAGAAATGCACCAGTAGCACCGTCGAAAACATCCACCCGACCAGCATTTGAAACCGGATCAGCAATACCGCGTGAACCGACTGCGTATTCCGCAGCGCCGTCGCCTGTCACATCACCGATGACCAGAACACTTCTGCCGAATTGATCACCCAATCCGGCTCCATCTGCAACACGATCCGCTTCGATCGCGATCATGTTCTCCGCTCGCGCAGGTACACAAATGCTGCCGAGGACTGCGGCACACATCAACTCTGTGAAGTATCGCTGAAGAATCTTCATCATTGGGTATTCAAAAAAACTTTTCAGCTCCAATTGCTCAGCAGCAGCAGCAGATCAAACACATCGACTGTGCAGTCCGGATTCCCATCGCTTGCATCAGTCAGATCGGATTCGCACAACGGCGGGCACGGCGAATCGCACGCGCCCCACGAATCCAGCAGCATCAAGAGATCGAAGACGTTTACGCCGCCATCCTCGTTGATATCAGCCACCATCGCATGCGGTCTCGCGACACGAAATCCTATGTTCATGCCGGCAGCAACCATATTGAGGTCCGAGGCCAACCAATCGGGGCTTGCCATCAGCAGGCCGGTGTTGGAAAAGTCGCCCCCACGAAGGATGCGCGTCGGTCGCGGTGCAGGATGCTCGGGCGGCGATGGGGGAATCGGCAAACCTAAGGTTTCGGTGTGTTCATTCATATTGCCGCCTAAATCCAGAACACCCCATGCGCTGATTGCTATACATCCGCCGACGGTTGTGACGTTTCCGTTTTCGCCGTTCCAGTCTGCGCCCTTGGTGTGGTTGGCAATATTCGCGCCGGGGTTGACGACGTTGCCGTTTGCATCAGCTGTCGCCTGTGCCGGCTGCGTATCTGACTGCGTGGGATACCGCCAGTAGTCCGGCGTGCCGCGGGCATCTGCCGCAGAATTAAATGGATCGTAGTATGCAGCTTTGTACCACTCATCGTGCGTTGGCAGGAACCATTTTGCGCCTGTCTTGCGCGCAATCTGATCCAGAGGAAGCGAAATATCGTACGCGCCGTCTTCCGTCGTAGCACCCGACTGTGGGCCGATCGGCTGACCGTTGTGCAGCCAGTTGCAGAATCGTGCGGCATCGCGCCAATCAGTGCCGCCGACCGGCTTGTTCGCAAAGTCCGCTTTCAGTGTGTAGAAGTAGTTGCCGGGCGTACCGGCGCGCACGATGCCGCCGCGGTCGCTTGATGTCATCAACGTGTCGTACAAACCGTTGGGATCATTCACTGCAACCGCATTGAGAAATGCGACATACTCAGCGTTTGTCACCTCGAATCGCCCGATGCGGAAATCTGCATCGACCTGACCAAGTCCGTTGGTATCCGCTGCATTGCCTGCATCAACGATTCGAACCGTCTCGCCTGTCACATTACCTGCCTGCACGATGCACACGCACCCTCCAGCACAGACGAACGCCAGTATTTTCACGTAATTCATACTGATTGATCCCTGGATTTACGGGCAAACGCCCCACAGACTCAGCAGTTCCAGCAGGTCGAAGACGTCTACAATGTTATCCGGTGCAGCAAAGGCAGCGCCGCAGTTTCCGGTGCCCCAGTTGGCAAGCAACTCGAGCAGATCGAAAACGTCGATTGTACCAAGCGGCGCAACACATTCACCAGGACAACCTGCATCGGGAGCATGCGCGGAGAGGGCAATGCCTGCTGGCGACTTCGCGCCCACTGCAGCGATCAATGCAGCAAGTTCGGCCTGCGTATCGATAATGTCGTGGTCCAGAATTTCTGCATCACCTGTGTGCGGCGTCGGGAAGAACAGACTCCCCGCATACAACACCGATGCAGTGCGCCGTTGATACGTGTTGAGCGCGCCATTGTTGTAATCCGGCAGATAGAGAATATCGCCCTTCTGGCCGGTCGGCGTCGATTCAACACCAGTCGCAAGTGCTTCAGCTTGTGCATCCGACAACCCATCAATCGGGCCTGAGAATTCCGTATTCTTCCAGTCCCCTGAAGTTCCGAACGTCACGGTGCCATCATCGAGGATGTCTGCGCCGCGCAACTGTCCGACAAAGATCGACGGACAAAAAATGACGGGGCAATTTGCCGCACTGGCTTCGAAGAACACGTTGGGGCCGAGATTGACAGGTGAAGAGCCGGTGATGCCGTCAACGTGCAGCAAGGAACTCGAACCTGCGCTGACAACGCCCGGCACATCTGTCACGATGTTCTGCGAACCTCCGGACCCGAAGAAAAACGTGCTGTCGCCGAGCAGGCAAAGCGAGTTGATGTCTTCGGTTCCAAGGCAGCCTGCTGTGCCGTTGGCACACTCGTTGTAAAGACGAGTCAGCGTGAACTGCGTGATCAAACCATTGGTCACGGTATCGGGCGTCACGCGCATGAGATCGCCATCGAGAATGTTTCCGAACGCGAATCCCGTCGTCGTTGTGTCTTCGTAACTGATGAGGAATGTGCCGGTGGACTGATCAAAATCCATACCGCGCATGCCGTTGGCCGGATCATCATTGAAGTCTGCGGGATTGTCTACAGCATTGCCGCTGTCCCAGATTTTGAAGAACTGGCCGGTTGCGCCGAGGTCAACCATGCCCAAACCATCAAGAGCCGGTGCCCAGAGCCAGATGTCATCACCAACCACAGTCTGGCCGTCAAGCAGTGTTTCGTCACCGGGATCAGCTCCTTCTGCAGCGGTAAAAAGAACCGGTGCCTCGCCAAGCAGCAGATCAGTTGGGTCGCCGGCGCGAGCCAAAGAAACGCAAGCCATTGCGGCTGCAGACATCACAAAAAAGCACTGTTTCTGAGTCGACATCTTCGCTACCTCCTGGGTGTCAAAGTGGATTTGGCACTATCTTCCATCTCTTCCAACAAACTGTCAAGTGAATATGCATTGCATATTTTCTATTCCAATAAATCCACAGATTCGCTAGGATGCAGGTTGTTGGGGATTCGTTCGTTGGGGGTCTGATCACTATGAGCCAGAATATTGCCGGCATCACGACCACAACGGGCCTGCCGGCTAACGGATCCCTTACGGACACAGCCGATCAACTTCGGACGGCCTGGGAGTTGGTACTCGGGTCTGACGATGGTGGTCGAATATCACGTCCAACGCACCTCTCTCGGCGGTGGAATCTTGAACAAACGCTCTGCATCAGGCTATTCCAAGCGTTTAATCAACAACAGCCGCATGCCCTGCTGGCCCGGCTTCCGGCGATATCCGGACTGCGGACACTCGCCGCCGCAGCGCGCACTGCCAAAGTCGCAGAAGAGCATGTTCGGCAGTTCGAGGCTGCTGTAGATTCGCTCGACGCGGTCATTGAGGGTATTGGCGGTTCGAAATCTGATCTGGACACAATTCTGTCCCGCCATGTGGATCATTCGCGCGCCAGGATTGAACATACTGCCAAACAACAGATCTTCAGAGGCATGTCCAAGCTCTTCGGTGCACGAGCGGCAGCTTCGGTCGTGTCGGTCTTTATCTTCCCCAGCGCCGATCCCGAATTCTGCGACGAGCTTGCAGTGCATGGATTTCACAAGCTGATTCGGTTGCGCCCGGAATTGCCTCTGCTGCTGGGTGTGCGCGAGACCATGCATCCGGACAACGAATTGGATCAGGTGGTGCTGCAAACGCTTCGAGGCGATGAAATCCCGGACAATGGTTACGCCACCGCGCTCGATTCGTTTACAACGATTGATCTACAGAACATCGAACTGCGGAATGAACACGGCCGGCTGCTCTACGTCTTGAAACCGCAGCATGATGAATTGCCAACAGAACGCGATCTGTTTTTTGCGTCAATTGAGCGTCGATCCGAACCACGAGTCGTGCGTGAAGGACATCTACGAGCACGTTCGGCGTTCGTGGCTAACACCCCTTCTGCCGATGTGCTGTTTGATGTATACGTACACAACGACCTGTGGAAGCAGGTCGAACCTGAATTTGTGATGTTGCGCACGGGCAATCCGGCAATTCCCGATCTCTCTGCGCACAGCCTCGATCGCCTTGATCTGGTTGAATCAATGCAACGCCTGGAAGCGACACCTTCCGCCATCGCGAACAATGTGTATCCGAAACACGCTGCGATGCTTCGGCATGTCTACTCGCAAATGAACTGGAGTGATGACGCATTTCGGGTGTACCGATGTGCAATTCGATATCCCGTGGTCGGTCTCTGGTATTCCATCCAATTCGCATTGCCAACATGACGTCGGTACACGAATGCCTCGTTCGGCAACGACGGACTGCTCGACTGGAAGTTCACGCAAGCGCGAACGCTGACGATATCTCCCCTCTAAATCTGATCTGCTCAGCACACACAACGTGTGGATCGTTTGCACACCACGCACGTCTTGAGACGGCGGTTCCTGCGGCTTAGTGGTGGTAATCTGCTGGCGTATCCAGATCAAGCGTGGCTGCGGCATCATCAACCTGCACGCGCTGCACCTTCATCGGATGCTGCTCCCAGTACGCCCGCAGGCCCCCTTCGCCCTGCCACGTCACAATGCCGTGAATCAGCGATGCGGGTATCACAACAGGGTGCCCGCCGCTGCCGTTGTGTTCAGGCAATACGGCCTTGCCGGTCGATGCCGCTGCGTTGACGATGCACCGAATTGTGTGTGGCGAAACTGCAGGCATATCTGCCGGGTGCAGCAGGACAGCGCTGCCGAGACTCTGCCGCTGGGCTTCGACCAGACCCAGGCGAATCGAATGCATCATTTCGGAATCGGGATCGCTGATGACAGCAGTGAACGTGCGCGGCTGCAGCACTTCAACAATTGCAACAGCATCGTGGCCGAACACGACGATCATCTGCGCGCAGTGCGGCGCGATGAGATCAAACGACGTTTCGACAACAGTCGCCGGTTGCGAAGTAGCAGAAATTGACGACTCACCGATGTGTTTTTTTTCATCGCCATTCGGCGGCCACGGCATCAACTGCTTCGTCCGCCCCATGCGCGAACCGCGCCCGGCAGCGAGCAGGACTCCAATGTGTCGCGCGGTTGTGGAACTCAAGGCGTCACTCTTCTTGCGGTTAGATGTACGTCGATAAGCAGAATGCAATAAGCAACAGAGCAATTATATTGATCAGCAGCCAGCCGCGCCCGCATTCCTGCATTGAAAACGCTATCCAAGAGAATGCGATGGCCATGAGACAATGATAGTGAACTAAAATACTCGCAGCACAAACTCGTACTATTGCTTTCGCAACGCTGTCAGCGTAGTGCGAGTCGAATAAACCGGCGCACGCACGGCCTCTAGCTTTGTCGTTCGCCGCACTTCCACAAGCTGCGCTGCGATCGCAAGTGCGATTTCCTGCACAGTGACCGCGCCGATTCCCAGACCGATCGGCGCGAAGACCTTCTGCAGTTCCGCAGGATCACTGCCGCACTCTGCAAGATCATCAAAGATCAACTTCACCTTCCGCCTGCTGCCGATCATGCCGACGTAGGCTGCATCCCTGCCAAGACACGCTTCAAGCGCCTGTTCGTCATGCCGATGACCGCGCGTCACGATTACGCAAAATGTCTGGTCATCCACAGGCAACGCGCGAATCGTCTCAGCGATATCACCAGTTGCAATCTTGATCGGCTCTGCAAAGAACTTCCGCAACAGATCTTCACGATCGTCAACGACGATCACTTCAAATTCCAGATCTACTGCAAGTCGGGCCAGTGCCTGACCGACGTGTCCCCCGCCGGCAATGATCAGCCGCGGCCGCAAGGGCAGATCCAGCATAAACGACTTCAGCTCACCATTAACAGCGCTGTCTACACTTAAAACCGTTGCGCGCCGCGCTTCAATGTCTGCTGCAATGTTGCGCAATGCAGCAGCGTCAGGAAGCTCGCCGATAGCAACATGAATTGTCCCGCCGCAGATCAATCCATCATCCCAACCGTAGTCGTGATCGAGTTTGAGCTGCAGAACATCGTAGGTTCCAGACTGCATCATCCGGTGTGCAGCCCTGCGGACTTCTGCTTCAACGCATCCGCCACCGATCGTGCCGAATGTCTGGGCCGAATCATCAACAAGCATGATCGCCCCGGCACTGGCCGGTGTCGATCCGCGGGCCTTGACCAGAAGACATGCGGCGACACTGCGGTTTTCCTCTTTCAGATGCGCCGCGCGAACAAGAAGTTGTGCAATCGGCTCATTCATACATGACCTTCGAAGAACCCGTTTACCCCTTGCAATAACACGACCGCTGCGGTGAACAGGACTTTGCATCGACACTGTCACCATCCGGGCCGAGCGCGTCCTGGGTTCTCATGCACCAGAACACGCGCGTGTCGCTGCTGTCATCGACAAGGCCGACAGACTGCTGGCGTTCGTCGACATACATCATCTTGTGTCGAAGGTTCTGACAGGCGATCTTCAATTTGACCGGATCAATTTCGTTCATGTTTCACCTCCGAATCACCACTGCCTCGCGCCGTCTGCCGCAGCCTGCTGCACAGCCCTGCGAATAGCAATCGGCAGCAGTTTCAACTTGTATGCGTTGTCACTCATCGGCGAAGCGCCTCGCGCCGCCTGGGCACATGCATCGTCGATTTGATTTTCATGTAACGCATGCACGCCCTCAAGCGCCTTGGCAACATTCGGTAATTCCCATGGCACGGGCGCGACTGCACCTGCAACAACCCGGGCATTGTGAATTTCGGCATGAATGACATCAACCGAAACAACCGCAAACACCATGGGCCAGTCAAACGACTGTTTTTCTTTGATCGCGCTGAAACCGCTGCGCGGGATTTTGTTCATCGTGATGTGCGTGACGACTTCTTCGGGCCTGAGGTTGTGTTCACTCTTCACGCCTGTCTCCGGAAGATGGAACAGGTCGCTGATGGCAATCGAATCCCGATCACCACCTTTCAGATGCAACTGCGCATCGCCGAGCATGAGCGCGGGCGCGATATTGGATGGGTGTACGATGTGGCAGGGCCCGCCGCCGAAGATTGCGTGATATTTGTTTTCACCTTCGACCGCATAACATCGTGCCCCGCCTTTTTTCAGGCAGTCGAACTGTGACTGGCGGTAATACCAGCAGCGCGGTCGTTGCAACAGATTGCCCGCCGCAGTCGCAACATTGCGCACTTGCGGCGTGGCGGCGCTTTCCGCTGCCTGCGCAAGCGCCGGTGCGTGTTCACGAACAATTGATGATTCCGCAAGCTGGGCAAGTGTGACCGACGCATCCAACGCAATGCGGTCACCATCGATGCGAACAGGAGTCCGACTGCCAAGCCCGCGAACATCGATCAACAGATCAGGAGACGAAAGGCCTTCCTTCATGTGATCGATAATGTCCATACCGCCGCCCTTCAGTTGTGGCAGGCTGTAGGAATCATCACGCAACAATGCAGCCGCTTCATCGTGACTTCTCGGATGTGCGATTGAAACAGAATTCACGCTGCACCTCCTTGCAGCGCCGCAAGCACTTTGTCAGGCGTCAGCGGCAAGTGTCGCACGGGACGGCCGATTGCGTTGAACACCGCGCACGCCGTCGCACCAGCAGTGGGAATCGTCGGCGGCTCGCCGAGCGGACGCACGCCTGTCTGTCCTTTTGTCCACAGCACAGGCTGAATGTGCGGCATATCTGAAGTGCCGAGGATTTTGTACTGCTCCAGATTCGGATTGATCATCGCCCCCAGACTTGGGTCCATGATCTTGTCTTCAAACAGCGCGTAACTGAGGCCCTGAATCACGCCGCCGATGATCTGGCTCTCAGCAGTCTTGCGGCAGACGACCTGCCCGCACGCCTGGATTGCGATGACATTCTTGAGATGCACAACACCGGTGTCAGCATCAACAGCGACTTCGACGAACTGCACGCCCTGACTGTGTCCTTCGCCGCCGAAGCGTTGCCGATTGGCATCATTGTTTGCGCCTCGTCCGGTGACTGCATCGCCATTGATTTTGGCGCAGGCTTCGGCAAAAGACATGACCGGCTCGTTGTCGCGCACAACTTCGCCGCTGTAAATTTCATATTCGCTGGCATCTCCGCCATTGCGATTGGCGACTGCGTCAAGCAGTTTCTGTTTCGCATCACTGGCAGCGGCCATCATTGCGACGCTGGTGTTCGTCGCTGTGACCGATCCGCCGGAGCCCGGACCGCTGGGCAGCATGGAATTGCCGATGCGCACTTCAACCATGTGCAGCGGTATTCCGAGTGTTTGTGCAGCGCACACTGCCATGACCGTGCGCTGTCCCGTGCCGATGTCCTGCGTTCCCGTGCGGGCCTCAACGGAACCATCACGGTGAATCACAACTTCCGCATCAGCCTGTGCGGGGAACCTTGGCCAGTCCGTTGAACCGACACCAATGCCGGTGCGCACCGAGCCGGTCTGTGAACCGGTTGGTTGGCGCCGCGACCAGCCGATGAGATCCGCTCCAAGGTCGTACATCTCCCGCCGGGCATCAGACACATCGAGCTTACGACGCAGGTCCAACGGGTCCATGTCGATACCCAGCGCCAATTCGTCGAGCAGCAGTTCCTCGGCAAACGCGCCTTGCGGGCGCCCCGGGGCACGGAACGGCCGCGGTGACCCGGCATTGGTCTGAACGTCCTGGTGGTTTTTCTTGACATCATTCAGGTTGTATTTGCCTGACGGAATGGATACGCCGCCGCCGCCACGCCCCACGCCGACACCGCCATACGTATGCACCTCACCGCCGACGATTGATCCATCGCGGTTGATTCCGACGCGTGCAAACGTCAGACTCGACGGCCGATTGCCTGTGTCAAGGTGTTCTTCATCACGATCAACGAACAAGCTGACTGGACGTTTGTGTTTGCGCGAGACCTGCGCTGCGATCATGACTTCCTTGCCCGGCTGCAGCTTTGAACCGAAACCGCCGCCTATGTATTCACAACGGACTTCGACTTTATTCTTGCTGAGCCCGAGCGGTTCGGCTGCGCCATCGAGCGTTGCGAACGTCCCCTGCGTCGACGCATATACGACGGCCCGATCACCCTGATGGTGCGCCATCGCGCCGTGAGTTTCCAGCGAGGAATGCGTCTGCACAGGGGTGGAATACGTTGCATCAACTGAGAAGTCAGCCTCGTCGAGCGCGCTGCGGGCTGCGCTGCTGATCTCGGGCGTGTCGCGGACGGTGTCCTGGATACTGATTTTGAAGTCGCGACTCAAACGCCATTGTGGCGCTGCGGCACGCATACCCCGGCGAAGTGCGGTCTTGGATTCCGCTGCGATATACCCGACCGGGTGGCCGTGGTATCGACCTGTTCCGGACTCAGTGGTGCGCTGTACATCTACAACGCCGGACACCTTCAGAGCAGCATCAGTGTCAAGCGATTCAAGTTGTCCTGCGCCGTACGGACAGCGAATGAGCGCCACATACAGTTGATTTGCCTGGTAGATGTCGCGGCCGTACTTCGCGGTGCCTGTGACTTTCGCAACTGCATCAAGACGTGAAGCATCATCTGCGAGTGATGTACCTGCATTGCGCGGTCGTGTCTGTGTCGGCAAATGCGTGGGCATACGACGTTGTTCGTTTTGCATCGGCGTCATAACGCACCTCCGTTGGCGGACACAGCTTTGTCAACGATTGGTTTCTGCCCCGATGCATCAAGCACCGCATTGAAAATATTGGTGTAGGTTCCGCAGCGACAGATATTGCCGCTAAGGCCGTGCTTGATCTCATCAAGTGTCGGCTTGGGTTTTTCGTTCAACAGGGCCTTCGTTGCAATGAGCAACCCCGGCGTGCAATACCCGCATTGCAAAGCATCGTGTTTGATGAACGCTTCCTGAATCGGATCGAGTGCATCTTCGGTGCCAAGCCCTTCGACAGTGGTAATCTCCGAACCGACCGCATCGACCGCCAGCATCATGCACGATGCAACGAGTTTGCCATCGACAAGTACGGAACAGCCGCCGCATGCGCCGCGATCGCAGATTTCTTTCGTGCCGGTCAGATCAAAATGCCAGCGAAGCGTTTCCATCAGCGTCGTTGCGGGATCGATCGTCGCCTGCATCGGTTTGCCGTTGATACGCAGTGTGACATCTGTCTCGCCGGGTCCGATGATATTGGGCCGATCGCCTGCGCCGTTCTGCTGCGCTTCTGCTGCGCGCTCCTGGGCTGCGTTGGTCAGCGCGCCAGCAGCCGCTGATGCGCCCAATGTCTGTATGAATGAACGACGCGACACGCCGTTGCCGTTCGCACGCGATGCTTCATTGCCTGCAGACTTGCATCCGCACGCTTCGCCGCAACAGGCTGCGGGGTCGGTGTGCTGATCATGTTTGTGATTGTGTGTGCCCATTTCTGTACGCTCCGTTGCAAGTCCTTGCGCAATGCTTCGGCCGAGCGGTTGTACCGCCCGAGGCATCAGGCGTTCAGGCTACCACTAAGGCGCGCCAAATTTACGGACACAGCCCGCACTTTCAATGATTGAGAATGCTTCGCAATTGCGCTGCGCTTCTGTGCCCACTCAAATCAACGGAGCAGATGTTCGAATTCCGTTTGCGCTACCAACGACATTTCTCCAGCTCAGCTTTCAGATGTGCCCTGCAGTCTGCGGACCAGCGCGGCTGTGATTTGGTGATTCGCCTGCGGGAATTCGATTGCCTGCAGTTCATCCACCGGCACCCATCGGTGGCCACCGACACATCGGACACAATCCATATCTTCAGAATTTATTTGGCAGACAAAGGCGTGAAGCTGGACCCGCCGGTCGAAGTAGTCATGTTCTACTCGGACCAGCAACTCGACAGCGACAGCTGTGAGACCAGTCTCCTCAGCCAATTCCCGCATGGCTGTAGCAGCTGCGGCTTCGCAAGCTTCGATCTTGCCGCCGGGCAACTCCCACATGCCGCCCAGGTGGCTTCCAGCAGCTCGCCGGGTCACCAGAACACTTCGCCCGGTTTCGATCTCAGACCAAGCTGCGACGACCGCAACCGGTACGATTTCGGCGGGTTCGCCCCGGCAATCAGTGCCTAAGGCGGCAGGAGTTGCGCGTGTTAAATTGTTATTCATAACTGCTTATATGACAACGAGTTGTAAAATTCACACGGTTCCTGATTTAAGCCCATTGACCCAACGGCCGAACCCGGGATACTGTGGACCGGCCACAATCCAGTTATTGACGCAAATCGCGGTCTTTTCAGACCGTGGCGCACCGCCGTCCGGAAGTGTCGGAGCGTTCGGGCGGCGGCTTTTCTTTTTGCGTTGCACATTGCGCCTAGTAACTCAACTGCACTGTTCACTTCGCCTGCAGCACGTCATCGGGAATGCGCGCTGCCGGTTGTTCATTCGTATAAGTCGTGACGCGTTCCATGCACCGAACAACTTCGGGCGTGTCCCAACCCGCCAGCAATCCGTGCAGCATGGCGACAAGCGTCGCAACCCTGCCGGTTGACGGCTGATCGCTCGTGCCAACAGCGCATTGTGCAGCAGTGTGCAGTTCAATCGGTTGTTTCGCTTGCACAAACGCAACCATTGTCAGATCACCCTCGCGCAGCAGCGCAGTCGCAGCATCACGACGATCGTCACCGCTGCCGGGCACAATCTGGCGGATCGATGCGTCATCCACGACTGCGACTTCCGCAACGCGCAGCATCGACAGCGCAATTCCGCGATTGTCATCACAATCGGGGTCTGTGTTTGTGCAATCACACACACGAATCGCAGCTGTACACTCGCTGAGAAATCGATCATGTACCGAACGCGCCTGACCGTCACGACACCCAAGCAGGCCGAAGACTGCTGCATCTGCCTGTTGCGCCACATCTTCCAGATCGAAATCCCATTGCAGATTGTCGAATGCAGCCCGGGGGTCCAGCCGACGCAGCTGCTCGCCGCCGAGCCTGCGAATCACCAGCCGGCCGGTCTTCAGGTCGGGATCTGATTGGATGTGTGCCGGGTCAATTTCATCAGCGGTGAGCATCGTCAGCAATTCGTTGGCCGGGGGATCCTGTCCGATGCGCGAGATCGGGACGCCGATATGCCCAGCACGATGTGCCTGCAATGCGACATCCATCGCGATGCCGCCGACGGAAACACCCTCCGGTGTCTCGACGAGCAGCGCTTCACCAATGCCGACAATTGATCGTTGACGTGTCATGTACGGGTCATACTGTAGCGTCGGAACATGGTATCGTCAGCGGCGGCGAGAGTTGTCGCACACGCACCGATGCCATACTGTCACCTCCGAATGGTCGAACGATTCATATCCGCCTGATGATCATGGAAGGACTCAGCGTGAACTTCACCGATGTTCTCTTGTCATGTGCATTATCGTTGGTATTGGCATCAGCAGCGCTCGGCGTTGCGCCAAAGGATATCGATTCGATGGTGCAACGCGCGCCACTGGACTATCGATTCGAACCCGCCGATGCACCGACAACATCGCTGCGACTGGCTGCGATGCAGGATGACACAAACACTGGCGAGATGGATCTTGAACAGCGAGCCAAATTGCGCACGCTCTTCGGCGACAAGGGAACCAGCCGGCTCGATTTCCACGTCGGCTATGGCTTTGAAGTCAAGGACTCTGACAATGCGTTGGTACTGGCCGGTGCTGGGTACAGCTACTTCATTCGCAAGGACTTTGCGATTGTCTTGGAACTCAACGGCCTGTACATCGATCAGAACGGCCCCGAAGCGGTCGGCGTGAATCTGAATCTGCTGCTGCGGTATCACTTCATCAATGAAGGCGACTTCACGGTCTATCTTGACGGCGGCGCGGGTATCGTGTTCTTTGATGATGAAGTCCCCGCCGGCGCATCGGAATTCAACTTCACCCCGCAGCTTGGCGTCGGATTCACGTATGACATCGGTGATGACAACCGCCTTATGGCGGGCGTGCGGTGGTATCACATCTCCAACGCCAACACCGACCCGGTCAACCCCGGCCGGGACCACGCATACTTCTATGCAGGGCTGAGCCTGCCGTTCTAAGTATTGCGTGCTGAGACCTGATAACTGAAAGCGCAACACATCTGTGCGCGCCAGCTGCAACGAAAAAAGACAGCGCTGCGGCGCGCGCACGTCTCGCAGCGAGCACTTTTTCAGATGGTCAACCCCGCTGGCGCGTTTCAATCGACGGGTGCAACATCGTGGCGCGCGCTACGAGCGATATTTTGCGTGCTTGGGGCGAAAAACCAAGACAAACCGAACTCTTCCACCAGGGAAACGTTCTGCCAAAAACAACAATCGAGAACAATCTGCTGTTGATCTGAGACAATCCGCGTGACCGTTTTGAACGTTGCGCGCGCCAGCGGCTGGGTTTTTGCGTGAACGTGCGTAATTGTGCAACGGCGCGATGTGTGTTGGAATGTTGTACTGAAACGGCGTTTACTCTGCGAGCATTTCTTCGATCAGGCGTTCATATTCTGCGCGCATTTCATCGTGCGCTGCGCCGGTGGCCGGGCCGGTGTAGCCGGTGTGGATGCTGCGAATCGCGCCGTCACCATCAATGAAGATCGTGGTGGGGAATGATCGAACTTTGTCGAGCACAGCGAGCGACTTCGTTGCCTTTTCCTTGTCGGACAGCCCCGCAAGCAGGAGCGGGAATTCGATGCCATGCGTGGTCTTGAAGATGCGCACTTGCCCGGCATCACGTTCGAAGTCGCCTGTGAGTTCAAACGCCAGGCCAAGAATAGTCAAACCGCGCTGCTGATACTTCTGATCAAGCTCGACCAGATATTTCGCAGCATCATGGCAGTTGGGACACCACGAACCAAAGACTTTGATGAGCATCGGTCGGTCCGGCTGCTTGAATTCCGCAACGGACCGCAACTTTCCGTTCATGTCTTTGAACACCATCTGTTCGAGATCAGCAGTGGCGTCATCTGCGCTCGCGCCCGCCCATGTTGTCTGCGTAAAAGCATTCGGCAACGCGGCATCAGCATCAGGATGCGCCGTCCACGTTTCACGCCAGGCATCGCGAGACCAGAAATCGCCAGCCAGCGTGCCGTCTTTTTGCACGCGAGCCTTAAACAGGAATGCGTGAGCACCATCAAAGACAGACAGGAATAACTGATCCTTTTCGAGACGACCGGCCAGGTAGCGATAGTCGCCGGTTGTTGTCATGAACGTGCCATGCGCAATCCCCGTTGCGTTTTCTGTTTCATCGGGCTGCGCGCCGTGTACAACAAACACACCAACCGCAGGGTCGTCACTGCTTTCAAAATCCACCGTCCAACGTTGTTCACGAAAGGCCTTGAGATGCTCATTCTCGCCAGCCGATGCTGCGTCATCGTGGGCATTTGAGAGCAACCAATCCTGCGAGCGCGCATGAAACGCCATCTTCGTGATGGCCCCACTACTTCCGGTTTTCGTCCATGCGCCTTGCAGACCCGATTGACTTGCTGTGAATGCTGCGGAAATTTCGGAATCGTAATGATTGAAACGCAGTAGAAGCATTTCGCCATCAGCACACACAGTGGGAATCGCTATGCGCTCTTCACCGTTGTGAATCCATGCGCGATCGGGCTCGCCGTCCACATCAAGCTGTGTTTCGAGGACGAACCGAAGCTGCCCTCCAGGTGAATCCAGCCAAGCCCTCCAGAATGTGGATCCAGCATCCGGTTGATTGTGCTGCTGTTGTGCATCTGCACACGCGGTTGTAGCGGAGATCAACATGGCAATGAGTGTAACAACGAGACAACGGCCAAAATGTGTATGAGAGCATCGCATGGCAGGAGTATAGCTAGAGACCTTTGAGATCATTGCACACATACATAGGCGACTGAAGTCGCCGATCCGCCAGACGCGGTACGCCGCGGTGCATCAACATGTGCGCGGTTATTCGAATTTTCCGAAGCACAGGCTGACATTGTGGCCGCCGAAGCCGAAGCTGTTGTTGAGCGCCGCTTTGATCGGGCGCTGCTGCGGCTGATTGGCGACAAAGTCCAGGTCAAAGCCTTCATCGGGATTGTCGAGATTAATCGTCGGCGGAAGTACGCCATGATGCACAGCAAGCACGGTCGCCAGCGATTCAATGCCGCCGGCTGCACCGAGGGTATGGCCGGTCATGCTCTTGGTGGAACTCATCGCAAGTTTCGTTGCGTGGTCGCCGAACAATTGCTTGACAGCGGTGACTTCTGCTGCATCGCCGAGCGGCGTGGAGGTGCCGTGAGCGTTGATGTAGCCGATGTCCTGTGTGTTCATGCTCGCATCACGAAGCGCCGCTTCCATTGCCTTTTGCGCGCCGCCACCTGCGGGGTCAGGTGCTGCGATGTGCTGAGCATCGCACGAACTTCCAAAGCCGAGAATTTCGCCGAAGATTTGCGCGCCGCGGGCCCTGGCCTGTTCGAGTTCTTCGAGCACGACCACGGCTGCGCCTTCTGCGAGGACGAAACCATCACGATCGCGATCGAACGGCCGGGATGCTTTTTCGGGTTCATCGTTGCGCGTGGAAAGTGCTTTCATCGCAGCGAACGATGCAATACACAGCGGTGTGACAGCGGCTTCAGCGCCGCCTGCGAACATCAGATCCGCATCGCCGCGCTGAATCATGTGAAACGCATGACCAAGCGCGTGGGCACCAGTCGCACATGCGGTTGCCGTTGCAGAATTCGCGCCGCGCAGGTCGTACTTGATGGACACATTGCCTGCTGCTGCGTTGACCATCAGTTTGGGCACAGTGAACGGGCTCATTTTGCGCGGCCCGCGATTGTGCAACGTGTGGTGGCCTTCCTCAATGGTGCTGATCCCGCCGATACCCGAACCGATGACGACCCCCCGCCGATACGGATCACCTGTTGTGAAATCGACACCGCAATGTTCCGCCGCTTCGATTGCGGCATACAGCCCCATCGCACAGAATCGATCCATGCGTTTGGTTTCACGGTGATCGATGCGCGAGGCGGGATTGAAGTCGGGTATTTCGCCGGCGATAGTGGCGGCCCACTGCTCGTCCTGCTCGAAAACGGTAATGGTCTTGATACCGGAGCGCCCTGCAAGCAGCGCATCCCACAGGGCCGCGCCGCTGCACCCTATGTTGGTGACGGCACCGTAGCCGGTCACAACCACACGACGGTTCTGTGTATTATTCATGGGTCAAAAGAAGACATGCTGCGCCGTAGGACGGCGCGAGGTGCCGAACAATCGCACTCGTGACGAACGCTGCGAGCACACCGCACGGCAGCGTCATCACTTGTCTGCGTGCTTGGCGATGTAATCGATTGCCTGGCCGACCGTCTGAATCTTTTCGGCCTCTTCGTCGGGTATGGACGTTTCGAATTCGTCTTCGAATTCCATAACCAGCTCGACGGTGTCGAGGCTGTCAGCATTCAGGTCGTTGGCGAAGCTCGTGTCACGAGAAATCTCAGACTTGTCCACGCCCATCTGCTCGGCCACGATGTCAATGACCTTGGTTTCGATCTCGGCTTGCGTCACGCTCATGTCTCCTCGAGACCTCCAAAGTTAGATCGGTTCGAATTCAAAGGTCCACTATACCCCCACCGGTCCGTCTGGTGCAATTCACCCGACAGACCTCGGGGTGTTCACTCATTATTTGGGTGGCGTCGACGTCGATTTCGCCGTCGCCACACTGCTCAAACTGGTTCAGAACGGGTTCAACAGGTCAGCCCGCCGTCCACCACCATAACCTGGCCGGTGTAGTAGCCGGCACCATCGGAAGTAACGTAGGCCACTGCATGGGCAATTTCTTCCGGTTCAGCCAAACGGCGGACCGGAAGCTGCTTGGAAACTTCATCCTTCATTTGCTGGGGCAGTTGCTCGATCATGGCGGTCTGCACAAATCCCGGCGCGATCACATTCGCAGTGATGCCCTTGCTGCCCAGCTCCTTGGCCAGCGTCTTGGTCATGCCGCTCAGACCGGCCTTGGCTGCGGCATAATTTGCCTGCCCGCTGTTGCCTACGATGCCGGTCACGGAACCGATATTGACCATACGACCGAATCGCCCGCGCATCATCGGGCGAGCTGCTGCCCTGCAGGCAACGAATGCCGACCGCAGGTTTGTGGTAATGACATCGTCAAAGTCAGCATCACTCATCCGAAGGATCAGTCCATCGCGCGTGACGCCTGCATTGTTGACGAGAATGTCCAGCCGGCCGTGTGTGGACGCCACTTCTTCAATGAGCCCGGAGAGTGCTTCGCTGTCAGAAACATCACACGGCCGAGTCTCCGCAGCGCCGCCGGCATCAGTAATTGCAGCACGCACTTCTTCGAGTGACTCCGCGGAACGACTGACCAGAACGACAAGACGACCGTCATCGGCAAGGCGCTCTACGATCGCGCGGCCGATGCCTCGACTGGCCCCGGTCACTATGGCTACACGCTGCTCGATGATCAGCCCCTTTGGTAGTCAGACATGTGACAAAAGAAAACGCCCACACCAAATGGTGTGGGCGCGAATTGTACACGTATTGATGTGTCTGCCAAGATCAACCCGGTCCGGGAGGCTTGCGCGGGGTCTTGGGGATCGGACGGCGCTTCTTGCCGCCACCGCCGGGTGACATCGGTCCTCCGCCCGGGTTTGCTGGGCCTTTCGAAGCTGAACTCTTGGATTCATCATTGCCGCGAGCGATGTTCTGTTTCTCGAATTCGAGCTTTTCATCGAGGCGGTTCGCGATATCGTTCATTTCCATATCGTTGTAGGCAAACCACGCAGCGATGAGTTGCTCGCCCGTCCCGCTGATCTTGTCAAGAATGTCTGATGGCCCGGGTACGGCTTCAAAAACGTATCCATCTCGATCAGACTCAAAAGCCCACATCTGCGGCTGAAGATCAAACCCAACAGTGTAAATCGCCAGCACTACATCTTCGTTGAAATTCGGATCCTTGCCTGTATACAGCTCGACGGAGTAAATGTCGTTCGTCGCTTTTTCCCACTGCCCTGACGCAACCAGCGCTTCAAGCTGTTCGCGATCGGTCATCGGCAACATATCCGAAACAGTCTTCTGTTCACCGCGCACCATGCCATCAAAGAACGTCAACAGCGCGATGCGGTCTTCGGTGTTGTCTGGCGCCTGATCTTCGGAAATACTGACGCGCTCGTCGATTCCCAGTTGCACCATCAGGTCAGCAATCGATGTGACCTTTGGTTTGACCGGCGGTGGCGGCGGCGGCGGAGTCGTGTTGCGAACGACAGGCTCGGCCGACTCTTCTTCACCGCAGCCGACGACTGCGAAAAGAACGCAACCCGCAACCGCGCCAAGTGTCAGTGATTGTGCGATTTTCGAAAACTTACGGTTGATCATGACTGGTCACCTTAATGTCTCGATCGATTCGTTTCATGAGTCCCCGAAGTGTCGTCTTCGGAGAAACCTCGATCCATTGTAGGGAATCCCCACCGCCGATCGACTGTTTCATATCCAGACACTGCTGGTGCCAGCGGACCGGCGAGACAATCTGTTGGACCAATCGGCCCGCTAGGAGTTCCAGATTCCCGGAATCGTGGCGTTTCCCGGTTACATTGGACCAGACGGGCGTTTTCGGGCTCTGCAAGGCTGTTTCCGCCAGTACCTCTGCCATCTGATCAGCGGCAGACTGCATGAGCGGGCTGTGGAAGGCCCCAGCCACAGCCAGCGGCGTGGCCTTGAAACCCGCGCCATCAGCCGCTGGGACCGCCCGCAGGCAGGCATCCGCCGACCCACTGATCACGACCTGCATCGAGGAGTTGTAGTTGGCGGGTACGAGTTCACCATCGCCGCGGACTGCATCACACAACTGCACAACAGCGTCCTCGGTGACATCGCCACTGAGTGCGACCATGCTGCCCTGGCTTGCCTCCGCTGCTGCCTGCATCAACGCGCCGCGTGCTGCGACGAGTTTCAAACCATCTGCAAACGAGAACACACCAGCCAGATGCAGCGCGGTGTATTCGCCGAGTGAAAGCCCTGCCGTTGCAGCGAGGTCCATTGCACCATCGCGCTGCTCCAGCGCGCGGAAGCATGCAACCGATGTTGTATAGATCGCCGGCTGAGAAATATTCGTCTTATCCAGCTGTTCCTGCGGACCGTTGAAACACAATCCACTGAGCGGCCCGCCCAGTGCGTCGCCGAGCACTGCATCAGCTTCATCAAAAATTGCTTTGGCAGCGGAAAACTGTGCAGCCCAGTCTTTTCCCATGCCAGCGTATTGCGCGCCTTGGCCGGGACACAACACAACGGTCTGCGCCTCACTCATGCGTTGCTCCTGCATGCGGAGTTTCGTCGTTCACAATTGCCAGAGACTGGACGCCCACGTCAACCCACCGCCAAACGCGACGAGCACGATAAGGTCGCCGCGTTTGATTTTGCCCGCCTGCCAGACCTGATCAAAGCACAGGCCGACAGAGCCGGCGGAGCAGTTGCCGAACTTGTCGATGTTGACATGCACCTTTTCATCGGGCAGGCCGAGCTTTTCCTTTGCCGATTCGATGATGCGCATGTTCGACTGGTGGCAGACAAACTGCGCCACATCATCGATCGTCAGGTTGTTCTTCTCCAGCGCATCGCGAATCACATCCCGGAATTTCGTGACTGCGAATTTGTAGACTTCGCGACCTTGCATGCGCAGATTCCCCATGCGCACCGGATTGTTTTCATCACCGGCCGGCACTTCCTGATCACGCCTTGGAATGTACAGCGACGGCCACATTGAACCATCAGATTGCAGCGTCTGGTACCGGCATCCGACTGTCGGATCATCATCGCGCACCATCACGACGGAGCCCGCAGAATCGCCAAAGAGAATGCTCACGGTCCGTTCTTCGTAATCAACGATCGTACTGAGGGTGTCGCAGCCGATGACGCCGATGGATTTGTAACGCCCACTGCGGATCATCGAATCTGCAACATTCACTGCGTAGACGAATCCGCTGCATGCTGCAACCAGGTCAAACGCGCCGGCGGGTGCTGCGCCCACAGCATCTGCAACGCGGCACGCAGTCGACGGGCACGTCATCTCGGCTGTGACTGTCGCAAGAATAATCAGGTCCAGATCCGAACCGGTCATACCTGCGTTGTCGAGTGCCTTATTCAGTGCATCGCGCGACAGCGTAAATGTTCCCTCGGTTTGGGGATTGACGATGCGGCGTTCGTGAATGCCGGTGCGCTGAACGATCCAGTCATTACTGGTGTCGACCATCTTCTCAAGATCGAAATTGCTCAGCACGCGCTCGGGATACGCAGACCCGCTTCCAACGATGCGCACTCCACAGGCGCCTGGAATCGTGGTGGCGGTCATGCTGCCTGTTCCCGTTTCGCCATCTCACCAAGGCGAGCGCTGATAGCAGCATTGACACCGCTGTCGACATATTGCCTGGCTTTGAGAATGGCATTTGTAATTGTGCGCGGCTGGCTGGAGCCGTGGCTGATCATGCACACGCCGTTGACGCCCAGCAGCGGCGCCCCGCCGTACTCGTGGTAATCGTGATCAGCATAGATCTTCTTTACGATCGGCTGAAAACGCTGAGCCAGTTCCGAGTCAATCGCAGCAACTTCATGGGCAATGCGTCGGAACAGACCCTCGGCGAGACCTTCTGCGAGTTTGAGTGTGACGTTACCCACCACGCCGTCGGTGATGATGACATCCGCAACACCGTTGAAGACATCGCGCCCCTCCACGGAGCCGACAAAATTCACATCTGCATCTTCGCGAAGCATTCGGCTGGCCTGTTTGATCTCTGCGGTGCCCTTTTGTTCTTCGCCGCCGATGTTCATCAGCGCGACACGGGGATTCTGCACGCCGGTTGCCAGTTCGCTGAGCACAGCCCCCATCACGCCGTACTGGGCAAGGTGATGCGGCTTGGGTTCAATATTCGCGCCGACATCGATCAGGATGACATTGCCCGCAAGCGTCGGCACGATGACAGCGATGCCAGGCCGGTGTACATGCTGCAATCGGCGCATGTACATCTGCGCTGCGGTGACCTGCGCGCCGGTGCTGCCTGCACTTACGATTGCATCCAGCGGATTGTCGACTTTGTGTGAGGCCAGTCGGGCCAGCACCGTGATCGAACTGTCCTGCTTGGCGCGGACAGCTTCGACGGGCGGCTCATCCATTGCAACGACTTCGGTCGTATGCACGATCTCAATGCGCGATCTGTATTCGTGGGTATCGACACTTGAGCGAATGACCGCGGCATCACCAACCAGCACGAGCGTATCGTTCTCAGAAAGGTGACATGCAGCGTCCAGCGCTCCGGCGAGAATGGCGTCAGGCGCGTTGTCCCCGCCCATCACGTCCACACCGATGCGCATGGATCAGATGTCCTCGGAGGTTCGCACCTGGAGTCCGGGTCGGACATATCCGCACGACCGGCAGGCTCGATGGGGCAGTTTCGCTGCGCCACAGTTCGGGCACAACGAGATATTCTTGGCCTTCAAAGCCAAGTGGGAGCGGCGCTTACGCTTGCGGGATGGTGATGTACGAAAAGCTGGAAGGGGCATCTGTGTACCTTACATCTGGACTGCCGAAATACTCTGTCCACACCGCTCGGGTCCGGATCCCGAGGGCACTCGGCAGGGTCGCCACTGTATGAATCCGCCCCTGCAATGTCAACGCACCCGGCTTCTGACCCGGCGTCGCCGTTACGCCATCCCTAACGGTGCCAGCACAATCATGCCGACCGCCTCCACAGCACGTCTGCCTGTCGGGTCGATCAGCCACAGCCAGTCGTCGAACAGGAACTCGATGCGAATGGCAAGCAGAGCGATACGGCCCATGACTGTATATGCAAAGGCAGCACCGAAGGTGACCATCAGGAACCATATGCCCAGGCGGGCTGTACCGCCGACGACGCCCTTGTGCTCGAAGCTGAAGAAGAAGTACACCAGGCAGGCGAGCACGCCTATGACGAGGATGAGATTCTGCACGGAGCCCCAGAAGGTGAAATCCATAATTGGAGCGCCGGCTTCGTTGAGCATGGCTGTTCCATCAGCAGCAAACTGCGGCGTCTTGGCGTAGAGCGACACGATGGTATTGCGAATCTGCGCGAGGAAGTCGCCGTGCAGGAATGAGATCAATCGAAATCCGCAGAAGGTTCCGATGAAAAACGCCATCGGCCAGCGGCTCAGCCAGCCGGCTTTAGGTGCAAGGCGCATGAGCAGAAGAATGCTGAAGATGAGCGGGACGATATAGATCAACTCGAATTGTGCTTCGTCACGAATGCCCGGCAGTGCCCACGCAGTGGTTGGTCCCGGTGCAAGTTTGGCAAACAGGTTCGGAACGATCGTGTCCCAGAAGCCGACGACCATCCAGTACGCCGCGGAGATGCCGATGAACATCGACTCTGCGACCTTGTAGAGCGGATTGTCCTTGATAAGAAACGACAACACGAACAGCGTCAGCAGCGCTGCGATCCAGATGCCGATCGTATGCGACAGCGAGAAAACCACATCATTGGTGCCGGCGTTCTGCGCTGCGATGTACGCAGCGTAATCCTTGGTTTCGTAGGTATCCCAGGACACGACATCATCGTCAGCAACCGCATCGACATCAAAGTCTTCGGGCAACTCGTCGATCGAAACCCATACCGTTTTCGTCTCTGCCTCGGCTTCGGCAGCTTCGGCGACATCGGCATCAAGTCCGACATACGTCTTCTCGACTGGAGTGATGTACGCCTTGCCCATGCCGTTTTCAGCAAACATAGCCCGGCCGGCCAGCAGTGCTGCGCCGATGAGAAGGACAATCACCCACAGGAGCGTTTCGCGATTCATGCTCGTGCTCCTCGCTTTCGTTCAATGAAGAAAATGATGTTGCCCGCCACAATCAGCAGCACCATCAGCACGTGGGCAACGAGTTGCGGTCCCATTCGTCGCTGTGCTTCCATGTACTTGGCCTCCTTGCCTTCAGCGGGTGGATACGCCTTAATCACAAGCGACTCGTATTCACTCGCACCTTTGATGGCTGCGAGCAAACCAGGCAACTGCTGCGGAATGTACGGATACAGCAGCGGTGCCTGCACACCTGTGCATCCGCCGACAAGTTTGATTTCCTTGGGATACGGCGTGACCGCGTACTGCACCCATTCTTTTGTTCCGGGATACCCGGCGGAAACATTCAGCATCAAGTCCATCTGCTGAATGCTCTTGATGCCTTCCATCATCGGAATCTGCTCGATGTTGGTGCCGCGCGCATCAGTCGTATAGAACTGTTTGATATCGGTGACGATGACTTTGATCACGCCTTCGTTGCCGGCTTTGAAACCGAGATTGACGTAATCCTCGCCGTAGACCATGTCCGGGAAGTCCGGCTCGATGACCTTTGCAATGTTGTCATCAATCATCTGCCTGCCGAGCGGCCACAAAGCCATGAAGTACAGCTTCAGACCCCTGCTCGAGCAGTGATAGGTAAACGCTGTAGCCATGGGACCGAGTTCACCTTCGCTGCCGGGGTCATAATCAAACGCAAGCAGAACCTTTTCGCCCGGCTGCAGCGCTTCAATTTCATTGAACACATTTGTCGCCAACGGAAGGGCCGTTTCAGGAAACGTCTCTTTGGTCTTTCCGATGACATAAATCGGAACTGCCACTGACAGCAGCATCAGCAGAAAGATCCAACGTCGATCGAGATTTCGGAAGTATTCAAACATGGCTTAGTCGTCTCCCGATCCGATGTATGAGCGATCGACGCCGAGGAGAATCTTCAACGACACGGACGCGGTTCCCAGCGCGATGCCGATCATGATCGCGCGGTTGCCTGCAGTATTGAAGATGTTCATCAGATACTGCGTCATCTCTTCCAGTCGCAGCGCTGCAAACGGGCCGTCTGCGGGAATGAAATCCGTCAGAAAGACACCCGCAGCGGTGCGGCCGAGCAACACGACAAACGCAGTAGCCAGCAGCAGCAACGCTTCGAAGTTCTTCGCGCGAAACGCCCGGAACGCAGCGGATGCGACGTAAAACGCAAGCATTGCAAAGATCGTCGCCTGCAACGGTTTGAATGTGTATTCGTACAGCCAGTAAAACGGGCTGGTCGAGTCGTTGTATTCGCCTGCCCAGTGTCCGTAATCAGGGAACTGCGGGTTCGGATTTACGCCGAACTTCCACAGCCCGAGAAACAGCATCACCAGAAATGACACAACGGTGATGACCGAATACATCCAGCCGGAGTTTCGATCGGAGACTTTGCGCAGGTGGATCTTCAGCAGGTTGCCGCCGCCGAGAATGAACGCGACAGCAGCAAGGATGTTGAACCACACCGCAACTTCTTCGCCCCACGATTCTGTGTGCGGGCTGAAGTACGCCACGATCATGATGAACCCGGCGATGGAAGCCAGTAATAGTGGAATCGTTCGTTTCATCGAAGAAATTCTCTTTGCATCAAAGAGGTCATGTAAGAATCACATTCTTGAGATAGTTAACTGCCATGAGCAGCCACGCACCGATTGGCGTACCCGCACCGAAAATGTTTCCAAACGTGAACATCAACACACCGATGATTAAACCGATCGCAACGATCACTTTGCCGACGTCCTGCCCCTTCAGCGAACCAAGTTCTTCCGGCGAGCCGGACAGATACGCTGACGCTGCGAAGAACTCTTCACCAATCAATGTGTAATCACACGCAGCAACAAAGAACGGCAGCTGCGCGGGCATTGCGGTTCCTGCAATCTGAATCGCCCCGATGCCATTGCCGGTTTCTGCAAGAATCAGCGACTCCGCATAGAACGCGCCCATGTAGAAACACGCAGCAGGTTTCTCGCGCACCATCATGCCCTGCAGATACGCGACATAACCGAACTGCTCATCGGTAACGTAATAGATCAGATCCTGGTTGTACGCTTCAGGTCTGCCTGCAGAGAGATACGCAGCCTGCACGGTTTCACGTGCCGTTGTCATCACCAACGAACGGGCGGTCGGCACTTCAACCTTGGCGTCATACTCCGCCGCTGTCTTTGCGACACGCGACAGAATTGTGATGCCTGCGATCGTTTGAATTTCGTTGATGTCCTGAATGCCGGGAACAAACAAACACGGCCGACCCATTTCCGTCGCGCGACCGACCGCTTCGTCAACCGCCTCAAGACCTGCGATCTGTCGAACCTTAATCTCTTTGCCGCTGCGGGCGTGACGAATCCAGTACACAACAGAACCGCAGAACACCAGCACGATAATCAGCAGGTACAGACGGCTTCCGAAGAAGAGCTGCCGCTCGGATTGAAATGCGCTCGGCAGAACTGCCGGCTGCGACAGCGTGCCATCTTCAGCCATCGATTGCACGCGGAACAGGTACTGCCTGGTGTGGTCGAGTTCCTTGGCTGTGAATGTTGTCTGCTCATCAGTCACGAGATCGACAAATTTCCACTCCGCCTCCCCGCCGTCTTCTGCGAGTTCCTTTTTCTCAATTCGATAGCGCAGGCCCTCAGCCTCTGCGGGCGCATCCCATGTCAGCTTTGCGCCATCGCCCTTGTCCCAGGGCACATCTTCAGCAGTCACATTGCTGGGCGGCGACGGAACCGCACCATCTGCCGAACCGGGCGTCTCCGCCTCATCCTGCGCTGCGACCGGCACAGTCAGCGACAGCAGCACTGCTGCGAGAACTGTCACAAGATTCCGTTTCAATACATTCATGAGCGCTCGCCTTTCGTCGCCCGTTGTTCCACACGGTAAACACGCACCGTCGCACACGCGGCGTGATCCTTGCACTGACTACGCCTCAATGAGCTCCACGTTGGCGCGGGGCACGGTGACACTCTCGCCGGAAACGAGTTTGACTTCAAGCACACGTGCTCTTGATCCAGAACCGAGCACAGCTGGCTCGGCCGGAAGGTTCGACACCTCACCGATCAACCCGAAGTACGGATCACGGATAATTCGAACAGGTCGGCCCGGCTCCAGCAGGCCCATCGTGTGCGCGGGTTCGGCTTCCAGGTCGAGCTCGTCTTTCGTCAGCGGCACCAGAACCTCAGGCCGCATCACACCTGCGCGAATCTGTGTCGCGCCGTTCACCGCAGCAATATGCCCTTCGCGCGATTTCAGCAGGTTGTACGTCCGTTCTGCCATGGCGATCTCGCCAAAGCCTTCGGTGACTATCACGGTCAGGCCGATGTCTTCGGAGCCGGTTATCGCAACTCCCAGGTCGTACCCAAGAAAATCGCGGAGGTCTTCATCATCCATCCCGCCTGAGACAACCGCAGCCGCGCCGACCTGCTTGGCTTTCTTGATCGCGTCGTTGGTCATGCGGGCGCCGCCGATGACAACCTTGTCTTTCATCTCCGGCGTAATCAGATCCGCAGTCAATTCCTGTTCATGACTCTTGCACGCCAAGATGATTGGGCCGTTGGTTTCCCCACCAACGCCGAAGATCCCCTGCACGAACGTAACTTCCGCCTGGACAATGCAGCCTTCGCCGGGAAGCACTTCTTTCACGGTGCCGGAGATGTACGCCTTGACGCGCACAGGAATCGGATCGCCGCGCAGAATCATCTGGCCGGTCACAGGCGAAATCGTTTCGATCGTGCCGGCATACTTGCTCTTGAACGTATTCTTGAACATGCCGAAGATGCCCTTGGTCTGAGCAATCGGTTCATCAATTGTGACCGTCTCGCCTTCCTTCTTCAGCATCAGTTCCGCCACGTCGCCGGGCGGCACGGACAACATGTTCGAGAGGTTGACCGGCGTGACGTCGCCGGGCATGAATGTCTCAGCAACCACATCATTGGGGCCGACGGTTTGACCCTTCTCAACAAGTACTTTGCCTTGAATCGGCAGCACGCGCCGCACCTCGTGTGTGATGCGATTCGTGACTTTCAATCCGGGTGTATATGCCTTTGCCATTCGGCTATTCCATTCCGTAACGCGCCCCTGCCGGCGCGGGGTTTATCCGAACTCGGAGGTCCGTGCCAGAGTGTGTACGTCCCCTGCAGCATCAATCACAAGATCAGCTCCCAGCCAAAGCGCTGCACATGCAGCAGCCAGGATCAAGATCGCAATCAGGTGTCGTGCGATGCGTTTCATGTCGTTTGCTCCTCGCCGAAGAGATCCGGCGCCCGATCGTTCCATTGTTCAAACATAGTGTTCGCAGTGCGCTGCTGCAGCGCCTGCCGAAACATGCGTTGGTGCCGGGTGGACCGGCGGGCGACAGCCAGGATAGTTGCAGACCACTGTGTACCGCTGGGAATCTTCAGCGCCAAAGCACGTTCGATCACTTCAACTATGTTGACGTGAATGCCATCCACAGATCGCGATGGATGTTGCAGCGACTGCATCAATGTTTCCATCGCAGCTTCGAAAACAGTTTCATCGCCAAGCATGATTGCAGCCCGGGCCCGCAACGAACCGTCATAGTTCAGAAACTTTGCATGGGCGAATTCGCGGTCGCTACCTGTGTAGATATCGATCACGCCAAGCCCTGCTGCGCGCAGCATCATCGATCGATCGATCGCCAGCCGCAGCGCCGGTTCACTTATGTTCTCTACCGTTGCGTATTCCATCCCGTCGAGCATGTACCCAAGCACATTGCCGCAACCAGCAGTCCGATCGCGCGGGATCAAGTTGCGCGCCGGCACCGCATACTTGCCCGCCATATGCACCAGTCGCACCGGAAATCGCTCGCACAACTGCCTGCTCAGCGACCGCAGTTCATGCACAAGATTCATCAGATATCGATCATCATCATCGATCGGTTCGCGGTCGTAACATTGTTCGACAATGGTCTTGTCGCCCGTAGGCGCGACCATCAATTCTTCTGCCGATTCCATGAGCAACCGAGCCTTGCGACTCGTCGCCGCAGAAAGCTTGCCACTGAGCCAGATGCTAATCGTGCTCTTGTCAGTCGCCTCGGGAAGACGATCCAGAAAGGATTGATACGTATAGCTGGGATTGGCCCGCAGCCACGAGCGCAGACTGCCCCGCGCTTCGTTCTCACGAATCGCAAAGATCTCGTCTGTCAGCGTATTGTCCACACAATGCTCGTTCATACACCTTCCTTGATACTCGACCGTCGCCTGAAGCGGCACAGAACTCCGGTCAACAGCCGTTGACTCTCGAAGAACACTCAGACCGCGACCGCGTCCCGTTCAGCAGCGGGGTACAGCTCCAGCGTGTCGACCCACTGGCCGACGGTTTTCTGGCAGGTCACACGATCTTCAGGCAACTGCAACGGCCGGCCCCGGCCGTCCAGTACCAATCCAACCGTACCGCCATGCACCGTTCGTTCAATCCGCTTGCCCGAACCGGCACCACAGTCAAAACCGCGCACCGGTTCGATCACCACTTCAGCAGATTCACCAGGCCCCAGCGGCAGGAGCTTGATCTCGCCGAAATTGATCGTGCCGGATTCGTTCAACGTCGCCCCGCGAATCTCGTAATTGAAGCATGGCTTGTTGGCTTTGCCAAGCCCCTTGGGCGCGACGTTCGTACCCAGGTAAATCAAACAATCACGCGCGAAGACTTCGACCGCTGCCCGCGTGTGTACTTCCGCAAGCACACCTAAATGCGGCATCATGAAGATGCTGTCCTTAGCCAGCCGCGTGAACCCCTCCGGCTCGAATGCATCAATAAGCATCATCGCCGTCTGGTGCATGCGCGGCGCGTGGCTGAGCACACCGCCGGACGCCACCAGCAAATTCAGCGTCATGTTGTTGACGATCGTCTGCCCGCCGATTTCCTGGCTGAATGTGTCGCCAACCGTGCGCTGTTGCTGCACACCCTTGAGCGTCGTCGCAAATTCCTTGTGTTGAATGTACGCCAGTCGCAGCGCTTCACGTGCAACGCCCTGCTCAAAGATCAGCGCTTCCTTGGACTGCGGAATTGTCGTCGGTCGAATCATCTTATTCTTGACGCGGTTGCGCAGTTCACGCTCATCCATGTCAAAATGCACCCACCGCAGCACGTTTGCCATGCCCGCTTCAGCGCACACATTGCTGATCGAATAGCTCATGCCGAGGTTTGCTGACACGGTTCGGTTGAACGTCTTTTCGAACACGCTGAAGACATCCGTCGTCGCTCCGCCGATGTCGACACCGACCACATTGATGTTCTGCTGGTCCGCGATGCGCTGCAGGATATTTCCCACCGCGCCGGGAGTTGGCATGATCGGCGCATCCGTCCAGCCCATTAATTTGTCGTACCCCGGCGCGTGGGCCATAACGTGTTCGAGGAACAGATCGTGAATTGCATCGCGGGCCGGGCCGAGATTCTCTCGCTCCAACACCGGCCGGAGGTTCTCAACCTTCATCAGTTCGATTGACTCATCAAACACATCCTCAATCAGCGGACCAGCATCAATGTTGCCCGCAAAGATCAACGGCATGCGGTATTCCTTGCCGAATCGCGGCTGCGGCTTAGCAGGTGCGATCAATTCTGCAATCTGCACGACCTGCGTGGTGTTGCCGCCGTCCGTACCGCCGGACAGCAAAATCATGTCCGGCCGCAGCGCGCGAATGCGCTGAATCTGTTCATGCGGACGACGTTTGTCGTTGGATGCAATTACATCCATCACAATTGCACCTGCGCCGAGTGCTGCGCGCTTGGCGCTGGCTGCGGTCATCTCCGCAATCACGCCCGCCACCATCATCTGCAAGCCGCCGCCTGCCGACGACGTCGAGATGTAAATGTCACACCCCTCGCTGCCGCTCGTCGGGCGAATGAGATTGCCGTCGTCGTCAACAAGTTTGCGATCAGCCAGTTCCTGTATTTCGGTCACAGCGTTGATCACGCCCATCGTGACGTCAGCGAACGGCTCTTCGACAGTCGTCGGCGCTTCGCCACGATGCGTCTGACGATACTCGCCATCAACTTTCTGAATGAGAATCGCTTTGGTCGTGGTCGAGCCACAGTCCGTTGCAAGGATTACGTTAATTGTGTCAAGGTCGATACTGGTCATGCGTTTTCGTCATCACAGCGCATGCCGGTGGCTGCGCTGTCCTGCTGCAGTGTGTGTTCGCGCTGCGTGCGCAGCGTCTGAAAGTGTTCGTGAATAAAGTCGCGCACACTTCCGCCGGATTTCTCAACGCGCGTGAATTCCTGCTCGAAGTGTTCCACGCGATCAGCCAGGTATTCCATGGAGCCGCGCTGCTCAAGATAGATACTGAAGTGTTTGTATCCTTCATATGTGGGGTCAGCCGCAAGAGCCCACACGCCCGGCCGAAAGAAATGCATCACCTGCGAGCCGAGGTAATTCAACGGCCGGGACATTTCCAGAAAGATCAGCCCCGGCGTGGTCAGATGCCGCTTGGCGATCTGCACACAGACCCAGTCCACCGCAGCTTGCTGCTCAACGGTCGGCTCCGCAGCCCCAGCCGGGTCAACCGCAAACGCATGCTTGAACCAAGTGCGAACGCTCATCATCCCTGCCCCCCGGCCGGGGCAAGGGTGTCAGCTCGAACAGAATCATTCGGGGTTGCAGTGATGGATTGCGATGCGACATTCTCAAGGGCTGCGTTGATCCGGTTGACTATCAGAGCACTATTGTCACCAAACAACACATGTATCCCGCGATAGCCATCCGTCCACGAGCGCTGCGCGCGGGTCGAAAGATATCCGCCATAGTCGTCGTGCAGAAACCGGCGGATGCGATTCCACGCAAGTCGTTGTTTCTTAAGTAGATAGCTCGCTTCAACACCATCTGCATCAATGCTGAAAGTGCTTGGAAAAAGGAAACAATTCAGGCCGGCAACCATGAGAAGCACCGCCCCGAGACCCCAGAATATCGAACCGCCAAACAGGCCTGCCCCAATAGCAAGCAAGATGATCACCACGACCGCCAAACAAGCCCGCAACGGACGCTCACGAGCTGGATGCACGGACCATGTCATCGCTTCCTGGTCCTCAGCAGCATCTGGTTGGCGCGTGGTGGAATCCACTGGCGGGTACATCCTTATACAAAAGGGCCGTCTAGCTTAGCGGATCGCCTCGCGAGGCGAAACCGGTTTGCCTGTGCAGCAACCGGGCCAAATGGCCGATGCTACGCCATACTGGTCAACAGGTGTTGACTCTTGCTCTACGTGTTGTCGCCTGATGATCTGGACCCGCCTGCTGTGCGATAAAGTCCACTCGCCTTTCCGGAATCGCGTACATGAAAGTCATGATGATCCACGAGCACGGCCGATCGCATGGCCCCGGGGCTGTCGTGGCAATGTACCGCCTGCACAGGCAACTGCTCAATCGCGGTCACGAATCGATCATCGCCTGCCGAAACCGGGGGCTCAATGAAGACGAGATTGTGCTCCTTCCCCAAGCCGAGTTCCTGGAAGACCTGATCGGCAAGTTCACCTGGCGGCTCGGACTAAACGACATCCACTGCATAAGCAGTTTCCGCATTGCAAAAATGAAAGACTTTCAGGATGCGGACGTCATAAACATCCACGGCTGGCACTCGAATTACTTCAATTATCTTGCGGTGCCGAAGCTGGCCCGCCGTAAGCCTGTCGTCGCAACGCTACATGACATGTGGAACCTGACCGGGCACTGCGCCCAGAGCTTCGGCTGCGATCGCTGGAAAACCGGCTGCGGCAAGTGCCCGCATCTTGATGCCTACCCAGCTGCGCAGCGCGATGCCACCGCCATTGAATGGAAACTCAAGCGCAGTGTGTACCGTAGGTGTGCAGGCAGAATGTCTGCTGTCGCGCCAAGCAAATGGCTGTGTGACATGGTGCGCGAAAGCACAATGGGACACATGCCGGTGCATCAGGTCACCAACGCAATCGACACCGACGTTTACACGCCGATCGATCGCAACCAGGGCCGAGATCGTTTTGCGATCAGTCCCGACCGCAAAGTCATCCTCTATATTGCTGCATCATTCACCAATCCGATGAAAGGTGGCGATCTGCTGCTGGAGGCGCTGCGCCAACTGCCACCGCGCATCCGCAAGCAGGCAGTGCTGCTTCTCGTCGGCGACATTCCCGTAGCAATCGCGGACGGCATCGGCATCGATTGCATCGGCACAGGCTATCTCACCGATGATCACGACAAAGCATTGGCGTTCTCCACCGCAGATGTGATGGTCATGCCCAGTCGTGCAGAAACCCAGGGGATCGTGCTGATGGAATCCATGGCCTGCGGGACGCCTGTCGCAGCGTTCGACACCGGTGGCATCGGCGAAGTCGTACGCAGTGGGCCCGGCGGTCTGCTTGCCGAACCCGAAAACACGCTCGAATTGGCCGCAAACATCGAGAAACTGCTCGATGATGAAACGCTCAATCGCACACTCTCAATTGATGGCCGCAAAGCGATGGAGCGGGAGTACTGCATCGAAAAATACGTCGAGGGATATCTCGATGTGTATGAGCAGACCATTGCGATGTTCAAGCAAACGCACAGCGCTGCGTAGCAATGGCTGCCCGCGATGCGCGGGGTCACTACGCTGTTGCGCCGGTTTTTCGCGCAAGATAGTGTTTCAGCGCGCCGATGTTTTCGAACTCTGCAAGTTCATTGCCCGCAAACTGAATGCTGAACCGCTCTTCAAGCGCGAACATCAGGTTGATGTGCGCCACCGAATCCCAGCCGTCGACTTCCGCTGCTGTCGTGTCATCGCGCAGCATCATAGTGTCATCGTTGAACACGTTCTGAAACACATCTTCAAGCTGCTCATGCAACTGGTCGCTCAAGATGACACCTCCTGTTTCACCACATCTGGCGTGCTGCGCACTTCAATGAATCCGTTTTCAATCGGTCCGTGCGCCGCCAGATCATATTCCCAGACAGTTTCGCCGCCTTCGCTGCGCGAAACCTGTTCGAATCCGAATCGGCTGAATATTTCCTGCACCATCACGTTCTTGGCCGTCGGAATATACGTCCCGCGCAATCGCGTGCAACCCATCTGTTCGGCTGTGCGGCACATCTGACTGAGAAGTTCCGCTTCAACGGTCCGGCCGATGACGCGACAGCTCATCAGCCAACTCTCGATATCAAGCACAATGCCAACTCGGCGGGCAATGAGAAGACTCACCAGCCCGTGATCCGCAAATCGATCGGTCAGTTTCAAATACAGATGCACGTAGGCCGAATCATCCATGAACCTGCGAACCTGTTCAATGTTGTGTCTTCGCGTCGTCAAATTGAATTGATTGGTCTTGCCAATCAACTGCACAATTCGTGGCAGGTGCAACTCATCAAACGGCGCGACGACCGCGGTCATCTGCAGGCTGCGATGAAAATCTTCCAGCGAGCCGGTCTGCTGCTGCAACTCCGCAATTTCTGCCTTGGCTTTGTACTGCGCAGCACGTTGACTGTCTTCTGCGGTGTAGCTGCTGGTTTCGAACATCAGATACGAAGCGAGCGCCTGCGGGTAACCGGTCGGATCAACTGGAAGCGCGATCACATCAACTTCCGGCAGATGCTGCCGTACGATCTCGCGCTCTGCAGGGTTGTCATCCAGGAACACCAGCGAATCCAGACCGATGTTCAGTGTTTGTGCGATCCGGCGAATGTTTTCATGCTTCGGTTGCCAGTTTGCGACAAATATCGACACATCATCAAGTGACATTTGCATATCTGAATGCTTTTCGAACGGTTCGCGCGCATCAGCATCGTTGTTCTTCGAACACACCGCCAGGATCACGCCCTTGTTCTTCAACTGCAGAATGTATTTTTGCAGCGCGACAAATGCTTCGCCGCGCGGCCCGTTGCCGAGTTCGATCCCCGTAAGACCGTCTTCGCCGATCACACCACCCCACAACGTGTTGTCCAGATCCAGTACCAGGCACTTTCGGCTCAACCCAAGATCCGCCGCCAGCACAGCAGCAGTGTGCGTCGCAAGCATCGGCAATGCATCCAGCGCCACCGCCTGTTTGGAAAGATACCAGTACCGATCGTCAAACCACTTCGTCTTGCCGAAGGTCGCGCTGATTCGATCACAATCGACAATACTGACATTCGATCCCGCTGCTTCGCCGATCGCGCGGTTCAACTGCTGCATCATGCTGTACCGCGATCCCGCAACGCGCGTGGACAGATGTCCCATTGCCGAGTCTGATCGTACCGCAAAGTTATGCATGATTACACGCGCCCCGCTGCGCTGCGCCGCTGTTTTCCACAAATTCGCCCAGCGCCCGGCTTCCAGTTCAACCGCCTTGGACGCATCATCTGCATATTCCGGCAGCGCCGCTGCACCATCATGCACAGCAAAAACAATCACCTCCGGCTTGAACGTGTACAGGCCGCTGCGTTCATCCAGCACGTCCTGCTGGTATTGATCAAAATCACTTTCGTACGCCTCGATCAACACGCCTTGGCACAGCGCCGCAAGCCGCAGCATTGGAACCCACTGCGTTGTCGTGTAACTGCCGAGCACCGCAACACGAACCGCCCGCTTCACCTGCGGCGTGTGCGTCTGCAATACTTTCTCAAGGAGCGCTGCGGCTGATTGCCATGTTGTGTACGTGTCCGCAACATCAACCACACGCGTCAGCCATGACAGCGCTTCCGCCGGCTGATTCAACTGCACATGACAACGCGCGATCTTCACACACAGATCAGCACAGGGCAGTTCGCTGGCCGTCGCAGCCTGCTGATAGTGCTGGATTGCCTCGGCGAAACTCCCCGCTTTGCGCAGCGCATTGCCAGCCGACTCCAATTCGGCTCGCTGTTCATGTGTTGTACCGCTTTGCTCAGCCATAACCAGCGCAGGTTCCTCCCATCGGGCGCGCAACGAAATCCTCCATCATTATCGTCATCCTAGCTGCGCAGGCTCAGGCAGACCCGGTTGCAGTCGGCGTCGTTTGGGTTGCCGGCGGATCTTTGACCGTATCGGACCCGCCCACAGAATCCGCATGATCTGACGATTCAGCGTGACCCGCATCAACAGAACCGGCTGAAGCTGCATCCGCCTTCTTCTTCGAAGGTGGAATCACCCGCGCCGGCATGGCAGTAACAGTTGCCCCGTCGGGCACAGTGCTCATCACCATAGCGTTGGGCCCGATCATCACATCATCGCCAATCGTTACCGAACCGATGATCACCGCCCCAGCGCCGACGCTCACACGATTGCCGATCACCGGCGGTTTGTGGTCCGGCCCCAGCCGCGCAGCACCAATCGTCACGCCTTGCCGAACTATGCAATCATCACCGATCACCGCATGGTCGTGAATAACAATCGCGCCCTGGTGTGCAATCTGAAGCCGCCGACCGATCCTGGCTGTGTAATACAGCTCAATGCCGTAGTGATTGCGTACATATCGAAACAGTCTGCGGTACAGAAAGCTGTACAGCATGCGCAGCGGCGCCAACCGAACACCCATGCGCCACACACCGAACCGATAGACCGCTACCGCCCGAAAACCAGGCAGTGTCCAGTCTCGGCCGTGGGCAATCCAATCCTCGCGGATCTGTTGCCACAGCCTCGGCTTGTTCTCGGACTGTCCTTCGGTGGTCATGAAAGAAAGCTCCGCATCACACATCGTACCGGCCAGCGGACTTCTGAAGCGCCGATGCCACTTTCAGACCGCCAACGTGGTTGTTTCTGCTGGACACCAGACGGTTTCGGATTGATCATCAACACATATCTGCAGTCCTCGCAACGGATCGACACGCACCACGCGCCCCTGCAGATTGCGATCACCACTTCGAAGCTGCACGATGGTTCCGACCAGCACATCGTGCTCCGCAAACGCGCTCGCACGGGCATCTTCAGACATCGCAAGGGCCGCATCAACAGCCGGCAACACGCTCTCCAGCACAGTACGACGCGCCACATCGCAGCCGAGTTGTCGCAGACTCACTGCCCGATTGTCCAACTCGGTCGGCCAATGGGTTTGATTGACGTTGATGCCAATGCCGACGATCGCGCTATCTCCGAACTGCTCCACAAGAATCCCGCAGACCTTCTTCCACCCCAATGCGCAAAGCCCAGCATGGCCCGATGCGGGGATTGCTCCCCCCTCGCGACGCGCAAGCACATCATTGGGCCACTTAATACCCAGTCCGATCACATCGCTGCACACCGCGCGCAGCCCATGCACGACGCCAATCGCACACGAAATCGCCAGCCGCGGCGCATCAATCCACGGCAACACAATCGACATCGCAACTCCGCCGTGCGGGTCACCATCCCACGTCCTGCCGTAGCGCCCACGACCCGCTGTTTGCGCGCCGGTCACAATCACCGTCCCAGCGGGCATGTTCTCCTGCCGAGCAACGTCTTGTGTTGAGGAAGTCTCGGCCACGATCCGGTACTGCGTGACAGACTCAGAGCAGCGAAGAAGAATTGCATCGAGCACCGTCGACCAATCTGCAATCTCATCATGCAATTCAGTCATCGCATGTCCAGCCCGAGATCGAGATGCGGTCCGGAATGCGTCAGCGCGCCGACGGAAATGCGATCGACTCCCGTTTCAGCGATCGCGCGCACAGTGTGCAGATTCACGCCGCCGGATGCTTCCAGTTGCAGTTCGCGGTTGTGAAGGTTGCGCATCGCCACAGCTGTTTTCAAATCCGCAACAGCAAAGTTGTCAAGCAAGACGATATCGATCAGACCCGGCTCAATTGCCAGCGCTTGCTGCAATTGCTGCAACGAATCCACTTCAACTTCGACAAACCGAAGCGCGTGACCCGAACGCGCCCGCTGCGCTGCCTTTGTAAGCACATTGCAAAGCTCATCCAACGTAACCCCCGTAAGGTGGTTGTCCTTGTACAGCGCTGCATCAAACAGGCCAACGCGATGCAGGAATCCGCCGCCGCAGCGCACTGCATATTTATCCATCCCCCGCATGCCAGGCATCGTCTTGCGCGTGTCGCAGATCAGCGCATTCGTGCCGTCAATCGCTGAGACAAATTGAGCGGTCAATGTCGCAATCCCCGACATGCGCCCCATCAGATTCAGCGCGATCCGTTCGACTGCATGAATCGCCCGCAACCGGCCGGTTAGCACCGCTATCGATTGTCCAGCTATACAGCGATCGCCATCCGCAGCCTTCACCTGCAAATACACAATTCCCGATTGCGGGTAACGCTCCTGCAGTTGCGCGCACAACTGACCTCCCACTGCAAGACCACAGACAACCCCATCTGCGCGTGGCACGATTGCCGCTGTTGCGGTGCGGTCCGGATCGATTATGGATTCGCTCGTCACATCACCAGCGCGGCCGAGATCTTCATCCAGCGCAGCGGACAACAACCGCTGCAATGTTGCAGTCGGGTTGAGCTCAGCAAATAATTCTGCCAGCGGCATCGCGTTGAGATCACGCATGTCATGCAGTGTACGGCCGCCCGGCATGTAACATCCAGCAACCGCGAATGCGAGTATCCTGCAGCACCGTGACCAGCAACCTCCTGCCAACAAAGCACACGCGCCTGCATCCGATCGAAGCGTCACATCTGCACGCTCGGCGGGAGCGCGTTTTTCTCGTCCTGGCTGGGCTGTTCCTCGGCACGCTTGCCATGCTCAACATCCTCGGCGTGACGCGGTTTCTCAAGCTCCTCGAATTCGAACGGCCGGACAAATCCTCAATCCTCTTTGCCGTGGCGATTGGCGTGTTGCCGTATCCGATGACGTTTCTATGCACCGATTTCATCAGCGAACTCTACGGCAGGGCTCGCGCCAATGCTGTCGTCTGGGTTGGACTACTGCTGAATATCTGGGTGATGTTCATTCTCTGGATCGGCGGCGTGCTCCCCGGGTTTGAGAACATCGACCCAGCCACCGGAACAATGGTGCGCGACGCTGCGGATCGCCTGCCGGTCTTCTATGAAGTGCGCACGCTGGCGTTCGGCGCGGTCATCGCATCCATGATCGCCTACCTTGCAGCGCAGCTCTGTGATGTCTACCTCTTCCATTTCTGGAAACGACTCACCAACGGCAAGCACCTTTGGCTGCGCAACAATGGATCGACGATTGTCAGTCAGATCATCGACACGGCCGCGGTGATTACGATCACATTCGCCGTCGGCGGGCTGGCGGGCATCATCAACGAAGATCAACCGGTTCTTGCGCAGCTCCTGCTGTTGATCGCTACCGGGTATGCGTTCAAGTTTGTTGTCGCGCTGCTGGACACGATCCCGTTCTACCTCGGCGTGCGCTGGTTAAGCGCGTATCTGCAAATTGACCCGAATGTCGAACACCTCGCGGACACCGAAGAACTGCAATTGGACAATTCATAGGACACCCAGCATAAACCATTGTCCAGTGTTTCCCCCCGGGGTGGGTTTGTAAAAGCCGAACGCTGCAATCGATGCGCGCCCCAATGATGCGGTACAATTTCACATATGACCGACACGACCGATACCATCTTCGGCAAGATCATCGACGGTGACATTCCCTGTCACAAAGTCTATGAAGACAAACACGTGTTCGCCTTTCTCGATGTCGGCCCGCTCAGCACCGGCCATACGCTCGTCATTCCCAAGCAGCGCGTCGCGCAATTGCACGATCTTGCAGATGAAGCCGCAGCGGCGATCGGCCGAGTACTGCCGCGCCTGTGCCGGGCTGTCCTGAGCGCTACCGGCGCGACAGCCTACAACGTGCTACAGAACAACGGTAGTGCAGCGCATCAAGCTGTCTTCCACGTGCACTTTCACATCATTCCGAAATTCGAAGATGCTGGTCTCGACATCGTCTGGAACGCGGGTTCGCTCGACAACGACAGCGGGGCAAAGCTCGCTGCATTGATCCGCAGCACGCTGGATTCGGACAACGGGTAGGCATTCAGTCGCCTGATAGAATGCCGCTCGTTATTGCCCTACGCTAACGGCTCGGCTCTCTGGCACTACGAATGAAGCGCGCACCAACAACCCGTCGACCCGTTTTGCTCGGTCTGCTGACCGTGATACTGTCAGCACTTGCGCTGTGTGCGCTGCCAACGATCGCCCAAAACGACACGAACCCGCCGCAGACGGACCCGCCGGCTCAACCAGCCGAACAGACCGGCGACGAGACCCCGGCCGACCTTGAAGGCCCGCCCGTTCCGCCGGAACGCGTCGGCCCTTCCAGTGATTCACTGCCCAGCCTTGATGAACTGGACAAACGGATCGCAATTTTCGAGCAGGCCGAATCGCGCACAGATCAACAGAATATTGAGCTGCAGAATCTGAAATCTGCGCGCAGCTATCTCGAGCTTGCTCAACAATCGTCAGCGCGATCCGCATCGCTTCAGCAGGACGCAGCCAGCGCGCCCCAGCGCCTGCAGACGGTGCAGGCCGACCGCGCTAAGGCTGCAGAGACCGCAATTCCGCCGGAGCTTGCCGCAGCAGCACTTGAAGAACTCGAAACGCGTCTGCAAGCTGCTCGTACTGATCTCGACACAGAAAAACGATTGCAGAACGTCGTTGAATCCGAAGCGACGACCCGCGTTGAACGCAGAAACAACGGCATTCCAAACGAATTAGCTGCTGCTCGCAATCGTCTGGAAGCTATCAATGATGCGCTTGATGATGCGCCGCCGCCGGACATGCCGCCAGCTATTGTCGCCGCCCGAAGATTGGCCCTGCAGGCTGAACGTCTCGAACGCACCACTCGTGTCACAGAACTCGAAAATGAACTCCGCAGTTACGACGCACGCAAGGATCTTCTCACCGCCCGCCGTGAACTTGCCAGCCTGCGACTGCAAAATGCTGATCGTCTGGTCAACCGGCTCGAACAACTCGTTACCGATAAGCGTGCTGCAGCAGCCGAGCAGGCCCGCCAACAAGCAGAACAGGCCGCCCGCGCAGCCCGTGATCAACACCCTGTTCTGCAGAAAATCGCCGAACAGAATTCCGAACTTGCCTCAGAGCTGGTCGAGGTCACAGAACGCAACCGCTCGCAGACCGATCGCAGGCAACAACTCGAAGCGGAGCTCGCCAAACAACTTGCTGATTACGACAAGCAGCGACAATTAGTCAAACGCGTTGGCCTGGATGAGGTATTCGGTTTACGTCTTCGCAATATTCGATCGCAGCTTCCGGACATTCGGCCGCAGATGCGCGCCATGGCCGAGCGCAGCAAGGAAATCAGCCGCGTTGTCCTTCGTCTCGATGCGCTCAGCGATCAGCAATCGATGCAGCTTGATCTTCAGCAGGAAGCTCGTGATCGGTTGCAGGCTGCGGAAGTGCAGACTGACAGTCCGCTGTATGACGCACTGCTGGCTCGGACACAAGAGGCGCTTGCGGCGCAGAACAACAAGTATCTCAAAACGCTCACCAGCGCGTTCGATGATTACCTCGAGAACACGTTGTTCGTCCTACAGGAACAACAGCGACGCCTTGTTGAACAGACTGAGCAGTACAACAACTTTATCAGCGAGCGCATTCTCTGGATTCAGAGCACGCGCCCCATTGCCGGCGAAGACTTCAGCGAAACGTGGAATGCAATTCGCTGGTTGGCAAGTGCAGACAATTGGGCTCCGCTGTTGGCAGGGCTGTGGCGCGACGCCTTGGCTAATCTTGTCCCGTTGATCGCAATCCTGCTGATCATCACACTATTGCTCGCGCTACGCCGGCGCATGGCTAAGGCACTTATTGACCTTGGCGACAACGCACGCAGTGTATTCAAAGCCAAATTCAGCCACACAATGACTGCCATCGCACTCACGATGCTCATCAGTCTCCCTTGGCCGCTGCTGCTGCTGGTCATCGGCTGGCGATTGAATCATGTCGCAGAAACTGTCGCTTTCGCCGGCGCGATCTCACCGGCGGTACTCAAACTCGTCGCGCCACTGTTTGTCATCCTGTTCCTCTGGCATCTACTGCGCCGAAACGGTGTCGCTTCGGCGCACTTTCGCTGGCAGCCGGCCAATCTGCGTTTGACTCGAAAAGTCTTACGCACAGTCGCGCCCGTTGCGCTGCCTTTGCTGTTTGTCGTCACCGCAGTCGAGAATCAGCCGGACGGTACATTGTCTGATTCGCTCGGCCGCTTTGCGTTTCTTGGTCTGATGGTGTTGATGTCCATCAGCTTCGGCTGGCTGCTCAGTCCCAACCGTGGCGTGCTTCGCAACATCGTTGCCAACACTCCCAACGGCTGGTTGGCCCGCCTGCGGATGATCTGGTTCCCGATTTTGGTGCTCATTCCGATTGCGCTCGCGGTGGTGGCGGCACTGGGATACTTCTACACCGCACAGCAGCTACATGGACGCATGATCTTTATGGCACGGCTCATCATCGTCGTGCTCATCGTCTATGCATTGCTGCAGCGCTGGTTGCATCTCGTGCAGCGGCGCGTTGCCATTGCTGAATCGGCGCGCAAAGCCGAAGCCAAGACAGGCGCAGCCGGCGAGGGCGCTCTGGAATCCGGTGGGCCGATCGAACCAGTGACGCTCGATGTGGTCGCGCTATCAGCCCAGACCGTCAAGCTCCTGCGTACTGTCGTCTATGCCAGCATTCTCATCGGCACGCTTGTAATCTGGTCCGATGTTGTTCCTGCGTTCAACATGCTGCGGGAGGTAACGCTGTGGAGCGAAACTGGTAACACCGTCCTGACAGATTCGTCGACCGAATCTTCAGGCGTCGGATCGATTCTCAATGGCACAACCAACGGCGGCGAAAGCGACTCGGGCGCAAACACTGCTGCTGTGCAAGAAAGTTCGTCTGAACAAACCCAGGCCGAACCCGCGCGCGTCACGCT
Organism: Phycisphaerales bacterium; assembly: GCA_029260575.1. Taxonomy (GTDB): domain Bacteria; phylum Planctomycetota; class Phycisphaerae; order Phycisphaerales; family SM1A02; genus JAJDDB01. The sequence goes on from JAJDDB010000035.1 coordinate 55,390, forward strand.
TGCCGACCTCGTCTACGCGCTGTTCATACTCGTCATCACGATCATAATCGCCCGAGATGTGCCCGGCTTGCTTGAATTTGTCGTTCTGCAGCGCCTGCCGATTACCTACGGTGCGCGCTATGCGATTTCAACAATCACGCGCTACGCCATTGTCATCATCGGCGTCGTTGCATCCTTCAACGCCATCGGCATCGGGTGGTCCAAAGTTCAGTTCCTGGCTGCGGCGATCACCGTCGGCCTCGGCTTCGGCCTCCAGGAAATCTTTGCCAACTTCGTCTCCGGCCTGATCATTCTCTTTGAACGACCCATTCGCGTCGGCGACACTGTCACCGTTGGCGAAGTCAACGGCACCGTCTCTCGAATTCGCATGCGCGCAACGACAATCACCGATTGGGATCGCAAGGAACTGATCATTCCCAACAAGGAATTCGTCACCGGCCAGATCATCAACTGGACGCTGACTGACTCTGTCATGCGCTTGCGCATCGCTGTCGGCATTGCCTATGGTTCGGACACCGCAGCAGCCCGACGAATTCTTTATGAAGTGGCAGAAAAAGATCCATACGTGCTCAGCGATCCCGAGCCGCGCGTGTTGTTTCTCGACTTCGGTGACAATTCGTTGAATTTCGAGTTACGCGTGTTCATCTCAAGCATTGAATTCTTCATGGTCACTCGCGATTCGATGCACGAAGCGATCGACAAGGCGTTCCGCAGCGCGGGCATATCGATCGCATTCCCCCAACGGGATCTGCACATTGTCAGTTACCCGCCGGAGCTTGCTGCGAAGCCGGTGGACGCTGCGCTCAGCCCTGCCAAACAACCAAGCGCAGCGTCCGACTCGAACGGCAAGAAGGAATAACAATCAACCGCGTCGCCGGTGCCGCCGTGCACCTATCAACAGCGCAAACATTGGCGCGAGTGCTCCAGGTGCAGGTACTGTCGCGCCCGGCTGTGATGGTGGATCAGTAAACGAAAAGACCGGATCGAAACTGAATCCATCCCAACTCCCGCTGGCCAGCACACGATCAGAAACACCCGTCAGTGCGCTGTCCCACGCGCCGCCGTCGAATGGTTCATTCTCGCTGGTCCAGTACGTCCAGAATCCGCTGCTGAACCACCCTTCCGCGTAATGATCATCGCTATCCAGCGATACCGCGCCATCAGCGTTGGCGCTTGTCGTGACCGCAATGCCATCGACACCGAAACTGGTTGCATCGTCCAGACCGAAACCATCGCTGTCCAGATCGTATCCGAAGCCGAACGTCGAAATCCCGAATGCGCCCGGCGCGCTGATCTTGGCGTACAGATTTGCATCCGCCTCTACGACCGCCCGCAACATGTCTTCTCCCGTTGCCGCTCCGTCCCAGCGATACCCCCAGACAAGTGATTGTGGCTCGATGCCATCGTTCCAATCCAGCACAAGCGCTGCGTGGTTGGAACCGTTGCCGATCCAGGTGTCGATGTCATCAAACGTGAATGCTGCGCTGGCTGTCTGAACACACATTGCGACTGCACCGAGTGCCACATACCGCGACACATTCAGTGCGCGTTCTTTCTTCTGCCCTCTGTCATCTGTCTTCTGTCCAGTCATGACTGCCTCCTGCTCCGATCGCGCGGAGCCGACCCCAAAACGCACGAATACCGGTCCGCAGGCTCAGGGCGGTTCCGGTGCGTGACTGTCCGGGGTCGCAAGACAGTGCAGCCGGGCGTCCGTTGCGCGAGGACACGACGAATGCAACAGGCAGGTCTTCCGGCTGTGGGCAGAGCCTTCGATCGTCTTCCCGCCGAATGCGATTCATTCAGCAGTGACATGTGATCAAACGCTGCGAACCGATTGGTTCACGTGCCCTTCACGGCGGCGCGTCCGCGTGGGAATTGTGTTCAAAGCAATCTTGCATGCTTCAATCACGCACCCACTTCCCTTTTCATCTGCCTCAGGCAGACACCTCTTGCAAAGCAGAACGGTAACGGGCGTGCGATGTTGCTGCAAGCAGTGCTGCTGGGCACTCACCAGCGGTATCGTCAGCGTCGTCCATCTCACTGCTCCGGCGTCAGATCCCTGCCATGCGCTGCGGCAGCGCTGATCGAGTGAATGCGTTCATAACACGTGCAGACGTCGAAATCGAATGCGACTTCCCGGGCCATCAATGCAGGCACACCCAGCCAGACGCGGTCGACATGCTCCACCGCACTGGCGGTCCCGAGCAATACGCCTGATTCGTCAAACACTGCAAGGTGAATCGTTACATCAACATCATCAAACGTCAGCAGCCCGGCATTGACTATTGCTGTGAGGTGATTTGAATCATCAAGCGACAATTGCACCGAACCCGATGCGCGCGATGTGCAGGTCATTACCCTGCCATTGAATTGCGGGTGACGTGGCCGCAAGTTGCGCGATCTGTCCTTTGTCGCGGTGCGCAAACAGCGTTGCATCGACACGCACCACGCTCAGCTGATCTGGTTGTTCATCAACTGCCTGCTCAAATTCGTTGAATGCCCGCTGCTCTTGACCGATCACTACCACAGCGACGACCACGCCCGCTGCTGCCGCAGTCACATATGTTCGCATCACGAAACTCCTTCGCATGGATGTCCACCCGAAAGTTTGACGCAACCTCTCGAATCTTCTTATGCGCAGGCTCTCAATTTTGTGCTGTTGAGCTTACGGAAATACGCCACGAAGGTCGTACACCCTGCCGATCGCTTCCAGAGCGGCACAGTAACTTGCCGTCCGCATGTTGCACTCATATTTGTGCCTGGCCAGCTTCACCCGCCTTGCCGCCAGAACCATATGTTGATTCAACTTCTGATCCACCTCTTCGGGCGACCACGTCACCGAACACTTGTTCTGCACCCACTCGAAATACGACACAGTCACACCGCCGGCATTGCACAGAATCGCAGGCAGAATCTCCACGCCGCGCTGCAAGAGCACTTCATCACCTTCGGGCGTGGTCGGCGCGTTTGCGCCCTCAGCGACGACCTTCGCGCCGATGATCGACGCTTCGGTCGCGGTGATCATCTGCTCCAGCGCAGCCGGAACAAGCAGATCAACGTCAAGGCCGTAAAAATCTTCCTGCGTAATTGTTTCTGCACCGGCGAACCCGCCAACGCCGCCGGTCTTCTCGACATACGCCGTCAGCTTGATCGCGTTCAGTCCGTTTGCGTTGTGTATTGCGCCGGTGTGATCGAGCACCGCTGTCAGCTTTGCGCCGCGTTCAGCCAGCAGCCTGCCGGTCCATCCGCCGACGTTGCCGAAGCCGATCAACGTAAACGTCATCTTTGAAATATCGATGCCGAGTTCCGGAAGCATTTCATCAAGCACATCGACAAGCCCCTGCCCGGTCGCCTTATCTCGGCCGACCGATCCGCCCATTTCCACGGGCTTGCCGGTCACTATGCGCGCGGTGTCCTGTCGTGTGTGTTCGGGCATCATTTGTTGATACGTGTCTGCAAACCATGCCATAACTTGGGCATTCGTTCCCACATCTGGAGCAGGTATGTCGTAGTCAGGGCCGATCTGATTGCTGATCGCCGAACAGAACCGCCGGGTCACGCGCATCAGTTCATCACGGCTGAGTTCGCGCGGGTTGCACTTCACGCCGCCCTTGCCGCCGCCGAACGGCACACGCACGAGCGAACACTTACACGTCATCAACACAGCAAGTGATTTCACATCATCAAGTGAGACATGCGGGTGAAAACGAATGCCGCCCTTGTATGGCCCCAGCGCATTGTTGTGCTGCACCCGGTAGCCTTTGAAAAGCTGGTGATGGCCGTTGTCCATCAGCACAGGAAAGTGCACCATGATCTCGTTCTTCGGCTGGGCGAGAATGATCTGCTGATGATGTTTCAACCCAACGTGCTGCGCAGCAATCAAGACTTGCTCGATTGTCTGGTGATACAGATTTGACGGATCGCGGACGATCTCCAGTTCCTCAAACACACGCGAGTGCAGGTGTTGAGGATTCTGTGTTGCGGTCTTGTCAGCAACAGCCGTGCTGTCATTCATATCGCAGCTCCATCAAACAGCCTGACGTCCCACGAAGGCCAGGCAGGAATGAAGCCCTGATAATAGCGACCGCAATGCTGCAGTCACTGTTGCATTTCAGTGAACTGAGATGTTACCGGTGCCCGCCACCATGACCACCGTGGCCACCGCCATGTCCGCCGTGGCCGCCGCCATGACCACCACCATGTCCGCTATGACCGCCGCCATGTCCACCATGACCACCGCCATGTCCACCGTGGCCACCACCATGTCCGCCGTGACCCCTATAACCGTAGTGCTTACCGTAAGAGCCGTGGTAGTACGACCGGGAGTTGTAGTTGTTGTGGTGATACCCACGACCGTACGAGCCGTAGTGACCAACTTTGTAGTAGCTGCCGCCGCAGCCGCCGAGCAGCATGAGAGCCGCCGCCGCAAGGCCAAGACCACTGAACAATCGAATTCGCTTGGACATCATCATGAATCTCCGGCATAAGGGTCATGAGTCTGGACCCGCACGACCCCGGAGGTATTCCACGACTATTTGCGAGACCGACCAAACACCCACCACAGCACCGCATACGACCCAGCAATGGTGATCATTACCACAGAACCCGCCCATGACACCGGCAAGAGGTATTCGTCATCGCTGCCGTTCGTCGCAATCAGATACACCCATTCATCCAGCGCAAGACTTAACCCCACCGCGAAAACCATTGCCGCCAGCAGATGCAGGCGCTGCCCCAATCGGCACACAGTCATCGGCAAACCGCCGAACATGATCAGCAGCACGCCGGTAAACAGATGCGGCACGTTGTAGCCGAATGGATCGAAGTTCGTGTACGGATTGAAGCTCAGCCAGATGCGATGCGCAACCGTCGGCACAATCAGACAGCCCACAATCAACGCCAGTGAAATCCAGCCGCCGTGTCGGTGCATGATTCACAATCTAACACAGTTCGTTCAACACACAAAAAAGCCCAGCATCTCCTGATGCTGGGAACACGCGTGCGGGATTCGAGTACCAATTCCGTCAGCTCAGGACTCACCCGTCAACTGACACAGAGACCTTTGCAGCAGGCGGGCCATACTCTTGCACAACACCATCCCACGCGCTCACAAATGACTGGACCATTTCATCAAAGGCCTGCGATTCCGCACGCCGCCGGGATTGATCAATCGCTGCTTTACTCGTCCACGCGTTTGCCAACTGCGCTTCATGCGCAGTTCCCTCTGCCAGCCCGTACACATACCCGGTTCGAGTATCGACAAGAATCCCATACACACTGCTAGTGACACGGGCCTGATCTTGCGGGAACAGCCCCAGCGTGATCACAGACAACGGCTTGATCTTGTCTTCGATCTCAAACACCGTGTCGAACGTGTAAATGAACAACATGTCAGCCTGCACGGACGCAGCACCTGTTCGCAGATCACGTTCATCATTGAATTCAGAAGGCAGAACCAGTTTGTTCAATGCCGCAACACCGCGAACCATCGGCATGCGCTCGATCCGTTCGAATGCTTCATCAGTTTCAACATCGCGAACCGATACGACGGAGTACGCGCCGACGCCGTAGCTTGCTGTTTGATATGCGCGGTAACTGCGATCCTGCACACGAACAACCGCAAGCGATGCGGGAAAACCAGCCGTCGGTTTGCGATCCAGTCGCTCCGCAATCGAGACATCCGTCAATTCCCTGGCGTCATCCTCGGTGATACCCATCGCCCGAAAACTGGCCGGCCCGCCGGGCGCTGTGTATTTCGCCGCGCAGCCGCCGCCCACCAGAACAACTGTGAGTACATAACCCATTGTCATCAGCCTGGTTGGAATACATTTCATCAGATTACCTCATCACCGAAGTCTCAAAATCCGTTTTTCAGCGCGCGCCACAGCAGCGCCGCCGATCGTGACGAGGACACAAACAGCAACTGCCCATTCCCCGTAGCTGAGTGCATTTCGCGAAATACGAAATGCCCGCTGCATAGCTGTCATTCACATCACTCGCGCGCAAGTTGTTGCAAACAATCTGATTAGGGCAACTTCGTCAAGAGGTTTCACCCCGTACACGAATAGAACCCTGCTCTGGCAACAACTCGAAAGTACCAAAGCAAAAGCCCGGGCTGCACTTCCATTTCAGTGATCAAAGACGCCTCGTGGCTGCGAATTTGTGATTTCAGAACATTGTCAGATGCTCCATATGTACGATGCATGTGTACGAATCGCGTACAGAGGAATGCTTTGGGGTGGGTATGGTCGACGAGCAACACACTGAGACACACGAGGACGAGACGTGGCCGGGCCAGACCGCGCCTGCGGATCATCAGCAGGATCGCGAAACATCGATCAAGCAAATCGGACCGTTTGAGATTATTCGTGCGCTCGGTAGCGGCGGAATGGGCACCGTCTACGAAGCAGTTCGCGAACAACCAAGACAAACCGTTGCGATCAAACTTCTCAAATACGGCATCGGCTCTGACCTGCAACGCCAGCGCTTCGATCGCGAATGTGAATTTCTCGCAGCGCTTCATCATTCGAATATCGCTCAACTCTATGACGTGGGGATTCATGACGCTGACGGTGAATCTGTGCCGTACTTTGTTATGGAATTCATCGAATCAAGCAGGGCAATTACACGCTATGCATTCGAAGAGAAGCTGCCGATTCGCGATCGGGTCAACCTGTTTTGCGATGTGTGTGATGCGATCCAGCACGGCCATGAAAAGGGAATTCTGCACCGTGACCTGAAGCCGGACAATCTGCTAGTGAATGCGGAAGGTCAGGTCAAAGTCATTGATTTCGGCGTTGCTCGCGCGCTGACTGACGATCTCGGCGGCCCGCAACACACCAGCACCGGTCAGATCGTCGGCACGATTTATTACATGAGTCCGGAACAAGTCGATGCGGATTCTTCGCACCTCGATGCACGCAGCGATGTGTATTCACTCGGCGTCGTGCTGTATGAACTGCTGACCGGCCGGCTCCCGTACACGTTCAAGGGAACGTCGATCGTCTCCGCTGCGCGCGTTATTCGAGACGCTGCTGTGACGCGCCCTTCCAAACACGTGCATGCGCTGAAAGGTGATCTGGATTCGATTCTGCTCAAGGCTCTTTCAAAACGGCGTGACAATCGATACGCAACCGTCGCGGACCTCATGGCTGACCTGCGCCGCTATCTCAACAGTGAACCGCTGCTGACCCGCAGAACCGCATCGCTGTATCTCGTGCGGCATTCCGCAGATCGATTCATGTTGCGGCACCCGATTTCCGCTGCTTTGGTGACCCTCATGCTGGCGGGTCTTCTCGCAGAATTCCTCGGTGTGCCGCTGATCTATAACTGGACAGGCGCGCACAAGCAGTACGTCAAACAGCTTAGCGCGTTGATTCCGATCGAAACAACCAGTGCAAGTTTCGATCACGTGCGCATAGTGCGCCTTGACGATGCGTCGGTTGCAAACGCAGCAGAGCGTGCACGCCAACTTGACGCGCCGGAGGTGCGCCCGGATGAAGACTGGTACAGCATGCGCGTGCTGCACGGACGATTCATGCAACGACTTGCAGCAGCAGGCGTGCGCGTCCTTGCGTGGGATATCAACTTTGTTGATCCATATTCCTATGACGCAGAGCTTGTAGCCGGCGTCAAAGCGATGCACGAAGCTGGCTCGCCGGTGGTCATTGCTGTGCCGACGTGGGTGCATGATGCAGAAGGCTATCCGCAGATCACGCGCGTTCTTGTTCCGCATGTCCGCTGGGGCTGCACAAGTGCCTGGTTTGATGATGCAGCGCCATGGGAAATCGAACTTGCGATCTATCGTCAGACCGGCCAAACCATTGCGTCACTCGGGCTGAATACTGCATCTGCATGGTGGCATCCCGACTGGAAGCCGGCATATGTCTTTGATCCAAACGAAGACAGCGTCCTTCGAATCGATTTCTACCGGTCGCTGCAGGACAACCCGTCCGTGCGTGTGCCGCTTGGTCAGGCTCGTCGCATCACACTGACTTCGAATTGGATCGCTGACACAGCTGATGCAGACTTCGGAATCTTCGAAGATGACTTCATCGGATACTTCGGATTTCCCATCCCCAGTGATGCTGTGCTGGATGCATCGAGTGTTTCCTACGATTGGGTGTTTCAGGCAACCGACAACGAATTGCGTGATACATTGCGTGGCAAGGCAGTCTTTGTTGGTGATTTTCGATCCGAAGCGGGTGATCACTATCCTCTCTCTGACGGTCGAGACCTGCACGGTTGTTACGGCCATGCTGCGGCAGTTGAGGCAATGCTGCAGGGCAGTGTGATTCTCGATGAGCGCACATCGCTTTCCCGGATCGGCATAGTCGTGTTCGCGCTGTTTGGTCTGCTGATCGGATGGTCCTGCGCCAACCGGCCCGTCGTGCGCTTCGTGATTCTGTCGGTGCTCGCAGTGCTGCTGGCACTGGCTGCAGTTACAAGCTATCGCAATTTTCAATACATCATGAATCCGTTTGTTCCGTTCCTGGGTGCCGTACTTGCATGCGAGATCGGCGCTCGGATTACCAGGCTCCGACGGAGCTATTTTGCCTAATGGAGGAAAGAAAATCATGACACGTAAAACACTCGCGCCAACCTTCCTGATCATTGTGCTGCTGGGATGTGTGAGTATTGCCTGGCAAGCACAGTTTCCCACGCAGACTGCAGGTAGTGCTGTGGCTGCGCAAGCTACTACAGCATCAAAAATTGTCCTTAAGGATCCGTCAAAGAAGATCGTTGTCTTCGATGCGGTCGCGTTTACCGTAACCAAAGAAATCGATGGCAAGGAACACATATATGAGTTCCTGCTCGGCCCGCATCCGATCAGCACAGCCCCCGCCAGCGGCTGGTTCATTGAAGACGCGGGGCAACCACTCACGTTCTACCTCGAATCCGGCTACGTATATGTCACACATTCTGTAGATGGTGCATTATCCAACCAGCCTGCCGCTGCGTTGGATGAAACAACTCGCCCGCGCGTGCGCACCAAGCGCGTCCTTGCACAAGGCAAAGGCACGATCATGCTTGTGCAGGCCTTTGAAAATTCTGAACGCGTTTTCGCGCTTGAGCTTGATTCAGGTCACACAGTCAACGTGAAAGGGCTCTCAAAAGGCGCTCAAGAAGAAAACCTGAATATGGCCCAATTCTGCACTATTACAGAGAGCGGCGAAGTCAATAATCCTGCGACGATTAGTGCGAATCCTGAGCCAAAGCAGTTCAAGGATACTGTCATCATCGTTGCTGGCAGCTTCGGATTGAACGTGCCGTAATCGACAAGCGTCATGATGCGAAACGACCGACGATTTCAACAGGCCGGCCGCATTCGGGCCGGCCTTTCGATTGCGCGTTTACTTCGACGCCTCTTCCAATACAACCTGCGCCGCAACCAGCCGTGCAATCGGCACGCGGAACGGTGAACAACTGACGTAATCCAATCCAACCTTGTGGAAGAACCGTACGCTTGACGGATCGCCGCCGTGCTCGCCGCAGATGCCGAGCTTCAGATCACGCTTGGTCGCTCGCCCATCCACACAGGATTTCTTCACAAGCTGGCCGACACCTTCCACATCCAGCCGCTGGAACGGATCAACTGGAAGTATCTCATCTTCCAGATAGTCCGGCAGGAAGCTGTTGATGTCATCGCGACTGAATCCGAACGTCAGTTGTGTCAGATCGTTCGTGCCGAAGCTGAAGAAGTCCGCAACTTCCGCAATGCCGCCAGATGTCAACGCAGCCCGCGGAATCTCGATCATTGTCCCAATCGGAATCTCCAGTTTGCCTGTGAACTTCTTTACCTTCTTCACATCCACAATCACCTGCTCGGTGCGCTCGCGCAGCAACGCCAACTCTTCGCGCGTGCCGATCAATGGGATCATAATTTCCGGCTTCGCATCCACTTTCTTCTTTCGGCAGTTGATCGTCGCCTCCACGATCGCGCGCACCTGCATCTCCAGAATTTCCGGATACGTAACCGCAAGCCGGCACCCGCGATGGCCAAGCATCGGGTTCATCTCGCTCAGCCCATGTACGCGCTGCTGCAAACGCTTCAGCGTAATGTCCATTTCCGCTGCCAGTGCCTTCTGCGCATCGCGCTCGTGCGGCAGGAATTCATGCAACGGCGGATCAAGCAGGCGAATCGTCACCGGAAGACCCTTCATCGCTTTAAAGATCCCCTCGAAATCACGCCGTTGGTACGGCAGCAGTTTTGTCAGCGCCTTCTCACGCTCAACCTTCGTCTCCGAAAGAATCATCCGTCGCATCCAGCCGATGCGATCCTCTTCAAAGAACATGTGCTCGGTTCGGCACAGGCCGATGCCTTCGGCTCCAAACTCACGCGCCCGTTTGGCGTCCCGAGGTGTGTCCGCATTCGTGCGCACCTTCAGTCGGCGGTGTTTATCCGCCCACTTCATTACGGTTTCAAAATCACCGCTGAGTTTGGGCTGCTCTCGTTCGACTGCACCGACAATCACCTCGCCGGTCGAACCATCAATCGAGAAAACATCTTTCACGCCGAATTTCTTCCCATTGACAGTCACCGTCTTCTTCTTGGCGTCAATCTGCAGCACGCCAGCCCCGGCAACACAGCACTTGCCCCACCCACGCGCCACCACCGCAGCGTGGCTGGTCATCCCGCCCGTCGATGTCAGAATGCCAACGGCTGTGTGCATGCCGTCAACGTCTTCTGGACTGGTTTCCTTACGAACAAGCAGAACCTGTTCGCCATCAGCAGTGCGCTTGACGACTTCATCCGCGGAAAATGCGAGCTTGCCCGTCGCAGCGCCAGGTGATGCAGGTAAACCCGTTGCGATCACTTCTGCGTTGCGCTTGGCCTTGGCCGCGAAGTGCGGCAACAACACTTGCGTCAAGTCTTCAGCAGGAATGCGCAGCAGCGCCTGCGTTTCATTGATCAACTTCTGCTTGACCATTTCCACAGCAATGCGCACCGCTGCAGCACCTGTGCGCTTGCCCGTGCGCGTCTGCAGCATGTACAGCTTGCCGCGCTCGATCGTAAATTCAATGTCCTGCATGTCGCGGTAATGTTGCTCGAGCGTGTCTTTGATCTCGATCAGCCGGGCATGCACGCCTTTGTTCCAACGCGACATTTCCTTGACCGGCCGGGGTGTACGAATACCGGCGACAACGTCTTCGCCCTGAGCGTTAACAAGAAATTCGCCGTAGAATTTATCTTCACCGGTCGATGGGTCACGAGTGAAGGCAACGCCTGTTCCCGAATCATCGCCCATGTTTCCGAACACCATCGCCTGCACATTCACCGCAGTGCCGCGAAGCCCGGTGATCTCGTTGATCTCGCGATAGCGCTTTGCACGGGTCGTGTTCCAACTCTTGAACACCGCTTCAATAGCAAGCTCAAGCTGGCGCATCGGATCCTGTGGGAATGCTGAACCCACGTGTTTCTTGTACACATCCTGATAGGCGGCGCACAGCGCGACTATGCCCTGTTCGGGCACATCCGTGTCAAGCTCCACCTTGTACTTCTTCTTGATCTTGTCGAACGCAGCTTCGAACGCTTCATGGTCCACGCCCATGACGACATCGCCGTACATGTTGATCAACCGCCTGTACGCGTCATACGCAAACCGCCGGTTCCCGGTGATGATCGCAAGCCCCTCAACTGCCTTGTCATTCAGCCCGAGATTCAGCACCGTATCCATCATGCCCGGCATCGAAACCGCAGCGCCGCTGCGCACCGAAACCAGCAGCGGGTTATCGACCGAATCAAATTGTTTGCCGGTTTCCTTCTCAAGCGTGCGCACATTGTCGCGCACCGCGTCCATCAGCCCTTTGGGCATGGACTGCTTCTGCTCGTAATACCCCTCGCAGACCTCGGTGGTAATCGTAAACCCGGGCGGGACAGGCAGACCGATCGAACTCATCTCCGCAAGGTTCGCGCCTTTGCCGCCGAGCAGTTGCTTCTGGGAGCTGTCACCATCCGTGCGGCTGCGCCCGAAGTAATACACCATCTTCGGTTTCGACGCGCTCCTGGTGGAGCCGCTGCGCTTTGAAGTTGTGGGTGAAGAAGGGGAAGTCGTCGCCGTAGGTGGCGTCATATGCGTCATCTTTCTCTATAGAAGGTACAAACCCCGAGCAAAACGGGTTCGAGAGTGTATCAGGCAAACCTGCACGTTCAATGAATGCGGGTTGTTTGATCGTATTCAGCCCTGCCCCCCACGTGAACTGCGGAACCCCAGTAGCGGCCGTATCATCGTCGCTGTGACCGATCTCCTCCGCTCACATTCCGCAGACCTGTCCGCTCAGCCGCTGCATGCACTGGACCACTGGCCAGTCGATCGACCGCTGCTGTTGGCTCACAGCGCACCGTCGGACTCACCCTGGAGCCAACGATCAATCCTCGCAGCGCCGCAGACATTTCTGTCCATCGACCACACCGGCGCATCGTGGAAGTACGGCCCCGCGCTGTTTGATGTACACGAACTTGCCACCGATCCACTTGATGTCCTGCAGCACGCACTTGATGCAACGCGCCACGCTCCCGGGCTCTGGATCGGTTACCTCAGCTACGACCTCGGCCGCATCATCGAACCAACCGCCTGTGCTGCTGAGCATGACAATGCGGCGCCTGATGATCGACAGTGGCCGCTGCTAGAGTTCGCATGGTGTCCAGCTGCAACGATCAATGACGCAGCGCAGGCGGAATCGCCATCCGCTGTTTGCGGCGAAGCACACCCGCCCATCATTACTGACCTCCGTCCCAACCTCACACGCGATCAATACTGCAACTCGGTCGCGCACATCATCGACGCCATCGCAGCCGGCGACATCTTCCAGGCAAATTTCACGCAGCGCTTCACCGCTTCCTTCACCGGCTCTATGCGCCAGCTCGCAGTTGACGCCCTGCGGCGCAGCAGCGCGTGGTTCGGTGCCTATCTCGAGTTGCCTGATGGTCGCAGTATCTGTTCACTCAGCCCCGAATTGTTCCTGCACGTTGATGGTACATCGCGCAGTGTTACAACCCGGCCGATCAAAGGTACCCGACCGCACGCCGCGCCCCCCGGTGAACTGCTGCACTCCGAAAAAGACATCGCCGAACTTACGATGATCATCGATCTCATGCGCAACGATCTTGGCCGTGTCTGTAAATTTGGCAGCGTGCGCGTGCCCAAACCGCGCATCATCGAATCGCACGCAGGCGTGCAACAGGGCGTCGGTGAAGTGACAGGCGTCTTGCGCGATACCTGCACGTTGACTGATCTGCTGCGTGCGACAATGCCCGCTGGTTCGATTACCGGGGCACCGAAAATAAGGGCCATGCAGATCATCGATGAGCTGGAAACAGTCCGGCGCGGTCCGTATTGCGGCGCGATCGGCGTCATCGACCCCTCAGGCAATGCAACGTTCAACGTCGCCATCCGCACAATGACAATCACCGGCCTGCGCACGCCCGGACGATTCGATTCCTACGAACACGCGCAGCTCGACTATAGCGCCGGCGGCGGTATCATCGCCGATTCTGTACTCGAAGCGGAATACCAGGAAATGCTCGACAAGACCGCCGTACTGCGCGACGCAATCACCAGATTCACGCCTCGCACTGAAGCCGCCCCTGAGTCTTCGAAGGCGCGGCTCGCACGACAACAGACCTAAGAGCGCACATTAATTTCACGCCACACCATTCACGCAATCCGGCGCTCATCGCCGGTCTCGCCGTCAGTGCGAACCATTCGCTGTCGCTTCAGTTGCTCGCGCTGCTGATCCGCAATGTATTTGCAGATCTGATCGACAACAAATTCCTGGTGGGCCGGATTGAATGAAAAATCAAACGCCAGCCCGCCATACGTGTGCTGCATCGAATCCATATGCGAATGCGTCAGTTTGCCTGTCGCGCAGATCGGCGTTGTCACACCCGGCGGAAGCCTGAAGCGCATCCAGAACACCTTATGCCGGCCGAGCGCCGCTGCATGTGTCGATGGCACACGAATGCCGACGCCGCCACCGCCGAGGTTGGTCAACTCCGCCATGAACTTCGGCCCGACTTCCGGCATCAATGATTCATCAAACGGCAGACATCCATCTGCCACATCGGAATTGTCCGAGCTGTGGTTCTCACAGGATTGCCCTTTGAATTGAATCTCGCATGCGCGCTCCGCGACCACAACCGACTTCGGGTCAAGAAGCGGCCACATCTCAACTTCCGGAAGGTTCAGGGTTGTAGTTTCAATTCGGTAGTAATGCCTGCGCTGACAGCGCTCGACATTTTCGGGCACCGAAATGCGCATGGCCGCCAGTGTTCGCGTGCTGTTGAGTTGATGTTCAACGGAGCCGAGTTTGATCGCGCGAAACATCCACCGATTCTGCCCGATGGCAAACAACGCAGCCAACTCGGCGCCGTCGTGCAGTTCTATTGCGCGACCTAGGGCCGAGGGTTGCTCGATGACAATTTCGTTGTCTGCGATGCTGAGCACACGCACACGCCACAGCAGATGCTGATGGTTTTGTTCTTCATCGTCGTCACGAAGCAGTGCGATTTCCATCGAGCCGTTGCGCTCGTGAAGCTGGTGCAGGCAACGACGCCACTCGTTGGTTCGGGAGCGATTCGCAGGCACGGTGATCCCCTCTCGGTGCAATAGTTCCGATTTCGGTGGTATCGGCCTGCGCCCGCAGGTTCTTCATCCTGTCCGGATTTTACACACACCCGCTGCCTGCATCACCGGTCAAGCAGCACCAAATCCGCATCATTCAGCCGGCACGGACCCGATAATCCCGCAGCCAGCGCCGCCAGCCGAAGCGCGCCCGCTGTCCACAGCCGCAGCTTCCGATCATCATCGCGCAACACCCAGCACGATTCATCAATCGCGGCACCATGACGCAGCGCAAACACTGCGTCATCATCCGCCCACACGAGCTGCGCATCGCCGTCTTCACTGATGCCGCTGAGCCAGTTGCCTTCGATCAGCTCCGGCCAGTTCTCGCGGGCAAGATCATCGAGCACAATCACTCCGCCGGTTTTCAACACTTCCGCGCAGCGCTTCAGCAACTGCACCGCCTGATCCACATCAAAAACAGTCATGAGCGTGTTCCCCAGACACAGCACCGCATCAAAGCTGTCTCCACGTGCTCCAATCGCTTCCGGCCACGCCTCAAGAAAATCCGCATGCACAAGTTCCGCACAAGCGACGTGCTCCTGCAATTCGATCGCACATTGCTGCAGCGCATCAGCATCGCTGTCGAGCCCGACACACGTATGGCCGGCCTGAGCAAGCGGAACCAATACGCGTCCGCTGCCACAACCGAGGTCCAGGACATGTTTCGATTCGGGACCGAGATGCTGCACAAGACCGGCGATCTGCCGATGTGAATGCTCATCTTCAAACGGGTTGTCATCATCGTCCGGCCGCGCGCCGTTGTGTACCGTTGTCATCGCGGCACCCGAACATTCAGTTCGCCTGCCAGTGTCGTCACCAACTGTTTCGCACGGGCGATATCATTTCTGTCCAACATCTGCCCGCCGAAGCGCGCTGCATAGAACAGTTCCGCTATTTCGCGCATTGCTCCCCCAGCATTTGGCTGTTCGCTCTCGATTATCCCTGCATACATCAGCGGCGGCTGCCATCGCGGCTTGCGAATCTTCGCGCGCTGCAGCACATTCAGCATGTCGACATAAAAACCAAGTTGACGAAGCAATCGACGTTGCTGCGCGCCATCCATGTGTTCCAGCCGGGCTCGCCGACGAATCGACAAGAACCGCCGCATCACTTTCACCACCGCTATGACCGCAATCACCGCTGCCAGTGCAACCAGGCCAAGCCAGATATAGCCGGCCGAGCCGAGCTTGAACGAACGATTCACGCCCGCAGCCCATTCGCGCGTCGCCTCGAGCGCTTCAACAATACGCTGCGACCAGCGCTCATCCAGCTTGCGCGTCATCTCCTGCTGCGCGCCGCGGTCGAACTCAATGATCTGTTCACTCCACGTTCCATCAAACCGCTCGTACACCCAGCGCAACCGATCCGTAATCGACGCGGTAGTGGAATGCAATTCCTGCAACGTCGCAGGCGGCGTCGGGTCATACGTCGAATACCGCCGAGGCCCGGTGCGCACTTCAACCCATGCGTGCGCATTGGATTGCAGCACGAGGTACGACTGCGCTGCCGGATCATATTCGTATGCGACGAACCCCGTTATAACCCTTGCGTCAACGCCCACGCTTTGGCACAGCAGTGTCATCGCACTTGCAAAGTATTCACAGTGTCCGCGCTGCGTTTCAGTGAGAAACTGCATCACCGGATCAGGATCAGAGCTGGCCGTTACAACTACATCGCTCAGGTCCAGCGTGTAACTGAATGTTTCGCTTTGGAGATACTGCTCGAACGCGCGCGCTGCCTGCTGCACCCACGCATATTGTGCATCTTCATCCAGCGGCGGGTTGGTCGCAACGCTTGCATCCTGAAGAAGCTGCCTGGCCACACGCTGCATCGACCGAAGCACCGGCTGAATTGCAGATGGCCATCGCCGTTCGAAGTTCCGCGGGGTTGTCTTCATGCGCGGTATGCCCATGCGCTCAAGCGTCCGATCGCTTGGCGATGGTTGAAACCGCACGCGATACGCCGCACTGCTTTCCTGCCGTGCTGTGCGAATCAATTGGGTCGCTGCATCAAATCGCAGCCCCGGCCCGCCGTCCAACTCGACCGCAACCGGCAACATCGGCGCAAACAACACATTTGTGCGAATGTACGGCTTGACCTGCACCGTCAGTGTCCGCCCCGTTTCCAGCGGCGATTGACTCAGCGAGATGAACCCGCTGCCGGGTGAATCGAGAAGCGGCGATTGCGAAGTCTGCGGCGACCATTGACCACCACCATCATATTGCGGCAGCACACTGCCACGCAGAAGCAGTGGTCGGCCGAATTCCATCGGCTTGGCCGTTTCATCAAGCACCGACACTTCCATCGCAACCGAACGTGAATCCGTGATGCGCGTTCCAGTCAACAAATTGATTTCTTCCGTAAACCCCGGCCGGCGCGTTGCTGACGGACCCTGCAATTGCGGAATCAGATCTTCACCTACACCCCGCGGAAACAGCACAAATACCGTCACGCTGATCGCCAATCCGATGACAGTAACGGCAGACACAAACCATCGGAACTGCCCGGCAACGGCACGCCCCGTCACCGGCCGATGCGACGGCGCAAGTCGATATCCCTGCGGCATTGTTTCCAACCGTACCCGCCGATTCTCATCATGGGCTGCGTACAATTGATGCAGCAGCAACACGTACATGCCCAGGATTGCATACACGATCAGCAGGCCGCCGAACAGCAGATCCGTCGATTGCAGGCAACCGGTCACCATCAACAGCAAGCTCAGCGTCAGCAGTTGTGCGTGATCGCGCGCGGTGCGACGTTCATACAACTTAATCAACGTCAGCAGAACAATGAATCGCCCCAGAACACCAAGCACATCATGGCGGTTCTGTGTCAGGTCCACCACGACATGCAGCGACACCGCAAGCACCAGTACGTTTGACACCCATCGCGGCAGGTGCTTGCTGCGCGGCCCTTCGGTGATGTACCAACTCAAAGCTGCCAGCGCACCCGCCACCACAAGTAATCCAACATTTCCCTGCGCCAGGCACAGCGCGATCAGACTCACCAGCACCAGCGCGAAACTCATCACCGGATAGCTGCGCAGCAGTCTCATGCCGCAGTCTCCTGCGCTGCATCTGTGGTCGTAATCATCGCATCCACAACGTCGCCGACGTTACGGATCTGTGATGGATCCCAACCCAGCGTACCCGTCGTGACCGATTCAAGCTGTGCCGCAGTCAGATGCCAGACATCATCACGGGCCAGCCCCGGATCAACACGATCCGGATGCACGATCACGAATGCGGCGCGTTCTGCACTGGGCAGCACACCGCGCGACTGCGCCTGCCGGTCTACATCAAGATCAATCGACGCAAGCGCTGCGAGCATCCGACCCAGATGCCAGCGACTGCGCCGCAGCGGCATCTTCGGCATGTCATAGCCCAGCACACTCAGGCCAGTTTCGTACCCACTCTTGTCCGCTGCATACAGGATCGAAGCAGCAAGACTGATCGCGCGCTCTTCCGCTTCACGCTTGGCTTTGCGCGTGTCATTTGCCATTCGCAGATCCTCAGTCGCCCGCATGAGATTGATTGCCACGCGCAGCTTCGGCGGACTCGGCTTGGATCGCTCAATCGTCACCAGTTCATCCGTTCGTGCGGTGCGCTTCCATGAAATATGTCGAAGACTGTCGCCCTCTCGATACTCACGTACGCCGAAATATTCTTCACCCGACCCCGACCGTTGCGTCATTCGCATGCCGATCATTCCCGCTGGCGCAAAGCGATCCAGCAACTCCGGCCGCAACATGTACAACCTCGGGAATACCAGCGTGTGATGCATCTGCGCAACGGTTGTCGACCTGCGAATAATTCCCATCGGAAACGTCATCCACAATCGGATGCGGTTGAATCGCACCAAACCGCGCTGCGTCGGCCAATACACCGCCTCTGCGTGTGTCGTCTCCCGGCCGGCCACATGCATCACCCATGCGAATGCCGGCTCCAGCAGTTCCTGCCACGGCTTGGCCTGCCGTTCGATGCCCACTTCCTCAGCGCCGCGCCGCACAGTCAATCGAAATCGCTTTACATCCGGCAGCTCTTCGCAGTGCAGGTTGAATACCGGCAGCAGGCGTCTGCGATTTCGCAATTCGTAACGCACAACGAGCGGTTCGCCGACCGCACCGGATTGCGGGTCCAACCGCCGAGCGCGAATCCCCCGCAACATCAGCGCCGAAAGCGAAAGTGACAGCACCAGACCCGCAGCCAGAACGCCAAGCGTCCAGAACAGGAGGTTGTTCTGCGTGTTCATCGCTACCACGCCGACCACAAGGATCAACCCGATGTAGACCAACCCGGTTGCGTGGGGGCGCATACGCTGAATCACGTTCGCTCCTTACTCATTCGTCGTATCACTTGTATTTTTCGTACTGTTCCCACAGGTCCTCGCGCGGCTCATGTTGTGTCGACTGTCCTTGCGACATCGTTACAAGCAATCGCTTACCACCCGTCGGCAGACGCAGAATCATCTCGCCGCTGCGATAGCCGTTGCGCTCAACCTGAATCAACCACGATTCATCCATCCAGCCGGCACCGAACGCATCGATCGGTACTTCAAACGTGCCATCAGAATGCGATTTACCTGTCGCTGACAACGAACGATTCAGATCCAATGGATCACGGTGAATCAGAATCTTCACCTCCCCCACTCCGGTCTCGCTGAATCGCGTGTCATCGCCAGACACAATTTCAAGATCGGTATACGCGCCCTTGATGACTTTTCCGCTGAGCGTATAGCCGCCGCTGCAGCCGGTTGCCATCGTGACCAGAGCTGCCAACACACACACACAAAGAATTCGCCGCATGTACAGATCGTCCTTTCGCACAGCACATCATACGGGCTGGGTGTGCGCCCGGTCGCATTCGATGCGGAACATTGCCAGCGCATCACATACACAACAAACACCGACGATTGCCGACGGCTGGCCGCATTTCACGATTCAAATCATGGCAGAATTACGCCGGCGTCGTTTCACCAGCAACCGCAGCTTCGGTGGCAATATCCAACTCGCCTGTCGCTTCAGGTTCGCCAGCCGTGTCGGACGTAGGTTCGTCCGTCCGCTGCGATCCTGCGTCATCATCTGTAGTGTCGTCGTCACCTGCCTGCTTCTCGGGCTTCGGCGGGATATACGACGGTTCGCGAGTGAGCCCCTCCACCGCAGGCAGATCATTCAGATTCGCCAGCCCGAATACCTTCAGAAACTGCCTCGTCGTGCCGTACAACATTGGCCTGCCGAGCTCTTCCGCCCGCCCGACAATCTTCACCAACCGCCGTTCCATCAGGCTGCGCAGAATCTCGCCGCATGCCACACCACGTATCGCTTCGATCTCCGCGCGCATGATCGGCTGGCGATATGCAACGATTGACAGCGCCTCCAGCGCCGCCTGCGACAAACGCGACTGCTGCCGGTCCGAATGCAATCGCGCCATCAGCGCCCCAAATGCGGGCAACGTCAACACCTGATACCCGCCGGCAACGCTTTCAATGCGGAACGATCGCCCTGTGTGTTCATACGCCTCGTTGAGGTCATCAATCGCCTGGCGAATGTCTTTGGTCGATTCCTTGCCCGGAATCCCGAGCACATCAGCCAGACGCTTTTCCGTCATCGGCCGATCCGTGCTCAGCAACAGAGCCTCCAATCGCACCGCAAGCGGTTGATCAGCGCACAGTTCGTCGCCTGCTCGAGGACGAGATTCAGAATCATTCGGTTGGTCGCGGCGTTCGTTCATCACAGCATCACCCTAGCAGGTGTCATCGACACACTCACGGGATTGTCATGGATTTCAACGACAACCCGCCAGCCATTAGCTTGAAGAACGAGCAAGCGATCGCTTGGCGTAGGCACGGGCCTGGTCTCGGCAAACCTGTTCCTGATTTTCGCCGGGCTTGGAAACGCGATCAGCGACATCCGCCAACTCCGCCTCGGCCTGTTCGTAGGACACATCCTCAGCTGCCATCGCAGAATCGGTCAGCAACACCAGTTGTCCCTTATCCGCCTGTGCAAAACCGCCATCAAGAAGGAACCACCGGCTGGTGCCCTCGGGCGTATCAATGCGCAATGATCCGGTGCCCAGCCGCGTCAGCAGCGGACTCTTTCCAACCATCATGCCGTACTGTCCATCCCATGCCGGAAAGCTTGCATAGATCGCATCGCCGTCAAACAACGGACCGGTCGGTGTGACTATGGAACAGTGAAACGTCTCGGCCACGGGGGTCTCCTTTGCGGGCAGCACAGCAGTGTAGCGGCCCCCAAGGGCGGTTCAACCTGTGAATGCAAACCCTTGCAGAAGTGCTTTGCTACTGCCCCGCCCCGATCCGCCTGGCGATCTCGGAATTCACATATTCCAGTACGTCGGTGACTTCCCGCTCCAGCACCGCCGCCAAGAATTCCGGCATGTGTATTGCGCAGTCTTTGCGGGGCATCTCAACCTCAGCCAGCACCAGGTCCACCGCGTAAAACCGGTCGATCGCCCATTGCAACTCGTCTTCATGCCACACCCATCGGGTCTTGCGCAGCCGCATGCCCTGCGTCAGCGGCCACAACTGCAAAAACTGGTCCTCCGTCAGATCACGTTCGGTCTCTTCGCGCACCAATCCCATCCCCCGCTTGATGGTGTGGGTGCAGGTCACACTCCCATCAGATCGCACCGTTCGACGAATCCGCCCCTCGCAAACATGCGTTACTGCATCCGGATCATCTGACGCGCAAACATGCTCCGCATTGAGGTATCCCTGCTCAAGCTCCAGACGCTGCCACGCATCAGGAATCACCGGCAACGCCCGCAGCAGATACTTGCGCTCAATTTCAATGCCACTGGCCATAAACACACAATACCGCGTACCGCACCATTACAACACAACACGCAACAGCACCGATCTCCAAAATCGCAGACAAAGTCCGTCTCCACGAATGTTTGGTTGTTTGGCTTAACAAAAAACCGAGGCGGTCGCGTAAACCGCCCCGGCTTCATCCGGGCCGCCTTGTCTGCCCGAATGCGTGGACCGATGCGAGGAGGAACACGCACCAGACCACGGCATCGGCGCAAATATGGATGTGTATGGTTAGGTCCAGAACCACCCCACAGCACCTATCCGCACCGTTGTGTTACCCACCGCCGCGCATCCCGCGCGATAGCGCGCAACGGCTCCGCGACATTTTCATCGCGAATCATCGATTCCAATCCACGCAGCAGCGCGCGGTCCGACTGCGTAGTTATGCGTTCATCATGTCGAACCATTGCTGCCGCAATAGCGCCCAGATACAACCGGCTTGCCAGAGACCGATCCGTTGCTGTCTCACCGACGATGCGCATCGTCTTGAACGCATCCTTGGCATGCTTTAATTGACGCAGTGAAACATGTGGATCCACCAGCAGCGCCACCGCTGACGGCTGCGCTGGATCAATATCGCGCACCAGCCAATCCGCTGACGCCATGGATGAATTCTCGTTGTCTTCCAGAGCCCATCGCAGGGCTTCGTGGATCGACGAACCGTTCATCGATGACTGGTCTGGCGCAGGGTCAAAATCAGACTTGTCCGTGCCGGATGTCATACGTGTCATTGTAGGACTCCCCGCTGCAGTATCGCCATCAATTCGCGCAGCTCGTCGTCCACCTCCGCAGGGTCTGAAACCGTCTGCGCCACTTCCGCCCGCATGGCCCTGGCGAACTTCCGCTTTACTGTCACCATCATGTTCGATGCCTGCGAGGCATCAGTCAGATCAAACTGCTCAACCAGCCGCTCGTACGGCGTGGCAGCATCTTCAAACAACATCGGCCGAACCACACGTCCCACGAACACCTCCCAATGCGCTTCCTGACACTGCTGCACATAATGCCTGCGCACATCCTGCAGCACTCTGCGTATCAGCGCTGCAGCCCACTGCGAATCAAACACATCAGCCGGCGCCAGATTCGTTCGATCCGCCGGTGCAATCTGCTCGCCGCCGCGTGCATCCAGCTCCGCCGGCCTGTTGCCGCGTCCGGATCGCTTGCGGCGAAGATCCACGACATAGTTACGAACCGTCGTCCGCAGAAGATTTCGAAACCGCCCGCGCTCCGGATCAGCATGCTCCAGCAACCGACCCGTCAGCACTTCATCACACAAGAACCCCTGCGTGATGTCGCCTGCTTCATGCACATCACACCCGCAGGCACGCGCGTAGCCATACACGACCGGCCAGTACCGCCGGCTGATCGATTCCATAGCCGACGACGATGCGCTGCCGCTGACCACCGCCCGGTCGATCAACGACCAGTCTGTGTCACCCAGGATCTGCATGCAATCACGCGTCGTTCGTCGGTCAGCATCACGGCTGGTTGAAATTGGACCTCCCTGCGTCCTTCGCTGATTGCAAGTTCTTGTCAATACACAATTTGTCACCGTTGACGACTCCTTGTTGCCGTCGCGGTCCGAAACGTTTCCCCAAATGACGCCGAAGCGTCCGGCCCCGGAAAAGGGCTCAGTACTCGCCCTTCAATACGACGCTCATGCCGCGATCCTGCCATCCGTGCGAAGAAAATTTTCACTTTTCTTGCTCCGCCACATTCGAGGCACCAGCCAACTCAGCAACAACCGCTTCAAGCCCATCCACAATCCGGGCCAACCGTTCGTAATCCAGTTTGTCCGGCGTGTCGGTCTTTTTGTGATAATGCGGGTACCGAAACGGTGCTGTGTCTGTCACCATCACCGCTGGATACCCCGCCTGCCAGAAGGCCCAGTGATCAGACCACCCCACGCCCGGAATCCACCCGGGTAGGGCCGCGCCCTCAGATGGAAACTGCGCGTGTGTACGAAACAGACCCGTCACCTTCCGGGTCAATCCGCGCGAACCCATATTGCCCACGAACGAAACAAAATTGCCTTCACTCGGATAAAACCACCCAAGCGGTGCAACCGGGTATATCTGACTGCCCGGCACATCGCTGTAGTACCCGATCGTTTCCAAGCTCAGCATTGCAACGATGTCATCGCCGTTGTCTTTGCACGCCCGCGCGTACACAAGCGACCCCATCTCCTCGCTGAGAAACTGCGGCGGTTCTTCGTTGGCAAACAGCACAAACCGAATCGTGCGCTGCGGAGCGCTGCCTGCGAATCGTTTTGCAAGTGCAAGCGTCGCTGCACACCCCGAGCCGTTGTCATTCGCAGCAGGGCATGAATCCACACCGTCATAATGCGCGCCAACGACAACAATCTCATTCGTACCCGAAGCCGCAGTTGAGTCTGAATTGCTGCGGATTTCCGCAACAACATTCGCGCATTCCACACCACCGGTCATAAACGTCTGTTCCGTCACCACATACCCATACGACCGAAGCTGATCACCGAGATATTGCCGGGCCTGCGCATACGCCTGCTCGTGCAGCACATTTCGCGCGCCGATGTCATCTGCCAGCACAACAACATGACCGCGCAGTTCATCGGCAAGTTCCCGCTGCTCTGCTGTCAATTCTGCAAGCGGTCCGTCGTAACTTTCGCCCGGCATCGACACCATTGCGATGTAGACGTACCCACCCAGCAAGCCAAGCACGATCGTCAGCAGCACAAGAATCCGCACCAGACGCATGCGGATCGTCATCTTTCGCTTCGTGCGTACCATGATTGTCTCCCATACAGTTGCGTGCAACAGATCGCACAGCATTCTATTCGTCCCGGTGCACCGCAATGATGCAGATGAACAGCCACAAACTACAAACCGAAACCGCACCACACGCACCAACTCGCGTGATTCTACTGGGCGCAAGTAATCTCACGCGCGGTCTGCCAACGCTTTTCCATACTGCGAAGCACGTCTTCAATACGCCGATCCACATGCACGCTGCGATCGGCCACGGCAGGTCGTATGGCAAACGCAGCAGTGTGCTTGTTCGTACCCTTCCCGGCATTCTCGAATCCGAACTCTGGCCTGCCCTTGAACACACGCCACCTGCTGCCCGCACGGTCGCGCTCGTGTCCGACATCGGCAACGACATTCTCTACGGCATAGCGCCCGAAACACTCCTCGACTGGATCAACACAGCACTCGACCAACTCGAAGCACTCGAAGTTACGACTGCGATTACAACACTGCCGATTGCGAGCATTCAGAAGGTTCCGCGGTGGCAGGCGCACCTTGCAAAATTGATTGCATATCCCGGCCGCGGCCCGAGCATTCGTGAGACAATCAAAATTGCTACACAGATTGACACGTGCGTGCGCGATCTTGCCGAAACTCGGAATCTTGCGTTGATTGAACAACACGCTGCGTGGTACGGCTTTGATCCGATTCACATCACCGCCGCAAACTGGTCGACCGCGGCGCAGGCTATGTTTGCGCCGCTAGTTGTCACCGAGTTGACTGAATCTCCGCAGCGACCACCGTTACGACTCCGGCTGCGCCTGCGCACCGCTCGCCCACGAATAATGAAAGTCTTCGGCCTGACACTTACACGCACCCAACCCGCTTGCGTCTTCGCAGATGATTCCACACTCTCTTTGTATTGATACGCTCACACTCAACAAAGAAAAACCCGGGCGCATGCGCGTCCGGGTTCCGCAGCCGTTGTCTTCAAAGTCACTTACCTGCCGGTGCCACTGCCGCTGCGCACACGACCGACCCCACCACTCGGCGCCGGTGGCGGCGACGGCAAAATCGGCGCGATCGCCGGCTCGCTCCACAGCGAACGGCCGCTGCCGACGCTGTACCATGAATTCTCAGATTTCTGCGTGATTTGCGTCACAGTCGTCCCATCGCGCAGTTGCTCCAGCGTGATCGCGCCGCTGTCGTAATTCTGCACCAGCGACATCGGAATCTGTACCACAACATGCCAGGTCGCAGCACTGCCCGAGCCGCGCCAATTGACAGTCGCAAGGTTGCTGTACGTCAAAGCCGCATTCCCTTCGTTCTGCGAGTCCATCAGCGTCGGCCAGGATGAACTTGAGCCGTCCGGCTCGCATCGCAGTGCAACAATAAACGACTCAGTATTCGGCAGTGCCGACACATTCGAGCCGAAGCGCGCGATCTTCTCCGTCACGCCGGCAATTGCATCGTCCACATAGCTCTGATCGATCACCCAGGACGTCTTTGGCGCATCATCATGTGAACGCGTACCACTCACAAGCCCTCGGATCCTGTTCGTTCCACGCGCTTCCGCAGCTGCTTCATCCCATTCATTGACTTCATCGGATCCCGACTCATCTTCCTGCGGCTCGACTTGAATCTGGCGTACCGGCACACGCACTTCTGTTGAAAACAACACGCCAACACCATCCGCATAGAACCCTCGAGTATGCGATGTAAACGAGGTGCGCCCCTGTGTAGAGCTGTACACCAAACCCTGCAATCGCGCGATTGCGAGCTGCGCATCGTCGGTATTCATCGCTTGCTCAGATTCCGCCTGCGCATCCAACGCTTTCTTCGCTCGAGCGCTCGCTGCTGCGGTCGCTGCTTCGTTATACCGTTCCGCAAAGGGTCCTTCGTTGATCGATTTCGTGATCAGCACGCGCATGATGTTGATCTGATCCGCCAACTGACTGAGTTTCGATGCGCCTGATTCTTCAGCATTCTGCATCGGCCGTGCGATCACAGCTGTACACAACACACCCGCCGCCAGCGTGACCAACGTCACGCGCTGCATCCATTTCAAACTCCGGTTCATGGGATAATCTCCTTCACATTCATCTGTTCGTTGTAGTCATTACCGACCGGCGAACCCATCGCAAACGTGCGCACTACATCGCTGAGCGCATCGCGTGTTCGCTTGGTCTGTTCACGTGAATCAAGCGCTACTGCAGTCAACGCCTGCTCAAATCGCTGCATATCTTCCTCGCGCATCTCTCGGATCGTGTGTACCAATGCCAGGAACTGCTGGTCGTGTGTGCCCTCAAACTCGCGCAAGCGATCGTCAACCAGATCCAGCGCGAATGCTGTCTGCCGATTGCCGTGCTCTGTAAACATTGCCCGCAACTGTTCAAGCTGCGCAGCTGTCAATTCAGTTGTGTCATTGGTCGGCTGCTGCTGTGTTGCGGGCTCATTGCCATGCCCGAAGCTGATGGTCAGTTGCCCATCGCCAGTGCGCACATTCGCGCCGACCGCCAGCACCGTCAGCGTCACCGCGAGACCCGCAGCTGCCCCCACCAGCCACGGCGTCAACCGCCACCGCCGACCAGGCTGTGCGGTCGTCACAACCATCGGCAAGCCATCTTCTACGCTTATGCGATCCAGCACAGCACCTACGGGCTCATCTGCTTCGACATCTGACCATGTGTTCATCGCTTGTTTTGCAGCCTGTATGTCCTCCAACTCGCTTTTGCACGATGCGCATTTCTGCACATGGCTGCACACCGAAGTTGCGGCATGTTCGTCAAGCTCGTCATACACCAGCAGTGACAGTTGATCGCGCACTTCATTACATTGCATGTCCTGCTCCTTGCTCGTGACAGCCGTACGGTTCGCGCTCGGTCAGCGCATCGCGCAGCTGTTTCATCGCGCTGCCGAGTCGCGACGCAGCTGTAGACAATGGAATCTCCAGCAGTTCCGCTGCGCCGGTCAGCGTCATGTCGTGGTAATGCCGAAGCACCAGCACTTCACGCTGCGCCTCCGGCAGCGCCGCCACAGCCCGAATGACCGTTTGTGTCTGTTCATCTCGTGCGCTGCGCGCACCCGGTTGATCGGTGTCGCTGCCGGCCGATCGCGCGGCCCAACCGTCTGTTCGACGTCGATCCGCGCCCATCCGGCGCAACTGATCGCGACATTGATTCACAACAATCCGCAGCAGCCAGGTTCGAAACGAACTTCGGCCATCAAACTTCGCAACTGATCTGCACACTTTCATGTACACCAACTGGCGTATGTCCAACGCGTCATCCTGATTGCCCAGCAGCCGAGTGGCCATATTCAACACCTCCTGATCATGACGCTGCAGCAGCGTTTCCAGAGCGCGCCGATCGCCTTGCTGACAGCGCTGCACCAGCGCCATCTCCGGACCTGCAACTCGCTCTGAAGCCCCACTGTGTGTCATGAGTCAGACCATTAGACGCAGCCAGAGCAACGACTTGCGAGTGCGGTGGCCGATTTCTGCTGAACTTCTTTGCCCCGCCTTGACGATTCTCAATTTCATAGCTATCTTTATCTATTCATCCGGATAAATGGATGAATTGCCCGGCTCATGCCGATTATCGTGTGGAGCCGCTGGCAGACCCCTTGCGGCCAATCCAACCTCGTCATTGTTCTGGAGAGCACCCGTGACAACCGCCACCGCCCCGACAGCAAACAGCACAACCTTTATGGACACCGGCCTGCCGTTGATCAGCGATCTGCCGTTCAAAGTCGCTGACCTTTCGCCGGAAACGATTGCCTACGGCCGCAAGGAAATTGAACTTGCGGAGCACGAAATGCCCGGCCTGATGGCAACCCGCAACAAGTATCGTGCAGAACAACCACTCAAAGGTGCGCGCATCACCGGCTCGCTGCACATGACCATTCAAACTGCGGTGCTGATCGAAACGCTTGTCGATCTCGGCGCAGACGTCCGCTGGGCATCGTGCAACATCTTCTCCACGCAGGATCACGCAGCCGCAGCAGTTGCAGTCGGCCCCAACGGCACTGCAGACAACCCCCAGGGCGTCCCCGTTTACGCTTGGAAGGGTGAAACACTGCCCGAATTCTGGTGGTGTACGTTCCAGGCATTGCATTGGGGTGATTGCAAGGGACCGAACCTGATTCTCGATGACGGCGGCGATGCAACGCTTCTCGTCCATAAGGGTCTTGAATTCAACAACGCAGGTGCTGTTCCATCGCCTGACACTGCAAACAGCACCGAATTCAAAGTCGTTCTGCAACTGCTCGGTGCACTCCAACAGTCACACGCAGATTTCTGGAAGCCGATCGCTTCGGGAATCGTCGGCGTCAGCGAAGAAACAACCACCGGCGTCAATCGCCTCTGCCAGATGGAAAAAACCGGCGAGTTGCTCTTCCCCGCAATCGACATCAACAACGCTGTCACAAAGAGCAAGTTCGACAACATTTACGGCTGCCGGCACTCGCTTGTTGATGGCATCATGCGCGCCACCGATGTCATGCTCTCGGGCAAAGTCGCAGTCATCTGCGGCTACGGCGATGTCGGCAAGGGTTGCGCGCAATCACTGGCCGGTCAAAAGTGCCGCGTTCTGGTTACGGAAATCGACCCCATCTGCGCTCTGCAGGCTTGCATGGACGGTTACGAAGTCGTTCTGCTCGACGATGTGGTGAACAAGGCTGACATCTTTGTCACCACCACCGGCAACTTCAACGTCATCCTCGCAAAGCACATGGCAAAGATGAAGGACAAAGCCATCGTTGGCAACATCGGCCACTTCGATAATGAACTGGACATGGCCGGTCTTGAGAAGATCCAAGGCGTCAAGAGAGTCAACATCAAACCACAGGTTGATGAATGGCAGTTCCCCGACGGTCACTCCATCATCGTTCTTGCTGAAGGTCGTCTGCTGAACCTCGGCTGCGCCACCGGCCACCCGAGCTTTGTCATGAGCAACAGCTTCACCAACCAGGTGCTCGCGCAGATGGAGCTGCACAAGGACCACGCCACGTACGAGAAGAAGGTGTACGTGCTGCCGAAGAAGCTGGATGAAGAGGTTGCCCGGCTGCACCTTGAGAAGCTCGGCGCGAAGCTGACGAAGCTGACACCGGAACAGGCTGCCTACATTGATGTCCCCGTCGAAGGCCCGTACAAGCCCGATCAATACCGCTATTGAATTCACTCAAATAGTTTGCGATCAACTCACAAGCCCACGGCGTCACGCCGTGGGCTTTTCGGTACGCAAAATTTCGATATCATGCATTTGTGCGTACCGAAATTGTGTACACATATCGCGTTGCGATGCTGATGTGTGTCAGCGCGGCCATCACTTCTTCCGCGTGCGAGCGAGCTGCGCCGACTTCCTCTGTTGTCGCCCGCGTCAACTCGAAAAACGCGCAGCTTGATCGCGCCACCGCAATTGCCCAAGCCCGCCTCGATGAATTCATTGCTGTACTTCAGGATCATGAGCTTGAAAAACATGGCTTCACGATTCTGACGCACTTCACGACACCGGATGGCGAATCCGTCGACATCTGGGTCGGCGCTGAGGCCTTTGCCGATGACCAGTTCACTGGCATCGTTGATGACAAACCTGAGGAAGTCACAACGATCAAACTCGGCGACACCGTCACCATCGCCCGCGGTGACGTTTTCGACTGGATGTATCTTGATCACGACACGCTTGTCGGCGGGTGGACAGTACGTGTACAGATAGACTTCGCTGAACCCGGTCAGCGCGATCTCATGATGGAGCGTCTCAACCTCACCGAAAGCGATCTCGTCTTGCCGCCGGTGCCCGAACCGATCCTGCCGCAAGGGGCACCCGATGAGTGATCAATCGCCGACTCCCGGCGTCGTACTCGGTTGCTTTTCTTCACTCGGCTTTGGCGCACTCTTGGCGGCTGCTGCTTCAATTGCCTCGCGCGCATCGTCGGCTGTCATCTCGCGCAACATCTCAATGACGATCGGCTCCGTCGGATAGCTGATTTCGCGACGATTCAGCGGGCTGACCTGCACCGGGACACTGCGAATGGCGTCGACAACATCCATGCCTGCAACAACAGACCCGAAAACTGCATACGCTGCGCCGTCGGCTTGCGCGCGGTCAAGCATCGGATTATCAACTACGTTGATGAAGAACTGACTCGTTCCCGAATTCGGCTGGCCGCCGATGCGGGCCATCGAGATCGTCCCGCGATCGTTTTTCAGTCCGTTTTGCCATTCGTTTTCCACGCCCGGTTTCGTCGGCTTCTTTTTCATATCTGAAGTGAACCCGCCGCCTTGAATCATGAATTGTTCAATGATGCGATGAAAGATCGTGCCGTCGAAATACTCTTCCTCGACGTAACTCATGAAGTTGGCAACACTCTTGGGCGCCTTGGCCTTGTTCAGTTCGAGGATGATGTCACCCTTGTTGGTTGTTATTCGCACATACACGGAATCATTGTCCTTGTCTTGCGGCTGCGTCGCAGCGTCGTTCGGCGTCGTCGCGGTGTCCTGTATCGCGACTGCAGCGCCGGCGCACGAAAGAATGCTGACCAGCGCGATTGCAAGAGCAATGCCGCTACCGATGCGCTGTTGACCGGAATTGTTTGTCAATGTGAAACCCAAACGAAACATGTAAATCTCCTTCATCGCAGAAAGGCGAACGCAAGAAATACCCGCCGACCGCAGTATCGTCAACCATTCGCGGGCGACCCCGCCGCTGCAGCGCCACCATCGCCGTCCTTCGGCCCGTCCGCTAGGGTCCGCCCTTCACCCGTTGCCGTTCGCGCAATGCTGCCTGCTTGCGCGCCAGGTGCTGCATATCCACCACGCGATCCGTCTCGTCCACGATCTCATGGCCGATCATCGTTTCAATAGCATCTTCAAGCGTAATGACGCCCGCGGTTCCACCATATTCATCGACGACGTGAAACATGTGCTGGCCGGTCGTGAAGAACTTCCACAGCACGTTGTCCAGCGTTGCGCCTTCAGGCACGACATGTATCGGGCGCACCAACTCCAGCACCGGCCGATCCAATTGATCATTGCGCGCACATTCATCAAGTGACCGCCGAAGCACCAGGCCCTTCATGTCATCGGGGCTGTCGCCATACACCGGAAACCGCGAGAACGGCGTCTGCGTGTATTGCTTCATTGCCTCGGCCACGGTCGTGTCCTGGTGCAACATCAACAGCACCGTCCGCGGTGTCATGACATCCTTCACCTGCCAGTCGCGCAGCTTCAGGAAGTTCTGTATCACTTCCAGTTCACGAAGTTCCAGCGCGCCTGAGGTTCGGCTGAGCTCAGCAATGACCATCACATCATCGCGCGTCAGTGAGTGCAGATGTTCGCCGGAAGGGAAAAACCGCCGAACCATATTCAGCAGCACTGTCACCGGCCAGGTGATGAACATCATCGCCCGCACGAAATACGCAGTCCACGGTGCAAGCTGCCTGCAGTACATCGAGCCGGCTGTCTTGGGAATGATCTCCGAGAAGATCAGAATGCACAGCGTGAGAATGAAGCTCACCAGCGCGACCCAGGTACTACCGAATGCAACCAGCGCTTCTGCTCCGACACCCGCCGCTCCGAACATGTTCGCAAACGTATTCAGCGTCAGGATCGCAGCCAGCGGGCGGTTGATCTCCTGCTTCATGTGCTCCAGCGTGGTGCCGTAGCTCTTGCCATCCTGTTTCAGCCGAATCGCATACGACCGGGGAAGCGACAGCAACGACGCTTCCATCAACGAACACAGAAACGATACCCCCAGCGCCAACAGGAAGTAGATCACCAGCATGCTGTGATGGATGTTCCAGGTCACCAACCTGCTCCCAATGGTGCGGCGGCGGCTTCGTCCACCAACGTCCGCAATAACAAACCCTGTCCATGCACTGTCAGAACGGGCGGATTGTAGGGTCCACCCGACTTCAAGCTCGCTTTCGGTCCGTTTGCACCGGTTGGGCAGGAATTCTTCTGCAATCTCATCCATCCACGCTCACTTCACAGCCCCGTCGCGACGATCAACCGCCTGTGCGCCCGGATTGTGTGCGCACACTGTTACTCGATCAATATTTCAGCACACGGGACGTCCGAAGGAGATTCTCATGAACGCGATCACCAAAGCAACCACCACCGTTGCCACGCTCGGCCTCGGCGTCGCCCTGCTCGCCGGCTGCTCACAAAATCAGGCACAAGTCACCTGGCAGGACAACGGCACTCCGCATGTTGACCATCAGCACCAGCAGTGGTGGAACTACCAGTTCGTGTACTACCCCGCCTCACAGGTCTATTTTGAGCCGCATTCCCAGACCTATTTCTGGTTCCAGAACGGCCTGTGGCGACAAGGTTCCGAAACGCCGG
This sequence comes from Phycisphaerales bacterium, assembly GCA_029260575.1. Taxonomy (GTDB): domain Bacteria; phylum Planctomycetota; class Phycisphaerae; order Phycisphaerales; family SM1A02; genus JAJDDB01. Next base: position 87,918 of record JAJDDB010000035.1, read on the forward strand.
GTCACATCACCCTGCAATTCGAGAACCCGGTCATCGTCAAGCTCGAAACCGATCTGCCGTACATGCAGCACAGCTCGGTGAGCAAAGCATTCGCAGCAAGCATTACGCCGTTTGAGGGTTCAGATCTCTCATCGTCCTCGCACAACTTTATTGCCTATATGGATCGCTACGAGGCTGCCACGAATGCCAGCAGCGGGCAGTGGGCTACCAACAGCAACTGGGTTCCGTACAGCACACACTTTTCCCCGTTTGCAGGTCCGCACTGGTACAACGCCACGACCAACGAATTCGCCTCCACAAGCGAATACACCAACGGCAGCGAAGACTACAACGAAGCATTGCAGCAGCAGTTCGAACAGTCGACTGCTGAAGCAGTCAGCGATCAGCCGGACTTCTGAAGCTCTGGCCTCCTCGTTGATGAAACAGTTTGAATCTCAAAGGCCTGCGTCGACATGGCGCAGGCCTTTTGCGTGTACACCGCCGGGAACTGCTCGCAAACGCCGTTTCCGAGCCTTCAATGACGTTTGCCTGCCTCAATCGCCGATAGGAGTTCGGTCATGAGCGCCAATGCAGCTGATGACCGCGCGCGGCTGTTCAGCCGAAGCAACATGATCGAGCAGACCAACGACGCGGTGGTGCTCGAAACCGTCGCTTGCACCCAGGGCGACGCCGTTGTGCATTCCAGCCGCAGCCCCGACAAGACCTCCGACAACGAAGATTCCGCTGCTGTCATTGTCGTTGACGATGTGCGTACCGTGCTTGTCGTCGCAGATGGCGTAGGCGGGCACGCCTCCGGCGACACCGCAAGCGCACTTGCGGTGCAGTCACTCGCAGAAACCGTCTGCAGCGCCGCAGAGTCAATCCACGACGAACCGAGCCTCCGAGGCGCGATACTCGATGGCATCGAACAGGCCAATCAGGCAGTCCTTGCCCTCGGCACCGGAGCTGCCACGACGCTCATCGTTGTGGAAATCCAGGGTGAACTCGTCCGAACCTTCCACGTCGGCGATTCACAGGCTCTGCTCGTCGGCCAGCGCGGCAAGATCAAGCTCGAAACACTCAGCCACAGCCCGACAGGGTACGCCGTCGAGTCCGGCATGCTCCACCCGGAACAGGCAATCGAACACGAACACAGACATCTCGTTTCCAACCTTGTTGGCGACACCGACATGCGCATCGAGATCGGCCCTGCGGTTTCCATGAGTTCGCGTGACACGCTCCTGCTTGCCACCGACGGATTGTTTGACAACCTGCATGTCGAAGAAATTGCAGATGACATTCGAACCGGCTCGCTCGAAAACGCAGCACGACGTGCCGCCCAGCATTGCCGAAGGCGCATGACCGAACCGACCGGCGACAACCCCTGCAAGCCCGACGATCTCAGCGTCATCGTCTACCGGCGAAGCCTCTGAACGGCGTTGCCATAAATCATTGTTCACCGCCGACCCGCAGCGAAACTTCCGGTACGATGCGTCGCTGCGATGCCCGCTCCCAACGGTCGAATCACTGAGTTCAATCTCCAGCCCGGCAGGGTGCTTGCCGGCAAATATGTCATTCAATCCAAACTCGGCGGCGGCTGGGAAGGCGAAGTCTATAAAGTCACCGAGCAGCGCACCGGCGTGCATCGCGCTGCAAAACTTTTCTTCCCGCATCGCAATGAAAAAGACGCAGCTGTCACCTTCTACGCCAAGAAGCTCGAACATTTGCGCAACTGCGACATCGTCATCCAGTACATCCACTCTGAAACAATCCGCCACAAACGCAAGCCCGTCACCTGCCTCATCAGTGAATACGTCGAAGGCGAACTGCTTAACGAATTCATAAAACGCCAACCCGGCAAACGCCTGCACCAATTCGAAGCGCTGCACCTGATTTATTCACTGGCGGTCGGTCTGGAACAGGTACACCTTGCCCGTGAATACCACGGCGACCTGCACGATCAGAATGTCCTCGTCCGCAGGACAGGCATCTTCTTCGATGTCAAGCTCGTCGACTTCTTCCACTGGGGCAAACCCACCAAGGCGCATCTCGTAGATGATGTCGTCGATCTTGTGCGCCTGCTGTACGACGCGGTCGGCGGGCAGAAGTGGTACGCCAAACAACCGCAGGACATCAAAGACATCTGCAAAGGTTTGCGCAAACAATTGATCGCCAAACAATTCCCCACAGCCCGGCATCTGCGTGAGTATCTCGAAAAGTTCGACTGGTCCTCATAACGTTGCCCCACAAGACAATTCTGCAATGCTCGCGGATTGCCCGAGTCAAATACGGATCGTTCCGCAGGCGTTGCAACTCTGGCCCAACCGATCTGGCTCTCAATCACCGGCGGCGGCAGCAGACTCATCGTCAGCCACCGCAGTCAAAATGTGTGCTCCATACAAAGTCTCCGCAGATGGTCACCACCGCATATCTTCCGCTCTTGCACCATCTTGCGGGACAATTTGCACACGATTGGGGGTCGCTTTGCAACGCAGTTTGCCACGCTTCACAGCGATTTCAATTGATGCGGTACCGAATCGTCGTATATTGAAAGCAAGCTCTCGGCTTCAACATAGTCGATATGCGTGCTGCACAGCCATTGCCCCGTGATGCGCGACAGTCGGTGGAACACGCTCAACGCAAATGCGTTGCAATCATCAACGGACTGGAGAACAACATGGTGCGGGCACGAAACATCACTTCTCGAATTGTGTGCATTGCCTTGATCACAATTCTATTCGCTGCGGCAACCGCACACGCGCAGCTCGTCCTTGGCGGTCCCGACTGTTGGACAAGCAGCGACTGCGCGCAACAACCCGCACAGTTCCTCTTCACGGAAAACCCAATCCCCGCTGATTTCTTTAATCCGGGTTCGGAACCGTTCGTAGGCACTATCGAATTGCAGGGTCAGACCGGCGGCATCGATGTGCAGATAGTTCGGCTCAACGACATCAACTTTCCGCCGGCTCTGCCCGCAACTGAATTCGTACCAATTCAACTCATACAGCTTGATCTCGTCAGTTGTCAGCCGATCACTGTTATTGTTGCCGGCCAACCGACGCTATGGGATGTGCAGGTCGACTTGTCGCCTACACCAACTCCACCCGGTCAGATGACGATCGACAAACTGACGCCCAACGGCGGAAAGTTCGGTTTCGATTTTCCTGTGCAGCCGCGTTTTACATTCACAAAAGTCGGCGATCCCGGAACCGTTCGAGTCTTCGACACCGGACTGGAAGCCATCCCACCAATCGTCATCTTCTCAAACGGTCAGGATCCATGGGCACACAACGAAGCGCTCGATCCGTGTGTCGGCGATAATTTCTCGCCGGGCGTGCGCGATTCCGTCTGCGAACCGTTGTGCTGCGCCCCCGTGCTCGCTCAAGGTAAGGGTTTCGAAATCGAGTTGCGCGTGCCCGGATGCACACAGGAGTGTGACGACGGTCTGATTCCCGCTGGAATCGACGAGTGGGCAACACCGTGTGGGCAGAGCTTCTTTGACTTCAACCCTGATCCAATTCCTGAGAACTTCTTCGATCCAGGTTCGCTGCCGTTTGAAGGCGTTATTGAGTTAGGTGGCGATGGGCTCGGTGCTGACACCCGCATTGAACGCCTCCAGGACATGCTTCTGCCGGAACCCGGCAACGTCGCCACCGTACCAATTCAGATTGTGGAGTTGAATCTGCAAAGCTGCAGTCCCATCACGGTTGTAACCAATGGGAATCCCATCGAATGGGATGTGCAGATTGATCTCTCAACGATTCCCCCGCCCGCCAGCTCATTAACGGCAACCAAGACCCACTGCAACGGCGGCACATATTCGAGTGTGTTGCAAGTACAACCGAGATTCACTTTTACCCGTGTCGACGATCCACTTGAGGTTCGAGTGCTCGACTCCGGCCAGGATGGGCGGCCACCGGTTGTGCTTACTCCGTTTGAACCGATTGAAGATCCTGATATTCATTTCTGTGTCGACGATTTCTTTGATATCTACCTGCCCGCTATTGATTGCACCGTTGAGCCTCCACAGTGCACAGATGTGTGTCGCCAATCGATTGCAGGACCACCAATGAAGTTGTTGCAGCTCCCTGTGGATTGTCTGCCGACATGTCCTGCAGATATCACCAACTCCGCCGGCGGCCCGCCGGATGGTCAGGTCAACGTTTTCGATCTCCTTGAACTGCTTTCCAGTTGGGGTCAGTGTCCGCTGCCCTGTCCCCCGAGTTGTCCCGCTGACATTACAAATGCAGCAGGCACCGGCACGGACTGCGAGGTCAACGTCTTCGATCTGCTGAACCTGCTTGCGAATTGGGGTAGTTGCTGATGGGCGGACTTCGATGTGCAAGGGTCAGTACATCACAAAATATCCAGGCCAATGCGCTCATCAAGTGACCCAGCGTTGGCCGGTGCTCAGTGACCAACAACCACCGCTCAACGTGCTCTGCATGCACTGAGGTACCGCACAACGTCCGAATATCCGCACTCCGACGCAACTGCCGACCGGTTCTTGCGTACGAATCACCGGAGCGCGACGCCAAATCCGCATTTTCAACAGCTTACAGTTCGATCTGACGCTGTTGCGAAGTAGACTCGGGGCACTGGAGAAACAGCCTCGGCGGCATATGGCGGCGCATACATATCCACCGCCGACGGGGTTATGGGGAATTCTCAGTTACTGGAGGAAGTCACGTCAATGTCTAGACGCACAGTCACCAACATGGGACTGGTTGTAGCTGCGCTGAGTCTGACCGGACTCGCCGTGCATGGCCAGCAGATCGCAAAATCATCACCTGACAACGCAGTGCTCGCCCCGACAGACAACGTCGCCGGAACGCTGAAATTCAACGTAGGTGATGTCGACACTTCGACACTTCCAAATCTGCTTGCAGACAGCGCAACAACCTTCAGCGCAGATGAACATTATGTCCTGCAACTGGACAGCCCGATCACGCCACAGCGCCGAAGGGCGCTGGCCCGCATCGGGGTGCAGCTCGGCCAGTACCTGCCAACGCATGCATACACTGTCCAACTCGGCAACATAAACACACAGCGCCTCGCAGCAGTCGAGGGCGTGCAATGGGTCGGCAAGTACCAGGATGCATGGAAACGCGAGCCTGGCATCGGTGCCCGCACATACGCAACAGTTGCACGCCAGCAGATTCGTAATGCCGGCCGTGTCGTCGTCGAAGTCGTGCTCTTTGAAAACGAATCCGCTGCGCAGGTCACAGATGCGATCAACGCACTCAACAACACGACTGTCCACCGCACACACACGATTGCAGGCAACCCCATCGTCACCGCGACACTTCCCATGGCGTCTCTCGATGCACTCACGCAGCTCAATGCAGTGCAGTACATCGAAGAAGCATCCGAATTGACCCTGCGCAACAATACCAATCGCTGGATCGTCCAGACCAACGTCAACAACAACACGCCGATCTACGACAACGGAATTCTCGGCAGCGGGCAGATCATCGGCGTGCTCGACGGTCAGGCTGATCAGCAGCACTGCTCACTCGATGGCGGCAAAATCCTGTTTTATAACGCTCCCGATGGCAATGACACGCACGGCACGCACGTCTCCTGCACAGCAGCAGGCGACGCAGGCGCAAACGACAACACCCGCGGCGTCGCCTACGGCGCGAACATTGTCTTCGACACCGTTCCCAGCTTCAACGAGACCGCTGTCGAAGCTGCACTCGTCCAGCACCACAACCAGGGCGCGCGCATCCACACCAACAGTTGGGGCGATGACGGCACCACCAGTTACAACTCCATGGCCCGCGGGTTCGACGACTTCATCCACCAGAATGAAGACAATCTCGTCTGCCTTGCTGTGACAAACACCGGCTCGCTGCGCAATCCCGAAAACGCAAAAAATCTGCTTGCGGTCGGCGCATCACAAGACTCACCGAACCAGGCATCGCACTGCTCCGGCGGTGCCGGCCCAACAGCCGACGGCCGACGCAAACCCGAAATCTACGCACCCGGTTGCAGTACAACTTCCGCATCACCTTCAGCATGTAGCACAACGAACCTCACCGGCACATCAATGGCCTGCCCTGCTGTCGCTGGTACGGGCGCGCTCGTGCGTCAGTATTACGTCGATGGGTATTATCCAACCGGCGCAGCCAACGCACCCGACGGTTTCGTGCCCAGTGGCGCGCTCGTCAAAGCAACGCTGCTCAACTCCGCTGTCGACATGACCGGCATCACCGGATACCCCAGCAACACCGAAGGTTGGGGACGCGTCCTTGCTGATAACGCGCTCTTCTTCCCCGGTGATGCTCGCAAACTCACGGTGCTCGATGACATCCGAAACGCAAGCGGCCTCTCCACCGGCAACGTGCAAGAGTATTTCCTCAACGTTAACACATCCGCGCAGCGCCTCAACATCACTATGGTCTTTACCGATGCTCCGGCTTCCGCTGCCACCGGTACCGGCTTCGCTGCGGTGAACGATCTTGACCTCGAAGTCGTCTCGCCCGGCGGTACGACATATCTCGGCAACGTCTTCAGCGGCGGCATGTCTGTCGCAGGCGGCTCAGCAGACATTCGCAACAATGTCGAACAGGTGCAGCTTGATTCACCGCAGACCGGCAACTGGACCATCCGCGTGCGCGGCACTGCGGTGAACTCCGGAAACCAGGGCTTTGCGCTCGTCGCCACCGGCGATGTCATCGGGCAACTGCCGGCGCTCGTCATGAGCATTCCCGGCGGTCCGCCGACACAACTCGTGCCCGGTGTGGCAACAAACTTCAACGTCATGATTGAAGATGGCGATGAAATCCTCGACACCAACAGCCCGATGCTGTTCTATCGATACAGCGGCGGCAGCTTTACACCTGTTGCGCTTACCCCGCTTGGTGGTGATCTGTATCAAGCTACACTGCCGGCTGCGCTGTGCGCAGATACGCCGGAGTTGTATGTCGAAGCCGCAAGCCTCTCAGCCACATTTGTCCGCCTGCCCGCTGATGCACCGACATCGTTCTTCAGCGCAGATGTCGGAACCTCCGGCAGTACGTTTGATGACGACTTTGAATCCAACCAGGGTTGGTCCGTCACGAACGGCGCGGGTCTGACCGACGGTGCGTGGAACCGCGGTACACCTGTCGGCGGCGGCGATCGCGGCGACCCGCCCACCGATTCAGACGGCTCCGGCCAGTGCTATCTCACCGACAACGTCGATGGCAATAGTGATGTCGATGGCGGGTCAACCACGCTCACTTCGCCCGTCATGGACGCGACCAACGGCCTGTCCGTGATTTCGTATTTCCGCTGGTTCTCCAACGACTCCGGCGACGGCGCAAACACTGACCGCTTCATTGTTGAAGTTTCCGATGACAACGGCGGCTCGTGGACGAACCTCGAAACCGTCGGCCCGGCTGGCGCAGGCGTTTCCGGCGGGTGGATTCAGGTGCAGCTTGACCTCGCATCCATAGGCGGCGGATTCGCGCTCAACAACCAGTTCCGCATCCGCTTCACCACCGAAGACATCGGCGCAGCGTCGATTGTCGAAGCTGGTGTCGATGGCGTGCATCTGACATTCGAATCATGTGAAGATCCCGTTCCTTTATGCCCGGCAGACATCACCAATTCCACAGGCGGCGCGCCTGATGGCAGCGTGGACGTCTTCGACCTGCTTGAACTGCTCGCCAACTGGGGCACCAACGGCGCCGGCGCAGACATCGCACCTGCGAACAACGTTGTGGATGTCTTCGACCTGCTCGATCTGCTCGCAGCCTGGGGCGATTGCTGATCGCCAGCGAACCGCAGCGTCCTCGCTGTGATCGACAGTCGAATGCTTTTCGATCAATTCACGCCGCGGCCAATTCGGTCGCGGCGTTTTGCCTGCGCACCAACACCTCCTCAATACAATTCGCAGCATGATGACCGACGAGAGTGTGGTCCACGCAAACTTCCGCCTTTGTCCAGATTCGCGCGCATGCACCTAAACACCCACAGAGGCTGCCGCGCGCGCCTTACTGTGTGCGAATCAGTACACCTCAACCATGCACCGATGCGTCGGCCGGGCGTAGCGCTTGATGTCATCGGACTGCCAGTCACCGGGCGCTGTGCCGGCCAGCGGACCTGTGCATGTGATGTATCCGTCCGCAATGCCATGCGTTGCCAGCGAAACATAAAACCCGTACTGCATGCCAAGCAGGCCGCAGATATACACCAGCGTGCGCGGACTGGTCAGCATGTCGTGGTAGTGGTCCCACGTTTCAGCGATCAGGCGATCGACATACAGACCACGACTTCCATCCGGCCGGCGCTCGCGGCTGATCGCCCAGTCGTACTTGAAGTTGTCATGTTTCTCGGCGTAGCGCATGAACTCATCGTGATACAGCAAATCGGTCGTGTATGGCGTGCCCATCACGAGGCGCACCTGACTGGTTGTCGGGCCATCGGGGTGATCGAACAGCTCCATGACCATGCCTCGAAACGGCGCAATGCCGGTGCCGGTTGCAATGAACAGATAGTCATGTGCATTGTGATCTGCCGGCAACAGAAAGCGCTTGCCGCTGGGGCCGGTGACCATGACCTCATCGCCAACGTTGCAATCGCAGAGAAAATTCGACGCCACGCCAAGAAACAGACTGTGATCATTCGGATCGTCAGTTTTCTTCTGCGGCGCGTGTTCATCGATAAGGCGTTTGGGTGTTGTGGAAACAACGTTTCCTTTGCCATCTTCTCCCCACGAGGGACATGCAATGGAATACAACCGTACAGCGTGTGGTTTGCCGTTTTCCTGTTGGCCCGGCGGAACAACGCCGAACGACTGGCCGACAAGAAAATTTCCCGCCAGCGGCGTTCCCGAAACATCAATTGCGACATGACGAACGTAACTGGCGCTCTTGCCGTTCATGCACAAACGCGTTTCAGTCACTCGCCCAATAACCGGCTCTTTGGGCCTGACAAGATTCATCTGAGCATCGGGCAGAATCGGATCATGCGTAGTAGTTATGTCGCTCATGGGCGACGAGGGTACATTGATCGCACCAAAATGAAAACGACCCGGACCACTCAAGGCCCGGGTCGGGTGTCGTGTACACATCGGCTTCGCAGCAGTTGGTTCAGATCAATCGAATGCTGCTGTGACGGATGGAAGCGCCTGATTCTCGAGCTTCAAGTTCGTCTGAATACGGAAGTTCGATTGCGTGCGGTGACGCTCGGCGAAGAAGAAGTCCAGCGAGTACGTTTCACCATCATCCAGCCCGAGCCGGTTCAGATCCACGTACTGCTCCTTCGCAGAGTGTACGCCGCCAAGGTCGATGACGAGCTGGCCGTTGATGAACACCCAGACATCATCGTCGCCGATGAACTTGAAGATCTGACCACCACCGGCATCGTATGTGAACTCGGTGTGCAGTTCGAACGTGAAGTGGAAGTTTCGATCAGGGCTCCCGCCGGGGTTGCCGAAGAGTTGGTCTTCAATCGGGAAGAACCCGCCAAGCGAACTGTATTGCGCATCCGTCTTGTCATCAAAGACGTACGAACCATCGTCCTGACGGATCAGCTTGAGCGTGACCGGAGCCGACATATTCACGCCGGGCGTGTCGTGATACCACGAATCGAAACTGGACGCATCCTGGATGCCGCCCGTGCTGGCAGCACCTGCCGAGCCGGCATCATCGCCCGCCGACGAATCGTAGAGGTTGTAGCAAATTGGTCGACCTTCAGAGTCTTCCCACTGATCGGAGACTTTGAATCCGTTGCCTGTAAAGACGGGCTTGCCGTCATCACCAAGCTGTGGCGCGATGTTGCCCATGTATTGCGCAAAGCCCTTGTCCGGCTTTTGCTCAAAATCCGGGTGGCCGTTCGCTGCGGTTCGCTCATGGAAATCGCGCACGATTCCGGTCAGCTCGATGAATTCCGGTGCATCTACACCTTCAGAACCACCGCCGCCACCAGCAGCGCCAATCGCATTCGGCGCCGCAAGAAGCCCTGCCGCGGTGACCAGCGACAATACACCGAACGATCGTGCGTACGTAAAGAGAGAGTGATTGTTCATATTGGACTCCTTGCTCAACAGCAATCTGAATGTAGTCCATCGAACGTACGATTCACCTCTTCCAGTCAAAGCCGCAGTCACCGTTTCTGGCCGGTTGCAGGTACACCTGTACCGGCTGTACCAATTGCGCCAACTACCAGACGCCGACGGCGATTCACTCGAGCCGTCTATTGCGCAGAATCTACCTGGGTTACCTCGTCTTCAACTCGCTCCGGTCGCCCAGGAGAATCAGATCAAGATCTGCATCATTCACAACATCGTTGCCATCCACATCAGCGAGCAACGCTCCTTCCAACCACGCCTGCATCAACTGTGTCAGGCGACTGCGCGAGTGACGCTGCTGCGATCGGAAGTCTCCATCATCATCTTCGTACGGTTCGTCCGATTCGGTTGCGGCCCACCGCGACATTGCCCGCTGGTCCGAGAAGTCGACATACACCTGTCCCGAAGTCACATCGCGCGTGTCATCATACGGCGCTGTGGCGACCATCTCCGGGAGCCCGTCATTATCGAGATCGCCAACCCCGCCCACTGCATATCCGAACTAGTCGCCTGCACCGTCGCCATCACGCTTATACAGAAGGTGTCCGGTTCGGCCGCTGCGAATGTACACACGACCAGCTTTTCGACCAGCAGTGCTGTGTCGCGGCGCACCGAGAATCAGGTCACTGATCCCGTCCACATCCAGATCGCCAGCCGACGCGACCGGCCTGTTCGCGATCATCACGGTCGTAATACGGAGCCGCTACTGCGAATCCGTCTTTGCCGTCCGGATCCGCTTTGGCAATTCCGGTCAGCGCAAGACCGAAGCGCGCACCGCGCTGCGGGCCGGTAATCGTATAGAACGTCCGGAGATGCCGTCCCGAGAAGGCATATACCTTGCCTGTGTAGCGCCCACCTTCGCTGTAGAAGGGCGCACCGACGACAAAGTCATCATGATCATCGCTGTTCAAACGGCCGACGCCTGCGACAGACCAGCCGAACAAATCATCGTGGTGTTCGCCGAAGAATCGCGCCAATCTTTGCCCTGTTCGGCCGGAATACACATGCACCGCGCCAACATTGATAAACGCACCGTTTCGGTCTTCCCACGGCACACCAACGACCACGTCCTTCCAGTTGTCACCATCAACATCCAGATTCCCGGCAACGGACCATCCGAAGCGATCGGATGTATCCTCGCGACCGTCCCACCGATGCAGAACTTCACCGGTCTTACCGGAATACACCTTTACATTTCCCCGCAGCCGAGAGGCATACGGCGAGCCGACAATGACATCATCAAACCCGTCGCGATTGATATCACCACCAGCGACAACGGCCATTCCGATTCGATCATGCTGACCGGTACCTTCAAAGACCTGAAGCAACATTCCCGTCTTGCCGGAATACACATAGACCGAGCCCGTATTCAAATTTCCATCGTCTGCAAAGGGCGCACCGGCAACCAGATCATCGACACCATCACGATCGACATCGCCAGCGCTTGCGATGCTCATACCCAGTTGATCGCCATCGTATTGTCCCTGGAACTCAAACGGTTCATTGACAATCGCACCATAGATCGCAATGACACCCAGTCGATCATCATCGAAAAGTGTCGCTGGCGTGACATCGCACCGGTTGATGACCGGCCGCATCGTGGCATCAGGATCTGCACTGTGCGCCAATCCCAATGCGTGCCCGAATTCATGCGCTGCGATCGACACGATGTCGTAATGACCAGCGGGGCACACGCATGGACTCTGCAATTCCGGCACCAGGCACAGCAGCGAGTTCCAGAACATAAAGGGCACATCGTTGAAGACCATGTCCCACTCGATGATGTTCTGACCTTCGGACCATATGAATGTGGTCGCCACAGTTGTCGGGTCCATGCCGCACGTGCCGCTTGCGCAGAAGAACACAACGTTCTCGCCATCCAACGCGGCTGTGCGCGTGTTGGTCGCAGTGCCAATGTAGAATTTGAAGTTGGCGTACACACGGTCCCACCAGGCCAATGCTCCGAAGAATATGCCGGCTATCGGCCATCCTTCGTTCGGGCCCATCCAGAAATCATTGGCCAATGGATTGATGTTGTATGTTTCACCCATCGGGCGCGGCTGATAGGACCAGTCGATTCCCGCAAGTACATATCGGCCATTGTTCGGAAGCGCAGCACCAGGCAAACGGAGATCCTGGTCGTTTGCGCGTTGTTGATTCAGCGCCTCGGATACGTTGTCTGCCATTTCACGCAGCGCAACGACAAACGTCGCATCAATACCGTGGACAGCTGGTTCACATCGCGCAACAACACCGCCATCCGTATAGAACGCACCTTGATACGTACCGACAAGTTCATCAGCACTGTTGACAAACAACAGAACGCCATCGCCGGATTCAAACATAGGTGTATCGGTGCGGCGCAGTGTCAACTCGCCAATTGTGCCGCCGCAGACTTCGATCGTATCCACCGCGCGCCGTTCACCCTTGAAGACAAACGATGGCTGCACATGTACTTTGGAAACGATGATCGAACCGTCTTCGCTCCAGCGCGGCTCAACATCAAGCACTCGGCCAAGCAGAATTCGATCTGCCTGAATCGACAATTCGCTGATCGAAAGAGGATCGACGACCGAAGCGTGTCCGGGAAGCGCGAAAAAGTGCAATGCGCAAACCGCGACCACTGCGCAGGTCACCCTGAGGATGTGCCGTGTCATTGTGATGTACCCCGTGGAAGTAAGAGATATGAACCAGCCCTGTTTCGCCTTCGGAATCGGCGATGGACTGAAGCGCAGGGTACCAGACACAGAGCCAAGTCAACAAAAAATGTACGAAATAGTACAACCTTGCCGCCGGATCATGCTGTCGCAATGGCGCGGCGGCGAGCGTGTAGCACCTATCAAGCTACTACTATCAAACGATTTAGCGAGTGGGTGTCCCGACGACGATCGCCTGCATCAATACTCGGATCGACGCGCAATGATCAACTGCAGATCGTCAGAATCGACGACATCGTTGCCATCCACATCCGCAAGAAGTTCATCACGCGCCCACGCGCCAAGCAACTGCGCCAAACGTCGCGCCGCAACAGTGTTCGGCGACAGATTCACAAAGTCATCCGCCGACTGTGCATGTCGCCGCACCTGTCGCGCACCTCGATCATCAGACAGATCTGCATACGCACGCCCGGCCTTACCCGCTGCCAGATCATTGAACGGAGCACCCATCAGAAGCTCCGGCGTGCCATCGGCATCCACATCGCCGATCGAGCCGACCGAATATCCGAGTTGATCGCCTGCGACATCGCCATCAAAAATGGCAATGGTTCCGCCAGTCGCACCGGAACGTATGTACACACGGCCGGCCTTTGTTCCAGCGGCGCTGTGTCGCGGCGCACCTATTGCAACATCAGCGCTTCCATCGCCGTCAACATCGCCTGCCGGGCCGACCGACCAACCGAGTCGATCGCGTTCATTCTCGCCCTTCTTGGAATACAGTCTTGCGCCAAATCTGCCGGAATACACATCAATGCGCCCCGCTTCTCCCTGGTCGCCTCGATCGTAGTACGGCGAAGCGACGACAAAGTCGCCCTTGTCATCATCATCGGCAAGACCCAGTCCTGCGACAGCAGTTCCGAAGCGGGCTTCGATCTGTACGCCTGTCAACGTATAGAACGTCCGCAAGTGCCGTCCGGAGTAGATGTACACCTTGCCCGCCTTTTTCCCCGCATCGTCATTCTCCGGCGCGCCCACAATGAACTCATCGTGGTTGTCGCCGTTGATTCGTCCGATCCCGTCAACGGACCAGCCAAACCGATCGCCGGTGTTTTCGCCGAGGAATTCTTCAATCAAACTGCCGTCCTGCCCGGAGAAAAGTTTGACCTTCCCCGATTTTGTCCCGGCGTCATTGGAATACGGCGCGCCGACTATAAAATCGCTGAAGCCATCATCATCAGCGTCGAACCCGCCGGCTACAGACCAGCCGAATCGCTCGGAAGTTCCCGATGCGCCATTCTTCTGATGCAGCAGTGCGCCGTCGGAACCCGAGTGCACATACACCCGACCGCGCAAATCACTTGCATACGGCGCGCCGATGATTATGTCGTCAAAGCCGTCACCATTGACATCTCCTGCGCCATCGACAGACCAGCCGAATCTGTATCCGGCACTGTTCCCTGCAAGAGCAAACAGTTGGGTTCCGGTCGCGCCGGAGTAGATGTACACTTTGCCGGAGCTTGCGCCGTTGTCATCGTTGTACGGCGCGCCGACGACAAGGTCTTCAACGCCATCGTTGTTGACATCACCCGCGCCTGCCACTGCAAAACCACTGCGATCGCCCGATGCTTCACCCGTAAAGAGGAAGGGAACTTCCGGCGGCCCGCCGTCACCGTAGATCGCGACCAACCCGTCGATGTCATCCTGATCAAGAACACGCGGGCTGGTGACGCACGGCGGAACGCTGAACCACATCGTTGCGGCGCTGTCAAGACTGTGCCCGAGCCCTAATGCATGACCGAATTCATGTGCCGCAATGGCTTGAATGTCATACATTGCCCCGCCGCAACCGCCCGTTTGTCCATCCCAGAATGTGTGATCATTGTCGTTGAAGATCATGTCCCATTCAACGATGTCGTTGCCGATGAACCAGATGTGTGTCGTCGCGAGGGTCGAAGACGCCATCCCGCAGCTGCCTGCCGGACAGAAGAAAATATTGTTGGAGCCATCGAATCCATCTGTCGTCGAGGCGGTTGCGCCGCCGAAGTCGAACTCAAACTCCGCACCCGCGTCAGTCCATACAGACGAACCGAGAAAGATCGACGAGATTTGATTCTGAATGGGGCCTGCGGAGGCATCCTGCGCATTGGCGTTGAGAAAGAACTGCTCACCCATCGGCGCACCCTGATACGCCCAGCTTTGTCCGAGCAGAACGTAACGACCGTTGTTCGGCAATGCTGCATCAGTAACACGAAGCACAGAATCATCGATCGGTTTGGTCCCAAGCACTCTCGCTATCGTGTCTGCGACATCACGCAGCGGCACAACGAGCGAATCGTCGATGCCGTGTACCGACGGCTCGGAGCGCGCGACGACATCGCCATCGGTGAAGAACGCACCTTGAAACGAGCCGACAAGTCGGTCCTGATCGTCAAGAAACAGCAGAGCTGCATCGCCTGCGGCCATGATCGGCGTGTCTGTGGCCCGCAGCGACAACCCTTCGATGGTGCCGCCGAGCAATGTCACCGTTGTCTGTGCACGAGCATCGCCCTTAAGGGCTGCGATTGTCTGAACCTGCAGGTCGGTGACAATCAAGCTGCGATCGGCATTCCACCTGGACGTCGCGGCATCGATTCGGCCGAGCACGATCCGATCTGCCTCTACAGCAAGGTCGTCAAGAGACATTTGTTGCACGACAGCAGCCCGGCTGGTCGCGGGCAATACTGCAAGAGCCAGCGCGCCCATCAAAAATGCGTATTTTCTATTCTTGAGCATATTCATTGCATCGGCGATTCGACTTTCCAGGCGAAGCTGACCACGAGTTTATGGGTCCGTCTTGTCTGTTTGAAGGGCAAACATCCGGAGCAGTCCAACATTGTCATTCGAAGCGCAGATTTGGCCGGGTTCGCAGGGCGTGCCAACGGCTCTACAATGCGGATTCGGGCTGGTAGCTCAGCGGTCCAGAGCCGCCGACTCATAATCGGTTAGACGTCGGTTCGAATCCGACCCAGCCCATTTGCATTGAACGTGTCGGTCTGCGAATTGCCAACTCCATTCAGCGGGACGTTGGTATACGAGTCACTGATGGTTCGAAGTTTGTCCAGGCGTTGCGGCCGGAACTCATCGTGTGCCAATGCTCGAAGAGTGTGCGTTCGCGCATTCGATCGGGATCGATCTCGAATTGTGAACGCGTGCGCCACGCCAGGATCTGATCGATGATTGCTTCGCGCTCCGGTCCGTCGATCGTTTGCGGGTTCTTCTCGTAGGGGTCGCTACTGATGTCGAATTGGAAGACTGTGTCGAGGTACGGCCAGTAGATGACCTTCCTGTCACCCTCGATATACCCCATCGGACTGTCCTTGTACCAACTCGTAAAGAACAGCCGTCTGCCGGGCAGTTCATCGAGCGCATTGGCTCCATCGAAGTCGGCATTGTCGATATTCCAGCCGAGCATCGACAGGATGGTTGGCGTGAGATCGAGCTGTGATGACATCGTGTCAATCTTACGACCTGGTTGCAGATGTCCCGGCCAACGAATGACCCAGGGTACGCGGATGACTTCTTCGTAGGGAACGAATCGTCCACGGCGAGCTTCTGGCCGGAAGCTGTCGCCATGATCACCCATTACGCACAGCAGTGTGTTTTCGAGCAGTCCGCGCTGCTCAAGTTGATCCATCACATTGCGCACAAACATGTCGCTGTACTCAACAGCGCGAAGATACCGATCGAACCGATTCTCTGATGGATCGGGTTCAAACCATTGCGGGAGGTAGTACGGATCATGCGCGACGGTTGTGATCATAGATAGCAGGAACGGCTGCTCTGTTGCATCAACCCATTCGAACATTGGTTCGATCATCTGAACATCATCAGCGCTGAGATAGCCGACGCGGGCTGATTCGTCTTCGAGGTTCTCGAAGAACCATGCCCAGTCGAAACCCAGATTCGTAAACAGGCCGGGCCCGCATTCGAATCGGCCGTCCGCCATCTGGAAGAACGCGGATTGATACCCCTGCGCGCCAAGGATCGTCGCAAGCGATTCGTAGGGACGATCAACAAGCACGGACTCGGCATAATCCGGCTGAATGTCCGGGGTGCAACCGGTCAACGCGCCGAAGAATGCTTTGTTTGTCTGCGGCACCGGCACATAGGTGCGCGTGAATTCAACACCTTCCGAAGCCAGTTGCTTCAGCGTCGGCGTTGTCGAAGGCGAGCGTCCGCCGAGCGTACAAGAATCGTATGACACACTTTCTAAGAAGATGATGACAATGTTCGGTTGCGCTGCTTCAATTGGTGGAGTTACCGCGCGCTCGCCAACCTGTGGAATCTGCCGATCCGGAATGTGCAACTTGTCATCGTGGCCGATCAAACCGAAACTCGCCTGAACAGCCGACCAGTGACTGCTGAATCCCAGTACTTGCCCGGCGAAAGCGATGCGGCCGGTGCGTCTTTCGATCTCATGCGTGAACAGCGCGCCGAAACCTACGACAAGCGCGATGACAAAAACCTTGCGCTGAAATGATCGAACTGTCTCAGCGCGAATCGGACGAATAGTTCTGTAGATGAACCACGACGCCGCGACGAGAACCGTCGCAACGATCGGCAGTGCATACAGCGGCTGGGCCAGCAGGTGCGCTTCCACGGTCGGCCAGAACTGCACGGGATCTTTGGCGAGCACGCCAAGCACACCCGGCTGTAGTTGCACGCTTGTCGAAAGTAGCCACGCAGCATTCAAGACAGCCCACAGCGCAGTCACACCGGCGATGATGATGGTGATGCGCGCTGCCGACTTGCGCAGGCCCAGCAGGTACAGCCCGGCAAAGCTGGCGAGCACAAAGCAGAAGAACGCAAGGTCTGCCAGCGTCGACTCCAGCAGCGCCGCCAGCAGGCTGCTCGGCTTCTGGCCAAACAGCACGCGGCCCTTCGCAGCGACCGTCCACAGCAGCGCGACGATGAGAAGCAAAACCTCCGGACGAGGCATCCAACGACGCCAGCCGGTGGGCACAACCGCAATCGGCCGAGTTGTTGATTCAGGAAATGCCGTCATGAATGTGTGAAAATTGCCTCGTGGATCGGCTTACCAAAAAACGCCTCGGTATGTGGAGCCGAATCTGAACCATAGTCATACCAGAATTGAATCGGGGGCTGATTGTATCGCCACCGATATACACGTGTCTAAAGAGCGGCTCATACTGCCGTCCGGGTTTGTGTTGGGCGGAGCAACTGCCGGATTTTGCAAATACTTTGATCGCCCCCGCTACGGCCGAAGATTCTCCACACTTGGCTGCGGCAGACTGTCGAGCACAGCCTTGTTTCGCCGACCGGCTGCGGTGGCGAGCAATTGCTGGACCGGTTCGATGCGATTGTTTCGGCCGGTGATGACGATCTTGCGATGGCCGGGCTTGCCTCGGACGCGAATCGTGTATTTCAGATCGCTGGGTTCATCTGTTGAAGTGAAATCCCGGCCGAACCAGTCCAACTCGTCGAGAACCAACCGATGAAGCTCGTCAAGCTCAGCGTCAGTCAGGTCTCCAGCCCAGTCGGTCCTGCCGAGAATTGCTGACTTGCCACCTGCGAATTCGAGCACGCCATCGGTATCGACGTTGTAGATCGCAATTGAGTCATCACCGTTTCGCACTTCCATATCGAGCGATAACCCCCGAGTGCGCGATGTCGCGTCAACCCGATCGATGGAACAACCAGCCGCACACAACACAAGCAGCAGTACAGCGCACAAGTGCGAGTGGTGGCGTATTGGGTACGTCTTCGCCGGCGTCATTTGTTCTTCCGGTAGCGCGCGTACGGATCAGGACCGAAGTCGTACCGCGGCGGGGCGACGAGCGCTGCCTGCTGCGCCTGATCCGTCAGCCAGGAGAGTTCGGCAAGGCGATCGGCCAGCCGCGCCATCGCAGGAGCAGACTGCGGTGCATCGCCTGCGGTCCGTTGAATCTGCGTCCAACGATCGTGTGCGCGAATGCTCAGAATATAGATCGTGCCTTCGGAAGGACGCTTTATGAGCATCGGATTGGCAATCGACTGATCACTGTCCTGTTGTGCAAAGCCGGTCTGGTGAAGCAGCGACCACAATTCGGCGAGTTGCTTTCGATCAAGGCGGCGCACGAGCGCGGGCAATTCGCGCTGTTCGTGCGGGCCATTAAGTTCCGCGTGCAGCATTCCGTCCGCCAGCAACACGAATCGTGCGGGGGTCACCGCCTGCGGCTTCTCCGAACCCGGAGGATGCTGCGCGACCAACACGCGCAGATCGACTGTCAGATCATCGGGTACAGCAGACAGGGGATCATCTGCATGCGCTGATTGAGCCGGTGGCGCGGCACACCCGCCGAGCCAGGCAGCAATGGCAAGTGTGCTGACACATATCGCAATGTGCAGCGCTAACTGGATGGCTGATCGCACTGTTGACATGACCAGAGTGTATTGATCCACGATCACCGGGCAAGTTGCACGGTCCCGCGCGGCAACTTTGTCTCCGCTAGGCCGCTGCGGTACGCTGTTGAGCACATGTATACGAGCGTCAAATGGATCAATGATTACCTGGATCGCCCTGCCTCTGCGGATGAGCAGGCGGAACTGCTGACTGCGGTGGGCTTCCCGCTGGAAGGCCGCGAAGACGTCGATGGCGATGTCCGGCAGGACTTTGAAATGACCAGCAATCGCGGCGATTGTGTCTGCCATCTCGGGCTGGCACGGGAGATTGCTGCGATCTCCGGCAGATCGCTCGTCGAACCAACGCTGAACCTGAACCCGACCGGACCCGCTGCGGCTGAACTCATAACCGTTGAAAACCGCGAGCCGCAGTTGTGCCCGCTGTATACCGCTAGGGTGATCCGAGGCGTGAACGTCAAACCCTCGCCCGACTGGCTGGCGGATCGCTTGCGGGCGCGTGGCGACATCCCGCGCAACAATATTGTTGATGCGACGAATTTCGTTCTGTTCGAATTGGGTCAACCGACGCACATCTTTGATCTGGCGAAACTCAAGAATTCCGCAATCATCATTCGCAAAGCGGTTGCTGATGAGTCGTTCCTGCCCATCGGCGAAGGTGCGAAGCCGATCAAACTTGATGCCGAAGATCTCGTAATCGCCGATGCCGAGCGCGCTGTCGCGCTTGCCGGCGTCAAAGGTGGTGCGGAAACTGCGGTCACGAATTCCACAACTGACATTCTGATTGAAGCCGCAACGTTTCATCCGGTTACAGTGCGCACGACCAGCCGCCGTCACAACATTGCTAGTGATTCGAGCTACCGCTTCGAACGTGGTGTGCATGCAGCACAGATCGAGCGCGCAGCTGACCGATTGGCGCAGCTCATTCTCGAACTGGCCGGCGGCGAGTTATGCGAGGGCGTCGTGGCAGATGGCAATCCTATTGCCGAATTGCGGACGGCTTCGATGCGCACCGCTCGTTGCCGTGCGCTGCTGGGCGTGGAAATTGCAGATGATGAAATGATCGACGCGCTTGATCGCCTTGGTTTTCAGCCGCAACTTCTGGGCGAAGAAATCTCCTGTACGGTCCCGGCACATCGGCTGGACATCGAGCGCGAAGTTGACTTGATTGAAGAGGTCGGCCGAATGTATCGGCACGAGAATATTCCCGTTGCGGAGACACTTTCGATTCGAATTGCGCCGCCGCAACCTTCGGAGATGGCGCGCCGCGATGTTGCTGATCTGCTGGTCGGTTCGGAATTCATGGAAGCGATGACGTATTCGCTGATCAGCGAAGAGGCGGCGATGCAATTCCTGCCGCCGAATATGCAGCCGCTGCGTCTGCTTGGTGAAGGTGGTCGCTCTGAGCGCGTGCTTCGACCGTCGATTCTTCCCAACCTGTTGCAGGTGTATGCACATAATTACGATCATGGCAACGAGCGCGTGAAACTGTTTGAACATGCAGCAACGTACGCGCGGCTTGGTGATGCTGCCACGGGCAGGGACAAACACCTTGAAACGGTGAATCTGGCACTGCTGCATCCCGGTGAGCCCGCCGACAGCCCGACGAGACTGACCCGCGGCGTCATTGATCGCCTCATTGAGCTGATCTGCGGGCCGGGACAGGATGTCGAGATCGAACCGATTGACTCGATCCCGTGGTACGACCCGGGTGTGGTTGTTCGGCTCAACGGCGATGTGCTGGGCCTTTATGGTTGTCTCGCGCCGACGGTTCTCGACCGATATGGAATTGATCATGTGCTGTGCGCTGCGGAAATCGGATTGCCCCGATTCTATGACACTTACCCGCCTGAAACAGAAGCGACAGCACTGCCGCAGTTCCCCGCAATCGAGCGTGATGTATCGTTGATCGTTGCGGAATCAGTGCAGTGGGCTGATATTGAAGCGTGCGTTGCAGAGCTGAATCTGGACATGCTCGAAGCGACTACGTTTGTCACGACGTTTCGAGGCAAGCAGATTGGTGCGGGCAAGAAGTCGCTGACGATGCGGCTGCGGTTTCGGGCTGATGATCGAACCCTTCGCCATGATGAAGTCGACCCGCAAATGAATCGCACGATTGAAACGCTGACCAGCCGCGTTGATGCTGAGATTCGGCAATGACGCAGCCGACCTCCGCATCGACGAAAGACCGGGCGATCGGAGCGCTGCTTGAAGCGCTTGCGAACAAGTCGCCAACGCCCGGCGGCGGCGCGGTAGCAGCATTGCTGGCCGGCTTGGGCGCTGCGACTGCGCACATGACGCTCAATTATTCAGTCGGCCGTAAAGCCCTGGCTGCGCATGAAGCGCTGCACAGTCGCGTCGCTGCCCGACTTGATGTGCTTCGTAATCGCGCGCTGCAGGCTGCTGACGCAGACGCTGCGGCATATGCCACGCTGAATACGCTGTGGAAGTTGCCTGCTGAGAATCTCCAGCGACAGGCGGAATTCCCAGCCGCTGTGCAGGCTGCGACTGATGTACCGATGGGTGTAGTGCGCGATGCTGCGGAATTGCTTGGGTTGCTGGCCGAGTTGTGCGGCGCAACCAACGACATGCTTAACAGCGACCTTGCCATTGCTGCGATTAGCGCTGATGCTGCTGCCCGGGCGGCATCGTGGAATGTGCGCATCAATCTGCCGGCCTTCGATGATGCGGCGCGTGCCCGGACAATTGAAACCGAAATGCAGCAACTGCTTGCTGCGGCTGCAGAGCATCACCAATCCGTATTAACGCATTGCGAGGCTGTCGCAGCACAAACCGCCGGCTGAACACTTTAGCGTCCGCCCCGCTGCTGCCGATATCACCACCTGCATGATACCGCGACGTGATCAATTGAATATCGGCGGAAAGGTGGTGTACGGCGAGCACGTCGGCGCATCATCAGATGCGCCCGGCACCGGCCCGGCCCGACCGTTTCTGTCGGTCTGGTTTCGTTGCTGCAACGTCTACGGAAGAATGCAGCGCAATGAAGCCGAGACGCAATACCTTGGGCGCTGTCCGAAATGCGGCGCAAAAGTCACCGCGAGTATCGGCCCCGACGGTACCGCCCGCCGAGTCTTTGAAGCTCGCTAGACGCAATCAGATCAATCGCTTCAGTGGATTGCCCGGCGAGACCGATCGTGCGTTGGGTCCGTCCGGCTGCGGCAGCGTCGGAACCTGCTTCTTCGTATCTTCAGCAACTGAACGGTTCAGCGCCGCAGCGACACGACCGCCGCCATGCAGTGTTGACGCTTTGATGTTTGCTGTTTCTCGTTCCAGTTCCGGATTCAATTGGTGCGGCAGCTCCGCAGGCATGAGCACTTCGACGCCGCAGCCGAACCGCCACGCAATGAGAATCGCCCCGAGCGCGCAGAACATCGGCAGGATGAGAAATCTGCCGTAGAAACTCGTCGCCCCGAGCGAGCCGGATTCACTTGCAGCAATGTCCGCAACCATTGTGTCATAACTGTGAAACGCACCGTGCTGCCACGGTAAATGAAGCAGTCCGTCCAGCGGCAGCGCCAGCGCCCCGACGATGACAGTCCAGACTAACGCGCTGATTGCGTAGTGCGCCCTGCCGGACGCCCGGCTGGCGATCAGCATTACAGCGACAAACATCAACGGCAACAACACCAGGCACGATAACGTACCGGTCGCCATCGACAGCGAAACGAGATCGTCGAAGAATCGATCCCAGGAAGTGTGTACAGCAACGGGTTCCATGACATCTGCAAAGCTCGTTGCGGTGCTCGTTGCAGGTCGTTGCCTGTTGGAGTGGTCCGCAGTGACGACGAGCGGCTGTTCGAATTCCGGCTCGACGATTGCGAAACGCAGATCGCCGTAGGTCGCCAGCGACCAGCCAACAACCTGGGCCAGCAGCGACAACCCCAGCACCCAGCAACACATGATCACGCAGATTCGAAGTTTTCGGGCGGTGTAGCCGGCGGATTGATTCGGCGTCGATTGCATGAAGAACTCCTGGATCGCAGTCGGCGAGAAATATCAGATGGTTATCGTCCATTTACGGGGCGCGAATCACCGCAGCCTGTAATGCAGACAATCGGCCGGGGGTTCGACAATGCTGATCAGCGTCATATCATGGTCCGAAAACCTGTTCGCTCCTCTGCCTGCCGCAGCACGCCTCGTGATGAACCTATGACTGCCCCCACTCGCAATTCTGCTGACATTCTCGATCCTGCTGTGCTCAACGATGTCGTGGCCGGCGAGCTGCGTATGACGCCGGAGCAGGGACTGCGGCTGTATCACGAAATGCCGCTGCACGAACTGGGCAGGTGGGCGGATGCGCGCTGCCGGCACATTCACGGTGATCGCCTGCGCACGTATGTCATCGATCGCAATATCAACTACACAAATGTCTGCACCGCCAAGTGTACGTTTTGCGCATTCCGGCGCGACGGCCACGAAGATGATGCCTACACGTTGGAATATGACGAGCTGCTGCGGAAGGTCGGCGAGCTGCAAGCGATCGGCGGCACGCAGATTCTCATGCAAGGCGGCATGAATCCGGATCTTCCGTTGCAGTGGTATCTCGATCTCTTGCAATGCATCAAGAGCGAATATCCCAACATTCATGTACACGCGTTCAGCCCGCCGGAATTGATTGAATTCGTACATTTTTTCGATCCGCCGGGCGCTGACCTTCCCTCGAAGTTGCGATGGGTGCTCTCGCGGCTGAAAGATGCCGGGCTGGATTCCGTACCGGGCGGTGGTGGCGAAATTTTTGCACCAGCAGTCCGCCGGAAGATTGGCCTTGGCAAGTGTGATGCAGATGCGTGGTTGACCACGATGTACATCGCACATGAACTCGGCATGAACACCAGCGCGACGATGATGTTCGGCCACATCGAAGGTATTGCCGACCGCATTCACCACATGCACCTTGTGCGCAACTGGCAGGACAAAGCCCGCAGTGATTTCGGCACCGATGGCGGCGGCGAATATGTCGCGTTCATCAGTTGGCCGTTTCAGCGCGAGAATACTCCGCTCGGCAGGGCCAAAGAGTGGGGCCAGGGCCCGGGCGATGATTTATCGCAGCAGTTTCCCGGCGATGTCGTCGCAACGCTTGACGGCACCGGCACGAAAGATGCGCATTCCGAGTTTGGCCGGCGCGTGCGCATGGTCGGCGCGACCCATTACCTGCGCACGCAGGCAATCAGCCGGCTGTATCTGGACAATGTGTATTCGATCGGCGCGAGTTGGGTCACGATGGGTCCGCACATAGGCCAGGTCGCACTGCATTACGGCGCCAGCGACATGGGTTCGGTGATGATGGAAGAGAACGTCGTCAGCGCGGCCGGCACAACGTACTGCCTCAATGAAGCAACGCTGTGCAGATTAATCCGCGATGTGGGTTTTCTTCCAGCGCAGCGCGACAATGTGTATGACCTGCTGAAGATTCACAACGGGCCGGATTCGCCGGACCTGCGCATTGCGGACTGGTCGACACAGCGCGTGCAGACACTGCACGTGCAATCAGCACCGCGGAGCGAGTCAATTGAATTGACAGTGGACGCGACGGCGACGTGATTAGATCTGCTCTTCATTGTTTTTCATGATCGGCGGCGGTGTTACCGGGTCGCTGGTCACGTGTTGCGCAATCTCCCGGCCGCATTCGGGGCAGGTGTTGCCCTGCAATTCAAAGAGCAGATATCCGCAAGCACAACGCGGCTCCTCGAATTCGATGAAGATTGTCGCCCGGCAGTTGCTGCATCGACTGTACCCCTGCCCCAGTTTCTGTTCGTGCTGACAGCGAGGGCAGTTCAGTTGCATGACGATATCACGGCGCAGCCATTCGGATTTGTGCTGCGAGCGGGATGTATTCAATGACAAGATCGGCACCAGGACGGTCCCGAGGCCGCCGCACAGCGCCACCAGCGCCAGCACTCCGAGCAGAAGAAATCCATCTATGGCAGTGCTGTCGATCAGCTCCTGCATGTATTCTTCGGCTGCGGCTATGGAGACCGCAAACAGCGTGATGATCCACACCCCTGCGCTGGTCAGACCGCGCAGAATATTCAGCGAAAATGCTTTGCCAGGCAGTTTCCATATCACGCCGGTGTGGATGATTGCGCCGCCGAGCAGCAACGTGAAGATGATCCACCGAGTCAACTCCTCTTCCTGTTCCCAGGAAAGGACCGACTCATACCAGATGAATCCGAGCCAGAGGCCGGAACCGATCACCGTGACAAGAGACGCAATGATCAAGATCGCTTTCCACACGCCGGTGCGCCCTGCCACGGCTGCGCCTGTCCACAGCAGAAATTGCAGGCCGATGACAAACATCGAGACCAAGAGTTGATTGCGAGTGCGGTTGTGAGGCGGCTCGAATATCAGCAGATATGCGCCGAACGGAACAATCACAGCGATCGACATCAGCAGGCCGACAACGGCGATGCGAAACACCAACGACTTGCGGATCGGCACCGTTGTCATGATACAAGTACCCGTATACGCAGACCGCATTGACTGCACCGATCATCACCAGTCTGGCGGTGGTGGCGAAACTGGCATCGAGGACATTGCAGCGACAGCGACAGTTGCGCTTCGTTACTGACGACTGGCGGTGTCAGCCACATCGTCAGGAACGTCGTCACTACAAGCCCGCTGACGAGAAACGACATCCCTGTTCCCACTCGATACAGCCAATCCTCAGCATGGTATTCATTTTGAAATGGCAGCAGCGTCCAGAACGGCAGGACATCGGGCAACATTACAGTGCCGAGGACGACGCACGCAGCAAGTACATACGAACTGATGACTGTCACACGGCGCAGCACGCACCACCAGGCTGCGCGCGGCTTTGGAAGGGCCAGCAATCCCGTCACTGCCATCAGACCGGCCCAGCTCACACCTGCCATGATCGGAACGACGAGTGCCTCAGGCGGCTGCACGTGTCGCGGCAGCCATATCAGGAACATGATGACAGTTGCGGTGGCCAGAGCCGCAATGATGCCGTTCATCATGCGCTTCGGCTGTATGCCGTTGTCGCGCGCGATGGAGCAGGCCATGGCGACGCTCAGTGCAAGTAGCGCTGTAAGCCCCGTGACCATGAAGAGCTCAGCTTGCCAGAATGATGACATTGTGACCGCTACAGCGCACACAAACACCATGAATATGGCGGCGACAATCAGCGAAATGCGGAGTATGCGACTCAGCGTCACCTGTGTACTCCTGCGCCCCCGGTCAGCGCACAGCTGGGGTGTCGTGGGTTATGGAATCAAGATCATCCGGCAGCGGCGGCAACCCCGCATCTGCCCGGTAGTCGTTTTGTATGGCAATTCTGCTTTGCAGTTGATCAGCGTTGAATTGATGCATGAATCCACTTGCGGTCCCTGCGTAGTACACGGTCTGCGCATAGAAGTCGGTGTCCCTATCCGGATCGTGAATCAACACAACAAGCCACAGATTTGGATTTGCCGTTTCCGGATCGATCCCGTGATAGGTAAACACGAAATCGCCGACGCGATGTGCGATAACGTCATCCGGCTGGGCCGCAAGCATGGCGTCGATTACCTTCGACTGTTCGGCCGGCGAAGAAAACGCAAAAGTGTCGAGATCGACATCGCCAAGCGGAACATCCTCGGTGATCGTGATACTGTCAACTGAGATAAAATCGTCTTCTGAGACGTTGCCATCCTGGTACAACGCAAGCGCATGACCCGGCAGGTTGCCGTTGTGATCCGTTGCCCAGGTGCGAAGAGCATCAGTCATACGTTGCGTCTCACCCTGCGGTGTGAACTGCTGCGCCTGTACGCTGGCTGCAGCCATACCAACACTCATTGCCCAGAAGAAGAACCAGAAATACAAGCCGACGACAAGAACAGTTGAGACAACCGGAAGCACGAGTGTTGCCAACGTCGCCCGGCCGCCATGCACACGCTGCACCGCTGCGAGCATGATGATCGCGCTGACGATCCACCAGATGCCCGAGACATATTGCAGGCAATACATGCCAATACACGGCACCGCGACCAGAATGTTCGCGCCTGCTGTATAGCACAGAGCCTGGTAGGTAGAGCCGATCGTGCGACTGCATCCGCCGGTCAATCGAAGTGTTGCGTGCGTTACCGCGCCCCAGATGCCGATTCCTATCAGGTTTCCCACAGCCAGAACGATCGGCGCGCACAGTGCGGCGATGCCCATGCCTATTGCATCCGGGTCGCCGCTTGATGCTGCGAGAATCGCAAAGCCTCCAAACGGAATCGTGAAGCCTGTGAAACTGATCATGACGAATGTGATGAATGCGTACCACCACGCATCGCCGGCTGCAGCCTGCGCGGGCATCCCCTGCGCGAGTCGATTGGGGCCGATCATGCCCCGCCATGTTGTGTACCACCAACTCTTGAACCAACCGGCTGAACGGCGGCGCAGCCACGGCAGCGGATCGACAACTGTGTGCGCTTCAGCAACGCCATGGGCCGGCCGCAACACCATTTCATCCATGTGAATCTGCTGCTTGCAGGACACACACTGAAACTCGCGCGGATACAGATGTCCCTTCTGCCCGGTCCCGTAGTAAGGTTGCTCGCAGTGCTGGCAGCAGAACCGCACACTGTTATGGTGAAATTCAAATTCGCTCGGCTGAAACGTCACACCGCACTCGGGGCAGTTGCGAGTCTTGAGATTCCACAATGGATAGTCGCAATTTCGACAGCGCATCAATGCGTCCTCAGCCGGGTGACAAACGTCACAAGCGCGTTACAGCATACCGTCTGCAGATGAATCTCGAACAATAGCGGTCAGCGATGAAGCGGCATCGCAACGTGCTTCACTCAGCATTTTCCATTGCGGGTACTGTTTGGTTCATTGCGAGATCAAGCAGATTCTCTGGTAGCGGCGGCAGGCTGGCGGCGTTTCGCCAGCGATTCTGTCGTGCGAGTTCCTCTGCAAACTGCGACGGTTTGATCTGAATGGTCGTTGCATCGCCCTGACAGATCGTGATCCTGCCTGTGGATCCTGAATCTGTGTTCATCGGCGGCGGCCAGATGACAAATAGCCAGAGCTTTTGATCTGCGCTGCGTACATCAATGCCGTGGTACGTGAAAATGATGTCGCCAAAGCGGTGCGCGACCAGTTCGTCTGGCTGAGCAGCGTTCAAGCGATCAACAACTTCGCGCTGCTCGACGGGTGTGAGCAGTGCAAATTGCTCAAGGGTTTTGTCTTCGATTAGTATCGTTGATTCCGGCGTGACGATGGAAAAGATGTTGACGCCCAGCCCGGCGTCGACGACGAGTTCCAGAGCATGCCTGGGCGTTCGGCCTGCGTGTTCAGTCGCATAATTCTGGAGCCCGCCAGCAACAATCGGCGCGCGCATCGGCCCGGTCATGTTCAGCTCCATTGCGTTCATCTGTCCGCTGCTGAACGAAAGACCCATCATCAGAAAACCAAGTACCATCGCGCCGCCGATGGCAACGCCCCAGCTCAGCACCGCACCGGTGATCACAGCAAACGATGCTTTGCCACCTGAGCAACGATGTGCAGTCTTGACCATCAGTATCGCACTGACCATCCACCAGATTTTGCCCGCGAGTTGTGTGCAGTCACCGCAGGGAATTGCAGATAGCGCGTTAGCTGGGGAACTGTAATAAATGCAGTGGGCAGTGCGGCGCATTGGTTCGCTGGCAGCACCGACGCTTGAAAGCAGGAGATGCGTCAGCCACATCCACACAACTGGCACGCCGGCTAAGAGAAAGATCGCCAGCGGCAACTGCCACCATGTTTGTTGAAACGCCAATGCCGTCAAACCGCCCATGCCCTGCACGTTCTGTCCAATGAGCCAGACTGCAACGAGAGCAATCGTCATTGGAATGCCGGTGCCGACAATCTGAAAGATGAGGTTAGTCAGGAACATGAACAGCCAGGCGCCGGCTGCGGGTTGATCGCGGGACACGGATCGGATCAGATTGTCCGGCTTGGTCATGGCATAACCGATGGTGTGAAACCATGCCTTGGCCGTACCGGTGCGGTGCCGATCAAACCATGGCATCCGATCGACCTGCGTTGCAGCGTCGTCGACGCCTACTGCCGGCCGAAGCACCATCTCGTCCATGTCAATGTCGCGTTGACAGTTCACACAGGTGAACTGTCGCGGCTCAATGTGGCCGGTGCTGTCGATGCCATAATACACCTGATCGCAGTGCTGGCAGCAGAAGCGTACGCTGTTGGGCACGAATACGTATTCACTGGGCGCAAAGTCGGTGCCGCATTCCGGGCACTGTCGCGTGCGAATATTCCACAGCGGATAATCACAATTCCTGCAGCGCATGGCGTTTCGTCAGCCTCCGGAAATGTGATTAGTTTTCAGGTGCATTTTCTTGCACGCACGCGCGAAACGTCTCGGTAAGCTGCGCAGTGATCGGCCCGACGGTTCCGGTGCCGATGGTGTGCTCGTCAATCCGGCTGACGCCGATGACTTCTGCCGCAGTTCCGGTCAGAAAAACTTCGTCTGCGTTCAGCACGTCATCCAGCGACATAGTCTGCTCGCGCACGGGGAGTTTCACAGCCGGCGCGAGTTCATCGATGACGAACTGACGGGTGATGCCATGCAGAATCCCTGCAGATGCAGGCGGCGTGATGAGTGCGCCGCTGACGATTGCAAAAATGTTGTCGCCGGTACATTCTGCAACTTCATCGTCGGTATTGAGCATGATTGCTTCGAGCACGCCGGCATCGATCGCTTCGATCTTTGCAAGAATGTTGTTGAGATAGTTCAGGCTCTTGATAGCCGGGTCCAGACACACCATCGGCACCCTGCGGCGCTCGGCGACAATCACATGCATGCCGTTGCGGTACAGCTCATCCGGATACAACGAAATGGAATCGGTAATGATGAACGTGCCGGGCGTCGGACATCGAAACGGGTGCAGCCCCAGCGTACCGGTGCCGCGGGTAAATACGAGGCGAATGTACCCCTCTCGAAGATCGTTGGCTGCGAGCGTTTCACGAATCGCTTCTTCAATCTGCTTCTTTGAATAGATCGGCTTCAGTCGAATACGCTCAGCTGACGACCACATGCGATCGAGGTGTGACTGGAGTTTGAACACACGGCCGTTGTACGCGCGGATTCCCTCGAAACAGCCATCACCATAGAGCAAGCCGTGGTCATACACGGATACTTTCGCATCAGCAGTGTCGACAAGCGCTCCGTCGAGCCAGATTTTTCCCGGCATTGAATCACCTCGCCCAGTTACATCCCCGTGGGCGAATAGTGTACAGGCAGCGCACCAACGCGTGGTTAGGTCTGTGTGGCGAGGACATACTGCTCGATTGCTTCAGCAACACCCGCCTGATCGTTCGATGCGACCGTCGCATCAGCGAGATGTCGAACCTGCTCGCATGCATTGGCAACCGCCACGCCGAACCCTGCCCATTCGATCATGCCCGCATCGTTTACCGCATCACCGATGGCCATGACCTGCGTTCGCTGGGCCCCCACTCGTGCTGCGACGCGCTGCAGCGCAATACTCTTGTCCGCAAGCGGGTGCAGAATCTGCACGCGCGTCGGCTGCAGGCAATACAGCGCGACCCGGCGCGTCATCCAGTATTGCTGTTTCAGGACGGGCAGCGCACGTTCAAGCTGCTCCGGTTCGCCATACAAACTCAAGCGCGACACGGGATGCTGCAGATGCGAATCGATCGGTCCGATGTCGTCCGGCGGGATCGCGATGTTCGATCGCCGCAGCAGCGCATCATCAACACGGTCCGTATACCAGGCATCGAGCACTTCGATGCCGATGTGCAGGGCCGGTTCGACGGTACGTGCAAGATTGATGATGTCATGCACAAGCGAACCGTCGAGCGCTTCGTGATATTGCGGCTTGGAAGCGACGGGGTTCCAGATGAGCGCGCCGTGAAACGCAATGACCGGCGCGGTGATTCTGATTGCGTCGATCACCGGTTGCAAGGCCTGCGGCGGCCGGCCGCTTGCCAATACGACGACGCAACCAGCCTCCTGAGCCCGCTGACATGCTTGCACAACGCGTTCGTCCAGTGAGAAATCGCTGCGCAGCAGTGCCCCTTCGACATCACAGGCAAGCAGGCGCACCCGCTCGGGTGGCGCTGCGACCTGAACAAGTGCTGGCGAATGCTGATTCGAGTTCGTTGTGCTGGTTACAGCAGTTGCGCGCACGGCAACAGTTGCGGCGCTGTTTGAGCCGGTTCCGAGCAGCGATTCAATAGCTGATTCGATCTGGCCGAACACGAATGAGAATTCGTACTCAAGCGCCTTGCGTGGGACAACTCGCTGACTTGCGCTGATGTATTTTGCGAATTCACCGAGTGCAATGCGCAGCACCGGCTTGGGAACAGCAAACCACCACGGCCGTCCGAGCGTTGCGCCGATTTCCCGAGCGAGTTCCCAGTTGGTTACGGGATTCGGCGCTGTCATGTTGAGCGGGCCGGTGATACCTGGATTGCTCAATGCCATATGCACCAGTTCCATCCAGTCGCGCCAGTGAATCCATGCCATCCAGTACCGTCGAAAACCGACCGGCCCACCTGCAAGAAACTTGAATGGCGTCAACATTTTCCGCAGCGCTCCACCTGCCGAATCCAGAACGACACCAGTGCGCAGCAGTACCACGCGAGTTCCTTCAGATTCCGCAAGTAACGCCTGCTCTTCCCATCGGGCGCAAAGATCAGCGAGAAAATCCGTGCCGGCTGGATGTGTTTCATCAACAAACTGTTCGCCGGTGTCGCCGTAGTAGCCGACCGCTGAGGCATTCATCAATACTTTGGGGCGCGACTGCGCTTCTTCAAGTGCATTGACCACCTGATGCGTGCTGTCCATGCGGCTGTTGACGATCGTTTTCTTGTACTGCCTGGTCCAGCGTTTGTCCCCGATACCGGCACCCGCAAGATTAATGACCGCATCACATCCGCTGACGTGTTGCTGCCACGGCCCGGGGATGGCGGGATTACCCTGGACGACTTCAACGTTGGGATTGACATCGGCAGCGAACAATGCTGCTGCCTTGTCACGATTGCGCGAGAGCACCACCAGGCGATCACCGCGCGCCAGACGATCGACGACGAGTCGCCTCCCGAGCAGTCCCGTAGCACCGGTTATGAATATCTTCATCTGCGTGGCGAGTCCGATTCGCGCTGCGTGTTCCCCCGCTGCGTCGGGACACAGCGTATGGGCAAACGAACCGGCCGGCCATCATGCGGCAGCAGCAACCGCCCTGCGGAGTATGTCGTCGAGCATTGTTTCGGTGAGCCGGCCTGTAAACGTATTCTGCTGGGAGACGTGATAGCACCCCAGGACCGAGCAACCGTCCAGTTGCACTTCACTGCTATGACCAAACTTCGGCCGCGGCCTGGGAATGGCGCATCCGTTTGCCGCAAGCGCTTTCATTGTTGCCGTCCAGGCAATGCCGCCGAGGCATATGACCACAGGCGGCTGTATCATCGCCAACTCCTTCTCAAGATAGCCTGCACAATTCGCCAGTTGGCCGGCTGTCGGCTTGTTGCCCGGCGGGGCGCAGCGCTGTGCCGCTGTGATGTACACATTGTGCAACGTCAATCCGTCACCGCGATCCGTTGCATGCGGCTGACTCGCAAGGCCAACCCGGTGCAGCGCTGCATACAGAAAGTCGCCCGAGCGGTCGCCGGTAAACATTCGGCCGGTCCGATTGGCGCCGTGCGCGCCGGGCGCGAGGCCGACGATCAGAATCCGCGCACTCGGATCGCCGAACGCAGGTACTGGCTTGCCCCAATAGTCAAAATTGGCATAGGCCTTGCGTTTGTCGCGAGCGATGGCAGCACAATAGTCGCGCAGCTCAGGACACCGGTTGCAGCGCACGATGGTGCTATTGAGCTGTTCAAGCGCATGGGCTGGCGTCGAATTAGCGATGCGTTTCGGCGGAGCTGCCATGAGCAGAGGATATCGCAGTGTCCGCAGCAAGCGGCGTAAGGCTCATTCCGCCGGCCGCATCGACGATCAGTTCGTACGTCTGCCCGGTACGGACGCGCTTGTAGACGGCTTCACCCTGTGCGACGCGTACATGCATTGCAGCTGCGAGGGCGGGGTCCGACGCGATCTTCCAGAACTGCGACCAAAGCTGCTGCTCGAAACGCCCGGAATCACTGGCGACATACGCAGGCGGAATCCCACCCGGCGTGTCGATCATCGGCCCGTGCGAGGGTGCTAGCTGATCGGTGTAAATTCGGCGCAGAAGCACAAGCGTTCGCCCGGTCAGCGGCATCCCATGCGCGACATCGTCATGAGTAAACTTCACCGTCCAGGCGTCGATGTATACAACCTCGCCCGGCAGAGTCATGGATTGGCGGGCAAGCTCTGATCCGGATTCATCCAACTCAATGAATTCCAATGCGGTGTCCACGACCTTCCCGGACAGGTCCAGCGTCTGCTTGCCGATGCGCAGATGCGCAGAGCGTCTTGATGCGCTGAGCCGTTCGATCATCTTTTCACGGGTTTCGATGCGCTGCTGCATCTCCTGGTTAATGCGGGTCAATTCGTCGTTGGCAGCCTGCAATTCATGCTCGGTGAACGCGCGCAGTGTGAGCACAGCCACGAGTACCAGTGCGCCGCAGACGATGACCGAACGAACAAGGGGAATCAGCAGTTTCATACATTGACCATACGAAAGGACACGAGCATCGCCTGCCGGGTTCCCGCGTGGCAGAACAAATCAGTCCACTCGTGATCGACATTCATGCAGCGGTTCCGCCAATCGACCGATAACACCGGGTATGTATCGGCCATTGAAGCTGCCCAAATCGAGGCATCGGCGATTGTTGCGCGTCTGCATGACGTGTGCTGTCGTTTTCGTAATGCTGCACGCAGCTCCTGGACAGATGCCGGCGTCCCAGCCTGATCCAGCGCAGCCTGACACACTGCCGCAACTGCTCATCAGCCAGGAATCAGAGTTACCAGAGAAACCGTGGAATCTTCAGGTGCCCAGCACTCTGCAGCGGATCGTGCGGCGGTTCACCTTCGAGGAAGCAGAAATTCGACCGCTGGCGATGCCCATCAATTTCTACCGCTACATCGCGCCGGAACAGGGTTTTCCCCCGTTCGGGACGATGCAGCCGACCGCCGAGCACGCACACAACGGCAACTGGTCGTTCGGTTTCGAACTGGATGGAGGGTCGATGGCAGCCCGCATTCCCACGGGTGTGATTCCCGCTGTTGCAACCGGGCGGTACATCATTACCGCGCAGGTTCGAACCGAAAATGTACAGCACGGCCGGGCCAGCATCGCTGCGTGGCTGCATAATGCCGGCGGCGCGATCGTGCCGGAAACACGCGTCGAAAGCAGACCTGTTCAAACCAACGGCACGTGGCAGCAAGTTGCAATCGAACTCGACGCAGAACACGAATCCATCAGCGACCTTGTGTTTGAACTTCGATTGACACAGCCGAGCCAACAGCCAGGCGGGGGCAACGCCCTTGCTCCCGATGCCCGGGATGTCACCGGGCGTGCGTGGTTTGATGATGTCACAGTTTGGCACGCGCCCTCGATCGAACTGACAACGCAGCATGTGAACAACATCATCGCGCCCGGAGAGCAGCCCAGACTGCAATTTCACATTCGCGATCTTGCCAGTGAGCCGTTGCGCGCGAATCTGGACGTCTTTGATGTTGATGGCACGAATGTCTACCGATCAGTCTTTGATCGAACGGGTGACTTCGGCATTCCGCGTGAAGTTCCGCTTCCGCCGCTGCCTGCGGGTTGGTACAGGGCTGTCCTAGATCTGCACGCGAACACAATTCTTGTCGGCAGACAGTGGGTTGACTTCGTCGTTCTTGCATCTTCTCGTCGTGCGCATCGTCGCAATACCACAGCGCATCGCTTTGCAGTAAAGCTGGATTGGCGTGATGCAGCAACGAACATTGATGCTGTGCATGCTGTGCAACAGCTTGGAATCGACACGGTTCTTGTACCGATCTGGCCGGCCAGCGAAATTGCGGACACTGCACGTGACCACGACGCTGCAATGCTTGAGCTGGCGATTCAGTTGCTGCGAAGCAACCACGAGATCATAATCACACTTGATGAAGTGCCTTCGCAACTTGCTTCGGAGCTTCAGATTGATCGCGGCCGGATTCTCGATGCGCTTGGTTCAGATTCCAGTTCATGGCGACCCTACCTCGACGAACCGATGCTGAATCTTGGTCTCGAAGCCCGCCGTTGGAAGATCGGCGGCGTGCAGTACAACCAATTTGCACCGGAGATTCTTGCACAGAAGCTGCAGCGCGCGACTGTATCGCTGGGCGCGTTTGTACCCCAGCCGCAGTTCATCATCCCCTGGCCGATCCTTCAGGATGGTGATCCGGATGATTCGATTGCGTGCGAGCTGTTGATCCCATCAGCGATTCGACCGGCAGAATTGCTGACTGCACTGCAACAAGCCACCGAACGTTCGAAAAGCCCGCTGGCGTATTTCGAGCAACACGGAACAGATTCCTATACACCACGGCAGCGCATTATTGATCTTGCACACCGCGCGCTGTTTACCTGGCGTTCGGGCTTGCGCGAATTCGTCATAGACGCTCCGTGGCAAAGCGATGGATCGTTTGCACCGGCGGCAACGTATGTACTGTGGCGCACACTTGCTGATCAACTCTCGGGCAGGCATTTTGTCGCTGAACTCAACCACCCCGACGTTGCGGAATGCTGGATTGTGCGTGGCGATTCGGACAACGATGCGGCGCTGATCGTCTGGGCCGATACACGCAATCAAGCGTCATCGGAACTGCAGATGCTGCTCTCCGATGGGCCGGTGACTGTCATCGACGCATTCGGCAATGTGCAGCGCGTTGATCAGGTCGACGGCCGTCACCACATTCCATTGAGTGAAACGCCGGTGTTTATAGAAGGTATTGATGCAAACCTGGCGATGTTTCGGGCGGGGTTCGCGCTCGATCCACCATCGATTCCATCTGTGCATCGCTTGCACGAAGTTGCGATGGTGCTGCGCAATCCATGGGACATCAGCCTCAGCGGCACAATACGGGTGGACTCCAGCGACGACTGGCGCATGAACCCGCGCGTCAGCACGTTTACGATTCGCCCCGGCGGCGAGGTTCGACTTCCCGTCGATCTTATC
The DNA here is from genome assembly GCA_029260575.1 of Phycisphaerales bacterium. Lineage (GTDB taxonomy): Bacteria > Planctomycetota > Phycisphaerae > Phycisphaerales > SM1A02 > JAJDDB01. The sequence goes on from JAJDDB010000035.1 coordinate 124,122, forward strand.
TTTGACCGCAACGTGTTAAGCGATGCCAAAGAACTGGAAGCCAAGATTTCACTCCTCTCGGATCGGCATTACGAATTTCGCATCCGCAGTCAGTTTGCGATAGGTCTGAATGAACTGCACGTGTCAGCACACTGGCAGATTCTGACTCACGAAACTGCTGATGCGGATCTGCTCATTACGCAGTATGTCACAAATCGCAGCACGCAGCCGGTAACGATCAGCGCGTTCATGCACGCACCGGGGCTTGCGCCGCGGGTTCGGCCGCTTGGTCGTGTCGAAGCCGGCGCGACTGCTGTGCAGACGTTTCGAATTCCCGGCGGTGCGGTGTCGCTTGCGGGCAAGAACATTCGCTACGGCGTCAAGGAAGTCGATGGCTCGACACGTCTGAATCGTATCCTTGCCATTCCCGATATGCAGCGTTCGGACCGTGCCGAGGCAGTGACACCGTAACCGCAGCACCTGCAGTCAATATCCGATCCAGTTCTGCTGCGGCGTCTGGTTGGCGATGCTGACACAGGTCAATTGCGTCACCTTCCACTGGTCGTCGTCCTGGCGCTGGATGCGCAGAATCCATTTCGACGGCGTCAAGAAGCTGTTCGTGTCGGTCAGACATCCCAAATGCACGATTGCTGTATCGCTTGATTCGCTGAAGCCATTCAGCATGCGAATGCGGTTGGAAACGATCGACTCTGCCGAAACCCGATCAAGACCGGCTCGGACGAATTCAATGCTCAAGCCGGGGTTATTCGGCGAGGCAAGTGATACGGTCGCATCGTCAGTGAACAGTTGCATTGCGCCGCTGATGTCGTTGGCGACAACTCGCTCAACCAATTCTCTCGTCACGTCCTCGCCGTGTTCAGCCGACGTGGTGATGAGCGTCCCAAGGGCAAACACAAGCGCCGCCACGGCTAGCGCCGCCCCTGCCAGGCCAAGATTACTCTTCGTGCCGTCGCGCATGCCGAGCCAGCCAAAGATCGCAGCCATGAGCAGCAGCACGATTGCAACTGGCAGTGGATTCTCCAGCACATAGCGTGTCAGCAGGCCGGATGACGGAGGATCAGGCAATTTCGCAGCGTAAGTCAGCAGCATTCCGATACACCTAACGCGGAATCAATTCCTTCATTGCCTCACATACCCGGAATCACATGCATCATGTCATCGATCGTGGCATATCAGACATCTTCGGTCAGTACCGCTGAATCCAGCAGAATCCTGACGCGAAACCTCGAAGCCCTGGGCAGCCGGCATCGCGAGCTAGCACAGAAACTCGCGCTAGCCTCGCCCGCACCCACACTTGCATTCGCGGAAACGCCGGATGGAGTTCCCAGCGTTGTGCTTGATGATCGCCCGCTGTGTTCACGACATCGCCCGATTGCCGAAGCCCGCCGGCTCGTCGATGGCATTGACATTGTCGAAAACGCAGTCGTGGTCGTATTCGGTTTTGGAGCCGGTTATCACGTGCAGCTACTTGCCCAGCGCATGAAACGCACCGGCGTGGTGATCGTGTTCGAACCGGATGTCAGCCTGCTGCGCGGCGTGCTTGAGCGCAACGATATATCATCGTGGCTCGAGGTTTCGAACATCGTCTGGATCACCGACGTTGCGGATCGGGCCGGGCTGGCAGCAGCGCTCGACGGCGCAGAGTCAATCCTCGCTCAGGGCGTCGAGTTTGTAGAACATCCCCCCAGCAGGCAGCGGCTGGGTGATCAACCGGCGCAGTTCAGCGAGCTGTTGACGAACTACATCGCTACCGCCAAGACAACGCTGATGACAACGCTGATGCGCTCTGTCGACACCGTGCGCAACCTGCTGCACAACATTGATCATTATGTCACTGCAGGCGGCATCACCGAACTCGAAGGCGCGTGCCGGAATCAACCGGCAGTCATCGTTTCCGCTGGTCCAAGTCTCGCTCGATCGCTGAAGCTGCTTGCTCAGCCGGGCGTGCGTGATCGTTGTGTGATCATTGCGGTGCAGACGACACTGCAGCCGCTGCTTGATGCTGGTATCAAACCGCATTTCGTAACGGCGCTGGATTATCACGAAATCTCACGGCGGTTTTATGAGCAATTGAACCCCGAAGATGTCGCGGATGTCACACTCATCGTCGAACCCAAAGCGCACCCTGTTATTCTCGATGCGTACCCGGGACCAATCCGCATTTGCGCATCGCGCTTCCTCGATGATCTGCTCGGCGAATGCGCCCGCGATATGGGAACCATTCGCCCCGGCGCGACGGTCGCGCATCTCGCGCTGTACGTTGCGGAACTGCTCGGCTGCAATCCGATCGCGCTCATCGGCCAGGATCTCGGCTTCACCGACGGTCTGTATTACGCGCCCGGCATTTCCATTGAAGATGTCTGGGCTCCCGAGCTTGGGCCATTCAACACGATCGAGATGATGCAATGGCAGCGCATCGCCCGACATCGTGTGCATCTGCACAAGACCACCGATGTGCATGGCCGTTCAATTTATTCGGATGCGCAGATGTTGACGTACCTGCGACAGTTTGAACGTGATTTCAAGGACTTGGCAAATCGGGGCATAACGGTTATTGACGCAACGGAGGGCGGCCTTGCCAAGCAGCACACTGAATCGCAGTCGTTGCAGGCATTCCTGGCAGAACATACGTCGGGTGACGCAACACCCCCGCCGCTGCCGACTGATTCTGACGATGCGAAACACCGGTCTGCTGTGCAGCAGCGCATTGCGTCCATCCGTCAGGAAATCACAGCGCTGCAGCATGTTTCAATGCGCACGCAGCGGCTGTTGCAGACAATGATAGCTGATCAGGATGATGCTGCGCGCATGGAAAAGCATTTTCAGCGACTGGAGAAATTCCGCAGCGAAGTCCAACAACGCATTCAGTCGTTTGAGTTACTGAACCATGTCAATCAGCTCGGCGTGTTCAAACGGCTGAAAGCTGACAGGCGCCTGCACCTCTCCGCCGATATGTCGCCACTCGATCGACAGCGGGCTGAACTCGATCGCGATCTCGAAAACGTGCGCTGGATTGCAGATGCTGCCGATGAACTGTTGCGCCAGCTCCTCGATGCGGAACGTATTCTGAATGGTGCAACGGTCTCTGCCCGTCCGGCACCCATCAGCATTGACGCGCTGGATGATGACACACACACGAACGATGGCATGCCGACGTGCATCGCAGCACTCATCGCTGTCGATCCCGATCGCAACGGCCTGTTGCAACCATGCTCGCTCATGGAAGACATACATGGCTGCAACGTTCTGCAACAGACACTTCAGCAGCTCGGCACCTCGCGCACGCTGAAGATGATCGTTATGCTTGTGCCCGACACATTCGATGTTGAACCTTTGCTCGATCGCAGCGCGATTGGCGTTCCCGTCGAGATCGAACGATGCGGCGCGTCGCCGTACCCGCCGGAACATGAGGCGATTGCCGCAGCCCGTGCGTGGAGCGCTTCGTGCTGGCGCGGCGGCATCACTGGTGTCAGTATCTACGATGAACTGCTGTGCCCGACGCTCATGCGTGATGTCATGGCAAAACGCGGCATCACTGCGGCACTACTCGTCGGGTCGGACTGGCCGCTGGTACAGGTGCTCGGCGAACACGGCTGCGATGCGATCATCCAGCGCCATCTCGATTATCCCAAACAAAACTCAATTGTCTTCACGCAGGCAGCCCCCGGGTTATGCGGCTGCGTCGTGAGCGCATCTGAGATGGATTCACTGGCCCAGCGCAATCGCGTTGCGACAATCGGCGCGCGACTGACCTATCAACCCGGTGCACCGCAAACTGATCCGATTGCCAAAGATTTAAATGTGCAGATTCCACCAGCATTGCGGAACACCCTGGTGCGCGCAACTGCTGATTCACCGGCGAATGTGAATACGATAAAGCAGTTGCTTCAGCCGGACAGCCGTCGACGCGTGACAATCCCGCACGCTGATGAGATCGTACAGAAATTCGAAGCCCAACGGTTCAAAGACGCCGAGCGCAGCCCGGAACACCTGATCGTCGAATTGACGACACGCCGAACAAGTTGCGGTCAATTTGCGCGTCATCCGTTCGGCAACATCGAGCGGGCCGACCTCGAACCGGCCACCCTCGCGCAATTTCTTGACAGTTTCGGCGAGTCACGCCCGACCGCCATAACATTCGATGGCGTCGGTGATCCACTCCTGCATCCGGCATTCGATGAATGCATTCGTTCAGCGAAACGCGCCAAATGTACAGTGCATGTGCGAACCGAACTTCTTTGCGATCACGCAACGGTTGATCGATTGCTCGACAGCGGTGTTGATGTTGTGAGCATTGATCTTCACGCAGATCGCGCAGCGACCTATCAGACGATGATGGGCACTGATCGCTTCAAAGAAGTGCTGCTCACCATGCAGTATCTGCTCGATCATCGGCGCGTTCTGACTGCCCAGACCGGGTTGTCTGCAATTGCCCTGCCGTGGATCGTCCCGCGCCTGCAACGCTGCGCTGCAACGTATGAAGACATTGATTCGTTCTTCGATCGGTGGCAGCACACTCTGGGAACTGCTGTTCTTGAAGGGTGCCCGACGTTCAACACAGCCGGTGAATCTGCCGATGACACACTTCTGCCGGCTGTGACGCCGCGGGCTGTTGTCAAACGTGAATTGCAACGGCGCATGACCGTATTCTGCGACGGTTCCGTACCGATTGATGAATGTGATCTGCCGGGGCGCAGCACCGCCGGCAACATTCATGACACCGGCGCGACTGAACTGTGGAAACAACTGTTCCAATCGCGACGAACAAAACTTGATTCCCTGAACCTGTGGCGACCATGACCATTCACACTCACAATCCGCCGGCCTGCGCAATCATCATCGCCCGGGCAGGCAGCAAGGGACTGCCCGGCAAGAACGAACGCCGGTTGGGTGGCAGGCCGATGGTGGCCTACAGCCTCGATGCTGCCCGCGATGCGGTCACAATCAAGCGGACAATCCTCAGCACCGACAGCGCTGCAATTGCTGAGACCGCTCACGCGCATGATGTCGAAGTCGTCAATCGACCGGCAGCACTGGCCAGTGACACAGCGACTGTTGACGATGCAGTTCGACATGCTGTGCAGAGTTCTGACGTCACTGAACCAATCGTTGTGATTCTGTATGCGAACGTTCCGATCCGCCCGAGTGATCTCATCGACCGCGCTGTGCGCGAATTGATCATCAGCGGCGCGGACAGCGTGCAGTCATATACATTAGTCGGCAAGCATCATCCACATTGGATGGTGCAGCTTGCGCCCGGCGGGCGTGTCCAGCCGCATGTCGACAATGCAGTCTATCGCAGGCAGGATCTTCCGGAATTGCTCATTCCCGACGGCGGCGTCATTGCGGTGACGCGCGATGTGCTGTTCGCTGCAGGTGAACATCCACACTCGTTTCTTGGCAATGATCGTCGCGGCATTCGCACAGAACCGGGTGCCGTTGTCGATATTGACTGCGAAGTTGATTTCATCGTCGCGGAATCAACACTCGATCGTATGAGTGCAGGAGCGGCGGTATGAAGATCGGCTCCACCACGATTGATTGCGATTCGCCGCCGTTTGTCATCGCCGAGATCGGCGTCAATCACGATGGCAATGTGGATCGCGCACTCGAACTTGTCGACGTAGCGCAGCAATGCGGCGCGGATGCAGTGAAAATTCAGTTCTTCACAGCCGATCTGCTTCTGAGCAAAGCGGCGCGACTTGCGACATACCAGCATCAAAGCGGCGAATCCGATCCCGTGGAGATGCTCAAACGCCTTGAATTGTCAATAGATGACCTCGCAACAGTTGTCGAGCGCGCACATACAAAGAAACTTGCAGCACTAGTCACAGTATTTTCCGTAGAGCTGGTTGAACTGGCTGCAGCACGTGCGTGGGATGCGTGGAAAGTTGCTTCGCCGGACATTATCAATCGGCCGCTGATCAATGCTTTGTGCGCTGATGGCCGGCCGGTGCTGCTTTCGACGGGCGCTGCTACCAAAGAGGAAGTGCAGCAAGCCGTGCAATGGGTCGGCGATCATCAGCATATTGTGATGCAATGCGTAAGTGCGTATCCCACGCCTGATGATCACGCCGCTCTGGCAGGCCGCATTGATCTTGAGCGGATCACGCCCTGGGCAATCGGTTACAGCGATCACACGACGAATATTCTGACCGGCGCATATGCTGTCGCCTCGGGAGCGTGTGTTCTTGAAAAGCACTTGACACACAATCGTAATGCAACCGGTCCGGATCATGCTGCCTCATTAGACCCGACACAGTTCGCACACTACGTTCAGCATGCACACGAAGCCTTTGCGATGCTCGGCAGCCGGAAGAAGCAGGTTCTTGACATCGAACTCGATGTGCGCGCACATTCACGGCAATCTATCGTCGCTCGTGATGTACTCGTCGAAGGTAAAACGATTGCGCGATCCGATCTCACGATCAAACGGCCGGGTACTGGCATCGCGCCAAGTTTGATTGATGACCTTGTGGGACGCACACTTACGAAGACTGTACAGCTTGATATGCCGTTGTCGCCGGACGCTGTGCAGTGAATGCAACGCGACGGATTGCAGTGCTGACAGGTTCGCGGGCTGATTTCGGCCTGCTGCGTTCAGTCATGCTCGCAATTCATGAGCACTCACAACTCGAGCTATGCACGATTGTTACCGGCACACATCTGCTGCAACCGGATCGGACGATTGATGAAGTCGCAGCTACGTTTACAATTGACTGTTCATTCGAAATGCAGCAATCGGGCGAGCACGGTCGAATTGCCGATGCTGCCGCATTCGGCAGAGGCGCGACGGCTCTCGCCCAACACTTGCCTGCATTGAATCCGGATGTGTTGCTCGTCCTCGGCGATCGCATCGAAGCATTCGCGAGCGCTGCCGCTGCTTCAATTGCTGGAGTACGCGTCGCCCACATGCACGGCGGCGACAGAGCCCAAGGCGTCGCAGATGAAGCAATGCGTCATGCAATCAGCAAATTGGCGCACATCCATCTACCCGCAACGCAACAATCTGCGGATCGACTTGCGCGCATGGGTGAAGACGCAACGCGTATTCATATAGTTGGCTCGCCAGCAATTGATGATCTCGATTCATTTAGCCGGCTTGACGATGAGCAATTCGAACAACTCGGACGGCCTGACGTGGTTGTGCTGATGCATCCCGTCGGCTGTGAGGATTCTGTAGAAGCCCAGGGCATGCGCACCATTCTCAAGAGCTGCGCGAATGCTGGTAACGTCCTCGTGCTTGATCCAAATCACGATCCCGGACGAGTTGGCATCATTCAGGCGATTCAAGATTCGGGCCTAACTCGCGCATCGCACCTGCCCAGGAGCACGTTTATCGCGCTGCTTCGGCGTGCCCACTTGCTCATCGGCAACAGCAGCGCGGGCCTGATAGAAGCCGCGGCGCTCGGCCTACCTGCAATCAATATTGGATCTCGCCAGGCTGGCAGAGAGAAACCCGCTTCTGTCATGGATGTCGCCACGCCAGACGAGGCTGAGCTTCTTCAAGCGATCACTACTGCTATGCAGCGCGGCACCGTTGACATTGTTCATCCATACGGCAACGGATCAACCGGCAGGCGTACCGCCGTCCTGCTCGCCGACTTCGATCCAGCAGCGCACCCGATAACAAAGCGTAATACGTTCTGAATTCAGAAGCAGGTGCCCCCGGCTGTACGACCCGCACTGCTGATGCAATGCAACTGGTCGTTCTTCTTTGAACGATAAAGTCGCACGCCATCGAAACCGATTGCTCGGATAGACGGTGCCATGAAAGCGCCGTGCGGGTCACCAAGAGGGGATTTTCAATGGCCGCTACTACCACCGAAGAACAGGCAGCAATCATCGATTCCGCAATCAAGGGCATCAGCCATATTGCGACGTTGCCTGAGATCACGATCAAGATCATCGAGTTGGTTGAACAGCCGACGAGCACCGCCCAGGATCTTCATAAGGTCATTGCAAACGACCCGGCACTGTGCAGTCGAATCCTCAAAGTTGTCAATTCCGCGTTTTACGGTTTGCCGCGACAGATCGGTTCGATCAATCGTGCGATCGTTTTGCTCGGCCTCAATGCGGTGAAGAACATCGCCATTGCAGCGAGTCTGACCAAGCTCTTCCGCGGGGGTGAGCTGTGTCCGAATTTCTCAGCTCGTGATTTGTGGGTGCATTCAATCGGCACCGCAGCATGCAGCAAACTGATCTGCGACACGCTCAAGATCGGCCTGCCTGATGAAGCGTTTCTTGCCGGCCTGATTCATGACATCGGCATGATGGTCGAAGTGCAGGCGCTGCGCGAACAACTCGTGCAGGTCTTTGATCAGCTTGAATTTGACGGCGAAGGCGTTCCGCAGCAGGACATGCGCGAACTCGAACGCCAAGTCATCGGCGCAGATCACTGTGCATTCGGCGCAGCGTTGTGCGAGACTTGGAAATTCCCCAAGTCGTTTGCGTTCGTGACCGGACACCATCACAACCCGATGGAGCTGCCCGGCGGCAGTCGAGCACTGACTTCCATCGTGTACATCGCAGACCGCATCACCGGCGAGGCTGGTTACGGCTTCCGCTCTGATCTGCAGAGCCTCGAACTCAATCCCGATATTCTTGCGGAACTGAAGATGACTGATGAGCACGTCGCATCGGTTCGTGAGAATCTGCCGGGTGTGTTCGAAGAAGTTGAAGGCATGTTCCGCTGAATTCAGCCGGTCCCTGCAAGTCAGGTTCTGAGAATACAGGTAGTACAGCACATCGCCGGTGCGCTCTCGCCGCGCCTACGATTGCTGCGGATGACAGAAGTAATCAGGGTCAACTTCACCCGGCCGATGCCGGTGTTCCCGCTGCCGGATGATGTGCTGCTTCCGCACGCCATCAAGGCGATTCACGTATTCGAACCGCGCTACCGCCAGATGATTGACGAAACACTGGATCGCAGTGGTCAGATCTGCCTGGCTGTGTACGAATCCGAAGACTGGAAGCAGCACTACGAAGATCGCGCTTCGCTTCGACCGGTTGTTTGCGTCGGACAGTTGGTCAGACACGAATCGCTTCCTGATGGCAGGCACAATATTTTGCTGCATGGTATCTGCCGTGCGCGCATTGAGCGGCTCATCGAACCGACCGGCCAGCGCATGTATCGCCTTGCGGTGCTTCGGCCACTGGAACGTCTCGATGCTGACCCACCGCCGATGGAAGATGTGCGCATCGAACTGCAATCCATATTGCAGTGCCCGTTCCTGCAACGGCTGCGCTGCATTGAAACGGTGACTGAGTGGATTGATCGTGATGAAATCTCAACCCATGCGCTGCTTGAGCTCATCGGCTTTGCGATCGTGCGCGACACGGAAGTTCGATATCGCCTGCTTTCCGAACCGGAGCCGAAGACGCGAGCCGAGATCATCATGTGTGAATTGCATCGACTGAGCAAAGTTGTCAGCACCGCATCGCGACAAAGTCACAAGCGCTGGCCGAAGGGTGCGAGTTGGAATTGATATTGCATTTGTTTCCGCGATCGTTTCACCGATGCACTGTGCTTCGCGTAACAATGGGTTGACCGTGCGCTGCAAATGCAGCCAGACCCGTAGGCCTGGCCGACTCCGACCAACTCATAGTGATTTGTATATTGCGCTGCGATCAGACGAGTTGCCCGTTGGATCGCAGCGTGTTCATGTAGTGCTGCATCGATCGCCCCGGACAGGCTGTTGCGGCCCATTCCTGATGCGTACGCACGCGCGAAACCGGCACGCGGTACTGCGCTTGCAGTGAAACCAGGATCTTCTGTAGCCCCCGCACCTGCGCTTCAGTGGGTGTTTGCAGATCAAAGTTGCCGAGGTTCACGACGCCGATGTTCCCATCGTTGTGATCTTTGACATGCGCTCCCTGCCACGACAACGGCCGGCATTGAAACACCCGACCGGCACGATCGACAGCAAAGTGGTAGCCGATGTCGCCCCATTGCTGACCGCGATGTCCTCGGCGAATAGATTCCAGCCGTGCTGTGGATGAAGCAGTATCCGAAGCATAGAACGCGGTCGAACCGTCATGATGCACGGTGATATAACGCACCGGACGCATCATGTTCATCAACGTCGGCACCGGCGCGCCCAGCGCCCATTGCGAACGTGGAATAACTCCGCCAGGCAGATCCGCATCAGCGTTTGGAATCTGCGCATGCGATGCATCCCCATCCGGCAGCGAATGACTGTCGCGCCATGTTGGATCAGGCAGGCGAGTTGTGCGCGAAGTGGAAGAACAACCAGTTAACAGGACTGCTGCGGCGCCCAATGCGCTCAGCAGGATTGTCCGTCGATGTGGCTGCGTTTCGTCAAGCGGCTCGGCAGCGCGGACGCGTGCGCCACGTCGGGCTGCGTTCATGAACATTTCTGCGGCACCCCGGACATGGGGATCAGACCGAGCCATCAAACACCTCCAGCGAGGCGGGCACAATGTTTCTGACAACCGCCGACGCCGGCCGGTTCACAGCTTCTATCGTCGGCGACCCGCTCGATTCTGCACATTAGATCGAGCCGCACTCTCCGTGCAGATTCACGGCTCGCCAAGCCGCTTGTCCACGACCAATGAGGGTAAGTTCCAAAGCTCGTCGAGTGGTATTTTGCCGCCCGCAAATGGCCCGATTGCCGGCATTGAGCAGACGCAAACGACTCCGCTCGTGCGCCCGGTCAAAATACGCTTGTCTACTGCGCGCAAGTTCTTATTTCAGAGATGTTTACAGCAACAACAAACTATGCCTCAAACAGGCATGAACCGCCTTTTCCCGCTATAATAAATGTTTGGTGAAATCCTCCGTGCGGCCGACGCAGATGAGACCCCGATGACAGATACCTCCACCGCCCTGCCGACCAACGAGGGCGACAAATACACATCCGAATCAATCCAGGTGCTGGAGGGTCTTGAGGCCATCCGCAAGCGGCCGGGCATGTACGTCGGCGGCACCGGGCCCAACGCTCTGCACCACCTAGTCTACGAGTGCGTGGACAACTCAATCGACGAGGTCATGGCCGGCTTTGCCACCACGGTGACCGTCCGTCTCGGCGTCGATGGCTCGTGCACTGTCATCGATGACGGCCGGGGCATGCCGATTGATCCGATGAAGCATGAGAACCCGACAATTGATGGCCGACCTGCTGTCGAGGTCATCATGACCGAACTGCACGCCGGCGGAAAATTCGATGGCAACGTTTACAAAGTCTCCGGCGGTCTGCATGGCGTCGGCATCAAATGTGTCAATGCTCTGTCGCAATGGACCGAAGTCGAAGTTGTCAAGAAAGGCGAAGTGCATCTGATCACATTTTCGCGCGGCGAAATCGACAAACCGTTGCACGTCGTTGCGAAGCGCGCTGATGCGACTGATGACAACCCGCGCAAGACCGGCACGAAGATCATGTTTCTGCCGGATGCGCAAATCTTTACCGATACGAGTTTCCGCTACGAAACTCTGCAGCATCGGCTACGCGAACTGGCGTATCTCAATCCCGGCGTGACGATCCGTTTCATCGATGAACGCGTCGGCCCCAGCGGCAAACCCCGCGAAGAACGATTCTATTTTGAAGAAGGCCTTGCTGGCTACGTCGCCCACCTCAATCGTTCCAAGAGCACTTACAGCCCCGTTGTGCGCATGCTCCGCGAAGACGAAGAAGCCGGCGTCAGTTGTGATGTCGCCATGCAGTACACCGACAGCACAAATGAACTGCTGCTTGCGTTCGGCAACAACATCATCAACCCTGACGGCGGCACGCATGTGCAAGGTTTCAAGAGCGCGCTGACGCGCACAATCAACAACTACGCCAAGCGTACCAATCTGCTCAAGGACATCACGCCCTCCGGCGATGATCTGCGCGAAGGATTGACCGCTGTCATCGCAGTGCGCCTGCCCGAGCCGCAATTCAATAATCAGACCAAAGAAAAACTGCTCAACTCCGAAGCTGAGGGGTTTGTCAGCCAATGCGTCGGCGATGCGCTCACTGCCTGGTTGGAAGAGAATCCCAATGAAGCCAAGCAAATCTGCCTCAAAGCTGTCCTTGCGGCCCAGGCTCGTGAAGCTGCCCGCAAAGCTCGTGAGCTGATCAAACGAAAAGGCGCGCTCGACTCCGGCGGACTGCCACAAAAACTCGCTGATTGCGTTACCAACGATGTTGAGCGCAGTGAAATTTATATCGTCGAAGGTGATTCGGCAGGCGGTACCGCCAAGGGCGGGCGCGACCACGAAACGCAGGCGATTTTGCCGTTGCGCGGCAAGATTCTCAATGTCGAAAAGGCACGCATCGATAAGGTGCTCGGCTTTGAGGAAATCCGCACGCTTATTCAGGCGCTGCAATGCGGCATCGGCGAAGATTTTGACATCGCCAAACTGCGTTACGGCAAAATCATCATCATGACCGACGCTGATGTTGATGGCAGCCACATTCGCACGCTGCTACTGACATTCTTCTTCAGGCAGATGCAGGAGCTCGTCCGTCAGGGACACGTCTACCTCGCGCAGCCGCCGCTGTATCAGGTAAGCCGCAACCGAAAGAGCCAGTACGTACTCAACGAAAAGCGCATGAGCAAAGTGCTGACGGATCTTGCGCTCAGCAATGCTGTACTGACCAAGCGCGATGACGATGCAAACGAAGCCGTCCGCATTGAAGGCGATGCACTGCGCCATGCGGTGCGTGATCTGACCCGAATGCAGGATCTTGTCATCATTGCTGAGCGCCGCGGTCTGCCGTTCGGCGAGCTGCTCGGTTCTCGTGACAATGATCCGGAGGGTACCAACAAGCTGCCCACGCACCGCGTTGCCTGGCCCGGCGGCGAACACCTGTGCTGGTCCGAAGAAGAAGCACGTCAATACATCGACAGCCACGAACTTGTCCTTGATGATCTGGGCGCGGGAGATGGTGATGCAAACATCGATGCGACCAAATTTGCGACCTTACGCGAGCTGCACGAAAACCGCGAGCTTGAAGCGGTCTTCGGCCGACTTGCATCTCACGGCATCGACATCGACGACTACAGCCTCGTGCAGGAAGAATCCGTCACCGGCGAGAAACTGCCGACGCGGTATGCGTGGATTGTCGACCCCGCCAGCGAGAAGCAATCAATCGTCGATGCACCGAACATTCCCGCAATCATGACCACGCTGCACGACATCGGCCGACGCGGCATTGAACTGAAGCGCTACAAAGGCCTCGGCGAGATGAACGCGGATGAACTGTGGGACACGACGATGGACCCGGACAAGCGCACGCTGCTGCGCGTGACATGGGACAGCGCTTCCGAAGCTGATGAACTGTTCACCACGCTCATGGGCGAAAACGTTGAGAACCGCAGATCGTATATCGAAGATCACGCCCTTGAGGTGAAGAACCTCGATATCTGACATACACCATTCTCCAGCGTTAACAATCGCCCCACGCAGCGAGCAGGTCCAGCAGGTCAAAGACATCAACGAAATCATTAGGCGGATCGGCGATGTTTGCCCCGGGACCGTTCGTTGCCCAGTTGGCGAGCAGTTCCAACAGGTCAAACACATCCACTGCGCCGTCCGGCATATTCTTCGCACCACTGTCGGTGATGTCGGCTGGACACAACGGCTCATCAATCGTCAATGATGCGATCATGCCGACGCCTTCATGCACGACGCAGTAATACGGATATACGTTGCCGGGCATCGGGTTCGCATCAAGAAACGCCTGGTCAAATGTAAACTCGAAGATTGTTCCATTTGCGCTAGTCGGGTTACCAGAGCGAAAGTTTCCATCGTGCGCTCCGCTGACGCCACTTTCGACATTGTGAAAACCGCCTGCCCATGTCCAGCGCACTGTGTCGCCGAGCTGAATCGTCAGATCGGCCGGCGTGAAGTTGAAGCCCGGCCCCACACTGACATCAAGAGTTGCGCCCGATGCCATCATCGTTGTCATGCAGATCGCGCCAACCGCACACAGAACCTGAAACACTCTTCGACTTCGCATTGATTTCCTCCTTTGCACAGGTCGCGCGACTGCTGTTGCGCAGCACATCGCATGCCCGGCTGGGTTTCCCACTTCTGTAAACTCATGTCATCAGCGCGAAACGACCTTGCAGGAAGCTGCATGTTTCCCGAGCAAACTCGGTCGGCGTTTCAATTCATTCAGCGCTGACTGCCGGGTCGGCAACGCCGGCCTGACGAAATCCTTGCGCCCGCAGCAAACATGAATCGCAGTGCCCGCACGGCCGCGCTACGCCGCGGTCATCTACAGCCGGGTCGTAGCAACTCCGTGTCAGGCCATAATCGACGCCGAGATCAATACCGCGCCCAATGATCTGCGCCTTGGTGAGATCAATGAGCGGTGTATGAATAGTGAGTGCATTGCCGTGTACACCGCGGCGCGTGGCAAGGTTTGCCATGTTCTGAAATGCTTCGATGTATGCAGGCCTGCAGTCGGGATATCCGCTGTAATCGACTGCATTGACGCCGATGAAAATGGCATCCGCTTCGAGCACTTCCGCAAGAGCCAATGCGAAACTGAGAAATATCGTATTGCGTGCGGGGACGTAGGTGATGGGAATGTCAGCGTCGTCGTGATCATGTGAATCCGTCACATCGCTGCGATCCTTCGGCACATCAATATCCGCCGTCAGCGCGCTGCCGCCGAAGGCGCGCAGGTCGATCGTTGTGACGCGATGTTCGACAGCGCCCAGCGCTGCCGCCACGCGCTTCGCTGCATCGAGTTCGTGTTTGTGCCGCTGGCCGTAATCAAAGCACAGAGCATGACAGACGTAGCCGGCATCGCGCGCAATCGCCAGCGTCGTAGCCGAATCCAGCCCGCCGGAGAGGAGGACGACAGCATGTTGAGATGATTCCATACCCATTGCTGAGAAGCGTAGCAGACATGATTGATGCTGATCACATGACCAGAACCAAGCAGCGCACGAAGACATTCTATTCGGCGGCTGAAGCCGCTGGCTCGTGTCGTGTCTATTTATCTTGGCATGGATTTACGCGGCGTTGGGGTGCATGAATCCCTTGAACACCGTCATCCACAGAATGCGCAGGTCGAACAGGATCGACCAGTTGCGAATGTAAAACAGGTCGTACTGCAAGCGCTTGCGCAGACTCGTGTCGCCGCGCAAACCGTTCACCTGCGCCCAGCCGGTCATGCCTGCTTTGACGTTCTGTCGCAACATATATCCACGCCAATTCTCGCGGAATTCAGCGACAAGTTCCGGCCGCTCCGGCCGGGGACCAACCAACGACATCTCACCGAGCAGCACATTGAATAACTGCGGCAGTTCATCCAGACTCGTGCGCCGCAGAAACTTCCCGATCTTCGTCACGCGCGGATCGTCTTTACTCGTCCACGCACCGGTCCCCTTGCCCGCATCATCAAGCGCCTGTTTCTCTGCATCCCAATCGGTCATCGTGCGGAACTTGTAAATGCGGAACGCCTCGCCATACATACTCATGCGCTGTTGCCGAAACACAATCGGCCCGGGCCCGGACCGCCGCACAAGCAGTGCGATAATCAACATAGGAATACCGAATATCAGCAGCGCGACTATCGCGCCACCAATATCTACAGTGCGCTTCGCAAGTTTTCCCCACCCGCTGGCCAGGCGACTTTGTCGAAGTGACAGCACCGGCATACCGTCCAGTTCGTTCGCCGACATATTCATCGGCATGAACTTCGGGTTCACATCGGGAACGACGCGCACCTCCACCGGGAACTTCTCCAGCCGCAACAGCAACTCCGGCAGATGCGTGGACATACTGCCCGGCAGCGCGATCATCACGCTGGAAATATCCGCATCGGCAAGCACCTTTTCAACATCGTTGATGCCGCCACGCACCGGTAAACCAAGCACACGACTCTGCACCGGCTCAGCATGATGACTAATGAAGAACGATGGCTTGATACCCGTCCATGAGTTTCGCGAAAGCGTGTGGTACACGACCTGCCCGATGCGGCCGGTGCCGATGATTGCGACGTGCCGAAGGTTCCACCCTCTGCGGCGCACTGTGCGCAAGCCGGCCCGAAACGCAACCCGCCAGATGATCAGCAGACCAGCGCATGTCGTGGTGAAGATCGCAAACTGCCAGCCGCTGTAATGCCTGCCTTCGAAAAGCACATTGCGCAGAAGGCTTGTCGTGACGATTGTGACCACCACGCCCACGACCACGGATTTGATAATTGCGGATGCTTCACGATAGAAGCGCTGATCTCGGCGCGGCTGATACAGACCGAAACCGACCATCGACAGAAGCATCGTTGCCGCCACAAGAAAAATCGGTATGGAATGCGTGGCAAACGTCGGCTTGTCCAGCGGTTTAATCCACTGCGTCAACCAATCAAATCGCAGCCCATAGGCAAGCACATCGGCGGCGATGATGACAGCCACATCCGATGCCATGAGCACACTGCGAAAGAATCGATGTTGTTCCTTGAGCAAGCCTGCCCGCCTTTATTGCCCCATGCCGAACCCAATTCGGGACATCGTATGCATATCAACTGTCGATCCGGTTCGGTTCGTTCTATTGCGAATCGGTCCATGGTCCCGAATTTCTGGGGTTTTTCAACTCTTCACCAATTTCGCGAAGTGCAGCCTGAGCAGAATCCGAGAGATCCTTCGGCCCGACAATCTGCACAACAGCAAATTGATTGCCACTTCGGCCGGCCGCATTGGTGATACCCTTGCCCTTGATTCGAAGCTTCTGCCCGCTCGAAGTGCCCGGCGGAATGCGCAGCTCGACCGAGCCACTGAGCAGCGGAACCGTCACCATCACGCCGAGCCCTGCTTCTGCAATCGTGATCGGCACATCGATATATACATCAAGGCCATCACGACGAAAGTACGGATGCGGCGCAACATCGATCGTCAGAATCAGATCGCCCGGCTTTCCTCCGGGCGGCGCGGGTTCACCTTTGCCGCGCACACGCAACTTCGCGCCGCTTTCAATACCTGCAGGAATCTTGACATCAATGGTTTGCACGCTGCCATCTCGGCTCATGCGTATCTGCTGGGTGCCGCCTGACGCTGCGGTGTTGAACGCAACCGACATGTTGTGCGATTGATCGCGCCCACGCCGCGGCCGAGGTTGCGCTCGCGGGCCGCGCGTTCGCCCAGCCCCGCCGCCGAACGGTCCACCGCCGCCGCTGAACATCTGTTCGAAAATACTGCTGAGATCTTCATCGCTTGCCTCGCCGGGTCTGCCGCCAGTAGTACTCCACCGCACACCGCCGGCTCCATATCCACCGCGCGCCCCTTCAGCTCCGCCGCCCGAGCTCGCCCCGACACCTGCATGGCCGAATCGGTCGTACGCCTTACGCTTGTCATCGTCGCTGAGCACGTCGTACGCTTCCTGCACTTCCGCAAATTTCCTGGATGCATCCTCTTGCTTGTTGACATCCGGATGCAGTTTGCGCGCAAGCTTTCGATACGCAGAGCGGATTGCATCAGCATCGGCGCCGCGTTTGACGCCCAGTATTTCGTAGTAGTCGCGTTTGGTTGCCATACGTTTACGATCGCGCCGTCAAAGCTTCATGACGCAATTCGGTTCTGAGTATAGCAGTGGCCGATGGCTGGCTCGATCACGGACGCCTGGATTCACCGGTGTTGTCGTCGCTCGGTTCCATAGCATTGCGAAGTGCTGCTGGATCGACTTGCAGGTTGCGACTGCCGTCGATCTCGATCGTCTGATCAGCCGGCACATCAATGAACTCTTCAATCCTGCGCATGATCCAATACCGCATCATGCCGTTGTCCAAAGGTTCAATCTCAGTCAGATGTGGCTGCATCTGGCCGCGCACCCACGGGGCCTCAAGGTACAGGTTATAAGCTTCGTCATACGTGATCATCGGCACTCTTGGCGTCGGAACATCGACGGGCTGAACTCCGTCAATAGAAGGCGCCGCGCCGGGACTTGCGGTCCACAGCACCGCAAGAACCAGAACCGCAGCCCAGCCGACGCCTGCGACAATCCAGGGGCCGCGTAAAGATCGAGCTGGCGCAGCAGCATGCGCCGCAACAACCGGCAGATCAACATCCAGCGCCGCAGCGAGCTCGGCATCCACATAGCGCTCCAGCATCGCAGCAGATTCCTGCGCGTCCGCCAGTCGTCGCCACAACTCCGCATCGCCGGCTGCATACTGCTCGAAGCGCTGGCGATCACTGTCCGTCGCCTCGCCGTCTGTCAACAACGACAGCAGCCGATCGATTTCCGACAGCTCGCCGTGGTCATCCAGGTTGTGCTGATTCGTCTCAGCCATAGTGCTATTCCGCGATCAATTGATCGATCACGTTACGTTCCCTCGCTCCAGACTTCTTCACCGATTTCTTCGCGCAACATTCGCCGGGCCCGTGCAAGTCGGGTCTCAATTGTCGTGACCGGCAGTTCGAGAACCTCGCCGATCTGTTGATAGCTCATACCCCGCATACTCCGAAGCAGCAGCGGCTCGCGATACTCCGCAGGCAGCGACATCACCTGGTGAAGTACCCGCCGTGCGGAATCTGACAGCGCGACCTGTTCATCGGCAGATTGGCCGTCCGCTGCGGGGACATTGACGCTGCCGCGCTGGTCATCGTCGTCAGATGATGCCGGCCCGGTCGACAGATGCAATGTGTGCTTGTGGCTTCGTGCCGCGCCACGACAGACATTGATAACGATGCGGCGCAACCACGGCCGAAACGCTTCGACATCACGAAGCGTATCCACCTTGGTAATAAATTTGATTGCCACGTCCTGCATCAGGTCCTCAACATCGATGGTGCGTGGGCGGTGGGCCAGTACAATCGCCGCCACCCAGCGCCGGTTGGTTTGCCAAAGGCTCTGAAGGGCGTCGCGGTCGCCAGCCTGACCCTGTCGGATCAGCTCGTGCTCGGCGTCCCTGCGACCCTCCTGTTCCCTTATCTTCTGATGCCCAGACACACGCGCTCCGTCTGCAATGTTGGCCTTATTTTCTCACCGGAGGCCAGATAACCTGCTTCCCGTGACTTTTGGAGGCCTCTTTCGGCCCAGCAAATCGGTTCTCACCTGAATTCGAGGCAGTTTCTCCATGGCGGCGTTCTTACACGGCCCTGACAACCCGGAAGCAATGATGAGCTTCGGCGACCATCTGGAAGACCTCCGCCGAAGGTTGTTATGGGCTCTCGCAGCGCCCCTGCCGATTGCGATCGTAGCGTTCTTCTTCAGCGATACGATCCTTGAGTGGTTGCTGTTGCCAGTAACTCAGGCACTTCACGCCCGCGGCCTGCCTGCTCAACTGCAATATCTCAGCCCGGCCGAAGCAATTGTCACCCAGCTCAAGATCAGCGTCGTCGTCGCAATCGTGCTGTCTGCGCCCTGGATTCTCTATCAGCTTTGGCTGTTTGTGCGCCCCGGTCTGTTCAACCAGGAACAGCGCTTCGTGTACTTCCTGCTGCCGGGCAGCGCGATCATGTCAATCGCCGGCACCGCGCTCATGTACTTCGCGATGATGCCGCTGATGCTGTTCGTGCTGATCGGCTTCGGACAGCAACTCGGCAGCCGCGAACTCGACCCGCGCGTGCAAATCATGCTCACCGACGGCGCTCCGCTGCACATCTATCACGGAGTCATTCCGCCGGAAGCTGAACCCAACACGCTGTGGATGCGCTGGCCGAGCATGGATCTGGCCGGCGTCGTGCTCGACGAAACCGCCAAGACTGAAACCGTCGATGTTCAGCGATCATTTGTCAGCCAGCAGTTTCAGGTCAAACCAACGATCAGTTTCATCCTGCTGATGTTCCTGGCAATCGTGCTTGCGTTCCAGATGCCGTTGGTGCTGGTGCTGCTTGGCTGGGTGGGGCTGGCAACGCCACAGTGGCTCCGTAAACGTCGCCGGTATGCAATACTCATATGTGCCGTTATTTCAGCAGTTATCACACCTGCTGACGCTGTGAGCATGCTTATGATGCTGGTGCCTTTGTATGGCCTGTATGAACTGGGAATCCTGCTGATGGTGATCGCGCCGGCATCTCGTGTGGCTGAAGGAAGCATATTCGGACGCAGCGAGCGTGCAGCTGCTGCCGATAAGCGGTCCGGCCCGGCCGACCAACAGTTCGAACCGGTACAGTCGGAATACTCGGTGCCCCGACAGCCGCGCACCTCGACGCAGACGGATCAGTCCCGAGAGTCTGACGCCGATGACAGGGATGCTGGATCGTGATTGAAACCATTCGCCAGTTCGTACGGCAGATGCTCAATCCGCGAACCAGCCACCGGAGCGACGAGGCCATGCAGCACACTCGATCAACCAACCGGCGATCGACCCGAGCCACCGAAATCGACGTGCGCATGATGCGCCGTGCGATTGAACTGGCCAAACAGGCTGCGAAAAACAACGAAGTACCCGTAGGTGCCGTCGTCTATCAAGGCTCGCGCATCATTGCGGAAGCTGCCAACAACCGTGAAGCCTCACGCGATCCGGTCGGACACGCAGAACTGCTGGCTATCAGTGAAGCAGGCAAAAAGCTCGGCGAGTGGCGTCTGACAGATTGCTCATTGGCTGTCACACTTGAGCCGTGCCCAATGTGCGCCGGTGCTATGGTCAATGCCCGCGTTGGTCGATTGATCTACGGCACCACCGATCCCAAGGCCGGCGCATGCCACACGCTGTACAACATCCCCACAGATGACCGGCTCAACCACAGCGTCGAAGTCATCGACGGTGTGCTCGCTGATGAATGCGCACAGGTTCTCAAAGACTTCTTCCGTCGTCGACGTGAAGAGAACAAGAATACGCGAGCCGGCAACGGCGCTCGCCGGGCTGTCGCCCGCTGCGGTCGCTGAGTTCCCAGTCGTCTATCATTGCCGGCCTATGAACAATGAACATCCAGTTCAGCTTGTCTGCTTTGATGTCGGCGGTGTGCTGCTGCGCATCTGCCGCACCTGGGCAGAAGGATGTGAAGCTGCCGGGATTGATGTGCGCCATGATGATGCGCAGTTCAAAGCCTTGCGGTCGCAGTGGTATGCGTTGGTCCAGCAGCATCAGACCGGCCGGCTCGACATTGATGGATATGCCGAGGCGGTCAGCGCACTTGTGGGCCGCATGTACACCCCACAGGAAATCGAGACGATCCACCGAGCGTGGGTGATCGAGGAGTATCACGGCGTCGCAGACATCATTGATGAACTCAACGCAGCGGATATTCAGACCGCTTCGCTTTCAAACACAAACCACGCGCATTGGGACGGCATCACGCGCTACCCCGCACTCGCTCGGCTGGGCACACTCTACGCCTCGCATGAACTCGGCCTGCATAAACCCGAAGAAGCTATCTACAGGGCAATCGAGCAGCGCACTGGTTTCGCCGACAGCCGGATTCTCTTCTTTGATGATCTGCAGGAGAATGTCGAAGCTGCACGTCTGATTGGTTGGCGAGCTGAACAGATTGATCCACTTCGCTGTACCGCTTCGCAGATTCGCAGCGCGCTCGATCAGCATGGCGTTCTTGCACATGCCGTTTCAGACTGATTCAGCAGCTTCGTCCTGCATTGCGTTTTGTGAATCAGTTGCCTGCTGTTCGTCTGTATCGTTCTTCATCAGTTCGCGCAGCACAACTGTTGCGTAACTGCCGCGTGGCAGATCAAACGCCACGCGAACATAACCGCCGTGTTCATCGACGCCGCCTTCGACTTCGACATGTGTAATTGGAATGCGCAGCGGTCGGCGTTCGCCATCCGGCGCAGCTTTGGAATTCACAAATTCTTCTGTGCTGATTCCCATTGCATCGAACGCTCGCTGCTCCGTCGCCGCCACCGCATCCATCGGCGTCCAACGTGAATTACCCCAGATCGGCCCCGAAGGTGATATCTCAAATCGGTCCAGGCGCGGTTGCAGTTCGCCGGTAGCAAGCTCTTCTTCTGTCACCTCAAAGACATTGCGCGTGTCGTGCTTCCACGCAAGATCGCCGAACATGAGCGACGACATACGATCCGCATCGATACGCTCATCGAGCACCCGGTTGAATATCGCTGATTGAAACGCATTGACAAAAAACGCCCGCACAGTGCGATCCACCGCAAGGCTCGCAGATTTTGCGTTCCTCCCCTGCCGAAGCGCCTGCAGCATCTGCCTCTCCGTGCGATCTGCTGGAGACCACTGCGTCAGCGCTGTTGCAAAATCACCGCGATCAGCCAATTCACGACGCTCGCGCTGATATTCGGGAAACGGTGTATACCCCGTCCCCGCAACTTCATGTACGAACTCTTCCCATCGTTCACTCAGCAGCATCGCGCCCAGCAGGTGATTATTCGAGCGGTATCCAAAACGCTGCGTTCCAAAGTACGCAGGCACACCGATGCGCTCGAGCTGCTGCAATATCCGATGCACCTGCAGTGATTTCGTCGCCTCAACTTCGCGAATGCGAATCGAAAACCGATTGCCCGCCAGATGACCACGCCGAATCTTGTTGCGGTGACGCATTGCCCACATCACAGCAATGCGCTCATGCGGCAATTCAACACCATCCACATCGCCGCCGCCCGGCAGATGGATTGACACCGCCTGCCGCGTGACGCCGTGCTTGTCCTTCATCCCTGCGTACCCGATCGCGCGAGGCGGAACGCTGAAATGCCGCCGCAACACCGACATCAACTCGCCGTGCGCGACGCCGGTCTTTTGAATACCGAGATACAGATGTTCGCCATCACCGCTTGGGTCGTACAACGGCAATTCATCAACGATGAAATCTTCATTGCGTTGTTTGATCACGCCACCGATGCCCGCATCGGCCGTGCTATAACGCTTCGGCAGCGGATTTGTAATTGGAAGATCAAACGTCATGGTTCCAGAGCGCTTCCGATCAATCCCAGTTCAACTCGTCGTCCGGTTCATCTTCATCATCATCATCGATCGAAAAATCTTCTTCAGTCAGCTCATCAAGATCATCCTCAGCCGTGCGCTCCAGAACATCTTCCGCAACATCAATCGGAACATCTTCCGCCACCGCCAGCGCAATCGCATCCGAAGGCCGGCAGTCAACTTCAATCTCCTGACCGTCACGCTCCAGTATCAACCTCGCGTAAAACGTTCCGCCTTTGAGATTGTTGATCACAACTTGCCGAAGTTCGCCGCCAAGGTGCTCGATGATTGAGGCGAGCAGATCGTGTGTCTGCGGCCGCTCGATTTCAATGCCCTTGAGTCTGCGTTCGATTGCAAACGCTTCGGGCAGGCCGATCACGATCGGAAACGTGCGCACGCCGCCGACTTCACTGAGTTCGATGATCTGCATGTCAGTCATCTCGCGAATAAAAATCCGCGACAATTCCATGCGCACCAGAATGTTTTCGTTGAACTCGCCAGACATGAACAACCTCTTCACAGCAGCGGACAGCAATCGTGACAGCCCGCAACTGTTATCGTGTACCGCCCGGACCCGCCGGGCAAGTGCCCGGCCAACGAATTCAGATTCGTCCATTGTTGCCCGTTTTTACACCCACTGACTGAATTCAAACTCCCAAGCGTTGCCGATCATTGCACTTCTCCAGCGCCACAAGCAGCGCCTGCGTCCCCTTTCGCGCCATTCCCTGAGCCCGGACCTCATCGTACAACTGCCTGGCCAGCTCCAGCCCGGGCAGCGACAGGTTCATCTGTGTGCTCTCCGCCAAGGCGATCTCCAGGTCCTTGATGAAATGCTCCACAAAAAAGCCCGGTTCAAAGTCCCGCCGAACCATACGCGGGCCGAGGTTGTTGATCGACCACGAACCCGCCGCCCCGCTGCCAACTGATTCGATCACCTTCAGCGGATCAAGCCCAGCCGCATCCGCATACAGCAACCCCTCACAGACGCCGATCATGTTCGTCGCAATCAGAATCTGATTCACCATTTTCGTATGTTGGCCGGCACCGGCTGCGCCCTGATGCACAATGTTGCTGCCGAGCAGACGCAGGAGCGGTTCGACAGTTTGAACATGTCCGGTGTCGCCACCAACCATTATGGACAGCGTCGCATTCCGCGCACCGACATCGCCGCCGCTGACCGGCGCATCCACCGCGCCAACACCAAGCGACGCTGCGCGCTCAGCAATACGCTGCGCCAGCGTCGGGCTCGTAGTCGTCATATCCACAATGATCTCCGGCAGCGGATCCGCAGCAAGCGTGCCGGATTCACCAAGATGCACCTGCTGCACATCATCGGGAAAACCGACAATGGAAAAGACGACATCGCGACCTGCCGCAGCTTCTGCAGGTGTATTCACCCACATCGCGCCGCGCTCTACCAGTTGCTGCGCCTTGGATTTGGTGCGCGTGAAAATGTGCAACTCGTGACCTGCATCGAGCACATGCCCCGCCATGGGACCGCCCATAACGCCTGTACCGATCCAGCCGATGTTCATGGGCGTGATACTTGAAATTCCATCTGCGTTCATAGTCGCGCAGGTGTACCAGAAACGCCCAACGACTGCACGCACCATTGCATGTTGCGCCGCGACTTGTCGCGCACGATCAACCCCCGGCCTGCGCCGCCCACAATTCCAGCAAACGCAGCAAATCAAACACATCGACCACGCCATCTGCGTTGATATCAGCCGGGCAGCATTGATCGGTGCAGACATCTGCCCAGTCCTTCAGCAGCGTCATGAGATCATCAGCATCCGGCTGGCCGTCGCCATCAATATCGCCCGGCAGCAGTTTGTTCGGTGCCAGGCCCGCCACTTCATATGCGCCCATATCCACCACCGCAGGCATGCCGCAGCCAACATCCACTGCACTGTCAACATCCGCCACACGCGGGTTCCCATCCAGATCAACCGGATACAGCTCGCTTGTGTTGCCATCGCCATCAACATCGAACATGTCAATCGGCAGCGCGTTGTTGTTACCCGCATCAATGCTTGGGGAGTTGGCCATCAGTCGCAGGTCATCATCCGCATTGCCGGGAATGTCATCGGGTCCGTCGATGTCAATGAACATGGGGTCAGCCCCGAAGTTGCCGAACCCGCCAAGCGCGCCGGACCAGCCTTCGATGTTGCAATTGCCGATCAGCACGTCGTCAGCCTGTTCGGGTTCGATGAAGACTTGCGCATCTTCACCCGCGCCGGTGCTGTCGGTGTTGTTCCATACGATGCAGTTGTGGAGCGAGAAGCCGGTGTTGCCGCTGGCATTCTGATTCACGGTATATCCAGCGACCGCGCCTCCTCGGGCACCGGCACTATTCGAGACGAATGAGCAGTTTGTCATCCGTGGTGCATTTCGTCGGTCGGTTGCAATTGCACCGCCAAAACTATATTCGGTATTCCCGTCGAGGCCAATTGCGTGATTGTTGTTCAATACACAGTTTGTAAGACTTACAATGGTGAAAAACGACAGACGGATCGCGCCTCCAGGTCCACCGACGGACGTATTGTCAATGAATACGCATCCATCAAATGAAGCTGCACTGTTGGCAATTGCCCCTCCACTCCAAGCGCGATTACCTACAAATACACATCTTCGGACAGTATCGAATGTATCTACAGAGAGGGCGCCTGTAGTACCAAAATTCGTTGGTTCTGTAGAGTTGTTGATGAACAGGCAATCTTCCATGACAAGCGCATCAGCGCTAATGGATGCCGCCCCTACAGTTTGCTCAGCGCGATTATTTAGGAACTCGCATTCGACGACCATTGCATTGTCTACGTGTCGCACAAGAAGCGCACCAACATTGCCGGTATTATTGTCTTCAACGACCACGCTATTGGAATCAAACGTGCATTGACGCAGCTCAATTGGCGTACCTCGTGTCTGCATCGCTCCAGCATACGAACGCGCGCGATTGCCTTGAAATATACAATTCGTAAACTGAGCACTTGGGCATTCTTCGAGATTCACAGCGCCACCACGCTCAGCACCGAGCCCGAGAAAGAGACTGTCGGTGACGTCGATCACTCCCCCCTCGCATGACATGCCATTACCCCAAAAGTTTGTAAACCCATCGTCCGGACGTGTGAACGTACACCGGTCGACAGTCACATCCGACTTTTCGGATTCTATAGCTGGAAGGCGGGTGTCGAAGGTGCTCCCGATCACCGTGACTACTGACTTGACGCACTGAATGCCAAAGGAGCAATTAGTACTTGTTGCATTATGCAACGCAATTACAGCGTTGTTTGCTCGCATGATTCGGAAGCAGGAGTCGAAGCTGGTGTTCCAAATGCTGACCGAGCCGGATTCCAGGTGAACCGCATCTCGCCAGTTGCCTACATTTCCGATGAACTTGCAATTGCTTATGTCAACTTCGCTTCCCATGACAATGACCCCGCCGCCAATGTCGCCATGTCGTGAATCGCCAACGGAAATTGTGAAACCGGAGATTACTAGCGGGCTTGTATGCCCCATTACATTCACGGTCTGATCAACTCGCCAATCCATCGTGTAGCAATCAAAGCCACACAGAAACTCAGCGAACAATACGCAATTCTCATCCCATGCCCCCGTGCAACACAGTGGGCGAATCGCACAGACCTCATTTCGGCAATACAGCGTCGTACACCCACCCGTCGAATGCTCTTCACAACAATTTCCCACCGGGCCGAGCTCCGATTCCAACACCGTCTCAAACATCTCCGGGCTGTACGCATCAGGATCTGCCGCGCCGACTCCGGCGAAGCCGCCGGTCAACGCGACACCATCCACCATCGAGAACGTGGCATCTCGATCATCCGAACCAGTCGGCGACGTTGCGCTGAACGTCGGGATATACACCCCCTGTCCGACACGAATCTCTGTCACCGCGCTTCCCGGCTGCTGCGCTGCGGCCAGCGCATCCTGCAGGAACCGAAATGCCGTGTTCCAACTGGCTCCGTCCCCACCCGGTAGGGCGTCGTCATCGACAAACAACACCGATGCCTGTGTCTGAACCGTGAGCAGGGCAACACAAACAAAACCCAGAACAACGAACATTCGGAACTGATGCATGGCAACATCCCCGGCAAGGAAAAGCACTTACATTCCCGGCCAACTGCTGCAACTCACAAACCGATGCAGCATGTGACCGGCCCATGCCAACCAGTACGGCACTGATCTGCCAATCCTGCGCGCGACAAAGGAACTTTTTTTAAAATTCAACCAGCGTTGGAATCGTGAATACAGATCAGGCAGAGCCGTATTCAGCGTTTGCGCGATCTCTTACGCCGTCGCGGTTGCCGTGTTGTTTGCTGCGCTTTTCAGCGTCGCTGCCTTGTCGGTCTTTTCCCACGTGAATGTGCCGGGACCGCCATCGCCGGGTTCGCGGCCGAAGTGACCGTGCGCTGCTGTCGGAAGATAGATCGGCTTGAGCAGGTTCAGAGATGTGATGATCCCGTACGGCGTCAAGTCAAAATGCTCGCGCACCAGCTTCGACAACAACTCTTCATCAACCCTGTTCGTTCCCTGGCAATCGACATGCACCGATGTCGGTTCCTTCACGCCGATGGCGTAGCTGAGCTGCACTTCGCAGATGTCTGCAAGTTCAGCTGCGACGATGTTCTTTGCAATATAGCGGGCCATGTACGCAGCCGAGCGGTCCACCTTGGACGGGTCCTTACCGGAAAACGCGCCGCCGCCATGCCTTCCACGGCCGCCGTACGTATCGACAATGATTTTGCGCCCGGTCAGGCCGCAATCGCCGTGTGGCCCGCCGAGTTCGAACTTCCCGGTCGGGTTCACATGCACCTTAATGTCATCGTTCCACCAGTCGCCGAGCACTGGTTTGAAGATCGTTTGAACAACGCGCTCTGCGAGTTCACCCTGTTTGGTGTTCCACTGCGGGCCGTGCTGTGTGGACATGACCAGCGTGTCAATACGCGAGACGTCGTGGCCGGAGTATTCAACGGTGACCTGCGCCTTGGCATCAGGGCGAAGATGTTCAATCTCACCTGCGAAGCGCACTTCCGCCTGCCGTTTGACAAGCTTGTGCGACAGATCAATCGGCAGCGGCATCAGCGACTTGGTTTCCCTGCACGCAAAGCCGAACATCAGACCTTGATCACCCGCGCCCTGCTCTTGGGGGCTGGTCCGATCAACGCCCTGATTGATGTCGGGGCTTTGTTGATCCAGTGAAACAAGCACCGCACAGCTATGCCAGTCGAATCCCTTATCGCCGTCGTCGTAGCCGATGTTCTTGACTGTCTCGCGGACGAGCTGCGGAATCTCGACATAGCCATTGCACGTGACTTCGCCGGCAACGACGACCATGCCGGTTGTGATCATCGTCTCGCAGGCGACGCGCGAATGTGGGTCTTCAGCCAGCATCGCATCGAGCACAGCATCGGAAACTTGATCAGCCACCTTGTCCGGATGGCCCATGGAAACGGACTCTGACGTGAACAACTGCGTTCGATTGGACATTACGAGTTCTCATCGATCTGGAAGAATGTAGGAATTTGTCAAAGCGATGGCTGCGGCTTTGAGTCATTCATCCGATGATTGGATGAATATACTGGCCGTAGCGTAGCTCAACTTCCGGTTTCGAGCAACAGGATTGTCATTGTACTCAACCAGCAGTGCCAATGATCGCTTATAGGACGGACTCCGGATTCAGGCTGCGCAGTCTGGAGCAATGATCCGGCAGCGCTGACACCTTCAATTGCTGCCCTGTGATACCGATGCTGGACACCAACAATCGACCGCGCATCTTCTGCTAAAGACATTGCGATCGAACCACAAAAGATCAGGAGAGAGAAACCATGAAACGCGCCACCCTTGCCGCCACCGGAGCAGTCGCCGCTATCGCTTGTGCAGCTATAGCCCAGGCATCCGTCGTCGAGTACACATTGCACGGCGACACAACCGAAGCATCGCTCGGCGATACCATTCGCATTACTGTTGATGCAGTCATCGATCCACAGGGTGCTCCGTTCCATGCATTGGCTTTGTCAGTATTCAACATTGTCAATGACGACTTTACAGGCGGCGGGACGATGGACTTTACTTCGCCGACACTCGGCCTCGCGCCTGAATTCGCACCAACCGGCTCACCCGGCACACTTATCGACAACGACATCATCGGGGTGCAGGCAGCGCAGCTTCCGGGCTTTATCAATCCTGCGGTCAACACCGATACGAATCTCACGATCTATACATTCGAATATTCGATCGACGACGCAACACCTCGTGATGTGACGTTTGATCTGAGCGGCCTGATGACGCAAGTCTACGCGGGCTCCGGCCCCGGCGGCAGCGCGATCATCACCAGCTCGTCCAATCCGTTCACCGTCAGCGTGAATACTGTCCCTGCACCCGGTGCTGCAGCGCTGCTCGGCCTGGCAGGCATATGCGGTCGAGGTCGTCGCCGCCGCAAGAACTAACCGAACGATTCCTCTTAGACTCCTTCGCGCTCTACAGCGCATTGGTCATCACCTAACGCTTCGGACAGCCGCTTCGTCAACAAACGAAGCGGCTGTCCTGCGCAGATGCAGCGATGAGCACGTATGTATTGGCCGTGCAGCTACACTTGCTGCCCATGAACGCTCGCGATGCCTGCATGAAACAACTCTCGACACTCGTTCGGCGGTACCCGGATCTGCCCGCCGGCGGATTGTCGATTGATGATCTTGAATCGGCTGGATTGCAGCATCGCGATGCTGCCCTGGCTGTGGCGATCGAGCAAACCGTGCTGCGGTATTGGTCCGCACTGATCACGATCGCCCAAGCGCATCTCACCCGGCCGTGGGAGCAGACCGAACCAGGCGTGTGTGCAGCGATCCTCACCGGCGCCGCGCAATTGCTTTTCCTGGATCGCGTGCCTGATCACGCAGCCATAAACGAATCTGTGCAGTGGACGAAACAGCACGTGCGCCCCAAAGCCGGTGGGCTGGTTAACGCTGTGCTGCGCCGCATTTCTGAAATGCGCATGGATACAGTTGAAGCATTCGATGCAACAAGTCGTCGGCAGGTGCCGTTATCCGACGGCAGAGCGTTGTTGCTCTCCAAAGACGTATTCGACTCTGATGCATTCACCCGCCTGGCAGAGCAGACTGCGCATCCGACATCGCTTCTTGCGAGTTGGCGCACGCAGCACGGCACCTCGAGCGCTCACAAACTGGCGCTGCACAGCCTTGTGCATCCGCCGATTATTACTACTGGACTTGCCTCGACAGAAGCGCAGGTGAACGAATGCCTCAGCCCGCATGATGAATCGGGATTCTTCGTGTTCACCGGCAACCGCAGCGAACTCCATCAACTTCTCGATGCGATCCCCACAGCACGAGTGCAGGATTCAACTTCCGCTGCGCCGGTCAATGCCACAGCGTCTTTGCAACCGTCGCTGATCATTGATTTCTGTGCCGGCAAGGGCACAAAAACCCGCCAGCTCGCGGCGCTGCACCCATCATCCACGATCGTCGCCACCGATGTCAATGACGAACGCCGGGCTGTACTCCTGCGAACGTTTGCCGATCATGATCAGGTTCAGGTTGTTGAGCCTGATGAAGTGCGCAATTGGTCCGGCCGGGCCAGTCTTGTCATATTGGACGTGCCGTGCAGCAACACCGGCGTCCTGCCGCGGCGCGTCGAAGCCAAACATCGCGCAACACCTGCCAGTCGCAAGAGTCTCGTCGATCTGCAGCGACAGATCATCGCAGACTCCCTCCCGCTGCTCGCTGATGACGGTTTTCTGCTGTACTGCACGTGCAGCATCGAGCAGCAAGAGAACGCTGAGCAGATCGATTGGATCCTCAAATGGCACGACTTCGATGTATCGGACCAGTGCCTGACCCTGCCCGTCGGCGCGCCCGGGGCACGCCCAACTCAGTATCGCGATGGCGGATACTTCGCGCTGTTGAAGCGGTGATATGTTTTCCACTCAAACAGGTATCGCATCCCCCCGATGACTTTGATAGCATGGTTCCCTTTTCCGCGCCGAACCGCGGATTCTGAGATCGAGCGCCACACATGGCATTGTCCACAATGAACATCATTGATCTGCTGTCACCGAACGCTGTCAAAGTGCCGCTGGTCGCAACAGAGAAGAAAGCTGCCATTGACGAGCTGGTCGATCTTCTCGCATCGAACAACCTCGTTCCCGACGCAGCCGAACTCAAACGCGTTGTCTGGGATCGCGAACAACAGCGCAGCACCGGCATCGGTGAAGGCCTTGCCATCCCCCACGGCAAGACATCCACGTTGAAGCAACTTGTCATGGCGGTCGGCCGACCATCCGAACCAATCTCTTTCGATGCCATTGATCAGAAGCCGGTGAAACTGCTCGTGCTTCTTGCCTCACCGCCGGACAAAACCGCAGAGCACATTCAGGCCCTTGGAAAGATCAGCAGGATGATGAGCAACCCGGCCACGCGCGGCATGGCGTACTACAGCGAATCTTCGCTGGAGCTCTACGAACTGTTCCGCACCACCGAACAGCGCGCGTAAGAATTTGCCTCACTTTAATTTATTGACCGCTGCTCGAAGACGATGACTGTGTGCGTTCAATGTACTGCTGCGCTTCGTCTGTTCTTCCGGTGTATTGCAGCAACTCCGCCATGCGAATATTCAGCAGCGGATCGTTCGGCAGAACCTCAAGTCCATCACGCAGAATCTGTTCAGCTTCCTCGATGCGGTTCAGCATTATTTTCACGCCGGCCAACTGGCTGTATGTCCCGCCGTGGCGGGGCTCGACTTCTATGGAGTGTTCCAACACCTGCTGCGCCAACGCGAATTCGTCCGATTCCAGCAGCAACTGCGCGCTCCAGGCAAGTGTTGCGGTGTTATTCGGCAATCGATCATCCTGTGTCATCTCACGCACGATCGACAACGACCGCTGGACATCGCCCTTCACCGCGTACATATACGCCAATCGAAAGTTGATACCAGTCTGCCAGTGTGAACTCACAAGCGCGATGCCGCCATCACCAATAAATGATGCTCGTTTGTACAGGCCGATCGCTGTGTCCACTTTCACTTCAATCTCGCCGTGCGTCGCAGCGCCATCTACGGCAAGACGCTCCGCTGTTGTCGCGTAATGATCTGCAAGGCGAAAGACAATCTGCACAACACCGCTGTGCGCAACCAACGCAACGCACAGGCCGGCAATGACTGAAGCGATCCAACCGCTGCGCGTCATCGATCCGTTGGATTTCAATCGATACCGGTGCAGGTTGACATTCTTGTCGCAAAGCATTCGCCAGAGTTTCCACGCGAGAAATGTCGCGACTCCAGCGATGCCGACCGCCATCAACATCGGCACGAGACCGTAAATGCCGCGCACCGCAAGAAACGAACCCAGGAAGAATAGCGCGAAGCCGACTTCCTCCGGCCAGGTCATGTCGAACCTGCGTTTGGGCGCTTCGTGCTTCGGCGCACCTTTCATCGCCGCCGGTTTCCCGAACCCGAAATACAACGCATCGTTCGGACAGACACTCACACAATCCAGACACTTCATGCACCCGGGATCGACGACCATGCCGTACTCGCGCACTTCTTCATGCACGCGCACGTTGCTGGTGCAAACCGCAGTGCAATGTCCGCATTGCTCGCAATCATTCGTGACGCGAATGCGCCCGGGGGCATACTTGTCAATAGGCGCGAAGAACCCGCCATACGGGCAACCGTATGTACAAAACCCCTTTGCACCAAGGAAATATACCGTTGCGAACCCGCAAATGAACA
Source organism: Phycisphaerales bacterium (assembly GCA_029260575.1). Classification (GTDB taxonomy): domain Bacteria; phylum Planctomycetota; class Phycisphaerae; order Phycisphaerales; family SM1A02; genus JAJDDB01. The sequence goes on from JAJDDB010000035.1 coordinate 156,680, forward strand.
AGAACGGCACCGCAAGGATCGGACCCACAAACGTGTCCCAGAACCCCTCGGTGGTCAATCGATTGACAAGCTGCCAATCCGGAAGCTGCACCGGAATCGGAAAACCCAGCGCGCCGCTGCTGAAACGAATTGTCTGCACCAGCCAGTTGTCCGCGCCAAAACGCGCAACCAGCGAACCATCCATCGGCAACAGCAACCAGCGATGCACCATCGGCAGGATGAACATATACAGCGCAAGCAGCAGCGGAACGTAGATCAGCAGCCGGGAGCGAAACGGCTTCGGCCGAATGCCGATCTTCTTCATCATCCAGCCGCACAAATCCTGCAACATCACAACGTGACAGCCCCACCCGCAGAACCACCTGCCAAGAATCAGCGTGGCCAGCAACGCGATCGCAAAGAAGATCAATCCTGCGTTTATGACGCCGTGCTTGGAAAACTCCATCGATTCCGATGGTTCAATCGGCGTGAGCGTTACCCCGCCGAACCAGCCGTATTTCTGACTGAGCAGCCACATCGCAATGTGCGCAGCGATCAGAATCTGCACCGTTGCCAAGACTATCGCTCTGCGTTTGCTGTTCTTGGAAGGGCGAATGCTACCGGCTCTCTTGCTCGGCGAATCAGATTTCAGAACCGGCAATTGCACGGACGCAGCATTGTCGCTGCCGCTGCATTTGCGGTCATACGTCGCAGCATCAGCCCGACGGCTGTTCGCCGCCTGCCTCTTCGGCGATCGTGCTCTGCGCTGCTTTGATCCCATGAATGCCGAACCCCGACCGGAGCGATTGCCACCCCCTGCCCCCTTTGGACAGATCATTGTACGGCTGAGCTCGAAAATCAGTTCAGAAAGTCCTCAAAGGCGCTGTGTCGTTGTCCCCATTCGTCGACCAATGCGCATGAGTTCCTGCACATCGCATTGATATGACTGATATGACTGGTATGGCTGAACGGCTTCTGACACACACGCCTGAGCTTGCTCAATGCCGACAGACTCGAGACCTGAGTGCAGCAGAGCGCGATGCATGCCCTTGATGCAGACCCACTCGTCATCATGCCGTCATCTTTGCTGGGCAGTTGGCGAGGTGGCGTCCTGTTTGTATGAGCACACAAGAACTTTCTCTTTGTCGTCATCTGACGATCATGCAGTGCGCTGTGCGTTCTCTACGCTTCGCTTCAGCACACCGACACGTTGCGCGGCTGTGCAATACCGAAGGTGAACACTGCCCGGAGATACACGATGAATGCGATGAAGTATACGTTCTGTGTGGGATCGATTGTTGTTGTCACAGCAACCGCTTCCGCGCATGAATGTCAACGGACCGCGCGCATGCAACTGACTGCTGCCAACCTCGAACTGCGCGAAGACTATGAAGAACGACTTGCTGTGTGCCTGAATCTTGGTGACTACAGCGAACGACTCGAATGCGTACTGGATGCGATAATCGAGTACGGCGAAGGCGCGCTGCTGGCACGCGAACAATATCAGGCTCGGCTGAACCTGTGCACGAAACTCGGCGGCGGTATTTACGATCCCGAAATTGATCCTGACAATTTCACCACTGTAATCGACAATGAATACCTCCCCTTCCCCGTCGGCGCACACTGGGTCTACGAGAGTGAAACCGATGAAGGCCTGGAAACGATCGACATCACCGTGCTGCCCGAAACGCGCGTCATTTGCGGCGTTGAATGCGTTTCCGTTCGAGATGTTGTAAGTCTTGATGGCGAGCCGGTGGAAGACACCATCGACTGGTACGCACAGGATATGGATGGCAACGTCTGGTACTTCGGCGAGATCTCGTTCAACTTCGAAGACGGCTTCGTCGCCAACATCGACGGCTCGTGGCTGGCCGGTGAAGACGGCGCTAAACCCGGCATCGTCATGCTCGGCAACCCGACCGTGGGCACAACCTACCGTCAGGAATGGCTTCTCGGCGAGGCTGAAGACGCCGCGACAGTGCTCAGCACCAACGCCACCGTTGAGATTGACTTTGACACGTTCACCAACTGCGTGCAGACGGAAGATTTTCTGCCGCCGGAACCCGATGCACTGGAACACAAGTATTACGCGCCCGGCATCGGTTTCATCTACGAAACCAAGGCTGACTCCGATGAGACTGTCGAACTCATAAGCGTCAGCGGTCTTCCATAATGACAACGCGTTCTTGCAATGCTGATGCGCTGATTCACTGATTCACTGATTCACGCAAGCAACAACAAATGGGCGGAGCAGACTTCGAGGGGAGATCTGCTCCGCCCGTTTTGCTGGGCAACGGCGTGCCTACTTGCCAATGAAAAACCCCGGCCGTAATGGCCGGGGTCCATGTGCTCCACAAATGGGAGGAAGAGGTTTAATTATTCGACGGCCGAGGGTCTTCCTCGTCTTCGATCATGAGCAGGTCACGGCGGGATTCTTCGAAAGCCAAGCGGATTTTCTCCAGTGCCTTGTTCTGAATCTGCCGCACGCGTTCTTTGGTCACGCCGATGATCTGGCCGACCTGCTCGAGCGTCAACGGGCTCTTGTCTTCGTTGGATTCAAGACCGAATCGATGATCAATTACCGTTCGCTCAACATCCGTCAGTTCCGCATCGTTGTTCAGCACGATGTGCTTGACTTCCTCTGCGGATTCCTTCTCGGTCAGCTCGCGGAGCGTTTCGAGATGGTTTGACTTTTCCAGAGCCGGATCGAAATCCGTCGGGAACCGCTGACGATACTTGCTGAGCTTGACACCCTGTCGGCTGAAGGCCTTGAGGATGGCACGGCAGGCGTACGTCGAAAACTTGAAGCCGCGATCACAATCGAACTTGTCCACCGAGCGCAGCAAAGCCATGTTGCCTTCGCTGACGAGGTCGGCAAAGTCCACCTCGCTCATGCGGGTGCGCTTGGCCATCGCCAGCACCAACGCAAGGTTTGTCTCTGCAATCTGTTCGCGATACGCCTGGGCGATGCGATACCACCGCAGAAGATCCTTTGCCTGCTTCTCAGTCGGCTGCTCTGCGCCGATTTCCTTCTGAAGCTCGCGCACACTGTGGCGGGCGAAGTTGTACTGCAGAAACAGCACGCGCTCTTCAGCACCGGTCAGGATGACCGTACCGGGGCTGTTCAGCGATCGCTGCTTGCGCTTGGCGGCGCTGCTGGACAGATCATCCATCAGCGGGCGATACCACGAGACATCCGGCCGACGAATCGGCGGAGCATCATCGTAAATTCGCTTCTGAGCACCCTTGCGGGCAAACTCAGTGCTGACGATGTAGTCCATCGGCTCTTCGAGGATCTGCTCGACCAGAAGACGCTCTCGCTCGGAGAGGCCCTGATTGAGGGATCGAGACCGACTCGAACCACCGCGTACCGATACCTTCTGCCGCTGTCGCAGCCGATCGAGTGGCGAATTGGTTCCTATCATGCGCTGCTGAAGCATTGCTCTAATCAACCTTTGTGTCGAAGTGAAACTGCTGGACGCGTTGCCTGCTGAGAATCAAGACCGCTTCGACTCCGTCTTCCTTCCGTTACTCGGACCAACATTTGCACGGTCCGAGAATCTATTCGTGGGCTCCGGCCATCCGTCTGCGGGATTCTTGCCGGTTCCTAGTGGATACTGTCACATCCGAATAACGGTTCACCAGTCTAGAATATTTCTAATGAAGTTGGCATAAAAAGCCCTAATCTGCCACCTGAAGGCCGTTTTGCCCGCCAGAGACCCGATCAGAGCGTGTTTGCTCTAAACGCCGCAAACCGCATACCCTGAATTCGCTGTGCAGATTCCACAGGCGAAACCAGCCAATCGGCCGTGTGGACCGCTCAGCACCATCTTTCGTGAACCGGACGATGTTGTTCCTGCCAAAATCTCCGCCACCGGCCGCGATCCACCTGCCATATTGTCGGCCCCGTACTGCCCCAGCGAGCCACAGCGGCTTATTCCGGCGTGCCCGAGGACAAGTCGTAAATCCAGCCCTGGCTGGCGCGATCCCAATCCAGCAACTCCCCAGAGCTGAAAAAGAGACCGAGCTCGCGGATTGCTGCTTCGGGGCTGTCGCTGCCGTGGATCAGGTTGAAGCTGTTGGAGACGCCGAAATCGCCCCGGATAGTGCCCGGCTCGGCTTTGGAGCCGAACGTCGCACCCATCATCTTGCGGCTGATCTCAATCGCGCCAACACCTCGCAGCGCCAGCACAACCACCGGCGAACTGGTCATAAACGCCACCAGACCGTCGTAGAAGGGCTTTCCCTGGTGCGATTCATAGTGCGTAGCAGCGAGTTTCAGCGAGATCTTCATCAGCTTGCAGCCGACGACCTGGAAGCCCTTGTCCTCGAATCGGCTGATGATCCTGCCACAGAGGCCGCGCTGGACCGCATCGGGTTTGAGAATGATGAGCGTGGTTTCCATGGTTCGATCGCCTGTGAATGTGAATGAAGTCGTTGAAATGAGATTGCCCGGGATCCTGATACCAGCGGTGCCGGAATCGGGGCGGCGATGATAACGGGTCAGCGTGTGTAATGCGAGAGGTCAGGTTTGAAACGCCGAAACTGGAGGAACTGCTGAACAGCCGGATGTGAACGCTGCGTGTAGTGCGCAACATGTTTGTGCGCGCCTGACGCAACGAAAAAACACAGCGCTGCGGCGCGCGCACGTCTCTCAGGAGTCGTTTTTTCAGAGGGTCAACCCCGCTGGCGCGTTGCAATCAACGCATGCAACATCGCGGCGCTCGCCACATGCAATATTTTGCGCTCTTGCCGTAAGAATCGAAGCAAAACCGAAGACTTCTGCTGTGGAAACGTTCTGCGCAAAACCACAATCGAGAACAATCTGCTGTTGAAAAACGACAATCCGCGCGGCCGTTTTGGACGTTGCGCGCGCCAGACGCTGGGGTATTGCATGAAAGTGCGTAATCGTGCAACGAAGCACGAACACGTCCCCAACTTCACATCTTTTTTCAAGGTCGCGCGCAGGATCGGCAGGACCTGTGCCCTAAGTCTTGAATCGTGCGATTGTGCGCCGCGCCGCCGCACCGGTTTGCAATAACGCGCCTACCGTTTTGCACCGATGAACTTCGGTTTACACTGAAAGGATGCCACCATGACCACCCGCCCCAACGTTCAGTCGCTTGCCCTGGCTGCGATTCTGATTGCAGCCGGCGGCGCTGCGGCGCTGCTGCTGACAGCCCGGCCGACATACGCCCAGCAGGCTGATCAACCCGTTGTGAGTTCAAGAACCACCTGGGAATATGCGATTGTGCGCCTCGAAGGCCCCGAACCTCGGCATCGCGATGCCTCGCTTGCGGTTCTGCGCAGTTATGGAGCTGAGGGGTGGGAAGCGGTCGAATTGCTTCCGCCGGCCTACGACATTCTCATGAAACGCCCCACCGGCCGATAATGAACCGGATTGCAGAGGTCCGGACGAACGATGCAGCCGGGCAACTGCAATCTCAGTTGTCTGCTGGCGTTGAACACCTGCAGCGCCATCCGTACATCTGCGGGGTATTCTGCAACCATGTGCCTGCCCTGCTGACAGGTTTGTGCATGACCATTTTCCTCTACCTGGAGTTTTCCGCCCATGCGATGTGTCTCGATTTCCGCAGTGTGCCTCGTTGTCGTCCTGACCGGGTGTACCGACTCTGAGAATGCCGACCGTGCTGCGTCGACCAACGGCGCTGCCGATGGCGACATCCCGCAGATCTTCGAACCGACGACGAGCGGCTCTGCAAGTGTGGATGGTGAATTCGACCGCACCAATTCGGTTCTGACAACTGCGGACATTATGGCCGCAATCGAGCTGGCCCCGGCGACGGTGCTCGACAACAAGATCACCATCATGATGCCTGTGTCGATGAACCAGATGAACGAAGAGCAACTTGAAGCCAAATACGCGGGCGACACACGGCCGGACCTTGCCTTCACCGACGATTCAACAACCGTCAACCTGACGATGAGCCACACGGACACAGCCAGAACGCCGGGGCAGATTTACGAGTACCACTTCATCTTCAAATCGATGATGCAGCAGTCGCCTGTATACAAGAATGCTGAGTGGATCAGCAACGAAGAAGTGACCGTGGACGGCAGGCAGTGCTTCCTGGCGCAGTTCCGCCACCATCTCGCCGACCAGGAGGTGTACAACATGATTCTGGGCCTGTCGCTGGACGATCGCCTGATGTTTGTGACGTTCAACTTCCCGACGCGCTCGGAGAAAGTCTGGTTGAACAAGGGCAAGGAAATGCTCATGACCGCGGATTTTCACGATGAATCCGAACGCGCCCCCTCTGCGACGAAGCCGGCCGAGTGATTCTCGTAGAGATGAATTGCTGTCAATCTGCCTTTGATGCGTTGCTGCGGGCACTACGAGTTCCTACCCTTGCGCGAAGATGAGCGATTCAATCGGTCACGAGTGCGGCCTGGCGATGATTCGGCTTCGGCAGCCGCTGTCGTACTATCGTCAGGCCTTCGGCGACACCGCCTGGGGCTTGCGCCGGCTGTTCATCCTTATGGAGAAACAGCGCAACCGAGGCCAGGATGGTGCCGGCATTGCTGCGGTTAAGTTCGACATGCCCCCCGGCGAGCCGTACCTGCTGCGCATTCGCAGCGATAAGGACAATGCCCTCGATCGCGTCTTTCAGGCGGTGCTCAAAGATATTCACCCGCCCGACGATCCTTCGTGGCTTGATCGCACTGAACTGGAACTGAAACAGCACTGCGAATTCCTCGGCGAGGTGTATCTCGGCCACCTGCGCTATGCAACGCATTCCGATACGTCACTGGCCAACTGTCACCCGCGCGTCCGCAAGCACAATCAGGCCAGCCGCAATGTCGCAATAGCCGGCAACTTCAACATGACCAACTCACGGGAGCTGTTCGAGCAGCTTCTGGAATACGGACTGAACCCGGTCGGTGATTCGGATACACAGGTCGTTCTGGAACGGCTCGGCTTCTCGCTAGACAAAGAACACGAACGCCTGACGCACGACATGGGGCCGGGCTCATTTCGTGGTTTGGAAGGCCGCGATCTCGCAGAAGCGCTCTCGCAGGAATTGAACATTGTGAATCTGCTGCGTCACGCAGCCCAGCCGTGGGACGGCGGGTACGTCTTCGGCGGAGTGATCGGCAACGGCGATGCGTTTGTCTGCCGTGACCCGGCGGGCATTCGGCCGGCGTTCTTTTATATAGATGATGATGTCGTTGCCGCTGCCTCTGAACGTGCTGCGCTGGCGAACGTCTTTGATGTACAGCCGCATGAAATCGAACCGATCCAGCCCGGGCACGTTCTCGTCATCAAACGCGACGGCCGTATTGAACATCAGCCGTTCATCGAACAATCTGAAATCCGCCAATGTTCGTTCGAGCGCATCTATTTCAGCCGAGGCAACGATCCGGACATCTACAACGAACGCAAGAACCTCGGCAGACAACTCGCGCCGCGCGTGCTTGACGCTATCGATCATGATCTGGAACGCACCGTTTTCAGTTACATCCCCAACACGGGCGAAACCGCATATCTCGGCCTTGTTGAAGAAATCGACCACATTTCCCGCCAGCGCAAAGCGGACAACATCTGGCAACGTGTCACTGAAGGCAATATCAACCGCGATGAAATCGCACAGATGCTCAACCACAGCCTGCGCACGGAAAAAGTTGCACACAAAGACCAGAAGCTGCGCACGTTCATTACACACGATGCTGCACGAAAAGATCTGGTGCTGCACATTTATGACATCACGCGCGGCTGCATGACGCCTGATGAAACGCTTGTTGTAGTTGATGATTCCATTGTGCGCGGTACGACATTGCGCGATTCGATTGTGACGATTCTCAGTCGTTTGAATCCGAAGAAGATCATCATCGCAAGCAGCAGCCCGCCGATCATGTACCCGGATTGCTACGGCATCGATATGAGTCAGCTCGGCAGGTTTATTGCGTTCGAAGCTGCGGTCGCACTGCTCCATGAGAACGGTGAAGAAGCACTGCTTGACGAGGTCGAGCAGAAGTGTGAAGCGCAAAAAGACCTGCCCTCGAGCCGGATAGTGAATCATGTCAGTGCGATTTACGATCGCTTCACGCTTGATGAGATCAGCGAACGCATCAGCCGATTGATCCGCCCGCGCGATTTGTCATGGACGGGCGATCTGCAAGTCATCTATCAGACACTGGACGGCCTGCACGCATCAATGCCCCATCACACCGGCGACTGGTACTTCACCGGCGCATACCCCACGCCCGGCGGGTTCCGTGTACTCAACAACAGCTATCTGCAGTGGCGCAAACACGCGGATGTCCGCGCATATTGAGCCAAAGCCACCCAGCCACACAGGAATACACAAAGCCGCGACCGTTGGTCGCGCGGCGGACGTAGTTACCGCAGAGGCGCAGAGGGGCGTTGCGATTCGTGCTGCTGTTCGGCCAGCCGCCGGATGCGTGAACGCATGAACAATACACCTGTAAGCAGTACGAGGCCCGACGGGCCGGGTACGCGGTTGAAGTGCAGGTCGTCGATGAAAACTTGCCCATCTGCAAGATCTGATATGACAACCGAGTCGAATAGAACAGTTGAGATTATCCCTGAAAAGTTACCCGAACCATTGACGACGAAAAATTCATCGCCTACCAACTGCCCTTCAAAAAACAACTCAAATCTCATCGTTCCTGGGTGATCAACAGCAACAAAAGTTATTGGCGTTTCAAAAGTAACGTCAATATCCCCGTTGCCATCCAGCCCCCAGCCGTCCTGTGGCCACGAACTCGGCGCAAAGCCGGATGTGAGGTCATTGCCATCGGTGAATGTCACGCCCAGGTGTTCGTACTGATCCGTGATGAACACGTCATCGCCGAAGTCGGAGAAACCGATCGTGGTCACAGCCGAAGCGCCACCGACATCATTGAACCACGCATCGCGGTCGTCATTGCCGTACTTCGTAATATCAGCCCCAGCGTGCGAACAGAGGCCCACCGCAATGCCAATCGACCACGCTTTACGCAAATGCGAATTCATAACTCTCTTCCGTACCCGCTTACATGCGCATCTCGCCGCCGGACGCGTGAACGCGCGAACAATACACCTGATAGAACAATGAGACCTGACGGCCCCGGAATGCGTGTAAAATGAAGGTCGTCGATATTCGCTTGAGGTCCCGCGAAATTGGACAATACCGCGGAATCAAATGCAATTGTCGAGGTTACTCCTGCAAAGTTGTCGTGCCGCCCGCTTTCCCCAAACAATGCGTCACCTACAAGTTCACCTTCTAAGAATAATTCAAATCGAATGAACCCTGGAAAATCAACCGCGATGAATGTTCGCGGCGCATCGAACATCAGATCAATATCGCCGTTGCCATCCAGACCCCAACCGTCCTGTGGCCAACTGCTTGGCGCGAATCCGGCCGTGATGTCGTTGCCGTCAGTGAACGTGACGCCAAGATGCTGGTACTGATCCGTGATGAACGTGTTGTCCGCAAAGTCGGAGAAGCCGATCGTGATCACAGCCGAAGCGCCACCGACATCATCGAACCACGCATCGCGATCAGTATTCTCGTAGCGCGTGATGCCCGCGCGTGCTGATGACGTCATGGCGGCGATGACAACGATTGCGGTCGTGAGGCAAATCTGTGCTCCGCCTCTCCACTGGGGATATCGCTGATGCGATTTCACACTCGATCTGTACCTACACATGGCTCTGCCCTTCTCTCAGCAACGGTACGGCACGCGACCAGTGATCCTGCCATGGTCCGAGAATTTTTTTTGTTGGCATCGCCGCTGATCAGCAGCGGCATGCCAACAGCCGGCCACTGCCTGATTGCCATACCTCGCCCTGTTTACCTGATCGGGCTCAACCGCAGGGTCTGGTAGTCCGATCACATGAACACTCGACGCACTGATCGAATGCGGTCCTGTGCAGGTTCGAGCAATGCCCCGCGGTGCGGAGCCTGAAATGCTGACTGTGCTTGCACGACTGATCAATCCACGCAAACGTCGCGATGCGCCAATTGTACTGCGCGCTGCGAAACAGTCTCGCGGGTTTGTACCAGACGATGCGGAACGATCGGTGGCTCGCAGTCTGGCGGAGTCACTTGACGAAGCACTCGCGCACAATCACGAGCACCGCCTGAGCGTTCTGAGTGAAGCTTCACTGCGCATTGCCCACCGGCATCCGCACTTGACCGAGCGCCTTGCGCGTCTGCGCATGAACGCCAACGACGCCGACGGAGCGCTCGCGCTGATCGATGCGGTGACGGAACTTCCATCTTCGCTTCGATTGCTTCGGTGCGCGTGTCTTCTGCAGGCCGGGCGACGGGCTGAAGCGCACCAGGATTTATCCAAATGGTGTACCTACAGCGCAGCGCACATTGATGCACGGGTGATGGCAGCCCTGCTGGACTGGGAAGCCGGTGATGTGAAATCAGCCAATGCGCTGCTGCGTGAAAACCTGCGCCAGCTCGGAAACCTCGATGTGCGCACGCTTATGGCTGCGCTGTGTCTGGCAGTGCATGAGAACAATGCTGATCGTGTTGCGACTCTTGTTGAACAACTGCGCCAATGCACCGCAGGCCGCACATGTACGCCGGACATTGAAGTGCTCATGGGATCGCTTGGCGTAACCGCACCGGCACCAACGACGCACCTGTCAGACCCACAGCTTGACGCATTCGTCACCGAGATCATCGCAGCGGAACAAACACTTCCCGCACTTGTAGAATCGCTGGAAATCAAGCCGGATACTGCGATCTGCGCGATGTTGATTGATGCCCTTGATCGGGCGCTGCCGGATCTGAGCAATGCATCAGCGGGCATTGAAGTGCTTGCCCGGCTGCATCTTCTGCAGGGGCAGCGCGACGCAGCGGCTGCGCTGGTGCAGCGCGGTTTGGAATCCAACCCGATGAGTGCTGCTCTGGTATTGCTGCATCATGAACTGGAGCAGCGTGCAGCAGTGACGCCGACGCCTGCTGATATTCGTCATGCCCAACGAACAATAGAAACTCGTGATCCGCATCGGAGCAAAGCTGCATGAATTGCGACGATTGTCCCAGTGGAGAGTGCCCGAGGTCCGACGCGTTTGACGATGCTGCACAACTGTCTGCGGCTGCTGAGGCGATTCGCCGCGCCCGCCGGGCGCTGTGCAGCGGGACTGTTGATTGCGATCTGATTACGCAGCTCGAAGAAACATGCAACGAACTGCCCAATCGATGTTCGCCGCAGCGCATGCTGATTGAACTGCTGCTGGATCGTGGCGAACTGGGCCGGGCTGATCGCCTGATTGCTCAAGCGCTGCTTGCCTGGCCGCGCGATCGAAAACTCGTGCTGCTGCGCTGCCGGCTGCTGATCCTGATGACGGAATTTCGAGCAGCGGTCAGCGAACTGCACTTCTGGCTGGCAACTGAACCGTGGGACGGCGCTGCACATGATCTGGCAGGTGAAGCTGCAGCGCTTGATAACGATCACGAACTTGCGGCCGGGCATTTTGCACTTGCCGCTTCGCACACCCGAACGCGCCGCCGACGGCGGTGGCTGCTGGCGCGGGCTCATATTGAATCCGCCCAGTTCATCGCAGCCGAGCAGTGGCTTGCGGATGTCGGCAGGCCGTGCCCGAGGCTTGAGGGGCTGCTTGCGGCGCGACGCGGCCAATTGCTGGAAGCGTCGGAACTGCTTTCCAGAGCCGCAGCGAATCACAATGAAACGCCTCTAGCACGGCAGATCATCACCTGCGAGTTGCTGGACGTTCGCAGACAGCTTGGCAATGCCGGAGCACTCAAGGCTGCAATTGATCGCATCACGCTCTGCCAGCCATTGGCGTGGTCAGCAGCAGCAGAATCGCTGCTCAGCATCGGCAGATCGGCTTCGGCAACGCTTATGGCAGGACGCCTGCAGCGCAAATGCAGACGCCACGCTCTTGCTGGACATGTCATGGTTGTCGGGTGCGCTCTGGGAAATCGGCCACGGGCAGCAGGTCGAAGTATGCGACGCCTGAACCAGCAGCATGTGAACCTGAATACAGATGTAATGGCCCGCCTGTGGCGAAACGGCCTTCTCAGCCAAATCATGCTCCAGCAGCGCGATGCCCGGCAATCCGGGGCAGATCCGCATTTTCATCGATTGCAGCCGCTTCTTGAACGGGCCAACGCAGTGCTGGAGCAGACATTGCGCGGTTCGACCGGCGGGCGTTCTGATGCCCGAAACAGTAGGCTGCTGCAGCTTCGAAACACCTGCCAGACTGCACTCGGCCGACCGCTGGCTGGTTCGCGATCAATAGATCAGAACCGAACCGGCAGTTCGCTGCGCATTGCGGCCTGAAACGGTTGACGATTGGGGCAAAACCTGCTTGAATGCTCGGCTCGACTGAATGCTGCGCCCCGGACGTGCTTTGGGGCGGTAGCTATTTCACAAGGACTTGCAGATGGCTCGCTATACAGGCCCCAAGGTCAGATTGTCCCGCCGCGTGGGTGTCCCCGTTGCGGATATCCCGAAGCACACAGCCAAGCGGCAGCTCACGCCGCCGGGTGTGCATGGTTTTCGCGGTCGCCGGCAGAAGGACTACGGCATCCGCCTGACCGAGAAACAGAAGCTGCGCTACCACTACGGCTTGATGGAAAAGCAGTTCCGTCGCAATGTGGACGAAGCGTCGCGTCGCAAGGGCAACACCGGTGAGCTGCTCCTGCAGCTTCTGGAACAGCGCCTTGATAATGTCGTTCGCCGCGCGGGCTTCACCCGAACCGTCTGGGCCAGCCGGCAGATGGTTGTACACGGGCACGTACTCGTGAACGGCAAGAAAGTCGATCGGCCGAGTTACCCGGTGAAGACCGGCGACCGCATCACGCTGCGTGATGGCATACACAAGCTTGCACGAGAAAACATGGAATCACTTGCCGGGCATATTGTTCCGGACTGGCTCGATGTCAACCCGTCTGAGCTGTCAGTACAAGTGGCCGCAATTCCAGTTGCAGACCAGATTCCGTTCGATGTGAACACGAATCTGATCGTCGAATTTTATCGATAAGTCTTTGCGCGGCGCTGCCGGGCGTTTCGGCTGCGATGGATTGACTCTCGCCGCCGCAACGAACGCCTTTGATGCGTCGGAACACATGTGCGACGGACGCTGCGCGTCGATCCGTTGGCTGGCGCAAGGCTGAAAATTGAAACCGAACAATCGCGCAGACGGCGACTGCAATGTTCAAGTTCCTGCGCAAGTACAACAAATTCATTCTGGCGGTCGGCGGCTCGCTGCTGGTGATCGTCTTCCTGATCCCGCAAGCGATTCAACAGCTCAGCCAGCAGGCGGCGCTGCGCAGCACGGAAGTGGCCACGGTGGGCGCGACCGAAGAGGACGTGTCCTACACCGAATGGCAAAACGTCCTGGCAGAGTCGCAGATTGTGCAGCGGCTGACATCGACAGGCGTGTTGAATATCCCCGGTGTACCCGAGATTCAGGATGCAGGACACTGGTATCTGCTGACCCGTGAAGCCGAGCAACTTGGTTTCATGCCCCCGCGACCGACGCCGCCGTTCACAATTTCAGAAGCGGATGTGCTTTCATTACAGCAAAGCGGCGAATCAGTTGCGCTGTACCAGCGGACGATGGCCAAGGTGCAGGGCGTCGTACAGATGCTGCGCACGTTCATCCAGGCTGGCGACATGTCCGATCGGCGACTGCAGAAATTCGCAGAACGCCTCTTCCATGCTGTCGGGCTGCAGACTGTGGTCATCAGCGCAGATGCTGAAAAGGCAACGCTCACGCCCAGCGAGCAGCAGTTGCAGGAACAACTTGAAACATACAAAGATGTGTTGCCCGGCGAAGGCAAGCACGGCTTCGGATACAAACTTCCCAATCGCGTCAAGCTTGCATGGGTGACCGTTACTGCAGATTCCGTTCGGGCAGCGATTGAAGCCAGCAACAAGATTGACGGCCGTGCGCTGCGTCGACACTGGAATGAGAATGCGGGGCAGCGCGGTTTGCCGCCGATTCCGGATGAACTGGCCGCTGTCCCGGATGTGGTGCGCGAGGATCTGCTGGACCAACTGGTGAGTGACGAGCTGGACCAGATTGAGAAATTTGCGTACGACCAGATTCGCGTTCCGCAGCGGAACCTGAGCAAACGCGACGGTTTTTATGAACTGCCCGATGATTGGGCCACGCGTCAGATTGATCTGCAGGAACTTGCAAAGCAGATCCGGCAGCGATTCAACATTTCACCGCCGCAGTACACCGCACCCGGGTCGGACTGGGTTGCAGTGGATGAACTGCCAAGCATGGAAGGCATCGGCGCCGCACGCACCGAGAAGTTCGGCAGGCTTGCATCAACACTGTCTGGGATTGTCGCCCGAGCCAGGGAATTTGACGGCAACGGAACCATTCCGATTCAGCAGGGTGTAGCCGGCCCGCCGCTACGCGGCACCGACGGCTCGGTATACATCTTTCGCATCAGCGCAACCGATCCATCCCGGCCGCCGACATCTGTCGATGAGGTGCGCGATCAACTGGTCAGTGATCTTCGTCGTAGCGTGCATTACGAACAGTTGGTAACGCAGACGCAGCAGATGCAAGAAATCGCTCAGAACGAAGGCCTGCTGGCTCTGGCGCTGCAATATGACAGCGAAATTGCGGCTGACAATCGGGCTGCGCTGTACGACCCGGACAAATACTTCATCGATTCAATCCGCGGGCAAGGACTGGACGCGCTGCCAAGTCAGGTTCCCGGTCTTGGTGATGCGCCGAAGGTACTGGAAGCCATTATCGATTGGGCTCGCACGTTTCCGGTCGATGCCAAGATGAAATCGATTCCTGCGGCTGAGCGCATTCGCGTGTTCGATGCGGAGGATCAATTTGCAGTTGTCGTCGTGCTGCTGACCAAGCAGTATCCGTTGACGGTCGAAGACTACAAAAAGCTGACGGCTGACAGCCAACTCGAAGCATTGCTGATGGGTGAAGAGCTGGGCGATGTAACAGTCATTCAAGAAGTCTTCGGCTACGACGCGCTAGCAGCACGGCATAACTTCACGCCATCGCAACCGGCGAATCAGACCGATCAGACCACCCAACCGGATGATGATGCCGGCGAAGGCGCTGACACCGAAGCGTGATCAACTGACTGGCGAACCGGCGGGTACATCGCGGTCAATCGTGAGCACGACAACATCGCGCTCGGGTTCGCTGCCATCGGCCGGTGGTTCACCTTTGATATCGCTTGCTGCAAGAATCATCCCCTGGCTCAACTCACCGCGAATTTTCCGCGGTTCGAGGTTGGCGACGATGACTACCTGCTTGCCGACGAGGCCGGCCGGGTCGTACCACGCCTTGATGCCGGCGCAAACCTGCCTGCCTTGGGGTGTGCCGTCATCGAGTTGAATCTTCAGCAGCCGGTCCGCGTTGGGGTGCAGCTCGGCGGCTTTGATCGTCGCCACCCGAAGATCCAGTTTGATGAAATCGTCAAAGGCGATCTGTGGCTTGACGGCAGTAGCAGTCTCGGTCATGAATCGTTCCTCCAGGAGAATCGGCCATCCTACGCGGGGCCGAGCCGTTCGGCCAGATGCGTTCGATGCACAGATTGCTGCAGCCCTATGCTTTCTGCATGAGAACAACATCGCTGAAGAATTCGCGTCGAGTCTGCGGCATTATCTTTTTCGGAATCGTGCTTGCTGCGATGCCCGGATGGCGCGCACCGGATGCCGATCAATCGCCGGGGTCGTGGCGTGATGATCCCTCGTGGAATCAGGGCAAAGCTGAGTGGGCTGTGTATGACGCCCAGCGCGTGATCTATGACAAACCGCGGAACTATGAAGCGACGATCTTCACCAACAAACAGGTAATGGACCCCAACACCACAACCAAGGCTGCGAACGCAGACATGCCTGGCGGAGTGGAGGTCTTCAAACACAACGTCAGTGAGATGATCGAAACGGATAATTACATCTACCGTTTTCTGACGACGAGTTTCGTGCGCACTGATGACATGAGCGTGTTCAAGATTTCGAGCAGCTCACAGGAAGACTGTGGTTCGACATATCGGCAGGTCACCGCTCGTGACGGACAAATTACTGCACGACAGTTCGGGTATTTCCCGGATGAAGGTTCTTCGATGGCGTCCTTTCAAATGACTGACAATCTGCTGTTTCATGATGCGCTGACGGTGGCGCTGCGCGATTTTCCATTTGAGACAGCTGATACAACTGATGCGCAGCATGTTGCATTGGTGCAGGATCTGACGGACACGCATTGGGTGAAACTCACGCCGAGCGGCGCGATGCTGGAATACGTCGGCACGGAACAGATCCGCGTGCCCTACGGCATGATGCAGACTTTTCACATTCGATTGCGGCACAACGAAATCGGCGGCGCAACGGAAAGTCACTATTACTTTGCAGTTGATCCGGAATTGTGCCATGTGTTGGTGCAGTACGTCGGCCCGTTTGGATTGCGCTATCGACTCAAAAGCCTCGACTGGTGGGCGTATTGGTCCGAGCCGCAGCCGGACAAGGTATCCATGAAGATCAATCAGACCGAAGTGACGCAAATTGCGATTGACGAGATGCACAGTCGTGGATGGACGGACATTCGTTCTGTAGAAACGAGGCAGCACGGAGACAGATGGCTTGTCAGCATCTCCTATGATCCGCCAACGCCTGGGGGGCACGCAATGGTCGAAATCAGCGAGACCGGAAAAGTGATTGTTGTCCATCCGGGCGCGTAACAGCTGTCCTCGTCCTTTTCGACGGGCTCCATGAGGCGTCCCTGCAGTTGGAAACTCACTTCATCGCGTCGGCGCAGCGATCGCAGAGTGTCGCGCCGTCGGATCGTGCAGTTGTGTCAACTGTCCGCCGCCAACAACGATCACAACGCGGTTCATCGCGCAGATCGTATGCTCGAAACACCACGCCACTAACTGATGGCTCGACGTCCGTGTTGGAAGGCTCCTCATCAATCCGACTGACACCAACTAAGTCAGCCAAGTCTTGATACTCGAAGCTCCGAACCACCTCCTCATTGCTTAGAAGCTGTAACTTGACGCCAATATCAAGTGGATTGTCAACGTCTAAACTTGACTTGGCCATTTCTACAGCTTTTAAGAGTACATCACGCAACTCCAAAATGGATGGCCATCGTTCATTGCATGGCCAGTCGGGCAACTCGACTTGCGTCTGCAAATGCACCGTCTGCATCGGATCGTCTGCATTGTGCAGCGCCCGAAACGTTTCATCTGCTGTGTGCGGCATGATCGGGGCAAGCAGTCTGCTGAGCATGTCTGCGATCGTGAACATTGCCCGCTGCGTTGAGCGCCTGCGGTCGGCGTCTTCTGCATCGCAATACAACCTGTCTTTCACCGCAGCGCAGTATGTTGCGCTGAGCGTGTCATTGCAAAAATCGTACAGCAGTTGATGCACACGGCGGAATTCATACGTGGTATATGCTGCGGCGACCTGCTGTTGCAGCCTTCCCGCTTCATGCATGATCCATGCATCGAGTGCATTGGGCGCGGGTAATTGTGCAGCATCGCTTTGGTTTGCGTCGTAATCAAACAGATTGCTCAACAGGAAGCGAAGTGTGTTGCGCACCTTGCGGTAACTCTCAGACGCAAGATCGAAAAAACCTGTGTCGGCTTTGACATCGTTTTCGTAGCTCAGCGAGCTTACCCACCACCGACAGACATCAGCGCCGTAGTCTTTGAGAACTGCTTCGACATCGAGCGCATTGCCGCCGGACTTGGACATTTTCCTGCCGTCCTTGTCGACGACGAACCCGTGCGTGAGCAGCGTCCTGAACGGCGGCTGGCCCGTCACAGCGAGCGCAGGCAGCAGTGAAAGCTGAAACCACCCGCGGTGTTGGTCGGAGCCTTCAAGATAGAGATCAACCGGATACCCGAGGTCGCGTTGCCGCATCACCGCATTCCACGAGGAACCGGATTCAAACCAGACATCGAAGATGTCGTACATCGGTTTGAGGCGTGCGACATCGAGGTTGTCGGGCGCATCCGGATCATCGGCGGGGTTGTAGTGGCGCAACAATTCTTCCGGGGCTTCGGTGAACCAGGCATCGGAGCCGCCTTCGTGTTCGCCAAAGCGTTTGGCGACGGCGCGCACGCTTGCTGCGGTCAGGAAGACTTCATCGTTTTCCATGGCGAACGCGGGGATCGGCAGGCCCCACGCGCGCTGGCGGCTGAGGCACCAGTCCGGGCGCGATTCCAACATGCCGCGCATGCGGTTGCGCCCCCACTGCGGGATGAAGTTGACTTCGGTTTCGGTTTTGTCCAGTGCGAGTTGCTGCAGCGATTGTTTATCCCAGCGGGTTGGTCGCTCCACGCCGACAAACCACTGATCGGTCGCGCGGAAGATGACCGGGCTTTTGCCGCGCCAGTCGTGGGGATAGCTGTGCACGAATTCATGATCGTGAAACAGGTGGCCGCTGCGGCGGAGGTGTTCGACGATTTCGCTGTTGGCTTTCCAGATGTTCTTGCCGACGAGCCATTCGGGCACGGTGTCGTCGTAGCTGCCATCGCCGAGCACGGGGCAGTAGATGTCAAGGCCCTCGCGCAGGCCGGTGTTGTAGTCATCAACGCCATGCCCGGGCGCTGTATGCACGAGACCGGTGCCGTCTTCGAGCGTGACGTAGTCAGCTGCGACGACCGGACTTTCGCGATCACAAAATGGATGGCGATAGCGCAGGCCGACGAGTTTGCTGCCGTCAGTTTCAGCCAGCACTTCGACCGCTTCAGATTTCGCAGCGGCAGTGACTTTGTTGAGCAGTTCTGAAGCGATGATTGTGACGTTGCCATCAACGAGCACAAGTGCGTAACGGAATTTCTCGTGCACAGCGATGGCAAGATTCGCAGGCAGCGTCCACGGCGTGGTGGTCCAGATCATGAACGTCGGAGTCTGATCGAGTTCGACGCCAAACGCTTGCGCGACTGCATCACGATCAACTGCTTCAAAATCGACGTACACGGAGATGTCGGTCTTGTCGTAATACTCAAGCTCCGCATCAGCGAGTGCGGTCTGGTTCTCGATCGACCAATGCACGGACTTGAGCGCGCGGAAGACCAGGTCCTGCTGCACAAGATCAGCGAAGACTTCCAGCACAGCCTGTTCGTAGTCCGGCGTCATTGTGAGATACGGATTGTCATAATCCGCATGTGTGAGCAGCCGCTGCATCTGCTGCGCTTGCAGTTTGATGTGCTTGTCTGCGTATTTTCGGCACTCACGGCGGATGGCCATGCGGCGCTGGTTGTCGGTAAGCGTGTTGAACTTGGCGATCTTGCCGCTCTCAACGAGACCGGTCATCACGCGGTGTTCGATGGGCAGGCCGTGGCAATCCCAACCGGGAACGTATGGACAATTCTTACCAGCCATGAGCCGGCTGCGCACAACGATGTCCTTGAGGACTTTGTTGAGCAGGTGGCCGGCATGGATGGAACCGTTGGCGTACGGCGGGCCATCATGAAAGACGAACGGTTGGCCGTCGCGGCGGGCTTCATTGACCAGACCGTAGAGACGCTGCTTGTCCCAGCGCTTCATGGATTGCGGTTCGTTCTGGGCGAGATTGGCCCGCATGGGGAAGCTGGTCTTGGGCAGATTCAGCGTGGGTTTGTAATTGACCTTCTCGGTCGGCTGTGTGGATTCGGACATGTGGCTGGTCGCTTATGAATGCGGAAAAAGGAAATCCAGCAGTTTTGTCGGCTGGCACGTTGGTACACGAAGACAATCAGCCCCGCTTTCGAGCGAAGCTGACTGGTCGATTGTGTGTGTCAGTGTGACAGCGACCGCCGCTCGCCCTCATCGGGGCTTGGTAATGGCGATGCTCGTGATGGCTGCGTTGTGCGGCATCATGGTGACTCAGGATAGCTGTCGGGCCGATGGGGTCAAGAGATGACGAAAAAGCCAAACTCCTGAACAGCCAAACAGCCGGAATTGCGGGCGGCTGGCGACACATGTGGTGGTGCTGAGCAATGGGAAGTGGGTCATTCCCGCTGGCGCTTTGGGTTGGTTGGTGTGCTGCTGAATCAGTGGTCGTGATCGTGGTCGGGCTCATCGACGATCACTTCGTTTGCGTGATCGTGCTGATGCGCTTTCGCTTCGAAATGCGCGATGACGCCTGCCAGGGCGATGCCGAGGATCAGTGCTGCTGAAAGTTTCACGCGGTCGTGACGGTGGAATTGCAGTTCCGGCAGGACATCGCTGAGCGCGATACACAGGAACACGCCACTGGCCAGGGCCAGGATTGCTCCGAGCATCGGCCCTTGCGCGATGTTCAGATTCGACAAGCCAAACGCAAAACCAACAACGCCCAATGGAACGATCAGGCCAAAGAGACTGTTGACGATGTGGCGATTGAGCTTGGGCGACTTGTCCGCAGCCATGAGCGTCCCGACCGCAATGGAATCGAACGGCTTGTGCAGCACGATGACAAGAAAGACGCCGAGCCCCGCTGCGGCGACGCCAGATGTGGATTCAACTTCAACAGCAGCGGCAAGCACCATGCCCGCAACAATGCTGTGCACGGTGAACCCGAGCAGCGCCGCCGGCCAGCTCAGATGCCGCGTCGACACGTCACAGCTTTCGTCGTGGCTGTGGTCATGTTTGTGCTCAAGTTCCGGTGCATCGTCGGATTCGTGATGATGGAACGGAAAGAAGCGTTCAAGCAGGAAGATGCCGAGGAACCCGCCGAGCACCCACCACATTGCGGTGAGGCCGGAATGGTTGTGCGTGGATGTGCCGGCATCGAATTGTGCAAGAGCATGCGGCAGCATGTGCAGCAGGCTGATGCCGAGCATGACGCCGGAAACAAAGCTGAGCGCCAGTTCGAGCCTGCGGTGGGTGAGCCGAACGATCATTGTGATCCAGCCGCCCGCCAGTGAGGCGAGCAGGATCGCAATGCAGTAGATCGTCAGCAGCAATGCCGGGGTCATGGCGGTGATGATAAACGCGGAAGCTGCGGAACGCTTTGAGTCGTCGTGCAGCAAAGAACCCAGCATCAGGAGATGCTGGGCTTTGATGATCTTGCGTATTCAATGTATAGGGTGCAGGTGATCAGATGCTGTCAGCGCCGTTGTGAACAGTTGGCGGGGCCGGGTTGACTTCTTCTTCTACAGGCGAAGAAGCACCGCGACGTTCAGTAAGAATCTGCAGCGCGATATCGCCTGCGTGAATCTTCACCCCGCCATGGTCGCCGAGGTTGGAAACGATCGCATCGTTGAGGCAGTAGAACACCTGTTTACCATTGCGGCGGTTGCGCACCAGACGTGCATTGCGCAGCAACCCAAGGTGGTGGCTGACCGTCGGCTGTGGAAGATCGAGCTGCTCGCACAACGAGGTGACGTTCATCTCACCGCTTTGCAGCGCGCCCAGCAATCGCAGGCGCGTTCGATCACACAACACGCGCAGTGCCTGCACGAGTTCATCGACTGAGTCCGGACTTGTAGTCAACGCGTTCAGCATGGAACGTTCCCCTCCGAGTGGGTTCCCCACGTGTGTGGTGCTTTCTATAGACATACTCTAGCGTGCGTTTGAAGCGATGCAATGTTCCAAGAACGTTGGCAACTGATCCACATTGGTCTCGGTGGACTTGATCAGGGCAGGTGCTATAGTCTGAATCGTTCGCGACGCCCGGAAACCGGCGGTCGTGAGAATCTGGGGCAGTAGCTCAATTGGGAGAGCGCCTCGGTCGCATCGAGGAGGTTGTGAGTTCGAGTCTCATCTGCTCCACGTCCCAGCGGTCCCATTTTCGGGGCCGTTTTTTTCTTTTTGAAAATCGGCATTTCAAAGCGCCACGGTGATGTGGTGTCAACTGTCTGACAGCATCGGGTAGATGCGGCTCAGCCGGGCTTACAATGGCAGCGATGTCGGCTTCAACTGATTCCAAGACGACCGGCCGGCCGCCCAGCAAGGCTTCGGCTGAGAGGCGCGATACGCCGGCCATGCGGCAGTTCCGCACGTTCAAGCAGCAGCACCCGGATTGTGTGCTGTTTTTTCGCATGGGCGACTTCTACGAAATGTTTGAAGACGATGCGGTGCTGACGCACAAAGTGCTCGGTATCACACTCACCCAGCGCACCGAAGGCATTCCCATGGCGGGTGTGCCGTACCACGCCGTCGAAGGTTATTTGCGGCGGATGATCGAAGCGGGCTACCGCGTTGCGGTGTGCGATCAGGTGCAGGATCCCAAGGACGCAAAGGGCGTTGTGGATCGCGCAGTGACGCGCGTCGTCACGCCTGGCACACTGGTGGATGAAAATCTGCTTGACGCTGGGGCTGCCAACGTCGTTGCTGCGATCATGTTCACAGAAGCAGGCGAAGACTCCCCTGCTGTGCTCGGGGCTGCGGAATTGTCAACGGGGTCATTCACCGTCTGCGAATTGGCGCACGACCGCATCGTTGATGAACTGGCGAGGCTTGCGCCGTCGGAATTGTTGTACGTGGAGACAGCCGATGGCAATACGCCGCCGCGCGTGGAAGCGATTCGCAGCACCACCGGATGTTCGTTGACCGCGCGCCCGGGATGGTCGTTTCGTATATCCGATGCAGGCGATCTGCTGCGCGAGCATTTTTCGACGCGCACACTGGCCGGCTTCGGTCTTGAAGATGATGCACTTGTGCTCGGTCCTGCGGGTGCGCTGCTACGGTATCTCCTGGAAACACAGACGCCGTACGACGACGGGACAAAGGAAACTGTTGATGGTGATGCCCCGCAGCGGCCGCTTGGGCATCTGCAGCCGCCCAAGCGCAGCAGTCATGATGATGCGATCATGCTCGATGCAGCGAGCCTGCGCAGTCTGGAGATCGAGCGGACGATGCGCACCGGCCAGGTTGCCGGTTCGCTGCTGTCGGTGTTGCAGCAATGCGCCACGCCGATGGGACGCAGATTGCTTCGGCAGTGGCTGTGCTATCCATCGCGACGGCTGGCCGTCATTACCCAGCGGCAGGAAGCTGTGGCTGCGTTTGTTGCTGATCGTGAACGTGCCGCAGACCTGGCTGAACATCTTGGCCGGGTGCAGGATGTGGCCCGGATCGTCGGCCGGGTTGCACTGGGGCGGGTGACGCCACGGGACATCCTTGCACTGGCGCGATCGCTGTCGCAACTGTCCAAGATCAGTGAACTGCTGGACGCATGTGATGCGTTTATGCAACGTTCAGAGGAACTGACAACGCTCGGTGAAGCGCTGCTTCCGGTGGCGCGAACGATTACGCAAAAGTGTGTGGAGGAGC
This sequence comes from Phycisphaerales bacterium, assembly GCA_029260575.1. Taxonomy (GTDB): domain Bacteria; phylum Planctomycetota; class Phycisphaerae; order Phycisphaerales; family SM1A02; genus JAJDDB01. The sequence continues at coordinate 179,846 of JAJDDB010000035.1, forward strand.
CACCTGTGCACCTTCGCGATGGCGGCATCTTTCGAGATGGCGTTGACAGCGAACTGGATGCAGCGCGCGCGCTGCAACGTGATGCCAATACCTGGCTGGCTGCGTATCAGAAGCAGCTTATCGATTCGACCGGGATCAATTCGCTGAAGGTCGGGTACAACAAAGTGTTCGGCTATTACATCGAAGTCACGCACGCGCACACCAGCCGGGTGCCGGAGACGTTCACGCGCAAGCAGACGCTGAAGAATGCGGAGCGGTATATCACGCCGCAGCTCAAGGAATTCGAAGACAAGGTCACGACTGCTGAAGCCCGCGCGATCGAGCGCGAAAAGGTGCTGTTTGCAAAGTTATGCGCGCTGGCTGGAAAGCACACAGATGGCATCAGTCGATTCGGCAGCATTATTGCGGAACTGGATGTGCTGTGGTGTTTCGCAGAAAACGCAGTGCGGCAACGATTCGTGCGGCCGGCAGTTGTTGATGAGCCGGTCCTGAAGATTGTGCAGGGCAGACATCCGGTGCTGGATTTGTCGCTTCGTCAGCAGTTTGTCCCCAACGATTGTGTGCTGGGACTGGCAAACAATGATACAGACGGTGATGAGCAGGATCGAAGGACAGACGAGCGTGCAGTTCTGGCGCTGATCACCGGGCCGAACATGGCGGGCAAGAGTACGTACATTCGACAAGTCGCGCTCATCACATTACTCGCACATGCAGGCAGTTTCGTGCCAGCAGAAGTCGCAACGATCGGCTTGACGGACCGCATTTTTACGCGCATCGGCGCCAGCGATGAACTGCACGCAGGACAAAGCACGTTCATGGTCGAGATGACCGAAACTGCAAACATTCTGCATCACGCAACACCGCGCAGCCTGGTGATTCTCGATGAGATCGGCAGGGGCACATCAACGCTTGACGGTCTGTCACTTGCATGGGCAATAACTGAAACACTTGCAGACATCGGCTGCAGAACAATGTTCGCAACGCATTACCACGAACTGACTGATCTTGCGGATCAATTTGAGAGTGTTACGAATCTGCATGTCGCAGTGCGCGAGTGGAATGATGATGTGGTGTTCCTGTACCGCATCCAACCGGGTCGCGCGGATCAAAGCTACGGCGTACACGTTGCGAAGATTGCTGGTGTGCCCAAAGCGACGATTGAGCGGGCCAAAGTGCTGCTGAAGAATCTGTCGGTACACAGTGAAGTGCCCAGCCGCAGCGGATCTCTTCAGGCGGCCAGGCCGCATGCTGCTCAGATGAATCTGTTTACGGAATACGTCGAGCATCCAGCGTTGCAGCAGCTGCGTGATCTCGATCTGGATGATTTGTCGCCGATGCAGGCATTCGACGCGCTGCGGCGCCTGCGCGAACGGATCGATTCCGCCGCAACCGGGGGCGACAGCCCATAATGGTTCTATGACGCCTGCTGATCTTCAAGCCCTGATCCGTCACGCATGGCAATTGCGTCGAGCCGGAGCGTATGCGCAGGCCCAGAAGGCCGCACAGCACATCCTCGAGTTGAAATGGAACGAACCGAACGCACTGACCATACTGGGTTTGAACGAGCATTCCCACGGCAAGTACCGAGAGGCGATCCAACTGCTGCGCCGGGCACTGCAGAACGCCCGGCAGTCGACGGATGTGCAGTGCTATCTCGCCAACGCCCACACCGGTCTCGGAGAATACAGCAAGGCGATCGCGATCTTTGATCGAATACTTCGCAAGAATCCCGAGCATCCGGTGGCCCTGGCTGGCGCATCACATGCCTGGGAGATGCGCGGCCGGGCCGACAAAGTGCTCGCGCTGCTGACATCACATATTCGCCGCGGCAGCGCCACGCCGTTGATACGAGTGGTTTATGCTCGTGCGCTTCTGCAGCAGCAAGAGCATGAGCAGGTTCCCGCCGTTGTCGCGCCAGCCATGCAATCCGAGCAGACCGTCGGGCAGGATCGGGCCGAACTGCACAGGGTTCTGGGCAAGGCGCTCGCGAAACTTCAGAAACACGACGAAGCTTTCGAGGAGTTTGCTGCAGCAAACGCGCTTCTGCGGCAGCCGTATGATCATCACAGAACCGTTGCACACTATGACGCGTTGATCGACGCCTTCGATGCACAGGCGATGAACACCGCAGCGCGTTCATCATGCGACAGCGAACTGCCGGTGTTTGTCGTCGGCATGCCCCGGTGCGGCTCCACGCTGGTGGAGCAGATCATCCACGCACACCCTGACGGCTGGGGGGCCGGCGAGATCTCGCACCTTCGCAATGTCCTTGCTGATCATCTGAAAATTTCAGCACTTCCGGAACTCCTTGCCTGCGAAACTGCGCAACTTGATTCGGCTTCTGCGCAGTACCTCAAACTGTTGCGATCGGTGAAGCGAGGACCGGCTCGAATTGTTGACAAGAATCTCTTTCATTTTGAATTCCTGCCTGCGATTGCGATGCTGTTCCCCAATGCTCGCATTCTTCACATTCGCCGTGATCCACTGGATACCTGCCTCTCCTGTTTCATCGAGGCGCTGCCCCCGGCTGTCCATACCTTTGCATGTGATCTGGAAGATCTCGGCAAGTACTACGCTCAATACGATCGACTCATGCAGCATTGGACGGATGTCATTGACGGTTTGAACATCCTGGAAGTGCAGTACGAAGCGCTGGTCGCCAATCAGGAAGAGGTTTCGCGCGACATCATCACGTTCCTCGGTCTGGACTGGGACGACGCCTGTGTACACTTTCAGGACGTTGTTCGACCGATCGCCACGGCAAGCTACAGTCAGGTCACCAGACCGATGTACAACACATCGGTTCGCCGGCATACACTTTATGATGCGCACCTGCAACCACTCCGCAATGCGCTGCGGCGCGGAGGCTACGTCTTCGACTGAACGGATTGGACGCGGGCGTATTGACCGCTACGCTCATCACGGCCTCAACTGTCCAGACGGAGAATTATGAACGCCCAATACCTTGCCAAACACTTTGACGCCGGTCTGTCGTATGAGCAATATCTTGCGACTGATCCGGAAAAGGCAGCGAACTGGAACACGATCTACCAACAGGTTGCACTGACCGACGAACAACGCACGCTCATTGAAAGTTTCGAGCGCACCATAAACCTGCTATGCGTATCAGGAATCTGGTGCGGCGACTGCGCCCAGCAGGGTCCGCTGATTCAGCGCATTGCGGAAGCGGGATCGACTCTCAACCTGCGCTGGGTGGATCGTGATGCGCATGCGGATCTGTCCGAACAGCTTAAGGTCAATGCCGGCCTGCGCGTCCCGATGCTTGTTTTCATGGCTGAAGATTTCGAGCCGGTGTCGATATACGGTGATCGCACACTAACGCGGTATCGGTCAATAGCTGCCAAGCAGCTTGGCGGTGCGTGTCCGCTGCCCGGTGCGCCGGTGCCGGATGATGAACTGCTGGGCACAATGCAGGATTGGCTTGATGAATTTGAGCGTGTACACCTGCTGCTACGGCTGTCGGGGCGCCTGCGACAGAAGCATGGCGATTAAGCGGGCACCCTTGTAACCTGCCGCCTGTGTGGCGGTATGACGAGAGCAGAAGAACTGGAGTTGAAATATGCGGCGTATTGCTGAACTGCGTGTGTGGTTACTGATTCTTGCAATTTTTGCAGCTGTATGTGCAGCACGACCCGGCGGCGCGCAAGAGTCAGCGACGACACAGTCGCAGCCGGAGGTACAGCCGGAGCCGATCGAGGTCGATTACGCAGGACGTATTGATGCGCTTCTTGCTGCACTCGAACAGCAGCGCGTCGAACAACACGTGCCCGGTCTGGGCATTGCGGTCGTGCATGGCGACGACGTACTCGTGTGCGCGGGGCTTGGACAGGCGAATATCGAAGACGCTGTACCCGCAACCTGCGATACGACGTTTGCGATCGGCTCGAGCACCAAAGCCTTCACATCGACACTGATCGGCATGCTGATCGACGATGGCAAAATGCAATGGGACGGACATATTCGCGAGTACCTGCCCGGTTTTCATTTGCACGATGCCGATGCCGATGCCAACGTCACCATTCGCGACCTGCTTTCACATCGAACCGGGTTAAGCCGCATGAGCCTTCTGTGGGCATCCGGCAAGTTGACCCGGAGCGAGATTCTCGATGCAGTTGTCAACGCTGAACCGTCGCATGACTTCGGCAAAGATTTCAACTACAGCAACATAAATTTCATTGCGGCCGGCGAAGCATCCGCACGTGTTTCGGGTCTGCCGTGGGAAGAGCTTTTGCAGAAGCGCCTGCTTGATCCGCTAGGTATGTCAGACACGACCGTAACCGTCGACACCGCCCGAGCTCAGGGTTCGCTGGCTGTGGGGTACATGTATGACGACATCAACGAACGATTCAAAGTTGATCCGATGCGGCCGATTGATGCTGGTGCGCCTGCGGGGGCGATCAATTCGTCAGCCCGCGATATGACGAAATGGCTGCAGATGCAGTTGCGCAACGGCGTCGTGGACGGAGCGCAGTTGATCAGCCAGGAAAACCTGCAGGAGACCCGGTCACCACAAATCACCATGGCCCCCGGCATGCAATACGGACTCGGGTGGATGCTCAGTAAATTCGACGGCCACGCTGTCGTTGAGCACGGCGGCAATATCGATGGGTTTTCTGCACAAGTCGCATTCATCCCGGAACTCGATCTTGGTTATGTCCTCTTGATGAACTGTTCGTTCAGTCACCTTCAGGCAGCAGCCAATGCAGTTGTACTCGGCACGCTGCTTCATGATGCTGCTGACACAACGAATGATGACGGCCCATCACCTGAAGACATGCAGCAACTCGTCGGCAAATACATTGCAGATTTCGGGCCGTTTGTTGATGCCCGCTTCACCGTACAGACCAAGAACGGTGCTCTTGCAGTCGATGTGCCGGGGCAGACGTTGTATGAACTGAAGCCGCCGGATGATGAAGGCAAATGGTATTTTGCAATCACAGACCAGATCGCAGTGTCGTTTGCGCGCAACGAAGAAGGCGAGCCAATCGCGCTGGTGATGCACCAGGGCGGACTTGACATTGAACTTCCGCGTGAGGGAGTCGTGCAGGTCGCGGAAGTTGATCATGCAGCGGTGCGCGAATACCTGGGCACGTATCACTTTGACCCGTTGAACAACGACGTGAAAGTCTTGATTCAAAACGGCAGACTGGCTGTCGATGTTCCGGGGCAGATGATCTATGAAATGCATCTGCCCGATGCGGACGGCCGATGGACCTTCCGCGCGACCGATGCGATTCAAGTGAAGTTCAACGCCAACGACGACGGTGATGTTGAATCGATGACGATGTACCAAAAGGACATGGTTTTCGAAATGCCGCGCACCGGCGGTGTTGATGAATCTGAAGATGTAACACTTGATGATGTCCTCGCGCTGCAACAGAAGGCATACGGCGGGGAACACCTCAGTGCTATCAACACGCTGCGCATGGCTGGCAGCATTCGATTTGTGAATCAGGCGGTTGATGGACGCATTGAAATCCTGGCAGATGGTCTGAGCAAGTATCGCACGCTCGTAGATCTCGGCCGAGCCGGATCGATTACGGTAACTGTCGCAGGCGACACCGGATGGACAAGTTCATCCTTTGATCCTTCTGATGAACTCCAGGGCAAGTATCTTCAGGCAGTGCAGCGTCAGCACCCGCTTCTGGTGGCTGCAGACTGGCGTGACGTCATGGATGAAGTTGCCCTGAAGGAAGTTGCCGAGCGTGACGGCCGAAAGGTGTACCTCATTCGTGCTCGTCTCGGTGAAATCATCAACAGCACGGTGACGCTGGATGCAGAAACCGGTCTGGTTGTGCATGAAGATCTGGTGATGATGGCGCCGGGCATCGGCGCGCTGCCGATGGAAGTGCAATACGACGACTATCGCGAGGTCGCCGGAATCATGCTGCCGTTCCAAATTCGGTCAGAGAATATGTGGCAAGGAATTGCGATCATTGAATTTGATTCGATCGAGACGAATATCGAGCTTGCGGAGGATGCGTTTGCCGCGCCGCCGGACCTGTAATCCCGGACAGGAAGATTGGCGTTTAGTGACTACCGCTTGAACTTGCCTGGCCCGGTTCGTACAGTGCTCGCTGTTCGAAACGATATCTGCACACACCTCCAGACCATGGCTGTCGAGGGTTATGCTCCTAACTTCAGAGTTCCTTAAACATAAATTCGACCAGGCACAGACTTTCGAATCATTCGTTGCCACCGGCGAAGCAGACAATCACCGCGGCAAATGGGATGAGCGATACGGCAGGCTTGCACTCGATGAGGGCCAACTCGGTCTGATCCGTGGGTTTTCTCGCACGTATAACGTGCTCTGCCTGTCGGGCATCTGGTGCGGCGATTGCGCATTGCAGGGTGCTGCAATGCAGCGCATTGCTGAGGCCAATCCCGACCGTATTAATCTGCGGTTCCTGGGGCGCACTGAAGACCACGCTGACCTTATCACGCGATGCCAGATCAACGCGGGCTTTCGTGTGCCGGTGACGTGGTTTCTGGCTGAGGACTTTGAACCGGTCAGCAGGTTCGGCGATCGAACATTAAGTCGGTATCGATCGATGGCTCGCAAGCAGCTTTCGGAAGGCGCAGTGCTCGTTCAAGCCCCCCCGCCGGTCGATCCCATCGCAACAGTGCTGCAGGAGGTGCTCGATGAGTTTGAGCGCGTGCATCTGCTGCTGCGCACCAGCGGCCGGTTGCGCGCCAAACATGGCGATTGACGCCGGTCAATCGCATCTTGCACAAGCCCGCGGCCGTACACTTGTGCGATGATGCTGCGGACTGCATTACTCCTGTCTTTTGTCGTCCTGTTCGGTTTATCCGAACGATCGCAAACCGACGCCCCCGTAGTTGCTGAGCACGTCGATGCGGCGACCGCGGAAGACGCCGATGCTCAGACGCGACGCCTCATGGTTGACACCATGGACGATCGGCACTGGCTGATCCGCGCGGTGGCGGCGCTTCGACTGGAAACGTGGCAGCACGCCGATGCTCTGGCTCTGCTTCAGCAACTTGCATCAGATTCGGACTGGCGCGTGCGCAGTTTCGCGGTGCGCGCACTTGCACGTCGGGCCGACGGACAGCCGCTGCTTGCGAATCTCAACGATCGTTCGCCGCACGTCATGCGCACCGCTCTGCTCTACGGAATCACTGTGGATGTGAAACGGCTGCGCCAGCATATTGCCCGGCAACTCAGTGAAAGCAATCTCGACGATGTGCTGCTTGGCGTGGAACTTGCAGCTCTAAGCGCCGATGCGACCCTGCACGAACGGGCGCAAACAATCCTCGCAGAGCTCATCCCCCGGCTGGATGACAATGAACTACTCGTGCTCAGCGATCGCCTTGGTGCAGCGTGTGGATTGGCAGCCGAAGCAACGCGTGCCGACTGGCAGTTGTGGATCGATGATGACAGCGCTTCCATCGTCGTCAAACCTCGCACACATGCGCCGAGTTGGACGACAGTTGACAACGATGCGGCTGTCGACGATGCACAACCCGAAACACGCGCATCCATTGCCGCGCTCGACGACACACGATTTATCGCATTTCGTGATGACTATCTGCGAAGTCTGCGGCGCCAGTCGATTGATCTTGTTATCTGTATTGATCGCTCGACATCAATGACGCAGACGATCAACGCAGTCAAGACAAGCACATCATTGCTGATAAATTTCATGGACAACGCATCTGCATCCGCGCGCGTCGGTGTGGTGACGTATGCAGGGCATCCGAGCGAGCTTACGGCATTACCGCTTTCGAATCGACCGGCACAGGTGCAGCAATTCGTACGCAGTATCGGGCTTGGCCATGGCTCGATCGAAACCGTGACCCTCGCGCTTACAACTGCGCTGGATACAAATACATTTCGAAAGAATGCGCTGAAGGTCGTCATTCTGATCGGCGATGAGCCGTATCAGAAACGTAATCGCACTGAATTGCAGGCGCTGCTGGAGCGTGCGCTCGATGAAGAAATTGTTGTCTGCACTGTCAAAGCGGGCAGCGAAGAGCGCAGGAATGTTGCAGAAGGTGCGACGTTTCTGCCGGAGTTCGAGGAAATTGCCCGTAGTGGCGGAGGGCGCTGTGCTGATCTCTTTGAGCCGTCTGATGTCGCTCGGCTGATTCTGGCGCTGGCGATCGGAGGTTCCTGGCCGCAGCAGCTTGGTGATCTGCTGGCGGTATACAGTGAATGTGTGCCATAGGGCACATTGACCGGAATGTCGGTCAGGTCTCGACGGATACCGGCAGCGGAGTTGTCTTTGTGAATATGGCTCTACTGTTTCTGCGCATGCTGGTCGTGGTCGTGCTGTGCGCCGCTGCGCCGGCTGTCGCTGTCCAGATGACGCCACAGAATCCGGCTGGGCCTGCGCGCACGCCGTGGGAGCAGATGCCCAGCGGTGAACGCGAAGTGCTGCTGCAGATGCTCAGCTCATCGGACTGGCCGTTTCGCGTTTTCGGGTTGGAACGGCTGCAGCGCTACGAAGACGGCGAAGTGTTGAGACTGCTTGGCAACGCAATCAAGGATCCGCAGTGGCAGGTGCGCTGCTTCGCGCTGCGTCAGGCGCAGCAGATGGGGATCGTCGTCACGCCGTCTGACTTGGCCAGTGAAACGGACGGCAGAGTCATACGCGCTGCGCTGCAGCATGGCGTTGCCATACCGAACACAACTGTCGCGCCGGCTGCGCGGAAGCTGATGCGCAGTCAGGTCTTTGATGATGTCATGCTCGGCATCGAATTGGCAGCAGCAACCGACGATGACACGCTGCGCAACGATGCTGCGGTTGTCGTCAAACGGATTATTCTCAACATGAACGATGCACTGGCTGCGTATCTCGGCAAACGACTGTCGAGGGTGGTCGGGCTGTCCGAGCCGATGCGCACCGCACGCACCTGGCGCGACTGGCTGAATATGGTGCGTGGCGAGATCGTCTTTGCAGCGCCGCCGGCAAAGCATGACCCGCTTGCAGGCACATCGTTTGTACATGAAGCGCCGATCATTGCAGAGATGGACAGCGCCGAATTCATACGGCTGATCGATTACCTGACAGCCCTGCGGCAGCGGGATCTTGACGTTGCCATCGCAATGGACAGCACGTCGTCGATGTTGCCGATGGTCAGCGAAGCCCGGGCGGGTGTGGATTCACTGATTCAGTTTCTCAGCGATCTGTCACATACCATGCGCTTCGGCTTTGTTGCATATCGAGATCACGACAACCCGCCGGTCTGTCAGCATCATGAATTGAGCGATGAGATTCAATCGATTCGCGCGTTTCTATTCAGTGTTCGCATTACCGGCGGGGCTGACTATCCCGAGGCAGTTCTTGACGGTCTGGAACGATGTGCAGAACTGAATTTCCGGGGCACAGCAGAACGGCAGATTATTCTGGTCGGCGATGCGCCGCCGCATGCACGCGACGGCCAGCGCTTGCTGCGCGTGTTGGAACACTTCAGCGAGACAGGCATCACTGTGCATGCAGTACATGTTCCAATGGAGTTTCCGGAGCAGTACACGCGCGGGCTTTCAGCTGATCAGGCGCTTGCCTCTGAGCGTTTTCTGGAACAGTACAACGAGAGTACAGCCCGGGCCTTCAGCGAAATTGCTGATCAGGGTGCGGGGCGATTTATGAGCCTCAAACGGGCTGAGCATCTTGTGCCTGCAGTGATGCATTTTTCAATCAATCGGCACTGGTGGCCGGTGTTCGACGACTTTTATGAGCAGTATCTGGAATTGTGCCGGTAATCTGATGCAGCCGGGATTGGTCGCGAGCGTATAGCATGTCACTGTGCATCAAAGACTGACACGTGCGTGTTCGATCGTTTGTGCGTTGTGCCTGTCTACAACGGCAGCAGCGATGCAGGCGCAGGATGACGCGCCAGCGAATACTGCTGCCGATGCAACTGCCCCAGTCGATGTTCGCAGCGCACTGCGCGAAGTTGCACCGGTGGAACGGCAAACGTTGACAGCACTGCTGCACAGTGAATCGTGGGCACGGCGAGCGATTGCAGCGGCGCGGCTGGAACGATATAGCGACGACGAGGCACGCACAATTCTGAGAAATCTGCTCGACGATCGGGCGTGGCAAGTGCAGTGTTTTGCGGTCCGTTCACTCGCGCGCATCGGCGCATCCATTGACCCGGACTGGATCAACAGGCAGGAAAACCCGCGGGTGCTGCGAGCACTGCTTCGACATCGGTATCCCATGGACCTGCAGCGTCTCAGCAAAGGCGTGGAAGCACTTGCAAAATCCGCTGATCTGCATAACAAAATGCTTGCTGTAGAGCTTGGTGCTGCAAGTGGTGATGCAACACTCATGGCGGTGGCAACGGAAACATTGCGCACGCTGGTGCTGCGGATGAAGCGAACTGATGCAGACCTGTCGCCACGCATTGCGCAGTTGACGAATGTCATCGATCCACATCGGACACACGCCTGGCGGCAGTGGATCATGAAAAAAGGGCGCGGCCTGGAGCTGGAACATTGTTATGCGTTGCCGGCAGATGGAATTGCTGAACCTGCAGCGCTGGCGCTGCTGGAACCGCAGATGTTCAGTGATCTCGAGCAGTACATCGAGCAGCTTGGTGAACGGAATGTGGACCTGGCTATTGTGCTGGACTGCACAGCGAGTATGTATGGTGAACTTGCCCAGGCGCAGGGCGAAATTGATCAGATGATGCAGTTCATTGGTGATGTGGTTGCATCACTGCGCGTTGGCATTGTCGCGTATCGAGACCGGCGCGATCGCTTTGATACCAAGGGGTGGGATTTCACCGCAGATATTGATGAAGCGCGGCGACGCTTGTGGACATTGACTGCTGAAGGCGGCGGCGACGGCCCGGAGATGGTCTACGAAGCGCTCAAGGGTGCGTACATGAATCTGTCGTGGATGCGCGAGCATGAAAAGGTGCTGGTGTTGATAGGTGATGCGCCGCCACATGTCGGCTACGGCTCCAAGTGCGTCGATCTAGCACGCCGCGGTTTTGAGGAAGCGGAATTGATCACGCATGTTATTGAAGCGGACGGGCGCGATGATCGATCCGTCAAACACTTCCCGGCGATCGCTGAGGCAGGCGGCGGGCGCTGCGTTTCGCTGCTGGACAATGACTCACTGGTGGTTGAAATTACCGGCCTGACGCTTGGCACACGATTTGATGATGAGCTCACCGCGTTCTTTGGAATGTATCTGGAACTGTGCCGATAGTCTCGCGCAAACGGCGACATGATCCGATAATACCACTGCGGGCAAGGGTTGCATCGTTTATCGACGTTGCCTGACTGAACTGACCGGTTCAATGTGCCGAAACTGATGTGGATCATCGACGTGCGCGATCGCTCTGAGGGTGATCGATGCCGTTGACACAACCACGAGAACAGTCATGAAAAAACAACGCAATCACACGACCACGATTGTCACGTACGCATTGCTCGCAGCTATTGGAGCAGCGCCGTTTGCACTTCCCGATGCGTTCATCATCCCGACGGTGCAGGCTGCGACCTATACCGAACAGCCGCCCGTTCTTGAGCTGACGGGTATCGTGCGCGACTTCAAGGAATGGAATGTACCCGGCGGACACATCGACTTTGACAAGGACGGAAGAAGCAGCACGCTGATGGGCTGCAGCGGCCTTATCTGGTGCGGCAATGTGGCGACGCAACTCGGCGCCGACGGCAATCCGACGTTTACCGGCAATGGATTTTCCGTCGACACCCAATGGACCGACAGCGGCGGCCAGTCGATCTGTTATGCATTGTACGACGCCACGCTCGGAGACTCTGCGGGGACCAAGGCATGTGATTCCACGGGCGGCATCGACTCGCAGGCCAGCTTTGACCAGTGGTACACCGATGTCGCGGGTGTGAATATGTCCGCACCGCTGACGCTGCGATTGCTGCGCGAACCCGATGGCAGTTACGTTTTCGATGACAAAGTCGATCTCATCTATTCAACACGTGGCGGATTCTTTCCGATTGATGAGCGTCTGTACGGCAACCCGCCGGTGAAGAAGAGCGTTGATCACAACTTCCACTTCACATTTGAATTGCATACTCGATTTACCTACGACGCCTCAGGTGCGCAGGTCTTCCAGTTCACGGGTGATGATGATGTGTGGGTGTTCGTCGATGGCAAGCTCGTGATTGATCTCGGCGGCATCCATGTTGCGCGTAGCCAGTACGTTGATCTGAATCGCCTCGGCCTGGAAGATGGCAAGACGTATTCGCTGGACTTCTTCTTCGCAGAGCGCAACCGCACGCAATCGAATTTCCGGATTGTGACGAATCTGGAATTGCAGTCCCGTGATCTGACGGGCATTACCGAGCAGTTCGATTGAATTGACTACTACTGATAACACTCAACGAAAATGAAACGGCCCGGATCGAAAGTGATCCGGGCCGTTTCTGTTGTATCACGACAATGTCTGCAACAACGATTTGTGTTACGGACACGGCGTCGGCGACCAGAAGCCGAGCAGATCAAGCAGATCGAAGACATCAACGTTGTCAAACGGCGCTGCAATATCCGCGCCGTTTCCATTGGTGTTCCAGTTGGACAGCAGTTCGAGCAGGTCGAAAACGTTGACAAGCCCATCCTGTCCCGGGCCATTGGAATCTGCGATGTCAGCAGGGCATGTTGTGCAATCATCGCAGGTCGTTCCGTGGCCGGCGTAGGTCGCATTGGGAATGCCTTCGCAGTTCGGCTGGGAATCGATAATGCAGCTTCCACTTTCAAGGCAGCATGCGCCGACCGCAGGGTTCTTCTCGCAGTCATCGGCTGTGCCGTTCATGTCCGCATCACCGCAGTCGGTGCCCATACCCTGCCAGGTAGCGCCGGGAATAGCGATGCAGTTGGCTTCGATTTCATTGATGCAGTTGCCGTTGGCCAGACAGCACGCGCCCACGGGTTGCGGGCAGAGGCCGGGCTCGCAGAAGACTTCGTGGCCCTGGAACGTTCCGCCCAAAGTGGCGCAGTCGGTCTCGAACTCATCAGTGCAGGAGCCATCAGGCATGCAGCATGCGCCGAAGGGATTACAGACGAACGTATTGCAGTCGGTGTCAATACCCTGGAAGTTTCCGCCGGCCACGCCACAGTTGCCGAACGACAACGTTACGCAATTGTTGTCAGAGAAGCAGCACGCGCCGAGCGAGTCGGGACATGATGTGCCAACGCACTGCACGCCGGGGCCGGACCAGACGGAGAACATGCCGCTTCCGGGATCATTCCGCGTTGCGCACTCGGCTTCGGTTTCGAGCGCACATGTCGCGCCGGCCGGGCCGGGTGGGTCCTGCGGGAAGAAGCAGCATGCGCCGACGGGGTCGGGACAACCTTCGACATTACAGTCGGTGCCGTCGCCCTGGAAGGAGCCGCCTTGGTTGTTGCAGTTGATAAGGAAGTCGTCGGTGCAGGTTCCGTTGCTGAAACAACACGCGCCGAACGGTTCATCGGGGCAGTCAAACGGTTCGTAGGTGACGCGGATGTTCCAGTCGCCGGAGGGACGGAACGCGCCGAGGTTAGAGAAGCGATGCCACCCGCCTGGGCAGACGAACCCCGCCGGGGTACAGCCCGGCAAGCAATACAGCCAGTTCTGTGTCGGGAAGTTCGGGTTGTTGGGCACCGGTGTATCGGTTGTCGGAAACGCATTGGAGTTCGTCGGCGGCGGACAGCACGCAGCCTGTGTAAGCCCAAAGTTGCACGGCGCCGTCGGCGGGTTGTTGTGCTGGTCAATACGGTAGGCAACGGAGAAGGTATCGCTGCCATTATTCTGCACGACAATCTGATCGGGGTCAGTCGGGTCTACGGTCACCTGAATATTCAAACCGTTCGTGCCCGGCGGCATGACCGCGTGCGGCAAAATCACGTCATCGGAAGAGAACGTAGCGACGAGATTGCCGGTGTCGGGTGTGCCTTCCCAGACAAGTATGGACCAATGCGTTGTCGTGGTGACTGTCGCATTTTGCTGGGCGAGAATCATCTCGGTGGTGCGCACGATGATCGGGAATTCCGCAGGGTCCGCGACGATGGAGATACCTGCCATTTCTCCTTCGACGAATCCTGCCTGCAGGACGAATGTACCCCCGCCGAAGTCTGCTGAGGAATACGTAACCACCGGGGGCGGGCAGGCTGCGCCGCCTCGGGCTGCGCCGGGAGTCTGAAGCGCGCCGAGTGGAGTGATGTCTGCGTGCAGCAACGTCGGCTGTTGAATATCTGTTGCAATCTCGATCGGTTCCTGCAACGGAGGTATCTGTCGCTCGCTTTTCAGAGCCTTGGCAGACTGCGCGCTGGACTGCTGACTTGTTGCAGAAACGCCAGCAAGCGCAGCAAGCGCGATCAGGCTGAATCCTGCACCGAGGCGGGCGATTCCAGAGCGACGAACATTGGACGACAGCGTCGAAACGTGACCGTTCATAGAGCTCCTCCGAGCGGGCGATGTGTTGAGTCCGGCAAACGCACCCCAAAGACTACCTACCCCAGCTTGCCAGCATCAACAGGTCGAGAATTGTGTGCTCCAGTTTGCCCGAAGCTTTGGGGCAGAACAAGCGAAATCGGTCAGCAATACCCAACCGTTGCCCAAATGTAGATATGTTTCAACACACCATCCGGCCGAATCGGGCGTCCGGTTGCGGTGATTGCTTGTGAAGGGGTTTAGCTGCGGTTGGCGGTCCAGCCCGGGGCCGGCCTTTTGCAGGTCGCCCAGCAGGCTTCCAGCAGAGCGGAAATCCCTTCGCCGGAAGCCGAGCTGAATGCGTACACCTGATCAGCATCGGAGAGACCCAGTTCCGATGAAATTTCCGCAATGACCTTTTGCCGCTGCTCAGCGGGAATCATGTCGATCTTGCTGAGGGCAATGATTGCCTGCTTTTGCGCAAGTGTGCTTGAATAGCGATGCAGTTCGCTGCGGATTGCATGGTAGTTGGTTGCAGGATCGCTGCCATCCATCGGTTGCGGCTCGATAAGATGCAGCAGCACGGATGTTCGTTCGATGTGCCGAAGAAACTCGTGGCCGAGGCCAGCTCCTTCCGCTGCGCCTTCGATCAGGCCGGGCAAATCAGCAAACACAAGCCGGCGCTGTATATCAAGTTCTACAATGCCCAGGCACGGCTCGAGTGTTGTAAATGGATAGTCCGCAACGCGCGGCGTTGCGCGGCTGATTGCGCGCACGAGCGTGCTTTTTCCCGCGTTGGGTTTGCCGACAAGGCCGACATCTGCGAGCAGGCGCAGTTCCAGTCGGAGCGTGCGATCTTCCCACTCGCCGCCGGGGGTTGATTCGCGCGGCGCCTGATTGGTTGCGCTCTTGAATCGATCGTTGCCGAGCCCGCCCCTGCCGCCGTGGGCAACGATCATCCGCTGGCCGTGTGCGGTGATGTCCGCAACGGGTTCGCCGGTTTCATCATCGACAACGATCGTGCCGACGGGCACTGCAATGACTTTGTCTTCGCCGCCTGCGCCGTGCATTTTGGAGCCGGTGCCCTGCACGCCGCTGCCTGCACGAATGTGCGGATGTGCTGCGATCGGCAGCAGCGTGTTGACGGAATCATCACCAATGAGCACAACATCACCGCCGTTGCCGCCATCACCGCCATCGGGCCCGCCCTTGGGGACGAACTTCTCACGCCGGAAACTGACGCAGCCATCGCCCCCCTTGCCGGAGCGAACATAGATTTTGGCTTCGTCGATGAAGAGCATGGGGTGATCGTACCGTAGCCAATGATTATGCGTTGCAGACGGAGGACTGGAGGCCACACACCTGTGTTCTCAATACTTGTGCAACTCAAATAACAAACCGCGCGACTGGTGTCGCGCGGTTTGAATCTGATCGTAGTTTGACTCTCGCTCAGCTTGCCTTGGCGATTTTCTCTGCAGCGATGAACTTCGGCATCGCCGGATCGCTGGGAAGGATATCGACGCACCGGCCGCGGAACTGGACGTTGCCTGCAGCCAGGGCGTACAGGGTGTCATCGCGGCCGCGGGCAACCAGATACCCGGGCTTGAACTTCGTGCCGCACTGGCGCACGAGAATGGAGCCGGCTTTGGCCTGCTCACCGCCGTAGAGCTTCACCCCGCGATACTGGGGGTTGGAGTCGCGACCGTTGCGGCTGGAGCCTTGTCCCTTTTTATGTGCCATAGCGTGAAGTCCGTTTTCAGAGTCTGGGGCTGGTTTCAGCGAGCCGCGTAGTGTACGAATCCCTTACCGCAAAATCCAGCGTTCATCGACGAGCCGAACCGGCTCGCTGCCGAGAGCTGCGGCATTGCCGGGGATCAGGTAATTGCGCTGCAGGGTCTTGCGAAGAACGATGGACTCGCCGGAGATGGGGTGCATCACCCGGGCGGTTTCGCCGCTGACGCCAGCGATAAAGAGGCTTATCTCATTGACCTTGAGATTGCGGGCCGGCCAGATAACGATGCCGTCAATGGCGTGCTCCGGCCCCTGGAAAACGTCGCCGATGGCTTCGTTTTGCTGTTCCAGAAGATCATTGCCGAGCAGCTCAATCAGCTCGGTGGTGATATCCGGCGGGACATCTCGGCCTGATTCGAGGATTTTGCCTGTATCGGTGAAAAGCGTGAATTGCGGGGCCCAGATACGGTCTGCCCCGGATTCGTTGGAAACGACGTAGGTGAAATACCAGTAGGACTCGCCGGTTTGCCGATCGAGATATAAGCGTAGTGGGCCGGGTTCGAAATCGAGCTCCCAGCTGCGTGAAACGGGGGCCGGCTTGGGATATCCAGCTGCAGCGATGGTTGCAAACAGCGTTGCCGCCAACAGGGCCAGCGAGCCAGGGGATATCGTTCGCGCTCGGCGAACTGTACGAGTCGTGGACTGAACCATCGTGGACTGAACCATCAGTGATACTCCGATCGGGGCGAGCCGGGTATTGTAATGCAGGGCGCTGCGGACCGAAACCCGCAGCAGGCCCGACCTGAGGCGAAAGGCCGTCAATGACTGTTTCGCAGAGCCAGAGACCGGGGATGCAGCCGAACGGCGGAGAATCTGCCAGCCGGGTCTATCGCGTGCCCGCACAGCGGCACATGGAGGCTCTGGAACAGTTGGTCAGTGCAGCAAGCGACACCGGCAGAGAGGCTGCCAAGCGGTTTCGTGAGTATGCCGAGCTCAATAAGATCAATCTGGATGCCATGTGGGCTGTTGACGACAAGCGCGGCCGAATCGAGCGAGCTTTGCTGGCGGTGCCGGCTCCCGGGCGTACAGCAATGGTGTTCGTCTCCCGCCCGACCCGGGCAGCAGATGTTGAGCCGTCCGGCGAGTTGATTGATGCAGCGGCTCGCGACATGGCCGCATTCAAGATCAGTCTGGCGCAAGTGTTAATCGACCCGCGCGACAGCCGGGAACTGCGAGCATTCGAAGTTGGCGGGTTCACGAAACTTGCGGAGCTGAGCTATCTCGAACGTTCCATCCCGTCGGTTCAGATGGCCTCTCCGCCGAACTGGCCGGACGGCATCAACGTTGAGGCGTGTGTGGATCCGTTTGCTTCGGATTGGTCGCAAACGCTTGAGCAGTCGTACGTTGACACACTTGATTGCCCTGGGCTGCTGGGACTGCGACGCATTGAAGATGTCATCGAAGGCCACAAGTCTGTTGGCGCATTTGAACCTGCTTTGTGGACGTTGCTGCGCGTGCAGGGCACACCAGCGGGTGTGTTGCTGCTGAACCCCACGCCGACAACACGCTCGATCGAACTCGTCTATCTGGGCCTTATACCGTCAGCACGAGGCAAGGGCCTGGCCACAAAGCTCCTTGAATACGGGTTGTCGCTTGTTGCAGGGCGCGAGGAGCGCGTTATCACACTGGCAGTTGATGAGCAGAATACGCCTGCATTGCGGTTGTATACCGCTTCGGGGTTTCATCCGATGCTCCGCCGAGTTGCGTGCATCCGTTCAATCGAAGCGCCGGCCTGATTGGTACTCGGCGCTGCGCACTGCGAATGGACGTTGCTGCATTGGTATAACCTGTGGACAAACGTTTCGCTGTTGTTGCTGTATGTGATTGCGAGAGTTGCGCGCGTTTGATTGCGCAATGCGCGACAGACACGCGAACCATCCACGATTTGTTCGACCGGGTGGATAAAGTTTTTTTCACCGCCGAATGTGTCGGTACGTAAAGGACTTTCGCATTGTGGATGCGTTCAATTTTGGTTTTGACATCTTGTCGAGCGCGCAAATATTCCGTACCTTTGCCGTGTTGCTCAGGGACGAGTGATGTGCAGGGTCGAGGGCACGGCTGCTGACGAAAACAGTGGGACAACTCCGGATGCTCGCAACGAGAGTGTTCGGTTAAAACGCAATCGATAAATGATTGACCGCACAAAAGTGCATCGCGAGCGTTCCGCTCGGCAGGGCTATCCGTGCGTCAACATCGAGGCGGCCGCTGCTTGGCGTCAGGAGCTACGACTGTGGCATTGGTTGGGGAGGGATTCCACTGACAGTTCACGCAAACCCGGTTCAATCGTCCAGCGGGACGAGCAGCAATCGGTGCATCGACACCATCAGGTCTGTCCTCAGGTGCAGGAGACAAAGGCAATGGCCAATCGGGACACGTCCGCACACTCAACAACTCCTCCAACGTCCAAGACAAGGAGCCGACACGTCAGCAAAGTTCGCAGGATTGCTGAAAACATCAGCACCCAACTTGGTGATCGCAAATACGACAAATGGTTCAGTCATACGCAATTTGAAATCACCGACAGCGGACTTCGCGTTTCCACAGGAAGCACATACGTCAAGAACTGGATTGATTCGAACTTTGCGAAGGTACTGGAGAACGCAGCCCGCAAGGAAATCGGCGACAGCGCTTGCGTCACAATCGAGGTGGATGCAAATAACCCCGGTCCGGCAGCACCCGGTTCTGCGGCAACACCGACCAACAAACGGCATTCGGCCCGCCAGGCAGATTCAGACGGCAGCGGCCGCACCACGCAGTCAAAGACCAGCGGCAGCAACCGCCGTACACAAAGCGGCGCGGCAGGCCGCAGCCGATCAAACGACAGTGATTCGGCTCGATCCAACGAATTGAAACGGCTGGAAGACTTTGTCACCGGTTCGTGCAACGAACTTGCAAGCGCTGGTGCTTGCCGGATGGCTGATGATGACGAATCGGTGTCAATGAGCCCGTTCTTCGTACACAGCGCATGCGGGCTCGGAAAGACGCATCTCATGCAGGGCATTTGCAGGCGATACATCGAGCGCAATGGTCGCAGTCACCGCGCGCGCTACATGACCGGCGAACAGTTCACCAACGAATACATCGCTTCTGTCAAGACCGGCTCGGTGGAGAGTTTCCGCAATCGAATGCGCCGGCTCGAAATGCTGGTCATTGATGATGTGCGCTTCTTGGCCAACAAGATGCGCACGCAAAGCGAACTGCTGTACACACTTGATGAACTGGATTTGAAAGGCGCGCGGGTTGCGCTGTCGAGCGATCTGCATCCCCGAAAAATCCGCGGACTGCGCCAGCCGCTGGTGAGTCGTTTTCTGTCGGGGATGGTTGTCAGCCTGGATCGGCCGGATCGGCAGACTCGGCATCAACTCGTTGCCAGCCTCGCCAAGCGGCGCGGTCTGCAGCTCAATGACGCAGCAACGCAGGCGATCGCCGGCCAGTGCCTTGCGTCTGTTCGGGAAATGGAAGGCGCGTTGACGAATCTCAAGGCCCTGCGCGATCTGGCGGGAACTGAAGGCGAAATTGGTTTGATGCTGGTGCAGCAGGTCTTTGAAGAGGACGCCTGGCAGCCGACAAATCCCGTACGGATTGCCACGGTCATTGATGCAGTCTGTGATCACCTTGCAGTCAGTCGTGCGGAACTCATCGGCAGTCGGCGCAATCGGCAGGTTGTGACAGCCCGCGGGCTGGTGGCGTATCTCGGCAGGGAGCTCACCTCGCACAGCTATCCCGAAATCGCTCAGGAAATGGGCCGGAAATACCATTCGACAGTGCATACCGCAGCACAACGACTGAAACGGCAGCTTCGTGATGATGAAACTGTGCAGCTCGGCCGTGGCGACCCACCGATGCGCGTGCAGGAACTGGTAGACCAGATTCGCCATTCGATCATGCGCGGTGGCGCGTCGGCTGCGAGCCGCAGGAATCTCCACGGCAGCGATCGGGTACACTTCTCGTAATGAAACATGGTTCTGTTCGAACGATCCTCGTAGTGGCACTGCTGCTTCTGGGCACGTCACGCGCAACTGCTGATTCACTGTCCGCCTCCATTGGACAATTGGAGATGGCAGTCACCCCGCAGCGCGGCGGTGACCATCTGAATCTGTTGTTCGCGCTGCGGCAACTGCAGGCACCGGCGATGCGGCCGTTGTTCTACAAACTTGTGCAGCATGAAGAGTGGGCTGTACAGGTGCATGCTGTGCTTGGGCTCGCAGCCCTCAGCGAAAGCAAGCAGATCGACCCGTGGTTGGTTCGTCAGATGAACCCCAACGGGCACGATGCGCTGATCGCCAATGCACTGGATCTCGGCATGCTCGATCCTGAGCAGATGCGCGAGCTCATTCGACATGATGAACTCGGTCCGATGCCGCGGCTGCTCGTGCTCTCTGAACTCGTCTCGTTGGACGAACAAGCCTCGGCTGAACAGCTTCAGAAGCTGTGCGACCATGCGGACCTACACGTCAGCGCTTTGGCTGCTGCAGCGTTAGTGCAGACCGGTGATGAATCTAAGTTCAGCGCTGTACGCCAACGGCTCGCATCGATGAGCAACCGTGAGCGCCAGCTTCATTTGCAATGGCTTTTTGAAGCGATTCGGCAGTATGAATTTACAGCGCTGCTGCCGTGGATCAAACAGACACTGAATGATGAAACCCTGGATGAGCCTGTGCAGTTTGCAGCGGTGTTTGCACTTGCGGAACTTGGAGATTCGGATGTGATGGGCTTCTGGAGCGAGTCGCTCGGCGCAAAACCGCGGCACGTACAACTCATTCGCTACGCGCTCATTCTGCTGGTGTGCGCCGATGAAGTTCCGCTTGATGCATTTGATCAATTGCCCGCTGACGATGTGCTGCTCCAACAGATTGCTGCCACCGGTAGAGCGATTCGCTCGCAGCGCAATCAGGTGTTGGAATTAAAGAACCTGCTGGATCTGGAGCATCGCAAATCGACTGACCTGGCGATGCCGCATATCAAGAATCTTTCTGATACGCAGGCAGCGGATATCTACGGCCACCTCATCGATCGGCTGGCAAGAACCGAAGCGCAGAACGCTGAGACGATTGCGGTCGGTGTTCGAGCGACGGGCGAGTTGATGAAGATCGATCCGATACTTGTACTCAATCGGTTGAAGACTGCTGAAGACGATTCAATTCATCAGCAAGCGATTCTCCTTGGCCTGATGGATGTACACGATGAATCTGTCGGCGAAGCCGCATCGACGATTCGCCGAATAGGCGCAGGGCGTGCGGATTCATTGGCGCTGCTGCTGATGGCAAAGAACCTGCCGACGCTTGAAGTCGAACAGATCAATCGGCTGGGCATGATTGCGTCCGGTGGCGGTCGTGTATCAGCAGTCCTGCAAACCCAGGCAGCGTGGCTGTACGTGCAGCACACTGGCAATGTCGAAAAAGCACTTGGTCGATTGTTTCCAGGTTCCTGAGTTCGCTGCTCTTATTGCACAGAGCGCATTCCTGAACGAGACTGCGAGCCAGACGTGTCCAATCAGATACCACTGAGTTATCCCGACATTACTGATGCAGAGATTCGCGCGGTCACTCAAACGCTGCGCAGCGGTCGCCTGAGCATCGGCCCCAAACTTGAAGAGTTCGAAGAACGTGTGGCTGACCGCGTCGGGCGCATGCATGGCATCGGCGTTAACAGCGGAACCAGCGGGCTGCATCTTGTGCTCAAAGCGCTTGATATCGGCCCCGGCGATGAAGTCATCACACCTGCGTTCAGTTTCGTCGCGTCTGCCAACTGCATCGAATACGTCGGCGCCAAGCCGGTCTTTGTTGATTGCGATCCGCGCACGTTGAATATCAACCTCGAAGCTGTCGAACGAGCGATCACCGACAAGACTCGCGCAATCGTCGGCGTGCATGTGTTCGGAAACCCTACAGGCATGGCGGCCCTTGCAGCGCTTGCCACCAAACACGAAATCTCGCTCGTTGAAGATGCCTGCGAAGGGCTCGGCGGATCGATCAACGGCGAGCAAATCGGCACGTTTGGCAGAGCTGCGGTGTTCGGCTTTTATCCAAACAAGCAGATCACGACCGGTGAAGGCGGGATGATCATCACCGATGATGATCGCCTTGCTGATCTGTGTCGATCGATGCGCAATCAGGGTCGGCCGACGCCGAGACAGATGCCCGATGAGGATGATAACCCCAATGATCGCGAGATGGCATCATGGTTGACTCATGAACGGCTTGGGTACAACTATCGCCTCAATGAAATGAGCGCAGCGCTCGGCGTCGAACAGATGAAACGCCTCGATGAACTTCTCGAAGCCCGTTCAATGGTGGCATCATCGTACATCCGCAGATTGGGCGCTGTGCCGCACCTCATACTGCCGACGATCGAATCAAATGTGAACATGAGCTGGTTCGTGTTCGTCGCGCGATTGAATGATCAGTTCACCTTTGACGATCGCGATGAGATCCTGCGTGGGTTACGCCGTCATGATGTCGGCGCGGGTGATTACTTTCCCGCAATTCCGATGCTGCCGTTTTATCGACAGAAGTACGGTTACCAGCCAGGCGACTTCCCGTGCGCCGAATCAGTGAGTCACCGCACGATCGCGCTGCCGTTTTTTACAAAACTGACCGAGCGCGAAGTCGACCTCATCAGCCAGACGCTGGAATTGATGATCTCACGAATCACCTTCGCACGGGACTAACCGAGACATCAAGTTGCAGATGTGCAAGCACTGCACACGCCTCTGATGTTTGGCTTTCCAGTTCCTATGTCGTAGGAGTCATGCGGCGCAGGTGTCGGCCGTAGTCGATCGTCTTGCTGACGATGACCGGCATCGACTCCTTCACGATGATGTGGTCGCCGTTGATCATCGTGATCACCGTGTCCGGATTCTGCTCCACTGAGCGAATCAAATCCGCGTTGATCACGACAGGCTTCTCATTGAGTCGGGTTAGTGTGATCATGGTGAATTCGTCAGAGGTTAGATGTCAGAGTTCAAATCTGATGTTTGGCTTGCCGGGTGTTTGGTTTTTCTTACCGGCCGAGCAGCAGGAGCTGATCGATGAGTTCATCGGTTGTGGTGATAACCCGGCTGGCTGCGGAATAGCCGGTTGAAGCAAGAATCAGGTTGATGAATTCTTCAGAGAGATCGACGTTGGACAGTTCCAGAGCTCCGCCGATGACTCGACCAGTGCCGAACTGCAGCGGCTGGGTGAGTACCGCCGGACCGGAGTTGGGTCCGACTCGGTAGTTATTGTTGCCGGTGTCCACGAGGCCGCCGGGGTTGGCAAACTTCGCAAGCGCGATCTGTCCGATGTCGCGCGTCAAGCCGTTTGTAAACGCGCCGGTGATGATGCCATCATTGCCGATTGAGAACGCGCTGAGTGTTCCGATGGGTGAGCCATCCTGAAACACCGCTGCGAGTGAACTGTTGGTATCCGTCAGTGCGGTAATTGCATCCGTACCGGTTTCGAATTCAAGCTGGACTGACAGCGGACTGACTGCACCGTTATCACGATCGATTGCGATTGCCTGGTTTGACGATGTAATGAAGTTGCCGTTTTGGTCAAACTCCACGACTCCGAAGCCGACAATGCGATCCTGTGCGTCATTGTCGGATGATTCTGCGATGAATTGCCAGATGGTTCCCTCGCCGTCCTGTGTTTCCTGCAGCACGTAGGTGATGTCGACGGTGATCGGCGTGCCGAGTGAGTCGTAGACCACGAAACTTGTGCGCACGGATTCGCCATCTGCATCTGCGGTTCGGCTCATAACCAGCGGCTGGCTGATCGCTGCGCCGGCGTTGGTAGCTACAAGATTCGCACTTTCGATCGTCAGATTCTGGTCAATGCCTTCGTTACCTTCAATAACAATCTGACCCGTTGCAGCATCAAAGGACACACCGCCTCCGAGTGTTTGACCGGCAACCGTCGAACCATCCAGGCCGAGCACATCATCAATAAAGTCCATGTAGTCCTGCAGCGTTGTGCCGTTTGCATCAGCACCGGCGACAGGTGTTGCGGAGAAGGCAAAGCTGTGCTGGCCCATGTCCTTGCCGCCCTTTTCGACGCCCGAGATCGTCAGAATCGTGCCAGCCCCACCTTCGAAGGCAAGAAATGACCCGCCTGCACCATCATCGATATACAGATCATTGCCCGGAACAGTCAGATCAATCGCAGCGCTGCCGAGTTGGGTCGTCAGACCAGCATCAGTGAAGAACGCACGGCTGCGATGTTCCGAACCTGTGCTTGCGACATTGCCTGCTGCGTTGAGGTTGCCGGTAAACGTGACGTTGCGGGTCGCTTCTGTCAGCGTCATCACGCCGACGGGAATATTCATTTCAACCAGATTTCCATCGAGTATGTCAAACTCGTTGTCAACGGTGTATCCCATAACCTTCGCGCCGGTGAGATTTACAAGATCGTTATTTTCATTGCGCTGAAACGTTCCATCACGGGTGAACAGGCGCTCGCCGCCGAACTCAACGATGAAGAAACCATCGCCTTCGATTGCGAGATCGGTGGGGATTCCTGTCGAACCGATCGAGCCGTTGTTGAAATTGCGCTGCGTGCCTGCGATGGACACACCAAGCCCGACTTGCGTGGGGTTTGTGCCGCCGGAATTGTCGCCGGGCGAGGTTCCCAGGCCGAAGTTCTGTGTGAACGCGCTGGAAAACTGCATGCGATTGGACTTGTAGCCGGTGGTATTGACGTTGGCGATATTGTTACCAATGACGTCAAGTCGCCGTGCATGTGCGGAGAGGCCGCTGAGTCCAGTAAACAGTGAAATGGTTGAGGCCATGTGTTGTCGTCCTCATCAACTGTTGGTGTCAGTCATGGTTGCATCCTGCGGCACAGTCGCAGCCGCAGAGTTTTCAAGAAGCAACGCGCGTTCCAGTTGCTGGGCCACAGCTCCCGGAACCAGCCCGGAGCCCGGAAACGGCGGTAGTGCAGCGTCAGCGTCATCATCAGCGCCGGCCACGTAAACCGCTGCGTCAACATGTGTGAATGATTTTGCGCTGGATCGCGCGGAAACTTCGGTGTCGATAACCCGTAATGGCACATCCATCACGAGTGCCCTGCCGTCGATGATCATCACCGCGCGGTTGGCGCCTTCTGATTCGGCTTGATCAGCAGCAGAACCGAGTCGACCAAGCTGCGCTTCATCGAGCGGCGGCTCCAAATCGCATTCGCAAAGCACCGGGCGATCTGTGTGCAATTCGCCGGTCGAAACGAGCTTGAGGAGCGAGTCAAAGTCACGCTGCTCGATCGGCGCGTGCGGATTGCGATGCACAGCCCCAGCGCCTTTTGGACGAACAGCCGGTTCGAGTCGCCTTAGAAGTTGTGCAGGGTCAATCGGCATCAGGATTCTTACGGTTGTTCATCACCCGAGTCGTCGCCGCCTTCATCCCCACCAGCGTCTCCAGAGTCATCGCCTTCACTGCTGTCGTCAGTTTCATCAACCTCGTCGACTGGGCCATCGTCTGCAATCGATTCAATAACGGATGGATCAACTATGGTTTCGACGTTGTTGACATTCACGAACCAGCCGTTGTCCAGTTCGACTGCAATGTCATCATTCTGTCGAACAACAGAAACGACGTAGCCGGCAACGCGCTGCGCGTCATCAGTCAGGCCGCCGACGAAGGTGCCGAGCATGCTTGATGCGGAGGCAAGTTGGTTTTCGGTGACGAGCGATTCAAGCTTGTTGGTCAGATTCAGATCGGATTCGATTGATCGAATCGAATCGAGCTGTTGCAACAATGCGCTTGTGTCGCTGGGATCAAGCGGATCCTGATTCTGCAATTCAGTGAAGATCACGCGAATGAAATCTTCGCTTGTCATCTCATTGAAGCCGGTGGCGCCTGCGGAACGCGGATCAAGACCAACTGCTGCTGTACTGCTGATTTGTGACATTACGAGGCTCCTGCCTCAATGGTGTGTTGTTCGGAATACGAAGTATTGTTCAGTTCGTCGTGCGCGAACTGTGCGAAACTCTGTTGTTGCTGATCGCTTGAAGCATGTTCACCGCGCCCGCGGCTGGCGTTGCCGCCTGCATTATGCTGACTGTCCTGTTGGGATTGTTCAGCAAGTTGGTCGCCGAGGTTCTGGCCGGTGGTCTGCTGGCCCTGCGACGGCTGATGCACCTGCACGGTAAGTCGTTCGACAGTGAGGCCGTGGCGTTCGAGAGCGGTGCGGAGTGTCGCAATGTTGCGCTCCAGAATTGTCTGCGCCTGTGCGGTTGCGGCCTGGAATTGCGCAGTCACAGAACCCTGCTGAATGTTCATCTGCACGCGAAGCTGGCCGAGCTCCGGCGGATCGAGACGCATGTGCATGACACCGCCACGTTGATTGACCAGCGCGCTCAGGCCGCGAACGACATTGCCCGTAGCAGCAGCTTCATCGACAGGTTGACCGGCCTGGAGCATCACCGGCTGCGCTGTTGTACGTGTCTGCACGCCGAGATCCAGCGACGCAGCGCCCGGGATGACAGTCGTCACCGGCGAGCTTGCGACATTTTCAATTGAAATCGGTTTTGCGCCGGTTGTCTGCTCAAACTGCACGTTGGCGTTGACTTGGCCAGCTCGGCGTTCTGCTGCGGTCTGTGCATCAGCATCAACGGTGCTGTTCTCTGCAATGGCTTGCTGCACCTGCTGGCGGAGATGTTGCGATTGCGAATTCGTCGATTGCTGCTGCGGATTCTGGTCGCCAGCAAACTGCGAATCGGATTGGCCAGCCTGCTGCGGAGAGACTGAAGAAACGGAACGCGCATCGATGTGTGCATCCGAGTTTGTGTTCGAGTTGACTGCTTCAGTGCGAATGGGCTGTTGGGCCGATTCGGGTCGAACAGCAGCAACTGCTGCTTGCTGTACACCGTCTCCGCCAACTGTGTCGGCAGTGGCCGGCGCAGTATTCGGAATCGCAACTGTTGTTTCAGCCACAGGAGTTGACCTTGCCGTCTGTGGGATGTCGCTTTGTGACAGTGGCTGGGCCGGATTTTGTTGGTTGACTGCTTGGGATTGATTCGCAGTCTCATTGCTCTGCCCAACTCCTGTTGCTGACGGCGAAATTACCGTTGGAGTTGTCTCGAGGTTCAGTGCTTGAGCATTGCTCTGTATGGAACTGGCCGTGGTGGTCGTAGTTGTACTGCCCGATTCACTGTTCGCGCCGGCCGGTTCGCTGGTTGTTTGCGACTCTACGCGAGAATCTCCCGCTGTATCGCTGGTCGTTTCGGTGGATGTCGTTGAATCGCCACCGTTTGTGTTGTTCTCGACCGGTTGATCGGCGGCGTTGGTGATTGCCGGATCATCGTTGTTGTCCTGATCGACGGGCCTGGAATGTTCTTGAAGTTTGTGCTCCGACGCTTTTTGCAATGCATCGCTGAAACGCTCGGGAGGCGCAGCTTCCGCGCGGTTGTCGCGCAGTGAACGCGCGGCCTCGGCGCGGTTTCGGCCGAGGCGCGAAGCGGTTGAATCAGCGTTGTGGGTCGGTGGTGGGGTCTGCAGCGCTAGCAACGGTGCGTTCATTGGATTCATCCTGCGATTCGGCGTCCAACACGCCGAACGTTCGCAGTTCTTCCAGCAATTGCTTTGCCAACTCTGTCTCGGCAGCGGTTTTGAACTCGCGAATGATCTTCGAAGCCGCCCGGGCATTCATCGCATCTAGATACGCCACAGCCTGTTGCATGGCCCCGTCGGCCACGAGAGCAGTCATCATCGCCTGGGCCTGCTTCGGCGGGATCGATTCGTACAGCTTCAAAGCCTGCTGAAACTGCTCATCCTGCTTGCGCTGGCGATCGTCTTCGATTGACGCATACCACTGCTGCTGTTGCTGTTGGAATGTCTGCTGCGAATCTTCATATTCGCGATGAACGCCGTCCAGTTGGGCCAGCAGAAGATCGCGTTCGTCTTCCAGCCGAGCGATGGCGCGTTGCTGCTGCTCGCGCACGAGGTTAACGGCTGCAATCTGCTGCGGCGCGGGCATCGGCGGGTCACTCCTGCGGGCCTGTTCATGTTGCTCCGCCTGCACTTGCTGCGCAACCGCCGCAGCGTCACGTGCCTGCTCGATGTCCTGAGCATTGGTCGTTGCCAGCACTGTGCGCAACTCCTCGATACGCTCGGTCGAAAGCCGATCGCTTTGCCACAGCCAGCCGACAAAGCCGAGCAATGCCAGCAGATTCACGACGGCAAGAAAACTCACGATATTCCATGCGGTGCGCATTACCAATGCTCCTGTCGAGCGGCTGCGATGACTGCCAGTTCGTCCATTGCAGCAGTCTCAGCCCTGTTCTGTGCGTTCTTCCACTGTTGCAATCGGCGGTTGCGTAGCAGTTCAATCGCCCGCCGGGCCCGTGTTGCTTCAATGAGTGCAGCGCGAATAGCTTGCAATCGCTTGTGTACGCCGGCCAGTTCAACCGCCGATTGCTGGGCCGCTCGAATTCCCTGCACGGTTGCTGATGCATGTCCGCGAAGCTCATCCGTATCCAGAACACCGACCAGTCTGCCGCGCAGGCCGTCCTTGTCCGCAGTGATGATCTGTTGCTGGCGGCGAAGTTTCTGTTCGATCTGCACGCGTTGGACGTTCACCTGTGCCAAGGCGCGCTGTACCTGCTGCTCCTGGCGAAGTCGCATGTCAAGCAACGGCTGCAATGTAAATACAAATTGCGGCATGATTCAATCAGTTCGTGGCCTGAGCATTTGCATGACGATTAGCAACTTCACGCGCATTTTTCTGCTGTGCTGCGGCATCGCTCCGTGCCGTTGCGTCAGCAGAGAGTTCGAGAAGACGCCGGCAGGTCTGGGGATACGCGGTTGCATCAGTTGGTTGCTGGCGCAGAAATTCATCCATTGCGGGTTTCAATGCGATGGCTGTGTCACAATCCGGATTCGAACCGGCGACATACGCGCCGATGTTGATGAGTTCTTCTGCTTCTGCGTATGCTGCAAGCAGGCGCTGCATATGCTGGCGGGCAGCTGCGTGGTTGGCATCGCTGACGCGTTCAGCGACGCGCGAAATCGATTCGAGCACGTCGATTGCCGGGTAGTGACCGCGTGATGCAAGTTTTCGCGACAGTGCTATATGCCCGTCAAGAATGCCGCGCACCGCATCAGAGACCGGTTCAGTCAGATCATCGCCCTCGACAAGTACCGCATACAACCCGGTAATGGAACCGCCGCCATCAATCGCGCCGGCCCGTTCCAGCAGAACCGGAAGCAGCGCGAACACCGACGGCGTGTATCCCTTGGTTGCGGGTTGTTCGCCGACGGTCAATCCGATCTGCCGCTGGGCCTGCGCAAAGCGGGTGATTGAATCCATGATGAGCATGACATCAGCGCCGAGATCTCGAAAATGCTCCGCAACAGAACATGCGGCCATAGCTGCACGCACGCGCAGCAGCGGCGATTCATCACCCGTTGCGACAATGACAACTGATCGTTTCAGGCCATCTTCGCCAAGTGTTTCTTCGATGAACTCGCGCACTTCCCTGCCACGCTCGCCGACAAGCGCGATGACGTTGATGTCTGCTGCGGTGTTGCGTGCGATTGTTGCGAGCAAGGTTGACTTCCCTACACCCGGGCCGGCAAAGACACCGACACGTTGCCCTTTGCCGAGTGTGATCATCGAATCAACAGCTCGCACGCCGGTGGGCAGCGGGTCAAGTACACGGCGGCGCTGCAATGCTGCGGTCGGCGGCGGATTCAGCGGTACGGGAATCGTATCACTGAGCGCTTTGCCACCATCAATCGGCTCACCAAGCGCATTGAGAACGCGCCCCAGCAGGCTTCGGCCGACCTGCATAGTCTGCGCCGATTGTTCGCCGATGATGCGCACACCAGGTGCGATGCCATGCGTCTGGCCGAACAGCATGACGACTGTGCGCCGACCGTCGAAGCCGACAATTTCGCCGCGGCATAGTGAACTGGTTCTGGAAGCGACCGGAGTTTCAATGCGCACCTGCGTGCCGACGGGCAATGCCAGGTCTTCTGCGAGAATCGTCAACCCGCGCACCGCGACTACTGTCCCTGCAACCTGCCGGGATTGCAGTCGATGTAGCGTGTCGAGTTGGGGCGCGAGGATCGACATTGTTTCACGTCGGCGGAGCGTTGTCCTCGGATTGCAGAGTGTCAGCATCACGTTTGTGTGGCAGCAGCGCCGCAGCCAGGCGCTGCAGTTGCGTTTCGAGCGTCGCATCCACACTGCCGCCTTGTGTGCGAACAGCACATCCGCCGCGCGCAAATGAAGCGTCGGTGACGACATCTGCATGCTCGCATGTACCGATGCGCTGCAGCAGCTTCGGCAGAACTTCATGCACAAGCTGCTGGTCGTCCGGATGCACCGCAATCGTGAGTGCAGTCGGTTGATTCAAGAGTTGCAGCGCCGCTTCAAGCTGTTGTTGCACGATCGTCGGATCATGCTCGACTGCCCGGCTGATGACTTTCGAGGCAAGTTCAAACGAAAACGTTAGCACATCTTCTCGAGCCTGCAACAACATATCGTTGCGCTGCTGCTCCCACGCCTGTAGAGCTATCTCCCATGATTCGGTGATCTGCTCAAGCTGCGGTTTGAGGTTGTTCATGATTTCGGTGCGTGCATTGGCAGCACCGGTGGCTGCGCCTTCCTGCTCGCCGCGTGCGGTTCCCTCTGCCATCCCCTGCTCATGCGCTTGGGCGCGCAGGCGCTCAGCTTCCTGTTGCGCGTCCACAAGAATCTGCCCGGCTTCAGCCCGAGCGTTGTCGAGCAGGCGCTGCGCCTGCTCGCCGAGGTCTGAAAGATCCAGCACGACGGCGTTGGAACTCTTCGGACAAGTTTGATTGTGTTTGAGGACCGTCATTTGATTTGGCTCACTACATCGATGCGGTGGTTACACCACCAGGTCATCGTCACCGCCTCTGCCGGAGATGATGATCTCGCCAACCTCTTCGAGTCGGCGCACGATGTCAACGATGCGCTGCTGTGCCGATTCGACATCGGACAGTCGGACAGGCCCCATGTATTCCATGTCTTCCTTGATGAGCTGAGCCGCACGTGCGGACATGTTGGTGAAAATCTTCTCTCGCAGTTCGTCGCTTGCGGTCTTGAGCGCGGTACACAGTTCATCGTTGTCAACTTCCTTGAGCACAGACTGAATGCCCTTGTCGTTGACCATGAGAATGTCTTCAAAGACGAACATCAGCCGACGAATGCTCTCGACAAGATCTGGATCTTCCGCTTCGATGCCTTCGAGGATAGATCGTTCACTGGCGCGATCACACAGATTGAGAATCTCCGCAACAGTCTCGACGCCGCCGACGCGCTCCACCGGATGCATCAACATGTTCGCCAGGCGCGATTCAAGACCTCTTTCAACTTCGGTGATGACCGATGGATTTGTCTGCTCCATATTTGCCACACGACGGACAACTTCGATCTGTTTTGCTGCTTCCAGGCCGGTCAGAATTTCCGATGCTTTGTGGTGCGGCAGGTGGCTGACAATCAGCGCGATCGTCTGCGGATGTTCATCCTGAATAAAGGTTCGCAGGTTCTCGCTCTCAGCCTTTTGCAGGAACGAGAACGGAGTCTTCTGCACATGCGTCTGGATCTGTTGAATAATGCGATCTGCAAGACTCGGATCAAGCGATTCCTTGAGCAGGAGTTTGGCGTAGTCGAGACCGCCTTCCTTGAACGAATCCGCATTCATTCGCTGCAGGTAGAATTCTTCCACGACCTTGTCGCGCAGCGTTGCAGGAACATCGCCGACCTGTGCTAGGACACGCGTCACTTCTTCGACGAGTTCCGTATCAAGCTCGCGCAGCAGCCGCCCCGCAGCTTCGGGGCTCAGCGCGAGTACGAGCACGGCTGCTTTGGTGACGCCATCCAGTTCATCCGGATTATTCGGCAGTTTCTTTGCGATCCGCATTGCCATAGCTATTCGTGACGCAGCACTCTGTAGCGCGTTGCCACGTCGTTACTCCGTATTCTTCATCCAGCGTTTGAGCAGACTTGCAGACTGTTCGGGTGCTTCAAGTGTCAGGTCATTGATCTGTTTGAGCATCTGCTGGCGCTGCAGCGCTTGCTCATCAAGTTCCATTCCTTCCATCGGCAAACTCGTTTCGCCGGCCTCGCCAACCAGATCTGAATCTTCATTCTTCAGCGACGGCGGCAGGCCGACCAGTTCTTCAATGGTCGGCAGTTCCTCGCGCACGGTTGCCTTGCGCACCAGAAGCACCATCATGCCCACGCTCAACAGCGCGAGCCCCCCGAGGCTGACGTAGCGAACGATCGCGCCGGAGCCACCTGCATCTGCAATCAGGCCTGCACTACCCGCACTTGCCCCGCCGGCACCGCCCGGCCCGTCGATCAATGACGCAAGCGCAAAATCGTGATACATCGACACCTGCACGACGCCGGGCATCGCGCCTTCAATTGCATCAGTCTCGATCAGCGGCGCGACATCAATTCGAATGCGCTCCGATTCACTTGCAATAAGCGTCTGCAGTGTCGGTTCATCGGGCTCAGCTGCCGGATCATTTTGCTCGGCACGATAGACACCGACAAAATACGACCTCGGCACGCTGACTGTGGCGTTGATCTTCAGGGGATAGCCCTTGTGGTCAACACGGTGGGTGATGTCGCTGGGAATCTTGGAGCGCATCTGTGCAGCACTGGACTCACGCGAGACTTCCGAGCTGCCACCGCCGGAATCTGCGATGCTTACACCTGCGTTGGAGCGCACACCCGGCTCCGATGCTGTGCGCATATTCCGCGCATTGTAGGTTTCGCTCTTTTCACTGACGGGCGCGACGATCGCATCACTGAACGTGTTCCGCCGACTCTCTTCGTGAGCGGTGTCGACCTGTGCGTTGACCGCAACTCGAACGTTGGGGATGTAACTCAGATAGTCCTGCAGCGTATTCGTGACGTGCTTTTCAGCTGCCAGCTTTATATCCATGTATTTCGTTGCGGACAGATCAGACTCGTTGCGAGCGCTGAAGGCTCTGCCGGTGCGGGCGTCTATCACCTGCACCCGATGAATCTGCAGGCCGGCATGCGAACCGGCGACAAGTCGAGCAATCGCGTCAACAGTCGTCTGGTTCATCTCGCTGCCCGCTGTCTTGACCGAAACAGAAGCGGACGGCGTGAGGTTCGGCTGGCCGATCGGCGTCGATCGAACAGGTTGATCGATCACGACGGTCGCTTCATCCACGCCACGCATCTGGCTGATGGTGCGGGCCAGCACGTTCATTTTCGCAACAAGATAGCGCTTGCGATTTTCCTCTCGGCTGCGGAATGGGCTGTCATCCTGCAGCAGCGAATCGAAATCAATCTGGTCAGGTTCGATGAGCTGGTTGTCGGTGAGGTTCGCCAGGATCGTATAACGCTGTTCCGCAGGGACGAGGACATCGTTTCCCGATTCACGAAACTGAATGTTCGCCGTCTCGAGATATGCGATCGTGCGCGTACGGGCTTCGCCGGTGTTCGGAATAGGCAGAGCAACCATCGACGGCTTGGCGGTGTAGACCGACACAAGCAGCAAAGCCATGGCAAGGATGACCAGCATGGAGCCGATCAGCAGCTTGCTGGTCGAATTGAGCGTGCGAAGCTGATTCAGAATGCGGATGATGGACCGCTGAAGGACCTGCATCGATTCGGCCTCCTGCCTTCGATGAGTTCAAATGAAAATCAGGCAGACGCCGTGGCCATCCTGGCGGTGGGCATGCCGTGCGAACACTTACTTATCGAGTGGTTGGGCTGCAGACTTGAAACAGTCGCGCATCAGACGCGCACTTGTTTGATCTCATCAAGCGCAGACATGACCTTATTGCGCACCTGCAGCAACATTCGGAAGGCAGTGTCTGCCTTTTGGGTGGCAATGATGACGCCTTCCATATCATCGCGCCGACCGGCAGCGAGATCTTCGACCGCTTCCTTGGCGTCCTGCTGCAACTGGTTGACCTCAGCAATCTCACTTTCCAGCACCGAACGGAACGTCCCCGCCGTGTTGGCAGCGCGATCCGTCCGCACCGGCGTAAGATCGCGGCTGAGACCGGAAGAACCAGAGACAAGGCCAAGTGGGTCGGACATGAGAGGTCAGATCTCAGAAGTTAAAGATCAATCAGGCGAGCATTTCCAGGGCCACGGACATCATCGACTTGGTGGCCTCGACAGCGGCAATGTTTGCTTCATAGCTTCGCATTGCCGCCATCGCATTGAGTTGTTCGATCACCGGGCTGATGTTCGGATAGTTCACGTACCCATCCTTGTCAGCAAACGGCGAGCCAGGTTCATACTTCGGCACAGGCGGCGCTTCATCCAGCGCAATCGCTGCAACATGCACACCTTCGCTGGAGCCGGTTGTCGGATCACCCGCTGCCAGCATCGTAATGCGCCGGCGAAACGGCTCGTATTCACCATCGGCATTGAGAATCGTCTGCTGATTGGCAATATTCAGCGAACTGACTGTCAGTCGAGTGCGCTGGGCAATCAGGCCGGAGGTCGAAATATCAAGGGCACCATACATGCAAGAGTCCTGGTGTTGGAGTTCCGCGCAATCCTGAATCTATCAGATGCGTTCACGAATAGCGGTGTTGATCAGATCAAAGCGACTGCGCATCAATTGCGCAGCTGTGCGGAATGCAGTGAAGTTTTCGACCAGATCCTGCATCGTGCGTTCCAGATCGCGATCATTGCGATCGTGAAACATGATGTTCTCTCCGGTAGGTTGAGGGTTCAATGTCATGCCATCGCGCTCAAATGACACCTGCTCGGTGTCCTCGGTGCGCAGCGACCCTCCGGCGTTGCCGTGCCGCTCGCGCCGTTCGTCGATTGCGCCGCGCAGCTCTGTCTGGAAGGCATCAATCGAGACATCAACCGGCCGGAAGTTCGGCGTGTCGAGGTTGGCAATGTTGTGGGTGATCACGCGATGGCGGGCGCCGGCGAATTGCATCATTCGCTCCAGCACCGGCAAGGCATCTGCATTGATCACACCGTTAATCATGACTCGTAAGTTCCTGCTGCAAATTGCGGACCGGCTCTATCACCCTGTGCAATGACCTGTGACACGTACGTATAGACATCAGGCGCAAACCTTGCGCATCACAGTGTCTGCGCGACGAGGTTTTCTTCCTTCCACTTCTTAAGCTTGAGCCCGAGCGTGCGGACGCCGATGCCCAGCGCCTTCGCGCTTTTTTGTCTGTGGCCATTGAAGTGCTTAAGCGTGGCGACGATGGTTTCCCGCTCGACATCATCAAGCGTGCAATCGCCATCACAAATCACCGGCAACCAATCATCAGGATCGATCGAACCGTCGCCGTTGGGCGACAGTTCAATCATGGAAGCCGGCCGCGCGACTGCTGGCTGGCAGATGCTCGACACATCCGGCGTATTTGACGCTCCTGATGTTGCAATGGTCTGCGGTATGAATGCTGCAGCCCGGCCGGTCAGCCAGGGCGCAATCAACTCCGCAGCAATAACATCCCCGGTGCTGAGCACTGCAGCACGCTCGCAGATGTTTTGCAACTCACGCACATTGCCCGGCCAGGAATAATGCTTCATCAGTTCCAGAGCCTGGGGTTCGACAGTTTTGACTGCCTTGCCTTCGCGGGTGGCGACCTGGGCCAGGAAGTGCGCAGCAAGCTCATCGATATCGCCAAGATGATTGCGTAGCGGCGGCATCGGCACTGGCAGCACGTTCAGCCGGAAATACACATCCTGACGGAATCGGCCCGCTGCGACTTCTGAGGGAAGATCGCGGTTGGTCGTTGCGATGACGCGTACATCTACGCTGCGCGATGTGCTTGACCCGACGCGCTCAAAAGTGTGTTCCTGCAAAACGCGCAGGAGTTTGGCTTGAATCTCGGGTGCGATCTCGCTGATTTCATCCAGCAGAAGCGTTCCACCATCAGCCAGTTCGAAGCGACCTTTGCGAAGTTTGTCAGCACCGGTGAATGCGCCCTTCTCGTGGCCGAAGAGTTCTGATTCGAGCAGATTCGTCGACAGCGCGGCGCAGTTGATCGCAAGAAACGGTTTGTCGGCGCGCGGGCTGTGCTCGTGTAAGCAGCGGGCGGCAACTTCCTTGCCCGAGCCAGATTCACCGCTGATGAGCACCGTGCCGTGGCTGTCAGCAATCTGCTCAAGACGCGTGCGGAGATCATTGATCGTCGTGCTGGTGCCGATGAGTTCGTGTGCGGAGTCAATCGGCGTACCGGTTCCTGAAATTGACGCACGTAGAATCTGATTTTCACGCAGCAGTTTGCCGTGTTCGATTGCGCGTTCGACAGCGACGAGCAGTTCATCGCCTGAAAACGGCTTGGTGATGAAATCGTACGCGCCGTCTTTCATTGCTGCGACGGCTGTCTCGATTGTGCCGTACGCAGTCATGAGGATCACCGGAAGTTGCTCATCGATCTTGCGAATCTCGCGCAGTAGATCCATGCCGTCCATCTCCGGCATTTGAAAGTCGGTGATAACTGCATCGCACGGCTTCTGCACGAGTTTCTCCAGCGCAGCAGCCGCCCCGTTGACTGTCACGACCGTATGCCCGCGTCGCACCAAAGTGGTTGCAACGGAATCGCGCATCATTTCCTTATCATCGACAACGAGAATCCGGCTCACAATTGACTCCTCAAAAGTTCTGTCTGTTTCGGCACAGCTGTGGCGCTACGCCGTGATGAATTGCGTGTGTGTGTTGATATTTCGATCTGTGGACTGTTGTCCGCAGACTGCGCAACGGCAGCGACAACCGGCGGCAGGCACAATTCAAAACGCGCCCCGCCGACTGCGTTGTTGCGCACATTGATGTGTCCGCCGTGCGCATCGATGATTCGATGCACAATGGCAAGCCCCAGTCCGGTGCCGGTGGCTCGAGTCGTAAAAAATGGGTTGAACATGCGCTTGATGATGTCATCGCTGATGCCCGCGCCGTTGTCTTCCACTGCAAGCACTGCTCGTGACTGCCGATCTCCAGATGGACAGCGCACATTCTTCACGCAGGATTCCAGCAGTACGCGTGGTGTGTCCGGCAACGTATCCGCAGCTGCTTCTGCAGCATTTCGAATGAGATTCGTCAACGCCTGGGACAGTAATGTCGCATCGCCCGTGATGATCAATCCGTCTTCATAATGCTCTTCGACATGTACATGGCGATCACGAATGATCGATGCGCAGCTGCTGAGAGCGGTGGCGAACAGTTCTTCAGCCGGAATTTCCTGCGGCCTGATGACAGTATCGCGAGCAAACAGAAGTACATCGCGGACGATTGCATCCAGCCCGGTGACAGCTTTGTTGACCTTTCGACACAGGCTTACGTGCGCATCACAGTCGGCAAGATCCTCTTCGAGCATTTGCACATACAGTTGTATCGAAGCGAGGGGATTCCGCAGTTCATGAGCGATGCCTGCTGCCATTTCGCCAAGCGCAGCAAGTTGCTTCGATCGGCGCAGTTGACTATTTGCTTCGGCAAGTTCCGTCTGCAGCCGCGCGACTTGTTGATGCAGCGTGTCATGGGTTGCCTGCAACTGTTCGGTGCTATCCGTAACCGTCTGCAGCAAGACCCACAGATCCTCGACGCCGAGTTCAGCAGGCAGATTCGAAATGTCCGCAGTCGCTGTGGCCATTGAACTACCCTTTTCGATCCGTGTATCGCGGCGCGCTGCCGGCCTGCACGCGGTAAGCAGTGTTTGCCTGACGGTTTGCGCCGACTTTTTCGAGATCATCAACAACGTCGCTGCGGGCAGATTCGAGGCGCTTCTGATCTTGCGCGTCTGTCTGCATGACGTCTGCCAGCAGTGCGCTGATGCGATCGATCCGGCTGCGTACGTTGTCGCGTTTCTCGCCCGCAAGGGTGTCAAGACGCTGATCGAGATCTGCAGTCAATTCTGCAAACCGATTCTGCGTCGTCAGGAAATCGTTGACAAGTTGTTGTCGCTGCGCGAGCAGATTCAGCAGCGCATCAGTTTCTTGTCCGTCTATGAGTTGTTGCTGCTGTCCTGCCAGAGCTGCCAGTTGATCTGCTAATGTCTGCTGACGATCAAGTACAGCGAGCAGTTCTTCAGTCCAGTTTGTGGTTTCGCGTACTTCCATATCGGCATCCATGCCTTCACCTACACTGCGCATCCAAGCGCATGGTTTGCATCGTTACGAATCGACCGCAGCAAGCGACTGGCCGGGCGGATTATTCGCCAGCCAGCGTTCCCACGCTGCCCTGTCCATCAGTGCATCATCTGCCTCGAACGCACTCGCAGGAAGTTGCTTGAGCCGCACACGGGCCCGTTGTTCGGCTGTGTGGGCTCGCTGCGGATCACTCAATCCGTAGTAACAGTTGACAATCTGGATCAATGCGATCAGCGAACTATGCTGATCGGAGTACTGTCGGGCTGTTTCGTCGTACAGTGCGATAGCCTGTTCAAAATCCTTGAGCAGAAACGCGCAGTCTGCACGGTACAGATGCGCACGACGATTGAAATCTTGTTGCAACGCGTCGAGTTGCGTCGTTGGGCGATCACCATATGCCCGCACAACGGCATCGAAGAGCGTTTGCGCCTTCTCAAGCTCGGCGACGCGCTGTTCCAGGAATGCCTGTCGCCCGGCCGGTGTCAGCGTCGCGTCCGTCTCGGCCCTGTCTTCGAGTTCCAGACCGTACCTGCGGTGCGAATCCGCGAGGCGGAAGCGCACTTCATTGATGCGCGGATCGTCCGGATAGCGTTTGACTGCTGCATCGAGATGTTCAATAGCACGTGCATACTGTCCAGATTCATACTGCAGGCCGCCCAGGTGCATCAGCGCATCTCGATAGTCAGTCGCATCGGGCTGAATAACATGATCGCCCTGCACGACCTGCACGAGCAATTGCTCCGCTTCCGGGCGGCGATCGAG
This sequence comes from Phycisphaerales bacterium, assembly GCA_029260575.1. GTDB lineage: Bacteria > Planctomycetota > Phycisphaerae > Phycisphaerales > SM1A02 > JAJDDB01. The sequence continues at coordinate 218,839 of JAJDDB010000035.1, forward strand.
ATGCTGTAACACCCTGGCCAACGGCACAAACGAACTTGTTGCAAAGGTCGAGCGCGGATGTTCATCAAGCACCTGCTGGTAGCGCTTCGCTGCGTTTTCAAAGTCCATCAGTGCTTCATGCGTCTGTGCGAGCCGGAACATAGCCTCGGGCCGGCGCGGGTCAATTTCGCTGCGCGTGCCGAGGTACTCCCGGAACATCAGCACCGCCTGATCATGCAGGCCTGCCTTGTCGTAACTGTCGCCCGCCAACCACAGCGAATGGGCCCAGGCGTCCTGTTCGTTTACATCAGTGCGTGTCGCCCGAGCGTGCTGCACAGACCACTCGGCAGCCTGTTCGTACATCTGACTGGCTTCGTATCGAATTTCAGGATCCACTCGATCAAGTGGGATTGATGCACCGGTCTCGTCGTTGTGCTGCGCGCTGCTCAGTACATTGTCTGCTATCTGCCGGGATGTTGAAGCGTGCCGCAACAACACGTCCGGCTTCGGATCAAACTGCTCAGAAATAGGCTTGGTGACATCCAGGTACTTCAGCGCGATGTGCAAACGCCCCATTGCGAGCGCTGCGTCATGCCGATTGACAAGGCTTTCGACCAGCCGATCGATAGTGACTTGTACCTGCCGGGAAAAGCGCAGCAGCACATCGCGTAGCGCAATGTAGTCAGCAATCGCCTGTTCGTGCTCGCCGATAATGCTGAATACCGCTGCACGCCCGAGCAGCGCCGGCTGCCGACACGGCGACGCTTCGAAGTTGCGCACCACAAAGTCAAAATGCTCCAGCGCTGTCTCATACCGGCCGTGGTCGCTGTCAATCTGACCAAGCACAACATGCGCCCAGCCGCTGGGCACTTCCGAACCCTGGAAGTATTCAAGCGACTTCTGAAGATTGAACTGGGCGTGCGCATCGTTGCCGCTGCGCTGGTATGCCCGGCCGAGGATCATGTACAGCTCACCGAATGCCGCGCGATCCGCGGCGGTAATACGTGACTCCAGCCGCCGCATTTCGATCAGAAGATGGTCGATCGCCTTTTGTGGTTCGGCTGCGTCGATGCGCAACTCTGCCTGTCGGGCAACCGCCCAGATTTCATTGTCAATGTCCAGAAGACTATCGCGACGGTAATTCTCGAGAATGGAACTGAGCTTGGCAAAATCCTGGTCCGGCTCGTTCAGCGCGAATTTCACGATCCGGCGGAAAACGCGGTTTCGGCGAGCCTGTGCATCGGGTCCACTGGATTGCGAAGCCAGCAAGGCCTCCAGATCGTGCAGTCTCGCGTAGGCATCATCAAGGCGACCAAGCTCGACGAGGGCGATGGCCCACCGCTCAAGCCGGTTGTCGCTCAGCATCATCCCGGTGGATGTCGCCTTCTGATATTCCTCGTCAATGAGGATGTTGTTCTTTTCGAGACTGACGCCCTGCTCCTGCTGGGTCATTGCGATCCAGTCAGCGACAATCGCATGGAAGCGAGCCTCATCCATCGGCCCGGCCTCGTGCAGACGGGTTTTGACATCACTTTCGAGATAGGCCGCCGTTGTTTCGAGTTGGGAATCGGCGATCAACTCCTCCGCGTGATCGAGCAGCAGCGACAAAGCCGGTGGCTCTTCACGCTGCATTGCAGACCACACGCCGATCCCGATGAGCGCGATGCTCAATACGATGGCCGGCACCTGCCAGAGCGATGACCAGGATGTCCAATCGCGATCATCGATCGGTGCATCATTATGATGGTCGGCTGCAGCGTTGGCTGCGAGATCAGCATCGAACGCATCGGGCGCATCGACGGATCGCACATCTGCCGACCCGTCACCGGGTTGCGGATTTGATTGAGCCTCGGCCACCTGAGATCCTCTCGCGGACCGCGCAATACTGCGCGCCGCGCGTCTCCCGCGCGCGACAATCACCGGTAAATCCATTCACCGATCGGCCCTGTTATCGGCGTCAGCCGGGACGTGACTGCAGCAAGTTTTGCCTGCTTGAACACATGGATGACAAACGATTATCGGTCGTCGCTCGAAGCTGCCTTCTCTTCTTCAGGTTCGTGAACAACAAGCGTTCGCCCCAGGAGATCGTCGACCCCCTGATAGTTGCGGTTGAGCAGTCCGAAGACCGCAATAGGCAGTACCAGCAGGGTCAGCAGCTTGCCGAACGCTCGCAGCAGGCATGCTCCGATTCCGGGCTTTTCGCCTGCTGCTGTCAGAACCCGAGCACCGAGCATCGCCTTGCCGAGCGTTGTCCCGGTTGCGATCTCGCTGATCGTCGAATGCACAAGCGTCAGTCCGATCAGAATCAGATACGCGTCTGACATGATGAGCTTTGGCGTCACGAGCGGCGCCTGCAGCAGTTCTGCGATCGAACATCGCGTGATCAACAGTGTGACAACGGCCGCGGGGAAGGCATCGATCACCAATGAAACAAGTCGCTGCATGGGTGGCAGCAGCTCGACACCTTTGGGAAGCTCGACCGCATCTTTGGGAGCTGGTCGCAACAGTACGATCAGCAGCGCAATGCTGACCGAACCGGCAAGTATCAGGGCGACAAACCAGATTCGCGCGCTCTTGGACTTGTGGACGCGCAATTCCTGCGCTTCGAATTGTTCGCCGGTGATGGCGTCAATACTCACCGTCGTCGGCGGGTTGTCCGGACTGCTCGTGATCAACTGCAGTTTGCTCGACGTGCCAACAATGAACCACAGGGGGCTCGGCACATCTACAACGGCCAGCTCGATGACGCCGGTTTGCCTGAGGTATCCAAGACGTATGTTGGTGTCGCTGCCGGTCTGCTGGATGATTGCTGCCTGTCCTCCGGATCGGGTGATGTCACGCACGGACTGAAGATCCAGCGCAATGGTTTCACTCTTCCAGGAGTCCTTATCCTGCTGGGATTCGTCACCGATCAGCCGATGGACGACACACTGGCCGGCGTCCGAGGACATCGGTTCGATGAGCATGAGTTGGTCGCCCGCCTGGCCGGTGGTTGCCACTCGCAGCAGTTGATCGCTGCCGGTCTGAACGGGTGGCATCAGGAAGTGAAACCAACCGCCGGTACGAAGTTGCATTAACTGCAGGCCGTATGCGGTGATCGATTCCTCAGAAGCGTCTGCATTTGGATCAAACGGGATATCCAGCAGAACGACCAACGATCCACCGTGATCTGCAAGATCCACAATCGTGCCGCCGGGCAGCGGATCGTGCAGTTCCATACGATCGCGCGGCAGAGCGTAGTACACATCAAACGGCTCGTTATGAGCGACCGAAATCGAAAAGACATCAAAGCCGGCTGCGGGGTCGTCTCGCGCGCTGATCATGAACGCGTGATCGCCTACTGCCAGGAAGTGCTCAGGCAGCGCAGCAAGCGCGCGAAGCGGTGCGAACATCCCAGCCGCCATAGCCGGGCCGTGATAGCAAAGCTGATACGGCCGCTCTTCATCCGCTTTCCGGGGTGTAGAGTCCTCTGCCAGGTCAGCGTCCTTGATGATCAACCAGAAATGTTCGCCCGATGCCGATGCCGCCTCAACAGTGCCGGTCCATAGCGAACCACCAGCATCCTGTGCGCTGGCAGTTGTGCATGCGAGCAGCAGCCAACAGATGAAAACTGCTGCACGTAGTGTGCCGTTGGGACGGTTGCGGTGCTGGCGTGTGCGAAACATGTGCCGATCATACCGGCGAGGACGGGGCGTGGGGCAAGCTGCACAGCCAGACTGCGCACGATTCAGTGTTCTGACAGTTCCGGCTGCGTATTGGCCGGCCCATTGATCTGCTGCGGCTCGAGCGCCCGCTTGAGCATGTCCAGATTAAAGACACGGCCGAGCAGTTCCTTGTCCACTGCCGCTGACATATCGTTGTTGAGCGCCAGAAGCACCGAACCCTCAGATGCGGTCGATGTGATATTGATTGATGTCGCCATCTTCGGCCAGTTGAGCAGGTTCGTCCCGGCAATTCGAACTGATGCCGGCTCCCGCAGAACACTTGTCGCAATGGCTTGCCCTGCTTCATCCAGGGTTTCAACACCTACAAGAACCTTCGACTGGCGACTGAATCGCAAGTGCAGCGGTCCGCGTTGACCGATGACGCGAAGCAGCAATTGACCTGTGGCTGCATCAATTTCGACAGTCTCGGCATCTGCCGGTTGTACCGGCGTAATCCCGATCAGGTCCAGCAGTGTCAACGGATGCACCGGTCCGATCGCCAGTCCGCCGGTGTCAAGCTCTGACTGCAGAGCGTCGGTGTACAACGTACGAGGATCGGATGTGAGGTCAAACAGCCACCACGACTGGTCATCACTTCCGAGCCAGAGGAGGACTTCGCCTTCCTTGTCGATGCGCAGGGCTGAACGACTCGGCTGTTGAATCCAGAGTTCTGCATCACCCTGGGCGTAATGTTTGCCATCGTCATCCGTCCAGCGCAGCTCGATCACGCCGTATGCGTTTATCTGCTGCAGCTTGGCTGCCCGTGCGTTGTGTGCTTCGATGAGTTCAGCAGCCGTTACTGTCAGGACCGGTTCGTCATCAAGTGCAATGTCATTATCTGCGCCGCAGCCGGGTAGCATGGCTGTGTACAGTACGAACACTGCCATCCAGCATATTCCCCGTTGTTGTCGAACAGTCTTCACAGCCATGCACACCTGCATCGTCAAAGTTCTGCGTGCAGCACTTCGCTGAGCTGATCCGTCAACTCGCGAACATCATCATCTGTCAACTTCGGATTCAGCAGTTCGATCGGCGGGTCGTCCGCATCAGCGCCGCGCGGTTTCAGCAGCCAGAGCTCCGTCTCTGTAGCATCCTTTTCAGCCCGGCCGATGAATCGCAACAAACGCTTGCGCATCAGAATTAACCCCAGCACGAATCGAAATGCCTGGCGCTGGGGACGCTCGTCTTCTGCTAAACGTTCAAACAGATCCATCAGGACCGCATCATCTACGAGCAGTTTGCGCTGCTCGGTAGGCTCGGGAACAACTGTTTTCCAATAACTGAACAGACCTTCGGGCCGATTGCCTGATTCCCATGCGTCCGCGGAGTAATCCAGGCGTTCAAACGCATCGTCATCTTCACGCTCCACAAGGCAGGCAATGCAGTGCTGGCCGGGTTCGAGCAATTCGCCGCTGCCAGCACATCGACCGGTGGGCGGAGCAACCTTGTAGTCAGTTCCGAATCGGCTCATAACAGAGATGGTAGCTGGATGCTCTCGTGGCCGCGCGCGACGATGATCAATCTTCGGCTCATTGTTCGTTCAGCGGGTCGTAACAATTCTCGATGCGGGCTGGGTTTTCTCACCAAACACACAAGTCCGGAGGCATGTCGACCCATCATGCCGATATACTACGATACATAGACGGTGATCGATGGACCTCAGGCGATCGTTGTCTGCCCAATTGATCAGAGACCACATAACCACACGGGAGCCCCGCCGCAGCAGATGTTCAACAGCCTTCGTCAGCTCCTGAACAGCTATCAGCTGTATGAAGTTATCGTCGAGATGGCGGTGATCTGGGTATGCGTCTACCTCGTCATCCGATTCCTGCGGGGCACGCGCGGGGCCGGCGTCATCAAAGGCGTGATCGTTCTGCTGGTCGTGGTCACTTTGTTGATCCGCCTGCTCGGCCAGACCACCGATGCCTTCGGCCGCCTCAGTTTCATATATACGCAATTTCTCGGCTTGCTTGCCATACTCATGATTGTTGTATTCCAACCGGAACTGCGGCAGGCCATGATTCGCATCGGGCACACGCGCCTGCTCGGCTTTACCAATCGAAACCGCAGCCACGTCATCGACGCTGTCGTCGAAGCTGTCGAGCTGCTGAGCAAACAACAGGTTGGTGCGCTGATTGCGATCGAGCGCGAAGTAAAGCTCGGAAATCTTGTTGCAGGTGGTGAAGAACTTGACGCACGAGTCAGCGCCCGGCTGCTCGGTTCGATCTTCTGGCCGAACAGCCCGTTGCATGATCTGGGTGTCGTCATCCGAGGCGATCGCGTGGTCGCAGCAAATGTGCAATTTCCACTTGCTGAAGATGTCCTTCTTCCACTGCACTACGGCAGCCGGCACCGCGCAGCAGTCGGGGTGACGCTGGAAAGTGATTGCATTGCAGTCATTGTCAGCGAAGAGACCGGCAGAATCAGCCTTGCTGAGCAGGGTCGCATTGAACCGAACATCGCGCCTCAGGATGTGGCCGAAGCGCTGCGGCGCAAGTTGGAAGTCAGTCCGAACGATGACAAAGCCTCAGCATCCGTCAATGCGAGCACTCCGGCAAACGATGCTGCGCCATCAACCGCTGAAGAACCGGCGAAACAAAGTGATACGAAACGAGACCAGCCACCTGCGTCACAAACCGACGAACCGGCAATCACCCGGGAGGCTGTCTGATGGAGCGGCCGCGCGTGCGCAATGAATTCTGGACTATCTTGCTTGTGACGATTGTAACTGTGCTCATCTGGGCATGGGCGGCCGGTGAAACACTCGAGAACAGCCGGGAAACAGTTCGCCTTCAATTCACAGCTCCCGATGCCGCGTCATGGATTATTGTCGCTGCGCAGGAACAAGTGCATGTCACGGTCGAGGGTTCCAAACGAGCTGTTGAAGCGTTTACCGAACGTACAAGCTCGCCGCTTGTCATTCGCCTTGGTTCTGAATCACTTCCCGCGCAGGCGGGATCGCACACGCTTGCGCTGCAGAGTGTTCTGTCTGAGCATCCGGACTTGAGCAAACTCGGCGTGCGCATTGTGGAATGTGAACCTGCTGCTATTCAGGTTGATGTCGATGAGATGGTGCGTGTGCAGGCTGAGATTCGCCCGATGCTGCCCGGCGTGCAACAGGCTGGCGAGATCAATGTCGAGCCGTCAACCGCAGAGATTGCAGTTCCCGGGCGCATTCGTTCGGAATTGACTGGCACTTTGTACGTCAACGCTGAAGCGGAACCGTGGCAGCTTGCTGCTCTGGAAGCAGATGTGCCGCAATCGCTCGTCGTGAATTTGACACCCCCCGATGCTCTGGTTGGCATCGCAAACGTTCGAATCAAACCTGTCACTGCAACCGTTGCGTTCACGATTCGATCGCAGATTCGAGAGCTGAACATCGCCAGTGTGCGCGTGCAGATCTCCGCCACGCCGGAGAATGTTGATGAATACCACGTGGAAGTCGAACCGCGTCAGTTGCGCGACGTCGTGATTCGCGCCGACGGTGCGTTGATCCGCCGAATCGAACGCGAGTCCATTCCCGTCGTGGCATTTGTACATCTGACTTCACTCGAACTCGAGCAGCAGATCGCAATCAAACCCGTGTCGTATTTCATGGCCATGGTTCCCGACGGTCCCGGTGGCGCACTCCGTGGTGTTGCTGTTGATGCCGAGCGATCCGACGGGGTCAATCGACCGACTATCCAGTTGAAGATTTCTGAACGCACGCCGCAATAAGGAGTACGCGTGTTCAAGAAAGGGAAGGGGCCACGATGCCCGGAGGTAGATCAACAAAGGAATCGCTCGCAACGAAGAAGAACACACGACCTGTTGAAGTAACAGCCGCGCCCGCCGAATTGAGCAACGGCGCGAACGGCGCACCGCCACAGCGGTTGCAGCGACTGCTTCGCTTGATGATTCTCGTGCAGGGCAGACGCGGCGCGACCGCAACGTCACTTGCGCAAAGCCTTGGCGTGAGTCGGCGGACTGTCTTCCGCGATCTCAGGGTGCTGCAGGAAGCTGAAGTGCCCGTCCGCAGCATTCCCGGGCGCGGGTACATTCTCGATCCTGAATTCCAGGCTGCGCTGCAGGATTTCGGCGCGTCAGAAATGCTCGGGCTCATGCTGCTTGCGAAAGTCGCCCAAGCGCTGCCGGAACAGCCGCTGCTGCGCCCGGCACACGAAGCAGTCATGAAGATCATTGCCCGGCTGCCTTCGACCGTGCGAGGGTTCTACCAGGAGTTGTTGAGTAACGTGACATTCTCACCCGGCGCTGCGCGCATGGATGCCGAAGTACCTGCACGATTCAGCACGTTGCAGCGTTGCATCGAAGAGCGCACAGTCTGCCGGGTTCGCTACTCCCCGGTCACGCCTCACAAACCACTTGCCGGTCGAGTGCATCCGCTGCATCTGCACTTTTACAAACACACATGGTACGTGCTTGGGTTCAGCGAGCCCCATGATGAAGTGCGGATGTTCAATCTGTCGCGTTTCGAATCTCTTGATGCCACCGATGAAATCTTTCCGCCTATGCCGTTTTCGATCGAGGAATACCTCAGCGACGCCTGGGGAATCATTCCCGGCTACGAAACGTACGACGTTGCTGTGCAATTCACCGCCCGAGTCACACGCAATGTCATTGAAATCAATTGGCATTACAGCCAGAAGGTGCAGATGCATGACGATGGTTCATGTACCGTCCGCTTCCGCGTGGCCGGCATTGATGAAATCAAATGGTGGGTCATCGGTTACGGCGACCAGGCCCACGTTCTCGAACCCGCTGAACTCCGTGAAGAACTTGCTGCTATGTCTCGATCAATGACGGCACTGTACGATCGTCCCGCCACATCAACAAATGACTCAAATGTTCGTTCGAAGTGAAGTCACATCCAGCGCGTCGCGTGCCAGTTTTTCTTGCCACGGCGCAGCAAAAGTAACGTGCCATGCAGCAGGTCCGATGTGGTTAATCGATACTCCGCTGCAACCTTCTCGCCGTTCACACTGACGGCGCCGTTACCGAGAAATTCCCGGGCTTCGCGCTTGGATTTCGCAAGCGATGTTTCCGGCAGCAGCTCGACCAACTCCAATCCATCTCCTTCCAGGAGTGCGCAACTGTGCTCGGTGCTGGGCGCTTCCGCAAAGACTTCGTTGAGCGTCTGCTCGTCCAAGCCGCGTACATCACCGGAGAATAATGCTTTTGACGCTGCGATCGCGCGATCCAGTTCGGACCGGCCATGCACCATTGCGGTCATGTGCCCGGCAAGCTCGCGCTGAGCGTGTCGCTCATGCGGCGCGGAATCGCGCTGCTGGGTAATCGCTTCAATCTGCTCGCGCGGCAACAGCGTAAACAGCTTCAGCCACGCCACCGCATCTTCATCAGGGAGATTTATGAAGTATTGATAGAACGCGTAGACGCTGGTTGCGTCTTTCGTGTCAGCGGACAGCCATATCGCAGAGCCTTCTGACTTGCTCATTTTCTTACCGTCGCTGCGCTTGATCAGCGGCGCGGTGATGCCGAACGCTTCGCCCTGTTCGTGGCCGAATTCTCTGCGAATCAGGTCGATGCCTGAGACGATATTGCCGTATTGATCCTGCCCGCCGAGCTGGACGGTGCAGTTGTGTTCTCTTCTCAGATGCAGGAAGTCAAACGCCTGCAGGATTGCGTAGCTGAATTCGGTGTAGCTGATCCCCTGCTCGCGCTCTTCCAGACGACGTTTGACGGATTCGCGCTGCACCATCTCGTTGATCGAAAAGTGTTTGCCGACGTCGCGCAGCATGTCGATGTACGACATCCGATCCAGCCAGTCGATGTTGTTGACGAGCATTGCGCTGTTGGAGAGGCTGCTGCTGAAATCCAGAAGCCGTTCGAAGATGCGCTTCTGCGATTGCACGTTGGCATCGACGTGTTCACGGCTGATGAGATCGCGTTCGTTGTCTCTGCCGGAGGGATCACCGATGAGTCCGGTGCCGCCGCCCATGACCGCAATCGGGACGTGGCCGTGCCGCTGCCAGTGCATCAGCAGCGTCAGCGGAATAAGGTGTCCTATGTGCAGCGAATCACTGGTCGGATCAAACCCTGCGTAGGCCACTCTGCCGGGCGACGACAGATGCTCACGCAGCGGCTGCTCCGCTGTGCTCTGATACAGCAACCCACGCCAAGTCAGCTCATCGATGAAGTCCGTAGCGCGTTTGGTTGTGGGACACATAAGGTCATCCGGCGGTGTGGGTGTGAGGTCCAACTGAGGGTTCAGGACATCATCGTCCACCGCACCGCCCCTGTTTGTCAACCGCCGTGGGAATGCCCGTGATCGTGCTCGTCAGGATAGTACTGGCCGATCGTCTCGATCGATTCCCGCAATGTCGCAGCGACCGCGCCGTCGACCGTCTGTTTGGTCTTCATCGCATTGACCATAACCGCGTGATGCTGCGTCAACCGGGTGACGTAGTCATCCCAGCCGTCAGTGCCTCGCGCCGCCGGCTTGATCCGCTGATGCATGAAGTATTGCGCAATCGTGTTCTGAATCCGGGTTGCGTGCTCTTCCTTGTTGGAAATCCAGCGGGTCATCTGATTGATGCTCTGCGCATCGGACTTGGTGTTGAGCTCCTGAATCTGCGCGATAGATTTCTCAATCGTATTGCAGTCTTCGAGCATCTGCTGAATGCGCAAGTGATCGTTGTAGATGCCGCAGGGAATTTCGCAGTGCGCAAGTGCAGTTGGTCGCAGAGCAGCAAGAAACAGTGCTGCGGTACAACCTGCAAGAACAGCGGTAAGCAGTACAGAACGGCGCATGGATCGGCTCCTTCTCGCTTTGAGTTCGAATCGCGCGAAGCGACATTCATAAGGCCTCGCAGGACTTAGGATAGCCCGTGCTGCATTGGGTTGCAGAATTCGGAATCCGTTCGGCATCCAGACGACAGCGAGTCGCTATCGGGTTGGCCAGTGTTTGATCTGATCTTTGATCTTCCGACGTGAAAGATAGAAACCGAGGAAGATCGGATAGATGGCAACAATCCCACTGAACACGGCAGAGTTGATAATCAACCCGCGATGAATGTCTTCATCGCTTGGAATCGGATTCGGCTCCCTGCCGTTCTTGATCATCTGCCGGTTGCCCGCTTCGATTATCGCCTTTTGCATCTCGATCTGACTCGGGGCGATCACCACAGTGAGAAGCGCGCCGACAAGAAGCAGACACATGCGCAGGACGGCCCATCGCGTGAGCAACTTCACGCCTTGTCGCTTGCGGCGCAGCAGTGCGACTGCACCCATCACCATCATGATGCCGAGCACAAGATTTGCCACACCGAGCGAGAGATACGCAACCTTTACACCCATTGGAAGTGTCACATCTGCGTCCATCATCTTTGCCATGAACGTGCCGATGAAAACAGTCCACACGCTCAGGCCGACGCTGCACAGCAACCCGCCCAGCGTGTAGATCAACGAGAAGATGCCGATGACCTTCGGCCACTTTGCGGTGTCTTCAGGCGGCAGTGCAGTCGGGTCAAACTCTGTCGGCGGCGCCTTTGCCGGCTTGACGGGTGATGTTTCACTCATGCGGGTTCCCACTACAACTGTTGTGTCAGAGCAGTCTTATTCCGAAATGCAGTCTGCGGGTTCCGCATCGTTTGGCCGCTCATTCATGCTCAGAACTGGCGAAGAAATCGCGCATCGTTCTCATACAACCAGCGAATATCCGCGATGCCGTACTTGCGCATGGCGATGCGTTCAATACCCAGACCGAACGCAAAGCCGGTCCACTGCTCGGGGTCGTAGCCGACAGCTGTAAATACGTTGGGGTCGACCATGCCGCAGCCGCCGAGTTCGACCCATTGCCACTGCCCTTTGACCTTCATTTTCATGTCGACTTCAGCGCTGGGTTCGGTGAACGGGAAGAAGCTCGGCCGAATGCGCACCTCCGCTTCCGGGCCGAAATACGCCTGGGCAAACTGAAACAGTGTCGTCTTCAGACCCACCATCGTGACATTTCGATCAACGTATAAGCCTTCAACCTGGTTGAACATCGAGTAATGCGTCGCATCATGCGTGTCCGGGCGGTACACCCTGCCGATGGAAATAATCTTCAACGGCGGCTCGGTCTTTTCCATCGTGCGAATCTGCACGGTCGATGTCTGCGAGCGCAGCAGCAGATCATCTTCCAGATAGAAATTGTCGATTGGATCGCGTGCGGGATGATCATCGGGAATGTTCAGTGCGACGAAGTTGTGCCGTTCGTCTTCCACCTCCGGGCCGTAGGCAACGGTGAAACCCATGCGCGCGAAGACTTCGATGATCTCATCGATCGTTCGGCTGAGGATGTGTCGTCTGCCTGCGCCAATGGGCAGGCCCGGCTCGGTGACGTCGTAGCTGGGGCCGGCCTTTGCGGCACCGGCCAGTGACGATTTGCGCTGTTCGTAGGCAGCTTCAAGCGTTCGCTTGGCTTCATTGAAGCGCTGCCCGACAGCAGAACGTTGTTCTGCAGGCACTTCGCGCATGTTCGGGGCGGCGGTCTTTACAGCACCTTTGCTGCCGAGATACTTGATCCGCCACTGCTCAAGCACATCGTTGTCGTGCGCCGTTGCAAGTGCAGCCAAGGCATCGTTTTCGAGTTTGTCCAACTGATCCAGCATGGATTGTGCAGTGTAGCGGCTTCGGTGCGAGGTTCCGGCTGCGTCATTCAGCCTTCTGCAAGCTGATAGAACCCCCGGCCGGCGTCGGTGAGTTTGCCCTGGCGGACGAGTTCATCCCAGACGGCTTTGTCGTATTGGTGCGGCGGCATGATCGCCATGACCTGCGACTGCTTGCCGCTGGTCAGCGGATTACGGCCGATCTTCGATTCCTCGTTGAGTTTGGTCAGCTTCATGCGCTTGCGAAACGCTTTCATGGCGGCCTTGAGCTGCTCCGACGGGATTGCGGGTGGGGTGTCTTCGCACATGGGATGAGATTGTAGATCACTTTCGCCAAATCAACCTGCGTCGGCGAAGACTCAGACACGGCTTCTGTGAAATGTGACCTCAAAAGCAAACAAGCCGCCGGAACATGGTCCGGCGGCTTGTAGAGTTGCGATTCAAACGATGAGCAGTAGATCAGTCTTTGGATTCCGTCTCGTCGGTGGCTTCGGATGTGACATCCTCATCGACGGGAGCAGCCGCGTCCTCCGGCTCAGCAACTGCGGTTGCGGTTGCTGCGTCGTCCTCAACTGCTTCCTGCTTTTTCGCGCCGCCGGAATTCTTGCGAAGGCTGGATGCGAATTCAGCACGACGGTTGGCCCGGCGTTTTCGTCCGGAACCTGCGCCGCCGATTTCGGGGCCGTCTTCCTGACCGACGAATTGCAGAATGACGAGATCAGCGCCATCGCCGAGGCGGTGCGTGCCGAGCTTGACGATGCGGGTATAGCCGCCATTGCGATCGGCAAACATCGGCGCGACATTTGTCAGTACATGCTGCACCAGCCGAGGTGCTTTGCGCACTTCGCCGTAACGGTTGAACTCAATGTCGCTTTCGCTTGGCAGATCGAAGTAGGGATTGTCCTTCTTTGATTCGCTGACGTTGGGGTCAGCAACCCAACTGTGGATCTTGCGATCGTTGAGTCGCTGCTCCAGCAGACGCCGTGCACGAAAGTCGCCGCGCTTGGCGATTGTGATTAATCGTTCGATGAACGGCTGGACCGCCTTCGCCTTGGGAAGCGTGGTCTGAATCTCGCCGTGCTCGAACAACGCCGCAGCAAGGTTTCGGAACATCGCCCTGCGATGTTCGCTGGTGCGGTTGAGTTGTCTGCCGCCAATTCGATGACGCATAGCCGTACTCCTTCAACCTCGAACGTGACGCGATCCGACCGTTCGGGTCTCAAACAAAATCCAATCAGACTTCCGCAGAAGTGCTTGATGTTCCTGCGACGCCTTCGGGTAGCGTCATTCCAAAGCTCAGACCCAATTCTTCGAGCTTGCGTTTCACTTCACGAAGCGACGTCTTGCCGAAGCTTCGAACGGACAACAAATCCTGCTCATCACGTTGCACAAGTTCGCCGACGGATGCGATGTTGGCTGATTCCAGGCAGTTGTTGGCCCGGACGGTCAGATTCATCTCGTCGATGGTCATCTGCATCTTGCGGATGAATTCATCATCAACACTCGCTGCGGCGCTTGCCTCCGGTGAGACGCGCTTTTCACCAAGATCAAAATATTGCACAAACGGGTTGAGGTGCTTACGCAGAATCTTGGCCGCCTCGACCATCGCCATCTCCGGCGACACCGTTCCGTCGGTCCACAGGTCAAGAATCAATTTGTCATAGTCGGTGCGTTGGCCGATACGAGCATCTTCCACACGATAGCGCACGCGCTGCACGGGGCTGAAGATCGCATCAACCGGAATCTCGCCGATGATCTGCTCATCACGGTTGGCGAAGTATTCACTGGCGGGGCGATAGCCTCGGCCCTTGTCGACGTTGATCTCCGCTTCGAAGTCAACCTCATCGGTCAACGTGCAGATAATGTGCTCCGGGTTGTCAATCATGATGCTGGTGTCCGCTTCGATCAGATCAGCGGTGACTTCGCCCGGGCCGGTGGCTGCGAGGCGCATCGTGCGTGGGCCTTCGCCGTCGAGACTGACGATCAAGCCCTTCATATTCAGGATGATGTCGGTGACGTCTTCCATCACACCGGGCATGGTTGAGAATTCATGCTCAACGCCCTGAATGCGAGCCGAGACGACAGCAGCGCCTTCGATGCTCGACAGCAGAATACGACGAAGGCTGTTGCCGATGGTCGTACCAAAGCCGCGCTCGAAAGGCTCAGCAACGAAACGTGCGAATGTATCGCTGCTGCTCTTTTCATCAATTTCCACCCTAGCGGGCAGTTCCAGTCCGCGCCAGCGAACATGCATGGGAATACTCCAAACCTTCAGCAGAGCCTTAAGGGGCACACCTCCGGGAGCACGGAGCTGGTCGATTCCTGCTGAGCGAATCGCCGGTCCTTCTGTCCCGTCGGGAAAACAATCATGTCAAACGACGTTGCACCGAATGAAGGTGACAACGTGTGCGGGCATCCAGCCCGGATTCCAAGGTCAGACGCGGCGCTTCTTCGGCGGCCGGCATCCGTTGTGCGGGATCGGTGTGTGATCTTCCACTGCGGTAATCCGCAGACCCGCCTGCTCAAGGCTGGTGATTGCTGACTCTCGGCCGGAGCCGGGGCCCTTCACACGCACTTCGACTTCACGCATACCCATGCGCCGCGCCTTCTGCGCACAACGTTCGGCTGCGCGGTTGGCGGCAAACGGCGTCGCCTTGCGAGCACCTTTGAAACCGACCGTGCCGGCGGAATCCCAGCACAGGGTTTCGCCGTTCATGTCGGTGACGGTCACCATGGTGTTGTTGAAGGTGGCGTTGATGTGGACGATGCCCTTGATCACACCTTTTCGAATCTTCTTTTTCTTTGCCATAGCTTCTGCAAATCCTCTCGCTGAATGCAGTTCCTTCTCCGGCGATCCCGGCAGGAACCTCACGAGTCACACTGACGGCACGCAGCCGACAGTCAATTATCCCTTGACGCCCTTCTTTCCGGCGACCGTCTTCTTGCGGCCCTTGCGGGTGCGAGCATTACATCGTGTGCGCTGTCCGCGAACCGGCAGGCCACGTCGATGACGTTCACCGCGATAGCTGCGAATGTCGCGCAGCCGCTGAATATTCTGCTGAATCTGACGACGCAGCACACCTTCGACCACATAACCGGAGTCGATGATTTCAGCGATGCGGCTGACTTCCTGATCCGACAGATCCTTCGCTTTGGTATCCGGATCGATGCCGGTCTCAGCGAGAATTTCGTCCGCAAACTTCGGGCCGATACCGTAGATGTACCGAAGCGAGTAGCGAATCTTTTTCTGTTCCGGAATGTCAACACCGGCGATACGAGGCATGGTTCACTCCTGACGGTGCGCGAATACCGCGCTCAACCCTGTCGTTGCTTCAGACGGGGGTTCTTCTTATTGATGACGTACCTTTTGCCTTTGCGGATGACGATCTGGCAATCTTTGGTGCGTCGCTTGATGCTTGACTGAACTTTCATTACTTCAACTCTCGTTTCGATTTCGCTGTCAGTGGCGGTAGACGATTCGTCCCTTGGTCATGTCGTACGGACTCATCTCCACCGTCACGCGGTCGCCCGGCAGAATCCGGATAAAGAACTTCCGCATCTTGCCACTGACGTAGGCAAGAATTTCCTGGTCGTTCTCGAGCTTCACTTTGAACCGGGCATCGGGCAACGCCTCGGTTACCTCTGCGTCCAAAGTGATCTTTTCTTCCTTAGCCATACGCTTCCAATTGGGTGCTTGGGCACCCGACGAACATCGCCGACCGACGCCGTCACTGCTATTCATTTTCGAATCCAGTTCGGCCGCCCCGGAAAAATCCGCCACCAACGGCCAGAGAACGTGAATCGAGAAGTATATCGAGGCGTGCAATCGAGACAAGTTTGCCTGCCTCGACGCCTCTGGTTGTCTGGCCGTCAGCCCTTGCGGCTGCGAATACGGCCGGGTTTACTGCCCTCGCCTCCGCCGATCAGACCGGAATAGTTCCGCATCAGCAGGTTGGCTTCGATCCGCTGGATCAGGTCCAGGATCACAGCGACCACGATCAGCAGACCGGTGCCGCCGAGAAAGCTTGCCACAAAGAACGGCACGCCCATTTCAGTCGCCACAAGCGATGGGATAATGGCAATGATCGCCAGGAACCCGCCGCCGACATATGTAATTCGTTCGACCACAGTCTCAAGATATTCAGCCGTTCGCGGCCCCGGCCGAAGACCGGGAATGAAGCTTCCGGATTCTCGAAGCTGCTTGGCCATATCTTCGGGGCTGAAAACGACAGTCGTCCAGAAGAAACTGAAGAAGTAGATCAGCAGGATTTCGATGACGACGTACGGCCACATGCCCATCTGGAAGTTGTCCGCAAGGAAGGACGTCGTGTTGGCCCACCAGTCCGGACCGCTTGCAGACGCCTGCGTCCGCATCCATCCGAAAATCGTGGATGGGAAGATCATCAGACTGCTTGCGAAGATGATCGGCATGACGCCGGCGTGGTTGATGCGCAGCGGCAGGTAATGTCGCTGCCCGCCATACACCTTCCGGCCGCGCGTGTGCTTGGCTTGCTGAATTGGTATGCGCCGCTGGGCCACCGTTATCACGATCGCGCCTGCCACAACAAAGACGAACGCAGCAGCGAGGAAAATGATCCCCATCACGCCGATGCCGCCCTCGCTGGATTGCTGGCTGACTTCGAAGTTCTCCACCAGCCACATGATCGCGCCGGGAAGCTGGGCGATGATTCCTGCTGTCAGAATCAGCGACACACCATTCCCGATGCCGTATTTGTCAATCTGCTCGCCGAGCCACATCAGGAAGATGCTGCCTGCGGTCAGGCCGGTGAGGCCGGCCGCATAGAACATCAGCTTTGCGCCTGGTGTTGCGAATGCTGGGGTTACGAGGCCTGAGCCTTCCATGAACTTCATCCACATCACGCCCTGCACGACACACATGGCGACCGTGGCGTAGCGCGTCCATTCCTGAATCTTCTGTTGGCCGCTTGCACCTTCCTTCTTCAGTTCCTGCAAGCGCGGCACTGCCGTCTGCAGAAGCTGGAAGATGATCGCTGCGGTGATGTACGGCATGATGCCCAGGCCGAAGATCGTCGACTGGCTGAGCGTGCCGCCGGAGAAAATCGAAGCGTATTGCAGCAGCCGCCCGAAGCCGTCGCTGTCGGTCTGCGAAGATTGGGCGAGCTGCTTGAGCGCGTTCTGGTCAACGCCCGGAAGCGGAATCCAGAATCCGATCCGATAGATCAGCAGCATGCCCAGCGTAAAAAGCACGCGGGTGCGCAGGTCGGCGATTCGGAAGATATTGATCAGTGCCTGGATCATGTGACTGTTCGGCTCTAGAGCGTGTCGTGGTCGTAGAGATTAGCGAGCAATAGTGTTTGAATCAGGATTCTTCGGTCTTCGCAGGGGCAACAACTGCACCGCCGGACTTCTGCGCATCAAGACGGCGCTGACGTTTCTTGCCAACCGGAGCATTTGCGCGAATCCACTTTGTGGGTCCGGCTTCGGTCGCGGTGCCGCCTGCTTTTTCGATCTTTTCCTTTGCTGCCTTGGAAAACTTGGCTGCGGTGATTATGAGCTTCTTGGTGATCTCGCCATCGCCGAGCACTTTCAGCGGCTGCCGATCGTTACGAATGAGTCCGAGCTTGGATAACGATGTGGCATCAACGGTCGCGCCGTCGTCCACGCGCGCTTCAAGATCGCGGAGGTTCACGATGTGATATTCGGTACGGAAGTTGAAGTTGGAGAAACCACGCTTGGGCAGACGCCGGGTGATCGGCATCTGTCCACCTTCAAACGCAGGACGTCGGCTGTAACCAGCGCGACTCTTGGCACCTTTGTGTCCCCGGCCGGCCGTTCCACCCTGCCCGCTCGCTTCACCTCGTCCGATGCGCTTGCGGGCCGGCTTCTTGCCAACCTTCTCAGTGATATCGTGAATCATCATGGCCAATTGCTCACAGTGTTACTCGGGAAAGCGCGAAACCCTTCCCGCAAATTCATCGTGTTCTCGTACTCAGTTATCCGGGGTCGACTCACTCTGAGGCGATGTTTCTGCGGCTGGTGCGGCAGGGGCAGATTCAGCCGGGGCAGATTCAGCCGGTGCAGGTGCAGGGGAAGCCTGTTCTTGGGGAGCGGGCTTCCGCGGTTTCTGCTTGGGTGCATCAGTCCGCCGCGTCTTGGGCTTCGGCGCTGCCGATTCACCGTTGGCTTGCTTGTCATCAGGCGCAACAGCACCAGCGAAGGCATTGCCGCGCTCAATGGCGTCTTCCACCATTGTCTTGCCGAGGTCCATGCCGCGAAGCTGTTCGATGCGACCCTTGGATTGCAGCTTGTTCAGGCCGTCAAATACAGCCTTGACGAGATTCTTGCTGTTGTTGGAGCCGTATGACTTGGTCAGGCAATCCTGAATGCCGAGCATTTCCAGTGGCGCGCGAACAGGAGCGCCTGCAATGACGCCGGTACCCGGCGATGCCGGAAGCAGCAGCACACTGCACGCTCCGAATCGGCCGGTCACTGCATGCGGCAGCGTGCGCCCCTGCAGCGGATAGCGCTTCATGCGCCGCCTGGCTTCTTTCTGCGCTTTCTCGATTGCTGGCGGAACCTGGTTGGCCTTGCCATAGCCAAAGCCCACGCTGCCGTTGCGGTCGCCCACAACAACCATTGAGCTGAAGCTGAATCGTCGACCACCTTTGACGGTGGCGGCGGTGCGAAACACACCTACCGTTGTCGATTCCAATGCTGCGCTGTCGTCGAGTCTTTCTGCCATCGAATTCATGCCTTTAGCAAATGGCGAAACCGGCATCGTGCCGGCCGCCGAATATTCAGAACTTCAGTCCAGCTTCGCGAGCACCATCAGCAAACGCCTTGATCCTGCCGTGATACCGGAATCCGGATCGGTCAAACACCACTGTTTCGACGCCGGCTTCCTTGGCCCGTGCACCGAGCTTCTTGCCGAGTTCAGCAGTCACGCTGCAGTTGCACACCGCTTTGCTCGCGCCTTTCTCATTCGTCGAAGCCGAAGCAAGTGTCCGACCCGCCATGTCGTCAATAATCTGCGCGTAGAAATGACAGTTGCTCCGGAACACGGACAAGCGCGGTCGATCCGGCATGCCGATGATCCGCTTGCGCAGACCGCGCTTTCGTCGCATGCGACGCGCCAGGGAAGGACTCTTGTATTGTTTCGTCTTTGTAGTAGTCATTTCAATGCCGCCAATTGTGCGCGATTGATCTTGCTTACGCGCCGAAGACCTTGCCCTGCTTGCGCATGATGATCTCATCCGTGTACTTGATGCCTTTGCCGTTGTATGGCTCCGGCGGACGCTTGGACCGCACCACTGCTGCGAACTGCCCGACTGCCTGCTTATCAGGGCCGGTGATCGTGACGAACTGACCATCGACAGCGAATTCCACCGAAGCGGGCGGGGTGAGATCAACCGGGTGGCAGAATCCGATGTTCAGTCGCAGTGTCTTGCCCTGCGGCTGCGCGTTCCAACCCACGCCGACAATCTCGAGTTTCTTCTGATAGCCGTCTGCTGCCCCGGTGATGAGATTTTGAATGCGCGCCCGGGAGGTGCCCCAGAATGCACGGATCCGGCGAATCTCCATCTGATCTTCTGGAACAGTGCAGACGATCTGCTTTTCGTTTTCATCCCACGTGACAGTCACTTCCGGCGACCAGGTGTATGACAACTTGCCTTTGGGGCCGTCCACGTTGATGGTGCGCGACTTCGCATCAAGGTTGACCTTGACGTTCCCGGGCACCGTGATGGGTTTTTTTCCTATACGAGACATTTCAAACTGCTCCTCGCTGCTGCCTGCAACGAATGGTTTACATCACGATGGCGACGACCTCTCCGCCGACGTTCTTTTCCCTGCACGCACGATCGCTTAGCACGCCGTGACTGGTGGAGATGACCGCAATGCCGAGGCCCTGCAACGGCCGGGGAATATCCTCGACCTGTTTATAGACCCGACAACCAGGCTTGGAGACGCGCTGGATCGAGTTGATCAGGCGTTCGCCGCGCGGGCCGTATTTGAGCTTGACGTTCAACACCCGACGGGGACCGTTTTCAACAGCCTCGTAGCCATCGATGTAGCCCTCGCTCTGCAACACGCTCAGCACGCCGCGGTTGAGCTTATTGTCCAGCGCAGTGAGGTTCCGAGCGTCATTGCGCGCAGCATTGCGGATGCGCGTCAGTAAATCTGCTGTGAGATCGTTCAGTGCCATCGTTATCTCCGATGACCGCGCGTCTGCGCGGTCGTGTTCACCAACTTGCCTTACGCATTCCCGGAACCATCCCCCGCAGCGCGAGTTCGCGCAGCACAATTCGGCTGACGCCGAACTTGCGGTAATACCCGCGGGCCCGACCGGTGATTTGACACCGATTGACCTTGCGGCTCGAGAACTTCGGGGTCTTTTTCATTTTGGCGAACTTTGCCTTACTGGCCATATCGTTGCTTTCTGTCTGGGGTCTCTGAAACTGCTTCAGTACGTTGCCGATCTTGATGCTATGCCGCAGCGCCTTCCTTCTTCTCGAAGGGCATGCCGATTTCCGACAGAACGAACTGGCTCATCTGCGGCGTGGAGTTCTCAAACACGAGCGTGATGTGCATGCCGTGGTTAAAATTCACCTTGGCGATGTTGATCTCCGGCCAGACGGCCTGCTCGCTGAGTCCCATCGAATAACTTCCGCCGGGATCGAAGCTCTTGGTCTTCACTCCGCGGAAGTCCTTGATACGCGGAATTGCCAGGTTGATCAGTCGATCCAGGAAATTCCACATGCGCTCTCTGCGAAGCGTGACCATCACCGCAGACGGCGCACCCTCGCGAACTTTGAAGTTCGCCACAGATCGACGTGCCTTGACCATGATCGGGCGCTGGCCCGTAATGGTCGAAAGCGTGTCAATCACGGTGTCTCGGATCTCCGGCTTGAGCTTCTGGTTCTCCAGGAACCGGCCAACACCGCTGTTAATCACGATCTTGGACAATCGCGGCAACTGGTGACGGTTGTCCAGTCCGAATTCCTTCTGCACCTTCTCAGCGATCTGCTCATCAAAGAGCTTCTTCAGCCGGGGTTCGATTTTTTCAGCAGCTTCAGCAGCCATTACTTCATTCCTCTGCACCGCTGCGGGCATCACATTCGCCCGCATGTCGGTTGGTTAACCTTTTGCCCCGCGAAGTGTGTGCAGCGCTTTGCCGTTGCGGGCTGCGATGCGCACTTTGGAGCCGTCCTTTTTTGTTTCAAACCGCACGCGTGACGGCATGCCGTCGACAACGGGGCTGACATTGCTGATATGCACCGGCATCTCGCGCCGAATCATGCCGCCCTGTGGGTTGGCCTGCGTTGGCTTGAGGTGCTTGGTACGGACGTTGACGCCCTGCACGATGACGCGGTTGTCATCTGGATAGACGCGCAACACCTCGCCGGTGACGCCCTTGTCGTTGCCTGCGGTCATGATGACCGTGTCGCCCTTGCGAATATGCCGTGCCATGGTCAAACGACCTCCGAAGCCAGTGAAACGATCTTCATGTAGTTCTTTTCCCGAAGCTCGCGAGCCACTGCCCCGAAAATGCGTGTCCCTCTCGGGTTGCCTTCCGGGTCAATGATCACGCACGCGTTGGAATCGAACCGAACGTACGAGCCGTCGTCACGGCGCGTGGGATACTTTGTGCGAACGATGACGGCGCGAACTTTGTCGCCAGCCTTGACGTCCGAGTTGGGCAGGGACTTCTTGACCGCACACACGATGCGATCACCGACGCCTGCCGTTCGACGAGTGAACCGACCGCGAGCGGTGGAACCGCCCAGCACGCCGATCACCTGAACGATCTTGGCGCCGCTGTTGTCCGCGACATCGATTCTGCTTTCCTTCTGAATCATGGGTGTTGGTCCTTTGACCGGCTTGCGGCCGGGCTCCTTAGCGCGTCACCGCCTCCGGCGCTGACTCCAATACACGGAGCAGCACCCAGGACTTTGTCTTTGAAACCGGTCGGCATTCGGCAACTTCCACCCGGTCGCCGACCTTCGATGCGTTGTCTTCATCATGCACGTGCAGAACCGTTCGCCGACGCATGTACTTGCCGTACTTCGGGTGCTTCACCGAAAACGCGATTGCAACCTTGCATGTCTTATCGCGCGCGTCAGACTGAACGACACCCACTCGGCGGGGCGCCTGTTCTGAAACTTTGATTTCTGTCGCTTGACTCACGTTCGATTCGTCCGTTTCTGCTTGTGCCCTGGGTCTAACTGAACCCGATGCAGGGCGATTACGCTGTTGCCGCTGCTCGTCCACTTTGTTCGGTCTTCAGCCGCGCAAGGTCCTTGCGGATCTTGCGGAACTGCGATGTGTCTTCGATCTTTTCCGTCACCGACTGGTTGCGAAGTTCGAACAGCCGCCCACGCAACCGTTTGACTTCGATGTCCAGTTCTTCTTCGCTGAGCTTGTGAACTTCTTTGGCTTTCATTACTGCTCACGCAATCCTTCGTAACTTCGTTGCTTCTAACTGCTCGTGCACTGTTGCCGGCCATCGCCGGCGAACCCGCACGTTTGATCACACTGCGATACGCCTGCCGACGAACCGGCACCGAACCGGCATCTTGTGGGCGATACGCGCCAGTGCCTGCTTGGCGATGTCTTCGGGAACGCCTGCGATTTCATACAGCATCGTGCCCGGCTTCACCCGTGCAGCCCAAAAATCCGTGTCCGCCTTGCCCTTACCCATTCGTGTTTCCAGCGGCTTCTTGGAAATCGGCTTGTCCGGAAAGATGCGAATGAAGACCTTGCCCTGACGACGCAGGAAGTGCTGCGCTGCAATACGGCCGGCCTCGATCTGACGGGCGCTGACCCAATGCGTCTCCAGTGCCTGCAGACCGTATTCGCCATACGACACGTAATTGCCTCGCGTCGCATTGCCGCGCATCTTGCCGCGCTGCTGCTTGCGAAACTTGATTCTCTTGGGCATCCGGGGCATCGAAACAATCCTTACAAATCAAATCCTTGGAACCGCCTCTACACAATCGAAGAAACGGCAGTCGTTCTCAATCAATCAACGTCGGCCACGGGCACGAGCGCGAGCGCCTGCTGCACGTGAATCCAGTTGCTCCTCTTCAGCATCGGTATACATCCCTTTGTAGACCCACACCTTCACGCCGATGATCCCGTATGTCGTGCCTGCGTGAATGCAGGCGTAATCAACGTTGGCTTGCAACGTCGACAACGGGATCGAACCCAGACGCGTATCGAACCGACGGGACATTTCCGCACCGCCAAGACGACCGGACACCTGGATGCGAACACCTTTGGCACCGTTTTGCATTGCGGCTTCGCAGCGCTGCTTGAGTAGACGCCGGAAGTTCGCACGCTTTTTCATTTGTTCGCCGATGGCTTCGCCGATCAGCGCTGCGTTTGTGTCTGGGCTGTTGATCTCGAGAATCTTGATCGAGACCTTTCGACCTGTCAGCGCCATCAGATCCTGCGACAACCGATCGATCTCCGCACCCTTGGGGCCGATGACGAGACCAGGCCGTGCGGTCTTGACCAGCACGGTCAATTCCTCACGAGTGCGCTCAATATGAATATCACTGACAGCAGCAAACGGCGGCGTGCGATTGAGTCGCTTGTCGACGTATTGGCGGATGCGATAATCCTCGACCAGCAGCTCAGCGAACAGCGCCTTGGGCGCGTACCACCGACTGCGGTGTACTTCCGTCACGCCAACGCGAAATCCAAGTGGGTGTGTCTTTTGTCCCATGAATCAGGCCTTCTCTTCCACTGCCAGATGCAGATGACTGCTGCGTTTGAGAATCGGATGTGCACGACCGCGGTCTTTCGGCTGCCAACGCTTCATGACCGGTCCTTCGTCCACGCGAGCTTCGCTGATGACCAGCGTTTCAACCGACGCGTCCTGCTCTTCAGCATTGGCGATCGCGCTGGTCAGCACCGCTTTGTAGTACGCAGCGCCGCGACGCTTGGACATCTCGAGCTGGTTCATCGCATCAGCAACAGGCAGCCCGCGGATCAGGTCCGCTATCAGCCGTGCCTTCCGCGGCGCGATGCGTGCAAATCGATGTATTGCTTTGTATGCCATAACTGTCAACCGTCCCAAGCGACTTTACTTCTTGCCGCCCCTGATGCCTTCCTTCTTGTTCGTGTGCCCACGGAACAAACGCGTCGGGCTGAATTCGCCAAGCTTGTGTCCCACCATGTCTTCAGTGATGAACACATCAATGAAGTGTCGGCCGTTGTGCACCTGGAAAGTCGTGCCCACAAATTCAGGCACAACTGTGCATGAACGCGCCCACGTGCGAATCGGTTGACGCGCACCGGTATCCTGTTGCCGCATCACTTTCGTGTACAGCTTCTCGTCGACGTACGGACCTTTTTTCAGCGATCGTGACATAGGGGGTTCTCAGTGAAAATCTGTCAAAGCTTAAGCTGACCGTAGCGCTTGCTCTTGCGCCGACGGAGAATGCGATTGTCTGTCCAACGGCCGCGCGGTCGCGTGCGTCCGCCCTTGGCCTTCGTGCCCGATGCACTTGCCGGCTCACGGCCGCCCTTGGAACGACCTTCGCCACCGCCCAGCGGATGCGAAGCGTGATCCTTTGCGACGCCACGAACCTTCGGCTTCCGGCCGCGCCAACGATTGCGGCCGGCCTTGCCGAGCTTAATGTTCTGATGATCGGTGTTGCCAAGCTCGCCGATCGTTGCACGACATTCGATAGACACCTGGCGGATTTCACCCGACGGCAACACCAGTGTGGCCCAACGACCTTCACGGTTGGTCAGTCGCGCGCCGCTTCCGGCTGAGCGACAAAGTTTGCCGCCCTTGCCCGGCTCGAACTCAATGTTGTGCACGGTCAAACCAGTCGGGATGAACTTCAGCGGCATGCAGTTGCCTGCTGCCGGTTCAACTGCGCTATTGAAGGAACTGACCACTTCAGCGCCGTCCTTCAATCCGCGCGGCGCGAGGATGTACCGCTTCGTGCCGTCTTCGTATTCCAGCAGTGCGATATGGCACGTACGATTCGGGTCATATTCGATGCCGATGACTTTGGCAGTCATGTCATCTTTATTGCGCCGGAAATCGATCATGCGGTATCGGCGTTTGTGTCCGCCGCCACGGCCGCGCACGGTGATCTTGCCCTGGTTGTTGCGCCCGCCGGTTTTCTTCAACGGCTTCAACAGGGATTTCTCCGGCGTGTTCTTGGTCACCTCGACGTGGAGGTTGACCGAAGCATTTCGCCGGCCGTTTGTGGTTGGCTTGTAAACTCGAATAGCCATGTGTAAAAACCAGAAGTCAGGGGTCAGAAGTCAGTACGCCGCTGTCGGCGTCGCGATACTCGATTCAATTTCAGAACAACTCGATCCGATCATCCGGGTGCACCTTGATGGTGGCCCGTTTCATTTCCTTGCTGCGCCAGTAGCCGAACTTGTTGCGACGTTTCTGGCCCTTACGATTCTGCGTCGCCACGCCGAGCACGCGCACGCTGTACAGATCTTCAACTGCCTTCTTGATCTGATCCTTGGTGGCGTGTCGATCGACGATGAAACTCACGCGATTCTGTTCGCTTGCCTGGAACGTCGTCTTTTCAGTGACGAGCGGCTTGTGAATGATTTGGGTCGCTTCCATCAGGCTGCTTCCTTTCCACCTGCAGCGACGGCAGTCCACAACGTGCCATCCAGGAATGCCTTCAGGCTGTCGCGATCAATCACCACGTAGCGATGGTTCAGCAACTCAAACGCATTGAGTTGATCCGTGCGAATAGTGCTGACGTTATCCAGATTCCGAGCTGACAGCGCCGCGTTGCGGTTGGCGGGATCAAGCGCGACGAGACACGTGCGGTCGATTCCAAGTGCATCGAGCAGGCTCTTGAACTGGCTGGTCTTTGGTTCGTTGAATTTCAAACCATCGATGCACTTGACTTCACTGTCCACGAGTTTGGCAAGCAGAGCATTACGATTGGCGAGACGGCGCATCTTCTTGGGCATGTCCTTGCGGTATGCCTCGCGCTGTTTGGTCTTTGCAAATGCAACGCCGCCGCCCTTGCGAATCACGGTTCGCCGGGAACCTGCCCGGGCATTACCTGTGCCTTTTTGGCGATACAGCTTTCGCGTTGAACCGGACACCATCGAACGACTCTTGGTTCGTGCAGAACCCTGTCGCTGATTCGCGTGGAACATGACGTATGCCTGTTTGAGCAGCGCGGGTTTCACCTCGCCGCCAAGCTGGCTCTCGTCAATGGAAAGCGTGTCTACTTCCTTGCCGCTCGTGTTGTATACGGGCAGATCAATCATCATCATCACCTGGTAGCCCGAGGCTACTCGTCTCGCCGCACCCTCCAGCCGACTGTTCAGCAACGTGCTCGTTGCCGACTGGCAGGGATCTTGACTCGGTCGTCTTCAGTCATGCTGTCGTGACCGTGTGGTTCCCTGTGCGGGTGCACATCCGGGCCTTCACGATCGATCGGCTCTTACGAACCGGCCTTGAGCAGCGCCTGCTTTCTCCTGTTCAAACGAACGGCTTCCTGCACAAACAACAATCCCCCGTTGGCACCGGGCACCGGGCCCTTGACCAGCAGGAGATTCTGCACAGGATCAATCTTGACTATCTCAAGCGAACGCTCGGACACACGGGCATCACCCATATGGCCAGCCATGCGCTTGCCTTTTTTCAACTTTGGGCCGGTACCAAGGTTGGTGCCGTGGCCACTGATCGAACCGGAGGTACGGTGGCTGCGCTGCACGCCGTGCGACGCTTCCTTGCCGCGGAAGTTGTGGCGTTTCATCACGCCCTGAAATCCCTTGCCCTTGCTCCGGCCGACGACGTCGACGTACTTCACATCTTCAAACGCGCTGACATCAATGCTCTGGCCGAGCTCAAACTGCTGCGCATCATCATCACTGTCCAAACGGTATTCGCGATGCCAATGCAGCGGACCGCTTCCAGCCTTGGCGTCGTGACCGATCACCGGCATGGTGCTTCGCTGCGCGCGGCGCTCACTGAAGCCAAGCTGCACCGCGCTGTACCCATCGCGCTCGGTGGTCTTCACCTGCGTGACGATGCACGGACCGGCTTCGATCACGGTGACCGGCATGTTGCGGCCGTCTTCCGTGAAGAAACGAGTCATTCCAACTTTTCGTCCTAGCAGTGCAGCGGACATTGTGACTTCAACTCCAGGTCCGAACAATTCCGGAAAAAACAAGCGACGACTGATGCATTCAGCCGCCGCAAAAAACTATGCCTTGATCTTGATAAAGACGCCAGCCGGAACGACGAGACGGTTGAGTGCTTCAACCGTGCGCGCGTTCGGATCGCTGATGTCAATGATCCTTTTGTGTGTACGAATCTCAAACTGCTCACGAGACTTCTTGTCAATGAACGCAGAACGATTGACCGTGTATACCTCGCGGCGCGTTGGCAGCGGGATCGGACCGGCCACGTTCGCACCAGTTCGCTTGGCGTGATCAACGATTTCTTTCGCTGACACATCAAGAGCCTGATGGTCATACGCTTCCATACGGATTCGAATCTTGCCGTCGCTCATCGAAGAGTACGTCCCTGCTGGTCGGCCAGCACGCTTCAAGTTCAAAGTCGTCTAAGACAGTTTGACCCCGCCACGGCTTCTCGATCCTGCCAGAAGCAGGCATCAATCCATGCCACGATGGGGTCCCCACCAAATGCTCGCTCGTGGAGCGAATCGGCGATGATATTCACCTTCCCGGCCCTGTCAACTCAATCAGCCGATTGAAGCCAAACCATTTTGCCAACTTTCTCGCCATGACGTCATGTCGATCACATGCCGATTGCGCCTCTCGGGGATACAGTCACCATATGCGATACCCCTCCTACTCCGTCGCCTGTCGCCACGCACTGATCTGCATACTTCTTGGCAGCCTCGGGCAGCCTGTTCTTGCTCAGACAGTCCGCAGCAGTCGCCAAACCCCCCCCGAAACCGACCAGACGATCGATCTAACGCTTGATCCGATCCCGTTGAAGGTCGAATCCCTCGGCCTGTCCATGCACCCGCCCGCTGCAGCAAATGTCAGCGCACAGCGAGCCAATGACAAGGTTTCGGTATCGCTGACTGAGCCGATCGCCAACCCACGCTGGTCGATGACGCTGCAACTGCTGAGCTCAACATTGCAAAACCCGACCGCCAAAGCTCAGGTACAGGACCATCTGGATTCGTTGGCAAGCCGCGGGGCACAATTCGAAGTTATTAGTAATAAGTCAGTTACGATCAATACCATCGACGGCCAGCTCTGCTATCTCCGTCAGACGACAACCGCCGGCCAGCAATACATCGCTGGGTGGCTGATCCTCCCCGCCGGCCGCCAGTCCTTCCTAGTCGCATCCTCTTTAGTCATGCCCGACGTCTTCGAGGAATTCCTGCCCACGCTCGAAGCCAGCATGCACACCATCGAAATCACCAGCCAGGAGGAGCTCTCACTGCGAATTCGGGCTCAGATCGAATCCGGCCGGGAGGTGCTTGAATCAATCACGCCGGAGAAGATTCAGTCCATCGCTGAAAATACAGCTCCACAGTGGCGTCGAATCTATCGGCCGTCGGATTCCGCGGTGCCCGATCAGGAAATCGGATACATGGTGCTCAATGTCTTCGCCGGCAAGCGTGGGCTACTCACGCCCAGCCGCCACGAAATTGACTACGACGCAGCCGAGCACGAGGTCGGCCTCATCGTCCGGGCCAACGTCCGTGTGCTGGAAGCCCGAGATGTTCGCGATGTCGAAATGCTGTACTGGATGAGCTTCGACCAGGCAGAAGAGGGCTTCTCTGTCCGCGCGACCCGCAAACAGGGCGAAGCCTCTGCCAGCGAAGCGATTTCAGGCGTGCGCACACGCCCCACCACCGGCGACCCCATACCACTGCTCACTGTCATCACTATGGGTGAGTTCACCCGGGCCCGCGAACCCGTGCAGTGGAACGTCCCCGATGTCTATCTCTCGCAAGCTCTGAACTGGATTCTCCCCCGCGTGCTGCCACGTGACGGCGCACAGCACACCTATTCCTACTACTTCTTTGACATGTCTATTGCCAACCCGTCATTGCAGCGGCGCATCGATCTGTGGAAACCCGCAGACACCGGAGCCGAACAGTGGCAACTCACAAGCACCGTCGGCAATAACGACAAATCCATAGTCAGCATCTATGACCCCGCAGGCCAACTCATCCGCAGAGAACATCCCGATGGCTCGCGCACCGAACCCGTTGATCTCATCGAACTGCGACGCATCTGGGTTTCCAAGAACCTGCCGCTGAATGCTGAGGATCTCCAAAAACGAAAGTGAGAACAAGGCTTTCATCATGATGCGAAGCATTTACGCATTGACTTTGCTGATCGCAGTTGGGTGCAGAACCCTGCCCGGCTCCGACGGTTCCGAATCGTTGGTGATACTGGAGGAATCCACCGGGACAGCAATTGCGGTCGGTGCGCTGCTCACCCATCCCGAAGAAACGGGCACACGCACGTACAGAATCTCCGGCGGCGATCATGACGACAGACTCGTACACCGCGAAACCACCCCGACCGACCAGTTCAATGCAGACTGGATAACCGTGGAATCAATCGTCACAGATGACGGCCCGATCCCGCGACGCACGGAGTACTGGTCAATCAACAGTGCGGGCGATGCAGTGCTGCACGCCACTGTCGATCACGAAGAACACGCGATGACACTGTTCAAACCGCCGCTCGTGACAATGCCCGCGGAGTTGAAACCCGGCAATACGAAGACGTTCGATGCGGACGTGCGCATCGTCGAAGAAGATGACATCAAACGCCGTAAGGAAAGCGGCACCGCAACGCAGGCCATTGCCTATACAGGAAGCGTGCGCATGCGCACCACCCGTGGTGAAGTCGATGCAGCGAAGATCGTGATCGAATTCGAAGCTGACCTTGCCTTGGCGGATGCAATCGAACGAACTGTGCGCTATGTCACTGCAGAAAATGGAATCGTTGCAATACAGCGCACGCGCACAGTGAAGATTCTCGGCATGGGCGGCACCGAACACAGCGAAACACTGCAACTCGTACGCACAAAATAGTCCTGCGCTCCTATGCCGTGTAACAGCGCAACGTGCTCATCACTGTTGCGCACGATGCTTTCACCGCGGCTGAAGAATCCCCAGGTACTTCCCCCACACGCCGACGTAATTTCTGTACTCATGCGCCATCGTTGAGCAGATCTGCGCGATGTGATGCAGATCATGCACAACCCACGCACCCAGCAGTTGCCGTGCGTTCACGCGGCCGAGTTCCGGATGCATGCCCGGCAATTCAAGCTGCGCTTCTGTCAACTTCAATGCGCGCAGATCATCGAGATTGCCCGCACGCTCAGTTGCAAACGCACCCAACAAGTCGTTGATTGACTTGCCATTGCTGCTTTCATACATCGCATAACGATCAAACGGTTCGAACGGCTGCGCATCGCCACGTTTGAGAATGATGCGCAAGCGTTTCATCCAGTCATCGCGCTCACCGTGCAACAGGTGGCCGACGACATCAAACGGACTGAACGTCTCCGGGCCGGTGTTGGAAATAATCCAGTCATTGCTCAGCCCGCCGAGCAACCCCCGCAACACCGCCGGCGTATTGGTGAGGACTTCGATCGATCGATCCACCGTGCATTGCATCGCATCTCCTTTCGCGCATCGCGCCGCAATGGAGATCGAACGTACGTCGGAAGTGTCTCATTCTCGTCTAGCGGGCGAGTTTGCTCGCCGTTTCGGCCCGAATGTCGATTCCGACCCGCTCCAACTCCGAGCGCCAGAGCGGGGCAAGCCCCGCCGCTATACGGCTATCCCTCACGCCTCCACCTGTACGCGCTGTGGCTTGGGTTGTGGCCAATCGAGATGGAAGAACCGTTCGCGCGGCTGATCGATGCGCTCGTACGTATGTGCTCCGAAGTAATCGCGCTGCGCCTGCAACAGACTCGCGGGCAATCTGTCGGTGCGATATCCGTCGTAATACGCCAGTGCGCTGCTGAATGCCGGACAGGGAATCCCCACATGCGCTGCCAGTGACACCACCCGCCGCCAATTGTTTTGTTTGTCCTGAATCTGCTTCTGGAAGTACGGATCAAGCAGCAGGTTCGCCAATGCTGCATCGCGCTCGTACGCCTCGGTAATCTTCTGCAGGAACTGCGCCCGAATAATGCAC
Organism: Phycisphaerales bacterium; assembly: GCA_029260575.1. Taxonomy (GTDB): domain Bacteria; phylum Planctomycetota; class Phycisphaerae; order Phycisphaerales; family SM1A02; genus JAJDDB01. Next base: position 250,265 of record JAJDDB010000035.1, read on the forward strand.
CCGCCCCGCCAGATGCTTGCGACACTGCCGAAATCGAGCTTCCACTCGTACTCCTGCTGCGCTGCACGCATCAACTGGAACCCCTGCGCGTACGCACAGATCTTCGAGCAATACAGTGCATCGCGCACCGCATCGACAAAGTCATCCGCATCATCAACCAGCGCTGCAATATCCGCATTCGGCCCCTGCAGGACTTTCGCAGCAGCAATGCGTTCATCCTTCAGTGCGCTCATCGACCGGGCAAACACAGCCTCTGCAATGCTCACCGCAGGCACGCCCATCTCCAGCGCGTTCGCAGCCGTCCACCGTCCTGTCCCTTTTTGACCTGCCTTATCAAGAATCACATCAACAATCGGTTGGCCGGTCACCGGATCACTCTGCCGAAGTATGTCCGCAGTAATCTCAATCAGGTAACTGTCCAGTTCACCGACGTTCCACTGCGCGAACACATCCGCCAACTTCTCGGATGACAACCCAAGCCCGCCCGCCAGTATGTGATACCCTTCACCGATCAACTGCATGTCCGCATATTCGATGCCGTTGTGCACCATCTTGACGTAATGCCCTGCCCCGTCACTGCCCATATACGCAGTACACGGCTGACCCTCTGTCACCGGATTGCCCGGCTGGTTGCGCTCTATCGGCTTACCCGTTTTCGGATCAACCTTGGCAGCAATCGCTTCCCAGATCGGTCGCAGTGTCTGCCATGCTTTCGGATCACCGCCGGGCATCAGCGACGGCCCGAACCGCGCACCGACTTCGCCGCCGGAGACACCTGACCCGAAGAACGTCAGCTTCCCGCGATACCCCTTCTCTCTGCGGATCGTGTCGGTCCACAAACTGTTGCCGCCATCCACCACCAGATCGCTCGGCTGGGCGCCGGCGTCAATCAAAGCTTCACACACAGAATCAACAGCCCGGCCGGCTTTGACAAGCATCACAATGACCCGCGGCGCTTCGATCGCAGCGACAAAATCGCGCAGCTTTTCATGCCCGTGCAGCGTGCCGGACAACGGCTCGTTGCGATGTTCATCAAGAAACTGCTCTGTCACTTCATGCGTTCGGTTGTACACCGCAACGCGATAGCCATGATCTGCCATATTCAGCGCGAGATTCTGGCCCATGACGCCAAGCCCAACGAGGCCGACGTTACAATTTGCATTGTCGTTCATCAGAACTCCCGATGTGCAAGAAAAAAATCAATCATCGTCAACGCACATGATCCACTGCCTGCATGAACAGGGCAAGCGCTGCAGCACGTGTGATGGTTTTGCCCCGCGCCGCAGCGACCGCTATGCTCAGATCGATGCCCAGCGAGACCTCCAACAGACCAATCCGCGTGCTGCTGTGGTCGCCAAAAGGCTCCGGCACGCATTACTATGGCCCAGGGTCATTCTTCTACCGAATGTACAGCCGAGCTGCGCCGGGGCGATTCGAAATCACACTTGCCCACACACAGCCGCTTCAACAAAAGCATGAGTTATTTGCCACACAGCATTTCATCGGCGAGGAATCGCCATATCAGCAAACGCGCCTCAAAAGCTATCTCGCGCTGCGCCGCTTCCTCAGCAATGCCCGTCGTTTCCTGGACAAGCACCACGGCGAATTTGATGTCATGCATGGCCTGTCCGGCTTCCAGGCAATCATTGAACCGGCTCAGTATGCCGAGCAGCTTGGACTACCTGCCGTCGTCTTCCTAGCGAACTATCAGCTCGACCTCTCGAACAAATCCGGCCTGCATGCACTGATGCGCCTCGGGACACGACGACTCAAAATGGCCTCACGCCTCAGTGCTGTCGTCGCAATGAGCGAGTCAATGTACGATGACCTGATCGAACGAGGCTTTCCGCCACAACGAATCGCTCGCATCCCAATGGGTGTCGACACGCAACGTTTTAGCCCCGTCAGCAACGAAACCGATCGCAGTACGCTTTGCGCGCAACTCGGCATACCTGATAGACCAACGGTGGTCTTCGTCGGAACAGTTACACCCCGCAAACAACCGCATCTCCTTGTTGAAGCAATCGGCTTGCTTCATCAACGCGGTGTTGAATGCCAGCTCGTCATCGCCGGCCCGTGCAATGAAGCCGATTACGTGCAACGGATCAAACAACGCCAAGAACAACTTGGCATCGAATCGCTGATCCACTGGACTGGCTTCCTCGAAGATCCTGTGCCCATTCTGCGGGCCGCGGACATGTTCTGCCTGCCCTCGCAATCAGAAGGAATGCCTGCAGCCGTCGTTGAAGCAATGGCCTGCGGCTTACCGACACTTGCAACGAAAATTTCGGGCATTACTGATCTCATCGACGATGGCGAAAATGGACGAATTATCCTGCCTGATGCTGAACACATTGCAGATACAATCGAATCGTATTTGAACGATCCTCAAATGCTTACAGAACACGGACGACGCGCACGCAAGCGCGTAGAAACACGCTACAGCACAGATTTCGTGCTCGCTTCGTACGAGAAACTCTTCCGCACAGTCATAGCTGGAAAACCGGCTAGAGATTGGGAAACGTTCGAGTATCGCTGAAGCACCTTTGCGATGCAAAAATTACTCCAGCGATGAATACTCACCCACAGCTTCTTCATCAAGCTGTTCCTGCGTCCACCACGGCCGCGGCGGCGCAGCACCGGTCCCCGAAGTCAAGACCATCGGTATTACGACCCGTCCTGCCCAGTACTTCTCTGCCGGCCCCGCGCGAAACGCAATCGCTTCATCGCCGGTCACCGTCAGCGTCCACGACTCCGCATCGGTCGCCGGGTTGTACTGCTGTAACGATTGCAACAATGTAGTATTTTCGTAGGCGATCTCAAATCCATATCGTAGATCAGCAGGCCCGCCGCCCATCCACCACAAATCCAGCCGCCGGGCAAGCTCTTCGCCGTACTTCAACTCCACCTTCACGCCAACAGCAGTATCCGCAAACTCCGAACCTGCAGTCTCCGGAACGCGCACGTAAAACCGCACCGGCGACGACCCGGTTGTCCAATGCACAACACCCTGCCCAAACGCACGCTGCATTGCTGCATCAACCGCCGGGTCAATAACAATGCCCATGACCCCGGCCGCGTCGTCCTCAGCGGCTTCATCACTTGATGCAGTCATCCGCACCGCAACCGTCTGCTCGTCCACCACGTTCCATTGATCTTCAGGGCCACGCCGACGTTCGACTTGCACCTTCAGGTTCAATTCATTCGCTTCAAACGGCGGCACCGCCAGTGAAAACGGCGCGTTCTGCTGAAGCACCGAACTGCTATACACCAGCGTTGAAGTTGCCCCGGAAACCTGCGGCGTAATGTGCATCCGCGCTTCGCAATCCACCGGCCACCAATCGTCCAGCGATATGTTGACGCGCGCTTCAATGCGGCGCGGCCAGTCGCTGCGCGTCATCGCCAGCATTCTCGGTGGTATCTCCAGAAGCAGTTCATCGAGCGAACGGGCAAAGCGCGCCGCCGGGCCGTTCAGTTCACCCGCGCCGCGCTCTGTTGCAATGTCAGTCACCAGTGTTGCTGCGAGTTGATTCGGCCACGGCCGCAGCATCTGCCCATACGTCTGCGCCCATTCATCCGACGGCGGCTCCCGCCACATATCGCCTTCCGCGCAGCGCTGCAGAACCGACAACCACTCGCCATCGGACAAGTCGTCGGCGCGCATGCGACGTTCGAGTTCGGTGACAGCTTCGCTGCCGTCTGCGATCGTCAACGGCAACGTCCAGATCAACGCCTTGGTCGGGACGACACCAACCCAGCCGCGCTGATCAATTTTCCAGTTCAGGTACACCGCCGGCCCGAGACAGATCAGCATCGCAAGCAGAGCAAGCGATTTGTGCCTGCGCGTCTTGTGAAACTGCACTTCGCGCTGCGCTGTAAAGCCGCATTCACTGCACGTCATGCCCGGCGTGTGCGACAGGTCATGCCAGCAGCGCGAACATCTGCGCTTGCCACGGGCCTGATCGCCGAACAGCGCACGCCAGGCGATGTAAATCATCACCACATACAGCAGTGCCGCGCCGAGCCACCCAAGCCAGAACAGAAGGTCACCTGTCATTGCTACGCATTGTACGGCAGGACAGATGTGATGGCTGCAACCGATTACACCGGTTGATGCGTTGATTGCGATTTCGCAGCGACGCCCGTTTCATCGCACCGAAGCGCGTTCGCAGCATCTGCCAGATGATCGTTGAGGCGCTGCAGATGCAGGAGAAACTGCTGTCGCGCACGATCTGTTAGGTGCGATGCCGCAAGATATTCTTCAAGAAAGCGACTGCATCCATATTGGTCGAGCATCGCGCGATCTTCCGCATACGACGTCACAGGCTTGAAGTTGCGAGCCCGCCGCCAGGGGTTTAGCGCTTTTCGAAACCCCTCGACATGCGTGACATCAATCAGCGCGAAGCCGCCCGCGTCGAGAACCAATACATTGTCCAGATGCATTGAGCGAAAGTAAATGCCGCGCTCGTGCAGCAATGCCATGAATTGCGCAAAATCGCTCAGGTGTTGCGCACCTTCAATTTCGAGAACAGTCCGTAGCGATCGACCGGGCATTTCGTCATACACGACAACGTGTCTACCGGTCTCCGCAACAGTGTATATGTCGCGCACAGCGACGGAATTGATTCCGCGCTTCGCTAACAATTCCGCTGATTTGACAAACCGCTTGGCATACGGCAGCAGCGCAGCCGTCGATGGAAACGACTTCTTTCGAAACTGCTTCCAGATCCGGCCGTCTGAATCGCGAATCGCGCGCACGAAGCTGTCATCGTCCGCAAGGATCGTGCCTGCCTCGGCAATCTGTTTCAGCTTTGTTTCACTGATCCGCAGCATGGACGACCACTCACACGGACAACAGTCAGAATCCAAACGTTCTGTAACGATATCGTCAACACGCTGCCTGCGACAGTTTCGCGATCAGATCCGCTCGACACGCAGATACCACTGCATTGAGATGCCAGGCCGGGTCGGGATCACCCTGGTCACGACCAGTCCCGCCTCCGCGCAACTGCTCGTAATGGTCGATAGGCGGATCGGGATACGATCGGTAGGCCTTTTTCGGGCCAATGCGCACTTCGCCCAGAACGTGGCAGCGTCATAGGCCCGGTTGCAGAAGAATGACAGCACGATCGGCCCACGCGTGATGCGCCGCAGTTCGCACAGCGCAGCAGTCCGCACGCGCCGCTCGTGAAAGTGATGCAGGAGTCGATTGCACAGTGTCGCATCGAACTGGTCATCATCGAAACCTGTTGTCAGCGCATCAGCAACCGCAAACGAAGCGTCGTCGTACCCAGCCAGATCTGCTGCCTGCTTCGCCTTGGCCACCATGTGCTGCGATGCATCAGCCTCGGTCACCTTCAGGCAGAGTTCGCCTACAAGCAGTGGAAGAAACCGACCGGCGCCGCAAGGCAGGTCGAGCAGCGATCCCCGGGCCGGCACGCCCGCCAGAGCAGTGCGGATGCAGCGACACTCGCGGCGATGCGTGGCGGAATCACGATGAGCCAGCGCGTACTTGTTCGCAGCTGCTCGTGAACCGAATCGATTGGCGCTCAGATGAGCTGAGCTGGTTGTGGACATTGACGCGCCTTGTTCTTCGTGAGGAGAGTGCGGCGGGGCATCATATAACGACTTCCTTGTCCGAAATGACCGGAAGATGACGGACGGCGAAATCTGATCCGCGTGGACCACGACGCCTCCAGATTCATTCAGGTGCGATCCCGAACGTCGCCGTCACCACCACCGAAAGATCCTTTTCGATCGTGTTCGTGTCGCAAATGCCGTGACTGCTGACCTGAATGGAGTTCGGCCGCGTGATCTGCATTACTCCCATTTGGGTATTGCGCACATCCAGCACCCTGCATCTGGTCCGTGCAGCGATTTCTTGAGCCTGTTGTGGCACCACGTTTCGATGGACAGCCTTCTACGGACCGTTTTCTACAAACTGCCCAGCACGCGCTGCACAATCGCAAACGCCAACCCCGTCACCAGCACAATCCCGATCAGGTTCAACCACACACCCGCTTTGCACATCTGCAGGATAGTGACGTAGCCAGAGCCGAACACAATCGCATTCGGCGGCGTCGCAACCGGCATCATGAACGCGCAGCTTGCTGCAATCGCAGCCGGCACGATCAGCAAATACGGATCAACACCCAGCCCCGGCGCGAGCGCAGCAAGAATCGGCACTAGCGTCGCTGTCGTTGCAGTGTTGCTCGTCAATTCCGTCAGGAAGATGATTGCGGTCACCACAATCAACACCAACACAACAGCCGGTGCGCCTTCGAAAGCGACCACCTGCGCGCCGAGAAAATCCGCCACACCCTTCGCTTTCACCGCCGCCGCCAGTGACAACCCGCCGCCGAACAGAATCAGAATCCCCCACGGCAAGTTGCGGGCTGTTGCCCAGTTCATCGCAAATGTCCCGGCACGCGGCTGAACCGGAATCAGAAACAGCGCCAGCCCGCCGATCATCGCAATCCCCGCATCACTCAAGCTGACAAACGGCTGCACATTGCCGAACGTAATCGTCTGCAAGAGCGGGCGGAACACCCACAGCAGTGCTGTGCATGTAAAGACAACAAACGTCGTCCACTCTCCCGCTTTCATCGGCCCGAGCTTCTTGAACTCCGACTCGATCATCGCCCGGCCGCCTTCGATGTGCTTGATGCGTATCGGATACAGCACCCATGTGATCAGCGCCCATGCAATCGGCAGAAATACCAGCGTCAGCGGCAGGCCGATCATCATCCACTGCGCAAAGCTCACCTCCCGGCCGTACGTCTCGTTGATGAACTGCACAACAAATGCATTCGGCGGCGATCCAATGATCGTCGCAATCCCGCCGATCGATGCGGCATAGGCAATGCCGAGCATCAGCGACAGCGCGAAATTGCGCCCGATAGCGCCTTCTTTCGGCAGGCCCGCTTCATCAAGCGACGCGCCACCGGATTGATTGAGCACAAGATCCACCACACTCAGCGCGATCGGCAGCATCATCGCAGCGGTTGCTGTGTTCGACACCCACATGCTCAACACCGCAGTGACGACCATAAAGCCAGCGATCATCATCGGCGGGCGCGTGCCCACCAGCCGAAGCGTGATCAGCGCAATGCGCTTATCCAGCCCCCATCGCTGCATTGATAGCGCCAGCAAAAAGCCACCCATGAACAGAAAAATAATGTCCGAACCGTAGGGCGACGTCGTTGCCTTAATGTCCGCCACACCCAGCAGCGGAAACAGCGCGATCGGCAACAGCGCCGTCGCGGAAATGTCGATCGCTTCGGTCAGCCACCACACCGCCATGAGCGTCATGACCGCAAGCGTCGCGCGACCCGCAGTGTTGAACGCCACCATCTCGCCGGCCGCATCGGCATACGACGCCGGTAGCAGCGCATACACGATGACCGCAAGTACAGGTCCGCCCAGCAGGCCAATCCACTGCGCGATGTTGCGGGACGTATTGGCACCGACTTCTGACATGTGCGCACTGTACCCACCAGATGGCAGCGCGTGAACGTCTAGTGATTTTCCAATCGCCGCTTCTGCAACCCCGGCATCAGATCAAAATACGGCTGAATGATCTTCGAATCCGACTGCTCAAACGCTTCATACGTTCCATCAAAATAGACGACGCCTTCGTGCAACATGATCACACGCGGCTGCAGGCGATACAGCAGGTCCTTGTCGTGCGTGATGATCACCGTCGTCTGGCCGGTGGTGTTGGAGTGCGTGCTCTGCAGGAGTTCGTGTATCTGCCGGGTCAGCGTCGGGTCCAGCCCGGTCGTCGGTTCGTCGTAAAACATCAACATGGGGTCCATCGCAATGGCGCGGGCAACAGCAACGCGTTTGGCCATCCCGCCGGACAGTTCATCACGATCTTTGTTGATCACCACATCCGGATCGTCAAACCCAACAGCATGAAGCGCTCGCGCAGCGATCGGCTGAATCTCGTCATTGGACATACCTTTGATTTCGCGCAGCCACAGCGCGATGTTTTCAAACACCGAACCCGAGAACAGCGCGTTGCGCTGAAACACCACTGCCCAATGTCTGCGGATGCGGTCCATCTCCTCCTCATCAAGCGTGGTGATATCCACCAGCGGCGTAGCCGGCGATTCGTGATCTGCGATCCACACCCGCCCCGCAGTCGGCTGCAGGTGGCCGATCATGTGTTCCAGCAGCACAGTCTTGCCGCACCCGGACCCGCCGACGATGGCCAGCAGCTCTCCGCGGCGCATTTCGAGGTTGATGCCGCGCAGCACTCGATTGTCGCCGAATTGCTTGTGGAGATTCTCTACGCGGATTTCGATCCGTTGTTGCTCGACGTCGCTGGACATGGCAATGCATGGTACGGGAGATGCACGTTCCATTCCGCATTGTTCGCAGAGGCGTACACTGTCCGACTCATGGCGATTCTCACTGTCAATCATCTCGAACACAGTTACGGCACTCAGCGCGTTCTGGCCGGCGCGACTTTCGGTTTGCAGGCCGGCGAAAAGATCGGCCTCATCGGGCGCAACGGCAGCGGGAAGACGACTTTGTTCAAGTCCATCCGTGGTGATGTCATACCTGATGTGGGCACTGTGCAACTCGCGCGCGGAGCCCGCATCGGCTATCTCAGCCAGGACCCTGCGTTCGATCCGCAGGACACACTGCGCGATGCAGCAGAAGGCGCGTTTGCTGAATTGCACGATCTGCACCGACTGCTTGACATAGTTTTCGAAAAGATGGCTACCGCAACTGGCGATGAACTTGAACAGCTCATGCGCCGTCAATCGCTGCTGGAAGATCGTATCAACACCGCAGGCGGATACGCCATCGACCATCGCATCGACGCCACATTGCACGGCCTCGGTTTTACCGATGATCAGTTCGGGATCAATGTCACCAAGCTCTCCGGCGGGCAGCGCAACCGTCTCGGCCTCGCGCGTCTGCTGTTGGAAGAACCCGATGTACTTCTGCTTGACGAACCGACGAATCACTTGGACCTGGCGGGCCGCGAATGGCTCGAACAGTTTCTTGCAGATGAATATCCGGGCGCGGTGATTGTCGTCAGCCACGACCGCTGGCTGCTGGATCGCGTGGTCAGCCGAATCATCGAGATCGAAGCAGGCAGGATTCGAGAATACCCCGGCAACTACGAGAAATATGTCAGCCTGCGTGATGAGCGCGACCTCACGCAACAGCGCATGCGAGATAAGCAGCAGACACACATCCGCAGGGAAAAGGAATTCATTGCCCGATACAAAGCCGGCCAGCGCTCGCGGCAGGCAAAGGGTCGCGAGTCACGCTTGCAGCGATTCATCGGCGACGAACTTGTCTCTGCCCCGCGCACTTCCGGCGTCATGAAACTTGATCTTCCCAAAGCCCCGCGCAGCGGCGAACTCGTCGTCGTCGCAGAGGGCCTTTCCAAACGCTACGGCGACAACATTCTCTTCGATGACGTCAACATCAATATTCAGCGCGGTGATCGAATCGGCATCATCGGTCCCAACGGTGTCGGCAAGACCACAATCGTCCGTTGCCTGCTCAATGATCTTGCACCGGATTCCGGAACAGTTCGACTCGGTTCGCGGCTTGAAGTCGGGTACTACCGCCAGGGCCATGAACATCTTGATACATCGCTGGAAGTCTGGCAATATCTGCAATCGGTGATCATCGCGCTTGATGGTTCTGTGCAGGCCTCCGAACAGCAGGCCCGCAATCTTGCTGGTGCGTTCCTGTTTTCTGATGCGGAACAGGACAAAGCACTCGGCGATCTGTCCGGCGGCGAGCGCAGCCGTGCGGTACTGGCCGGCCTCGTTGCCAGCGCCAAGAACCTGCTGGTTCTCGATGAGCCGAGCAACCACCTGGATATTCCTGCAGCAGAACGACTCGAACAAGCCCTGTCACCCGATGGCGGATACGACGGTACTTTGCTTCTGATTAGTCACGACCGCGCGCTTCTGCAGGCGACGTGTGACAAACTGCTGGTCTTTGACGGGCAAGGCAACGTGAACGCGTTTCACGGAACCTACAGCGATTGGCATGATCATATCGCGCGGAGTGCCCAGCAGCCTGATGAACCACCGGCTGACACCACTACGAAAAAGTCGAAGCGTTCATCGAAGACGGCAGGCCTAACATCGGCCGCTGCGGATCAGGACAACACGCCCAATCCATTCGGTAAGATGAGTACGACACAACTCGAAGAACGCATCGAGAAGATCGAAGAGCGAATTGCAGCCACTGATTCGCAACTGATTGATCCGGCGGTGCTGCGCGACGGTGACCGGGTGCGACAAGTACAGCGCGATCGCCAGGATCTCATCGATGAACGCCAACCGCTTGAACACGAATGGAACCGCCGCGCCGAACAGGCTTGAGAGCCTGCTTGACACAGCGGTGTTCGGAGGGGGGTAATGTACGAAGTGATTTGCGTTGTAAGAGCGAAGCAATGCGCTGCGATCAACCGCTTTGCATGACAGTCATGCCACGGCTGTCGCGGATCGACCAAGATGAACTCGCGACTGTCGCTGGCGAGAGATTGGTAAGACGCACACCCGCGATCGGCCCGGCAATATCGAAGGACTGACGCGAGTTTACAGTGCTGCCACTGGATGCAACGAGTGCGAAGCGCTCAATCGGCATGCTGGTCGCAAGCACATACGCTTCCTGAGTCTTTTCATTCAGGTACAGCGTGACCGCACCTTCAAACTCAGGGTCCGATGCTGTAAAACGAATAGTGTTGCAGTCCGGGTGGCCGACGAATTCCTTGAATGATGGACCAAGTTCGTCCTCGAATTCCTGCAGCGTCTTCTCGGAAAATGCGGCTTTGGCCAGTTGGTTATTTAACTGCACTGCCTGCATGCCAAAATAGCTGACGATTATGAGTGCTACGCCAAGTACCAGAACAGCGGCAACAGCAATCCTCAGGAAAATCGCGTTGCTTCGATTCGGCCGCCGCGATGACAAAGCCGGGTCGAACTGCCGTTCAACTCGACCGCCGATGCTCGCCAGTGGCGCAAAGTCCGCTTCCTGTGATTCAACAGCTTCGGCGACTGCGGCAAGTATGCGATCGCGTAATTCCGGTGAAGGTGTTTCATCGGGCAGCAGTGATTCGTCAGCTGCAAGTTCAGCTTGGAATTCGACAATCTGCTTTTGGACTGTCGCAGTCGCGCGATGAAATGATCGCGTAAACAGCAGCGCCTCGTACTGATCCAACAGGCCAAGGGCATCCAATGCCGCCTGCTCGAGCAGTTCTTCATGTGTCATGGGGGTGGGGGATTCCATTGTTGTCCAAAGCTCCAGATACCGTGTTCCTATTTCAAGCTCCCCACGAGCTCGGGGCGTTGCCTCATCTCTTCGAGGCTGTCAGCCTGCCCAGTCCGATCGTGATCGGTCGCGTAGCCGTGCGAGTCCCCGACTGAGCGCTGACTTAATTGTTCCGAGCGGCGCGTCAAGTTGCTCACTGATTTCCCGCAGTGTGAATCCTTGCAGATACGCTCGCTGAATGACCTCCCGTTGAAGATCCGGCAATTCCTTCAGCCGGCTCATCAGTCGGGCGTTTCGTTCTCTGTCCTGCGGCTGCTGACCCGGATCTGCATCCGAATCAGGTCCCCGTACATCGTCTGATTCCAATATTCCGGCGGGTGGTCGAACCGCTGCCCGTCGGAGTCGGTCAATAAGGTGGCGTCGGGCGATCAACATCACCCAAGTCACCAGTTTCGCTCGCCTCGGGTCATATCGGTCGGCGGTCTGCCATAACCGAACAAAGACCTCCTGAACGGCGTCTTCAGCCTCCGCACGGGTCGGCAGGGTCTGCCGGGCCACTTTGAAGACCAGAGCACCGAACCGGTCATACAACTCCGCCGTCGCCGATTCATCTCCGGCGGCGACTCGCTGCATGAGAGACCAGTCCTCCTGGCTCATCTACTACCTCATTGTCCACGCTCTATCCGCTGCCCACAGCCGCGTGGTTCCACTAGAGACCAATTTTTTGACCCCATTGGGCCATGTCTTTGCACCACTTTACCGCCATTGGCATCAAAATAACGGTATTCATCCCAAAAAGTGACAGACTCTGTGTACACTGTACGTGGAACGAATTGGCCATCGCGGGTTTTCAGAAGGCTGGGATTCTTCCACCAGCCCAGTAGAACTCGCTAATGGGGCGCCCGTGTAGGCGGGTGAATGGCATTGTGAACGCCCAGCAAACATTGCTGGATGATCGCCAAACTCCCCGGCGATCTCTATGTGAAAACGTTTCGTCGCTCGCGACGAGACGCACATATGTTCTTCGTTCTTCCACACGACCTCTTCATCGAACAACACGACGCGGCGGCTTCAGTCTTATGGAGTTGCTCATCGTTATTGCGGCAGCTGTCGTGCTCGCTGGTCTGCTCGTTCCCGCACTTGAAGACCTTCGCGAAAATGCACACCGAGTTGTCTGCTCATCCAACCAACGCCAGATCGGCTTGGCGATGTTCATGTACGAGCGTGACTACAACTCGCTGCCGTATTCTTCGCAACTGGATAAGGACACCGGCCGGTGGATGCCGCGCGAACTCAACATCGCGCACATGGGCGGCGAAACTCCAATGTGGGATGGAATCGGTCTGCTCTTCCAGACGGGGTACTGCCGATCGCCGAACTGCTTCTATTGCCCCAGTCATGTCGGAAACTATCGCGCTGAAGATCACCTTGAAGACTGGTATCACCCCGGCGACAAGGATCTGTATACGAATTTCCATTACAGCGGTGATGTCGATTGGGAATACGGTACGAAGCGCGATCTTGCAGATTCGCTCATGAGTGGCGAACGCATGATTCTCCTGACAGATGCGCTCAGCTCACGCTGGGATATGAACCACAGCGAGGGCCTCAATATGCTCTACGCTGATGGATCCGTGCATTGGCGCGAAGGACTCGATGACATTGAGCAATTCATCCCGTTGTCGGGTGAAACCACCATGACCCAGTCCGAGATTGATCGCTACGAGGATATCTGGACAATCCTCGAAAACGGCGGGGCAATACTGAGCGCTAACGGCCAGTAACCTCTCCGAGCGATACTCCAGAGATCTCAAGAAGCGTGATGACTGAACCGACATCGGCGGTCGGTTGTTCTTTACGGCCGCACCAGCCACTTCTACACTCGCACACAATGGCACCCACCTCACCGACGCAGCCGATTCTTGTAACCGGAGCAGCAGGATTCATCGGATCGCACCTTTGTCGCGCGCTGCTCCAGCGCGGCGATCGGGTTGTTGGAATCGACAACTTCGACAGTTTCTACAGCCGAACCATCAAGCAACACAATCTCGATTCGCTTGAGTCCGATTCGTTTACGTTTCTAAAATGCGATATCTGCGATCATCAGGCAATCAGCGCTGCGTTTGAAAAATACAATCCCAAAACTGTGCATCACCTTGCAGCGCTGGCAGGCGTGCGCCCCAGCATAGAAAACCCCGCGCGCTATGCTGCGGTCAACCTCGACGGGCTCATCAGCATGCTCGAAGCTGCACGGCATCACGGCTGCAGAACATTTCTCTTTGCATCAAGTTCCAGCGTCTATGGCAACAACACCAAAGTTCCATTCGCTGAGGACGATCCGGTCGAAGAACCAATCAGTCCGTATGCTGCGACCAAGCGCGCAGGCGAGCTGCTGTGCCACACGTACAGCCGACTGTATGACATCTCCATCGGTGCGCTGCGGTTTTTCACAGTCTTCGGCCCCGCGCAGCGGCCGGATCTCGCAATCTCAAAATTCATGCGCATGATTGCTGCAGGCACACCAGTGCCGATGTTCGGCGATGGTTCTACAAGCCGCGATTACACATATATCGATGACATCATCACAGGTGTGCTGGCGGCCCAACGGCATGTCGAAAACGCATCCAGTCAATTCTTCCGCATATGGAATCTCGGCGGATCACATCCTGTCACGCTCACCGAAATGATCAATGCTATCTGCGATGTTGTCGGCAACAAACCACGCATCGAGCAATTGCCAATGCAGCCCGGCGATGTGCAGCGCACCTGGGCTGATCTCGCTCGATCTGAAGCAGAATTGGGCTATTCCCCAGCAACGTCCTTTGAAGACGGCCTCGCGCGCCAGTGGCAATGGTTGCAGCAGAACATGCAACTTTTCGATCGGCACTCCGGCAACACGACCAACGCGCAACCCGCCTGACTGACGATTACGCATCGTTCCTGCCGAAGCTGCGTCTGAGTCTTCGAAGACGCGGATTGCCGACTACACTTCACCGCACTCAAGCCGCCACTGAAAGGCTGTTTTCATGCACATCCCTTCACATCGTCCCCGGGTAATTCAATTCTTCGGACTTCTGCTCGCCGGCTTGCTCTGCGCTACTGCCTTCGGCGACGAGCCACAATGGACTCAGCTTTCCGAGCGGTGGTACATCTTCGAAATCGCAGACAGCAAGGCCGGCTGGATGCGCGAAACCGTCGAATCCGACAATGATCAATTCCGCACAATAACTGAAACGCGCATGCGCTTCGGCAGAGCTGATGTTGAAGCCGGCGTGCAGATTACAACCGAATTCATCGAAACCGCAGATGGCAAAGCAATCTCGATGAGCAGCAATCAGACTATGTCCAGCCAGTCCATCAAGACATCGTTTGTCTTCACTGAAGACGGCGTGAAGCTCACGACATCGCAGGGCGGCAGATCGACGACAAGCGACCTCCCAGGGCCTGCTGGCGAATGGTTAACGCCCAATGCGCTGCAGCAGTTCCTCAAGCAGCGACATGAAGCCCGACCGAAACAATTCACGTATCGTGCGATCGATCCAACAAGCGGACTTGAACCAGTATCAGCCACTACATCATTCACGCGCGAGGACACATTCCAGCTCGGCGACCGCGCCATTCCCGTCACTGTCTGGACATCACGTACAAGCGTACTGCCTGTCGACGCAATTGAAATGTACTCTGCAGATGATGTGCTCGTGTATTGGGAAGCGACCACAGGCATGGGCAAGATGGTCATGCGCCTCTCGGACCGCAAAGCTGCTGTGGCCAATGACGGCGGACCCCCGCCCGAACTGCTCGTCAGCGCCTTCTCACGATCCGATCGACCACTCGATCAGGCTCGCCATGCCACGCAGGTGCGCTACATTCTCACCGCAACAAACGGCGACCTGATCAAACTCCCCACCGCCGGTGCCCAGCGCGCCACAAACACGACCGAAAGCACTGCAACCCTGCTTGTCGATATTGAAGACAACATTGCAGCGACGGAAGCCGAGCTTGATTCAAACGACTTCCGCGCCGCGTCCGCGCTCATCGATTCTGATGATCCACTCGTGCGCAAACTTGCCCAACGCGCCCTGCGCGGCGCCGGTGATGATGATGACATGAAACGTGCTGAGAAAATTCGGGCGTTCGTGTTCAAGCACATCAACGACAAGGGTTACGAAACGGCATTCGCAAGTGCCTCCGAAACCGCACGCACACGCACCGGCGACTGCTCTGAACATGCCGTGTTGCTTGCTGCGATGTTGCGTGCTGCGGAAATTCCCTCGCGTGTAGCAACCGGTCTTGTCTACGTCGGCGAAAACAATGGGCAAGGAATCTTCGGGTGGCATATGTGGACCCAGGCGCTACTCGATGGTAGATGGGTTGACTTCGACGCCACGCTTCCCACCCGTTACACCACCGGCCACATCCTCACCAGCACATCATCATTCAGCGATGCATCCTCAAACAACGAACTCAATTCGCTGATCGCTTTGATGGGCAATATCGAAATCATGGTGCATGATTTTGATGCGCGATAGACGCTTGAGAGCGTGCATGGAATAGTCTCTGCCATGATGCGCACAGCCATCGCACGGCGCCCCGGCCGAGTCCGCGTCAGGCTGCAGCCGGGGGCTTCCATGCGATGTCCAGCCGTTCAAAGCCGCCCGCAGCCGAGTGAACTACGGGAAGCCTGCACACATCTCGCTGCGCCGTGCGACAAATACACCTGAGGATGCCCCCCACGACAACTACAAGTGTTTACGCCGATGTGCTGCGATGTGCTGCTTCTGGACGTGACGCTACGGCAACTTGTCAGCGCCCCGGCAGAGCTCGGCAGGTTGCGTTACATTCTCTGGAATCATCCGACGAAAACGACCCCCTGTACCGAGGACAGTGACAGCCGTATGTCACGCCATTTCGGGTGACGCGACGTGCTTCGATCTCAAACATGACAAACGCACTACCCAGATTGCCAGATCGAACAGTTGATGGCCACAAGGGAACCTTCGGCCGTGTCTGCATCATCGGCGGCCAGTGTGCTCAGCCAGACGTCATCATCGGCGGCCAGTGTGCTCAGCCAGACGTCATGATCGGCGGCCCTGCATTCGCAGCACTCGCAGCATTACGCTCAGGCGCAGGCCTGGTTGTGCTTGCGATGCCCGCGCCGATTCTTGCCTTCGGCATCACGATCGCACCCTCCGCCACCGGCCTTGCACTTCCGGTCGATGCGCAACATGCACTACTCCCAAGTGCCGTCGCAACGCTGCTCGATGCGCAGCGCATTTCCACCGCATGTATTGCCATCGGCCCCGGGTTCGGCGTCGATGCACAGCAGCAGCAGATCGTCATGCGCCTCATCGGCCAGGATGATCGCCCGCTGGTTATCGACGCAGATGCATTGAATTGCCTTGCATCCACCACCGACTTCAATCAGGATCTGCGCGCTCCGTGCATCGTAACTCCGCACCCCGGTGAGTTTGATCGGATGGCACGTCGGCTGGACATCAGCGCAAATGCAATCGATCCCGCATCCCGGCCCGATGCGGCAGCGCAACTTGCCCGCAGACTCGGCTGTGTCGTCGTACTCAAAGGTCACCGCACTATCATCAGCGATGGAATTACCACAACGACAAACGAGACCGGAAATGTCGCACTGGCAACGGCCGGCACGGGTGATGTCCTGACCGGCGTCATAGCAGCACTCGTCGCCCAATATCATGACAACGGCGATGGAGTAAGCCTCTGCGACTGCGCTCGGCTCGGCGTACACATCCACGGCTACGCGGCTGATCTCTGGACAGCCAAACGCGGTTCGACAGGATTGCTCGCGACAGACCTCATCGATCTGCTGCCCGCAGCAATCCAGAGCCTTCGTAAGCAGTAACCGCTGCCCGACTGCACACCCACTGCTGCGTTGGCGGCTACACTGCCCGGCTGCAGCGCACTGATTCAACCAGCCAGCTCAAACCCGACCTGCGGGGAGATTTGAAATGACGACCATGACCACCCAGCACATCAACTTCAAGGACATGACGCCCAATCAATATGTCGACGGCACATACAGTATTGTCAATCCGCAGATCGGCGTCACTCGTGCGGGCAAACCATACCTCAAGTGCATTCTCCGCGATGCCACCGGCGAGGCGGCTGCACGACAATGGTCATTTGACGAAGCAGAACTCAGCGAACTCGGGTCCACCGGCTTCGTCTGGATCTCCGGCCACACGCAGCTTTACAACGATCAGATCCAAGTCATCGTCGAGCAGATTCGCGCTGTCGAGGTTTCCGATGATGAAATTACCGCACTGCTGCCTTCAACCAGCAACGACATCAACGCTATGTTTGCGGAGTTGCAGACAATTCTGGGTACGCTCACACACCCGGCGATGAAGGGGCTTGCTGATGCGTATCTCAATGATGACGATCTCATGGCAGGCTTCCGCCAAGCGCCTGCAGCAATGAGCATGCACCACGCGTGGATCGGCGGACTGCTCGAACACACATTGCAACTGGTCAAACTCGCTGATGCAATGCTGCCGCTGTATCCCCGGCTCAATCGCGACATCGTGCTCATGGGTCTGTTCCTGCACGACATCGGAAAGACCGGCGAACTGACGTGGGAAAAAGGGTTCGACTACACACCCGATGGAAATCTCATCGGCCATATCGTCCGCGGCGCGATTCTGTTGCAATTCAAAGCTGCAATTGCGGGGCGCGACTCCGGACACAAACTCCCACCCGAAGCGCTGCGCGTCCTGCAACACATCATTATTTCGCATCACGGCCGTCCTGAATACGGCGCTGCAAAACTGCCAAGCACACCAGAAGCCATCTTCGTAGCCATACTCGACAATCTCGATGCCAAGACGTCGATGGGTCTGGAAGCTGCTCGCCCCCTTGAACCAGGTATGACCACTGGCGACTTCACCGATAAGATATGGGCGTTGGAGTCACGCATCTATCGCCCCGATCCGCTGGCGGGCAGTTGAGAACCTGTCGCATTCGATGACGCGATTTACAGCGCAGCAAGTGCATCGATCGCGCCCTCTCTGCACACAACGAGCAATGTGTCATCTTCGGTCAACACGCGATCCTCCGGCGGGTTGAACGTCTGTTGACCAGCATTATCAATGACTGATATGACCAGAGCACCGACGCGCTCCGGCAGGCGCAATTCCCCAAGCGTCTTGCCCCGCAGTGATTTCTGCAGACCGACACTGATCTCCGCAAAATCGTATTCACCCTCACCCACTGCTGCTGCGATAAACTCACTCACCTTCGGTTTCAAGAGAAGATGTGACATCTGCATCCCCACCAGTTCGCCGGGGACGATAACTCGATCGGCGCCCGCTCGCTGGAGCGTACTTCGCGTTTCAGTACGCCCAGCCCGCGCCACAATGCGAATTGTGCTTTGCAACTCCCGCGCGATGAGACACAGATACACATTCGCTTCATCAGAATTCAGCGTGGCGAGCAGACCCGTCGCGCGATCGATTCCGACTTCCCGAAGCGCCAGTTCGTCTGTTGCGTCAGCCTGCACAACCGGATGACCATCTCGATCTGCAATTTCTGCACGCGCGGGATCGCGTTCGATGATGGCGAATGTTTCTCCTGCACGGGTCAACATCTGCGCGACGGATCGACCGACATTTCCGTACCCGCAAATCACAACATGGCCCGACACTTGATTCAGTGACTTCTGCATTCTTCGCCTCGCATACACTTCAGCAATCTCGCCCCCATGCAACAGCCCCTGGATCACACCGAAGCCATACAGCACCGCGCCGAGGCCGAAAATAATCACGCCGATCGCCCAAAGGCGCTGCGCGATCGTGAAGTCTTCAGCAATATTCCCGACTGTTGAAACCAGATTCAACGTATCCCAGAATGCCAGCAGGAATCGCTGTTCGATTGCCTCATTGCCGTGTCGGCCGAGCACGACCAACCCCAGCGTCGACAGCAACACCGTGGCCAGCAAGGTGAATACCGCACGATGCAGCCGTTTCCGCAACCGACGAACATAGCCTTCAGTTGCGTCATCGCGCTGGAGCGTAAGAACCGCCATCTGCTGGCAGTGTCGTGAAGCAGATCAGTTCTGGCAAGTTCCAAGAGCTGCTGCACAACCTGCCAGAGCCAATCTTGGACGGCCACGATCCATGCCCCTACACTCGAACCGGTTGAATCAACTCCTGGATCAGCACAGAACACGGCAGCGGTGCAAGGAATTACAAGATGGGTCGAACGTCGCGCATCCTGGTCGGTATCCCCGTCTACAACGAACAGAAACACGTCATGCACGTGCTCGAAGAAGTCCGCAGATACGCGGGCGATGTGCTCGTTATCGATGACGGCAGCACCGACGAAACGCCTTGCCTGCTTGCCAAGCAACCCGTTGAAGTCATCCGTCACGCGGAAAACCGCGGTTACGGCAGGTCGATGCAGGACATGATTCGCTGGGCCCAGTTCGACAGCTTCGATTGGCTCATCACCATGGACTGTGATGAACAACACGAACCGGCTGCCATTCCCGAATTTGTACGAAGCATCGAACGCGATGAAGCAGATGTCATCTCCGGCACGCGGTATATGAAACGTTCCGATTCCGATGACTGTCCGCCGATCGATCGCCGCGCTATCAACCAAACCATTACCGATGAACTCAATGAACGGCTCGGGCTGGACCTGACCGACTCCTTCTGCGGGTTCAAGGCCTACCGCGTTTCCGCATGTGCCGGCCTCGATCTGGATGTTGATGGCTACGAATTCCCAATGCAGTTCTGGGTGCAGGCGGTTGCGCATCGACTGCGCATTGTCGAACTTCCAGTCCGGCTGATTTACAACGATCCATCGCGCAGTTTTGGCGGCCCGCTTGATGAACCAACCCGCCGGCTTCAACATTACCGCCAGACGCTGTACGCAGAATTGCTGCGCTGTCGTGGACGACTGCCCAACGATGCAGTGCGCGGCTTGCAGGTCGTCACCGCAGTTACGGACCTGCCGACGCTGATGAACGGACTGAAACCACAGGTCGCGAAACCGACGTCGGCCGCCGGAACCGGGTGTTCCTGAACTATGCCGGTTGATCTGTTCATCGAACCCGATTGTCCGCAGTGGCAATCGCTGACCGAACAACATCACGCAGCAGATGGAGCATTGGCGCGAAGAACGCTGGCGGAATGGCGGGCTGGCACACGCCATGAACTCGGCCTCGCGGTCGATCGGCCGATCATCGCCACCGGCCACCAGACGCTGTTGTGGCACCCGGGCATTCTCGCAAAGTATCTTGCTGCTCATTCCTTTGCCAGGCAAAATAATTACGGCACTGCCAACCTGATCGTTGATCAGCACGCAGATGGCTTCGGCGGTTTCGACATTCCTGTTCGCCGCCGTGATGATACTCTTGCTGTGCGGCGCATTGAACTGACCACGCCGCGCCCCAGCGTTCCCATGGGGCTGCACGAATCATTTAAACCCGCGCCGCTGCCCGATTCGCTGCAACCGCCGTTACCTGCTGTCGCGCGCGGCGCGCAGCGCATTGTTGACGCCATTGCTGCCCATCATGATGCCCCCAACGCAGCTCAACAGATGGCACGTGCGCTCAATGATCTGATGCAGCCGTGGATCGACCCGATGCCGCCGGTATGCGCTTCATCGCTCATCGCCACCGAGTTCAATCGAGCAGTGCTTTCAATAATGATCGACGATCCGCAGCACTGCGCGATGTTGTACAACAAAGCTGTTGCAGCAGTTCCCGAAGCAGGCATCGGTCCGCTGCTCATTCGTGATGACTACGTCGAGCTGCCGCTGTGGCGCATCCGTCCTGATGGCACCCGTATGCATGCCTACGACAACGATGTCCAGGACTGGCTCGATGATCCGACATCGATGACGCTTATGCCGCGGGCGCTATTCATGACCGCGCTCATTCGGCTGGTCATGTGCGACATTTTCGTGCATGGAACCGGCGCCGCTATCTACGATCGCGCGATGGAACTGTGGGTCCGCGACTGGCTTGCGCTGATGCCTGCTCCGAAAGTTGTCGCCACCGCGGATGTATATCTGCCGTTACTGCCCGACGGCGCTGCACGTGAATCGGATCTCGCCGACGCGTTGCAGAAGTATCGCACACTCTGGCATGACCCCGCAGCTGCGCAGATGCGCGCCCATCCAAGCAACACCAAGCAGCAATGGCTGGCGCAGATCAACAATGCCCCGCGTCGATCACTGGAGCGCAGGCAAGCGTTCTTCAAGATGCATGAATCACTGGATGCGCTTCGTCATCACCATGCTGAAGTTGTATTGAACGCTGAGCAGCAGATGCGAACTGCCGAGCGGGCAGCGGAAAACCGCGCGGTTGCATCTCGCCGTGACTGGCCATTCCCGCTGTATCCCACTGAACTGATCGACGATCTTGCAGAAGCTGTACATCAATCGCTGTCCTGCCCGCCGCGACAATTCGCTGGTCGCAACTGACGATCGAACACGATTTTGCATTAGTCCTTTCGTAACACCATCGGCTTGGCGAGGTAACTGATCACATCCTGCGCCTCCAGCGCCGCTCGTGCATCGCTCGTCAGATCATCATCCAGTTCATATCCCTGATTCGCGAACAACTCGATCCAGTATTCATTCGGCTGCTCGTTGTAGTGATACAACCCCGGCCCGGCATCAGGATCAGGCTCCGCTGCGGTCAGATACACCGTCTGCGATGCACTCACCATCCGCTTTACGAACAACTCCGCATACTGCTGCGGCAAGTGCTCGGCCACTTCACACGAGATCGCCAGATCAAACGGGCCGTTCGGCAACTGCTGCGCGAGATTCGTCAGATCCATCACTTCCCCGGCCAAATTCTTGGCATGCACCATCTCGATTGCGACCGGGCTCAGATCTACGCCATGCACTGCAACACCGCGCGCGTAAAGCTCGTTCATCAACAAGCCGGACCCGCAACCCACATCCAGCGCACGAGCCGGCGAAAGATGCTCGACAATCCAGTGCGCGATCGCCTGAGCACTTTTGCCTTCGATTCGTTCGAGGTCTTTGTAATAGCTGTCGCTGTAGACACTGTTGCCGAACACGCGCTCCGACAGCGGAATGAACCACGAACGGTTCTTTATCCACCGCCGAAGCCCCGGCGGCGATGACCGACGCAACATGTCCCACAGACCTCCACGCATGACCAGATCATCGGCAACGCAGCGACGCAACGCAAATCGGCGTTTCAGCGTTTCGGCGTTTGGCACTACGATGTCGCTATGAACCAGGAAAACCTCTGGGCACCGTGGCGCATGGCCTACCTGCGCGAACTCGACCGTAAGGCTGAGCAGCTCGGCTGGGACAAGACCACCGCAGGCAACTTCCTTGCTGAGTACTTCAACGACCCCGACAACGATGAACCCAATCTCGTCATCTATCGCAACGACCATGGCATCGTGCTGCTAAACCGCTATCCATATGCCAACGGCCACCTGCTGGCAGCGCTCGGCGATGCTCGGCCGACACTTCTTGATTACGATCCCGCGCAGCGTGCGCAGTTCTGGGCACTTCTTGAAACCGCAATGCAATTGTGTCATGAAACACTGCGCCCGCAGGGGATCAACCTCGGTGTCAACGAAGGCAGAGCAGCCGGGGCCGGCGTACCCGAACACCTGCATGCGCACATCGTCCCCCGCTGGTCCGGCGACACGAACTTCATCACAGTCACCGGCCAGGTACGCGTCATCCCCGAAGCACTGGAAGAAATGGCAAAGCAATATCGCGCCGTAGCGGATGATGATTCCTGACGCGACGTTCCATTCAGGTGCAATCGCCCCACGAACTCAGCAGTTCCAGCAGATCAAACACATCAACAACGTTGGTCGGCGATTCAATATCCGCGCCCGGGCCGTTTGTACCCCAGTTCGACAGGACCTCGAGCAGATCAAAGACATCGACAGCTCCGTTGCAATCAAGATCGGAACTACATGCCGGAACAATCACCGCGCGGAAGACCCAGTCGCCAAGCACACCCTGCGTGCAGGCATCAACCCATCCGCCGGGATTTGTGAACACCGCATTGCGATTGTTCTGACAGGTGTCGTGATCCCAGGCAACAGTGCCGGCAAAGGGGTTGTTGTCTGTCGTGTTGAGCATCTCCAGCACGACGACGAATGTCTGCCCTGCGGTGACACTGACGCTCAGCGGAATCGTCTGCGCCAAATCGAGATGGCGAAATTCATTAAACACACCGTCGCTGAGCATCGGATTGGAGACTACTGCCGGATCACTACTGGCATTGGTGAGCACTGCTCCCGGCGTGGGGAACGTTCCTTCGGCCTGCAGTGTGATGGATAGTTCCTGTGAATCCGGCGCGCCGCCGAACATAGACCGCCAATACACCTGCACCGCAACAATGTCGCCGCCGCAGTCTGCCGTCAGCCACACCGCAACGCGTTCGCCGGCAAGCAGGCAATGACAGGGCGTGGTCAACGAGCCATCCGTCGCAGAATCATTCTTGAGCGTCACTTCGCCCGCCGTCGAAACCGTTGTAATCAAAAGAAACACACACGCAAGGACAAGTCCGATGGAAACAGACAGGTGCTGTTTGCTGAGCGCGCGACAACACATCGAGCGCAGAATCGCGCCAAGCACATGCAGTACAAAATCACGCTGTCGGCTGATCATGACACCCCCAAGTGTCAGCACGGACCAATCTTGATCATGACCGCGCCTGCCTCGCCAAACAAGGACTAACTTGGCAGATGTGAGCGGTATCCACAGCCAGACCACTCAAACGACGGCACGACGCTCGATCCCGCCGGGTCGCAAGCGAACGCCGCCGAAGCAGCATACGCCCCGTTGGACGGTTTGCTCGAACCTGCGAATTCAGGTGGGTTCGCTGGCCATCGGTCCCGGCCTTCCACTCATTGGAGGCATGGCCATCGCCGCGGCTCTTGAAGCGATCCCTCGCAGGCTGTCAGGCACGAGCAAAATCACGCCAACGGCAAACGATCCGGGGGGATCCAACGCCGTGTCCAAAAACACCATACGGCCGAATCCGCCTGCCAGCATCAGAACTTTCCCAGATCACCAAAGATTCCCTCAGAATTGACACTGCCCCATTCCGGTGGTACATCTAGAGTTGTATTCCTGATTTA
Organism: Phycisphaerales bacterium; assembly: GCA_029260575.1. Classification (GTDB taxonomy): domain Bacteria; phylum Planctomycetota; class Phycisphaerae; order Phycisphaerales; family SM1A02; genus JAJDDB01. Next base: position 274,648 of record JAJDDB010000035.1, read on the forward strand.
CCACGCCCGGGAAACCCTGGACGGAGACTCATTCCATGCGCAGAGCAATCGCACTTCTCACAGTGACATTGGCCGGTGGGGCGCTCCTCGTTGGTTGCAGCAGCGACCCATATGCGACCGACTACGCCTCCATCAAGACCAACCCCACGCCGGAACTTGCCGGTACTGTCGAACGGCCGGTCGATGCCGACCGCAACATGTGGCTGAGCAACAACATCAACCTGCGCGGCGCGTGGGACGATACCGGCCGTGTCTGGCTGATGGACAAACCAACAGGCAGCCCCATGCCGGTGTATTCCACCAGCGGCATGCCGCACTGACCTGAACAACACCCAACTGAATTCTTAGCTCTCCGCTGTCAAGGTGGAGAGTTTTCTTTTGCCTTGTGCAGTGATATCACTCGTGTTTGCATGCAAATGCTTGTCTTTTTTCATGAACGCGCCAACTGTTCGCCGTGACCCCGATCGAAATCGCACGATCTTCATTCACCAGAGCCGTTGCGTCATACCACCCCGCTTCGATGCCGCTGCTCAGCCGGGCTGCCTATCGGCGCGAGCTTGCTGCCTGGTCGCTGCTGCCCGTTATGGCAGGTGTTGTCGAAGGCGGCGTCACAGGGGTTATCGTCAAGAACGTCTTTGAAGGCGTCGCCCCCACCGCCACGCTCAACCTCGCTGTGGCGGTCCTGTCCGGCGCGCCAGCTCTGGCCAATATCACCAGTTCGCTATGGGCTGCCCTCAGCCACCGCAGACACAAGATCCGTTTCCTCTGGACAGTGCAGCTTCTGACGGTCGCTCTGGTGTCGCTGATCGCGCTTGCTCCGGTCAATGTCCTCGGCCTCGGGCTGCTCGTCGCAGGGGCTGTCGGCACACGCGTGCTCTGGACAGGCATCATGATGATCCGCACCACAGTCTGGCGGGCCAACTATCCCCGCCACGCTCGGGCCCGCATGGCTGGCAACCTCGCAACTGTCCAGTCCATCGTCATGCTCGCAGCCGGCCTGGCTGTCGGGGCAGCGTTGAACCTCCACGATCAGGCATTCCGCGCATTGTTCCCGATTGCGGGTGTGCTCGGTTTACTCGGCGCGTGGATCTACAGACGACTGCGCATCCGCGGGCATGAAACATTGCTGAAACGCGAGCGCGAAGACACCGGCGGGTCCATGGCAAACCCCCTGCGATTGCGCAGACTGCTGCTGCAGGACAAAGACTTTCGCCGCTACATGACATCCATGTTCATCTTCGGCTTCGGCAACCTGATGGTCCTTGCGCCGCTGGTTGTCATGCTCAAAGATCGCTTCGGCCTCGATGCACTGACAAGTGTGTTGATCGTCACATCAATTCCGATGCTGATGATGCCCGCGTTCGTGCCGCTGTGGTCCAAACTGCTGGATCGAGTACATATCGTGCGCTACCGGGCGGTGCATAGTTGGTCGTTCATCATTGCCAGTTCGATGTTCCTCATCGCTGCGGTCACCATGCAGACGTGGCTGTTGTTCGTCGCAGCAGCGCTCAAAGGCGCAGCAATCAGCGGCGGCGTGCTCGGCTGGAACCTCGGCCACCACGATTTTGCGCCGCCTGAACGCGCAGCGGAATACATGTCGGTACACGTCACACTCACCGGCATCCGCGGCATGACAGCGCCAATGATCGCAATCAGCGTATACCAGGCGCTGGAGTGGTCAAACATCGGCAGCGGCGCATGGGTCTTTGCGATGTGCGCAGGCATAAGCGTCTTCGGTGCGATCGGTTTCGTCCTGCAGGCCCGCACCATGCGCCGCGATTCTGAGCATGGCCCCGACCCGACGGACGTCCCACCGAGTTCCCGCAGCGTTGTGAGTGAGTAGGCAAGGCAATCGGGAATCGGGAGCTGCCAATCGGCGCGTGATGCGAGCCGGGCTCTGTAAAATCGCATTGCATGTCATGCCCGCGCAGGCGGGCATCCACAGTTCGACGAGAGGCGTTCGAGTCGGCACTGGTTTCCCGCCTGCGCGGGAAAGACAAGACCCGCGAGCCGGGTTTGGGGAAGCCGAGATAATATTCGTGTTCAACACACCATCCCACGCAGCGTCACAGACGCCGGCTCGCCCCTCTACTTACGGCGAGCGCAAATTGTCACTCCTTCTGCTTCGCCCACTCACCAACGAGCGGCATGCGCCAGCCGCACTGCGAACGTCGGCGCACTTCACGCAATCCCAAGTACATGGCGACGAATACTATCGCGATTGCGAGAAACGGTGCGATTTCGGAAGGCATGTGTGTTGACCAGTATCCTCCCCGATGCATGTACATGAACGGACCTATCGGCGATTGCAAACGAACGAGCGGTTGATACGGGTTTCCCGACTCCGCCGTTCGAAAATCTCGCAGGATGCTCGCGAGAATTTCAACATGTTCATGAACCACCTCAGTATTCGACTTCGCGACGCCTGCATTAATGAATGCGTGTCGCAATTGTGCTTTCTCTGGGATCGGTTCATCATGACCAAAGGTCAAGACCGCGTTGTTGACGTATTTGACCTCAACGCTTGTCTGCAGATTGTTCTTCGGCGGGAATCGACTCCATTGATATGCAGATACAACCCGGACTCGAAGGGCAGACAGAGATTCAGAACTGAAGAACATCTCCGTCTCCGATTCCTTCTTATCCAGCACCCATCCGATGCCATTCCATGAGACCGGGCCGATAACGAAGATTGAGCTAAGCACCACAAGCACGCCAAGACCAACCTGCTGAATACGCGGCCCGGTCCGCACGCCGATGGCCTGAATGTCCTTGCCGCACTCCGGACACCGCGGCGAACTCCACCCGCCAAGCGGATAGTGACAATTGGCGCACACCGGAGTCGCATCGCTCATCCCGGCCCGCCGGACAGTGCGAACTTCCCATGCGACTTGCACAACCACCGGCACTGCCAGCAGCAGTATCACGAGCGCGATCGCCATATCGTCATCTTACGGCACACCAATACCAGTCAATAACCCGTCCCGCCGCTTGCGGCGTAGCACACTGCCGTCGGTGCCGCCATGAACAAATCCTTCACCAGCACACGACCGAGAACACTCATCGCGTCTCCACCAGCCCATTCGAAGACTCAGAGGCGGCGTCTCTCACACTCGACGCCCTATTGCCCATATCCCGCTATACTCCTCGATTCGCATTGATGGATGCCGATGCGGGCCGGCCGGGTCGATCTGCGAACACCGTGTTCCAGACCGGGCGGCGATCACTCCCTGCATGGTGGATCAAACCTGACCGCCTGCACCAGTAAACCGCAGTGCATGACTGCGGCGGAACAGCATCCACAGAGTTTCTCACATGGTCGATTTTAACCTTATTGCAGAAATTGACGTTGACGACAGTGATGCTGATGTGCTTCTCAAGGAAGCCTTCGGCGAGCAGGTCGCAGACGGCAACATGGATTCACTCCTCAAAGAGGAGATGAAGGAATACCAACGCGGCAACATTCTTGAAGGACGCGTTGTCGGCAAAGCAGGCGACGATGTCGTCATTGATGTCGGCCTGAAATCCGAAGGCCTCGTCAACAAGAATGAATTCGAAAACTTCGAATCACTTGAGCCGGGCGATGTCGTCGAAGTCGTCCTCGAAGATGTTGAAGACGAATCCGGACTCATCAAGATTTCCAAGCGCAAGGCAGACCGCATCCGCGGATGGGAACGCGTCCTGGAAACCAACAAGGAAAATGATGTCGTCGAAGGTACGTGCATGCGCAAGATCAAAGGCGGCCTGCTCGTGGACATCGGCGTGCCGGTCTTCCTGCCCGCATCGCAGGTCGATATCCGCCGGCCCAGCGACATCGGCGAATTCATCGGCAAGACGCTGCGCGCGGTCATCCTCAAGATCGATCGCGAACGACGCAACATCGTCATCAGCCGCCGCAAGCTCATCGAGATGGAACGCGAAGAAGCCAAGGAAAAACTGCTCAGCACCATCCACGAAGGCGGACTCGTCACCGGAACGGTCACGAACATCGCAGACTTCGGCGCATTCATCGATCTCGGCGGCATCGACGGCCTGCTGCACATCACCGACATGAGCTGGGGACGCATCAATCACCCAAGCGAAATGCTCAAGGTCGGCGAAGAAGTCGAAGTCAAGATCCTCAAGATCGACCGCGACAAGGAAAAGATCGCCCTGGGTCTCAAGCAGAAGGAAGCCTCGCCGTGGGACGGCATCGAAGAGAAGTTCCCCATCGGCTGCCGTGTCAAGGGCAAGACTGTCAACATCGTCAGCTACGGCTGCTTCGTCGAGCTTGAAGAAGGCATCGAGGGTCTCGTACACATCTCGGAGATGAGCTGGACCAAGCGCATCAACCACCCCAGCGAAGTTGTCAACGTCGGCGAGGAAATCGAAGTCGTCATCCTCGACATCGACAAGGACAAACAAGAAATCTCGCTCGGCATCAAGCAGACCGAGGTCAACCCCTGGGAACTCGTCGCAGAGAAATACCCTGTCGGCACGATCATCGACGGTACGGTGCGCAACCTCGCCAACTACGGCGCGTTTGTGGAAATCGAACCCGGCATCGACGGCCTGCTGCACGTCAGTGACATTTCGTGGACGGAAAAAATATCCCATCCCAACGAGAAGTACAAGAAGAGCGATCCCGTTCGCTGCGTTGTTCTGGACATCGATCAGGAAAAACAGCGCGTCGGCCTCGGCGTCAAGCAGTTGAACGAAGACCCGTGGGCGACCGCAATCCCCGATGCGTACAAGCCCGGCATGGTTGTACACGGCAAGGTCACGAAGATCACCAACTTCGGCGTCTTCGTCGAACTCGAAGAAGGTCTCGAAGGTCTGCTGCACATCTCTGAACTCAGCGACTCCAAGGTCGAGAACCCGCAGGATGTCGTCAAGGCAGACGAAATGCTTGATGTCAAGATCCTGCGCGTCGACACCGATGAACGCAAGATCGGCCTGTCACTCAAACGCGCTCAGTGGGGCGATGCACAAACCGAAGACGGCGGCGACAGCGGCAGCGAATCTGCTGGCGATCCGTCATTCGGTTCAGTCGCAGCCAAGGGCGGCATGGACGAACACGGCGCGCTCGGCACCGACAAGATCAGCTTGCCAACGCCCAAGTCCGCTGAGCCGGCCAAAGTCGTGGGGCCGAAGAAAGTCGAACCGGAATCAACTGAGCCGGCAGAAGACGACAACGCCTGAATCGCCTTCAGGCAGGACTTTGCCAGCAATCATCACAACCCACGGCTTCGGTCGTGGGTTGTTTTCTTTGATCTGTCGCGAGGGGAGTAATGCAGAATCCGCAACCGCTCAGCACAAGCTTGCGAAGGTGAGCAGCGTGAGGATCAGCATCCGCTTACGATTATCTGTGATTGCCATCAGGCTTTGAACGAGCATGTCTTTAACTCCGTGTCTTATGTTGTCCGTGCCAGAGTACTATCAATGCCCATGCCCGGGACCGATATACAACACAAACAACTGCTGCGTGCTGGAGTCAGTGTTCTTCTCGGACGTACGCTGCGCCGCAGATTCCGGATGATGTCCCAACGCCACATCGCAGGTGGTGCTGCAGGGACACGTGCAGTGTGTTGCACGCTTCTCATCACTGTACTGCTTGCCGGCACAATCCCGGCAAGTGCCCAATCTTCACATGCACCAGCCCAGCCGGACCTCGGCGCATCCGTCGGCGCGTTTCTCACAGCTCGGCAGTGGATCAACGATTTCGCTGTCCCGCCAACGGATCACGACGATGCGAACATCGCGATCGAAAACGCGCACGGAATCTATATCGCGCTGCGGCACAACGGCAGAGTCGTCGGCACCGGCATCGACACCACCAGCGATGCGCTCAGCCTCCGCAAAGCGACCGGGCGCGCGCTTAGCGAACTGCTCGGCGATGAATCCATGCGCAACACACCCGAAACATTGCGCAACACTGTCGGCGCGAAGCTGAATCTCGAACTGGAAATCGCCGGCCCACTTCGGCCGATGATCGCGCGCACCGCTGAACACGTTGCTCAGCACTACGAACCCGGTCTTGACGGCCTGGCCATGCGCCGCGGTGAAGCACTTGCAATGCTCTTTCCCGCACAGATGCGCCGCAGCGGCAACGCAGACAACATCGATGCGGCAATTGCACGCCTTGCTGCGATGCTCAAACTCAAACCCGCGCCGCTTGATGAACTCATCAATCAAAGAAAAGTCAGTGTGTATCGCTTCCGCACAGTGCATCTCGTGCAGGATCAACCCGAGGCTTCGCCGACCGCAACACACCGCGGCCTGCGCCTCGTCAGTACAGCAGAAGTCACGCGTGAATCCATTCGCCAATTCGCCGATGCTGCAGCAGCGCATCTCATCAACAAACTCTGGACCGGGGACGAACCGCTCGGCCTGCTCGGCGATTACGACCCCCTGCGCGATGATTACCAGCCGATGTTTGCCACCCCGCGCGATCAGGCCCTGGCAGCAGTCGCGATCGCCAAGTATGCCAACATCAACAGTTGGGACTATGACGTCGCTTCTGCTGCACACAAAGCTGCGCACAAAATCATTCTCGACTTGTCCGAGGTGACTGATGGCGAACACGACCCATTCGAAGATATTGCCACGTGCGCTCTCATTCTCGCAGGCCTTGTGTCACCTGAACGAATGATGCCGTTTGATCGCACAACAACAAACATAATGAATCGCGCCCTGGTTCCGCTCCAGATCTTTAAGACTTTAGAAGGCGAACAACTGCACGACGCGCTTTCAGACGTAACCCCTACAACGCGCGGCATGATTGCATACGCATTGCTCCAGCAGGAAGCGCGCAGCGACGATACGTTTGATTGGACGGCAAGCCAAAGAGTCGCACGTGCAAGTCTCGAAACAACTGATGAATCAGCGCGACTTGGGCCAATGACGTGGGCGTATCAAGTACATTATTTCTTTCAATCAAACATTCGAAGCCGAGGCGAGCAACCTGTTCTGAGTCTGGAGGAACTGACTCGCATGCGTCTCGCACTTTGGCATCGACAGATCAAGCACGCCCATGCGCCGCGATTCAATGACCCTGACAACACCGACTGGCTCGACCTGACCGGCGGGTTCGCACTCGATGCAAACCCCAATGCCGCGCGCGTCCGCCCCAATGCACAGTCTGCCCGCGTTGTCGCGCTGCTCGCTCTGATGCTCAATGATGATGTGCTCAGCACCGACGCCACCCGCGGCATCGCCCAAAAGAATCAATTGCTTGCGATGCGCTATCTCATGCAGTTGCAGATCACCGAAGCAGACGCCTGGGGATTCCGCAATCCCGACCGCGCTCTCGGCGGCATCCGGTCAAACACGTGGTCTGCCGAACTGGCCACTGCCGCCACAGCCATGGCCCTCATCGCTGCCGTCGACACTCTCCGGGCGATTGAGTCGCTGCAAACTCGCAAGCAACAACGTGCTGCCCCCGAAAACTCGCAGCAACCGCCCGCCAACGTCCGAGAGCAAGCCCCCACCCGGGATTGAAACTTCCCCGCTGATCGCCCCTGAACCCCGTCAGCCCCCTGTTCGACTGAAACTCTTTCAGAGCAATTCGCCAGACGCCTATACTTAGGGGTATCCAGTGGTGAAGACGCTGAACGGCTGCGAAATCGAACTTTTCAGCCGCCTGCGTGTCCAACACTCTCAGTCGCCCGATTGAGAATCCCGGAGATCAATTACATGAAACTGTTGACCACAATCGCAACCGCCTCAATGCTCCTGCTGGCCAGCACAGCCCTCGGCCAGAGCATTTCCGAGCGGTATCAGCACGTTATGCAAAAACGCAGTGCTGCCCAGCGCAATAACTCCAGCAAAGCTCAGATGCTCAGCGCACTACTGTACACCGACCTCACGCTTGAGTTCCAGGAAACACCTGCTCGCGATGCGATCAACTATCTGAAAACCGTCATCGGCGTGAACATCATCGGCAGGTACAACGATGACAAAACCACCTTCGGTATAGACCCAGATGCGCCGATCACGCTCAGCGTGCAGGACACTTCCGCACTCACCGTGCTCGAAATGGTACTCGCACAAACCGAAGACTTCGAACCAACCACCTGGCAGCTTCGTGAAGGCTTCGTTGAAGTCGGCACCAAGGAACGCCTCAGCGTTCCCGCAGCCCAGGAAATTCGCTACTACCCCATTCGTGACATGCTCTTTGACCCCCCAAGGTTTGACAACGCACCCGATCTCGATCTTGACGCTGCACTCAACCAGGGCGGCAGCTCCGGCGGCGGTGGCGGCGGCGGAGGCTTCGGTGGTGGTGGCGGCTTCGGCGGCGGCGGTGGTGGTGGAGGCGGCGGTTCCGGCGGCGGAGGTGGTGGCGGCGGATCGCTATTCCCTGGTCCCGAAGATGAACCCGATCGTGTCCCCGAAGCTGAACGCGCTCAGGAAATCGTCGATCTCATCGTCGAACTGGTCGAGCCCGAAGCATGGCAACAGCTCGGCGGCGATGCAGCGAGCATCCGCTACTTCCAGGGTACGCTCATCATTCGCGCTCCCGATTACATCCACCGCCAAATCGGCGGTTACCCGTTTGCAACACGGCCCGTGCGCGTCTCACAGGCAGCAGTTGACCGTCGATATGTAACATTCACCGGCGGGCTGTCCAACGTGACAAATGCGGACTTCAGAACGGCCGAGCCCGTTGGTGGCGCTGCAGGCGGATCGTCCTCCTCGAACTGATCCACTCTGTCATCAGCCAAGTCGCGCACGACACGAACGACCGCAGCGGTATTCATCCCATCGCTGCGGTCTGTTCATGAATGCTTCCAGGGCAATACAACGACTCGCCCATTGCTGCACACTCACTGACTCACAATCACAATCGCAATGCTCTGCACAGCGACGACACATCCCTGCGCGAATGCCCACAAGCATCCGCGATTGGCGCGACTACGTCATCGTCATCGCCCCGTATAGCTTCCACCGCCAGTTCACCGGCTACCGGGAATCCAAATCATCACACACCGAAGACCGCTCAGATCCATAGTTCGCCCAGCAGTCGCAGGTTCGCAGAGCAGGCTGTCAGATCATCACCATATTTGGCTGTTCGGCAGGTTGGCTTTCCCGATTTCCTGCGGAATCCCCCCCTCTGTCGCCGTGTCTCACACGTCAGGTAGAATCTCCACCGCCGTTTCCGCAACAACATCCAAGCGGAACCACACAACGTCTGGAAAGGGAAGCTGACGTGAACGCATTGAACCGATTGACACTCACCGCCATCTGCGCCGCTGCGACCGCTCTCGCCGTCGGCTGTGAAACCGCACCGCGCAATCAGGGAACCTCCGGCTACCGCATGGACCCCACACACGACTCCGAAGCAGAGCTCGGCAGCCTCGACCTGCGCTCCGCTGACCTTGTCGCTGCAACCGATAAAATGGCAATGGACATGGCCCAGCGGCTCGACATCTCCAACCGCGACAATCCGCCACGCATTTTCTTCGGCGAGATCGAAAATGAAACCTCGCGACCCAATCGCGATTACCAGATTTTCCTCAACAGACTCCGCACACTTCTCGGCGTCGCAGGAACCCGACACGGCTTGGACATTCGACGCGAACGACAATTCGTAGAGAAACAGCGCGCTCGTGAATACGGCGACAAACAACCCGACCGCGCCCCCAGCGCATATCGATCCGAAGCAGAATACGTCCTGACCTGTGTGGTTTCCGATCTGCCCAGCGGCGGCACGAACTACTACCTGCTCGAATATCAACTCGTGCAACTCGTTGATGTCGCAGAATCCGGCCCCGACGCCGGCCCGGGCGCGATTGTCTGGACCAACTTCTACGAAGTGAAATACCAGTAAAGCAGCCTCGCCGCTTGCGGCGTAGCACGCGTACGCATGTCCATACGAGCTGCACATCTCGCTGCACTGCCCATCGCACTGCTTTTCGCATGCGCGCTCACCGGCTGCAGCGGCGCGCCGAAAATCAGAACTCCGTTCCTGCAAAGCGTTGACCTTGTCGACATGACCAACCGCATGGCGGAATCATTTACCGCAAGCGATGTGATCAACACACGCCGCCTCGATGACAACCCCTGGGTGATCTCGATCTATCGCGTCGTCAATCACACCAACCAGATCATCCCCGAGCGCGAGAAATGGCTCTACATCGGCCGGCTCCGCGGCATGTTGGCCCGCTCAAATGTCGCAGAAAAACACGCGCTGGTATGGATCGTGCCACCCGAGCGCTGGCCGGACGTTGCAAAAGCGCTCAACGCCGACCCCGCAGGCGAACCATTCGGTCTGCGCATGCAACCGACACATGTCCTGACCGCACAGTTCAACGCACTCACGATCACCAACGCGCTCAACCGCAGCGATGCCTATTTGTGCGCGTTCGAACTGCTCGACCTCGAAACAGGCAGCATCGTCTGGCAGGACGCGTGGGAAGTAAAACGCGCCGTGAGCGGCCTGACATATGACTGACCCAAGCGCCAATGCATCAAATCTACGACACGCCGGGAAGGTGCGCGCCGCGCATTGCTGTACGCTCAGCAGGTGTTTAGCTGTTTGGCTTTTCGGATTTCTGGGGTTTTCCTGTGGTTGTGAATCCGCGCCGCGCAACTACTCCGCCATTCGTGCGTACTACAACTACGATTTCACAACTGCACGCGAAGCCGTCCGTGACGATGCCTACATCCAGAACGAACAGGTCCTGCTGAACAACGCACGCCTCGGTGTGGCTGCACTTGCCGACGGCGACAATACCGAAGCTGAACAGGCGCTCGGCCGGGTCTTCAACTGGCTCTCCACCGCCGGCCTCAACGAAGATCGCACCACCGCAGCCGTCTGGGTGCATGAAGGCGTGCGCATCTGGAAAGGCGAACCGTTCGAGCAGGCCCTGCTGTACCACTACGTCGCAACTCAATACGCCGTGCAGGACGACTGGGAAAACGCACGCGCAGCTGCAAGCAACGCGCTGTTTCGCCTGACGGACTTCGGCGGTGACAAATCTTCAGAAGATCTCACCCGCAGCGCCGCAGAAGATGACAACTTCCTCGACATCGAGTACACCGCTGTAGATACCAACTTCGCGCTCGGCTTCGTCATGCAGGCGATCGGCTCGAAACTCTCAGGTGCATCCGGCTTCGATGCGCAGCTCAATGCAGCCGTTGCAATAAACGAAGACTTGAACGCTCTTACAGACCGCATTCGCAGCGGCTTCGACACGTTGCTGATCGTTGACTACGGCAAGGGACCGACCAAGATTGCCTACGGCCCCGACGATGCATTGCTGCGCTTCGACCCGCAGGAGCGCCACCGTGGGCCGATCACTGTTAACATCAACGGCTCGCATGCTGCCAAACTCAATCCTGTTTGCGATATCGACCGGATGGCTGTTGATCACCGCTGGAACAATCTCGAAGATATCCGCATCGCAAAGAGCGTCATCGGCGATGTACTCGTCGTCTCCGGCTTCGCAGTCGCAGCCCACGGCGGCAATCGCGATTCACTCGAAACAGTTCTTGCTGGCCTCGGCATGATGGCAGCAGGTGCGCTGACAAAAAGTGGCGCAAAGGGGGATACACGATATTTTGAATTCGCGCCGCAGTCGATTTACATCGTGCCGCTCGCGCTTGGCGACGTATCCGATCTTGAACTTGCAATCCAAGGCGATGTCGGATCCCGTGTTGTGCTCGACAACGTTCGCCCGGGAACTGCTGAGAACCCGCGCACAATCTACCTGCGTATTCACGGCGCGGACAGCCCCGACCCGCAATGGCTCACTGCAATCACGCCGTACTACACCAACGACTTCAACGCGCCGAGTGCCGGGGCGCTTCCATATATCGGCGGCGGGCGAGATGTCTCCATGCCGTCGCGGACACTGCTGCAGACCTATCAGGCTGGCGGTTTCCCCACTGAATTCACTCCCGGCGATCTGATTGATCTGTATCGCGTTGATGAAGAGCTTTTCCTCGGTTCGGGAATGGACCCGGCCAATGACATCCCCCGCAATTCGTCATATCGGCACATACTCGAAACCGGCCGGGCCATCTTCACCCCACAGCCGTACTCCATGGGCTACAAACGCCTCATGTATCAGCCCCACGATCCATACGAACCACGATCCGAGCGCCTGCGGAATATCGCAGCGCGTTTACGGGTCAGACAAGACGAACCGTGATACCACAACACGCACCACCGGCGAGGAGGCCGATGATGAATCTTAAGACTGCTTACATCTGTGTTCTGTCCACAGCGATTGCTTTCACTGTTGCGCTGTCATTTGGCTGCGAGGCCGATCGATCCCCCGCGCCCGGCATGGGCGACCCATATCCAGCGCCGATGAACGACCCGCAGATCACCGTCATCGCGCCCGAGCTGCGCAACTGGCTGGCGTTTCACCCTGCCGTCATCACCGACCGTGCCGATCCCGAGCGCCCGATGCAGGTCGAAGTGCCGGTGCGCAACACATCCGAAGAAACCTACCTCATCGATTACCGCTTCCTGTTTTATGACCTCGACGGCAGGCAACTGGAACCGGCAATGGGTTGGCGCATGCAGGAACTCTACGGCAAACAACTCGTCCGCCTCAAAGCCGGTGCGCTGCACAACGACGCGGTCGACTACCGCCTCGAAATCAAATGGGCAAAGTAATTGCGCAACGCAATCACGGTGACCGCCTGATTGGCTGTTTGAATTTTCGGCGTTTCAGCGTTTGCTTAGTCATGTCGCAGCGCAACAATCGGATCCTGCCGCGCCGCAACAATCGCAGGATAGATCCCGAACACCAGGCCCGTCGCGGTTGCGACGATGAATGATGCGATGATCGACCAACCGGTCACCTGCGTATTTGAACTCGGGCTGGTGTCAAAGTAATCACGTGCGATTTCAATCACCCACGCGCCGACGACTTCGTACCCAATCGCCACGCCAACGCCCAATCCAATGCCCACGATGCCGCCGATCGCAGAAAGCGATCCGGTTTCGACGAGAAACTGCAGCACAATGTTCTGCTTGGTCGCTCCCAGCGCTCTGCGTATGCCGATCTCGCGCGTTCGCTCGGTCACAGATGCGAGCATGATATTCATGATACCGATACCGCCGACCAGCAGACTGATTCCCGCGATTGTCACAAGCAGAATGTTCATCATGCGGGCGGTGCGTTTGGCGCTTTCCAGTAATTCCCACGGCACGATCAGCTCAACATCTTCCAACTCAGGATGACCCGCACGCAGAATCCGATCCACGCGCTCTGCGGTCGATAGAACCGACTCCGTATTTGGCGCCATCACATAGATTTCCGAAATCTCAACCTCTTCACCGGAGAATGAACCAGACTGTCTTCGAAAAATCGTGTCACTGAACACAACTTCCGCAGTCGTGATTGGAATATGAATATCATCATTGAGATCACGCCCGACAAGCGCCGAACCTGTTCCTCCTGCCAAACCGATCGGTCGAAGAACACCCACAACACGAAACAGATCGCTGCTACCGATGCGGAATTCCTTGCCAAGCGGATCCTCCATCGGGAAGAACTGCTTGGCGACATCCGCGCCGATCACCGCAACATTCGTTCTGCGTTCGATGTCATCGTCCGACAGGTATCTGCCGCGCTCAACCGTCAGGTTCGCAATGCTCTGAAGCCCAGGCGTCGTACCAAACGTCTGACTGATCATCCGCTTGTCTGCATAACTCGTCTCATCACCAACCGACTTCAGCGCAACAATTCCCGCAGCATCATCGATAAAATGCTCGATCCGCCGCAGGTCTTCACGCTTGAGTCCGAACTTGGCGACGAACGAGCGCTGCTCGCCACCAAAACTTCGCGATTCCGCAGGCCGAAATGAACGCACGATCACATTCGTCGCACCCAGCACTTCAATCTCGCGAAGAGCATCCTGCTTTTTCCCTTCGCCGATCGACACCATAATGATCACAGCCGCCACGCCGAGGATGATGCCCAGGCTCGTCAGCACCGAGCGCAGCATATGCAGCCGCAGGTTCTTGAGGCCGAGACGAACAATTTCGAGAATGAATCCGAGACTCATATATGCTGCTGCCGAAAAGTGGCTGGGACAACCGGCCGCACACGCGCAGCCGGGTTGGTCTCTATGCTAGTCGCACCGGAGCCGAAGGTTGCCACAGATTGAAATCATCAGTGAAAACGAGAAAGCCAGCGGCTGGGAATTCCGCTGCCAGGTGCTCGATGATGCCGGAAAACTGCACACGATAACGCTCAAGCTGTCGTGGGCCGATTACAACCTGTGGTCACCCGACGGTGCTGACTCGCCGCAGCGTGTTGCCGAGGCTGTGCTGGACTTTCTCCTGATGCGAATGCAGCCGGGCGATCTGCGCAGCCGATTCGATGCCTCGCGGGCACGAACGCAATTCCCCGATGCTGATGCAGTAATTCCCAAGCGAATTGCACGGTGATCGGCGCCGCACCCGCAGCTGCTCAACTCACCCCTGCCGCGCCCCCCACTCGCCGCCGCCCATTAACGGCTCAGCTTCCCTGGGGTGATGCTCAATCGGCAAGTCCACAGAAAACGTCGCGCCGCGCCCTGGCTCACTCATGAACGACACTTCTGCGCCAAGCATTTGCGCCAGATCCCTACAAATCGCAAGCCCCAGTCCCGTCCCCGGATGTTCACGCGTGTGTGATGATTCCACCTGACGAAACTTCTCAAAGATCAAATCCTGCATGTCCGGCGGAATGCCCGGACCCGTATCCGCAACACTGATGCGCACGCCCAGCGAATTGTCCTGCCGGGTTATGCGATTCGCGGAAATCATGATCTGCCCGGCCCGCGGCGTAAACTTGATCGCGTTCGACAGGAAGTTGTACAGAATCTGCTGCAGCTTGCCCGGATCAGTTTCAATCACCGGCACACTCTCGGACACTTCAGCCGACATCTCCAACTGCTTGGCTTCCGCCTGCGGGCGAATGATTCCGACCAAGCCCTCCACCAGATCGCTCACGCTTGTCGGCTCAATGCTCACTTCCATCCGACCTGCTTCGATCTTTGCCAAATCAAGCAGCTCGTTGATCATCTCCAGCAGTCTGCGTCCACTTGAAAGAATGTTCTGCAAATACCGTGAACGCTTCGGGTCAGCAGCCGCATCCGATCCCGCCATCTCGTCCAGAAGTTCCGCAAAACCGATGATCGAATTCAACGGCGTGCGCAACTCGTGACTCACGTTTGCAAGAAACTCGCTCTTGAACCGGTTGGATTCGAACAAACCGACATTCGCTTCCGCAAGCTCATTCACTTTCAAATCCAGTGATTCGTTCATCGAACGAAGTTGACCCTGCCCGGTTTCGAGCCGTTCGAGCATTGCATTGAACGCTCTCGACAACTCCTGAAACTCATCGCCTGTATTTAAATCCGCACGAATCGAAAGATCACCCTGTTCGACTTTCTCCGTCGTCCGCCGAAGCTGCCGCACCGGACTGAATATCAATTTGGTCAAGATGAAATAGAACACCAACATCGCAAGCAGACTGCCCACGAGACCAGCGGTCACAATAAACACACGACTGATGAGGAGTTGCTGATCCGCAAATCTGCTCGTGCGATCCACCACCAACAGCGCCTGCAACGGATCTGCAAGATCCGGATCAAGCGGCCCGCCGGTGAACACGCTCAACTTGAAATCGCGCAGCGCCCGCATCTGCGATTCCCGCACAGCCCGCGCATACCGAAACACAGTCCCTGCGTCGGTCTTCACCGTTGCTGCGTAATCGACTTCATCTTCGTGCGTTGCAAGATGCTCCAGCGCATGGCGAAAGAACGAATCAAGCGTTTCATCTTCCAGATCAATCTCATCGACCTGCACAAAGTTCATCCGCATCGACGGGCCTTCACCCGACGCATCGAACAATTCATCAGGCGGAGCCGGCACTCTGCCATAGGTATACACCGATCCGAGATTGATCCGGTCGGTCATCCACGCATCCGCAAGCTGCCGCGAGCTTTCCAGCTGGTATTGCTCCACCAGACTGCTCGTGCGCATCCAGGGTACCGCGAGCGCCATCGTCAGAATCACAACGACCGCAAAGCCGAACAGCAGTTGACACTTGTTGGCAAGACTGATTCCCGCAAGCATGACCGTCGATTGTATCGCCCCCGGTTTCGCAGGCGGGCTTACCCGCTGTTGCGCACGCAATCACTCAATCGTCGGCTTGCTCCAGTCGAATGCCTTGTCCTTGTGCAGCGCTCCCGATGCCAGCTTGATGCACCGCCTGCAGATCACAGCCTCTTCATGCATCGGGCTCTGCCAACCGGGCTCATCGCCGCGATCCAGCTCCGCACGATCCGCAGTCGTCTCCAGGCACATCGGACAGGTGAATTCCGCCGGTGCTGAGCTTTGCTTGTGCAGCAGCACTTCCGTGTACGCAATCCTCAGACACCGCCCGCAGATGCAGCTGCCCTTGTGCCCCTCCAGCATCGGGATCTCTTCCGACCATTGCCGGTGACAGAAATCACACAGCACATCGGTCATCTGCACATTGGTTTCATCAGTACCTGGTTTGCGCATGTTGAAACTTGTTCCCACCAGTTCGGTGCAGCCGAAAAGCCGTTTGCGGCGTAGCACACGCTCGCGCACCACCACATTGCATCAGTGTATGCCCATCCCGACCACACCGCTGCCGCAGTATTTGCTACATTTGCCCCATGGCCGACACCGATCATGGCCCGCACGACTCCAAACCCAACCCGTTTGCTGGTCCGTTTACTGCGCCTCCAGTGATGCCCGCGCAGCACTATGCTGCCGAATCGAAGCGCCCTATCAATCTCGCCACCGATGATGTGCCCTGTCGAAACTGCGGCTTCAACCTCCGCGGGCTCACCGAAACAGGCAACTGTCCCGAATGCGGCGCCCCGATCTGGAATTCCATCCAGGAAGACTTGCTGATCTACAGCAACGCGCCGTATGTCGCCGGCCTGCATCGCGGCTTGATATGCGTGCTCATAGCCTGGGTGCTTCAGCTTGTGCTTTCACTGCTCACTGTCGTTGCAATGATCGGAATTATCATAGTAACACTTCGCGGCGCTGTAGCGGCCGGCGGCGGTGCCGGTGTCGGCGGATTTGCATTCACCACAACAACCAGTGGTCTCTTCAATGCGATTATCCAGCTCGCAATGCTTCCGTTGTCATTCCTGTCGCTGTACGGTTGGTGGCTCATCAGCGCGCCTGATCCCGGCCAGAAGGCCGGCGATACCGGGCAGAAGCCCCGGCGAATCGTACGTGCTGCCGTCATTATCATTGCATGCACCACCACGCTCTCTGCAGCAACACAGTTCCTTGCACTGGCTGTCCCTGCTGCGAATTTCGCTCTGTTCGGCATCGGATTCATCGCTCTGGTCGCATCCATCGCGCAGTTCTTTGCATCAATGCTGTATCTCAGTTGGATGGGCCCGCGCATCCCCAACGCAACGGTACATGAGCGCGCCAAACTCTATATGTGGCTGTTGCCGGTGATCTATCTTGTCGGCTCATGCCTCGTCGTCGGACCAATCGTCGCAATGGTCATGTACTTGCTGCTGCTCAACAAAACGCGAATACTGATTCGCGATGTGCGCCAGCGACAACAACGCGGCGAAGGCACGCAGCCGTTTGCCGTTAATGCGTGAGGCGCGCTGTGGCGTTCCGGTCAACGTTGCTGGCTGTTGGCGTTTACAGCCGCACCAGCGTCATTGCATGAAACGGCCGGCCCTCGCGTGCAAACTTCCGCTCATAGTTCGTTCCCACCATCTCATCACCACCAGCGGACTCCGGCGACTCAAACTCCTGCCGTTCAAACAAATCCGAATGACAGCCTGCGTGTTCTTCATACCACGCCCACAAATCATCGTGATCCGTCACCAAACGCAGCTCGCCGGCGCCTGTCAACACTCGATGAAATACCGGCAGCGTTTCATCGCGCAGCACCCGGCGTTTGTGATGCCGTTTCTTCGGCCAGGGATCCGAAAAATACAAATGCACTACAGCCGCAATCCCCGGCTGACACCAATGCGCCAGAAACTCTGTCGCATCACCACGCAACATGCGCGAGTTGGTAATTCCGCGCCTGCGAAAACGGTCTGCTGCAAAGCGATAAAATTCACCCGCCCATTCGATGCCAAGGTAATTCGTCTGGGCATGCAGCGGTGCCTGCTGCACCAGAAATGTTCCCTTGCCCGAGCCGATCTCGATTTCAAAACGATTGGCCGGGCGCTCAAACCACGCGCGCGGATCAATCCGCCCTTCCGCAATCGGCGGAAGCGCAGCCATCTCAATCCCAAACCCGGTTGTATCCAGCGCCTTGCCGCGCGCAATGTCAGCACACATGAAATCGATTGTAATACCTCAACCGCTTCGCAGGACATCGTCGCGTGCGGCCCAGCACTCGTACTCGCTCAACTCACCCTGCTGCCACTGCAGCCGCAGCTGCTGCTGCCGCTTGCGCCGCGGCGATCTGCGTCTGTGCGCTGTTCGACGAACCGTTCACAGAAGCCAGAGCCGCGATACTCATGCCCTTACCCTTGAGCGGGTTTTCCCATACAAGCTGCCCGAAAAGCGGGTCAAGGCAATACAGATATCCCCTGCCAGCGACGATCAGACGATCGCCATCCAGCAGCAACGTCATGTAGGTACTTTTCTTCGGCGACTTCCACGACCACGCAATCTCACCTGAATATCGATCCAGCGCGACGACATTGCCATTCAATGCCGCAAACACCAGATCGCTCAGCAATCGTTCAGCCTTGTTTGCCATATTTCATCCCGATCATGCTGCGGATTCGCGCTGCCAGTCGATCCGCGCGCCGTCCGACCACAGCGTTTCGAGATCGTAATACGCACGCCGGCCGGGCTCGAACAGGTGCGCCACGACATCCACGAAGTCAATCACAATCCACGTGGTGTCCGAATCACTGTGCGAGCGAAACGGCTTCTGATCGCTCGATGCGCCGAGGTCTTCAAGCTCACGACCGACCGACTGCATCTGCCGATCGCTCGTGCCCGTGCCAATCAACACGAAATCGCAGACCTGGCTGAGCCCGCGCACATCGATCACGCAAATGTCTTCGCAGTGTCGGTCAGCCATCAGCCTCGCTGCATCAACCGCAAAGGCGCGTGCTTGCTCGTTTGAACGTCTGTGGTGAGGCGTTGTCATCTTGCTCCGATCACTGTCACGCTGCGGCCCGCCCGCTTGCGTGACCGCGCCGAAAGTCTACTCAACCAAAGCCAAGCAGATCACCAATGTATGGCGAGAACTTCACGATCAGCCCCGCAAACACCACTGAGACAATCGAAATCAGCTTGATCAGGATGTTCAGCGACGGTCCCGAGGTGTCCTTGAACGGGTCGCCGACCGTATCGCCGACCACACCTGCTTTGTGTGCGTCCGAACCCTTGCCGCCGTGATGGCCCTTCTCGATGTACTTCTTGGCGTTGTCCCACGCGCCGCCTGCGTTGGCCATGTAAATCGCTACTGCGAAGCCGCACGTCAGGCCGCCCGCCAACATGCCCATTACGCCGGGAACTCCCAGCACGAGACCAACTATGACCGGAACAATAATCGCCAGCAGCGACGGCACGATCATCTCGCGCTGCGCACCTGCTGTTGAAATGTCCACACAGCTTGCGTAATCCGGATACTTGTGGCCATCCACTTCGACCTTCATCGGCCAGCTCATCGGGTTGGCAATGTCCGCATCCGACATACCCTGCTTGCGGAAACCTTCTTTCATTATGCCGAACTGCCTTCGGCATTCATTCATCATGCGATACGCAGCTCTGCCGACCGCATTCATCGTGAGTGCACAGAATACGAATACCAGCATCACACCCAGGAAAATGCCGCATAGCACGCGCGGGTTGATCAGCGTGACGTTATAGAAATCCATCAACTGCGGAATCGTTGCAGTCTTGGGCACGATTGTTCGGCCGAACATTGCAACCACGCCGCTTTCATCTGCCATCCGGACCAGACTTTCCTTGACCGTAATGATGTATGCCGCTAGCAGCGCGAGTGCTGTCAGCGCCGCAGAACCAATTGCAAATCCTTTGCCCGTTGCTGCGGTCGTGTTACCAAGTGAATCAAGCATGTCCGTACGTTCGCGAACGAACGGCGGCTGGCCAGTCATCTCTGCGTTGCCGCCTGCGTTATCCGCAATCGGTCCGTATGCATCAGTCGCAAGCGTGATGCCCAGCGTGCTGAGCATGCCCACCGCCGCAATGCCAACGCCGTACAGGCCGAGCAGGAACGAATCCTCCGGCCCCTTGGCAAATCCGAACGCTGCCAGGATCGCCACAACAATCGTGATGATCGGAATCCACGTCGAGATCATACCCACTGCGGTGCCCGCAATGATCACTGTCGCCGGCCCGGTTTCCGCCTGCTGGGCGATTGATTTCGTCGGCTTGTGCTCGTAGCTCGTGTAATACTCAGTGCCAAACGCAATCACCAGACCTGCTACAAGTCCGGACACGATCGAACCCCACACGCCGATGCCGTTGACCTGATCAACGTCTTTGAACAGGTACCAGAACAATCCAAGCGCTGCCACGCCGATCAACGCGCTGGCCACCCACACACCCATGTGCAGGCTCTTGAGCAATTGACTGAAGCTCGCATCTTCCTTTGCGCGAACAACAAACACGCCAATGATCGAGCACAGAATGCCCAGCCCTGCAAGCGCCATCGGTGCCGCTGCGAGTTTCATTGCAAGTGCTGCATTCAACGGATCAAGCAGATACGCAGCTGCTGCACCAATTGCCATCGACGCAAGAATCGAACCGTAATACGACTCGTACAGGTCAGCACCCATACCTGCGACATCGCCGACGTTGTCGCCGACGTTGTCTGCGATCGTTGCGGGGTTACGTGCATCATCTTCGGGAATGCCTGCTTCGACTTTGCCGACGAGGTCAGCACCGACATCCGCAGCTTTCGTGTAGATGCCGCCACCGACACGTGCGAACAGTGCTTGCGTCGAAGCGCCCATGCCGTAGCTCAGCATGACAGTCGTCACGATCGTCAGCGGCTCCTCGAAGAACATCTCCCACACGAAGAACCAGACGCTGATGTCAAGTAGCGCAAAGCCGACCACGACTAAACCCATCACCGCACCCGCTCGGAACGCCACCCGCAAACCATCATTGAGTGAGTTCTTCGCAGCAAACGTCGTTCGCGCTGAGGCGTTCGTCGCCATTTTCATGCCGAACCAGCCGCACAGGCCGCTCAGCAGACCCGCAATCGGAACGCCGATCGCTGTCATCTTTGCCTGTATCCCCGCAAGCCCAAGCGCAACAAGTACAAGCACCAGCAGCACAAACACGCCTGCCACAACCTTGTACTGGCGAGTGAGATAGGCCATCGCGCCCTGTCGGACAGCTTCCGCAATCTCAACCATGTTCGCATCACCCTCGGAGTGCGACATCACACCCCGTGAGAAGATGAAAGCCATGACCAGCGCGAGCACCGCTCCTATCGGAGCGACAAACCACACCGGCGCATATTCAGTAATCAGTGAGAAGTCCGCGAGAGTAAGGGCGTCCACAGCGCAAGGCTCCTGAGAATCACCGCCTCGTTGTGTCACACAATTCGAGGCTTTTTATCGTTGGAACAAAGTTCAGCGACTTAGATCGCATGAAACCCCAAGAGACTTCAACTGTCTCCAGCAGCAGCAGGCGACGTGTCGATTCAGTGCCCGGCAACGGCCGAACACTCTCATCACTGGTTGGAAGGAAGCTTTTCGGTCACCAAGGCCAATATCGACACATCATCGGTCAGGCGATCCATCACTCTGCAACCACCGCCTGTTCACACTGTCCTGCGTGTTTTCAAACACAACAGAGCCAGCGGAACGTGGTGTGTATCGACGTCAGACAATCAGCGCGATCGACGTGCCGGACCACCCGCACTGGGACCCGGACGAACCGCCCGGGCCACGCTCTTACGCTTGGCACGTCGGCGACGCTCCGAGGGCTTCTCGAAGTACTGACGCTTCTTGATGTCTTTGGTCAATCCCTCCTTCTCGCAGAGCTTCTTGAAACGACGAAGCATCTGGTTGACGGATTCATTACTGCGGGATCGAACGCGAATAGCCATATCGAATCGGTGTCCTTGACCTGAAAAACCAGCTTCCTGAACAGTCCCTTCCAGAGACGAGCCGAGCATTAGACCCAAACACCCCTCGTTTGGCAAGCCCAGCAGCCATCCAAACCCACGGATATGCCAGATTCTCCCGCCAGACCTCTATGATTCTTCCCAACCGCGCCATGCGGCCTAATGCGTCTCAGCACATCTATCGATCGAAGACCGACGAAGTGTTCAAAAGCCCCCCGAAAGCCGCCCCCGAGCAATCTACGACAAAAGGTGGTCATACTGGGGGGTCTCACGCCCGGGTATCTCCGCCCCACAACCGGTTATCCTCTTCTTGCACACCCCGTCGAGAGCCCCCATGACGCTCACCCCCAATTTCCAGCAGGTTCAATCGCACTACGACCTCTCCGACGACTTCTTCCGTCTGTTCCTTGACGATTCCATGACATACAGCTGCGCGTTCTTCGAGCGCGATGATATGTCCCTCGCCGAAGCGCAAACCGCCAAGCTCGATCTCTCGCTCAACAAACTCGACCTCACCCCCGGTCAAACCCTGCTCGACATCGGCTGCGGCTGGGGCGCATGCATGTGCCGCGCTGCCGAACGCTACAACGTCAACGTCATCGGCCTCACGCTCAGCCGCAATCAACACGAACATGTTCAGAAGATGCTGCCGGACATTCCCACCCACGGCGAGGTGCATCTGCAGGGCTGGGAACAATTCGAACAATCCGTCGATCGCATAGTCAGTATCGGCGCATTCGAACATTTTCGAAAAGCCCGCTTCGCTGCATTCTTCGAGCGCTGTATGGCACTCCTTCCAGACGATGGGAAAATGCTGCTGCACACGATCGTTATGCACGACCTGGGAACCTGCCGCAAACGCGGCATCGAGATCACCCACGAATCTGTGCTCTTCGGCAAGTTCATCGGCAGGCACATCTTCCCCGGCGGCCAACTCGCAGCACCTGCAAACATCGAAAACCACGCAACCGCAGCCGGCTTCACTGTCGAGCGCGTGCAGTCACTGCAACTTCACTACGCCCGCACACTGGACGAATGGTCCGCCAACCTCGCACGCCGCAAAGATGATGCCATCGCCATCGCAGGTGTAGACACCTACGAGATGTACCAGAAATACCTCACAGGCTGCGCGTTCTACTTCCGCCAGGGGCAGATCGACGTGATGCAGTTCACACTCAGCGCGAGTTGATCTGACGCGTGCAGCAGCGCGCGCCACATCACACAACACAAAGCGCGCATCTGAAACAAATTGCCAGTCCGAAGCGCCAGCGATGGCACACACAACACTTTTGCGCGCGCCAATCACTGCGCCCAGCCATGATTAATGCGACGCCGCAAACAGCATCACCCGATTGCGCCGCGCACGCTGATGTGCTTCAGCACATCAATCGATCAACGATCTTTGCGAACATCCATAATGACATTCCCCGCGCTGATGCGCGCGCAGCGATCGCAAATCAGTCGCCCCACGCAACCCGCGCGCGCCTGCACGCAACCGCACCCCGGCTCGCAGCATCCAATCGCAGTACAACAGCTTCGCGCGCACGCAAGTTACACCCCTATGAATCCCCCGCGCGCGCCAGATCCGTCGCAAAAACCCGCCGATCTGCCGACCGACCCGGCCGGCCGTACCATGCTCGTAGAAATGCCCCTATTGATCGACACATACAACGTCCTGCACACCACAGGCGTGCTCCCCGCTGAACACGCAGGCATCGAAGTCGACGACCTCATTGCGCTGCTCGCAGCCAGCAGATATCGTCGGCACCGCTGCACACTCGTGTGCGATGGCACCGGCATGAGCCAGCACGTCAGCACCACCCAGGGCGATATGCGCGTACTCTACTCCGGCCCGACCCGCACCGCTGATGATGTCATGATCGACATGCTCAACGCTGACACCGCGCCACGACTTCTTACAGTGGTGAGTAGTGATGTGGCCATCCTCAAAGCAGCCCGCAAACGCCGATGTCCGTTGATGCGCTCGACCACGCTTCTTGCGCATCTCGCACATGATGTTGACCTGCCAATGCGACCGCGCACCGCTCGCAAACGAAACACTGATCCGCTGCCGCGCGAGGAAGTGAAGCAGTGGATTCACATGTTCGATCTGTCCGATGCAGAACTGGAATTGCTCGCTGCGGATGAGCAGCAGTTTGAAATTGAAAATCAACCGGAAGCCGAACCGCAAACACTCGCAGCACCGCACCCGCCAGCACAGCCGATTGATGGTATATCCGCAGATATGATCGACCAGGCTGAGCAACTCTGGGGCGACAAACCGGCTGCGCCCGTACGTACACTGAATGCATCCAAACCGACAGGCGATTCAAGCGATAAAGAGGTGCACGATGCGACTTCTCAAGCCAGCGATGTTCGACAAACTCGTATTGATGATCTGGAAGATCCTGATGTTGATGCCATTGACATGCAGCGTTTGCTGCCTGATGTGCAGCCGATGGAAGACAATGATGATTGATATTCATCGAATGCCGGTCGTTGGATTTGCGATTGCTGCAGCACTTGGTTTGTGCGTCGTTGTCCTGCCGGGTTGTGACGATGCAGGTTCCGAACCGATCGAGCAACCGATTGCGCCACGTGAAACTGTCGACACAAAACCGCAATGGCAGGAGCTCAGCGACGCGATCGTGTTACCCGCTGATGCGCCGAACAACAACAAAGCTCTTGCTGACGCTATCGATCGCGCCCGAAAGACACTGCATGAAGCCCGAACACGCTGGACGCAAGCAGATGAAACCGATCGGCTGCGCTGGGCAGTCAAGTGGGTAGCCCCTTTGGACAACGGCGAAGTCGAATACGTCTGGGTGCATCCCACGCACTGGTCACCATTCCGCGTTGAGGGTGTGCTGCTGAACGAGCCGGTGCATGCGCTGTTGATCGGTGCAAGCAGTGGTGATGCGGTGAGTTTTCCTGATGAGGAAATCTGCGACTGGATTCACCTGCCACGCCCCGGAACAAATGCCCCAGCAGAAGGCGGCTTCACCAATGATGCTCTCTTGCAGACCAAGGAGTCGCCATGACAATCAGCATCAGGGAAACAGTCGCTGCGCGCTCCAATGTCCATCGGACTGCAACGTGTACCCTACACGATCGTGCAGCCGATTGTCGCGCCCCTGCCAGAATTCGATCGAATCGATCGTCATGCGATAGCCGCCCCAATGCCGCGGCCGGGGCACCGGCCCATCGCCATAGCGCGCTGCGATCTCGTCATACCGTCGATCAAGTACCGCGCGCGATCCAACCGGTTGCGACTGATCACTTGCCCACGCACCGATCCTGCTGCCGATTGGCCGACTCGCAAAATACGCATCTGACTCCGCATCCGAAATTCGAGACACTCTTCCGCGCAGACGCACCTGGCGATGCAGCTCATCCCAATGAAATAACAGTGTCGCTATCGGGTGTGCCTGCAGCGCACGGGCCTTGTCGCTTTGATAATTGGAGAAAAACACAGCCCCATCGTGATCAAGTTGCTTCAACAACACGATTCGAGCCGATGGCCTGCCATCCGGATCAACTGTCGCCAGCGTCATCGCGTTGGGGTTGGGCACAGTCGTGCGATCCTTGGCTTCATCGAACCATCGGATGAACTGTTCAACTGGATCAACTGGCGGGTTTTCGAAATCCATTGAGCACCTCGAAGTGGTGAAAATGCGTCCTAGAATGAACGAATCTCGGGTACTATACGACTATGGACGTGCGATCAGTGACGCCCGCTCGGCTTTACTGCATCCACGTTTGATGGGCCCGCTGCGTTCGCGGCGATCTTCCGCGAATGCCTACCGCGCAGGGAGGATCGGTCCATGCACGAACGACGCAATTTCATCCTTCTACTCATCGCGGCGCTTGCAGCAGTCTGGTCGCTCGTTGCGTGGGTGCTGCTTGGTACCGACGCCCCGCTGCTCTGGCCGCAGCGCATTGCAGCATCCGTTCTCCTTGTGGCAACGATGGCGTGGTTCGCATACGGCATGTGGATCGAAGACAAACTCCCGGATCACATGGCTGCGATCGTCGGCCCGCTCTACTACGAAGCTGATGGCGTGTCCTTCCTGCCGATCATACGCGTCAACGACAATCAGGCTGAACTCAGCGTCTATTATCAGAACCGATATGAAAACCCAGCCCAGGTCATCATTCACCTGCGACCGCCCGACGAAAGTTTCGTCATCAAACCCGAAACACACGATGTGCACTTTGCATTCAAGACCAGCGGCGGCGACTTCGGCGTCATTCACCAGCCGATCGCAGTCCCAGCACACCTGCAGGGTGAAGTGCTTGATGTCAAGCTCGCAGCCGCATCGTATTACCCACGCAGCCACGGCGCTCGTTGGCGCAAGAAACCGGGAATGCCCTGCGGCACACTTCCGGTGGACTGGGGCGGCGCAGCATTCCGCATCGGCGTGCACGAAGTCTCCGGCGAACTCGAACTGCAGAACCCATCGTCGCTGCACCTGTCCATGCCCAAGAATGTCGTCACATCACTCGATCGCGTCGACCTCTTCCGTCAAGAGCAAATCGCAGCGGGCAGTACCACCTGACGTCCTCAACATGGACAATCAACAGTTGCGAACACGCCCTCGATCAAGCTGCGGGTCTACACTTTCGCCATGACCGAGAGACAACGATTTTCCGTTGCCATTGTCGGTGCGACCGGAGCTGTCGGCCGGGAATTGCTTGATGTGCTTGCATCGCGACGGTTCCCGATGCATTCGTTGCGCCTGCTGGCAAGCGCTCGTTCCGCAGGAACAGTCATCGAAATTGACAGCGCAACTGCAGCTCTACTTGACAATGATGGAGCAAAGCAACCGCTCGTTGTCGAAGAATTGTCAGCGAAAGCGTTCGATGGCGTTGATGTCGCATTCTTCTGCGCAAGTGGCAATATCAGCAGTCAATGGGTCGAAACTGCGACCGCAGCAGGCGCGATCGTAATAGACAATTCCAAGGCGTTTCGGATGGATCCGAATGTGCCGTTGATTGTTCCGGAGGTGAATGGAGAGACACTCTTACCCGCGGCTTCGAAGACTCAGCCGCGGCTTCCGAGAGTTGTTGCCAACCCGAATTGCTCGACGATCATCGCGCTGCTCGCGATTGCGCCGCTGCATCGCGCGGTCGGGATTTCCCGAATGGTCGTGTCAACGTACCAGGCAGCCTCCGGCGGCGGCGCTGCGATGATGACTGAACTCGAAGATCAAGCCCGGCAGTTCGCTGCTGGGCAGCCGTTGACAACAAACGTCCTTGATCGGCCGTACCTGTTCAACGTCTTCAGCCATAACTCGCCGATCGGTGTCGATGGCAACAATGAAGAAGAAGCCAAGCTCATTCGTGAGACGCATAAGATTCTCAGCGATGATTCGATCGGCATCTCCGCAACCTGCGTGCGCGTGCCGGTGTTGCGAGCGCATTGTGAATCGATCAATCTGACATTGAAAGCGCCGCTTTCTGAAAATGAAGCCCGCGAGCTGTTGCGACGAGCGCCAGGAGTTTCAATTGTTGATGACCGGCCGAATAATCGTTTTCCGGAACCGGTGAATGCGAGTGGTCTTGATGATGTACTGATCGGCCGCATTCGCAGTGATGCCAGTCAACCGGAGGGGCTCGGCCTGAATCTCTATGTCGCAGGTGATCAGTTGCGTAAAGGTGCAGCATTGAATGCTGTGCAGATTGCAGAGCTCATAGCGACGACATCTGCGGTGCAACAGCCAAGCCTGAATCCTTGTTGATCTTGGCGTGTCCTTACACACAACTCTGGATTGAACGAACAGATTTTCAGAGGAATGACACCTGCTCAGATTGACGAACTGGGCATTTGTCACATCGCAAGACAGTACATGCGCGTTCATTCAAAAGTTGCAACACTATTCAATACCCGCTCTACGCCAGCGCGATCACCGATGCGCACGAGCAAATAATCCGTGTCATACGTTGAAACCGCAAGGACTGAAATGCCTGCTTTGGCAAGCGTGCCGGTAAGCCGGGCCAGGATACCTATCTCGCTGAAGTCCAATGTGCCAGCCACACGTAGTGCAACAAAGCCGCGCTCGGCTGTGACAGCAGCTGGCACAGCTTGCTCCGGAGCGATAATTGACAGTTCATCAGCCGTCCGCGTTACAGATGCAAACGGGGCCGTAGAATCGGCAGCCCACTCTGGAATTGCAGCATCAGCGCCCAAGCGAGCGACTGCAAGCCGGCCGGGCAACCAGTGAAGATGCAATTTCACAGGGTTTTCCGTAGAGGTTTCGGTCATGCTCTGCCTCAAAACCCCCGCTGTTCGAGCGAAACTGCGGAATACCCGCCAACGGGATCATGGTTGATCCCCAGCCGTGACGATATAGAATCGACTCGCTGCTAGGGCATTGGTGTAATGGTAGCACGACTGATTCTGGTTCAGTTAGTCGGGGTTCGAGTCCCTGATGCCCTGTTGACGCCGGCCTCGGGAATGTCCCGAGGCCGTTCTGGTGCGCGGCTTATGCATTCGACGGTGTGTTGAATTTTCGCTCAGCGAAGATCTCGCGGTTGGTCAACAGCCGTTCGAGAAACGCGCCGCCGGAGATCTCTTGGAGTGTTGTCCATCCGTCGGACATGGCGGTCATTTGCGTGGCATGTTTGTCCAGCGCGATTCGTTTGCGATCGAGTTGTTCAGTGACATCCACAAAACGATTGAAATCAAGCCAGCCGCGCCACGGTGATCGCAGCGCGCGGCTGACGATCCGCCGACGACGGTGCGGCATGTGCGGTGGAACTTCCATCCACGGCCAGTGCTCCCAGAACCACACGGGGTATTCCAACAGTTTGCAAGGCTGCGAATATTGTCCGATCGCGCTGACAACAGCGCGCGTCGTCGCAAGGTGATCCGGATGATTGTCGTGGCGATACGGCGCGAACACCTGCTTCGGCTGCAACGTCTGCAACAGCTCTGTCAGGCGCGATGCCGCAGCAGACTCATGCTCCGACAGCCTTCCATCGGGAAATGCGAGAAGCGTAACGCGATCACTATCAATGCCGAGTGCGGCGCATGCGGCCCGCGCTTCTGTGCTGCGGCGCTGTACTAATTCCTGCGGCGGCATCCCGCGATGTGAACCGCTGCCATCGGTCATGAGAACGACGTGCGCGTTCGCGCCGAGACTGAGCTTGCGGAGAATTGTTCCGCCGCAGCCGAGCGTTTCATCATCGGGATGCGGCGCAACGACGAGCGCTGCCATCTGCAGTTCGTCATCTGTGAGATGTGTTGCGCCTGTGTGAACCATCGCGCTGGACACGAATCGGGCAAGTCGATTGATCAGCGACCGTTGTGTCATGGCTGTGATAACACGCGGTCAACGGCGAAGGACTGCAGCAGTGGAGCCGCGGCCGATCTGGATGATGCGCACGCCATCCGCGCGAACCGCCGCGCGCCCATCTGCCGGCTCAAAGCGCCCAATGAGGTTCGATGTCATGGACGGCAGCACATCGCCGCCGGTTTCGAGCAGGCTGAGTCTAAAAGTATACCCGCGGGAAAAGAGTCGCGAATGGATTCGTGCGTCATCAACACGTTGGCCTTCAAATCGCCACGACGCGATTGGTGTGGAATTGTGAACGGACGCGCCGGCTGCGAAAAGTTCAAACACAAATGCGCCGGGCTCATGAATGGATGTCGGATGCGGTCTGGAATACAGAAATGCCTGCACCGCAATCTGATCCGGATAGCTGTTGCCGTCAGAGTCGGTCGGTTTGAGCGCGACGAGCAGCGCCATGGCATTGGCATCGGCGTCGACAGGCGTTTTCGGCGCGGAATTGGGTTCGGGCGGCATCGGCCGGCCATCGCTTGTTGTGACTTTCGTTGAGCAACCCATCACCAGCGCGAGCATTGCAAATGCGACAATGTTGCACAGCGTACACCTGCATCGAAGCATAAAGCCTGAAGACGTTCTGCGATCGTCATGGTCTGACATTTTCTACAACTTTCTCGAACCGGTCTTCAGTCTCGTCGCCCTGATCGGGGTCGGAGTCGGGGTCGGGATTCTCCGCACGTTCAACATCGATCAATTCATCATCGTCAACCTCAATCGGATCAGCATCGCCATTGAGAAAGCTGTGCTTGTCCGGCGGGATCAAGTTTCCTTCAGCATCATACAGCCGACCTTCGAGCATGCTGCGGCGAATCTGGTCCTTAACTTTGCTCGGCACGGAGAGACGCTCAACTTCGCGCTCCGTCAAATCGTCAATCCCCGACGGACTGTCCACTACATACGGCGTCAACACAATCAGAAATTCGGTCTTCGTTGAAGTTTCCGTATCACTGCGGAAGAAGAAACCGAGCAGCGGAATGTCGCCCAGCAAGGGAACCTTGCGAGTTCGCAGTTCGTACCGGTCGGAAATGAGACCGCCGATCACTATAGTCTGGCCGTCAGCGACAGTGATAGTTGTATCCGCACGCCGCCGCGTGATGATCGGCGACTGGAAATCCTCAGAAATTTGAATCGTGCGGTTGCTCAACTCGGAAATTTCCGGCTGAATCGTCATGCGCACAAATCCATCGGGATTGATCGACGGCGTGACGTTCAGGATGACGCCGATGTCTTCTTCAATCACACTCGAGAACTGTTGATCATTGGTGAATGATGTACTTTCAGGCACACGAATCGTTTCGCCGACCTGAATCTCCGCAGCTTCGTTGTTGGCTGCCATCACAGAGGGATTGCTCAATACCTGCAATCTGCCCTGTGATTGCAGGGCTTTAATGAGCAGATCAAAATCGCCGGACGCCACCGATAAACTCGGCACGCCCATGCCGGAGACAAACGCGCTGGCCAGGCCGAACCCGCCGGCGACGCTGAATTCGCCGACGTCACCTGCAACAGTCATATCCACGCCCCACTCATCGGAATAATCAAGCGTGACTTCCGCGAGCAGGACCTGGATCAACACCTGCGGTGGATCGACATCCAGTTCTTCGATCATCTGCTGCACGCGCTCCATATAACGCGGGCTTGCGCTGACAAGAACGGTGTTGGATTTTTCATCGCCGACGATCGTGACTTCACGTTCGAGTAATCGAGCAGCACTGCCGAGCTGATCGCTGCTGAGCGTGTCGATGAGTTTCTGTTGTTCCGCCTGCACGAATTCAGTGATCACGCGAGCGACTTCCGTTGCCGCAGCATTACGAAGTGCGTAGACAAACGTTTCGCGCTCGTTGGCTTCGATGTTGTCGAGCTCATCAACGACTTTGGCGACGAGATCAAGATACGTCGGCGTGCCGGAGACGAGCAGACTGTTCGTGCGGCTGTCCACGGTGATGGAAAGTTGCTGGCGTTCATCGGGGACGGCTGTAAGGTCTGTGCCGAACAACGGCCCGCCCGCATCTGCACCACCATCGCCAATGCCCGACACGCTGCCGCCGTCTTCGCGCGGCTTAAGCACCAGCAGATTGCTGCCCTGACGAAGGTTGAACAAGTCGGTAATGATCTCCGCCATGGCTGTCGCATCAGCGTTGGTGAGCTTGAAGATGCGCACGTTCTTCGAGCCAACGCTTGACTCGTCGAGATCGCGAATCATCTGCTCGATCATGTCCATCGAATCGCGCGGTGCGCGCACGATGATTGTGTTGGTGCGCACATCCGGCGTGAGTGAAATTGATTCACGAATGGCGGCGCTGACTTCCATTTCGTTCAGTTCATCACCCGCGTCGCCAGGAGTTTCACGCTCTGCAAGCTCACGCAGGTATTTGAGGACGGTTGCCTGATCGCCTCGACGCGTGCCGATGCCGCGCCCGCTGAGCACTGTCTCGATAAGACCGACCGTCTCCAGCGCGTTTGCACTCGTCAGCGGAATGTATTTAATTTCGACCACAGTTGACGGCCGAGTACCATCGAGCTGCGCGATCAATCGGCGAATCTCTGCGACATCGCGCTGCGGGGCACGCACCAACACCGCATTGATGCGATCATCCGCGGTGATTTGTATCGTGTTGGGGCCGCGCCGGCGATTCTCCTCATTGACATACAACTCATCAAGCATGTCGATGACATCGCTCGCGCGGTTCTTTGCAAGCGACATGATCTCGAATTCACCTTCGCCGACACCTTCTTCTTCAGCGGCTGACAGCGCATCAATCAACCGCATAACGATCTGCAGGTTCTCTTCGTTGGCAGCGACTATCAGGCTGTTGCTTGCAGTGTCCGCTTCGATAGTGACGCGATCAGATGGCGTCGACGCCTGGCCGAGTGATTGCTGGCGATCGCGCATCAATCGTTGCAGACGAGGCGCGACTGCTTCAGCCTTGCTTGATTCCAACGCGATGACATGTATGTTCACAGCCGGATTGAATGACGTGTTTTCGAGTTTGTCGATCAATCGCCCGATGGCAGTGATATCTTCGGGGTTCGCTGCAACGAGCAGGCTATTGGTGCGCGGTTCGGTCATAATGAGCGGGCGCTGACTGGTGCGCAGCTCCGCTGGCATGTCGGCATAACGACGCTCCATGATCGAATTCACAGCATTGGCGATGCGATCAATGTTGCCCTTTTCAATTTCAAAGACTTCGACAAGCGCATCGTCAGCCAGGGTCGAGACATCCAGATCAGTGACAAGTTGCTGAATGACTTCGAACGCTTCGTTTCCAGCAGCAATGATTAGACTGTTCGTGCGCGGCTCAGCAACGATTGTTGCGCGTTCAAGTTCGGCGGTTTGCGGATCAACACGGCGCAGGCGCTCCAGACGAGCATCCATCATCTCCTGCGCGATGTCTGCAAGCCGAGCTGCGGAGGCAAACTCCAGATCGAGCTGGCGAATCTGCTGAATATCCGGCGGCATATCGGTGTCGAGCATGTCCAGCAGGTTCTCAAGCACCGCAAAGCTGCGCGGGCTCGTCGATACGATCAGCGAATTGGTGCGCTCATCTGCCTGCACGATAATTCGATCTTCCGGGCGGATGATGCGCGACTGCACCTGCTGTGCAAAGAGACGTTCAACCGTCGTTGCAATTCGCGCAGCTGAGGCATTTTCAATCGGATAAATGCGCACTGCGGAGTTCGGCGAGGCGGCTTCGACATCGAGCATCGCAACCATCTCAGAAACAATCTCAATGTTGGCAGGTGTGCCGACGAGAATCAGCGCGTTGAGCTTCGGTTCAGCGCGAATAATCAACCGACTCATCGGCTGAAAGACTTCCGATTCAATAACGCGGCCGCCGTTGTCAGTCATGCGAGCCATGCGCAGCCGGCCGACCTGTTTCTGCAACGGCGTTGACTGCGGCAAATCACGTTGACCTTCGACGATAATTTCCTGCAGCGTTTCCGCAAGGTCAGTGCTGTCTGCAAACTTCATCGTAATGATGCGTGGCTCGACCCAACCGACGACGATGTCGGTGTCGAGGCGTTTGCTGAGCACTTCCACAAATGCAACTGCGTCTTCCTTGCCGGCCACGACGACGGTGTTGGTACGTTCATCAACACTGATCGCAACATTATCGAGTAAGGCCCGGCCGAGCGTTCCGCCGGGGATTCCCTGAATGGACGTACCGGGAATACCCTGCAGTTGTTTGCCCTGTGTGAACAGATCGCGGACGATTCGTGCAAACTGCTCGGCAGCGATATTTCCCAGCGGGAAGATCTGAATCGTCACTGCATCGGTGATCGGCAGCGCATCGAACATCTGCACCAGTTCGGTGAGAGCTTCAACATTTGTCTTCGTAGAACTGATGATGAGCGCGTTGAGATTCTGATCTGCGATCAGTCGGATTGGTTTGGTGAGATCGAGTTCGAATGCAGCATCATCGACGCCATCGCGCTGCACAGCCAGCCTGCGAACCTGTTCCTGCACAGCCTGGGCAAGCGCTGTCTGCGACTGTTGCGCACCCGGCTTAAGGACTTCATTGAGCACACGTGCGAGCGCAGCAGCTTCGGCATTGCGCAGCGACACAACGCGCAATTCGCTGGTGGCAAGGTCCGGTTCTTCATCGAGCGATTTCAGCAGACTGATGACGACCTGCCGATCGACTGGGTTGGCCACGACCACGATTGCCTGACGACCGTGCAGGGCTGCAACCTTTATAGGATCGGTGACAAGCCGGGAGACTGCATCGTCGGGTTGGGGTTGATCGAGGCCGATCGTACGGATGACTTCCAGTGCATCTTCCGGAGCGACGTGTTCGAGTTCGATGATGAAGATGCTTTGGTTGGGCGCGGGGGCAAGCGCATCAAGTTGTTCAACGGTACGCTCGATTTCTTCGAACAGGCCGCCACTGCTGGCAATGATCAAGCTGTTGCCTGCTGAATCAACTTGAATGGACAACGGTTGATTTGCCTGGCGGGCCTTCTGTTGGAAAGCGTCTTCGATGGCGGACGCCACGCGGCCGGCTGGAGCGCTCGTCAGCTGCAGAACCCGCACGGTCAGCCCCTGCGTTGATGCCTGCTGTTGCAGTGCTTCTGCGAGTGCTTGAATCTGTTGAAATTCGTCATCTTCAGCGCGAACGATGATTGTACTGCTGGATTCATCGCCGACGATGCGCAGTGCTTTGCTGCCAGTCCCACGATCCTGTCGTTCATACAGCAGCTTCAGCGACTCAGCGAGTTGAGCCGGACTGCCTGTTGTAACTGCAATGAATCGCGGCGGAGGGAGTTTGGCATAGTCCGCAACGTCAAGCTGTTCGAGGATTTGCTCAACCTTGCGCATATTCTGCAGGCTGGCAGAAATGATCACCGAGTTAGTCTGCGGCTCGGCTGCAGCGCGAACCCATTCATCAGCCTGCACCAACACGGTCGGCGCTTCCACATCGCGTCGATCATCACCCGAACGATTTTGTTGCCGACCTGGCTGATTGCGCTGCGGCCGATCTATTGTCGTCTGGAATGCCTCGTTGATAGCGCGGGCGACGGAACTCGCATCGGCGTACACCAACGGCATCACACGAAGTTGCAACGATGAGTCGTATTCCTCGCTGTCGAGCTTTTCGAGCAGCGCGCGAATATTGGCCCATTCGCTTTCATCTGCAGAAATGACCAGGCTGTTGGTGGCAGGGTCTGCGACAATGCGGGCATTGATTCGGCCGGGCGTGTCAGCCTCGATCGCAAATGGACCGTAGAAAACCGACAGCGCTTCCTGCACCTGTTCAGCACCGGCAAATTGCAGTGGTACAAAATCCGTTACGCGCTGTCGTTCGGACGGAACATCGAGCTCCTTGACAATTCGCTTGATCTGCTCGAATTGATCTGCCGTCGCAGCCAGAATGATCTGATTCTCAAGCCGGTTGTAGTCAACACTCGCACGCGGACCGTCCGTGTCCATGTTGCGAATGAACTGGCGAAGCGTGAACGCGACATCAATCGCAATGGCGTGCTCAAGCGCGATGATGTGATATTCAACCGGGCTGACTGTCGGCACTTCATCCAGCCGGGTAAGTAGCGCTTCGATAACCGGGAATGACTGTTCGGTTGCGGTAATGACCAGGCTATTGCTTCGGCGGTCTGCAACGATACGGGCCTTGACTTCAACACCGTCGCTGTCCAGTTCATCAAGTTTGATGGTGATGCCGTCGGTACGACCTTCCGCATCAAGCTGCAGCGTGTCGGACAACATGCGGCGCACTTCTTCTGCACGTGCAACCTGGAGCGTGTACGTCCGAATGATTGTTTCATCGCTTGCGGGAGGAGTGTCCAGTCGATCGACGAGCGACAACACCTGTGGCAATTGTTGTTTGGGGCTGTTGATTATCAGGCTGTTGGTTCGTATATCAGGTGTGACGCGCAGACCTTGACGATCTCGGGTGCCGAACTGCTCGCGCAGGATTTGTGCGATCTCATCAGCGTCGCCGTCAGCAAGCGCGATGATTTCAATCTTGCGATCGCCAGAGAGATCCGGTTGATCCAGCTGCCCCATCAATTCGCGCAACAGGGCCATGTCATCATCGTTGGCGGAGACAATAAGCGCATTGCCCGCATCGCTGGGAACGATTGTGGCTGAAGAGCGCGGCGCGTTGATCGCATCGGCGCGATTATCCAGAAATCGCTGCAACGTTCGCCCGAGATTCGATGCCCGACCGTACTGCAATGTCAACACCTGCATTGTCTGATCGGGCGGCGCAGTCTCGTCATCAATTGTCGCAATGAGCGCTGCGATTTCTTCCTGCACCTTCTGCACACTGGAAACAATGATTGTGTTGCTGGAATCATCAATGCGAATGCGCGGTTCGGATGGATCAGGCGGCTCCCACCAGCGGTTTGCTCGGCTGGGGTCAGTAAAAGCTTCGCGCAGAATGTCAGCGACGAGTTGCACATCAGCATGCTGCACGCTGTACAGCCGAACAAGGCGCTGCTCGCCGGCGGATGGCGGTGCATCGAGTACTTCAATCAGACGTTCGCCGAGTTGGAATTTGTCCCCCTCGCCGGTGACGATCAGAGCGTTCAGTCGATTGTCGCTGCGGATGGCCAGCGTTCCGCGTTGCTGCTGGGTGGAGCTGAACCGATTGCCGAAGCCAAAGAACATGACCGGACCCTGATTCCAGGTGAGATCATTCACAAGGCCTTCAATGGTCTGGCGGATGTCTTCCGCGCGAGCGTGTTCCAGCGGATAGACGCGGAAGTCCAGCGCGCTGGCTGCTTCGGGTGAATCAAATTGCGCGACGAGTTCGCTGATCTGTTCGAAGTCGTCATCGGAAGCTGCAACGAGAATTGTCTTGCTTGCGGAATCACCGATGATGGATACACGACGGCCGCGCTGCCTGCGGCCCTGGCCTGTGCTTGCGATTCGGGCTCGGTCGTCGTACAGCCGCTGTAAAGCGTCAGCAACTGCGGATGCGTCCGCCAATTCCAGGGTAATAGTGCGTACATCAAACTGTTCGGTGGCGTCGCGGTCGATTTCAGCGAGCACGCGCTCGATATCAGCCATGACTTCATCGGATGCGCGTACGAGCAGCAGGCCGGACTGATCATCGGGGACGACAAGCGTAGTCTCACGGCGGCTCTGGTCGGCGCTGAGAACGACCTTGTCGATCAGTTCAGCGACTCGGCTCGGCTGGGCTGCTTCAAGATCAATCATGCGCAGTGCGTGGGTCGCTTCGCCAAGCGTGCGGTCCAGTGATTCCAGCAGTTCATCGACTTCCGCAAGGTGCTCAGGCGCTGCGGTGACGATGAGCATATTGGTGCGCTCGTCTGCTGCGAATTCGGGTTGTTGAATCTGCCCACGACTTTGCCGCTGCATGACCGCAAAGCGCGTTCGGAAGATATTGCGCAGTGTGTTGACCAGTTCCCGCGCCCGAGCGTGCTTGAGTGGATACATCTTCAGCGTCGACTGCACATTCGGCGGAGCTTCATCGACCATCTCGATGAATCGATCAAGAAAGCTCAGTGCTGTCGGCGGCGCGGTGACGATCAGCGAGTTCGTCATGGAATCAGCGGAGACAAATACCGAACCGGGATCGAACATCGCTTCGATACGGTCATCGCCGCGCAGGAGCGTCATGTCCAGATCGCGCTGCGGTGCGTTTCGACCCTGCTGCGGCTGCAACAGTTGATTCAGACTTTCTGCTGCGCGGTCAGCGGTGATGGTCGACAATGCATAAATCTTGACGACAACCGGTTCCGCTGCAGGTGTCCGCGACAACACTGCAATCAGGTCGGCAACCGTCTCGAAGTCGTTGTCCGAAGCGGAAATGATCAACGCATTGGCGTTTGTGTCTGGAATAATTGCGATACGTCGGCGCAGATCGCCACGACGCCCGCCCGGCGGCGTCATCTGCGACAATGTCTGCGCGATCATGCGATTCAGCCTGTTGACATCAAGTTCCGCCGGCAGCGGGATGTAGCGAATCCGTCCCGGCTGGGCTGGCATCTGTCGTTGAATCTCCGCAGCAAGTGCGGTCAGTCGCTGCACCGCTCGTTCGGAACCAATGACGACCAGACTATTGGTCGCTTCGTCAACAGCAATCGTGATGTCGCTGGCGTCGTCGAAATCGGCAATGACCTGCTGGGTGATCTGTGGGACCAAATCTTCTGAAGGTGCAGGCTGCGCTTCGTTGACAGCTTGAAATGCAGCGTTTTCAACCTGCGACGTTGTCGAGTCGCGCGGCGGCAGCGCGCCGAGAGCAGTCAACAGCATTGCAGTGAAGCGATTCGGTGCTGCCCATGAGATTGTCTTCGTTTCGTCCGCTGCCTCGCCGGCATCGCCATCAACATCCAAAGATGATGACGTTGGTGAGCGGCGCTTTTCGAGTAGTTGCTCGAGCGTAATGACTTCCACGGCGGTGCTGCCGGAACGATTGAGCAGTTGCTCAAGCACTCGCGCGACCTCAGCTGCGTTCGCCCGAGTCGGGTCAACGGAAATCAACTGCATCTGGCGGCTTGTTGCGATGGTCGCAGCGTCGATCTGCTGCACGAGGTCGGCGATGCTCTCAAATTGTTCGTTTGTAGCGCGAACGACGAGGCTGTTGCTTGCAGCATCCACACGCACGACCGGCGGCTGAGCGGTTGTTGTGCTTTCAGCGAACATTGCTTCAATGTTGCCAGCCAACTGCTGAGCGTCAGCATTACGAATGGTGAGCACGCGGACGGAGCGAGCCGGGCCTGCAGCAATTGCTTCCGGGTCGACATCGAGTTCACCAATGAGTTGCTCGGCAATATCAATAACGGCTGGCGGGCCGGCGACAACGACCGCATTCAGTTGTTCATCAGCGGAAACGCGCAGTGGCGCATCGCCGGGATTCTGCTGCTGCACCTGCATCCATTGAATGCGTGCCCATGTCGGAAGCTGATCAGGCGTGAGGCGTTCGGTGTCAGCAAGAACTTGCTGCACGAGGGGCGCAATGCGCTGGGCGCGAGCATGCTTCAGGAACACTGCGCGGACGTGTACATCATCTGCTGCGGTGGCAGCAGTGTTCACGCGTTCCAGGAACGCGGTGATCTCAGTCAGAATCGGTTCGCCGGCTGCGACAATCAGCGTGTTGGTCTGTTCGTCAGAATCAATCTGCACCGGGTGGTTGATCTTGAGCTGCGTAGCGCGGCTGTCATATCGCTGGCGCAACATGCCTGCCAGGGATGCGGCCCTGCCGCGGCGCAGTTGCAGCACATGAAGCGGCGGCAGGTCAACAGTACTCGGCCGATCCAATTCGCGAATGACCTGCTGAATCAAACCGTGCTGATCTGATTCCGCAATGATGAACAGGCTGTTGGTGCGCTCGATGATCTCGATCTCGGGATCGGGAACAGATCGCGCGGTGCCGGTCTGCTGCGTCCGGCTGATGAGTTCGGTCAGTGTCGCATAGATATTCGCAGCGCTGGCCTGCGTAAGTGTGTACAGCCGACCGTCGCGGTTCGGCGGAAGCAGACGAACTGCTTGCTGCATCGCCTGCTCAAAGAGCTGTACCGATTCACTGCGCCCGCTGAGCAGGATGCTCCCACTTGCAGCGTCAAAGACAGCGTCAGGCATGGGTAGTTCATCCGGCTCTGCACCGCGGGCAAGTTGCTCGAACACGAAGCGTGCCTTCTTCAGCGCGCCATCTGCATCAACTGCAGGTGCGGCAAGAACGCGAAACGAAAAGTCATCAGATGATGATTTGTCGAGTGTCTTGATCAACGCTTCGATCGTTTCGAATTGTTCGGGCAATGCTGTAATGAGCAACATGTCCAGCATGTCAACAGCTTTGATCTGCGGCTCGACGAATCGGCGATTCGGATCGGTGTCCAGAACTTGTTTGATCAGAGTTGCAAGTTCAGTCGCCAGCGCGGTCGGCTTTGCATTGGCGATCGAGAGCTGTCGGGTTTCACGATCTATGACTTGGTTCTGCTGCACCATCTCAAGGGACTGAGCGAATCGATCGAGTGCTGTGCTCGAACCGATCAACGTCAGTACCTGTTGATTTGGATCAAGTGTTGCAGCCACCTGCCAGTTCGGATCGCTTGTGTCGCTCTGTTGATTATAGAGGTTTCGCGCAGCATCAAGGAGTCCGCGCGGATCGTCAGCGGTCAGTCGCAACATTCGCGCTTGCCGGTCGATCTCCGCAGGAAGGTCAATGATGGGAACGAGTGCGCGAGCAGCTTCAACATCAATACTGCGGCCGGACAAGATGATTGACTGCCCATCGGGGCCGGCAACGAACCGCATGGTTGCCTGTTGATGCGTGTTCAGCAAACCCTTAATGGCGTCAATTGCGGTGCGCGGCTGAATATTCCGCACCGCAACAACACTGATAACTTGTACCCGTGCTGTGTTGGAGGCTGCAGTGTCCGACCAGCCGTCGACTTCGCGCAGCAGCGCTGCTGCTTCGCGGACTGATTCTTCATCGCCGATTACTGTCAGCTTGCCGAAATCGTTCATTGCGACGACTGCCGGGCGATCCTTTTCTTCGCGTTTCTGAAAGAGTTGATTTACGTGCTGGGCAGCTTGCTTGGGGGACATCGATTGCAGCGTGAACGTCTGCATCGCCCGCATCTGCGGCGAAGCGGGAACATCAAGCAGTTCGATCGTCTCGGTGGCCTTGTCGATCTTGCTTTGGGAACCCTTTGCGATGATTGAATTGGTTCGATCGTCAGCGGACAGGCTCAGGCCGGGCATCGATTCTTCTTCGATCTTGACCTGCTGGCCCTGCTGATTTATGACGTATTTCTCGACCTTTTCGCTCAGCAATGCCTTGATCGCTTCCAGCAAAGTGCTTGCGCGCGTGTGTTTGATTTTGTAAATCTCAACAACGCCTTCAATATCCTGGCGGTCGAGTTCATCGACGATACTGAGCAGCCGGCGAACCTGCCCCGCTGTTTCAGTAATGACGAGTACGTTCTGCTGCTCGACCGGCGTGACTGATCCATACTCCGCAACAAGCGGAGCGAGTTTTTCTGCAAGCCCCTTTGCGAGGATGATGTTCAGCGGTTTGACGACGGTGATGATCTGATCAGCGGTGACATCGTCAGGAAGTTCACCTACGAACGTCGGCACGTTCTCCTTCTGCATCTCCGACAGTTTCTGGAGATAGAGCATGTCATCGTCAACGCGGAGCATGACGCCGCGCGACTGCAACACGATGTTGAGCACGCGCAGCGCTTCATCGATCGAATAGCTGTGCGGCGACACGTAATCGAGTGTGCCTTCAGGAGCATCGGTTTCCCACACGACCGGTAATGTGGTCACGCGCGAGAAATATTCGACGACCTGTTTGAAGGGTGCGCCCTTGAAGTTAAAACGCAGTTCGACTGGTTCAGCGTGCGCATCGCCAGCTGAAGCGTTGTCTGTTACCTGCGCAGCATTAGCGCACGACAACTTCAGGGTTGAGAACGGTTCGATGAAGAGTGCTGCGACACACAGAGCTGCCGCAAGCCTCACAATTCCGGGGTGCATCCTGCATCCTCCACGAGTGTGTGGACTGGCTCCGCCAAGGCACGCAGTTCACCGTTGCACAGGAACACGATCGTTCAGCGTGGTTCCGATACTGACGAGAAACTGCTGCTGGTTCAATTCAAATCGGGCATTTTCCCCTTCCGCGGCCAAAAGAACGGCTTTTCCGATCGAATCGCCAACCAGCAGCCGAAGGGTTTCGCCGGTCGCCTGTTGATGAAGCCACGCTTCAACGCCATCAGGACCCGCAGCAGTTCCGGTCAAAGCCCAGTTGGAATACGGAAACTCGGGCTTAGGTTTTGGCGCGGGTTCAGGGTTCTCAGCAACCTGCACGGGCGCAGCAGGCTCGGGTTTGGGCAACGCGAAAGGATTGGTGTCAACGATGCTGGCAAATCGCGCAAGTCGCTGGCTTTCATATGGTTGGACATCAAGTTCAGACGCCGGCCTATAGCCGGGCAGGATCAATGTCGTCAGCCGAACAGAGATTCCGCAGCGGGTGCCGCCATCTTTAGCAGTCAATTTCACCTGATCGATCCGCTTCAGCCATGGCTCGGTTGCCAGTGCATCAAGCAGCGCGACTGCCTGCTGGATTGTGCCTTCGGCATTGATCCAACCTTCGATCTCCACCAGGTCGATGAGTTCGCGCAATTCTCGCTGTACTCCACGGCGCTGAAATTTATTTCGGGCCGGCGAAAGCTTGGCTGATGCTCCAGCCGTGCTGACGCTCGCGCCGCTCAGCCCGAGTTGCTCAGCAAGGCGGTTGAGGTGGGTCCGCAATTCGTGATCAGCAGTCTCCCGATCGCTGCCCAGTGTCTGATCGGAGAAGCCCTGAAGCTGCCTGCGCATCACCATTGGGTTGATGCCCGTTCGCGCTGTAATGCGCTCAGTGAGATCATCGATGCGCTGCAGCTTCTCGGCCCGCGGAGTGAAGAATGTACTTCTGGAGATGGAAGTCACCACCCACAAACCAATGACAGATGCCACGACGATGAGCAGGATGTTACGCATCCGTGTGTTCATGACGGCGGCGCACCTTCAGTTGTCGATTTGTTTTCCGAAACAGGGGCTGCTTCGGCGTCAGCAATCAGGCGATAGGTGAATCCGAATGGAAGACGTCTGCCGCCGGGCGCATCTGCACCGCTGGAACTTGTCGCGTAGATGTCCGATTCAACCAGCGCTTCGCGCAGTTTGTCTGCAGTTGCGCGATCGACCGCCTCGCCATCCACGGTGATAGAGACAACTGCGGGTGCAGACCAGGCGCGCGCAGCGTCGGCATCACGATCAAAGCGTACACCTCGGAAATCGAGCGATCCCGAGAAACTGTCGAATACAACCTCGCCTGGCTTCGGCGCGACATTCGTCAACGCGCCCAGATGCGCAAGCCAGTCCGGTTCAACAGCGTGCCACTGTTGGAGATGCTGCACACGGTAGTTGTCGCGTACATACCGCAGAAATCCGGGTGTTGCTTCCTTGTACTTCGTTTCCAGTCTGATGATGTCGTCATCAAGAGCTTGCAGATGCATCCTGCCGAATGTCCAGAAGCTCAACAGCACGACAAGTACAGCGCCACCGGCCATGATCACACGCCGGCGGCGGTCGGCAACTCGATCCGCAGCTTTACGCGGGTTTGCAAAGTCAATTTCATCCAGGCTGAGCAGGCTTTCGAGCAATGTTCCCGCAAGCGGCCAAATGCCGGTCATGCGCGACGTGCCGGGATCGATCTGCGGATGTGTCCGAAGAACGCGCGTCGGCACGTCGAGAATCGAACCAATCTCCCGTGCTGCTTCGTCGGTCAGTTCGCCATTGCCCAGCAGCACCGCTTCATCAATCGGCGCGGAGTCTTCAGCAATGCGGTAGCTCATCCATGTTCGACGGGTTTCGGTGATCAGTGTGTGCACGATCTGCTGATGCGATGAACTCTGTGGAATTTCCGCAGCCCGGGTGATGCGCACCGCTCCGTCGGTAACCAGTACGAATTCAACCGCTTCGGTGGTCACATCAAGAACAAGACCCGCAGCTGTTCCCTCTGCATCAAGCGCCTGCAGCAATGCTGCTGCGCCCATGCCCCGAAGCGTAATGCGGGCAATTTTCAGACCGGCGGCATGGGCGACTTCTCGCGTGTGCTGCAAGGCGTCTTCCGGCAGCGCAGCAGCAAGTACAGTCGTATGTGTTTCCGTCGAATCGACCGCAATGTAATCAATGACCGCGCCCTCGCTTGAGAACGGCAGATCGCGCTGCATCGTCAGCCGAGTCATCTCCGGAAGTTCATCTTCATCGACTGT
Organism: Phycisphaerales bacterium; assembly: GCA_029260575.1. Taxonomy (GTDB): domain Bacteria; phylum Planctomycetota; class Phycisphaerae; order Phycisphaerales; family SM1A02; genus JAJDDB01. Next base: position 318,317 of record JAJDDB010000035.1, read on the forward strand.
TGGCAGTGTCAATCGTTTGAGCACGACGCGTTCACGAGACAGTGCAAAGGTGACCTGTCCGCGTGGAACCCCAGCATCCGCAAGTTGCTCCGCGACCCACTGGCCGAGCGTTTCCGTGTCGGATGTGTCCAGCCAGTCCGGGTAGTCCTGGGAAAGAGTTCGCCGAACGCGCAGCAATCGTCGATCTCGATCGGCCTCGAGCGCGCGAAGCTGGCGCCTGCCAAGATCAAGAACGAGTTCACGTCGTGCTGCCATCGAAACTCCACCCGCCTGCTTGTTCAACAGGCAACCGCCCGGCCTGTTGCTGCCAGCGCGCACTTTTCGCGCCGCTTGCTCCTACATCGGCAGAAGATGCGATTCTCGCCTCAATCGGCGGTGTGCCAGCGGCCCAGTCGGCGGCGGGCCGGCGGCGGCTCGGCTGCATTCGTTTCGGCCGGCTGGGTCGATTTCGGCGGAGTCGGCATCAACGGGGCTGGATTCAGCGGCGATGGATCGAGCCCTGATTCGGTCACGTTCGATGATTGATCCGGCGAACTATTCGCGCTTGGCGTGTCGTCCAACTCATCATCGACTTCGCTCTGTACACCAATCCCACGAACTGTGGCATCAGATGCAAGCATCACCGCGCTCTGGAGCATGGTGACATCACGCAGATATGCAATGCGCGGCTGCGGCGCAGACAGATCAATGACGAGTTCATAGATCTGCGGGTCGCCTAGCGGGCCGTCCGGCTGCTCCCGGTCAACCAGGCCTGCGGCCATGTACAGGCGATACGTCCAGCTTCGTGTGGTGATCCCGCCGGCAAGTTCGACGTATGCTTCGCGGGGCAGTATGCCCTGCACGATCGGCCAGATGATCGAAGCACGATCGTCTGCATCAAGAGACTCGCGCATCTGCACGATCTGAGCTGCCTGCTCGGGTTCGATGCCCGGCAGGGCTGCAAGGACATCGCGCGATGCAGTGTTGATATTCACCCTGCCAAAATGGAATGCGCCGGCTTCGGTTGTAAGAACATCAAGAATTTCAGCCCAGTCTTCGGTTTCCGTTCCAAAGGCAATCATCGTTTCGATGATCTTCGATTCCTCGTTAAAGTCGACGCGCTCGAAGAGTTGTTTGAGAATCTGCGAAGCGCCGTCGCCGAAGCGTTCATTGATGCGCTCGCCGAGTTCATCTGACCACGGCACGTCAAGGTTGATGCGCTGCTTTTCGTTGCGCTGGATGGCCGGTTCGAAACCGAAAACAGTGATGACATCCGAGAGAGCTTCAACTGCAGAAGCATCTGCGCCCGATGGTGTGCGCATCGGTTGTTCTGATCGTGATCGCTGGGCGCGCTGCATGAGGTTGAATCGACTGGCGGGCCCGAAAACAAGCTGCGGGTCGATGCCGGGCACACTGCTGAGATCCGCAAGACTGCGATACGTTCCGTCGAAGTGCTGATCACGATGTTCGATGATCTTCTGCGCCAGCTGAGTATCTACAACATTTGTCGCAGCAAGGGTTTCCGCGTCGATCTCGTTGATATCCAGCCGTGCGGATTCCGGCTGCAGCAGTGTGCCGTCCGCGCCGATCGGCAGAATCCGCACCAAGGCGAGCGCGCCATCGGCGTCGTACAGCTCGTACTGCTCCTCAAGCTCCGGCAGCCCGCCGTCGAGAATAGTTGTCCGCTGGGCATTCAGTTCGTTCATAAGAACCTGCGCCGCTGACCAGCTGAGTGAACGTGTTTGTGCGCGCGATGCTGCGCGATTCCGTGCTGTCGATTCTGCCTGAGCCATGTACAGCACGCCCGTGACAACCAGCAGCGCGAGCATGACGATGATGAACACCGAGAGGATGACAAAGCCGCGACGCTTCATGGCTGAGCTCCGGTTGCAGCCTGATCCTCGCCCTGCAACTGTTCCTTGGCTGCATCAGGAATGCGTATAACCCGGAAACGGTCCGGCAGTGTCTCGTCTTGAAATCCACGATTATCGCGCATGGCAAATTCGAATTCATCGAACCCACCTTCAGAATCGAATGTGTTGGGGTCCGCACCATCACGAGCATTCGCATCAGCGCTTGTCTCCTGCTGCTGATCACGAGACTCAAACCAGATCGATATCTCAACTGCTTGCGGCAGCGCATCTGAATCGATGCTGTTGTATGCATCGGTCCAGCGCGAACCGTCGTAGTATCTGAAGCGCAACTGCGCAATCTGCTCGGTCAATGTCTCGGTTGTTCGTGTCTGGTCGTCAATTTCAGCCCAGCGCGTCAGTTCGATGCGCTGTGCGCTCGCAACGAATTGGAAGGTGGTGATCTGCATGTCGCTGTAGACTGCCCGATCTAGTGCGCCGCGCTGGGCGAGACTTGCAGCAACCGATCGGCTGGCAATCGTGAGCGATGTATTCGTCCCTTGAACCCCCGCCTCAAGCGAACGATTGCCCGCAATGCTCACGAGCAACTCCGCTTCCAGTCGGTCGATGAGCGTGCTGGCAGCACGAAACTGATCTGCCCGCTCCAGCAATCGCTCTCGCGTGTTCAGCAAATCGAAATAGAACGAGAATATTGTGCTCAATAACGCAAGTGCCAACCCCAGCGCGATCAACACTTCCAGAAGCGTAAATGACCGCCTTTGCAGTGGCTTACGGAAGTGTGTCATGGTTGATGCCTCCGACCATTCGGCTCCATCGGCAACCCTTCAAGCATCTCGTCCAGTTCGTAGGCTTCCGCTTCCGCGTCGCGCATTTTCATCAGTTGCCGAAGCGTGTACCGCACGTTTGTGTCATCCGGCGATGCCGCGCCGCGCATATCCGGTAACAGTTGAAAGACCGTCACTTCCACGAGTGTCAGGCCGGCAAACTCGGTGCGCTGTGTGTTGATATCCACGCCCCACCCGGGCAAACCACGGGCGATGCGCTCATCAACCAATTCTCGATACTTCTCGTTGGACCCGAGTTGCCGCGGCACGCCTTCGCGCAAATCGCTCAGCGTGAGCGAACCGTTCTCAAGTTCGGCCATGAGCGATGCTGCTAAATCAACCGCCTGCTGCTCGGCAAGTGAGCGCATCTGCGCATCGATCGCAGTGCGCACCGCGCCAAGCACAAATGATGCAGCCCCGGCAAAAATCGCAATCGACAATAACACTTCGAGAAGAATCCCCCCGCGTCGAGCGTTCTGATGAGACTTCCTCATGATGATGCCTCTGCATCATCATCCGCATCCTCAGACATCTCCTCGGAATTGTCATCCACATTGTTCATCTCGGTGGGCGGCGAATTTTCAGCGGGTTCGAATTCGCTGACGTCATCATCAAACTCACTTTCTTGTTCCTCTGCGTCTTCTTCAATAGCCTCATCACCGGGTTCAACGCGCTGGATGACAGGCAAGCCCGTCCAATGGTTGATGCGCATTTCGGCAGCCCGCTTCTGCGAATCTATCAACCACCGAATTTCTGAAATGAGTGCTGAACCATCGGGCAGAAACACCGCAAGACGAACGGAATCAGTTGAATCGTGCAGCGCGTCGTCCGGCTCAAACTCATCGCCCAATATTCCCAGGCCGTCTGCCGATGCATCACTCAACCAGGTCGGTTTGATACGTGTAATTTCAATATCGCGGGGCAGTGGTTGCTTTGCCCACGGCTCGTAAATGGTCGTTTCATCCTTGTCCTCGTCGGATTCGCTGACCGGCTCGGAAAATTCCGGCCGATCGATGCGCGGCTGCGGCGTGTCGGCGTCGAGCATCTCTTCGGGCATATCCAGCCGAAGCAGTCGTGCGCCGAGATGTGATCGGACAACACTTCCAGTAGATGGCGAACGTTCATCGACCATCCAGAACACTTCGACGGTTTCACCGGTCGCTTGCGCGTGCGCGCGGGCTAACAGCAATTGCTGGAAAAGTACATCAACAGTGGAGACAAATCTTCGTTCGTCAACTCTGCCCAGAAGATTCGGCGCGACGATTGCTGCCATTGCTGCAACGACCGCAATGGCGATCAGCAATTCTAATAATGTCAGCGCGCGTCGGCGCAGCATGCGTGCAGCTCCGGACGTTGGGATCACCCGCCGCCGGCTGTGTCCCCATCGGGCATCGCGAAGTCATCAAACTCTTCGCTCATCTCACCTTCATCATCACGCCAGCGATCAAGGTTGGAGATATCGTCTGCAGTGCCTTCTTCCTTGTCAGGGCCAATCGAGACAAGTTCGTACATGGACGGCATCTGCTCGGATTGCTGGTTGTATACCCAGTCACTGCCCCAGTTGTCCTGCGGCTTGGGCGTTTCCAGGTACGGACCCTTCCAATCTGTCTGGGCATCCTCATCATCGATGGCATCTTTGCTCCACAGTGCTTTAACGCCTTCGTCATCTGATGGATAGCGTCCCATGTCCAGCCGGAACATCTTCATCGCACCGTGAATGACGTCAAAATCTGCCTTCTGAATGTTGATATCCGCTTCGGCTTTCTTCGGCAGCAGGTTGACGACCACCAAGCCGCCAAGCGCAAGCAAAATAGCAATCACGATCAGCACTTCGATCAGCGTCAAGCCGCGGCGCTGTGTGCGAGGTTGTCGGGTGCGTCGGGCCTTGTGCGCCGGCCCTTGTGTCAGAGCAGTCATTGTCACGGTCTCCCTACACGTGCGAGTGTTTCAAACATCAAGTCGTTGATTCATCCTACATCGGCTCAGCGGGCAGGTTCAACGCAATCACGCAATTCAGCGGCCGATTCTCACATTGCAGAACTCATGCGCATCATCGGCACGATCAAGGCCACGAAAATGAACAGCACCACCCCAGCCAGGCCTAGCAACATGATCGGCTCCAACAGCCGAAGCGTGATCGCCAGCATGCGGTCAATTCGTTTTTCGAGCGTGTCGGCAATCGTCACCAGCACCTCGGGCAGGTTGTTGGCCGACTCACCAACAGAAATCATCTCGATCACATCCTCAGCGAACAGTCCGCTTTCATCCAGCGGCCGGGTCAACGTTTCGCCGGAGCGAACCGATTCGGTCGCCCGCTCGATGGCCTCTTCCAGCAGAATATTGCCCGCAGCATCTCGGCTGATCTGCATCGCGCTGAGTAGCGGAATGCCGTTGGTCAAAAGCGTGCCGAGGATCCTGCAGAACCGTGCGACCGCAAGCGACTGGATCAGGAATCCCCACTTCGGAATGCGCATCTGCAGTGCTGTGAACTGCCTGTGGATATCGCGCCGCTGACTGAGCCACCAGATGACGCTGCTCAGAACAACCCCAGCAATGATCAGCACCAGCCAGTGGTTGCGCAGCAGGTGCGAGGTTCCGATCAAAACTTCCGTCGGCCAGGGAATGTCAATGCGTGTATAGAAGGTTTCAAACTTCGGCACGAAGACGATCATTGCGTATATCACGATGCTCAGACCGATCGTAAGCAGCGCAATCGGATAGATCAGGTTTCCGATGACTTTGCCGCGTGAATCAGCCTGCTGCTCAAGGAATGTGCCCATGCGTTCGAGCACCTGTTCGAGGAAGCCGCCCTGCTCACCCGCGCGCACCATTGCGACATGTATATCAGGAAAGACCACGGGGTGCGCGCCCATTGCATCAGCGAGGCGCGTGCCATCGGCCACAGCATCCGCAACATCGTTCATGACCGATGCCAGTCGCGGACTAGTCTTGCTGCGCCCCATGAGTCGAAGGCCGCGCAGCAGCGGGACTCCGGCGCGCATGAGATCTGCAAGCTGACAGTAGGCGGTTGCCAATCTGCGTATGGACACGCCACGCCGAAGTGCAATCGATTCACGCTGGGCGCTGATGCGCACCGGGACCAGTCTGCGGGACTGCAATTCAGCTACGACCGCTTTTTCGTCGGTCCCAGCCAGTTTCCCTGCGACCCGCTGGCCGTCGGAGTCGCGGGCGATGTACGCAAACGTTCCCATAGGCAATTGATTCTACCGATCGGCTCATGCGGCGCCGCAGCACCAATGTGGCGCCTGCTGTTGGAAGCTGCATGCAGGCAATTGCCGTTCGTTGTTGACGACGAACGTGCCCTGGCAGTACGCTGCTGCTGATTCGTGGTTCAGGATGGACCCGGACGTGCTCCCGGATGTTTTTTCGGAGTGTTGACCATGCCCAGCACGGACGCTGCGACTGTCAACGAGCTGGTGCATCTGCTCGATCGAACGGAACGCCTGCTCATCACCTTTTATTACGTCGACCGACTGTCGCTTGCGGAGATCGCGTTGGTGCTAGATATCGCCCCGCCGCGCGTCGTCGAAATGCTTCAGATGGTTCGCCACCGAATACGCGCCGCGGTCACCAGCGAATCATCATGACGAAGCCTGACGATTGCGAAGTTCAGTCAGCTTCGGCGTGACGTCTGCGCCGGTGTAGATTGTCTCATCGCCCCACTCCACGCCGAACAACAGAACCGGATCGAAGCCGCGCTTCTCGATGCCGAGCGTCACAATGTCTTCTGCGGTGAGAACTGTCTTGCCCGCACGCTCACTGAGCGCAAATTCGATTCCCGCCAGGCCGTGGTATGCGCGATAGACAACTTCGGTGCATACAAGCCGGTCCGATCGGAAGAAATCAAACTCAAAGTCGTACAACTTGCCTTCGTGCTGCACTGCTCGGCTGATCGCCTTTGCGATCGTTGGTGTATCAACCGTCGGCCGAAGCACAAGCAGCGCATCGACAGCCAGCGTATCGATCAACGGTCGAAACAGCACACCATCCTTGCGGGCTTCCAGAACTCGAATGGGATCAACCCAGCGTGCAGCCCGCAGCGCATCAACTTCAATGCAAAGCAATTCACGCTGCGCTTCCGGGCCGATGTGCAGCGATGAATGCGGCCAGAATCCGGGGAGAAACAGGTTACTGAACGCAGTATCGTGTCGGCTCAGCAGGACATCGCCCGGTTCGAGGATGGATTCAATTTCCGCGCGAATGGAATCGTTGAGCCGATGTGGCGCAATCGGGCTGTGTATGTCCGCAACAACGCGTCCGCCGAGTTCCATAATCGCAAATAAACTTTGCTGCATTGCAGACGCCCGTCGACGACGCCAGGAATGCCAACGATACGACAGTCTTGCCCGCGCGTAATCACGAAACCGACGATATACAAACGGCTCAGCATCACGCAGATACTCAAGCACCGGCTCGAGCAACGGATCATCAGCCAGCGCATCGATCTCCGCGCGGCGCTGCTCCGCAAGATGGCGGACGCGGCGGATGCGCAGTGCATTGCGCGGACTGGTCAGAGCCCTGTAGATAGTCGTGTACTGCTTGCGCGGTATGCCGAAGGTCGGCTCGGCTTCGTTGAGCTTGCGCTGTATGAGTTTGTGATTTGCTAACTCAGCAACAAGCGTATGCGCTGCCCGCACAAGCAGGCACACTGCTGTGTAGCCAATGACGAACGCGCGAAGCTGCGTATGTTCGTCAATAATGCTTCCGTCATGCGGGTTTGCAATGGGTTCCAGCTCGTTGATCGTTTGCAGCAGCGCTGCCCGAGCACCCAGATACTGTGCAAACCGATGCCGAACGAATTCATCCTCATCAGGCGTGAAATAGCCACGGCTGACTGCGCGTTCGCACGCTATGCGTTCAGCGGACAGGTCGGCCAGCCCGCCGACCGCTGGGGCAAGCGACTGTATCGAACGAGACGCAGCTGCAATCGTTTGCTCGTGCTCCACAGCGGCCAAGATACCACCACTGTGTGTTGTCAGGCCAGTGGTTCGGAGACTGCGGGTATGCTGCCACATGATTTGATCGAAGAATCGGTCGCTGTGTTTCAAGACAAGGAATCTCAAGATGCATCCGTTTGTGCTCGTTCTCGTGGTCACCATTGGTGGTCTGCTTGGTGGTGCGCTTGTGCTGCACAGCCTGGCGCTGCTCGGGGCGATGGGTCGGCACGTTGGCGCTGCGTGCTGCCGGGCGCCACTGATTGACGTGGTGGTGTTTTATTTCACTGCGTTGCCATGGATTGTCGGCCCCGTCCTTGCCGGGTGGTGGGGGCTACCAGTCGCAGTCGGCGGGCAGATTGCTGCCCTACTGCTGTGGGTTGTCGGCCACGAACTCACACACCCGGGCGCGCGGCGCGGCCCGCGCATTCATGGCACGCTTGATCGACTGGTGGGACGATTGCGCAATCACTTTGCGGTGTGGTGGACCGCCTGGGCTGTACCCGTGTTCTGGATCATTCGCCTTGCAGAAATTTTTGTGTACCCACCGTTGACGTGGAGCGCGCGCCTGCCGAAGTATCGACATGCTGACTGGATCAACGTCTCGCGCCATAAATTCAGCGGGCTCGTGGGTTACGACCTGATCTGGTGTCTGTACTGCGACTGGATGACCGGGGTGTGGTCGCTCGGCGGTGAAATGCTCCGCAATGTCGAGTCGTTCTGGTGTCCCATCCGATTCTACAGCGACAAGAAATGTGATAATTGCAAAGTAGACTTTCCCGATCTCGATAGCGGGTGGGTTGCAGCAAGCGGGTCAATGCGCGATGTGGCAGACGTGCTTGAAGAACAATACGCGCAGCCGCGCGATGCGAATTCCTGGTTTGGCCACCCCGCTCGATTGACCGTGGAAGGCAAGGCTGTCGAAACGAATGAGCAGGTATAACGAGTCAAAGCGACAATCAAACGTTACGCCGGGCTTCGGCGGCGGCAGCGCGTTGACACAGCGCCGATCGCAAGTAGTGCGATAGTTGCAGGTCCGGGCACAGACGTGAATTCGTATTCAATCGTCACACGGCCGGAATAGTTTCCCGCAACGGGATCGATCGGACCGAAGCCGCCGCCTGTGGACACGAATGTCTCTACCTGGGAAGTGATGTCTATTGTCACTTGACCAAGCCCGATGTATGGCGCGAAGTCGCCCGGATTGAACCTCTCGATCGACATACTGTCGTTACCAACACCGCCGACAACCGAGAACGAGTCTGTCCCGATGAAGTCAGCCGCGCCATCGTTGTCTGCATCAACATTACCGTTGTCCAATTGCAACGGCTTGGCAACTACAGAGAACGCACTTGGGCCCGCGGCTGTGACTTCAGCGCCGATACCCAATTGAATTGTTGACGCAATGCCCGCTTCATTGTCCCAAGCAATGGTGCCGCCGCTTGTGCTTGCATCAAGTGTAATCGTAATCTTCGTAAGCGCGCCCTTGGCCGGATCAAATTGGGACAGGTCAACCTGTGTGCCGTTCGTCACCGCCAGCGGACCGAAGTCCGAAAAGTGTGATTGCGTAGCCGCAGGCGCTGCAGCAGTTGTCATCGCGGCAACAAATACCGCTACGGTGAACGTTGCCACACGCATTCTGTTTCGCATCTGCATCGCACAATCCTCCGCACAGCAACGGAGTGCGCATGGGCTATAGCCTCAACGATGCCCGACTTCATTGTCGGGGTTTCGCATTCTTGCCAGATGCCCGCACGCCGCTGGCTGCTGTACATATAAGCGTATCGCGCAGTACTGCCTAAACAAGACTTTTCTGCACCGGACTACGAACAGATAGCAAACACAAAATCGACGCGCGTTGATTGGGTGAGAACTTTATCCTTTTCAGGGCCAGCGTCTTATGAAATGCATCACCCTTCCTTGTCCTCGCGCAGCTTCGCAAGCACAGTGAAGTCTTCCAGCGTGGTCGTGTCCTGTGTGCCTTGTTCGTCGCCGCTAGCAATGCTGCGCAACAGTCTGCGCATGATCTTGCCGCTACGCGTTTTCGGCAGCGCATCGGTAAACCGAATCATGTCCGGCTTGGCGATCGCGCCAATTTCCTGTGCGACGTGTTCACGCAAAGTGCTGCGCAGTTTCTCAGCATTGCTTTTGTCAGCCGGCTGATGGTTCGGCCCCAACGTGCAGAACGCAGCAATGCCGGTTCCCTTGATTTCATGAGGCATGCCGACCACTGCAGCTTCCACAACTGCCTCATGACTGACCAGCGCGCTTTCGACTTCCATTGTGCCCAAGCGGTGGCCGGAGACATTTATCACATCATCAACGCGACCCATGATCCAGAAATTGCCGCGTGCATCACGCTTCGCGCCGTCGCCAGCAAAGTACATACCCTTGATGCGCGAGAAATACGTGTCAATAAAGCGCTGGCGATCGCCATGAATCCCGCGCAGCATGCCCGGCCATGGTTTGCGAATTGCCAGCAACCCTCCCGTCTCAACCGGCTGTTCGTTGCCGTTGTCATCAACAATCACAGCATCGATTCCGAAAAACGGCAGTGTGCATGAACCGGGAACCGTCGGCGTGGCAGCGGGCAGCGGCGTGATCATGTGCCCACCTGTTTCGGTCTGCCACCATGTGTCAACGATTGGACACTTTTCCGAACCAATAACTTCGTGATACCACATCCACGCTTCGGGGTTGATCGGTTCGCCGACGGTGCCGAGCACCTTCAGTGATGACAGATCGTGATTGTCCGGATGCTCGCGCCCCCACTTCATGAACGCGCGGATTGCTGTTGGTGCGGTGTAAAACTGCGTGACCTTGTGGCGCTCGACGATATCCCAGAAACGATCCGGCTGCGGATAATTCGGCGCGCCTTCATACATCACCGTCGGCACACGGTTGGGCAGGATGCCATAGATAATGTAGCTGTGGCCGGTAACCCAGCCGACGTCTGCGGTACACCAAAATACCTGCTGTTGATCGGGCACGAGGTTGAACACGTATTTGCTGGTCAGGTATGTGAATACCATATACCCGCCGGTGGTGTGCACGATGCCCTTGGGTTTGCCCGTCGAACCGGAGGTGTACAGAAGGAACAGCATGTCCTCGCTGTCCATGTGCTCGCAAGGGCAATCATCAGCAGCATTGTCGACGAGTTCATGCCACCATGTGTCGCGCACATCGTTCCATGAAATGTTATTGTTGCAGCGTTTGAGCACAATGACATTTCGAACAGCGTTCGCGCTGCCTTGGAGTTCATTGCATGCTGCATCAACATTGTCTTTCAGCGGAACAATAGCGCCGCGTCGCCACGCACCATCGCATGTCACTATGACCTTGCTGTCTGCATCAACGACGCGATCGACAATTGCAGATGAACTGAACCCGCCGAAGATGACGGAATGCGGTGCGCCGATTCGAGCACATGCAAGGACCGCAACCGCTAACTCCGGAACCATGCCCATATAGATGGTGACGACATCGCCTTTGCGCACGCCGAGGTTCTTCAGCGCGTTGGCAAATTTGCAGACGTCGTGCTTGAGGTCGTTGTAGGTGAGTTTTCGAACTTCCGGGCCGCTGATGCCGGCTTCGTACTGCAGCGCCGCGCCCGCTCCGCCAGCTCCGGGAACTGGCTCGCCTTCCCAAACAATGGCGACATCATCTCCGTGGCCAGAAGCAATCTGTCGATCAACGCAGTTGTAGCAGACATTTGTCTGCCCGCCCACGAACCACTTCGCATCAGGGAGTTTCCATTCAACCACGCTCGACCACGGCGCAAACCAGTGCAATTCGCCAGCCGCCTCCGACCAGAATCCATCGGGATCTTCGATCGATCTCTTATACAAAGCGTGGTATTGATCCAACGATTTGACATACGCGCCACCAATGCGTGAAGAAACACCCTCGGGGGGTTGAAACACACGGTTCTCGTGCAATACGGATTCGATCGATGCGGATTCAGTGACAGCCGGCTCAGCGTGATTGCTCATAGCAACACCTCAGTTGGTTGGGCGTTGCACTGTACCGCACACGCAGCCGAGGCAAAAGCCCGAACCGACCGCGCACCATTGCCTTACGGCGAGACGGGTTCTTCAGATTCAGACGAAACGTCTACGAATTCCGTTGCAATGTCCACTAGCAGGTTCGCAAGAACGTGATGGCCCCGAACTGACAAATGCAAGCCATCAATATAAAGCGGCTGATCCGATTCAGAGATGGCAACATTGTATGCTTCACGAGTCGATCGCATTGGCACGTCAAGCGCGTGCAGCGTCCTGCGAAGCGTCAATGTATCGTTGAGTGGAATGCCGAGCGTCTCTGCTTCCATGGAATGAAGGACGAACACAACAGGTATGCCTTCACTCTTGAACACATTGCGCAGGTCTTGCATTGCCTCGGCGACGGTCTGGAGATCATTCGAAGTGAATGTTCGCATCATGAACGCCTGTTCGTCCTTGGAAAGACGTTGGATTGCTCTTACGGCAAGCTCTTCGATCGCAAATGTCGGACGCAAACCGCCTTCGGGCAGTTGGCTCGTGTCTGCGGGAACATCCCATACATCGAACGCGTTGAGTACAACAATCGCAAGATCAGCATCAAACGTGCCGAAGCGTTGAATGTATGCCAGCATGTTCGGCACGCCCCAGCTTGGCGCGGAGATGTTGCCGACGACCACGGGCCGGCCGGTCTGCTTTGCGAGCCGCATCTGCAGCAAGTGCGTGACGAGTTCAGATTGATCAACATGTGCGCCGCCGTTGATAATGCTGTCACCGAGGACGAGCACGCGCAATTCATCGTCTGATTTCTTGGTTTTCGAGAATTCATCGCTTCGCATCGACCACTGATTGAACGAGATGCGTTGGCCGAATCGTCGATAGCTGCGCGACGGCTCTGCGAGATATTCCATTGCTGCATCCCGCACATACACCGGCGGGTCGCCGAATCCGAAAACGTACCTCGCGATCAACTCCGCTGTCACTAGCAAGACGAGAAGTATCACTATGCCAAGCAGCACGCGGCGCATCCACTTGCGACGGCCGGGCTTTCCTTTGGTGGTTTCGCTGCTGTGCTGAGTCTGCATATCAGAATATTGTGCTACGGGTTGTCGTATGTAGCCGCCGACCCGGAACCGCTCAACCGAGTTGGTTCCGGACACAACGCCAATTGATCGGACTTACTTCCGCGAGCGCCCTTTTGTACCTCGTTTGCCTTTTGAAGAGCCTCGTGCGCTACCGCGCTGCTGTCGGCGATCCTTTTGTTGTCCTGATGTGCTGCTTTTGCCGGAATCTCCAGTATCACGAGTGCCGTGATCCATCGCGTTGGCGGGAAGTTCCGTCATGAGCAGATCAAGCTGCCGCGAGGGAAGATCAACATTGGTGACCTGAACAGTGACAATATCGCCGATGCCGATTGCTGCGCCGCTGCGCTCTGCGACCAGCCGGCCGCTGGATTGATCCACGCGCCACCGATCGGGGCGCTTGCCGGACTGTGGTAAGTCTGCGGTCTTGATAAGTCCCTCGACGAGAAACTTCTCGATGGACACAAAGACGCCCGCGCCGGAAATTCCCGTGATGACACCCGTAAAATCATCGCCGAGATGTTTCTCGCGCAGGAACTGCATGACAAGGAATGCACGCAATTCGCGTTCAGCGCCTTCTGATTCAACTTCGGAATCGCTGCAGTGTGTTCCTAGAACAATAAGTTCACCTTCATCCAACACGCGGTCATCATTCATAAGACGGCGGGCGAACTGCTTGCTCTTGCCCGTAGGCGGCATCGACGTGCCGTTGTCCGTTTTTTCAAGCAGAGCCTGCAACGCGCGGTGTGCAGTCAGGTCGGGGTACCGACGGATCGGGCTTGTGAAATGCAGGTAGTGCTCGGACGCAAGGGCAAAGTGGCCGATCAGCGCGGGGCTGTATGTCGCCTTGCTGAGTGTGCGCAGAACTGCAAAGTGCACCGCCCGGGAAGCGGGTGTGTGTCGCGTCACTTCCAGAAGCGCCTGAAGGTCCTTGCGCGTCGGTTCATCGGGCAGTTTCCATTTCGCAGACCGAGCGTACATCTGCAATTCTTCGATATCACCATGCACCGGGTCAGGGTGAATGCGTCGCAGCACCGGAACATTGAAACCGCTGAACAGCCGAGCAACTGCCTCGTTCGCTTCGACCATGAACATTTCGATAATCTTGTGCGTGTACACATCATCTTCCGGCACTGCATCAACGACATGCCCGTCATCGTCGAAAACGAGTTCGACCTCCGGCAGCGCCAGCACGATCATGCCATCTTTCATTCGCCGCTTCTGCAAGATCTTTGCGAGTTTGTCGCACCGTCTCAGAGTTTCGATCAATTCCTCGGAATACTCCGGCTTCGTGCGAGCATTCTTCTCGGCTTCATCGGAATCGCCATCAATCAGCGCCTGGGCTTCGATATACGTCAGCCGCTTTCGCGATCGAATCACGGTTGATGCAAAGCGCTGCGAACGTACGTTTCCTTCGTTGTCGAAGGTGATGAACGCGCTCTTGGTCATTCGATCGACCTGCTCCTGCAACGAACACACACCGTTGGACAGCGTCTCCGGAAGCATGGGCAGCACCAGCCGAGGCAGGTACGTACTGTTTGCGCGCTCCCGAGCTTCTTCATCGAGCGCGCCGCCCTGAGCGACGAACGAACTCACATCTGCAATGTGTACGCCCAGCGTCCACTCGCTCTGCGACTCGTCATATTCAAGGGAAATCGCATCATCAAAATCCTTTGCGTCAGGCGGGTCAATCGTGAAGATGAATGTATCCGTCAGGTCTTCCCGATCACGTTTTGCTGCTTCGACATCCTGATCAAAATTCCGCGATGCATCGCGGGCTTCATCCATAGCGCTATCAGGGAACTCCGTACGCAAGCCATGAGCGACTATTACCGCCTGCGTTTCGACATCGGGTTTGCCGCCGATGCCGAGCACTTTGGTGATGACGCCCTCAGCGACATAATCGTCTTCTGGATAGTGCACGAGTTCGACGACGATTTTATCGCCGGGCTTTGCGTTCTTTGCATGCGGATCGCGGATAAGTACCGGATCGCGCAACATGTTGCCATCCGGTTTCATGAACCATTCACTGCCCTTGCGCGTCAACACACCGACAAACTGATCCCGCCCGCGTTCGAGTACTTCAAGGATGCGTCCGGAGACACGTTCGCCCCTGCGTCCGCCGCTGTGTACGACTCGGGCGCGCACGCGATCACCGGAGATCGCATCGCGCGCCCCGCCCGGCGGGATAAACAGATCACCTTCGCGGAATGGATGATCGGTGCGCACGAATCCGAAGCCGCGAGGCTTGAGCCGGAGCACACCGGTCACTTCCTCACTGAACGAAGGAAGCCGCACAAGTTTGTCTTTGCCGAGCGCGACAACTTCGTCTTTCGCAAGCAAATGCACAGCCTGGCGGAATTGCTCGAGTTCATCATCGTCGATGCGCATGTCGCGCGCAATCGCATCAATCGTGGACGGTTCATATTTGCTGTGCTTGAGGTGATCAAGCACGCGTTTGGTAAATCGAAGGGGCATAAAGACCTCTGGTCTAAAGCAGCTTGTGCTGCGGGGATTTGCCTTCCACAGTACGACTCGTCGCGAATTCAGGCAAACCGGGGGAAGTGGTGAACAGCAAGCACGTACAGGAAGCGATGCACTGTCAACAAAACTCTCGTATTCAAGCGCCGCTGTGAATATCCTGAAGGTGGAAAGATGTTTTACATGGTAGGTGGTGGGCGCAGGCTTCGGCCTGCCGAATCAACAGAAAACACGGAGGGAATCTCATGTCACGCTCGTCACAACGAACAATTCTTGCATTGCTTGTCTTCACCATTGTGGCTGGAGCCGCAGTGGTTGTTGCGGACTCCACGACAAACAACGATTACGTGCAGGCATATGATCAGGACGGCAACCGCGTCGTCATGCCGAAAGTACGCATTATCAATTGGGACAACACGGTTGCCAAATTCGATTCATCAACAGGTGCCATTTATCGATTCCATGGCGATCTGCGCACCGATGATGTGCATGGCCAATGGGTCAAGTCCGTTCCAGGTATCACCGGCGCATCCGGCGCGCTGCAGATTCAAAACACAGTCGGCGTCGAAAATTTCGGAGCGACCTTCCTTGTTGATACAGTCTCCGGCCGAACATGGATTCTGCAGCGAGCCCGCAGAAATCGCGATAATCCGTCAGTTGGCGTGTGGGAAGAAGTAAAGACACTACGCTAGTACATGCGTTTCGAAGCAAAGATTGAAAGCCCCGTTCGTTGAGCGCGGGCTTTTCTTGTGCGCATTCATGAATCGCTCTTGCTCGGCGGCTTCTTCGATTCTGTCGGCGTCTTTGATTTCGTTTCGCTGCTGGCCGTAGAATTTGTCTTGGAATCCGACGTCTTCTTCTTGTCATCGCCCGCCGGCTTCTTCTCCGCCTCTGCTGCCTTCTTGTACGAATCGCTGCGGTAGTCGGTCTCGTAAAAACCGCTGCCCTTGAACAGTACGCCGGCTCCGGTGCCGATCAAACGTTCGAGCTTAAGCTTTGAGCACTCGGGACATTTGCGTTTCACCGAATCAGACATCTGCTGAAACAGCTCAAAGCGATGACCACACGCGCCGCACACATAGTCGTACGTCGGCATCAGGCGTCATCTCCACCGGTGTGATGATCGTCGCTGCTGACGATGACAACCTTGGCAGGGCGCAACACGAAATCGTCCAGCATGTAGCCGGTTTGAAAGACGTTCAGCACGCTGCCAGGCAGATGTTCTTCGGACGGCTGGTGCATGACTGCCTGGTGGTGCTGCGGATCAAACTCACTGCCCGGCTGCGGATTGATGGTGGAAAGTCCGCACGCCTGCAGCGCACGTGCCATCTCATCACGAACTATATTCACGCCTGCGATCATCTGCTCGACTGACATCTGCCCTGCATCCTGCTGCAGCGCCAACTCGAACTGATCCAGAACAGGAAGCAGCGCGCGAACCACGCGCGACTTTCCCGATTCCACCGCTCGGGCTTCGTTCTCAACGCTGCGCCGCTGGTAGTTTTTGAAATCAGCGAGCGCGCGCATCTTTGCTGACACAGCTTCATCGCGCTCAGCCTGAAGCTGTTCGATCTGCTCCGCAAGATCGCCTGGAAGGTTCTGCGCCTGATGCTCATCCGGCGCAGTTGCAGTCGGCGCATGTGGATCGCCGCCAGGCATTTGGGGTTTCTTTTGTTTGTCACGTCTTGAAGACATCGACGAACCTCATAACAATCATAGCGCCGTGTTTACGAACCTGTGACTGCGCCCTTGAGTTTGTCCCACAGCGAAGATGCTTTGGTCGTGCCGACTTCCAGCTTTTCGGTAGATGCATATTCACTAAGTAATGTGCGTTGTTTGTCATTCAACTTGCTCGGTACAACGAGCTGGCAGATCGCCAGGATATCCCCGCGTTTGCCGGTGCGCAGGTTCGGCAACCCCTGCCCCTGCACGCGGAAGAGCTCGCCATGTTGCGTGCCCGGCTCCACAGCAACAAGAGTTGAGCCGTTCAACGTCGGTATTGCGACATCAGCACCAAGCGCTGCCTGCGTGAATGCGACCGGAATCGCCACAAGCAGATTGTCGGCATCGCGTTCGAATGTTTCATGATCGCGCACGCGCACGACAACATGCAGATCGCCTCGCACACCATCACCGCCCGGCGAGCGGTCCGGCGGCGGCGGTTCACCCTCACCAGCCACCCGCACCGCTTGGCCGTCGTGAATGCCCGCTGGAATTTTCACCACAATGTTTCGCTTCAGGGAGACGCGGCCTCTGCCTCGGCAATCCGGACATTTATCAGTGACTACACTGCCGCGCCCGTGACAGGCCGGGCATGTTGTCACCATGCGAAACATGCCGCCAAGGCCTTGCTGCATAACCTGGCCGTTCCCGCCGCAGGTGCTGCAGGTCATCGGCTCGCTGCCGGGTTTCGCGCCGCTACCGGTGCAGGTGTTGCATACGTCCAGCCGTTTGAATTCAACTTCACGATCAGCGCCGGTTAATACTTCTTCCAGCGCCAGTTCAACTTCTGTTTCCAGGTCGTAGCCGCGCGGAATTCCGCGCTGTTGCCTGTTGCGCCGCCCGCCGCCGCCAAACGCCCCACCGAAAATGTCCTCGAACATCGAGAAGATGTCCTCCGCATTCATCGAATTGAAGTCGTGGCCGGGCGTTCCGCGCAGGCCTGCATGCCCGTACTTGTCATACCGGGCGCGGCGCTGCGAATCAGCAAGCACTTCGTATGCTTCAGCTGCCTCTTTGAATTTCGCCTCAGCGTCCTTGTCGCCGGAATTTCGATCCGGGTGATGCTTCATCGCCAGCCGACGATACGCGCGCTTGACGTCATCGCCGGACGCAGTCCGTTCGATGCCGAGAATTTCATAATAGTCGCGCGTGGTTGGCATAGGTTCCGATACGTTCCGAACAGGCGCTGAATACTACAAACGGGCCGCATGATGAACGCGCCGCGTGTTCAGCGCTGCGCTCATCACCCGGCCCGTAATGAACGTTCCTATACGACCGATCAGCTGATCGCGCCTTCCACTGGCTTATCATCATCATTGAGATCGGTCAGAACGACATCCGTTGTGAGCATGAGACCGGCCACTGATGCTGCGTTCTGCAATGCCGTCCGCACAACCAGCGCTGGATCAATGATGCCGCTCTTGACGAGGTCTTCGTATTCGCCGATGCCGGCATTGAATCCGAAGCCGGCTTTGCCCTCGCGGATTTTCTCAACAATAAGATCGCCATCGTGACCGGCGTTGGTTGCAATTTGCCATGCAGGTGCTTCCAAAGCCTTGGCGACAATGTCGTAACCATGCTTTTCATCACCCTTGCCGCGGCTGCGCTTCTGCACGACTGCATCAATCGCGCGAACACACGCCACACCGCCGCCGGGTACATATCCTTCCTTGGCAGCTGCGCGGGTTGCGTTGAGTGCATCATCGACAAGATCTTTACGCTCTTTCATTGCGGTTTCAGTCGCAGCGCCGACATTGATGATCGCAACGCCGCCTGTCAACTTCGCAAGGCGCTCCTGCAGCTTCTCCTTGTCGTAGTCGCTGGTGGTGCGCTCGATCTGCGTGCGAATCTGATTGCAACGCGTTTCGATGTCTTTCTTCTTGCCTGCGCCCTGGATAACGGTCGAGTTGTCCTTATTGACGATGACCTTCTTGGCTGTTCCCAGTTCCTTCAGATCGATGTCTTCAAGATTTCGACCGAGATCTTCGCTGAAGAACGTGCCGGAGGTCAGCGTGGCGATGTCGCCAAGCATTGCCTTGCGACGATCGCCAAAGCCCGGAGCTTTGACCGCACACACTTTGAGCACGCCGCGCAGACGATTGACGACCAGCGCTGCCAGTGCTTCGCTCTCGACATCTTCCGCAATGATCAGCAGCGGCTTGGAGCCGGTCGCAATCTTATTCAGCAGCGGCAGCAGATCCGCAAGATTCGAAATCTTCTTCTCGTGAATCAGGATCAGCGGATCTTCGAGAATGCACTCCGCCTTGGTGGGATCGGTCATGAAGTACGGGCTGAGGAAACCCTTGTCGAAGGACATGCCTTCGACGAATTCGAGCGTGGTTTCTGCGGTTTTGCCTTCTTCGACTTCAACGACGCCATCTGCACCGACGCGATCGATTGCTTTGGCAATGAGCTCGCCGATTTCCGCATCGTGATTTGCGGAGACGGTGGCGACCTTCTTGTAGTCGTCCTTGCCGCTGCACTTCTTTGCGAGTGTGTCGATCGCTTCACCAGCTGCAGCTGCTGCATCGTTGATGCCGCGCTGTAATGCCACAGCATTCACACCCGATGTCACGTAGCGCAAACCGTCGCGGTAAATTGCGTGGGCCAGAACAGTCGCGCTTGTCGTGCCGTCGCCAGCCAGATCAGCAGTTTTCTTTGCGACCTGATTGACCATCTTCGCGCCCATGTTTTCAAACGGGTCGGGAAGTTCGACTTCCTTGGAAACGGTCACGCCGTCTTTGGTGACGTTCGGCCCGCCGAAGGATTTCTGCAGCGCGACGTGTCGGCCGGTGGGTCCCATTGTCACTGCGACAACCTTGGCGATCTTCTCGACGCCGGCCTTAAATTCAGCCTGGGCATCGACATCAAATTTCATCTGTTTGCTGGACATAGGTGTATAGCTCTCGAGTGTTCACTCTGTGCGGTGTAACAAAGCAGACGCCACGGCTCACGCTCGCAGCGAGAAGACACAAATCAATGCGCTTTTTACTTTTCAATCAAGCCGAGCAGTTCGCTCTCGCGCATGATCATGTGGCTCGTGCCCTTAATTTCAACTTCGGTGCCGGCGTACTTGCCGAACACAACGGTGTCGCCCTTCTTGACCGACGGCTTGACGCGCTCGCCGTTGTCGAGCAGCTTGCCGGGGCCGGTCGCCACGACTTTGCCCTGCATGGGCTTTTCCTTGGCGTTTTCCGGAAGGAAAATGCCGCTGGCGGTCTTGGTTTCAGCTTCAAGGGGCTTGATCAGAACACGATCTTCAAGCGGTTTGACGGACATTATTTCGTACTCCGTAATTCGTGAGCGCTGTTGGCTCGAAAGTTCTTCGTATCAATGCGCATGTACTTCTCGCGCAATGTGTTTCATAACGTTGGGTTCAAAATCCCATGCCCGGCATGCCGCCCATTCCACCCATGCCCGGCATGCCGCCGCCCATGCCACCCATTCCACCGTCCATGCCCGGCGCGCCGTGTGCATGTTCATCTTCATCAGACGGCATGTCGGTAATGATGCAATCCGTCGTCAGCAGCAGACCAGCGACGCTGACTGCGTTCTGCAACGCCGTGCGGTCAACCTTGGCCGGAGTGATGACGCCGTCCTTGAGCAGGTCGCCGTATTCAAGCGTGAGCGCGTTGAAACCGAACGTGCCGGTCTTCTCCGCAACCTTGGCAACGACAACAGTGCCCTTTTCGCCCGCGTTGTCTGCGATGGTTCGCAGCGGCACGGACAGAGCTTTCTCAACAATATCCACGCCGAACTTCTCATCACCGCGAACACTCTTGCGCACTTTCTCGAGTGCGCTGATGGCGCGAATGAAACTGACGCCGCCGCCGGGGACGATGCCCTCTTCCACCGCAGCGCGGGTGGCGTGCAATGCGTCTTCGACGCGTGCTTTCTTTTCTTTGAGTTCCGCTTCGCTGCCTGCGCCGACGTTGATCTGTGCGACGCCGCCAGCCAGCTTTGCCAACCGTTCCTGCAGCTTTTCGCGATCGTAATCAGAATCGGTAGTGGCGATTTCGTTGCGAATCTGGTCGATGCGGCTCTTGATTGCTGCGGTCGAACCTGCACCTTCGATAATCGTGGTGTTGTCGGAAGTAATTTCGACCTTCTTGGCCTGACCGAGCTGTTTCATCGACACCTGATCGAGTTCGATGCCGACATCCTTCATGATCGGCTCCGCGCCGGTCAGCACTGCGATGTCCTGCAGCATATCCTTGCGTCGATCGCCGTACCCCGGAGCTTTGACTGCTGCGACCTGCAGCACGCCGCGGAGTTTGTTGATGACCAAAGTGGACAGCGCCTCGCCGGTGATGTCTTCTGCGATGATGAGCAGCGGCTTCTTCGCGCCCATGACCTTTTCGAGCAGCGGCACAAGTTTCTGCACGCTGTCGATCTTGTCTTCGTGAATCAGCACAAGCGGTTTGTCCAGGCTGACAGTCATTTCATCAGGTTTTGTGACGAAGTTCGGGCTGAGATAGCCACGGTCAAACTGCATGCCCTCAACGACATCGACGAAGGTTTCCAGGCTCGTGCCTTCTTCGACGGTGATCACGCCGTCCTTGCCAACCTTCTCGAACGCGTCAGCCATTATCTTTCCAATGGCTTCATCGTTGTTCGCGCTGATGGTTGCAACCGCAGCAATGGTGTCCTTCTTACCAGCCACCGGCTTGGACATCGAGCTGATGTGTTCGACAGCGCCTTCGACAGCTTTGCGCATGCCTCGGACGAGTGCATTGGCATCGGCGCCGGCTGCGATGTGACGCAAGCCTGCTTTGAAAAGCGCTTCTGCAAGGACAGTAGCAGTTGTCGTACCATCGCCAGCATCGTCGCTGGTCTTGCTGGCTGCTTCCTTGACGAGCTGCGCGCCCATGTTTTCGACTTTGTCGCGGAGTTCGATTTCCTCTGCAACGGTCACGCCGTCCTTGGTGACGGTCGGCCCGCCCCAACTCTTGTCGAGTACGGCGTTGCGGCCACGTGGGCCGAGTGTGGACTTCACCGCAGCGGCAAGTTTCTCCACGCCGGCCAGTAGGGCCTTTCGTGCATCTGTGTCAAAGGCAAGTTCCTTGGCGCCCATAAGTGCTGTCTCCGAATCTTCAGAATTCTTGAGGTGTCGGGGATTGATTCATTCACAACCAGCCGGGCGGGCAACATTGCGGTGCAGCCATAGCCTTTCGGTCCATGCCAGAAGAATGACCAAAACCCGCGCCAGAAAACCCACCAGCCATGCGATCGTCGTAATTAATTGAAAAATAGACACTTACGTCGATTTCTAACTCGCACATCCAAGCAGCACATCTGACAGTCAGCGACACCAGACCGGTCCTATCCTGCCATCGTGGCAGTGTCGAACTACATTTGGTCAGTCGTGCCGGTTTGCCTGGTTTGGGTCGATGACACATTCGAATTGGCCGCGTCATCGTGAACCCTCCGCGCTGCTATCTCCAGCCGATCCGCTTTCGTGTCCAGATTCGGCATGCGCGTATCCGTAGGAATCGAAGGCTTCGGCGGCAAGAGCAACTCATCAAGCGTAGGCGGCTGCTTGCGCAGAGCACTTCGAATCCACAACATGTTCATCAGCAGATACCCCAGCCCGACCACCAGCATGAGATAACTGATTGCGACCATCACCATGCTGAGGCTCGACCAGAATCCCTCGGACGGCCAGACCCCGCGTGGAATCTGTTCGAGCACCAGCCCCAGCCCCACGAACCCGAGCACAGCGATAAGGCCGTGTACGTTTTGTCGGCCATCGCGTGCTGTCCGGTATTGCCGACTGCGCTGCCCGATCAGTCGAAGTACGCCCTGTAACCCAACAAGCGCGATGATGAGAAAGAAGATCAGCGAGAGACCGATCGCCAGTTCAAAACCATCGGACCACGACTGCGGCAGGCGAAGCTGCAGCGTGCTGGCAAACGTCAGTTCGAGCATCGCAAGTCCGCTGAACACAAGCCCGACAAACAACAACCGAAGATCGCGGCGCACAATGCCGGATTCATTCACATTCCGTGGCGGCGAGAGCCGCCACACCGCACCCAGCGCCGAAAGCACAAGCAGCGATGCCAGCAGCCGAGGTTGCGGCGGAACCCACCCGGACAAAGAGCCAATCTGATTGTGAAACACCCGATCAAGCCACGATGCCGTCGGCCGAGCCACCCACAAAATGCTCGCACACAAACTCGCAGCAACCAGCCAGAGCATTGCCCCCCCGACAGCTTTGGGGTTGCGCAGTTGCGGCAGCCGAGTGCCTTCCGGATCGGTGGCATGCTGCACACTGGCCCATATGCTGAGGCCGCATTCCGGGCATAAACCCGAAGCATTCAAGCCGCGCAGCTCGTATCCACACTGTCGACACTTCAACGATGTGGCGACGATACCGTGTCCGTAGATTCCCCGAGCGTGTCTCTGGTCCACTGACCACCTGCCTGCCGCCCCACGCGGTATTCGTCCGCCGATTGACCTTGGGAGTAATCGGTCTTCCAGCCTTGTTATACTCGCCGACCCCTTCGGCCGCACGATTGCAGTCGATCATCTCTGACGGATTCGCTACATGGCTCACGACGCGATCGAGCGACTTCGCTCCAACATCACCAATGTGTACATGGGCAATTCTGCCGCTGTCGATCGGCTCATCGTCTGCATGCTCGCGCGCGGACACGTGCTCATCGAAGATGTGCCCGGCGTCGGCAAGACCGTCCTCGCACGCGCCATGGCCACATCCCTTGCCTGCAGCTTCGCGCGCATACAAGGTACGCCAGACCTTATGCCGACCGACATCATCGGCATCTCTGTCTACAACCGCGAACGCAGCGACTTCGATTTCAAGCCCGGACCGATCTTCAACAACATCATCCTGGCAGATGAAATCAACCGCACAACGCCGCGCACACAGTCCGCGCTGCTGGAAGCAATGAGTGAATCGAACGTGACAGTCGATGGTGAGCCGCACCAGCTTCCAGAACCGTTCATGGTTATCGCCACGCAGAACCCATATGAATTTGAAGGCACATACTTCCTGCCGGAGAATCAACTCGACCGATTCCTGATGCGGCTGAGTTTGGGCTATCCCGCTCCAGATGACGAATCGCGAATCATTCGCCAACAGCCGGCTCGGACGACGCTGACCCAGCTTTCGCCTGTCATGTCGGCAAGCGATGTGCTCGGACTCCAAGAGGAAGTCGACGCAGTCAATCTCGATCAAGCGCTCGTGGACTACATCATCAATCTCTCTGCAGCGACGCGCGACAACGAAGATCTGCAAGTCGGCATCAGTCCACGCGGTTCGCTTGCGATTGCCCAGGCTGCTCGCGCCACCGCTGTCATGAACAGCCGGGAGTACTGCATTCCCGAAGACATCGTGTCGAACGTTCTTCCCGTGTGCGCCCATCGCATTATCAGCAAGACCTATATGCATGCGGGAGATTCGGTGACAACCCGGCGAATCATGCAGCAAGTACTCGAAACCGTGCCGAGCCCGGCGTAATCAGAGGACAGGATTCGCACACGAGGCCGCTGCCTCCAAGCGCCGCGGCGGGAAGCGCGTTGCTCCGCATTCCCGGATTTCCTGATACAGACGCCGGTTCGCCAACGTCCCAATAATAAATCGCATTGCAGATGGCCCGGCAGTTCGGATTCGCCGATGATGATTGGCACGCCCCGCCGGCCCGCGCCCGCAGATGGAGCCACAGCACTGACGAGTGAACTCGAACAGATGAGCAAGCTGGTTCGATATCCCACGCCCCGACCGGTCGGTCAGACTCGAACCCGGGTCGTTGTTGTTCGCCAGCCGATTCGTTCGGTCGGCACATCCGCACAGGGAGATCGGCTGCCGGTGCGCCTTGCGCTTGGGGTGATCGTAAGCTTCGCAATACTCGCAGGCGTCTGGCTGCTCGGCGCGCTTGGGCATCACCTTGGATATGCCAGCGCACTGCGCGTACCTGAGTTATCACTCGAACCATTCAGCGCGCTGGCAAACGGCGCGCGAATGCTCGTCACAGCTCCGGTCACAGTCATCCAGGCAGGCATGACGTACTCGCTGTGGTTGATACTGGCGTTTGTCGCAATGATTCTGCCCGCAGCCGGGCTCGCAGCAGCCAAGCCGCTCGTGCCCGGCGGCCCGCGTCAACCACAGCTCGGCGTCGTGTTCTCGCACATCGGCGCAATCGCAGCATGCATCTCCGCGCTGCTCGTCGTGTGGTGGTCCGCATCACCCGCCCGGCGCGCCATGATCGAACCGTTGCCATTGCAGATCGATCTCGCGCCGAACTGGCTGCAGCAGTGGCGGGCCGCATCCGGCTTTGACACGATTGCAGTCATCGCAACAGCACTGTGGGTCGTGCTCATGTTCAGACTAGCGATTCCCACATGGCTCAAGGCGCTCGCCACCACCGCAAGTCTTGCCGCTGCAGTTATTGCGTTTGCGTGTTTCGCAACAACCGCGGGCTGCGTCACCGGCATGCAGACAGGCCGCTCCGTAAGCGTTTTTCAGGATCAACCGAACACCACGCACCTGCTGCTCGGTTCAACGCGACAGCAGATCGCAACCGCAAAGATTGAAGCCGGCAATGTCATTGTCCAACTTCGCAATCGACCATCACAAATCGATGTCACCGCCAGCCTGTCGATGGATGAATTCCTGATCGATGCGCAGTCGCCGATTCAGTAATCCCTGCATGTGATTATCGATTGCGGCCGTACTTTCGAATCGCGTCATTGACGATGCGATGCACCGAGTACGGTCGGCGGATCATAACCCAGAATGCATCGAACACATCACTGCCACTTGTGGCAAAGCCGATCGTTCCCAGGCCGAAGAAACGTTCGCGCATCGTTGCAAAGATGCTCGTGTGTTGAATATTCTTGAGCTGTGCTTCAAAGACCATCACGCGCAGCACGCCCATCCGCCGAATGACCCTGCGATCTGTCAGCACATACAGCCGCGACCACCATTCAAGCAATTGCCAGCCGAGACGGATCGCGGCAAGTCCGATTCCCAGGGTAAATGCCTGCGTGTCGTTCCACCCAATCCACGAAAACCGTGCAACATATGCCAACGCAAATGTCAGGAGCGCGATCAACATCAACGACCCAGCCGAGGCGAGCGGAATGTACAGCAGGCTCGGCCGAATCAGCAGCACGATGATCTCATCATCGCCAATGAGATCAGCCGGCAGCATGGCCTGAGCGCGAGTTGCCCCCAGTTCCATCTCGCCGGTGTTCAGCGATACATCTCCGGAATGTCTCATGCGCTTTGATGACACTTCGTGCTCTTGGTATCGGCATCTCGCGGTCGGTGGCTGTTGTTCGCCAGTTTCTACAGCGTTCACAACGCCTCGCGTCGAAGGCAGCCGACCTCCGGCAGGTTGCGGTAGTAATGGTCGTAATCCAATCCATACCCGACAACAAACTCATCCGGAATATCGAAACCAACGTACTCGCATGATGTCTGCATCGCAGAGTCAATCTGTTTGCGCAACAACACACATGCTCGAACCGACAGCGGCTTGCGCTTCATCAATTCTTCACGAATCATACGGATCGTCTTGCCCGAATCGAGAATGTCATCAACGATCAGCACGTGTTTGCCAGCTACATGTTCGGGCAACATTCCGCTGAGCGTCACCCCCTGGCTGGACGTTGCCTTGCCCGGATAGCTGCTGACTGTCACAACATCCAATCGCATTTTCTGTGGCAATTCACGAATCAAGTCAGCTACGAAGATGATGCTGCCGGTGAGAATCGGCACCAGCACAATCTCCGCACCGGGGCCGAGTTGATCGAGATCACGGGCAATCTCCGCGCCAAGCTCGCGAATACGCTCCGCAATCTGCTCGCGGCTGATCAGCACTCGATCAACATCTACGGAGACGCGCGGCGCTCGACCACGGGACTCCGGCGAATCAGATGATTTGACGTTTCCGCGCGACATAGACGCACATCATACGTGCAATCGGCCGCTCAGCCGATGAACAGCGTTGTTAACGCCAGCAGCGTCGTAAACGACACCGCGTCGGTCACCATGATCAGGAAGATTGCTGAGGATTGAGCCGGATCAAACCCGAGGCGGCGCATCAGCAGCGGAATCCCGCTGCCGGCCAGCGTTCCCACCCCCATGGCAACCATCGCGGCAATACCTGCAACCAATCCGATGCGCCATGTAGCGCTCTCAATGAAATTCGAAAGCGCGGTGACAATTGCCATGATCCCGATGCCCAGCGCCACCCCGCTCAACAGCCCGACCGCCCCCTCGCGGGCGATCAACGGCATAATGCGTTCCGGGCGCACTTCATTAAGCACAATGCCGCGCAACGTGACCGCCAAAGCCTGATGGCCGGCATTACCCACCAGCGCCGCAATCACCGGCAACAAAAACGCGAGCACCGGATGTGCTTTGATCAGATCTTCACCAACAAGTACCGCAGCACCCGCAAAACACGTAAACAGCAAACTGAGACCCAACCACGGGAATCGGCCGCGCAGCTTTGTCCGCAGATCCGAATACACTGCTTCACCAGCACCCGCGCCGACTGTCTTCTGCACGTCTTCGGTTTGTTCTGCGCGAATAGTGTCAATGATGTCGTCAACAGTCACAATGCCCAGCAGCCGATCCTGCGCATCAACAACCGCGAGCATGTAATAGTCGTAACGATCAAATATCGCAGCGACTTCTTCCCGATCCGTCTCCACGCGCACCGCCTTGACGGATTTTTCCATGATGTCCGCAAGTAGTGCATTCGGATGATTGAGCAGCAGTTCGCGCAGACCGACCACGCCGACAAGATGATCCTGATCATCAACCACCATCAGATGCTGCATATCACGCGGCAATGCAGCGCCGCGAAGTTCTTCAATCGCTTGCGCAACGGATAAATGATCGCGCAATGCGGTAAATTCAATCGTCATCAACCCGCCGGCAGAATCGACGTCATACCGTGCGAGCCGTCGAAGCTGCGCTGCTTCACGGGCGGGAATCGACGCAAGCAGATGATCGCGATCATGGTGATCAAGCCCCTGCAACAGGTCCGCTGCATCGTCAGGTGCCATGACTTCCAGCAGGTGCGACGCGTACTCGTCCTTGCCTTCGGTGATGAGGTCCTGCACAACGCTGATCGCCAGCGGGCGATTCATCTCCGACAACGTCAGCGCCGCTGCGTCATCTTCCATTTCCTCGATCAACTCGCGGCGATGGTCATCTTCCAGCGCTTCAAGCGTGTCCGCAGCGTCCGCAGCTTCCTGCTGCTCGACCAGATCCGCAAGTACTTCAACATCGATCGTGTGCGCAATGGCTTCAGCAACCGCCGCATCCTGCGGAGACTGATCACTTGGATCAGTCACCAGCCCGGAATCCTGCGATTCAAGCGGTACGCCGGTTACATCCGGTTGATCTTCAGACTGTTGGCGTTCATCGGCCATGGCAACAGTGTACCGGCCGGCGAAGATGGCAATAATATGTCAGTTGGCGTTGGCATCGTTTTGTAACAGCAGCACAATCGCTCGGCCGGCATCATCCGATCGCTGCAGCGCATAATCCACCGCTGCGTTGCCATCGTCATCTAGCAACTGCGCATCCGCGCCATGATCAAGCAACACCTGCACTAACTGCGGCTGCGCGAACGCAGCTGCGACATGCACCACGGTACTGCCATCAGTCGTGCGGAGGTTCGGATCAGCCCCGCTCTCAAGCAGAATGGTGGTTTTCACCAGGTTGTCGTTGGCCACTGCAAGCATCAGCGCTGTCACGCCGTCTTCCGCCTGATGATGTGCCGCCGCCCCGCGTGTGCACAGATATTCCATCACATCGTTAGACCCGAATTGCGCAGCCCACAGCAGCGCTGTGTACCCATTGGGGTCCACAGCTTCCAGATCTGCGCCGGCTTCAAGCAGGAACTCGATCAGCGCAATCCGCCCCGGCGCAGCTGCGAGCATCAGTGCCGTCAACCCCGGCGTGTTAGCAATCTCGGGATCAGCCCCTCGCTGCAGCAGCAGCCGAGCAAGCGCTTCGTCATGGCGAAGCACTGCCTGGTGCAATGCCGTCATGCCGCCGTCGTCTTGCGCATCGATGTCAGCCCCTGCATCCAGCAGAATCGCAGCAATGTCTTGTCTTCCCTGCGCCGCAGCAAGCATGAGCGGCGTCACATCGTTGAACCACCTGCTCTGGACATCCGCACCGGCTGCGAGCAACATTGCAGCACATGCAGCGCAGTCGCTGCGCGCAGCGCCGTGCAGTGCAGTCCAGTCGTTGTCAGATCGGGCATGCACATCCGCACTGTATTCGAGCAGCAACCGCAACATGTCCACATCACCAGTTGACGCGGCGTGCATGAGCAACGTCATGCCCACAGTGTCCGGTTGTTCAACATTGCCCGCTGCAGCCAGAAGATGCTGCGCCCCGGCAACATCACCGCCTCGAACATGATCTCGCAATTGCTGCTGCTCGGTCGCTGACAGCTGCTGCTGCGCTGTCGCGCAGCCCGATACAACGGTCATCAAGAGCAGCGCAAGCACGCACAGCCCAACTGTCCTGGGATGCTTAGATTGCTGGTTCATCGGGCGTGATGTACGGTTTTCGCAGTCTTCCACCTTTGCGCGGTTCGATACCCAGTCGGGTGCCTTCGCCTTCCATGCATTCTTCATCACCTGCAAACCGCGGCAACTGCGGCCCGGCTGTGCGCAACCCGATGTGCGTGTCGTAAACAATCTGCACAGCCTCCTCCAGATCGTCGGTGACGTGAAAAAGATCAAAATCCTTGTTGCTTATCGTCTGGAATTCATCATGAAGTGACTTGTGGATCCATTCGACGAGACCTGACCAATAGTCGCTGCCGATCAACACAACGGGGAACGGCACGATTTTCAATGTTTGCATCAGCGTCAGCGACTCGAACAATTCATCGAGCGTGCCAAACCCGCCGGGGAAGATGATGAACCCGCAAGCATACTTGACGAACATCACCTTGCGGATGAAGAAGTATCGGAAATCAACTTCGACGTTTTGATACGCGTTCGGCATCTGTTCCATCGGCAGCGCGATGTTCAAACCCACTGATGTCCCGCCGGCTTCACTCGCGCCTTTGTTGGCGGCTTCCATGATGCCCGGCCCGCCGCCAGTGATCACCGCGAGGTCTTTTTGCACCAACAATCGCCCGCACTCGACAGCAAGTTGGTAATACCGATCGTCCGGTTCGGTCCTGGCAGAACCGAAGACACTGACCGCAGGCCCGACGCGCACCATGGTCTCCAGTGACTCGACAAATTCACTCATGATCCGAAACACCCGCCAACTCTCGTGGCGTAGCGCTTCCTTATGGGTCTCGGTCAGTGGTCCGTCAGATAGGTCCATTGCGTGTCTCCTGCGGTTGAGCCCGACGATTCTACAGGCGGCAGGGCAATCCGCAGCTTGCCGGCGAATTCACATAACCACCTGCAACGAAACAAGATACAAGCGATCATTTGAAACCGGGCTCGCACAATGCTATAGTCATTGATTCATTCATCCCATGGCAAAAACAACGACCAAGCGCAACTCGCGCCGCACCGCACGAAAGCCGGCGCCCGAGATCGCCACGTTTCCAAACGCGGTTCGGTATCTCTATGAACAGACAAACGTCGAGCGCATGCGACTTGTGCGCGTCGACAAGAACGTCTTCAAGCTCGAACGCATGCGCGATCTTCTTGAAGCGCTGGGCAATCCACATGAACAGGTTCGGATGATCCACGTTGCGGGAACGGTTGGCAAAGGTTCGACCGTTTCCATGATTGCCTCGATGCTGCGCGGCTGCGACTACGCCGTTGGTGAATATACGAGCCCGCATCTGATCGATGTGCGCGAGCGCATTGCCATCAACGGGCAAATGATTTCCAAGAATGATTTCACCACGCTCACGCACGACATCGCAAACGCAGCACTCCAGGCGAAACTCGAACCGACATTCTTCGAGCTGATGACCGCAATTGCGTTTCAGCATTTTGCGGATCAAGCAGTCGACGTCGCTGTGATAGAAACCGGCCTGGGCGGACGGCTGGATTCCACAAATGTCATCACTCCCGAAGTCAGCGTCATCACCCGAGTGGACATCGACCACACCCAACTGCTCGGGCGGGCAATCACGGATATTGCACGCGAAAAAGCAGGGATTCTGAAGCGGGGTGTGCCCGCAATCACCGGCGGACAGGAGCCGGAAGTCGAAGCTGTCATCCGCGAAGTCGCTGAAGAAATCGGCGCGCCCATCCGCGTGATCGACAAGGACATCGAGTTCAGCAGCAGGTTCTGCGTCTCTCCGGAATTGGGCCCGCACACGCGCATCTGCCTCATTACCGAAAACAGTCAGTTCATGCACCTGCCGGTGCCGCTGCCGGGCGAACACCAAGCTATTAACTGCGCGCTTGCTCTGGCGGCAATCGATGTGCTCAAAGGCGCCGGCTTCGAGTTCGAAGAAGTCGCGCTGAACAACGGCCTGGCTGAAACCAAAACACCGGGGCGCATGGAGCTCATCTGGACGCAGCCGCGCATTCTTGTCGATGGCGCGCACAATGCTGCAGCACTGGGCACGCTGATGCGATGTGTCGGCGCACATGTTCCCTATGACTCCATGGTCTGCATCTTCGGCTGCTGCGAAGACAAAGATATTCGGCGCCTGCTCGAAAAGGTCTCGCTCGGCGGAGACAAAGTCATCTTCACCCGGGCTAAGGGAAATCCCCGTGCAGCTGACCCCGGCGAGCTGCAGCGACAATTCAATGACATCAGCGGCAAGATGTCTCAGGTCGCCAAGGATCTGCCCGAGGCAATCCGACTTGCATCCCGAGCGGTCGGCCGGGATGACCTCATCTGCGTGACCGGCAGTTTCTATCTCGTCGGCGAAGCTAAGAAATTCCTCGCTGAGGTGTCCAGGAAACAGACAAACTGACTGCTTGTGCCAGTGTTCGTATGTACATTGCTTGTTGCCTGAGCCCGATGCGTCGTTACACTCTGCTGTCGTGATGTCATCCGTGACCAATTCCAATTCGAAATCCGCATCAGACTCGCCTCAGCTTGGTGCAGAGGTCCTGCTGTAGGTCCGCGCGAGCGTCACACACCCCACCTCCGAACATCGGCAGGGTCTCGCTCAGGCGGGACCCTGTTTTACATTCCGCGCACGCACACAATTCAACCGATGGTTTTCAGATATGAGCAACGCAACCAACGCAGAGACTGCCCGCCCCGCCGACGCCGCCAACGAACACCCGTTCCGGTATGACGCTGCACTGGCGGACGCAATCGAACTGCGCTGGCAGCAGTACTGGGATGCCCACGCAACATTCCGAGCGACAAACCCCGGCGATGCGGACTTCAATCCCCGCCAGCCCAAGTTCTACTGTCTGGATATGTTCCCCTATCCATCAGGAGCCGGGCTGCACGTCGGCCACCCGGAAGGCTACACCGCAACCGACATCATCAGCAGGTACAAACGCCACCGCGGGTTCAACGTGCTGCACCCCATGGGCTGGGATGCGTTCGGGCTACCCGCAGAGCAATACGCCATAGCCACAGGCGTACACCCCGCAAAAACAACCCGCCAGGCAATCGAAACGTTTCGCAGACAACTGAAGCGCTTCGGCTTCAGTTACGACTGGTCGCGCGAGTTTGCCACGATCGACCCGGAGTATCACCACTGGACGCAGTGGATTTGGTTGCAGGCGTACAACGCGTGGTACGACACCGAACAGGATCGTGCGCGCCCGATTGACGAACTGATCGCAGAATTCAATTCCGCTGCGCGCCCGCCGATGCTCAACCCGCAGGCAGCAGAATATTCCGGCGCAGGGGATCTGCCTGAAGGAACGCGACTCGCTGCGTGGAATGAACTCGATCCTGATGTGCAGCGAATGGTGATCGACTCCTATCGCCTTGCGTACACAGCTCGGCAAACGGTCAATTGGTGTCCGAAGCTCGGCACAGCCCTGGCCAATGAAGAAGTCATCGACGGCAGGAGCGAACGTGGCGGCCATCCTGTGGTGCGCATGCCGCTGACGCAGTGGATGTTCCGCATCACGTCGTATGCTGACCGTCTGCTGGCGGATCTGGATCTCTGTCAGTGGCCGCATTCAACGCGCGTCATGCAGGAGCAGTGGATCGGCCGCAGCGAAGGCGCGGAAATCGAATTCCCGCTGCTGGATGCAACCAAACAGACTCTGGGAATGGGGCTGCGCGTCTTTACTACTCGCCCGGACACGATCTTCGGCGCGACGTACATGGTCGTTGCGCCGGAACACCCGATGGTCGAACAGGCAATCGACGCACCAAATCAGCAGACTGACGTCAGCAAGCTGCGCGCGTATGTCGCAGCCGCAACCGGTCGAAGCGATGTCGAACGCCAGGAAGCAAAGCAAAAGACCGGCGTCTTCACCGGCTACGCCGCGCACAACCCCGCCACCGGCGAGGCCATTCCCGTGTGGACAAGCGACTACGTACTGATGGGATACGGAACAGGCGCGATCATGGCTGTACCCGGGCAGGATCAGCGCGACTGGGACTTTGCGACCAAATTTGATCTGCCGATTGTTCGAACAGTGCAGCCTCCAAACGACTTCGACGGAGAAGCGTTCGTTGGTGACGGCCCCGCAATCAACAGCGCAAATGATGAAGTGTCACTCAACGGCATGGATGTCATTCAGGCCAAGACAACAATCATCGAGTGGCTGACGCACAAACAGAAGGGCATGGGCAAGATCAACTACAAGCTGCGCGACTGGTTGTTCAGCCGCCAGCGGTATTGGGGTGAGCCGTTCCCGATCGTATATGACGAACACGGAAATCACTATCCGGTTGATGAAGCTGCACTGCCGGTCGAGTTGCCTGATCTGCAGGACTATCAACCGCCGGAGTCTGACAAACCCCAGCCGATGCTGGCAAAGGCAACGGACTGGCTGCACACGACAGCGGGCGAAGCGGGTGTTTGTGCTGAACTGTTGCCTCCGGAAACGCGGGTGCGGCGCGAAGCCAACACGATGCCAAACTGGGCGGGTTCGTGCTGGTATTACCTGCGCTTCTGTGACCCGAATTGCGCAGATCGATTGACTTCAAAGGCAGCTGAACAGTATTGGATGGGAACATCCAATGCACTCGGACTCCAGTCCGTGGAATCGAACAATCAACAATCCCAAGCTCAGGAAAGCCCGGGCATTGCACCCGGCGTCGATCTCTACATCGGCGGAGCGGAACACGCGGTGCTGCATCTGCTGTACGCGCGTTTCTGGCACAAAATCCTGTTTGATCTGGGCGTTGTCTCGACACCCGAACCATTTCACAAGCTGTTCCATCAGGGCATGATCACAAGCTTCGCATATCAGGATTCCACCGGCAGGCTCACACCGATCGATGAAGTCGAACAGCGCGATGAGAAACACGTCCTGAAATCGACAGGCGAAGAGGTCGTGCAGATCAACGCCAAGATGAGTAAGACGCTCAAGAACGTCATCAACCCCGATGATGTCATTGCTGAATACGGAGCAGATACATTCCGTCTATACGAGATGTACATGGGGCCGCTGGATGCTGCCAAGCCGTGGAATCCGCGCGATATCATCGGTGTGTACCGCTTCCTGCAACGTGCCTGGCGGCTGACTGTCAGTGAACAGACCGGCGAGCTGCGCATTGCAGAGACTGCTGACAACACGATCGAAAAGCAACTGCACCGGATGATTCATAAGGTCGGCGACGATATCGAACGGCTGTCGTTCAATACCGCAATTGCAGCGATGATCGAGTTCGTCAACACAGCCACCGCGGCTGGTGAACTGACTCGCGAGCAACTGCTGCGTTTCGCTATCACGTTGTCACCGTTTGCGCCGCACATGGCAGAAGAACTCTGGCAGAAACTGGGCAATCCCACGTCAATCGCCCGCGAACCCTGGCCGGCTGTTGATGCTTCCTTGCTGCACGATGATGAAATCGAGCTGCCGGTGCAGATTCTCGGCAAGGTGCGCAGCAAGATCACAGTCCCCGCCGACGCCGATCAGAAAACCGTGGAAGATGCAGCGCTGAAAGATGACAAGATCAAGACCCAACTCCAAGGCAAGACCGTGCGCAAAATCATCATTGTGCCCGGCAAGATCGTCAACATCATCGCCAACTGATCCCGCATGAGAATTCCCACCCACCCAAAGCCCAGGCACCCCAGCGGCCGGGTTCTTTATGTATGGAAGCACTTTTTTTTCTTCGCCCAACCACTTGCGCGCACTACACTAAGACCACGATGAAGTCCACGAGCACTTGGCGTGAATTGATGCGTTGCGATGACAAGCGGCTGGCCCAGATTGTCACCGTCACCATCGCATCGATGGAGTTTGACGTTCGATGCACGCACATCGACGATCCGTTTGCCGAGCGCAGGCTGCCGCTCTCGGCCCCGTTTTCCATTGAAGTCCGCGAAGATGACTGGCAGGATCTGACAGATGTACTGCACGATCTCATTGCTGAGCAGCTCGAGTTTGATGCGTATGTGGAGCGGCGTGATGCTGGTGTCGGCCGCAGGCAACGTCAATTCCTGCTGATTCTGGTCGGCGTTGTCGCTGCCCTGGCTGCAACTGGTGCGATCGAACTCTGAAGCATGCCGCAGCCGCGCCGCTCGTCGTACACTACCAATCCATGACTCGCGCAACCGGCCCCATTGAAATAACAGGTTCCCCGTGGCATGTCCATCACGGCGAGCCGACGACACTGCTTGCGTTCCTCCCGGGCACACTCCCGCCGGATCGCAATGCTGTTGTAGCGCAACTGGAGCGCTTCGGCGCAACCAAAATCGAACACGCAAATGATCCCAGCGAGCAGCCGGGCGTTCTCTGGCAGGCTGAAGTCAGCGCGCCTTGTGTGCGCGGCAACGCTGTGCTTTGGTGTGAAAATGCCCAACAGGTCGCGCCGGGTACGTTCAACGATCCTGAAATCGAATCGAGCAACTGGATCGTCGGCACACAGGCTTTGCTGCACGTTGATGAACCTTCTGAATCCTACATGCAATTGCTGCATTTGCTCATCAGTGCAATGGCGGATTCGCCGGGACTTCTTGATCTGAATACGAATATGTGCCATCCGCGTGCGTTCCTCACCGAACAGCTTGCGCTTGCTGATGCGCCGGCGCCGATCGATTGGTTGTGGCGCATCGATGTCGTTGCTGCGGATTCCAGTACAGAGGCAAACACGCCGCTGTGGCTGCGCACCGCAGGATTGCTTCGGTGCTGGCGCGCGGAACTGGAATTGTTCAACGTTCCGTACAGTCACGCAGCCGCAGCCGGGCGGCTGCTGCATCTGCTTGCTGAACAATCACTCGACGGTCCACTGCCAGATCCGGGCATGCCGTTCGAAGTCGGCGCAAATCTCAGAGTCTCACTCCAACCAGCAGCTCAGTGCATTGCATCTCTGGATGCAGATGCAATCGGTTCCGCAGACTTTCGCGCAGCAAACGGTATCGATCAACAACACCCTGCCGCTGTGGTTGTGACTGCTCTGCCCGATGCTGCACATTCAAGCACGATGGTGCCGCCGCCGCTTGATGTTCTACATGCTTTGCACAAAGGTGATGCTGCGATCTACCGAACAATTCGTTCCACTGCCAGGCAGGCAGCGCTGGCCCGCAGCCGCTGGCCGGGTTTCGTCGACGCATGGCAGCAAGCTGCACAGTCCGGCGCAGCTGATACTCATTTTCTGGTCAAAGCTGCAATCACAGCAGATGTGCAGGATGTCGCTGATCGCGAACACATTTGGATGGAAGTGGACACGATCACCGACAGCAGCTTGATCGCCCAGCCCCTGCACGACACAACAACGACTTCCGCGATAGCCGCTGAAGATCGTTGCGAACTCGACCCTGACGGGATCAGCGACTGGTTGATCCTCACGCCAACGCAGCGCCTCGGCCCCGCGCACCTTCCTGCGGAATCTGCTTCATCAATACTGGAAACCAAACAATGATGCGTTCGTCACCGAACATTCCCGAAGGCGCTGAACGCGTGTTTGAAGCAGAATCACTCTTCCATGCGCAAACACTGGTTGCGGTGCTTGCAGATCACGACATCGAAGCACTGGCTGCGCCTCACATTCAACACGGCACAGGCGTGCATCCAGATGCAGCTACCGGCCCTATCCCCGTTATAACCCGCGCTGCCGATGCTGCCGAAGCTCGTGCGATTCTTGCTGACGTCGCGGCCAATGCGCAACACATCGACTGGGACAGTGAAATCGAACACGAAGCGGCAGCGCCGCAGATGCGCACGGGCGGCATGCCTCTGGTTGCCCGGCTGGGTCTCATCGCTGGACTTCTCATTCTTGGATTGATTTTCATCGGAATGATTCTGACGATCGTGCTGTAACCGGCAATGACAGGCTACGTTTCATCGACGATCAATCATGAGTTCAGCGCAACGGTTGTACACATCTGTGAGGTACTTGCGATGTTTTCGGGAATTGCTGCGATTGTTTATCTGCTGCTGCAAGTCTGACAATCGCGTCTGCCAGACCTGCGTCATTGTAGATCGCCGAATTCGCCCGTCCGCAATCTTCTTCTTCTCGCGAATAATGGCCTGCACATAACGGTGCTGCTCAACAAGCTTGAATTCGTCGTTTGTCTTGGCGATGACGCGCCCGCGTGTTTTCGCAGGATCAACAGCAGGATCCAGACGCAGCACTCTTGAATGATCTCCGAAATTCAGAGTCAATTGATTTGCTCGCCGCTCGCGTTCTTCAATCACGGGCCCGTCGCGCTGAACGAACCCGTTCTGGTCCAGTAATTTTTCTGCAGATCCGAGTACGACTGCGATCTTCATTTCGTCATAGAGTAGCAACCCCTCTTCATCGCGCAGAGCGTTGCCCATGTCATCACGCCTGACGCGTTGCACAGTCAAGTCCAGGGATTCACCTGGTAATCGTTCTTGGGCGGCACGAATCAGTTCCTGAGCGTTTGCAATTTCAATATCATCAATGTGCGTAATAAGATCATTGATCCGCAGGACATGCTGCGCCGGAAGGTCGGGAAGAAGCCCATTTACTTTCACCGGCATCTGGCCGCGTGGCATGCTGATACCAAGGGCCCCGCGCGGCCGCTCCACAAGATTCATGCGCGCCGCTGACAGTAATCGATGCCGTTGTTCCAAGCTGATCGCGCCGCTGCGCAGCATCGTCCGCACCTGCTGAATATCCGCACCAAAATTCACAAAATCCTGCAGCGCCTTTTCCCGGTCTGCAAAGTACTGCGAGTCAAACCGCGACACTATTGCGCGCAATTCCTGCGGCACAGCAACATCACGATCGTCTACAGCATCAAGCTCGGCATCCGCAGACTGCTCGGGCTGCTGTGGCGCGAACGGTGAATCGGGATTCACCGGCACAACCTGCTGCGCATTGACTGTCAACACGCACCCAGCGAGCGACAGTCCCGCTGCAATGACTGACCCGAGATGGCCTGTGCGCCGCGTCATTTTGAAGAATCCGTCTCCGTGCCAGAGTCCCGCAGGAACTGCGTAAGTTTAGCGGCACGCGGCCGAAGCCAGCGGACTTTGTCATGCACCATCGCCAGGAACGATTGTCCGGACAAATGTGCGAATCGGCCGGCTGCTGCGATCGGGAGCACGCTTTCCACAATCATTGCCTCGATAATCAGCCACGGCAGCGCATCGATCTCCGCATCCGTCAACGGGCTGGCAACTGTCTGTTCGTACCCGTCCAGCAGCGCCCGGATGCGGCGATGACTCACACCCTGCGGCCAGTCCGCAGGGTGATCAACGTCGCCGGTTCGCATGGAAAACTGCAGCGCAGCATTGGCAACATCGATCATGCGCGGTGCCATTCGTGCTGAATCAAAGTCCAATGCTGCGACAACTTTGCCATCGCGCAGCAGAAGATTGCCCGGATGCCAGTCGCCATGCACAACTTTGGACGGCCACTGTTCAAGGCCGAGATCGGTGACCCGCTCGCGGGCTTCGGCATACGCCTCATCCAGTTCACTGGTCATCGAGAGCAGCGTTTCCGGATCTGCATCAACGGAAACGCGCTGCACGGATTCAGGAAGTTGTTGCAACGGACTTGCAAGGTCCATGCCGTGATACGTGCCGTTTGGCGGCGAAAAACTACTTTCAAAATCAGCGACCGCAGAATGCAGCCGACCAAGCGCCCTGCCTGATTCGGTGGCAGCCCGGCGATCTGTTGCCGGTCGTGTGCCGTGGACAAATTCAAACAACTCATACGTCTGCCCCCGCAGTTGCAGCAGACTGTTGTGTTCATCGCGCGTGCCGAATAACCGCGGCACCGGGTAATGCACGCTCTTGAGATACAGCATCAATTCATGCGCGAATGCCACCCGATACGGATCTTCCCGACCGGGCGCACGTCGTTTGAGCAGATATTCACTACTGCGCGTCACGATGCGCAGCTTCGGCGAACGGCGCGAGCCGAACGGAAACTCACGAATGCTCGTGATGACATCCAGCTCGTAATGACTGAGCACCATCGCAAGTTCCGACGGCTCAAAGCGATCACGAGCAGCGCCATGCTCTGCGACAGGTCCGAGATGCGAAGGCGGTTCATACATGTTGCAAAGCCAAGAAACCGGAAAACCAAACAGCCAAACATGTGCGGGGCAGCACAGAAGTCTACCGAACCGAACCGCTCGAACAGCGCATCGCAGCGGAATTTCGAGCTGTTTGGCGGTCCGGCTGTCTGCGTTTACTCGACGTTGTGCGACTGTTCCTTGATGCGGTCGATCGTGCTCTTGATCTCGACGATGCGTCGGCTGACTTCCACGTCAAGGCATTTGCTGGCAATCGTGTTTGCCTCACGCAGCATCTCCTGGCTCAGGAAATCAAGCGTGCGCCCGACCGGGTCGGTCGTCTCAGAATCAATCAACTCGGCAAACTGGACCAGGTGTCCCTGCAACCGCGACACTTCCTCTGCTATGTCCGAGCGCTCTGCGTAGACCGCAACTTCACGAAGTACATCCTCTTCCCGGATCGCTGCACCGGATTCCTTCAGAAGCGACTCCATGCGCTGCCGAAGCCGCTGTTGGTACTGATCAAGCACGCCCGGCACGCGCGTCTGAATAACCCCAAGGTGAGTCGCAATCGCATCACAATGGGTTTTCAGATCATCATGCACGACCACACCCTCGCGGGTGCGCATGTCCAGCACACGATCACATGCCTGCTTGATCAGATTCGACAACGCAGAGCGGGCTTGCTCCATGCGCTGCTCGCCGGTGTCGTTGACAAGCACGCCGGGCAATTCCAGCAGTGAGCCGAGATCAACCCGAGCTGCGTCGTGGTCGATTCCCTGCACCGACATGATCTGATCGAGGTACCGCCGAAGCGCTTTGCTGTTGATCTGCGCTGCCGCGGCTGCTGATGTGTCGCTGAACTTGACCGTTACGACAATCGTCCCGCGGTTCAATCGTCTGGCGACAAGCGATTCCAGCTCCGCTTCGAGGCCTTGCAGTTCATCAGGCAGGCGCAACTGGCTCTTGAAATATTTATTGTTCAGCGAGCGAATCTCGACCAGATAATGTGCGCCATCCACATCAGTCGAAGCGCTGCCGAAGCCCGTCATCGATCGGATCATCGAGCGTTACTCCGGCTGTTGGGCGTCATCAGCATCGCTGTCCGGCGTTGTTGGCAAGGCGCTGCTGTTGGCGCCGTCCACCGGGCTCGGCGTCGTGGGCAAACCACTTTCCGGATCGCCGACCTGCGACGTCTGCGTAGCCGGTTGGGCGGTGCTTTCAGTTTCCACAAGGTTCAAACTTACTGCCAGACCAAGCCAGAGGACGAAGCCGATCACAGTAATCACAGTCAATGCATCACCAACTCTGCCGCCGAAGACAGTATCTGTGCCGCCGCCGCCAGCCCCGCCGAACGCGCCCGCAAGGCCGCCGCCGGTTGGTCGCTGCACAAGAATCACCAGAACCATCGCTGCGGAGATGATGATGAATACGACTGTCAAAATGCCGAATGTGGGGTTCATATCTGCTGCTTCCAACTTCGCCCGAACCTCTGCCGGGCCTGTTCATGTGCCTGTCCCACCGTGGCAGGCAAGCCTGAGCTTAGGCCGTTGCCCCGACCGTAGAGCGGACAATATCAAGGAATTGATCTGCCTTGAGAGACGCTCCGCCGACCAGAAATCCGTCAATATCCGGCTGCTGGTACAACGCCGCCGCATTGCTCGGCTTCACTGACCCACCATATTGGATCCGCGTCACCGCTGCTGTCGCTTCATCATAGAGACCAGCCAGCGTTGTGCGAATCTGCGCATGTACCGCCTGGGCGTCCTCAGGGGTTGCGGTACGCCCGGTCCCAATTGCCCAGACTGGCTCATACGCAATCACCACCTGCCGCATCTGCTCCACACGTATCTGCTCCAGCCCGGCCCGAAGCTGATCAACTGTGACCTGCTGAGTCTGGCCTGCCTCGCGTTGGACCATTGTTTCACCGATGCACAGCACACCCGTAAGCCCTGCCGCCAGCGCAGTGTGCAGCTTGCGATTGAGCAGAAAATCGTCCTCGCCGATGACATGCCTGCGTTCGCTGTGGCCGACGAGCACAATCTCAACATCCAGATCGATAAGCATTTCCGCGCTGACTTCGCCGGTGAACGCGCCGTTGGGTTCGTGATAGAGATCCTGGGCTCCGAGCAGGATCGCATGGTGACCGAGCTTCGCGCCAACCGGGTTCAGATACGGGAACGGTGGAAACAACGCGACATCGCAGCCGGCAGTGCATGTCTGGCACTGCGCAACAACATCCTCAACCAGTTCCACAGCGCTGGCGAGGTTCGTATTCATCTTCCAGTTGCCGCCGACAATCGGCCGTCGCGTGCTCATGGCCACACCCCTGTTTCGAACGCAACACGATACCTGATTTACCGGCAAAGCCCAGCATGTCCCGATGCTGAGAACTGAACGCACAAAATCTCCCGCTACCCCCCCCTGTAGTTAGCGCTTCGGGCCGGTTCTTTGGAATCATCGCCGCCCGATTGATGCCCTACACTATCCTTCCCATGCCCACGCAAACCACATCATCATCAACGCTCACCACAGCGGAAATTCGCGCCCAGTTCATCGAATACTTCCGCGACAGCCACGAGCACACATTCGCGCCATCATCACCCGTCGTGCCGCTCAACGATCCCACGTTGATGTTCACCAACGCGGGCATGAACCAATTCAAGGACGTTTTCCTGGCTCAAGGCAGCCGTGCTTACACTCGCGCGGTCAACACCCAAAAGTGCATCAGAGCCGGCGGCAAACACAACGACCTCGAAGATGTCGGCCACGACACCTACCACCACACCTTCTTCGAGATGCTCGGCAACTGGTCGTTCGGCGACTACTTCAAAGCTGAAGCCATCCAATGTGCCTGGGATCTGCTCACCAACAAATGGGGGCTCGACAAAGACCGCCTCTATGTCACCGTCTTTCAAGGCA
The DNA here is from genome assembly GCA_029260575.1 of Phycisphaerales bacterium. Lineage (GTDB taxonomy): Bacteria > Planctomycetota > Phycisphaerae > Phycisphaerales > SM1A02 > JAJDDB01. The sequence continues at coordinate 360,659 of JAJDDB010000035.1, forward strand.
ATGCAGATGACGGCCTCGAACCCGACACCGAATCCGAAGAGTTGTGGAAGCAGTACGTCCCCGCTGAGCGCATCAGCCGATGGGGAAAAAAAGACAACTTCTGGGAGATGGGCGACAGCGGACCCTGCGGGCCGTGCAGCGAAATCCATTACGACAACTCACCGAACGGCGACCACGGACACCTCGTCAACAAGGATGATCCGCGCGTCATCGAAATCTGGAACCTCGTCTTTATTCAGTTCAACCGCGCTCCCGGAAGTGATGGCCAACCAGGAAAGCTCACGCCACTGCCCGCCAAGCACGTCGACACCGGAATGGGCCTCGAACGTGTCGCCCGAGTCATGCAGGGCAAAGACAGCAACTACGACATCGATCTGTTTACGCCGTTGTTTCTCGACATTGAGAAACAAACCGGCGCACATGCCTACCAGGGCAGGATGGATGATCCCGTCGATATTGCCTACCGCGTCATTGCAGATCACATCCGCTGCCTGACTGTGGCAATTACCGATGGAGCTCGCCCAAGTAACGACGGCCGTGGCTATGTCCTGCGCCGCATTCTGCGCAGAGCTGTCCGCCACGCGCACCAGACGCTCAACACCAAAGGCGCATGGCTGCACCGTCTTGTACCCACAGTAGTTGAAACCCTCGGCGAAGCGTTTCCGGAGTTGAAGAAAAACCACAAACACGTCGCGGAGATCATCAAAGATGAGGAAGAGAGTTTCCTCACGACACTTGCGCGTGGGATCGAACTTTTCGAAGAATCGGCTACAGATGCTGGCCGTCGGTTCTTGGATGTGGAACGAGTTGCGCGCGCACAAGACAAGACTGCGAAACAACAACTGCTTGATTGGCAGCATCAACAGAAATATGACTTGGGTATGACAGGTACGCAATACTGGGAACCACGAGGATTTCATTGGCATGAATTCCCAGGAAAGAACCGCCCTTCAATCTGCGCCGAAGACGCCTTCAAACTCCACGACACCTACGGCTTCCCGATCGACCTGACGCGCGTTATGGCGGAAGAGCGCGGCATGTCCGTTGATCTCATTGGTTACGAAGCGCTCATGGAAGAAGCCCGTGCCGCCAGCCGCAAAGGCGTGGAAACGTCTGATCAGATCACGCTTTCGCCGGACGCCATTGCCAAGCTCAAGCACCTCAATGTGCAGCCGACTGTTGATGCGCCCAAGTACCAAACCAAACCAATCAGCGCGATCGTCAAAGCAATCTGGAACGGCACCGATTTTGACAATCACGCAACGATAGGCAGACGCGTTGCGGTCATTCTCGAACGCACCAATCACTACGCAGAAGCCGGCGGACAGGTCGGCGACATTGGCGAGATGCTCACCCCGCGCAACGCAGGTCAGATTCCCGCACGCGGATTTACCGGCATCAAAGAATCCGGCGGCGCGACCTTCAAGATCGAACACACCCAGAACGTTGGTGGATACGTCCTGCATATCGGTCGATGCACCAACGACCAACTCACCGTCGGCGAGCAGGTCACCGTCATCGTCGAAAACACACACCGCGAACCCGTGATGGCCAATCACACAGCCACGCATCTGCTGAACTTTGCCCTGCGCGATGTGCTCGGCGATGAAATCAACCAGAAGGGCTCGCTTGTCGCGCCCGATCGGCTGCGCTTTGACTTCTCGCACAGCCACTTCATGACAGCAGATGAAATTGAACGCGTGCAGCAGATTGTCAACGACCGCATCGCCAGGCATCTGCAGGTGCATTGGGGCGACATGCCGCTGGACAGAGCAATGACGATTACCGGCGTCCGGGCTGTCTTCGGTGAGCACTATCCAGACCCGGTGCGCGTCGTCGCCATCGGCGCATCGATCGACGATCTTGCAGCTAACCCCACACGTGAGCAGTGGCGGCAGATGTCCATCGAATTCTGCGGCGGGACGCATGTGCGCGATGCAAATGACATCAGGCACTTCGTCATCACCCACGAAAGCGCACTGGCTGCAGGTGTGCGCCGCATTATTGCGATCACCGGACCGGCAGCGGCAGCAGCGGAACAAGCCGGCATCAATGTTCTGAGACAACTTGAAGAACTCGACGCAATGGACGGCGAGCAACTTGTCACGCAATTCGATGATCTTGCCAAGGCAGTTGATGATTACGAAATGAGCGCGATTCACCGCCAGCGCGTGCACGACCGAATCGAACAGTTGCGCAAGCGCGTCAAAGGCGTCCGCAAGCAGGCCCGAGCCGGCGCAAAAGATGACGTGGTCAATCGTGCTCGAAGCATTGCCGAACAGGCCCACGGCATCACAATCATCGAATGCATCGACGGCGCTGATCGCGATCTGCTGTTGACCGCTATGGATGTCGTGCATGGCAAACATCCCAACACCGCAGTGATGCTGCTTTCCGCAGATGAAGCCGAAGGCAAAGTGATGATCGCTGCCTGCGTGCCCAAATCGTTGATCACGCGCGGCCTCAAAGCCGGCGACTGGGTGCGGCACGCGGCGCAAGCCTGCGGCGGCTCCGGCGGCGGACGTCCTGATATGGCCCAGGCCGGCGGCAAAGATCCCGCAAAGATCAACGACGCAATCGCCGCTGCGCATACGTATGTTGATAAGGCGCTTCGATGACTCAAGACAACGACAAGTCGCAATCCTTTGGCTTCAACCGCCCGCGGGATGAAACGCAGCCGCCGAACGATGGCGCAGCACACGGCACCATCAAGCAGGCAACTGAATCTGAAGTGCTGCAATTTGTCACGCCGCTCAAGAGTTTTGAGCAGCAGATCGGCGAGCATGTCATGCGTGCGCTTGCTGCACCGGAGACTGTCGCTGTAGTCACTGCTGTTGTTGTTGGCCCCGACGGGCAACAGCGCATCGTCTCGGCTGCGCTTGATCCGAAAATGATGACACAGGTGCAACAGATGTTTGGTGAAGCTGCTGAGCAGCGCACGGAGGAAATCCCCTGCGTCGGTTTTCATTGCTACATCAATCCAAAGGACGATTCGAAATCCAGGACTGACGACGAATCAAAAAGTGCGGAATCATGACGACACCTCTTTACAAAATCTCCCTTGCCCAGTGGTCGTTGCACCGCACGATCGAATCTGGCGAACTGGACCCGCTGGATTTTCCGAAGTACGCGCTGCAGCAATTCGGTATTGACGCAGTGGAATACGTGAATCGTTGTTTCGGCGAGATGCCGACCGATGACACGTTTGGCGAACTGAAGACGCGTTGCGACGACCTTGGAGTGCATTCGCTGCTGATCATGATCGATCGCGAGGGTGATCTCGGCCACGCAGATGATGCCGAGCGCACGCGCGCGGTTGAGAATCATTACAAATGGGTCGAACGCGCCGCACAACTCGGCTGCCACAGTATCCGCGTCAACGCAAAATCCACCGGCACGCCGAACGAACAACACGATCGTGTCGTTGACGGACTGACCCGGCTGAGCAAATTCGCAGCGCCGCACAACATCAACGTGCTGGTCGAAAACCATGGCGGGTTGTCTTCCACCGGCACCTGGCTCACTGGCGTCATGGAAACCGTCAACATGCCCAACTGCGGAACACTGCCGGACTTCGGAAACTTCTTCCTCGGCAACAACTGGTTCGATGAAACCCAGCGCAACGATCCCGCAATGTGGTACGACCGGTACCACGGCGTCGCAGAACTTATGCCGTTTGCAAAAGCTGTCAGCGCCAAGAGCAACAGCTTCAATGCGCACGGCAACGAAGTCGAAACCGATTACCTGCGCATGATGCAGATTGTCCTCAATGCCGGCTATCACGGCCACGTCGGCATCGAATACGAAGGCAACGACCTGTCCGAGCACGACGGCATCCTCGCCACGAAGCATCTCCTGGAGCGCGTGCGCAATACGATTGAAGCACAGTCGACCGCATACACCGCATGATCAAACATCAACTACAATGCGACCATGCAAGCCGTCACGATCACGAAGCAGGGAACCCCTGTCACACCGAACGTCAAGGTTGTCAACGACTGGCCTGCGCCGCAACCCAAACCCGGCGAGGCGCTCGTGCGCACAGAAGCCTCGGCTCTGAACCACCTCGACCTGTGGGTCGGCACGGGACTGCCGGGCATTGATCTGGACTATCCCCGTATCGGCGGCTCCGACGGCGCGGGCATCATCGAACAGGTCGGCCCCGGCGTGGATGAATCCTGGATCGGCCGGCGCGTGCTGCTGCGCGCGAACATGCCGATCAACGATGCGCCCATGCCCGGGCAACCGCCGACCACGCCGGACATCACGATGATCGGCGAGCACATCAACGGCGCACATACTGCGAAATTCTGCGCGCCAATTGCAAACCTGTTGGACATCGGCGACACCGATCCGATTACTGCTGCTGCGTTCGGACTGACGCACCTTACTGCGTGGCGCATGCTTCTGACCCGCGCGCAACTTCAAGCCGGCCAAACCGTGCTGATCCCTGGCATCGGTGGTGGCGTGGCCACAGCATTGCTGAACATTGCCAAACACTTTGGCTGTACAACAATTGTCACCAGCCGCCATCAGTGGAAGCTCGACCGCGCGATCGAACTCGGAGCTGATCATGCGATACTCGACGACGGCAGCGACTGGTCGAAACAGGTGCGCAGCGCAACCGGTCGCCGTGGTGTCGACATCTGCGCTGATTCCGTCGGCAAGGCGATCCATCTGTTGTGTATCAAGTCGCTGACGCGTGGCGGCGTGTATGTGACCTGTGGCTGCACGAGCGGGTCCGACGCCACGACTGATCTTGCGCGCGTCTTCTGGAATCAGCTTTCGATTCTTGGTTCGACGATGGGGACACACGATGAATTTCATCAGGTGGTGTCGCTGCTGCGAAGCGGCGCAGTCAAACCTGTGATCGACAGAACGTATCCAGCTCACGAGGCAGCGGAGGCGTTCAGCCGACTTGAATCGGGTGAACAGTTCGGCAAGATCGTCTTGAATTGGAGTTGAAGTCACATGCAACATGCCGGTGGGTTCTTTGAATCGCTCATTCTGCAAATGCATTGCACGGGGAATGAACCATGTTGAAGTAGCGCGCTCAAGTCTTTGCACTTCTGACATTGATTGGTGGAGCAGCAGGCTGCGCTTCATCTGACAGTCAAGACAAGAACGTTCGTGAAACGACAACCCAACCATCCGCGACAGACATTCAGGATGTCATGCGTGCGAAGCTCACGTACACGCAGGCGATTGTGGAAGCGCTGGCGATATCTGATTACAAGCAGATTGAGCACAATGCGATGCGGCTTGTCGATCTCAGTCAGCAAGGTGGCTGGATGGTGCATGACACCATGGCGTATGCGGGACTCAGCGACGACTTTCGCAATCGCGCGCGAACACTTGCTATGGGTTCGCTCCGCAATGATCTGGACTTGACAACTGACCATTATGCGCAACTGCTCGATTCATGCATTGCCTGCCACGACCATTTGAAACAGCAAAGACAGACCAAAGACATGCCGGGTGCCGTGTCCTCCATTCTCGAAACTGATTTGGATATCCGTGCTCGTGCGGATGATGCGCGCCGCAGAGATTTGACCAACACGATATTGGCGTTGCTGCAAAAGAGACAACGCCCGGTCCCCCCTCCATCCGGACCGGGCGCTGCGAATGTCGTGTATTGACCGTGACCAGTTACGCTGCGGAGCGGAATTGATCCTGATCGTTGTTGCTGGGCGCAGTTTGGGTGCCGTCGAATTCGCCATCGATCAACTGACCGGTAAATACAGCTTTCCATGCGGGATTCACAAACAGCGCGATCAGTATCACCGGGTAGACGAGCGCGATGATTGTGCCCACGCCGAACGCGCTGAGCAGAACGGCTTTGCCGACGCTGTTGACGATTGCAAGTGTCGCAGCAGCGAGACTGAAATTTCGCCCCCACGGCGCGACTTTGAGTACGCCGATGCCGGAAATAAACAACAACGCCGCAATGGTGAGGCTGAATAGTCCGAGAAGTGCGTGTGCGCCGCCGACCGCAGCAGCCTGGCCGGCAGTTTCTGCTTCTGCTGCTGATCCGATGATCGCCAGAACGCCGCCGCCGAGCACAGTCAGAAGCGAGCCGATGCACCACAGCGAACCAAAGATGATGTTCAGAATGCCGATTGCGGTCATTCCGCTGGTGCGTTGCGTGGGCATTGCCTATTCCTTCATGTGCAATTGTGGCGCGAGAAGCCTCAGCCCAGTTTCTTTGACATGACCCAACCCCCGGTCCATCGGCTGGTTGTACAGAAGATTTGAATGCGGAAGATCGATGGCTTGATTCTGCAACTGCCTGCCCGATCCACAGCGAACCGGCGTTACAATCGCTACAGTCGTAGGACCACATAAAAACCGCCATAGCAGCCGCTTGCTGTCTGTTGACCCACCAACAGACTGGACGGCTGACGTGGCGAGCACTCTGAACCGACCAATGTCTATACCGACCATGCACGCACCACATCCGCCAGCCGAATCGCACCGCTGGGCCATCCAGCAGCTTGAAGCCTGGCTTGACGAACAAGCAGCAACGTTCGTTCGGCTGCGCCGGCGGATTCACGCTACGCCCGAAGCCTCCAGTACCGAACGCGGCACCACCGCGCTCATCGTCGACAATCTCAAACAGGCAGGGCTCAACCCGCAGGTCATGACTGATAACATCGGTGTAGTGGTCGATGTAATCGTCGCACCGGACAGCGATACGTTCATCGCGCTGCGGGCTGAACTTGATGCGGTCGGCGTCCGCGATGACAAACTGGTACCCTACGCATCGACCCGAGATGATCTCTGTCATGCCTGCGGCCACGACGCACATGCAACGATGGTCCTCAGCGCTGCGTGCGCTGCGCACAAACATCGCGATGCGCTTGCAACGCTTGGCCTGAAACACAATCTTCGATTCATCTTCCAACCAGCAGAAGAAACTGCGGTCGGGGCACGTTTGATGATCAATCAAAACGTGCTGGATTCGGTACTGTCGATCATTGCAGTACACGTCGATCCACATCGTCGTTCTGGCACGATCGGCTTGCGCAACGGTCCACTCACAAGCGGCGCGAAGGGCTTTGACATCATCATTCACGGGCGCGGCGGGCATTCCGCCCGGCCAAACGAAGCAATCGACCCCCTTCCGGCTGCGATCAATATTGCCTCGATGCTGTATCAACTCTGCCCCCGCGTGATCGACAGCCGCCAACCGGTTGTGCTGACGATCGGTTCGCTGCACAGCGGAACTGCTGCCAATGCCATTCCCGATACGTCGACCATCCGCGGGACGTTGCGCAGCACCCGGCTGGAGTCCATGGAACTTGTGCAGCGGCGGATGGAATCGATCATTGAGGGCGTCGCGCAGGCAACCGGTTGCACCGTTGAACTGCATATCCCGTATCACGCTCCACCGACGAACAACGACAAACACATCATCGATGTCATGGAAGCTGCAGCAAACGACCTGCTCGGCCCCGAAAACGTGTCGTGGATTGATCAACCGAGTATGGGTGCTGAGGACTTTGCGTTCTACCAGGAGTTGATCCCCGGCGCGATCATTCGACTGGGCTCGGCCGGCGACACCGCCGCGACGCAGTGGCCGTTGCACTCGCCGCGGTTTGACATCGATGAAAGCGTGCTGGGTATCGGCAGCAAGTTCCTGCTGCGCGTGGCGCTGCGGCTGGCTGCAGAGCATGAATAGGACAAAATTGTGAGGGTGTTGTGGCGCGCGCACCTGATTGCTGGGGGTGGTTACTTGCATGCGCGCAAACGCGCACGTGGAGATAATCGACTGTAATTGGTGATCTGTGATTGGCGTTGCTGCACCTTGGCGCGCACAGTTACAGATTCGCGCGCGCGGCGCGCGCATTTGCGCGACTCGGGTTCGTGCGCGCAGTGGTGTTGCGTGATGCACCGATCCCCTTGCTCTCAGTCTCTCTCCCGAGCGGAGAGGGAAGTAACAAAATGAACCCGTGTCATCAATTATGAAAATGGCGTCGAAAGTGTGTCGCACTATGTTGGACGAACACATGCCCGTGCGCGCGCCAGTGCGTTGATGCCTGACTTCCTGCGTTCCTTTTGCTGGAAATTATGTTCAACCTGCGGATCGCAATGCCATCTGTTGGCGCGCGCTATCGGAACAGCATGATCGACGGCAGTTTTTCTGCGGATTGCATTCCCTGATCGGTGGTTGAGCGGGTATTGTGCTCAGTGGAGCGGAATGACGGCACACTGGCCCGCGCACTCGTCCGCGCATTGGAGCCCGAGCACAGGGGATGCACATGTCCACCGTCTTTAATGGAAACGAAAGCCACACGCTCGGCGTGGAGTTGGAACTGCAACTGGTTGACCGCAAGACCGGCGCGCTGTCCAACTCGATCGGCAGGATTCTCGATCGCGTGCCCCAAAAGTGGGAAGACTGCTTCAAGCCGGAACTCATGCAAAGTTACTGCGAGATCAACACCGGCGTGTGCAACACCGTTGCCGAGGTCGAAACAGACCTGTCCGAGAAACTCCGCTGGGCTTACGACGCAGCGGAACAGCTTGGGTTGACATTCATCTGGGGCAGCGCACATCCGTTTAGCAGATGGGATGATCAACAGGCCAGCCCCGGCGAGCGGTATGCCTGGCTGCTGGAAACGATGCAGGACGTAGGCAGACGGCTGGTTGTGTTCGGCCTGCACGTACACGTCGGCCTGGACAGCGGCGACAAAGCGATTCAGATGTGTGATCGGCTGTTGCGACACTTGCCGACGATGCTGGCGCTGTCTGCGAGCAGTCCGATCTGGTGCGGTCGCGACACAGGCATGATGTCGTACCGTTCGAAGATTATGGAAGCGCTGCCGACTGCGGGTTTGCCGCATCCGCTGCGGAACTGGTCTGAGTACAACTGGCTGATCGATCATCTGATTGCGACGGACTTCATCCGCAGTATTCGTGAAATCTGGTGGGATGTGCGCCCGCACGCAGGGTTCGGCACGGTCGAAGTGCGGATCATGGACATGCCGTTGAACATGCAGCACCTGCTGGGTCTGGTTGCGCTGGTGCAATCAACAGTGGCTTCAATTTCTGAAAACATCGACCGCGGCGCGTATCAATTCGACAGCCATCCGATGATCGCCAAGCAGAACAAATGGCAGGCGGTGCGGTACGGGATGGACGCAACGCTGGTGGATTTTGACACGATGCTGGCTGTGCCCGCGCGGCAGATGGCCAAGCGTATGATCGAAAATTGCACGCCTGCTGCGGAACGCCTGGGGTGCGCGGCGCAGTTGGAGGGTCTGCACGACATCATCGAGAATGGCACAAGCGCGTACCGGCAAAAACGCATCTGGGAGAAAACCCTGGATGCACGGCAGGTGGTTCAATACCTCATGGAGCAGTCCTGCGCTCTGGAGCCGGTCTGAAAACCAAATCTCCGCATTGACTTGCTTTGCGCGGGTGCCCATCGAACAATAACAACGCGGCCTTGTTTGACCGGGCAGAGGCGAAATAGACAAAAAGTGTGCAGGGAGTCCGAATCAGATGAGTGAAAACAATCCGAACGACGATTCGAAGCAGCAGCAATCGTCTTCAGCTGGGACCGCAACGGTGCAGCGGCCGGCAACCCGCCCCGCCCCACCGAGGCTCGACCGCATGCCGCCGTGGCGGGTCTTGCTGCACAACGACAGAGTAAATGACATTGGATACGTGGTTGAAACAATCATGGAATTGACGACATTGAAGCCGCCGATGGCGGTACAGCGCACGATGGAAGCGCACACACGCGGCTTGACGCTGCTGATGACGACACATCGAGAGCACGCAGAATTGCTTCAGGAGCAATTCACAAGCAAGCAGCTCACCGTAACGATCGAACCTGAATAGCGATATTGGCAGCAGCGCACAGCGCATGACGAGGCCCGACATCGAATGATGCCGGGCCTGATTGTTGTGATCGTGCGTTGTGCTTATTCCGCAGCGAGTGTTTTCGTGCCGCCGACTTCACGGGGCGATTCGTAGACGCGAATCTGATAGGAACGGACAGTATCAATGTCATCGGGCTCCAGCGCGATCAGGCAACTGCCGAGCTGCGTGGTTTGCTGCGGTTCGAGCCCGCCGAAGGAACCCTGTGATGCGCAGCCAATGAGTTGACCGCGCTCGTTGAAGAACGCAATGTTGTATTCAAAGTGCATCGGCGTACTGGTGGGGTTTGTAATTGTCGCGCCGGCATTGATGATCGACTTGTCGAAAAACTCGTCAATGTGCATGCGACATTCAAACTTGAGTTTGTCGCCGAGCGTGACTGTGTGGACGCCCTTGGAGTCGAACGGGCTTTCGGGTTTTTCGAGTTTGACGTCGTCCTGGGCAAAGTCGGTTGTGACAGCGGTGCCGGCGGATTGTGTCAGTGCGCCGGCGGTATATGCGGCAGCAGCAAGGACCGTTGCTGCCAGAGCGGTTCGTGCAAGCTTCATGTGCATTTTCGGTCAACCCTTTCTCAGGTGGAATGCGTGAACAGTGTCAGGTAGCTCTATCGGCAGATTTTGCCGAGACACGGCAAGCGAACGCAACCAGAATGCGTTGAGTATTCAGGATGTGCGTGCTCTGCGGTTCGGTGGGTCCAGTACATGGCGTTGACGGTGCCTGTTGCTGGCTGATCGCGGCTGAGCTGGCTCGGTGCGGAAATCTGCAGATCCAGATTGCCGGCGGCTGATATCAGAAGAGTCTCTGCCCGCGGAGGTAATGGCATGCAACGAAAACGTGGACGGCTCGGATGGGTGTGTGCAACGGTCACTGCATTGTGTGTGGTGCCCGCCGTGGCGGCTGCGGGGACGAACACAATCTCGCCATGTGTTGTAGAAGGTGATGTCATTGCAGATGCCGGCAAAGCTGTGCGCATCGACAATGTCGCAATCAACAACAGCGGACAGTGGCTCGTGGAAGCAAGACTCGAACATGAAGACGCCAACGCGTATTCGGTTGTGCTGCGCGATGGCGTTGTGATACTTCGTGAAGGTGATGCGATCGGAGATGCGGGTGCGTACATCGCTGGGTTTGATGCGCTGCATCTGAATGCAAAGGGCGTGACCGGGTGGAATCTGTTTCTCAGCGGCGTACCTGAGACGGAAGATTCTGCTGTGTTCGTGCAACACACCATGCACATTCGCGAAGGGGAATATTCGACAGCGGCGGAATTCGGTTCGCAGACGGTGTATCTCGGGTTCTTTGATGCGCGAATCAATGCGGCGGGCAATGTCGCCATCATTGCAACTGTTGACGATCCGGAAATCGTTTCAAGAACAGATCGCGCGATTGTGCTTGTGCATTTTGATGAGAGCGGCGCATTGCAGTCTGAAACTGTGATTGCGAAAGAGGGTGCTGTGCCCGCCGGGCAGACCGAGCCGTTCGAGGACTTCCAGACCGGGCCGCACTGTCTTGCACTGAACAATGACAACGCAGTCCTGTTTCTGGCGGACCTTGCCGGCGACACGGCACGCGATGATGTGATCTATCTGAATGATGCCCTGATTGCACAACAAGGAGCGGCCGCGCCGGTTGCTGGAAGAACGTATCGAAGTCTGGCAGTGGGCGCTGTCGATCTGAACAATCACGGCGAATTCGTGTTTCGGGCTCTACTGGATGGCGATGCATCGACCAGCTCGATCATCGTAAAGAACAACGCGACGTTCAGACTGGAAGGTGATCCGATCACAACAGCACGCGGAACGTTTGCGCTCACTGGTTTCGGCAACGGGCCGATCGCGATCGCGGACACCGGCTCTGTATTGTGGTTCGGCGAGTGGGATGATCCGGATACGACTGTGAATTCGGGGATCTTTCTCGATGACGAGTTGCTCGTGCAGGAAGGCGTCACCGTTGTCGCCGATTCGGTTGTGGACACGATCGCAACAGGTGAAGATGCAATGGCCTTCAGCGACAACGGACGGTTCATCATCTTTGAAGCGATGCTGCGCGATGGGCGCAACGGCGCATTCGTGATTGATGTTCCGCTGCGGTGCGCTGCGGATATCACTGACAACGGATTTGCGCACCAACCCGATGGTGTCGTCGATGTCTTTGATCTGCTTGCAGTATTGACAGCATGGACGACAGACGGCCCGGGCGCGAACATCGCCAACGCGCCCAATAACACTGTTGATGTGCTGGACCTGCTGGAACTGCTCAGTAACTGGGGCGATTGCTGAACTGCTGTGGGGTTGTCCAGCGATTTGAGTTGTATTTCTCGCTTGATTATTTGCTGCGCGATGTAGAATGTGAATGTAGGCATATCACCAGCCAACAGGGCTGTGGGGCTTCCTGTCGGGGACGCACATCATGATGAATAGATTCGCTGCCGTCGTCATGCTGATCTTCACAGTGGTTTTGTTCAATGCCGGCGTGCAAGGGTCGGTCACCTGTCCGGGTGATGTATCTGATGGCGCGCAGGCGGGTGAAGACTTTGATGTCAACGTATTCGACCTGCTGCTGTTGTTAGATGGTTGGACAGCAGATGCGCCGGGTGCGGAGATCGCAGACCCGAACGATGTTGTGGATGTGTTTGATCTTCTGGAACTCCTCAGCGGCTGGGGGCAGTGCCTGTTCGTGCCGGGTGATGTGTGCGCGCATGATGAGTTTGGCACAGCGCGATGTCAGTTGTCAGACGGGACGGGACAGGGGACGAGTGGCGTGCTGGCCGCGGCCTCGGATCCGATCTACGGTTTCATCGTCGCCGATGACTTTCGTGTCGAGACGACCGGCGTCTTGACGACGGTCTGCTGGTACGGCGTCTACGCCGACTTCGGTGCTGGCACGAACTGTTTCGAAAACGTCACGGACGATTTCCTGCTCAAGATCTACACCGGCTCCGGCGGATCGCCGTCGCCCAACGCATTCTTAGAGCTGGACATCGGCGACATGACGTTGAACGTGGACAAAGTGTTCACCGGTGATGTGCTCAGCAGCGGCAATCTCTCAACTGCTGTGTTCGAATACACCTACGAGATTCCCGCCGGTCAGCAGGTTGTGCTTGATCAGGGGCAGTGCTATTGGCTGGAGATCAGCAACGCTGTTGCCGGCGATTGCGCGTGGTTGTGGGTGACGGCGCCGCCGGGCGACGGATTCGCGATGCAGCGCTCCGCAGCGAATCCGATGTATGCGAACATTGATCAGGAAAATTACGACCTGGCATGATGCCTGAATCTGGACGCGGGCGATCTGAAAAACTACGGTCCGGGGATATTGTGCTCGGACATCGCATGCGACAGTGCGGTGCCGTTTTGCCCGTTTGCCTGCACAATATCGCCGCAGATGTACCTACAAACGCCGTTGACGTTTGATTCGGCATCGGCGTCGGACGCAGACGTGCAAGGGGCGTTTGGCGTTGAACAGGCCGTCGTCGACAACTTCGTCGTGACCGGAGCCGGGCAGTCGATTACGAACGTCTGCTGGTGGGGCGTTTTGCTGTCATTCTCACAAGGAGTCGGCTTCAGCAAGTGCAGTTCCGACCCGCCTGCCGGTTCGCCGTTCAACATCACCTACTACCCGGATGACGGCAACGGCGCTCCGGACACAGCGAATGCGCTTGCGACGATCTCTGGAGTCGCGCCGACAGCCCGGACGATTATTGGGTTGAATCTTCTCGACGACGTATATGAATACACACTCGATCATGCGCCAGTTCCAGTTGCCGACGGCGCGACGATCTGGGTTGAGATTCAGCATGCCGGCGATGATGCGTGCGTGTTCCTGTGGCTGAACTCCCCCGGCGCAGCGGACGACATTGCCTATCAGGATCAGGGTGCCGGCTACATTCAACTCGACAACGACTTCGCGTTCAAGGTTGATGTGGATGCTCTAGCGCCCCTGCCGCCCGCGTCGCCGTAGTGACTGCCACGCCTGACAGTGTGATTTCACTGGCAAATGCAGCAGAGCCTTGTACGATTGTGTTGCTGACGTTGCGGCGGGACGCCCACGCCGTGTGCGGGGGTGAAATCATGACTCGGTCGCCGAAACACTACGGGTGTGTCCGGCGGGACTGAACGCGGTTTGACACCGGCAGGGAAGGAACAACTCATGTGTGCATCGAAGTTGCGTTCGGGCGTTCGCGTTCTTTGTGTGCTTGCGGTGACCTTCTTTGTGACAGCGAAGTCGTACGGACAGGCGTGCGGTGACGGCTGCGGCACCCACCCGGACCTTGCGGGTCTGACCTGCCAGAGCGGGCTGACCAATGAATCGGGAACGGTCGCGCTGCTGAGCACCTCGGGTATCCCGGCGTGCGCCGCGGCAGGAACGTACGGCGTCAGTCATGCATCACGGTTTGACGTGGGCGGCGGCACAACGACGGATATCACGCACATCTGTATTGCGACGTTTTCTTCATCGATTGATGTGGTGGAGATATTCAGCGCCACTGCCAGTCCGACCCAGCCGCCCGGCGGTGCGCCGCTGTTCCAGACAGTGAACCCGACGGTGAACAACGTGGGCAATGTGGTCATTGTGGACGTTGCGCCGGTGGCGACACCGTTTCAGGTCACCGGCGACTTCTGGGTGGTCGTTTCATACAACAACGTCACACCGGGCACGGTCGCGCAGGGCGTGGCGACGCGCACCGGCGGCAAGGCGATGCTGCGCGTCAATCAGAACTGCAGCCTGTGCACAGCCTGTGGTGCGCCGTGCGCTGCTGCGCTGCCGACCTGTCAGACGTGGGTTGACTATGACAATCTGAACATGTTTCAATACCACAACAACGCGCCGCGGATTCGGCCACTGCTGATGGTGCAGCAGGCATTCTGCCCACCGGGTGGGCAGTATGACCAGAGTTGTTGCGATCTGATCTGTCAGCTCGATCCCAACTGCTGCATGAGCTGGGACCCGACGTGCGGCGCGCTGGCAGCGGCGAATTGTCCGGGAGACTGTGATCCGATTCCACCGGTCAACAGTTATGTCGAATTGGAATCATGTCCGCTGCCACCCCCACCGCCGCCGAACGCCAACAACGCGTGTCACATCGCTGAGCTCGTCCCCTGCGATGCGACGGCGATTTACGGCACGATCAGTGCGCACAGCGGTGTGCAGGATGAGGACTGGTACGCAATCGATCTGTTCGATCACAATGCAACCGGGATGGTGATGTTTCACCTGACGGTGACAAGTGAGTCGCCGATTGATATTGAGGTCTACACCGGCGACCCGGGCTTGAATTGCGGTCAGAATCAGATGCTGTGGTTCAGCGATTTTGTACCCTCGTGCAACACCGTCAACATAAACGGCGTGGCGATGTTCCCGCCGGGCGTCAACAACGATCGGTTCTTCATCGTGGTGCGATCTTCGGTGACGGACAACCCGTGCGGCTCGGGAAAGAATCAATACGTCGTGCAGTTGACGAGCGTCTCGAACTGCGCGTTTCCGCCCAACGACACATGCGCGACAGCGCTGCCCCTGCCCTGCAATGCGACGACGAACGGTTCGACCGGCGCAGCCCAGCCGAGCAACCCGCCGAACTGCGGCGCTGCATCCAATGCAGCCGGCGTGTGGTACGAGATCGTCGGCAGCGACCAGCAGGTGCGCATCGACACGTGCGGTACTGCGGACAACGTGAATCTCGCGGTGTACATCGGAAGCTGCGGCAATCTGAATTGCCTTGTCAACGCGTCAATAGATACGATCGGCGTATGCGGCGACCCGTTTGATTCCAGCCTGGAATTCTTCGGGTTCAACGGCATTAGTTACTATTTATACGTTTCGCCTCAGAATCAACAGGGATCATTTGATTTGAATGTGAGCTGCGGCCCGATTAACGACACGTGCGCAACGGCGGAGCCTGTCGTATGCGGCAGCGCGGTGTCCGGCGACACGACGAGCGCAAGCAACTCCGGCCTACCGATCTGCGCTGGCCTGCCCAATGTGCTTGGCGATCTGTGGTACCAACTGGTCGGCACCGGCGGAACGGTTGAAATCGATCTGTGCGACCCGGGCACAACGGTAAATCACCAGATCAACGTGTGGACGGGTTCGTGCGGAAACCTTGTGTGTGTTGACGGATCGTTTTCCGATCAACTCGGTATCTGCGGCGGGAATGGACTCAGTTCGCTGAGCTTCACGAGCGTTGCCGGCCAGGATTACTACATCATGGTGCATGCCAACGGATCGACGGGGCCGTTCGTGATGAACGTGAACTGCCCGACGGTGCCGAATGATGATTGCGCCAATGCAGTTCCGATCGTGGCAGGCATCACCGGCTGGGACAATTGTGCGGCGACGACGGACGGTCCGCCGGAGCCGTGTGGATTCACCGGCGTGCCGAATGACGATCATGATCTTTGGTTCACGTTCACAATGCCATGCGATGGCAACTGGTCGCTGGAAGTGCCGCCGTCAGGTTTTGATCAGGCGCTTGCGGTGTACAACTTTTGTCCGTTGGCCGGCGGCGCACTGGTGATGTGTGATGGGCAGCTGGCGGGCATTCCGGTGCTTGCGGGCGGCAACGGTGTGGCAGGCGAACAGTTTGTCGTGCGCGTTGGCGGGATCAACGGCATGTGCGGGCCGAGCATGATCGACCTGATATTTACGTGCAGTTGCCCTTGGGACATTGCCACGTCGGTCGGGCCGGGCCAGGACGGTGATGTGAATGTGTTTGACCTGTTGGAGTTGCTGTCAAATTGGGGCACGGGTGGCCCGGGAAGCGGAATTGCCCCGCCATTCAATGTGGTGGATGTGTTTGATCTGCTGGATTTGCTGGCGAACTGGGGTCCATGCCCGTAAACGGCGATGCGAAACGTGGTTAGTCAGCTCTAAGGTCTTGTCGGACAGCCGTATATGTGAAGGTGTTGCGGGCTGGCATTGTTGATGGAGCATAGGGCCGAGCATCTTTGCGGACTGTTCGGCTGCATGGCCGTTGTAAGTCTGGCGAAACTGGGGGGTTCCGGATGGTGGGTGGATTGTGAAGACAGGCTCATAATCGCCTGATTCATTGACAATTACAGCGTTTGTGTGGTCTAATGGGGTCCGGTAAACACGGAGGGGTTCCCGGGAGGATTGCGCTTGTGCTGTGGGCCTCCACACCAGGCAGCTCGCGGACCCGTTGACCACATGAATTGTCCTGATTCAGCACACGACTGAATCAGCCTGCAGAACCAGGAGCGGAAGATGAGATCTATGCGAATGTTGTGGTTGGCCGCGCTGAGTGCGCTTGCAAGCCTGTGTATGAGTGCGCCGGCGCAGGCACAGTCGGGCGCGTGTTGTTTCGATAATGGCGGCGGCGGCGGTTGCCAGGTAACTGCGACGGAAGCTGACTGCGTCAATATCGGCGGCTGCTTTGCCGGCATCAATACTGACTGCGCGACCACCGAATGTCAGTGGCAGAATTATTTCTGTCTTCTTGATCAGTGTTTGGAGTCGCTGACGTTTGACAAGTTTGACGAAACTGTCGGCCCGCGCGAACTGCTGAAGGTGATCGTCAAGATTGAAGGTCAGACGGACCACGCCATTACGCAGACGCTGTTGCCGCAGCGGCAAACCTGTGTCCTAGAGTCGGAGACTGAGGCCGAGGTCAATGTGTCACTGACTGGGACGTTCTCAAACAACGTGCCGAACGCTCCGGTCTTGATTCCTGTTCTGTACGTCACGCCGTTTTTTCCCGGCGGTGCGGACGACACGCTGTTCTGCGGTGATCCCAATTTACCTCCAGGTCCTGGTAGTGATGAGATCATCATGTGCCCGGTGGATCAAAGTGGCGCAGGCAACACATGCAATGGCGCTCCTGGGAACTGTCCGGACAACTGTGACTACGGCGGAAACTTCGGATTCAACGGCCAGGACGGCTTCATGACAATGGCCAATCCCCTGCTGGATGAATTCGTTGCCGGCGCCGGCAACATGACGTTCGATGTTGACATTACGGGCGACTCGACATTCTTCTCACAGATCACATTTGCATCGTTCAGCAATCCGGTCAACGAAGCTGAAGGACCGGTCGTTGTTATTTACATCTTCGCGCCGACCGGTGCGTGCTGCCTACCGAACAACACCTGCGTGGACGACATCACGGAAGACGACTGCATCGCCCAGAGCGGTGTGTACCAGGGCGACAACACCTCCTGTCTGCCGGCCGGTGCGTGCTGCCTGCCTGACGGCATGTGCATCAACATTTCCGAGACGTGCTGCGATGAGTTGAACGGCACATTCATCGGCGGCGCATGCTCGCCGAACACCGGTGCGTGCTGTCTGCCAAATGGTAACTGTGTCGAGATCAATGAGACCTGCTGCATCCAACAGGGCGGCACGTTTGTTGATGGCCCGTGTGGCAACAACGGCGCATGCTGTCTGCCCGGCGGAACATGTATCGAAGTGCCCGCTGCCTGCTGCACATTGCAAGGCGGCACATTCATCGGCGGCGCATGCTCGCCGAACACCGGTGCGTGCTGTCTGCCAAATGGTAACTGTGTCGAGATCAATGAGACCTGCTGCATCCAACAGGGCGGCACGTTTGT
>JAJDDB010000036.1 GCA_029260575.1 Phycisphaerales bacterium
GCGTCCCAGCCGTCCATCGACGCCGCGTCCCGTTCGCGTCTTTTTGTTTGAAGCGTGTGTCTTCATCGTCGGCCTCCTTGCCGGAGACCAGCATCACATTACACGATCAATCGCGCAACCGTACATGCGCCGAACAAACGAGCCGTCAGACAGGGCCTAGTTGATACAGAGCATGCTTCTTCCTCCCGACTCGAACGACCGACACTACTCTACGCTGTCGGAACAGCCGAATGATGTCCCGCACATTGTTGGCACTCATCCGCAGCGTCGAGTCCCGCCTTTAATGCCTGTCGCTTGATCTCTGCTGGTTGCATAGGGCGTGTAAGCGTTCTTGATGATCGCTGAACGATGGCTATAGCATAGACCGCCGTGTACAACTATTCGATCGACACATCATGCAGTTTCGCGATGCGCGGCCACCCAAGGGAATCACACTGATCGAGAACAACTTGAATAGGTTCAGTTTACACCGGACTGAGATCCTTGACTTGGCGACTTGATATCGCGGTCTCAGTTGCGCATACTGTGGCAATATTCAAACAGGGCTGACGAGTCGTTGAGTTGGCCATATGGATAGCCGATCTTCTTTTCTTGTGCAGTACGGCGCCGAACAGATGATCTGTCAGGCAGGGACTAGCTTAGAACCTGGCGTGATAAGGTGGGTCTTGAGCCGGTCATAAGTATGCGCTTTGACTATCGTATTGATTGAGCCAAGGCCTTTGTCAGTGTCTTCGCCATAACATAACACGCTACGCCGCTTGAGTAATAGTCCGGCAGTATCGTTTCGTTCACAAATCCGTTACGCTCATAGAATTTTATCGCGGTATCGTAACCAGTCGCGCCGGTGTCAAGATAGATTTTTCGGCACCCAAGACCGCGTACAGTTGTCTCGACATGATCCAAAAGCGCCTGACCTATACCCTGCCTGCGGTTCGCTTCATCAACATATGTCCAGCCAAGCCAGTAGATTCCATGAGCGCAGATCTGACTCTCGATCCAGCCCGACGATCCAGTTACTCGACCGCTGATTTCCGCGACAAAGTGTCGGCTGCGGCGTAACCCAGCTATATTTTCCTTGAATTCGCGTAGAAAAAACGGTCCAGCGATTTCTTTGTCCCATTTGTTGTGCTGACCAATGATCTCGCAAACGCGCTCAACATCGGTTGGAATCATGTCGCGTATACTGAGGTCGGTCATGGTTCCCTCCTAAAATTCAGCTTGGAAAGCTGGATGAAGCGGTGATCGACAGCGATATGATACGCCTCTTCTTATGCTGACGTTCATCGGATTCGACCGCCTAATGGCAAATTGGATTGCGCCATCTCAGCACTTCTTTCTCGTTAGCGACGCGACTGGGATGTACGATCACATTCAGGTCGTTGGCACAATTATCGCAACTTTGGGCGTGCTTGGATCGTTCATCTATTGGTTTTATAAGCGAGTATGGAAACGTCGTCTCAGACAACGGCGGGCCAAGTCCATCGAATTGCAATCCAGCCTCGGCGCGATCGCTCTCATCACAGGTCCCACGCTCGACATCGTAGGAGAGGCGCCAGATTATGCGGGTCCGTTTATCGGTCGAGATACGGAGCGAGCCAAGATCCTCGATGCGATATTCCAGAACCGGCCATTCGCAGTTGTCGGCCCCGGAGGGGCAGGTGTACGACGCATTGCGCATCATTTCTTCGCTGCGATCGGAAACGACGGGTCCCTTGTCCGTAACGGAGAAAGCCGCTCGTTTCGGAGCGTTTGGATGTCGTTCGATGGAAACCCAGAACTAAAAACGCTTCTACAGCGTATCACCGACACGCTGTCTCCTGAGGATCAAGAGTCTGTTCGCGACTATTGGGCATCAGATCGTTCCGATCGTGACCGAATGGATTTTTTCTGTCGTACCGTCTTCGGCGATCGTGACACGAACTTACTTCTGATTCTTGATCGATGGGACAAGATACTCGATCCCGCGACGCGCACGCCTCGAGATCGTTTTCAGGGTTTCGTTCCGTTTCTTGAGGCCATCGCTCGCACGGCTGCATCAAGGGGTTCAACCTCTTCGTTTCGGTCAGGTGCCGTCATCTTAACGGTTGTAGATATTCGACCGAAATTTTCGAAAAAAGTGACGGTCGTTCTGAGTGATCTGATCGAAATTCCGTTAGCGTTCTCGTGTGTCGCAGATAGTATCAATCTGCTCGAAGCGCTTTGCACGATAGCACCTGATGAGGATAAAGTAGATCTCGCACCAGTTCCGGATGAAGTCATCGAACAGATGGTCAACCTGTGCGAACATGAGCCGTTTCGAATTCAGGCATACCTCCCACAGATACGCAGTACATCGCAACGCGGCGGCACGTGGTGGTTTCCGCTTCCTCAGCCACCGTCCGCTCAGCCCGAACGAGACGCATACGCACAGTTCTCTGATGACGAGCAGCGGGTCATGCGGTACTTGGCGATCTATGGTCGCCCTGTTCCCTATAGGGCGATCCAGTCTATGGATCCCATTCACATCGAAACGCTGACCGCTCTTGTTGAGAATCTCAGAAACCATTTCGTGCTTGTTCGTTTCAAGTCGCATGAGCGCCACACGCACGCTCCGAACCGCCTTCCCCACCCACTTGAGGCACATTGTTTCGGAGAAACAACAATTGAACTTCATGAGCGATACACCGATTATCTCCTTTCCGAGGTCATCCCGGCAGGGAGTGGCCCTGAAGAGTTGGTGGGTCTTCACCTCCGCGCTGCGAGGTACTACTCAGACGAATGCGTTGAGTATCGCAACGAGTTGAAGAGGCAAACTGGCCTTGAAAGCGGATACCGTTGGGAGCATCCGGTCTGGCAGGATTTGTTGCTCGAGCGAGCCAAGCATCTTTATCTCGCTGGCAGCTGCGATGCCGCCTCATTTGTATTCACCCATGCCTATTTCGAAGCTTTGGATTGGTGGCGATTCTACTGTCCGTTCGAATTCGCCTCTAAGCTTCTAAAGGTCTGGCGTTATATTGCAACCGAGTTCGGACGCGAGAGTGATCAGTGGCGCGAGACGGTGCTCGCTATCGAGTCTGAATATCCATATTGGCATGAGTTTGAGACCCTCCGAACTGTACATACGTTGAAGCGGTGGCAAGCTGTTGAAAAGGCGACCGACAGGATCCTCGGTCTCATCAACGAATTCAGGAGCCTTGCCGAGCAACCGATCGCGCCCGAGCAGGTTGACAGGGCTCGCACTCTGGCCCTGAGTTATCGCGGCGACGCTCGCGCGTTCCTTGATCCGAACTCGCATGATGCCGATGGCGACTATGATGTCGCGCTTCACGGCTTTCTTGAGCAAAACGAAACTGATGATGCGGCCTGGATACTACTTCGGCGCGCAAAACTTGCGCTTTCCCGAGAACAGTGGTGCCTCGCCAGAGAGATTGCTTGTACAGCCGTCGCTATGTCGCGAGAAGATATTGATAATAACCCAGATCTTGAGTCGATGGCAGCTCACGTCGTTTCTGACGCGTGCCTTGCTGAAGGCAAGGCGGGCGAAGCCATCGACCATGCGCTAAACGCGATCCGCCATGCGTATCGGTATTTTTCATTCGAAAGAAAGATCGATCACTACACTCGGCTCCGCTACGCCGAAACTCTCCGTCGTGCAACTTTGCTATTCGGCGCCGTTGGTGAGAATGACCGAAAGGCGGGGTTCGCCCGCGCTCGAGAACTCTTTCGACCATTCCACCAAGACCGGCACATCGAGGCGGAAGAAATACATGAATTAAGTGCCCTCGTTCCACCGTGCCCTGCGGAAGATGATTTGGGTTTTAGCAGTCCCTACCTTAAACGTTGTGAGCGTATCATGCCAGACCTCGATCATGCGTTCCAGTGCTTGGATCTCGACAGTGCTAGTCATCATTGAATCGACGCATTCGATCGCCATTCAATTCCAGCAGAACGCGCACTTGCTCCTGAAGGAATTCAATCTTCCGATGCTCGTATGGTGCAAGTATTCGTCCTCGTCTTGTTCCCATATTCAACTGATGCATTACGCAGCTACACAGCAATACGAGTTCAGCAAGTCATGAGCGGCTCGTGATTCACGACGAAGACTCTGCATGGTTAGGGGTCTTGCGTTGAACTCGTGTCTTCCTCTGTTACTGAATCCGGCTCGTCTACTTTCTGATCCGCGAAACATCGCCATGTATGCTCTCGGTTTTCCAGGATTGATTCGAGTTTCAATCCGTAGGGTTCATAATAAGTCGCTAGCTTGGCGATGATCCCTTCCAGATTCTCCCGCTCCATATCCGCGATTAAGTGGTGATTGCTGTTCTGGAGTTCTATGAACTGCTGGTGATCGACCCGCTGATTAAGAGTTAGCGTGCAGGCCCCTCTCACAGGCCGCAATCGGCCCTGCCTCGACAAAAAAGCCACTGTATGACCACTGGAGTACCAGAAGAACTCTACTGTATTTGGCGCGCTTTTGGCGCGCGCGGAGCTAAATCGCTCTCGGCAGGAGACTGCCGGTGCAGACGTTGCCGCTTCGCAGCAGGCTGCTGCGCGTGGGGTGTAAAAACTCTGTTCCACCTCGGGAGCGGTTGATCATGGCTCGTTTTTTCCATCCTCTATTGTTCTGGATCGCTCGCTGCACAGAGTCGGAATTGACCAAATACCTGCAGTACTTGCGGGAAGAGAATGAGCTGCTTCGAGCCAGGTTGCCGAAGCAGATCCGCACGACGCCGGCAGAACGGGCACGATTGGTGCAGTTTGGATTGGAATTGGAGGACGCCATCTACGATCTCGTGACCATTGTCCGTCCTGAGACCTTCAGGCGGTGGTTTCGAGAGCAGCAGAACAGTTGTCAACGTCGAGTGGCGCCACATCGGCCCATTGGTCGTCCTCGAACGGCCGAGTCCATTCGACAGCTGGTTGTTCAACTGGCGCGAGAGAACACGTGGGGGTATACGAGAATTCTCGGGGAGTTACGCAAGCTCGGCATCAACTCTATCTCCCGAGCAACGGTGCGCAACATCCTGAAGGAGCATGAGATCAATCCTGCTCCTGAGCGTGATCACGGTACGTGGTCGCAATTTCTGAAGATGCATGCTGATACGCTGTGGGCGTGTGACTTCTTCTCGATGCCGGTATGCACGCTGCGCGGCATCGTTCCGTACTTCGTGTTGTTCTTTATCAACTTGAAGAGCAGGGGGGTGTGGGTGTCATCAGCGACAGCGCATCCGGATCGTCGATGGACGACTCAGCAGGCCCGCAACTTCTGTTTCGAGCATGGAGATGCGATCACGCACCTGATCCGCGACCACGACAGCAAGTTCACGGCATCGTTTGATGACGTTTTCGTATCTGAACATGCCAGGATTGTGCTGCCAACAGTGCGATCACCAGCACTCAATGGCTACGCCGAGCGGTGGGTGCGCTCGATCAAACACGAATGCCTGAATCACTTCGTGATCCTCGGCGAGCGGCATCTGAATCATCTGGTGTACGAGTACGCTGCCTATTACAACAAGTGTCGGCCGCATTCCGGACGCGGTTACCTACCTCCACTACGAGCAGGGCCTTATTCCAGCGATGGCGTCATCTGCAGCGACAACCGATTAGGAGGGTTGTTGAAGCACTACTATCGATGTGCGGCTTGAAAGTAAGTGTCCTCGAATTCACGTGGCCGGGTCGCCCAGCCGCTTAAACTCAAAGGTGCAGGATTGGCGAGGGATCTGGCGCGCAGAGTTTTTGAACGGGTCGGTGTTGCGCATGTTGATAATAAAAATTGATGACCAAGTTATATAAACTCGTCTTCAATACGCAACTCTTTTGTTCGGCCGAACTCCTGATTCATCAACTCATCGTTCCGCCAATGGAAACACGGGTCTTGCGATTCGGCCGTTTTGGCTGCGCCTTGTGACGATTGTCATTAGACACTGACGCCACGCCTCGACTTTCGATCGCGCAGATTCCCATTGACTACGCAAAAGTTATCGGCCTCGCTGCCACAGCAGGGTTTGTAATCCGTCGCTGGTTTACCTTCCATTCGGTGGTTGTCCCTGTTGACCAAGCGCAACGAACTGCGCGATAACCAGTAAAGCGTGGCAGGTGACGGCCCGATTAGTGTCTACAGGAGTCCGGATTCAGACGGATCAAACTCGATGATCATGGGAATCGCGCACATTTACCACTGCTACGTTTGTCATCCCTGAAGCGCCAACCAGACTGTGTGACAGTAAATGACAATGTACGCGCCATCTCAACCAGCCCACGATCTCGCGACGAAAGAGCGGTCTTGGCCCCGAAGCCTCACTCAATTCTTGCCGTGGCTTACTCCCATCGCTGTGATGGCCATATCGGTTTTGATCTGGCACAACACTCGCCATACAACAATCGATAGCGCCGAACATCGTTTTGCTTCCCGCACGAACCAACTCGAACACAACCTTCAACTGAAATTGCACTCTGTCGATACTCTCCTGCGCGGCGGTGTCGGCTTATTCGCTGGTTCGAGTCATGTTGATCGCGTCGAATTTCGACACTTTGTTGAGGCCATTGATATCGAACCTGGAGCTCTCGGCATCCAGGGTATCGGGTTTGCCCAAATCGTTCCGGAACAAGAAATCCCAGCATTTATTGAGAGTGTCCGAGGAGAGGGGTTTCCAGAGTTCACACTACACCCGATGGGTGAGCGTGAACTCTACTCATCGATCGTCTTTCTTGAGCCGTTCGACTGGCGCAATCAACGAGCGTTCGGATTTGACATGTTGTCACATTCGGTGCGACGCGAAGCTATGCTGCGAGCCTGCGATACCGGTAACACAGCGGTGTGCGGAAAGATCACGCTTTTGCAGGAGACCGACGAGGAAGTACAGGCCGGGTTTCTGATGTACCGGCCCGTCTACAAGCACGACGCGCCGATCGAGACCGTTGCCGAACGCCGTGCTGCGTTGCAAGGCTTCATGTACAGCCCGTTCCGGATGAACGATTTCATGCGGGACGTCTATGGCGGGCACGCAGTAGTTAGTTTGCATATTTACGACGGCGCATTGACCCAAGAAGATGCGCTTATGTATGACAGCGTGCGTATGTCGCCGCGCGGGAGTGACACGGTTCACACACCGCTTCTGACGCGAACAACGCAGATCAATGAGTTTGGCCGCTCTTGGAAACTCGTCTTTCAGTCACTGCCTGAGTTTGAAGCCACTGTAGACAGCAGCAAGGCGACAATGGCGCTTGTCGGCGGAATGTTGATCAGTGTGCTGATGGTCGGCGTTTTGGTGGCGACGGCCATCGCGCGGGCTCGGTCAGCGGCAGCTCGGGCCGCCGCAAAGGAAGTTCGCAAGCAGAAGGCACTACTGGACAACATCGTCTCCACCGCACCCTATGCGATTTTTTGGAAGGACCGCGAGTTTCGCTTGCAGGGTTTCAATGAGGTGTTTGCCCGAACGGTCGGGGCCGACAACCCGGCTGATCTCATCGGAAAGGAAGACCGTGAAATTGGCTTGGCCGAGTCGGATGCTGCCCAATACCGCGACATCGACCGATCCGTGATGGAGAGCGGCAAGCCAGTCCTCCACCATGAGGAAGTAATACATGTCGATGGAACGGAGCGCTGGTTGAGCACCAGCAAGGTGCCATTGTTGGACGATGTGGGCGACATTGTTGGAGTATTGGGCATTTTTGAGGACATCACACTGCGGAAGCGTGTGACGGCAGAACTTGAGGCGGCCAAGGCCTTGGCCGAGGACGCCAACCGCGCCAAGAGCGACTTCCTTGCCGTGATGAGCCACGAACTGCGGACCCCGCTCAACGGCGTCATAGGTATGACGGAGTTGCTGCTGGGAACCGAACTCAACGAACAGCAGCGTCACCACGCCTCGCTGGCGAAGCTGTCCGCAGACACGCTGCTCGCGCTCATCAATGACATTCTCGATTTTTCCAAGATCGAAGCAGGTCAACTCGAACTCGAGGCCATCGACTTCGACATCCGCGAGGCAGTCGAGGCTGTGGCCATCTCTATCGGCCAGCGGGCCGAAAAGAAGGGCATCGAACTCGTGGCGTTCGTTGACCCGAGCATGAACACATGCCGACGTGGCGACCCTGGACGCATCCAGCAGGTTCTGCTGAACATCGCGAGCAACGCGATCAAGTTCACACAGACCGGGGAGGTTGTCATCGAGGTGCGGCCGGAGGCCACATCGCGCGACAGTGATCGGATACGTGTCACCGTTCGCGACACCGGGGTCGGTATTCCCAGCAACCGGATCAACAGGCTCTTTCGCTCATTCTCACAGGTAGATGCATCGACGACGCGGGAGTACGGCGGAACTGGCCTTGGCCTGGCGATCTGCAAACAGTTGGTTGAGCTCATGGGTGGTGAGATAGGCGTTGAAAGCACACTCGGCAAAGGCTCCACATTCTGGTTCACGATGGAACTTGCCGCTCGCGACGGCAGCGCACCTCAGGACGAGCGACCGGACCTATCAACGCACCACCTCCTGGTCGTTGATGACAATGAGACGAATCGTCTCCTCCTTGCTGAGCACCTCAAAACGCTAGGCATTCCGTACGCCACCGCGTCTGGTCCTGAGGAGGCACTGCGCCTCCTTCGAGAACACGCAGAATGCGGCACGCCGTTCGACGTGGCATTCCTCGATATGAACATGCCGGAAATGAACGGCATTGAACTTGCGGAAACAATCAAGGCTGATACTTCCATCAGCACAGTCGCTCTGATTCTCCTCGGTTCCTCGCATACTCACGACATCGAGCGCCTGCGTGCGGCTGAATTTGCGTGTTGGTATTCGAAGCCGATCAGACAGTCGCAGGTGAGCAAATACATTCTTGAAGCAACCAAGCCGAGTACAGCGGAAACGAGTGATCACGGACGTGCTATGGCGCCGACGCGCTCCACAACCATAAATCTGACCGGCACCACGGTTCTCGTAGCCGAGGACGATGAGATAAGCCAGGAAGTCGTCGCGGCGATGTTGAAGAAGGCTGGTTGTGAATACGAGATCGTGCCGAACGGACGGGCCGCCGTTGAAGCCGCAGCGACGCGGCGATTCGACCTCATCCTCATGGACGGTCATATGCCCGTGATGGATGGGTTAGAGGCTGCACGCACCATCCGCGCTCATGAAGAGGGGAGTGGCGGACTTGCACGCAGGGGAGTTCGCCTCCCGATCGTTGCGCTCACAGCCAATGTGATCAAGGGGGACCGCGAGCGTTTCCTCGAGGCGGGTATGGACGACTATCTGTCCAAACCGATCGTGTCGATGCGGCTGCTCGAAGTCATAGATCATTTTCGCCAATCACACAATCAGCAGGAGAACCATGTGTCCTACGAGAAATCCAGTGTCGCCGAAGGACCCGCCCTTGATGTTGCGGAACTTCTGTCTCGATGGAAGGACATGCACGACCTTGCCCAGCGCGTGCTCGAACGATTTGAGATTCAAGCGCCCGAGGCACTGGCCGAACTCGAAGAGGCGGTGGCAACCTCAGACGCGGTGCGCACGAAAGAGGCCGCGCACAAGCTCAAGGGCGCAGCGGGTTATGCAGCTGCGGCTCACGTGCATCGGATTGCCGCCGAACTCGAAGGATTGGGCGAGCGCGGTGAACTGGAGGCTGCTTCCGGCAGTCTCGATGTGCTCCGTCGCGAGATCAACCGATGCGTCGAGGAAATGCCGGCGGCTCGGAAACAGGTAGCAGCGGCCCAGGGGAGTAACTGAAAGGTTCCAAAACGATGAACAGTCGATCATTTCCAGTCCTGGTCGTCGATGACGACGATCTTTCGGTGGAGGTATTGCGGGAGACATTGGTTCGAGACGGCTATGAGGTGGTTGTCGCTGCCAATGGCTCCGATGCGCTTCGTATTCTCCAGGAAGGCCGCTGTCGGCTCATTATCTCAGACTGGCTCATGCCCGGTATGGACGGTCTGGAACTCTGCCGGCGCATTCGCGGCACCGAATTCCCGGGGTACATCTATGTGATCCTGCTGACTTCCAAAGACGGGAATGATGACGTGGTCGATGCGCTCTCTGCCGGCGCTGATGACTTTCTCACGAAACCGTTCAATCCCGCTGAGCTCAAGGTTCGTATCCGGGCGGGAGCCCGGATCGTCTCGCTCGAAACACGCGACGTTGCTATCTTCGCGCTGGCGAAACTGGCAGAGTCTCGTGACCCGGAGACCGGGGCGCATCTCGAACGCATCCGTCACTACTGCCGGCTGCTGGCGACGCACCTCGCGACGGTTGAGCAATACACGAGCGTGGTGACGGCCGACTTCATCCGACTCATCTTCCTGACAAGTCCACTGCATGACATCGGCAAGGTAGGTATTCCTGATTGTGTACTGCTCAAGCCTGGGCGCCTGAGTGATCAGGAATTTGCAATCATGAAGGAGCATGCGCAGATCGGCGCGGACACTCTTGATGCCGCAGCACGGGAATACCCAGGTGTGCCCTTCCTGATAATGGCCCGGGACATCGCTCTTACACATCACGAGCGCTTCAACGGCGCTGGCTATCCTCACGGGCTCAAAGGGTGCGACATCCCGTTGGCAGGTCGGATTACTGCGCTCGCTGATGTATACGATGCGCTTACGTCGAAGCGCGTGTACAAGGAGGCATTCACGCACGAGATAACAAGAGGGATCATCGTCGAAGAGCGCAGCAAGCATTTCGATCCTGACATCGTCGATGCGTTTCTTGCAGTCGAACCACAGTTTCTCGAAGTGCGTCAGCGGTTCGCCGAAGAGGTCACGAAGAGGGCTGCGTAGTTCAACTTCCGGGGGGTAAGTTCCGATGGCAAAGATTCTGATTGCCGAAGACATGTCGATCATTCGCGAGCCGATCGCAATGGCGCTCGAGCGCGCGGGTCACGAGGTCCTTCAAGCATCGAACGGCAAAGAAGCTCTGGCTTTTCTGCGGGGTCAGCTCGCCGACCTCATTCTCCTTGACATCCAGATGCCCGAGATGACGGGGATCGAGGCGCTTCGGAAGATCCGAGCCGAAGAGAACCTTCGCGATCTTCCTGTCATCCTCTTGACTTCAAAAAACGACCGCGAAACCGTTCTGCAGGCTGCCACGCTTGGGGTGCGCCACTATCTGCTTAAGTCTGTGTTCTCTGTGGATGAGCTCCTTCTGCGAGTCAATGCCGCTCTTGCGACTGAAGATGTCGAAGCGTCAACTTCATCAACGCCGACTCCTATCGCATGTAATGGCAACAACGCCCACGCCAACTCGACCGAGGGTACCGAATCAGACTCCACCGAAGTGCTGCCGAATCAATCGTTCGATCCCGAGGAAGCGCTTAAGGAGCGGAAGCCCCTCTTGAACCGCTCAGAACTCGCCGAGCGACTGGACGCCTGCGGTGAGCTAAAGGGGATGTCGCCAACGGTCTCGGAGGTGCTCAAGCTATCAAACAATCCAAAAGCTTCAATCGAGCAGATCGGCAAGGCGATTCGGCGCGATCAGGCCATCGCTCTCAAGATCCTGCGGATGGCCAACTCGGCAGCATACGCCAACGGTGATCCGGTCGAATCCATTGACAAGGCTGTCATCCGCATCGGCTTGAAGGAGATCGGGCAAGCCGTGATGAACATCAGCGTAGTCGATCAATTCAACTCAATTCCTGCGGGATGTGGAATCGACCCGCGGCTGTTCTGGGAGCACTCCATCGGCTGCGGCATCATTGCAGCGCGAATTGCGGGAGCTGTCGGTTGCATAGAGCCGGACATCGCCTTCACCATGGGCCTCATCCATGATGTTGGCCGCTTCGTCTATGCGGACATGCTTGGCGAACAGTATGAGGCTGTGTTCCGGGTTGCGGAAGAAATCCAGCTTCCTCTTGAACAGGTCGAAAAACGGTTGCTCGGGCTCAACCACGCAGATGGCATGGACCGCATTCTGCACCAGTGGAAGTTCCCCCGCGATCTTATCGATCCAATCGTGTTCCACCATCTCTCGATGGGGAACATCCGGCGCACCGCGCCACGACGACGTGACGAGGTCGCGACGATTGCGCTTGCCAATCGACTCGCTCATGCTCTGATGCTGGGCTCGAGCGGAAACGAATCAATTCATACGACCCATGAGTTTTGCGAAGCTCTCAGAATCCAACCTCGCATCATTCACGAGATAGAAGCGAAGGTGCGCGATGAAACCGACGATCTCAAATTCGCCATGCTCTCAGCGGGGGGGGCAGACTCCTGGCCGGATGTTCGCTCGACTGCCCGGGAGCGGCTCGGTGTGCAATTCAGGCCGGTATTCGTCAGTGCGCACCCTGAATTTGACGCGCTCCGTATCTTCTGCGATCAGCTTGCGGGGTGTGCTGAGATTCCAGCGAATATTGGAATCATCCATATGACCGATAGCAGGGAGCGCTCTCAACTTTCCAATGCATTCCGCCAAGCCGAATCGCAAGCAGATACAAGCAACCTACCTTTAGTAATACTGTCGCCCTCAGGTAAGCTGAAGGTTGATCAGAGCCTGCTTGCCGATCACCAGCATGAGTGCTTGCCCACTCCATTCATGATACCGCGTCTGTTCGCCACTCTTCGCCGGCTCATTGAAGCATCCGCCTCGGCGGAGGCCGCCTGAGTCAAACAGAACGTTACTCGTGACCTTTGGAACCGCGGTTCTCCGTGAGAGGAATCCCGTGCTGTTCCAGTATTCGACCGACGCATCATGCAGCCTCGTGGTTGTACGATTTCAATAGACCGCTCAGTCGCTGATGGTGATTGACTGGTCCAACACTGTTTTCTGGAACACGATCAATCGGCTAATCGTCCATGCCCTGTGGTGTCCGTTCTAAGTGATACGCTTATGGAATTACGAGATGTGCAGCCTAATGAAGGGGTCGCATCGATACACGCTTTGTGAATTGACTCGTGGTGCGCTACCACCCAGGGGAGTCGAACCCTTGCTACTGAACTTCATTGGTTCATGCAGTTGCAGTTGATGCTGCAAGTTCAGAGGGCCAAACTGTTGCAGTTCCTGGCTTGCTCAGAGTGTAAACCGCCTGCATTGGTTGCGCCATAGCCACTCTATGCGTTTGAGAGCCATTCCTCATTTGCAAGAACTTGCAAATGCCAGATTTTCGCCACCGCCGATTTGATTCAGGAGGTAACAATGACTCACCTCGTCCGGGGGGTGATCGCCGTATCGCCAGGCATCCATGATCTGAACCGCACCATGATTCGAACAGCTCCATCAGTATCTTCTGCTCCGCCTTTCAAGACTGAACCACTCGCAGAGTTGTTGTCAGTTCTGAATCATGGGATTCGCCTGGAGATCCTTCAGTTGCTCGCCTGTGGAGAACAGGATGTTTCGACTATTGCTGACGTTCTTGATCTCTCGGTACGTGCAATTAGTCATCATCTGACGCCACTTCGCAAGGCTGGACTCGTTCGAGCCACTCGCTACAAGACCAGGCACATCTACGCATTGACACAGCGCATCGAATGCTCAGTTGAACAGCATCAGATCACGATGGCGGTTCATTCTGGTAAGGGGGTATCTGCAACGCTTTCGGTGTCGAGGACAGACAAGGTTGATACGTCATTGCAGGACCTGACTCGGTTACGAAGATCAGCTCATGCTCCGTTCTAGATCACGACTGAGTGCTGGATCTTGGCTGAGTGCGCAGCCGTAGTGTTCAGGTTCAAGTTTCCAGTATCGGATCATCACACGTGTCGTACACACCGAGATGCAGTTCAACATCGAACCACTTACGAAACATTGACAATGTCCTTGGATGCGGCCAGTCGTTTGGGGCCCGGTACCAATTCGCCAACTGATGCTCGAAGATGTGTTTCCACAATCGCTTCTCGATTCGTTGCCATTCCGCAGCGTCTTCCATGTCCTCGATCAACATCAGTGTTGGTTCGTAGGTCTCCAATTTCGCCTTCGGGCCATCGTCGATCGCGTTCGCCCAGTCAATGAATGGCTGCTTCACTCGAACGATCAGCGCCGATCGATTCAGCAATGCCGCATACTCTTCGGCGTAGACCAGTTCTACGCCGCTCTCCGATGGTGATAGAACTTGAGCAACCCGCCCAATCGTTCTCGACATTCGACTCTGTTGTTTGGACATGATCCTGCCTGCCTGTGGTTCAAGATGAGTTGGTTCACGAGGCCCTGGTGGTTGCGCTCAAGATGATAGTGTTGCATGAATTCGTCGATCGAGTACCGCAGATGGCTTTCGCCAACGATGATCAATCGATTCAGACATTCCTCTTTGATTGATCTGACGAAGCGCTCGGCATACGCGTTCAGATTCGGACTTCTGGCTGGCAGCCGGAACACTTGAACACCAGCAGATGCAAACACATCACGGAACTCTGTCGTGTAAAGCGGATCACGATCGCAGATAATCAGTCGTTTACCACGCAAGAATCCGTCAAGTGAGTCTGTCAGATTCCGAGCCAGTTGCGCCATCCACGCCCCAGTTGGATTGGATGAGATGCCGGCGATTTCAACTTTTCGTGTCGCCAAGTCCATTACAAAGAACACCGAGTAGCGGGTCAAACCACGGCATGTCCAGACCTCGACTGTAAAGAAGTCTGCTGCGACAACAGCTCCCCAGTGCGCTCGAAGGAACGTCTTCCAAGGCAGGTGTTTGCCTCTGTAAGGCGCAGGT
>JAJDDB010000037.1 GCA_029260575.1 Phycisphaerales bacterium
AACCCCGAAAATAGAACAGCTGTACCGCAACTCTATAGCGGACGAAATGGATCGCCCAGTGATCTTCGTTTGCAACTTAGCTGATGCACACGCTCGCGACGTCGCAACAGCAAGAGTTGGCGAGAAAATCGTAAAGGAACAAATCGCCTACCGCCAAAAGGAAGGCAATGCGCCTGTTCTGCCTTTTTTTCCCTCGATTACCAAGACGCAATCGACGACTTTTCACCCATGACCAGCAAAGCCCACGAGATCCTCTCGATGAACCCCGTCGGAGAATTTCGGTGCGTGATCCTGGCAGGCGGAGGCGTGAGTTGGGTTAAGCACCCGATCCCAGAGGACATGCGTGCGACGGAGGGCAGCTAGCGGTAGCTGTCCATTCTACGCGCAGGGACTTGCGTGTAGAGATTGGGAACTGCTTTTGTCTGGCGTGGAGGAGAAGAGTGGGCTTGGCGAGACGGCGAAGCGCGTCAGCCGCAGGGAACGGGGAGGAGGCGGTCGAGGATCGACGTGGCGGGCACCCTCAGCCTTAGGTTGGCCAGCAGTTGGGCGAAGCAGCTTTGGCCGGTGTCGGACCACTGCAGAACCTCGCGGATCACGCTGGCCAGCGTGAATTGCGAAAGATGTTGACGCAACGATTCCAACACGCTGGTGATGATCGTTTGCCGGCGTGCGCCGCGCGTGGTTTTGCTCGTGCGGCCCGTCTTGCGAGCCAGCGCCGGTCCGCGCAGCGTGCGTTCGGATTCGTTGTTCGTGCCGGCCACCGGCGTTGTCTCGCCGCTCGGCGTCGTGACCGGCGCGGCGGTGACGAACGTGAACAGTTGCCGCTGGATCATCAGCCGCATCAGTTCGTTGCACAGCAGGCGGTAGTCGTTCGCTGGGCCTTCGGTCGGCGGAAGTTCGGCGCACCACGCCGGACCGCACAGATCGACAATGTCATCGTCCAACTCGGCGACCTTGCGATCGCGGCCCGCGTCCGACAACCGGCCGTCGCGCTGCACGCCCCGCGCTGCGCGATAGATATCCAGCAACCGATCGGCGAAGTCGCGGTACTCGGCGTTAGCCGATTCGAGCAACGTCAGCTTGATCGCTTTGCGAAGCAGATGGGCCCAACACTTTTGCGAGTACGTGAAGTTGGCGTACACCGCCGCGTCGTCGCTGACCACGATGCCCTCGAACGTCGCCGGATCGAGCACTGCTTGCAACGTGGCGGCGTCCTTATGCACGCCAAACAGCAGCACGCGAACTTTCTCGGACAGAAACGCCCATACGCTGTGGATGCTCCAACTCGTTTCGTCGGCATGCACCACGGCGGAATTGGCCAGCAGCGTGCAGAGCACGTCGAACTCGCCTTCCCAGTGCCGCGCCAACCGGTGCAGCAGTGCG
Organism: Phycisphaerales bacterium; assembly: GCA_029260575.1. Taxonomy (GTDB): domain Bacteria; phylum Planctomycetota; class Phycisphaerae; order Phycisphaerales; family SM1A02; genus JAJDDB01. The sequence goes on from JAJDDB010000037.1 coordinate 1,384, forward strand.
TCGACTTGCGACTTTCGCAGCCGCAGCCCTTGAAAGAAATTCAACAGCAGGCACACTTTGTCGAACGACAGCCCGACGACGTACACCTGATAAGCGATGGCCAGCACGATTTCCAGGCCGAACTCGCTACGTCCGATCACGCCTGGAATCTTGCCGTATTGATCCCGCGGCCCGCGATAGATTTCGTAGGCAACCAGCACCGCCTGACCGTTTTCCAGCCGCCACACGCACCGCGCGTGCGAGAGTTTGCAATCGCTTGCGGCGACGACTCCAGAAAATACGTCGGCGGGAAACACCTGCTCCGTCCGCACGGCCAGCGCGAGTTTGTCGGCCGTGCTGATTCGCCCCCGCCGCAACGGCCGATTTCGTTTGCGCCGCTGGCGACCGCGAGCCTGTTGCCGCTTCTCTTCGGCCGCAAGCGAGAACGGCTCCGCAATCTTCTCGGTCGCCCGCGCGGCCAGCTTCCGCTCCAACTCTGCGATCTGCTCGTTGGCCCGCCGCAACCGCTCGTTGAGCGTCACGATCAGCTCGACCAGCCGATCCACATCGATCCGCCCGCTGCGAACGTCGTCCCTGATTTGCTCAACGTCCATGCCCCAATTACATAACCAGTTCGGCCAAATCACGCAGCGCCAGCTTCAGAGAATGGACAGCTACCATTGAACGAGGGAAGCGCCGGTGACTTGACGCGCGAGTTCCTCACGCGATACGGCGGCGACGACGGGCTGCGGCGGCGGCTCCTGTCTCACTTCTTTAGCGTTGGATATTGTGGGCGAGAGAGCGATTTTCAACGTGCGCGGATCGAGTCAGCTTTCTCGTGGGACGGACGAGAGCGGGATCAAAACGTCCGAGCGTTTATCAAGGAGTATGTCGCGCAATTACAGGACAGCATTAAGAACGCAGGAATCCACGAGGAGCGATATTTGTGGTAAAAATGCCGTTGCTCGCGTGCTAAGAAATCGCCTTCCAAACCTTCGGCGGCGACATGGGGAGGTCGGTTAGACGTGTACCCGTGGCTTTGTGCAGCGCATTGGCGATTGTTGCCGGTGGGGCGACGATGGGAGTTTCGCCGACTCCGCGGACGCCGTAGGGATGCGTGGGATTGGGGACTTCGACGATGATGGTTTCGATCATGGGGACGTCGAGCGCCGTGGGCATGCGGTAGTCGAGGAAGCTGTGATTGCGCATGGTGTGCCGCTCGTCGAAAAAGTATTCTTCGTTGAGCGCCCAACCGATGCCTTGGACCGCGCCGCCCTGCATTTGGCCTTCGACGTAGCTGGGGTGGACTGCGCAGCCGGCGTCTTGGATCGACGTGTAACGGAGGACGGTGGTCTTGCCCGTGTCGGGGTCGACTTCGACGTCGGCGATGTGGACGCCGAAGGCGTTGGTGCTGCCCTCGGGCGAAACGGAGGCGCGGCCGACGACGGGTCCGCCGGTGTGCGTGAGGTTGGCGGCGAGTTCTTTGAACGGCATGCTCTTGCCGTTGGCGCTGTAGACGCCGTCCGTGCACGTGACTTTTGCGGCCTCGCACTCCCAGAGGATGGCGGCCCGGTGGCGCATCTGCTCTTGGATATCGAGGGCACATTCGTAAGCCGCCAGGCCCGTGGCGAAGGTGACGCGGCTCCCCCCGGTGACGTCGGTGTAGCCGACGCTGTCGGTGTCGCCGACGTGGGGCTGAACGTCTTCGGCCGTGATGCCGAGGGTTTCGGCGAGTTGCATGGCGATGCTGGTGCGGGTGCCGCCGATGTCGGTCGAGCCTTCGGTGAGCGTGACGGTGCCATCGGGATTGACGTTGGCGGCGCAGCTCGACTTGAGGCCGATATTGAACCAGAAACCGGCAGCGATGCCGCGGCCGCGGTTCTTGCCGGTGAGTTTGCTTTTCCAATGGTCGCTGCTGCGGGCGGCTTCGAGACACTCGACCAAGCCGACGCGGGGATAGACCGGGCCGTCGACGCGGCGGGTGCCTTCTTTGGCGGCGTTCTTGAGGCGCAGCTCAATCGGGTCGATCTTGAGCTTGTCGGCCAGCTCGTCGACAACTTGCTCGCAGGCGAAGGCGGCTTGCGTGGCGCCGGGGGCGCGGTACGCCTGCGTCTTGGGCTTGTTGTTGCAAACGTCGTAGCCGTCGACAACGGCGTGGGGAATGTCGTAGCAACTGAAGATGCACATGCAGCCGGGGCCGATCATGCCGCCGGGAAACGCGCCGGCGTCGTAGGCCAGATAGGCCTCGGCGGCGGTCAGCGTGCCGTCCTTCTTCGCACCGAGCTTGACGCGGACGAACGAGCCGGGCGTCGGGCCGGTCCCCTCGAACACGTCGGTGCGGGTCATCGTCATCCGCACCGGTCGGCCGCACTTGCGGGAGAGGACCGCAGCGACCGGTTCGAGATAAACGGCGATCTTGCCGCCGAATCCGCCGCCGATTTCGCAGGGGACGACGGTGACTTTCGAAACGGGGATTTGCAGCAGTTCGGCCGTTTGCTGGCGAGCGGTGAATGCGCCTTGCGTGGACGTCCAGATGGTGAGGTGGCCGTCGGAATTCCAATGGGCGGTCGAGGCGTGCGGCTCGATGTAGCCTTGATGGACGCTGGCGGTGCGGAACTCGCGCTCGACGACAACGTCGGCCTGCTCGAAGCCGGCGGCGACGTCCCCTTTTTCGAAGTGCAGGTGCGTGGCGACGTTGGTCGGCCGGTCGCCGCGCTTGCCCATCGAATCGGTGCGGAGGTCTTCGTGCAACAGCGGGGCGTCCGCCTTCATCGCATCGAGCACCCAGGTGACCGCCGGAAGCGGTTCGTAGACGACTTTGATAAGCCGGATCGCTTCGTCGGCGATGTGCGGCGAACTGGCCGCGACGGCGGCGACGGCGTGGCCTTTGTAGAGCACCTTGCCGTGGGCCAGCACGTTCGCGCCGAGGTGGGCGAGGTTGACGCTCCCTTCGCCGAGGTTGGCGATCTTGTCTTTGAGGTCCGGGAAGTCAGCGGCAGTCGCCACCGCCAGCACGCCGGCAAGCTTTTCGGCGGCCGACGTGTCGATCGATTTGATCTTGGCGTGCGGGTGTGGGCTGCGGAGGACCTGGCCGTGAACGAGGCCGGTCAGTTGCAGGTCGGCGGTGTAGATGGCGCGGCCCGTGACCTTGTCGACGCCGTCGTGGCGGATGGGGCGCGTGCCGAGGACTTTGTACTTGCGGGCGGTGGTGTCGGTGGACATGGCAGTCGTTGGGATTCGGGATTTAGGATTCGGGATTCGGGAAAAGTCTCCCACTGTTGCCTACGGCCTAACGCCTACAGCCTACAGCCTCTTTTCTCGTCCGTCGATGCCGCCGGTGGCTTCGTAAAGCAGCAGCGCCTCGCGCGTGGCCGTGATGTCGTGGACGCGGAGGATTTGGATGCCTTGGCTAGCGAGGGAGAGCGAGACGCCGAGAGTGCCGGCGGTGCGGTCTTTCGTCTGGTCGCCGAGGAGCTTGGCGATGAAGCCTTTGCGCGAGTGGCCGACGAGCAGCGGTTGGCCCAGTTCGTGCAGTCGCCAGCAGTTGGCGGCGAGCGTGAGGTTGTGCTGATGCGTCTTGCCGAAGCCGATGCCGGGGTCGAGGCAAATGCGCTCGCGGTCGATGCCGGCGGCGGCGATGCCTTCGGAAACGAGAGCGTCGCGGCGGTCGCGCAGATAGGCGAATATGTCGGCCACCACGTCGGTGTAAGTCGGATCGTCTTGCATCGTTTGCGGCGTGCCCTGCATGTGCATGACGCAGACGCCGCACTTCGAATCGCGGGCGACGGCGAGCATGTCCGGATCGCCGGCCAGCGCCGTAACGTCGTTGATGATCTCGCAACCGGCGGCAATGGCCTCGCGGGCGACGCGGGCTTTGGACGTGTCGATGGAAATGATCGGCAGCATAGCACTGGCCGAGCCAGTGGCACCCAGCGCTTCGACAATCGGCATCACGCGGCGCAGTTCCTCGTCGGCATCGACGGGCGTGCTATACGGCCGCGTGCTTTCGCCGCCAACGTCGATAATATCCGCTCCGTCGTCGAGCATCCGCCGAGCATGGTCGATGGCCGCTTGCGGGGCAAAGAATTGACCGCCGTCAGAAAAGCTATCCGGCGTGCAATTGACGACGCCCATCAGCAGCGGCCGGCGCGCGAATTTGAGACGGCGCGTACGGAGTTGCCAGGACGTGGCGCGGCTAGGAAAGCGCTCAATGCCGTGGCCACTTTCGTGATCTTGAGACGCGGTAGTCATTCGAAGTTAGGATTCCACGACCTTGGCTTGTTTCGACATTGCCAAAAGAGGCGGTAACTGATGAGGTTTGCAGACGATTAACTGGCTCGCCATGCAACTGCACGGGACTGTGAGTCGCAACCGATCATTCCCGATGCACGCAATCACCGCCCGAGCGTCTGGCAACGCAGAGTGCGTCCGACGTAATACAGACGCAGTCCGTTTCATTCCTCATTCGCCACGGGCCGCTGCGAAAGTGTCGGAGAACAACTCTTAGCCGCAAGTCCAAGCCAACCCGATACTTTGGATCGCACAAGATCTGTCTTTGCCTCCGTAAGGCGCGAGATAGCGAATGCGTATCCCACTGCGACTAGCGTGATGATCGCCGCCACACCAATATGAAACAAGTCGGGCACCCATGGAACATTTGGTGTCCTGGTTCACCGTGAATCGGAATTTCGCTGGGTTGGAGTTAGCGAATTAGGGTCGGTTGGTTTCGCCCTCGGCGGGCTTGTTTAGGTGGTTACGGTATCTGGCTCGGGCGACCAGGGGGCCTCATTGCCGGCCCCCTG
>JAJDDB010000038.1 GCA_029260575.1 Phycisphaerales bacterium
CTGGAGGAATTGCCGGAGATGACCCGCGGGCGCGGCATCACCCTGCAAAAATACAAGGACGGTGGCCTGCGCGACGTGACGACCTTCAACCGGGCCGACGGCCTATCGTGGATCATGGCCGGCGGGCGCACCCGCACGGAATCCGACCTGACCGCCTGGATCGGCAAACGCGCCGCCGCCGGCCGCCTGCCCCCCAAGGGGTTCCCGAAAAACGGCAAGTTCGGTTAGGGCGCACGGTTCATAATCCGGCGGCGATTTCAGCTCTCCAATTCACGGCGCTCCCACGCGATCAGCTGAGCGCACCCCGTTGCGTCGTTTCCACCTGCGTGTGATCTTAAGCGCTTTAGCGCGACGGATCGAACAGGGATGGGTGTCATGCGCTGCATCGCCGTTGCAATAGCGCTAGCGGGTTTCTGCGCTGTCTCCAACCTGGGGTCAGCGCTGGCCCAGACGGCGCCGACCGGCAAACTGCCTGAGGGTGTCACCCCCACGCACTATCGGCTCGACCTCGATGTCGTGCCCGAGAGGGAGCGGTTTTCGGGCGAGGCCCGGATCGATGTGACCTTGGTGTCCGCGACGCCGGTCATCTGGATGCATGGGCACGGTCTGGAGGTGACAAACGCCCATGCGTTGACGCCGAACGGCACTCGCATCGCGGCAACCTATATGGAGGTCGAGGACGGCGGCGTCGTGAAGCTGGAGACCGAACGCGCGATCGGCCCCGGCGCCGTCACGCTGATCATCCCCTACAGCGCGCCATTCAACCAATCGCTGGAAGGGCTTTATCAAGTCAAACGGGGAGGTCAGGCTTACGCCTACACCCATTTCCAACCGCTCTCCGCGCGCCGGACCTTCCCCGGCTTCGATGAGCCGCGCTTCAAAACCCCGTTCGACATATCCGTGACGATCGGTGGGGACGACTCCGCCGTCTCGAACGGGCCCGAACGCGAAACGGTCGCGCTGGACGATGGCAGAAAGCGCGTGGCTTTCAAGACGACCAAACCCATCCCCACCTATTTGGTCGCGCTCGCGGTCGGCGATTTCGATGTGGTCGAATGGCGCCCGATACCGCCCAACGATGTCCGCCCCGATCCCATCCCTCTGCGGGGCATCGCGCCCAAGGGCAAGGGCGGCAAGCTGGGCTACGCGTTGGAGCACACCGCCGCAATGCTGACGATCCTCGAGGATTATTTCGCCATCCCATATCCCTACGCCAAGCTGGATCTGGTGGCGGTCGCGGAATTCAGCCCGGGCGGAATGGAGAATGTTGGGGCGATCTTCTATCGCCAGGAAAAGATCCTGATCGACGAAGCCCCCTCGATCTATCAGTTACGGGACTATGCCTATATCCATGCCCATGAATTGGCACATAGCTGGTTCGGTAATCTGGTCACGCCTGTCTGGTGGGACGATCTGTGGCTGAACGAGGCGTTTGCCACTTGGATGTCGAGCCGGGTGGTGCATGCTTGGAAACCGGAAGAGTTCGACGACCGTGGCCCGGTGCGTAGCGCACGGCGGGCAATGTGGAGCGATCGCCTGGTCAGCGCCCGGCAGATTCGCCAGCCGATCGTCAGCGATCACGACATCGCCAATGCGTTCGACAGCATCACCTACTCGAAGGGCGGCGGCGTTCTATCTATGATCGAGCGCTATATGGGCCCGGCGGCGTTTCGCGCGGGCGTCCGGCGCTTTATGACTCGCCACAGCCATGGTGTCGCGACCGCCGAGAATTTCTTCGCCGCGCTGTCCGAGAGTGCTGGCGATCCCGGTGTCACGCGCGCCTTCCGGTCCTTTGTCGAACAGCCCGGCACGCCCATGCTGGCGGTCGACTGGTCCTGCGTTGACAGCGGAGCCGCGGACGTATCGCTTAAGCAATCTCGCGGCCTGCCGCTGGGCTCGAAGGGAGACGCCACGAAAAGCTGGTCGATTCCAATTTGCCTTGCCTATCCCAATGGCGGCGAGCGGCAGAGCAAATGCGTACTGATGACGGAGCCGGCGATGACGGTGCCGCTACCGACCGCCACCTGTCCAGCCTAGATTCTGCCCAACGAGGCCGGCGCCGCCTATCTAAATTTCGCGCTGCCGGACCGTGGCTGGGATGCCCTCATCGAGAACATGGACGCGCTGCACCCAAGTGAGGTTCTTTCGGTCATTGGCAGCATGGGCGCGGCCTATGAAGCCGGACTCGGCACGACGGCGCGTGTGTTGGAGGCGGCGCAATCGGTCGCGCAATCGCCCTATTGGGACGTTGCCCATGCCCCGATGCAAGATCTACGAAATATCAAGAATTACGTCCTCCCGAGGGATCAGCGCCCGGTCGCACTCGCCGAATTGCGGCGGATCTACGCTCCGGCGCTGGCACGCTTCGATCTCAGCGATGCGGGGCTCGCGGCCGATGAGGATAACAGCGACCTGGCCTTGCTGCGTAGCGATCTGATCTGGTTCATGGCGCTCGACGCGAAAGAACCGGAGCTGCGCGCCCGGCTCAGCCGCCTGGGGCAGGCGTATGTCGGGTTTGGGTCCGACGGTGTGCTGCATCGGGATGTTCTGCATCCCAACCTTGTGCTCGTCGCCCTCATCGCCGCTACGGAGGACGTGGGTCTGCCCTTCGCCGAAGCTCTGATCGCGCGGCTGCGGCGCACCGACGAAGCTGTGTTGCGCAATCAAATCATCTATACGCTGGGGTTTCAGACCGACACTGCGCTAGTCGAACGGGTCTGGGCCTTGATCCTCGACCCCGCAACGTCGAAGCGCGACGCCAGTCAATTGCTCCGTCGACAAGGCCGGCGCGTGGATAACTCGGAAGCGCTGCTGGACTGGATCGTCGCGCATTATGACGCCTTGCTCGAAAGGTTTCCCCGGAGGCATCGGCCTTGGATAGTCTGGCGACTGTCAGGTCTTTGCAATGCCGCTGACCGCGATCTAGTGGATGCTTTCTTCGCAGAACGCGTGAAGGCGCACCGAGGCGCCCCGCGGGCATTGGCGAACGTCTTGGAACAGATAGAACTCTGTTCTGCGGTCGTGGCGGCGCAACGCGCGGATGCGGTGGAAACCATCCGCGCGCTAAAGTAATTCGTTGCAGCATCATCTTGCAGGGGCACACCGCCCAGGCGCTACCAGGACACATCCTTATTGATCTTGGTCATCCGGTGTTTTGACCCTCTCCGGATTTCGCGATCCTGGTCAGACATAGCACACCGGCCTGCACGGTCATCAACAGGGCCAAGAGATAGTAGCCGGCCAAGGGGTTTGCCATTTCGCTGAGCCGTCCGATGAGGAGCGGGCCGAGGAAGTAACCGAGCCCCCACGACAGGTAATAACTTCCCGAAACCGTCGCCTTCAATGATTTCGGAACGCATTCGTTCAAGTACGCCATCGACGACACGCAGAAGACGCCGAGTCCGAAGCTTGCGAGCGTGAGCGGGGCATAGGTCCAGGGGTACGGGAACCCTGCGAATGAGGCAACGCCCAGAGCCGAGGTCGCCAGGCCGACAATCATGAAGGCGTGCCGGCCATACCGGTCGGAGAGCGGCCCGGCAATGAGCTGAGAAACACTGATAGCGACATAGAACAACGCAAAGAAGACGCCGATGGACAGGTTGTCGAAGCCCTTCGATAACGCCAACGAAGCTGGCAGCACGCTGACGAAGACGCCGTAACCTGCACCGTACAAGAGAATGCCGAATAGTGTGACGAGGGGGTCACGGACCTTGAGCAGCCTGAGCAATTCTTGCAGCCTTGGCGTTTGACCGATGGTCGGTCGGGCCGTGGAAGGCGTGTGGGGGAGAAATAGCAAGATCGTCATGCCGCCGGAGAAACACAGGCCGGCGAAGAGCAGAAAGGGCAAGCTTCCCTGGCCAGTCGGAAAGAGGAGAATCCCGAGCAGAGGGCCGAACGTCAGTCCCGCGTGAATGGCCGCGTTGTAGATGCCGATGACCTTCCCTTTGGCGTGCGGATAGGCAAGGGAGAGCAGGGCAGGACCCAAGGCCCAAACGGGCGCTTCGCCCGCGCCTTGGATGAAGCGGCCGAGAAACAAGGTCGGCGATGACCCGGCGTAGAAGAACACGACCCCAGAAACACAGCAGAGGACGTATCCGAGTATCAAGAAAGGTTTAACGCCCAGCCGATCGGCGAAATTGCCTATGGGTAATTGGAGCATGAGGTAGGAAAGAGCGAAAACCGACGCCACATAACTGACGCTTTGTAGAGAGCCAGAGAGGTCCAAGACGCGCTGTGGAAGGAGCGCAACGATCATCCCTACACCGACCATCAGCAAAGATGCGGCGAGGCTTACAACTATAAGAACCCTGTGTTCAGACATGGTAATTGCCCTCGTACTGGCGAGCGTGCCAACGGCCGAGCGTGAAGAATGATGGCCGGCAGTTCTGGCGACGCATGCCTCGACACCTGCGCGCGCAGCCGGGGCGAGCCTGCTAGACGCAGGTGCGTATTGCGTGTGGAGGGAGCTCGGGGACTTGGGTGCGCGGGCGATGCCCGATCACACGTGACTCAACGTATCGGCGTCAGCCAATAACACCGGCCGTTTCATAGATTGCACCCCGGAGGCGCCCCCTCGGCAGAATTCCCCTTTGGCGGACCAAACTTGCCCGCCCGGGAAATCTCAGATGTTCTGCGGGGGAGGCGGGGAAGAACCAAAAAATGCAGGTTTTGATGCCTGGCCCATGACCTGACAGTTTCCTTTGTTGCGGCTTTGCCCTTATTCACGGGGGCCATCCCCTTATAGGTATTTTTGGAAAGGGTCGGCAAGTCGGATCGTAAGCCGCTTGGCGACAATGCCCGATAGAATTCGCGCGCGTCACAGCCAAGATCCGTCCCACAAGGCTTGAATTTTGTTCAGTTCTTCCCCAGGCTGAGCCCATGGCCAGGCCCAAGATGATGTTGCCGCCCTTCGCGGCCCTGCGGGCGTTTCACGCGGCGGCGACCCACGGTCGATACCGCGACGCGGCTGAGAGCCTCGGCGTGACCGAATCGGCCATTAGTCACCAAGTGCGACGGCTTGAGGAATTCCTACGCACCTCCTTGATGGATCGCTCGGGCGGCACGCCGAAATTGACCGAGACCGGCCGGCGGTATCTGGCGCAGGTCGAACCCGCTATGCGCCAGATCCACGCGGCGACCGAAGCCCTTCTGCCGGCGAGCGGGC
>JAJDDB010000039.1 GCA_029260575.1 Phycisphaerales bacterium
TGGCACGTGTTCGCTTCTGGCGGTTCCACCGTCGAGAGCGCAGCGAGACGACACCGTACCGCTGCGACGTGAGCATGAAGTGTTGCAGTTGTGCGCTCGTCTGGCTACACGGAGTAGTCGTCCCCGAGAGCTACTGGAAGACGCGCCCGCTGCCACAGCGGGATGGGATGACGATCAGCTGGAAGCAAGGCCGAGACTTCTTGAAGGAGCAGTAATGGCTGCAGTGCCGAGCATCACGGTAGATTTGCGAATTCTCGGAATGCGAGAGTTCGTACGGAGTCTGGGCGGAAGCGTCTGGGACTGCTGGGACATCGACCCTGGGTTCTTCGAGCAGCTCGCCGACGAGCACGCAGGCGAGCTGGAGATTGAGACGGTCTGGAACGACACCCCATACGCAGTCCGACCGTTGGTGCTAGAAGAGATGGAGCGTCGCTGGAATGCGGCCTGACTGGACCGAGTGGGGCCTGGCCGGCGCCCGCTGGGCCTCAATGCGTGGCGACTGTCGGAGGCGGCAAGTCGGCGCGGTGCTGTTCCGGCCCGACCACACTCTCGCGTCGACTGGATACAACGGCCACGCCCCCGGCGGGAGGTCGTGCCTCAAGGGAGAGTGTCCGCGGGGCATGGTGTCCACCGAGTTCCTACCGCCCGAAAGCAGCTACGACAACACCGAGCCCGAGTTCCGGTGTGAAAGCCAGCACGCCGAGCTGAACTGCCTGCTGTTCGCTAGAGAGGACGTCACGGGCTACACGCTGTACGTGACCGACAAGCCGTGCGGGGGCTGCTGGCGAGCCATCCGAGCGGCACGACTGGCCCGCGTCGTCTGGGGCAACGAGAACGGATACGAGGAGGCAACACTGTGAGCCATGTACGAGAGCACTGCGACGTGCCGAAGCTGGGCAGGTGGAGGCGACCACGAGACGGATCGACGTGGGCGTGCACCTGCGGAATGCTCTGGGTCTTGGAGACTCGTCGCACCACCGCCGGCGAGTGGTACAACTGGGCTTCGATTGGCAACCCGGCGCTAATGCGGAGAGAGATCGAAGATCTCCAGTGCCAGATCATGGAGCTTTGTGAACGAGAGGATAACCGATGCGCTCCCCCCTTCTGATCGGACTCTGCGGAGCCGCAGGTTCTGGCAAGGATCTCGCCGTCGCTCCCCTCGTCGATCAGGGCTGGGTCGTCGTCAAGTGCGCCGATCCGCTCTGGGAGGCTCTCGAGGCCATGGACCTCATGGTCTTCTACCTCGGGTGCTACGTGAATCTCAACGGCGTGATCGCCAAGCTCGGTCGGGAGGAGACCAAGCGCCAGGTTCCAGTAGTGCGTGGCTACCTGCAGCGTCTGGGCACCGAGGTGGGCCGGGACATGATCAGCCCCTACGTGTGGGCGAACATCCTGTCCGACCGGCTTGCGGATAAGTTCGATGCAGAGATCTCGGTAGCCGTGACAGACGTTCGCTTCGAGGAGGAGGCCGAGGTGCTCGGCTACCACGGCGGCAAGCTGATCCGAATAGAACGACCGGGCGTCGAACCCCTCGACCACAAGAGCGAGCACCAGCAGCTCGAGTACGACTGGACCATCGTGAACGACGGGACCGTCGCGAAGCTGCATCGGGCGGTGCTGAACTACGTGGAGTCGCTGTGAAGCTCTGCAAGTGGGGGCACACCGAGCGCGGAGCTTCCGGGGACTGCCTGCCCTGCCGGCGTGGCCGGCGATCCGACTACATGGACGGGTACGGGCTGTGCGGATTCCTGCATCCGTGGACGAACAGCGGCACCAAACCGAAGTCGAGAGAATGCTATGCTTGCGTAACGCTAGGGCTCGTCACAGCCGTGGCATATCTCAGCCGAAGCGAGGAAGATAGACGACCCCGAGAACGGATCTGTCGGTGCGACCGACCCGGTCGCAAGGTGCGAGGAGTGTGCATGCCGTGCTACGACAGGGCTCGGCACCACGGGACTCTGCACCTGCTGGGCCCGCGCAACGGGTACTGGTGGGACGAGTATCTGTTCATGAGGGAGAACACCAACGACACCGACAAGCAGATTGCCGCGCGTCTCGGGATCAGGCTGGACACTCTCCGAGCCGCACAACGAAGGAAGGCGAGCAAGTGACCCGCTGCAGAGCGTGCATGTCGAACATCGAGGACGAAGAGGAAGTCTTCCGAGTAGGAAACTACTACCCCGTGTGCACGGAATGTCACGTGCAGTCACAGCTGCCGGCATACCTGCGGGGCGCCGACTGATGCAGGACTGCTCTGCCGAGACCTTCGTCAAGTGGTGTCACGCCTACGTGTACCGAGTGCTGGGGGTGACCGACAACCACGACGATCTGGTGCAAGAGATGCTGACGGCCATGTGGCGCGCGGAGGAGAAGTTCGACGCCACCAAGGGAGCCAAGGCTTCCTGGCTGGTGCGAGCCGCCGAGATTCGGTTCAAGGAGGTCGCCTACGGTCACGGCAGGATGCTGAGCTCGGAGCCCTCTACTCGCCAGAAGCGCGTCTCCGAGGTGCACGCCGAGCGCCTGGCCCCAGCCGTGCGAGAGGACGCCGAGCCGCGCACCGAGGACGTGGCCGAGTACGTGGTCATGGCGTACCACCGCGGCGAGATCCGTGCGGCACTGGATAGACTTACCGTTCGGCAGCGCGAGGCTGCCACGTGCATCCTGCACGACCGA
>JAJDDB010000040.1 GCA_029260575.1 Phycisphaerales bacterium
AATGACCAAGAGCACGCAATCGCCAACGCCCTGGAGTCGATCCGGGTCGGAATGCTCGCCAACCCTCTGCGATACATCGAGACCCGCAAGGTGGAGCTTGAGTGCGTCGAGGCTGTGGAGATTGAGGAGGAGTGAGCACCATCGCCGCGCTATTCGTAGCAACCAACGGCTGTTACAAGGGGCTTCACGGTGTAGACCCCTGGGACGAGGAGCGGGACGCTCGAAGATACCCAGGCCCTTACCCCGTGGTGGCCCATCCACCATGCTCGAGGTGGTGCCGCCTCGCCGGTTTGGTTGAGGCGCGGTGGGGTCACAAGCGCGGCGAAGACGGCGGATGCTTTGAGTCCGCGCTGGCTAGTGTTCGCAAGTACGGTGGGGTTCTCGAGCACCCCGCTTATTCCGACGCTTGGGCCGCCTTTGGATTGCCAAGGCCGCTAAGGCATGGCGGATGGCAACACGACATTTTTGGTGGTGCTGCCTGTCACGTCGAACAGGGGCGCTACGGGCACCCCGCCAAGAAAGCCACCTGGCTCTATGCGGTAGGGACGAACCTTCCAGAGCTCCGCTGGGGCAGCACTCTGGACCAGGAGAGTGCTGCCCTAGTCAGTTGGTGCGGCAACCACACAAAGACTGACGAAAGCAGGCCGCGAGTTGGCAAAGCTGCCGCTGCGGCAACGCCACCAGAATTTAGAGACCAACTTCTCGAGATGGCGAGGAGCGTTCTAACCTCCTGAGTGTGCCGTGGCCGTTACCCCGTCTCCGATGGCGGTAGCGGTCACGGCATTTCCCCTCACCATGCCCCCGCCCCCCGGCTGAGGAATTCGCGGGAGTTGGATCGCCTGGTACGAGAAGGCTACAGTGTTCGGCTCAACCCGGGCACGCCGGAACCTGATCGTGTCCTTGTCCAGCATCGTGTACGAGAAGTGAGCAGCGGGGTAGAGCAGACCGCCAGAGCCAGCGGTCGTCCCCACCGTCCCCGTGTCGGCAAGGTCAAAAGACTCCTCCAGCGAGACGTCCACCTCGTCGCCTGTAAGCTCCGCTAAGCCGTCCTGGTCGGAATCCCGGTGCTCGACCCGCAATCTCGGGTGGCCCGCAACATGGCACACCACAGCGGCAGGAGCGGCCAGCAGAGGGAGGCTCACATCCGACGTAATCCGGATCGTGTCCGCATCCCCCGATAGGGGGCTCATAAGCAGGCTAATCGCTGGGATCGTGTCGAGGCTGTCCGAAGCCCTGTGGGTCGGCATAAAAAACTTGTTGGCCCACGGGAGAGACCCTGCCCCCGCCAGCGAGAAGATGCCCCCACCGATGCCGGTGATTGCTTGTTCGAGATTGTTAGCCACCGTCCACTTGGACCCGAACTCCACCAGGGCCACGGTGAAGCTCATCCGCGAGAGCGGCCCGGAAGGGTCTCGCTTGGCCGTGACAGTCCCGCCGACATCGACATCCACAGTGATGCAGGCATCTCCCCAGGCCCGTGTGGTGCGCTCGCTCTCTAAGCCGCAGATGAACGGCACGCAGCGGGTGTAATTCTCCACCCCTGGGAACACCCCGGATGTCATCTCCGAGAGCCCCGCCCCTATCGTCGTGGTCAGAACCCCGCGAACGTGCCACCCGTCCTCAGCCTGCCGAGGAGTCTGATCCTCCCACACCTCCCAATAGTAGCGATGGTCTACAGACTCCCCCGTAGAGGTTCGCGTCAGGCTGAACGAGGAGCTATTCCAGCCCCCAACCGTCGCACCAAAGTCATCGTTCCTCTGCACAGCCAGCCCAGTAACGTCCCGGCCAGAGTCGGTGTGCTGGACGTTAGTTAGCCGGGGGAACGCCCGCGCTGTATCCACAGGGACGGGGAGGGATACCACAGTGCTCGCAGACGCCGCACCGAACGCCACAACGCCGCGCTGGACGCGAAACGACCTCACGGCAAAAGAGCCGCCTCCGCCGCCAGAAGGCGCTGGAGAGCTTCCCACGCCTCGACGCTGTGATTGACGCCAGCCAGGGTCAGCAGGTTATTGCGGATGAGGTTCTTGGTTTCCTGCCGGTCCCCGCCCTTGATGTTGTAGAGCTCGTAGGTGATGGGTCCGGTTGGCCCTTCTGGCATGAGCGTGACGAGCTTCCACCCCTCATCCTGAATCGCCCGCTCCCACTCAGTAAGCGGCGTGTTCTCGGGGTCATTGGTGGCGCCCGTCGCGCTGTCGGCAATCCCCCCGTGGCACGGCGGCTTGAACTTTTCGGTGTAAACGAAATCGCGCGCGCGAGTGTGCTCCTCCACGTTGGCGAAGTAGGGCGAGATGTCCACGCCATCGACGTTCTCGGCGGAAATGTCCACCCCCTCTATCGCCGCAATCGTCGCCATGATGTCAGTGATGTGCGTAAGTCTGCGGCAAACCTTCCCGCGCTCTGATGTAGCTACCGCGCTACCAGCCACTACGAACGGGATGTTGACTCCAAGCTCGTACTGGCTCTGCTTTCCGTGGGTCGGATCAAACGGCTGCTGGACCACATCATCTTTCGGCCCGTTGTCCGAAAAGAACCAGATGGTGGTATCGGTGTCCAGGTCAACCTCGGCATGAGCCAAGAGCAGCCCGAGTTCATAGTCCCAGGTCTCAATCATCGCAATGTTGGCGGCAATCAAAGTCTCGTCGTCGTCACCTCCAACAATCCACGGCGGGTCAAGCCCCTCGAGGTACGCGGTGTTGGCCGCAACGTCTGTCCCCTGAATGATCTCAAAGTAGGCGGTAGTGACCGCTTCCATCAGCGCGGACATGTGCGGAGCAAGGCCGCCAGACGCGGTTCGCTCTGCCGCCGTGTTCGGCTGGTGCAGGGGAGTGTGCGGGGTGTTGTGGTTGATCCAGATAATCCAGTCACCGCTCCCACCGTTGGCCGTGAGCCAAGCTAGAGCGTCATCGCTAATCGTCTTGGTGAGGTAGTCGGACGCCGTTCGATTCGTTGCGTTCCCCGTACCGATTCTCGTAGGGCCAGTGAGAGGCGCTGATGTCCCCGTGAACTGCTGCCACCACCAATAGGTATCACCTGTGAAGATGCCATCGACGTTGCCGGGGATGCACTTCACCTCGTCGAACTTGCCCGTGGTGATCGGCGAGTCAACTCCCCCATTCTCCGCTGTAGCAAGGTGCCACTTCCCGAACATCGCCGTGTTGTGCCCCGTCATCAACTCGGGGAGCATCTTGTCGGGTCCGGTCGGGCTTGGAAGCGGAGGGAGGTCTAGCGAACTCTCGACGTTGGAGCCAACGCCAGTGCGGTAAGCGTACTTCCCCGAATAGGAGAGCATCCGCGTTGGCCCGCAGAGCGTGTTGGCATATGCGCGAGTGAAGCGGACACCCTTGGCTTCGAGCAGCGCCATGTTGGGCATCGCCGGGACATGCGTGACATCCATCTCGGCGGCGTAGGACGGGATGCCCAGCAAACCTACATCGTCAATCGAGAGGATTACATGCTTTCCCACTACCTCACCTGATTGCTGGCAACCTTCACATGGTACTGCGCAAACTCATCGCCATAGACCTTGCCGGCAACGTCGGAGGCATCCCATTCAAAGGTCACTTCGTAGGTCCGGTTCCCCTCTAGCTTGTTGGGCGAGATGTCGGCCATGTTCACGGTGAACTGCATATTATGCCCGGGCGTCTCGCCGCCAAGCTCCCACAAGTCATCGTTGATTAGGCGCTGAGAGTCGCGTGCGGATGCGTCGGTGAGGACAACCGTTCCTCCGGTGTCCGGCGTGTCGATGGTGTTGCCCGTGTCAACGACCGTTAGCACAAGCTCCGTGACGGACACAATCACCCACGTTGCGTTGGCTTCCGGCTCGGTGGAGTAGCCCGAGGCTGTCATCGAGAGCCCGGCGAAATAGCGGTCATCAATCCAGCTTCCCGATGCGCGGGTGAACGTGGCTTGATCGGTGGCGCCCACGGCAACGCTCACAGAGGACACCGAGGCGGTATCGTTCTCGAACATCGCAATCGTCGGGGACTGCCCTTGCAGCGAATAGATCGGCAAGGCGCTCTCGCCAACCCTGTGAATAGAGATGCCCCAAGTGGTGACATCCCCGAGCAGGAGCAAACGCTTGTCGTTGTGCCGGAGTTGAGCGACGAGGGTAAAGTTCTCGCCTTCGAGGACGTTTACCTTGATGGGCTTGGAGGCCATGACTATGCGGTGGGGTTTTTGGCTAGGAGGACTGGGGCCAGACGGAGCAGCGCCGCGATGAGCAACACAGCCCCTCCCACGCCAGTATAGGCAGCGAGCGGGTCTACAGGCTCCGTAAGCTCCTCTGGCGGGCTCTCTGGCTCTGTTGGTGGTGCGCTGTAATCTGGCGAAGGATCGAGCACGCGCAAGATGGGGGCTCTCCTGGGCGGGCTAGGGGGTGTCACCTCTACCGAGACAAACCCGCCGTAGAAGCTACCGCTGGTGTCCTGCTGAATCTCAGGCGGAAGGGAACCTGTGAAGTCCCCCTGCGCCTCGGAGAATCCCCCGAAGAGCCCAACGCGCGTTCCAGCGCAACTAGACAGTAGGAGCAGTGGGAGCAATGCCAGTCGGTTCATTGCGGAGCACCCTGCGCTTGTCGCGGATCTTGTTGACGGCTGCGCCGGTTAGGACGCCCGTGCCTGTGACGGCGCCACCAACGGCGAGGATCAGTTCAGACCAGTCCCAGGCGCGGCCCTCTACGTCGGCGACAACCGAGCCGATGGTCTCGCCAAGTTGCTGTAGTTCAGCGCCGTTGTCGGTGCCAGCGGCCTGAACTCGGCGAACGTCCAGGCGGATGCGCTCAAGGTCCGCTGCGGTAGCGATGCAGGACGAGAGCAGGAAGGCTAATAGGAGCGGTAGTGCGATCTTCATATCAGTCCTCGGGGAAAACTTCTTTCCAAAAGTGTACGGCGGAGGCGTGGCGGGTTTCGTGGTCGTGCTGGCTCTCCCCTTCCAGGGCGCGAGTCACAACTGAGATGGGGTTGCCTCCCGAAATCCAGTCTTCAACTAGCGGGTTCATTATTCGCCCTGCTGCTTGAGGTTGAAGAGGCTAACAGCCTCAAGGTGGCGAGCCTTCCAAGAGTCGAGGGACTCCCCTTCAAGGCGCTCGGTGTGGCAGCCGTGGCTCTCCACATACTGGCCGGATAGTTCTGATTGGTCTTCCATTCGGATGGCTACTTTCGATGTCTGGAGGGCGTTAAAGAGAACGACGAGAAAAGTGATTACGAGGATGCCGGTTGCGAGCCGCTGAGTCATTGGGGGTCCTATTCTTCAATGTTGGAGACCCTATTCTCAAGGCGTAGATAGTCGTCCTCAAGGTCGTTGACGCGCGAGCTGAGAAGCGCCCGCTCATCGCTCCCATTTTTGAGACCTTCACGAAGGGCCGCTGTAAGCTCTTTGATGTCACCTGAGACCACCTGCAATTGATCGCCGGTTCGCTCTTGGGCAAAGACCTGGCGCTGCTCCATAAGCTCCTGGCGGTTGCGGATTCCGTACAGCATTGCCGCAATCGACAGGGCTACGGCTAGGATGCCGCCATTCACATAAATGCTCATCTTGGACGGCTTGTCAGAGGTAAGCACCACTTCCTGTCCGCTACTCATGGTTGAGACCTGGCCTCGTTCACAAGGCGGTTGAGGTTGATTTTGAGCGCCTTGATGTAGGCGTCCCGCTCCTCCTCGGTCTTAATCACACGGCTCAGCATTCCGCTAGGCGGAGTCCCCTTGCTGTAGACCCGGATGTTACGGCCCTCTCCCGTCAAGCGATACGGAAGAGAGTGACTTGTTAGGCGACGGATAGCTGATTCGGTGGCTTTCCCCTCGTCCGTGATGTCGAGAATGGCCTTGTGGCGATCAGAATAAATCTCTGCCGCTTGAGGGTTCACCTTCTCCAGCGCCTCGACGTGCTTGCGCTCCACCTCAAGCATGTTGGCGTTCTCGCGGTACTGGATCGAATAGTAGTTGGCGCTTGGGGAAACCGTGAACTGGCGCACGAAGGGAACGTCCCTGTCCTCGAGCGGCGCGTCTCCAAGCGCACCCTCCACCATCTTGACGGCTCGTTGACCGAACCGCCCGACGCCTCCACCGATAAAGCTGAGCCAGTGCTCGACCATCTCCGGGTTGATGTCAATGGCGCCAGCCTTCTCCTCGCTGCCACCCGTGAGGCGGTTGAGAGCTTCGGTCGCCTTCTGCAAACCTGTCCCCTCCATCGAGCTCCAATAGAGTTGGGAAGCTGGCTTCGGCGGGCCATAGGGGCTCTGGTCCTTGTGGATGGGCGCCCCGTAAAAAGTCTGGTTCTCCGACGCCTGGACAAAGGGATCGACCACACTCGGGGATAGGATCTGAGCAAGGCTCGCCTCGGACCCCACCGGGTTGAAGGACTCCCAAGCTGCCGAGACTGCGCGGCTGGCGGCTTCGCCCGGGTCAAGGTGCCCCATCATCGCGCCCATCATGTTCTGACCGAGAGCGAAGGGGACGTTGAAGCCGTAGGGCATCGGGAAGGAAGCTGCGCGATCAGTCCCCGGAATCCAAAAGACCCATCGGCGGTTTTTGACGTAGCCGGGAATCTTGGCATAGCGGTTCTCGCCATCCTCCTCGTCGTCCCCGGCCACCATGTAGTTGAGAGCTTCGGACGCGGCGCCCGCCGCTACCAAACCGCCAAGAATCTGCTTACCGCGCCTGGTTCTCGCCATCTTGAACATCCGCGCAGTGCCTTGGACGCTCGCGTTGAAGAACAGGTAAAACGAGTTCATAAACGTCCCGAGTTCGCCCTTGCGGTTGAAGTCCACCGTGAGTTGCTTGGAGAGGTTGGCCGATGCCCGCTTGCCCATGTCCCGGCGACGAGCCTCCATGTACGCGCTGAGGCGGACCGAGCCTTCGACGACACTGTTCCAGTCGTTCACCCACTCGCCGAGAGCTTTGGTTGCGAGCCACGCCTTGCGGGGGCTGGACGGGTCGATGTCGTCAATAGCTTTCTGAACCGACTCCATGCGCGTTGTGAGGTCCGGCTGGTGATACCACCCAATGAGTCCGCCCTCTTCTCGCATCTCCAGGTAAGCCTTCTCAGCCTCCGTGGTGGCCCCTGTGAAGTTGGCCTTCTGCATGGCCCGGATGGCCATGCCTGCCTCCCAGATGGCTTTACGGTTGACCACGGCCTTGGCGAACCCCTTGCCCTGCTCGGCGCTCAGGTTGAGCCCAGCGGTCTGCATGTCTCGCGCAAGGTTGGTAAAGACAAACTCCGGGTTGAAGCTAGTCGAGAGCGAGGAGAGGATTCGATTGATGCTGCCAAAGAACTTGACCGCACCCCCGGCAATCTCGGGCTGCATGTTGCGGAACGCCCGGGACATGAGCGGGTCGGTGAAGGTTATCGTCCGCTCCTCGCCGTCCAGCTTGTAGTGGACCGTTCGATCCACCCAATCAGCAAGCTCCTTGTGCCCCTTGGGCTTTTCCTGGTCGAGCTGCCACCACTTCTCGTTCGGGTGCGCCTCAACGGCCCGAGCCATCGTCTGCGTCACCTTGTTCTTCTCGGCTCGCACGAAGCCCGCTTCGACCATCGCAATTAGGTGGGTGATCGGACTGTCCGCAAGGTTGTCGGCTCCGCGCCCCTTGGCTCGGAAGGATTCACTCCCTCGGATGTCAAACCCCTTGCCCAC
This sequence comes from Phycisphaerales bacterium, assembly GCA_029260575.1. Lineage (GTDB taxonomy): Bacteria > Planctomycetota > Phycisphaerae > Phycisphaerales > SM1A02 > JAJDDB01. The sequence continues at coordinate 7,631 of JAJDDB010000040.1, forward strand.
CTTGATGCCCGAGCGGCCCTGCACGATGTCTCTAAGCGGGACGTAGTTGGCACCGAATTTCTCCTGCCAAGCAGCGACCTCCTCGGCTGTGCTGAGCCCCCCGTCCACTAGCGCCTCGCGGTGAATCTCCACCATGCCCTGCGTGATCTTGGCGATCTGCCGTAGCTGCGCCCCCGCCTTGGCGTTCAACCGCTTGATGGTCTCGTCGGCCTTGCTGTCCGAGACGCCCGAGCCGGGGTTCTTTTCTGGATCGAACGCCGGGTCTCGCTCCGCAATGAGCCTGTTCCGGTCCTTTGCGTGGAGTGCGATCAGGTACTCGTCAATCTCCTCTAGCGAGAGCCCAGACTTGCTTGCCAGCCTCACCAGAGGCTTGACGTGCGACTCCTGGAAGTCGTCCACCTTCGCCTTGGAGCGCCCAACGTAGCCCACCTCAGCGGCTACAACGTCCTCCGCCTCCTTGACAATGTGCCCTTCCTTGCGGAGCTGCGCGAAGTAGACACCAGGACGGTTGAACTTGTTTTGGATTCGGCGCTGCGCTGCCTGGAACCAAGACTCATTGAGCGGGTTCCCCTGGTCGTCGAAGGCGGTGGTCTGGTCGGTCCACCACTTGTACGCCTTGGAGCGCGTGACGGTTGCGGGGAGGGCGAACCTGTCGGTAATCTCAACGTCCGCCGCGTCGAAGATGACGTAGTTGTAAGTCCCGCCACCCCTTAGAGCGTCAACTGCGGCATGTACGGCAGGGCTGGCGTCGTGACTGGCAAGGTCTGCCCCAAGAGCTGCGCCCACGGCCTGCGACGGGTAGTCGAATCCGAGCCAGTCGTCCTTGTGAAGGGCATTGAGGAGATCCTCCTGCTCTTGAGTGAATCGACCCGTCCCCATCTCCTCCATGACCTCGGAGGCGTCTGCGGTGTTCTCTAGAGCCTCCTGAAAGGACTTCTTGATCTGGCGCAGAGGACGATTACGGCTGGAGCCGTCGAGGTACTTGATGCCTCGGATGCCTGCGGCGTGCAGGGCTTGGGAGGCGGCCTGGTCGGCGGACCTAGGGAGCATGTGAGCAACGCGCCCCGCATCGACCTCGCCCTTGGTGTAACCCGTGGATAGGCGGCGATAGAACCCGTTGCCGTCCAACGACTCGAAGGCATCGGTAAGCTCCCTTGCTGCCGCATCCGCTATGCCCCACGCGGGCTCGTCTGGGAGCGTCTCAGCCTTGGCTTGTAGGAGCCCCTTGACCTTCTCCGACTGCTTGGACAGCGGCTCGTCCCACAGCAAATACTCGTCGGCCTCCGGGGCGAGTTCGACTTGGTAGCCATGGCCTTTTGTAAACTCGGATGGTTGGGGTACAATGCGAGAATGGACACTATCGGAAACCTCACCTGTGGCCAATGCGGAGGCGAGTTCTCCCGGCGCTACGTCAAACCTACCAAGTCCGGTATGCACTTTTGCAGCCGCCGATGCCACCAGCGGAGCCAGTACATTCACGGCACGAACCTGGCTGGGTACAAGGTTCTCCGGCGCGGGGGGAAGCAGGTATACGAGCATCGCTGGGTTGTTCAGCAGGTACTCGGGCGCGTACTTTCCACCGTCGAGCATGTTCACCACATCAACGGGGACAAAGCTGACAACCGAATTGAGAACCTTCGGGTCCTCCAAAAGTCGGTGCATCACAGACAGCACGTTGCGCCTTCCTACGATGTCGAGGCTGCTAAACGGGGCTACGATGCCGGGCTTGGGTACAAGAAGCTTGGACAAATCTTTGGCCGCGCCCCAGGCAGCATCAGAGAGCTTTTCATCCGACGCGGCTGGCACACTTCCGGAAAGACCAAGCCCACCTCTGCCACCACCGCTAAGGCTCTCGCGGTAGTGCGTGGCGACCTCGCGCCTTGACGCCAGATAAATTCCCCACCCGTAAGCCTGCGCCCCCTCGCCCGTCCCGATCTTGTCGGTGCTGAACTTGTCGAAGTTGGCGCCGCTGCCGTGGAAGGCGGGGATGGCGAAGCGGATGTCCGGGTTCGCCGGGTCGTAGGTGCCGACGTTGCCCGTGGCGGACTTTACTTGGGTGGGATTGAGAGCCCCGTACGTCCTGTGCCCCCTCTCAAACATTACCACACCATCAAAACCAGCTATGCCCACTAGCGACCTAGCCAACTCCGCGCCCTCGTTTCCGAAGCTGTAAGATGCGTTCATCCAAAAGCTATGCTTTGCCAGGGACGGACCCGCCTCTTCAATACGCATAAGCCTCTCCAGGGTCTTTCCGTGACCCCTAAGCGTTGTCGCCACAGATGCCGTCGGCTCAGCTTGCCGGATCAACTCCTCAACCCATGAAGTGGGGGTTTCATAGTTGTCGAGGCGGTTAGCGTTGAATGGGTTGCGAATTGAGAGATAGACAGGCATTGACCTGCGCCGCTCCTTGGGAGTGCCCTCTTCCCCAGCCCTTGCTGCCGAGTACATATTCGACAGTTCGGGGTCTACCGAGGCCCAAAAATACTGACGGGGCTCCGTAAATTCGCTCAGCGTCCCGTGGTACACCACCAGCGGCTTGCCATCCGCGTCCACCACCTTGGAGTCGCCGAACCACGCCTTGAACTCCTTGCTGTCCTCGGGGGGCGCTAGGGCGAAGCGGATGTCCTCGCCCTCCTCGTAGGCGGCGATGGCGAAGGGCGCCTCAGGAAGTGCGGCTCGCCTCTCCTCCTCAGTGGCTTTAGCTTGAGCGGCCTGCTCCCTTTCAACCTCGGCCCTCTCAGCCAGCGCAACGCGCTCGTAGCCCTCTGGGGATAGGGCGTTGTTCTCTACCAGTTCAAGCACCTCGTTCGGGTGAACATCATCCGCAGTGCGACCAGGGAACCAGCCGTCTTCAATCAGCGACTCTTGGAACGCGGCGAAGCTCGCACCCTTCTCTTTGCCCTTGGCGTGCATCGGCTTGCCGAAGCCCTTGATGGTGTCGCCCCCACCCTCCAGCACTGCCGCTAGGTCCGCGTCATAGCGCACGCCGCCCATTGCCTGCATCATCGGGACGATACCGAGGTCGCCAGAGAGCGCCTTCTGCTTGCGGACTGCCCAGCCGCTTAACTTCTTGGGGGCTTCGGGAGCCGCATCGGTGAATGTCGTTTGCCCCGGAAGGTCGCCCTCCTGCGTGTCGAACAGCTTGCCCTCGGTCGCGGTCTCGGTTGGGATCGCGTCAGGCCGCTTGGAGGGAGGCTTGACTTGTTCACCGAATAGGGCTTCTTCGGTGGGGAGCTTGCCGATGCCGATGTCGGCGGTGGGGTCTGGGGCTGCTGGCTTCGGCTTAGCCTTGGGCTTCTTCGGACCTTGCTGCTCCTTCGGACCCTCGACACCCTGGCGAAGGAGCATCACAGGGGCCGGAACAGCCTGCCCAAGCGTCGAGTCCAGCGCCTCCGTTACCGTGGTCGCCAAGTCGAGAAGCACCCTCGGGTCAGCGTCCCTCTCGAAAGCCGTGCTTGCCACTTGCTTGCGAAGAGCCTCGATGCGCGTGTCCGTGGACGAGGCAAACTTGAGGCCCGCCTTGCCCAAGAATTCCTTGATGGCGTCGAGAATCCGGTCAAACAGCGTGCGGTCTGCCTGTGCAATCCCCTGTAGCACACCGGGGTTTTGTGCGGCATATTGCAAAAAGCCCCCGATATTTTCAGTAAGGAGCGCAATCCCCTCCTCTTCCCGCAGACTCTCAGGGATCGGCTGGCCCGTGAGCTTCTCGCGTCGAGCCGCGTACTCCTCCGTGAATGCAGCCACCGCATCCGGGGCAATGGCCTGGAGCTTGATCGCTAAGTCCCCGCCCTCATCGGCCAGAGCGTGGGTCATCTCATGCGCCATCACCCCCCATAGATGCTCGTTCTCCGCGCCGTTAGCGTCCAGGAACAGCGTCCCAGTGCTCTTGTTGATGTAGCCGGACTGAGGGAGAGCGGAACCGTCTGCACGCTCTACAAATGCCACGCGCCTACCGCGTTCCTGCCCAAACTTCTGAACGGCTTGACCTGTACCCTGCGGAGCCTGCACCTCCCGCACGTCCGGGCCGAGCACCCGAGCAACGGCCGCCGCATCGGCAAGGCTGGCCGTCTTGACAGTCGCGCGCTCCCCCGCTCGCTCCTGCAGGAGTTCTGCAGACTCTTCGAGGGTGAGAACTGCAGTAGTCCCCTTTTCGCCCGCCGTCGCAACTGCAGATGCCTTTACAGCCTCTAAAGTGGACTCATCGGCGAGGACGCCCCTGATAAGGCGCCCCTCTGCGTCGCGCGCTGTCACAACTGCAGATGGCTCTTTCGGCTTGCTAGTCGTCCCGTACCCCAGCAGTTCCCCAAGGTGCTCAAAGCCGTCCTCCCCGGTCTCCTCAAAAGCATCGAACTGCTCTTTGGCTTCCGGGGTGAGGTAGAGCGTCCCGCGCCTGTCGCGGATGATTTCATGGTCGCCTTGGATACCCTCGGGGACGGCGGACTCTGGCGGCAAGAAGATCGCCGGAATGCGCTTCTCGTTGAAGGCGTCCACCTGCGCCTGTACGGACGTTGCTCCCTCGGCAGCCGGCGCGTCCTCCACTTCCTTACGGCTCTGTAGGCGGCGCCCTGCAACGGTGTGGAGGGACGAGAACAGCATTCCCGTCAAGAACCCCGCCGCGCCCCCTTCAACCATCCCCTCGATTAGCTCCCGGTCCTCCTCGTACAGGCTTTGAGCGATAGCGTTAGACGCCACGGTCTGACCGGACTCCTGCAAGAGCTCTTCGGTCCCTTCGATCAGCGCACGGCGCAACAGCCCGCCAGAGCCCTTGTCGGCTCGCTGGAGCATCTGGGAGATGGGTAAAGCCTCAGACGTGCCCACCGCCGTTCCAAGCGCAAAGGCTGTCCAGGCGTCCTCTTCGGAAGCGCCAGCCGCCTCAGCCTCGTAGAACTGCGCTGCCCCCTGCTGGATAGCTCCAAGTGATGCCGGGGTGCCGAAGCGGGCGATCATGTCCGCCGTCTTCCCCATGCCTTTAGCGAGCTTGGTGGCGCCCAGGCCGGGGATGAAGAAGCTGGCCGTCGAACCGATGGCGCCGGGAAGAGTCGAAGCCATGAAGGAGTCTTCTGCCCCCTCCACCGCTGGAACAATTCCACGGATGAACTCGCGCATTTTTTCCGCGTAGGCGTGCGCGTCCTCTCGCTCCCCGATTCCAACCATGTCGCCGACCAGGCCAACAAAGTCCACGGTGCTCGGGATCATCTCCCCGAATCCCGCAATCATGGAGTGGGCGGCCTGTTGCGCGTAATCGCCTGTGGTGAGTTCAGGGGCAGACTCCGCGAGCATCGCATCGAGCTGCTCATCGGACAGGTCTTGGACAGCCGTAAAGCCCCCTTGGACAGGGGTGGACAGGGTTTGGACAGGTTGATTGTCCACCTCGGACAGCATCGCATCGAGCTGCTCATCCGATAGCGTCGAAAGATCCTGCTGGGGAGCAATCACTTCTGTCGCTGCCTCTTGTTGGCCCCACCTCTACGCCCGCCTTTCATGCCACCCGCTGCCCCTTGGGGTAGAGACGGGTCGCCTCCACGCTCGTTTAGAACGGGAGCTTGGACTGGTGCGGGCGTAGCGGGGGAGCCTTGTGTCGGCTGAACCTGTGGAGCGGGCTCCGGGCCTGCGGGCTGGTCAAACTGGGGTTCGACGGCAGCGGCGTCCTCCTGTTTCATTGCCGCCTCAACCTCTCGCATCGACTTGAACGGCGTGAACTTCTCAAGCACTTCGTTGAGCGTCTTGCCCGAAGTAAGCGCGTCCACGATGGAGTTGGCCCCCTTCGCGTCTACACCCACGATCTTAAATGCCTTGTCAATCTCTAGATTGAAGAGCTTTCGGATCTGCGACCGGACCTTGGCGCGCCCCTTTTTCGACTTCTCGTTTGAAGCCCGGTAGAGCTGGGCAATCGCCATCGAAGCCGATCCCGGCCCCTTGAACGGGTCTACGGTGACGCCTAGTTCAGCAAGCTTGGAGGATAGCTCGGCCCGCTTCTTGGCCTCCATCTCGGGAGCCTTAGCCTCTTTGCTTTCACGCAAAGTCTTGGCCTCGTCTCGCATCTTGGCCGCGCCTGTGGGGTCGTACCTCTCAACCGCTGCCGCCTCAGCCTCAAGGTCATCAGCCTTGCCGACCGCCTGGCTGGCAATCTCGTCAATGCTCGGCTCAGGAGCGGCCGGAGCGCCTCCTTGGGAGCGCCTACGCTCTCTTTCGGCTAGAAGCTCCTCACGGGTCGGGGGAGCCTGCGGGCCAGCCTCATAAGCCTCATAAGCCTCTTGGCCTGCGCCCTGTGCGACCTCGCCGCCACTGTCCACGAAGAGGCCAGAAGCCTCCTGCTCAAGCTGTATCCGGCGCTCAAGAATCATCGTGGCCGTCCCGTCGTCACGCGCGTACGCCTCCTGCAAGTCCGCGTCCACCTTGGCGAGCTGCCCTTGAATGTGGGTCCACTCAATCCGGTTCTGCTGGGCCTGCCGAGCACCGGCTACCGCGTCTGCCCGAAACTGGCGAATCATCCCACGCGCTGCACGGCTCTCTTCGGGGTTGCCGCGTGCCCTTTCCATTGCCTCTTGGACCTGCTCAATCTGGAGCTGGACCGCCTCGATGGCCTGCTGATTGGGGGCTAAACCCGCCTCGGCTGGTTGCCCTTGGCCCCGCTCACCGCCAGGGGCTTGACCACCTTGGGCGCCCGGATCTGTAGGGGTCGAGAACGTGAAGCCCAGCGAGAGCTCACGCTGCATGTCTTGGATGTACTTGGTTCCCTCGCTCGTTAGCGCGTTGAACTCAAGGGTGTTGTTCTGCTCAGCCAAGAACCTGTCCCGAGCACTCTCGCTCTTGAGGTTGCTCGTCACGTTGACTACGTGCTGAATGTACTTCTCGGCACGGCCAAAGGTTCCGCTCTGCTCGAGCGCCAAGTAGCCGATGTTCTGAAGCTCTTGACCACCAGGGAGCACCTGCCCCGCGCTTAGCAGCGCCATGATGTTGGCGGCAGCCACGTCCTCTACATCCTCTTGCAAGCCGGGGACGTTAGCCCCGCTGGCGCGCATCCGCTCGCCCTGGAGACGCCCTTCCTCGTCAGCCGCTATCTGCTGCTGGGCGGACTTCTCCTCGGCCTCAGCAAGCAGGAAGTCATACTGACGGCGACGGTCGTTGAGTTCAGCCCGGTCCATCTCCTCACGGTGCTCCTGAGCCTTGGCGGATTGCACCATCCCAAAGCCTCGGCTCACACCGGACGCAAACCCCGCTACATTTCTTCCACTAGGCATGATGGTTACCAGATTGCGGCGGCTATCGCGCCTACTGCGGTTCCTGCGGCTTGCCACCCGGCGGAGTTATCCCCGCCTTGCTGGCGCTGATCCGGGTCAGAGCGCCCCGCCCTCCAGTCGAACTCAAACAAAAGGCTCTGCTCGTTGGTCTGCCGCGCCCCCTCGTAAAAGCCCGCTAGGCGCGTGTACGTCTCCGCTGCTGCCGCACCTTTGCCAAGCGCGATTCGCTGATAGAGGCCAGCCGCCTCAGAGTTGACGGCAAGTCGGGCTCGCATCCCTCGCTCAAGCGCGTAGGTGGCCGCCTGCCCCTGCATCGAACTGTTCCAGAGCCCCGAGCCCGCCAGGTTGGTGCGGGTCTCCCCGAGAAGCCTGGACTCAAGGTCAGCGGCCTGCTGATACCCGTAAGCCGCCTGGTCGTCGATGTAGCTCTGCGCCTCATTGAGAGCCTGTTGCTGAGCGTTGCCCGCCGCAAACAGAGCCCCCTCGGCCTTGGCCTGGAACGCCGCATTTTGGAGCCTGGACTGGTCAATGATCCCGGCTTGGCTCAAGAAGTTTTGGACGTACTCACCCTTGCGCCCGCTCAGCCCGAAGTAGCGATCCACCGCCCTGGTCCCGATGGCCGTCTCTTTCTGGCCGTAGGTGGAGAGGTACTGCGAGCCGACACCGGAGTAGCCCACCTGCTTCTTGCTGCCACCAAAGGCTCCACCAGGCTCAAACAGCTTTTGGTCCACCTGAGCGCCGCCGTACGATGCGAGCTGTGTGCCATATTGGATTGACTTCCCAAACTGGCTGGGGCTGGTGGTTGTGGCGTTGGCTCCCGTTTGGGGGTCCACACCATCCTCTTGCCCAACGCCATATTTGTAGTTCAGATAACCCATTAGAACCCCCCTCCCTGGGGGCCAAACATGCTTTGGCTCTGCTCACGGATCTGCTTCAAGAACCCATAAGGACTCTTTTCCTGCTTGATGGCGGCTTCGCGGCTCCTGTCGATGCCTGCAAACTGCCCAAGATCAAGGGGCCTTTGCTGGGTCCACGGGGCGGCCTCTTGAGGCTGGCCTTGGGGAAGCTGGTTCATTTCTGGCGCTCTCCAAACTTGGAGTTGAAGGGATGCCAAACGCTCTCGCGCTGGGGCGTTCCCTTTGGATTGTGCGGACGGTGGGCCTGCGGGACATGCGGGCGGTGCATTTGGGGCTGTTGAGGCTGCGGACCACGCCCAAACCCCTGAAACGGGCTCGCCTGTCCAAACTGCCCCATCTGCATTCGAGCCTGGAGCATCTCGTAAATCGAAGGGAACTGGCCCCCGCCGTTCATGTCATTCATACTCTTGCCCTCCGGTCTCCCATAGCGCTCGCGTCGATCATCACTCGGTCAACCGAGAATCGCTGATCCGCCGCTGAGTTCCTAATCCTGAATCCGCAATAGCTCCCGGCAACCCGCTCATGGAGCGGAGGGTTGTACCCAGCAAATAGCTCAATCCCTGTCGGGTCGGCCTCTTGGGGGAAATCGCCCGTGTCTGCCTTGAGGTACTCCACAAGCGCCCCTGACTGGTTCCTGTCGAGGTCCACTTCGAGGGCGGTGAACATGAACTCGCCGCCTGCTCCAACGGGCGCGAGGGGGCCGTAGGTGCAATAGGAGTCGATCTTGACCTTTTGTCGGAGGCTGGTTTCACCATCGTTGTTCGCATTCGGGTCCCACTTTCTCACGCGACCGTCCGCGCAACCGATCAACAGAGCACGGTCATCTGGGCTGTCGCCGTCGAACACTGTAACCGCTGTGGGCTGCACATCCGAATGCCCAAACTTGTCGCGCCACCATCCAACGGCAATCGGGTCGCCGCCCTCAACCTGCATCATCTTGCCGCGCTGGACATCAAAGACGTGGTGAGTCTCAGCCGTCGCCGCGCCGTAGGCAATCACGAAGAAGTGAACGCAGTTGTCCTCCCAGTTCCACTGAGCATCGACGTAGTGCGTAGAGAAGTCGATCTGCTGCAACCGCTTCTCAATGGCCCGGTCGCTGATTGGCTCGGGTTTCGACCCCGGACGGAGCGCAAAAGCCTCGCCCCTGGAGCTGTAGAAGAAGATGTTGTCCATCTTGTCCCGCGCCCACGACTTCCCAAAGGCCATGCCCGTGGAGTCTGAAATCGTCTGGAATTGCCCAATCGACTGGCCCAGGTCACCTCGAGCAATCAGCCCTGAGCTCGTCGGGTCTCCCACAAGCGCCGTTATGGAATGATCCCCCCCGAAGAGGAGGTAGTCCTCGGACCCGGTTACAACCGTGTTGATGATGTCTGGAGCTTCTCCAGTCTCGGGGGAGTTCAAACCGCTGATAGCCTGCCCCACGAACGGCGAGGGCGGGAATTCGTTGACGTTGCCTGGTCGGCCAATCTCCGAAAGCTTCCAAAAGTGCGGGCTGTCGGGGGAGTGCGCCCAGCCGAGGCGACCACGCCAAGAGAACAGAATGCGGGCGATAGGCACTTCGCCGCCGTCTGCCGCCTTGTGCGTGGCTACCTGGCCGGTCGCTAGAGGAACCTCGAACGGGTTGATGACCCGCGTGGGATTCACCCCATCCGAGATGTAGAGCTTGCCGAAGAGCTCGGCGCTGGAGAAGAAGGTCGAGGTGCTGGAGAGCACGTCATCGCCCGTGGCTTCGACTCCGAGGGAAGCGTAGGAGGTGGCGCCGTCCCACACCCGAATGCCGCCGCCGGCTACAGCGTAGAGCTTGGTGGAGCGGGGAGAACTGTTGTTGTGCGTTGCCGAGACGATCCGAACCTTGCGGGCAGTGTCGTTGTCCGCTGTCCCCCCAGCAATCGGCGTGGCGTCCGTCGCCAGGAACAGAAACTCATCACGATCAATCGTCGAGCCTGGTCCGTACTCGGGACGGGCGATGGGCGAAGCCGCTGCATAGCCCCCCACAACATCGTCCTCGGTGGCCGAACTTCGATACTCAGCCTCGGCAACTCCGGCACTGGTGAACACTTCGGCTGTGACGTAATCGAGGCGGGTCACTGTCTTGCTCGCGGCGGGGAGGTCAAGAACCGTGATCGTGTCCCCAGGGTCGAGGATCGTCAGATTGAGGGCTGTGACCGCTGAAACCTCCCAGTCACCAACAGTGGCCGGATCAAACCCTGCGCTCGCGCGAACCATCTCACCAACCCGGAACCCGTCGGTAACCCAAGACCCCGTAGTGCGCGTGAATGTGGCAATGCCAGCACCCGCCGGGTCGCAGCGAATGCCGAGGCCCCCATCATCGACGGCAACATGGGCGTCCGGGAACCGCGGAATGTAGACCGTCGCATCCTGATCGGTGTCGAGGCGCACATGCCGATCCTGAAACCCCTCAACATCAAACTTGCCATTGGCCCCAAAGGTCACGCTCGCGCCGTCGTCGGCGATGAAGCGGTACTCGATGGCGTCCGCTGGGCTGGTCTGCTGAGGGCCAACGCTTACTAGATTGCCGTCTTTGTTGATCGTAATGCCGTAGCCTATGCCGCCCTTGTCGGTCTCCACCCACTTGAGCGACAAATCCCCGGTTCCGTACTTGGCTAGGATGGCCGTAGTCGAGAGCAGGTCGGTTGGGTCTACCGCATTCTCGTCGAGCGGGGGATTGACCGCGAACGGGTGCGCGTAAAGCTCGCCAGGCTGCGGAAGAAGGCCCTGGGTGCCATGCTCGTGCATGATCCACCCCTCGTAACGCTCTAGGTCGGTTTCAGACGAGAGCGAGTGCCCCTGGTTGTCGCCCGCAACTCCATCCTCAACGTCAGCAATGATTGAGATGGATGTAGGTGCCCCAAGGCCAGTTAGGTTTGTGTCGTCAGCCGTGAATATCGGCAACTGGAGACCGTGATACTGCCCTGTTGGGTACTGCGCTGGAGCCGTTGGCTTGGCCGCTCCGACGTTGTAGCCCATGTGAACAATGATGTCCTGGGCAGGCGCGAGGTTCATGCCCGTTACGGTCACATCCTCAGCGTTCATGCTGCCGAGAGACTCAAGGGAATAGGCAAATCCGGTCTCTAGCGCAGCCGCCGTTGCATTGTACGGGATGTTCGCTGCGGTCTCTGTTGTTCCGTCCGGGTAGGTGACGGTGAGATCAAACGTCCCACCAGTTGCATTCACGCCCATGCTAATCCGCTGGGATGTGCGGCTAGTGAACTGGTGCTCCATCACCTTTGGCTCGGTGTTGTCCGTCGGATCGACGCGAGCCACGCACGCCATGTAAACGATGTCGCCGTTAAACATTCCGTGGTCGTCGCCGAGGCTAAAGGCGGTGTCATCCGCGAAGCCAAGCGTTACCCGTCGCTCGGAGATGCGAATGTGACCCTTCCCGCGATCCATCGGACGACCATTCAGGCGCCAGCCGCCGCGCATCACCGCGTCATCCGAAGATGCGAAGTCCACCGCGTTGTCCACCATGATGGTGATGAGAGCAACCGGGGGGTCTTCTGGCACCTCCTCATCAATCTCACCGCTCCTTGTCCCGTTCAGGTCGCCCTCGCGCGGGAATCGAACATTGGCCGTGGCCGACCCTTGCGGCGTGAAGTCTGAAACGTAGTCGCCAGCCGCCGCCTCTCGCACCCAGTCGTAAAGGCTGATCTTTCCCGACTCGGCAGCCTGGGTAACGAGCGTCCCCTGTGGACGGTTAGCCACCAGAGCATAGGGCAGTTCCGCGTGCGGGCCACCAGCCGGGAACTCAACATCAGACCGCTGCCCGATGATTGCCCCCTTAGTCGCCTCGCGCACAACCCGCGCCAGGATGAAATAGACGTACTGCGCGCAAGTGTCGTCGGCAACCTTTGGCGTGCCCGTCGAACTCCCATAACTAGGCCAAGGGGTGCGCTGTGCTCCGCCTCGGTCCTGGTACTCAAGGTTCAAGTTGGTCTGGCTCGCCATTGCCGAGGTTGTGCCGTTGAAGCGAATCCCTGCGGCGTCACCAATCACCCTCTCGATGAAGGTGGGATCGGTGAACGTGCCGGCCCTCGAGTCCCCGGTAGCGGCAGCCTGCTGCGTCGAGATGTCCCGCGAGTTACCCGTAAGGTCGGTGAGCACCTCGAACGCTGTTCCGTTAGCTTGAGGCTCCAAGGCGGGGCGATGCTCGCTCCACAAAGAGGCCGTGTTCGGCAGGTTCCGGTGAGGAGTCCACATCCCCGGCAGGTTGGTGAGGTTCGACACCTTGCCCAGATTCGGATACTTGGGGTTCTCTGTCCGGTTCACGAACGGCTCGCAGCTCACCACTATCTCGCCGGAAACATTCACCGCCAGCGAGTTCGCCGGATACGGGATGCCGCGCACGGCGAGCACCGAAGGGCTGCTGGACGTTGAGAGCGAGTTCACCCCGAACCCCGACAAGATAATCAGGTCAGCCTCAAAGGCATCCGGGCGGTTCTGAATGAAGTAGACGAAGCCGTTAGCCACGGCCAGGTCTGGAATGAAGCCCGTCGCAACGTACTCGCCCGTGATTTCCGGCTCTTCCTCAAGGTCCGTGTTCACGCGCTCGGAGATGCGCCAAATCTGATTGTTCTCCTGAACGTCGGTGTGTGTCACCTTCGTAAAGGTCGAGTCTGAATAGTCCTGAATCGCCCCGCTCGACACCCACACGTTAGCCAGCGAATCAATCGCAAGCCCGCGCAGTTGATGGGTCGTCTCTTTGAGCGGGATGGTGTAGCGCCAAACCTCTGCTCCCGCGCTGTTCAGCTTCACCAACAGGTCGCGCCCAACGATCCAATAGCTGTTGTTCTGGCGATCTACCTTGACGTGCCGAGCAGCCTTTCCCTGGAAGCTGGCGCCCCACTCCTTGGTGCCGAGAATCGAAGCATCCGAGAGCTCGGCGTAGTCCACCGTCTGATTCGCAAACGTCACCTTGGCGAGATGCTGCACCTTGTTGGAGCCGTTCACCTGTGACTGCGTTGGTCCGGTAATGTCAGCCAGCCCAGAACGCTGTGAGATGCGCTCTCGCTTCTCGATGGGGTCTTGCGCACGGACATTCAAAACATCCTGCGAAGTCCCAGGAGGCTGCTGCGAGAACGGCTTGTCGTCGTTCAGGCCATAGATCGGAGCCGGGACGGGAAAACTAGCCATTAGGACGGGCCGCCAACCGTGGTGTTGATACCCCAGTCGCGCAAAGTCCGACCGGAATCTATGTGGCCGTTGATGATCGGTCCGTAGTCCGACTGAGCCCTTGAGTCCTTAGCTTTGGCATCCTCGAACAGCCAAGAGTTTTTGATCTTGGAAATGCGGTCAGCCAACGTGAGGGCGCTGCCGTCCATCCGGTCGCCCTCGTAGCCCTTGGCTACCTCTCGGCAGATTTGGATGTAAAGCTCTTCGGCGAACTCGGGGACACCAATCTGGTCGTTGTCTTCGACGAGCTTGGGCCAGCGGCGGCGATAGGCCACCGTGAATGCCCCAGCCTCGGTGTCTTGAGGGGTGGGGTGAATGTCGATCTGCGCAACAGGAGGACCACCCTCGGAGTCAGAGCTATCCGCGTAGGTCAGCGCTCCATAAAAGTTGAAGTTCGACTGGTCTAGCGTGAACGTCTTTCGATACAGCAAGTCCTCGAGCGAGGTGAGGTGCATCGAGTTAGTCAGCGTGTCCGTTGCCTGGATCGACTCAATCTCCTCGAAGTCCGGGGGCAGCTCCAAGTAACTCTGCGCCGCCGTCTTGTCGATGGTCGCAATCCTGAGAGTGAAGTCCCAGGTATACATGTTGAACAGAATGGTCCCGGCGCGATTCGCCAGGTCCAGGGCTCCACCAACCTGCTCAGAAGGTTCGCGCCCACCAATAGCGTGGGCAATCATCCGAGACACGGTTGCGACTTGTAGCGTCATGGGTCGATGGAGTGAGAAGTGGGCCGACTACGCCAGGAGGAGCGTTTAGACGCAGCCGACCCGAGGGGAGGTTAGGGAGTGCCGATGCCGCTCACCCCGTTGAAGTACACGGGGATTTCGGTAACGGCGGTCTCGTCCGTAATGAAGTCAAGTGAGAGGGCCAACGCCTTGGTGGAATTGGCCGTCCCTTCGGTGAGGTACTTTTCAGCGGCAACGCTGCCAAGAATCGTTCCCTGCTCAATGTCACCGCCGCTGCTTCCGCCCGAGTCCCACTGGACCAAGGCTTGGCGAACGATTCCTTCGAGCTGAAACCTACCCGGCTTGTTGTCCTCAACGTCCTCGAGCGCGATTGCACTGATGCCACCATTGACATCGGTTGCAACAACCACATTTGAGAAGCCATCCGCCTCGGGGTCGAGGCCAGAGGTGACAGCCGTGAAGCCAGTCGCCTCCGTCGATGACAGGGTGACATCACACTGGACCAGTTCGCCCTTGAGGACGGTGGCGCCAGTGCGGTTGAAGGCACGGAACCCGGGCGAGTTGAATACAAGCCCGCCGCCGTTGCTAACTGCTGCTGAACTCATGCCATCACCCCGAATCCGTTGATGCCGTCGAACAGAACCCAAAGGTTTTCCTCGACGATGATGTCTGTGGGAACTTCGAGACAGATGGCAAGCACCTTGGTCCCGCCCGTGCAATCAGCCGTGCTATGCAAGACCTCATGCTGGAGGGTTGTGGCCTCGGTCGCACCAAGCAAAGTGCCGACAGTGCCAGCACCGCTGATACCGCCTTCATCGACCATCACATTGGCCTGAACGTAGCCCTGGACTCTGAAGCGACCGGAAGCACCGTCCGCAATAGCCTCCAAGGCAATGCCATAACATCCCCAGCCAACAATGCCATTGACGGCATCCTCAGCAGCGGTGCCTGTGGACTTGTCCGGCGTGTGCCGAACAATCCCGTAGTAGTAGTTCGCATCAGCCGGGTCGATTGAATCGCCCTTCACAGCGCCCGACACATCGCCGAGCCCTACGGAGTCGAAGAGCACAAGATCCCCAACAGCGAGGGCAGCGCCAGACTCGTTCTGCGCGGTGCAGTCGGTTGTCTTAACGGAGATGCCATACGGCTGTTGAGCAACATCCATAATAGTCATGCGTTCTTACTCCTTCCGAGGCCGCGCACGCCGTCAAGGCGAACTGACCTCTGAACGTCACCACCGGCAGCACCGGCAGTCACACCCAGGAGCTCGGCAACAATGCGATTGCCTGCGCCGACCACCGGGGTTAAGTGGTTAGCAGTGACGCCATGCGAAAGGCCGAAGCCAGACGGGAGCGCTACCGCATCGTTGATGTCAGCAGTGACAATTCCGCGAATCGTCGCCTTGCCGTGATCCCCATCAGCAATCGTCTCGTCGATAACGCAGACCATCACAACGGAATCATGCGCGGCGGTGTCTGCGGTGTCGTCTTGAATAACGCACCACATGCCCGCGAAATCACCCTCTTCGGCGCTGATGCCCGAAGCACTCCCCGAAGGGAGCGCGGCGCCGTCACTGAATTGGGTATTGAAGCGCCTAACATTACCTGCGGTAAGCTGGGCGCCGGATTGATTGACCACCACAATCGAGACGTTCGGAAAGCACAAAGGCTCGTCCTGGAATCCCGGTTGGGCGACAGTTGTAGTTCCAAGAGGCATTGAACGACCTCCTAGCCGGGTAGGGTCACGTCACTGACCGGGACAACGAGTCCGTGGCGGCGGCGAGAGCGACAAACCATGTTGTGCCAGCAGTCAACCATCGAAATGGTCGTCATCGGCTGAGCACTCGGTTGGAACGGCGGGATGTAGTGGAAGTAGCGGTCGCTATGCCACACGTGGAGCATGTAGAGCCCGTTGATGAACCAGAAGCGCGGGCCTTCGGTTCCAGCAGACGCGGTTTCGGTCTCGTATCCGCCCGAGCCGTTGTCGTACAGAGCCGCGTTGTCGAAGCCCTCGATGTACTCGACCTCAACGCCTCGGAAGGAAGCGTCAAAGCTCGGGTCTTGACGGCCAGCCGCAACGAGCAAGTCGTTGGACCGACGCAAGGCGTCCTCGAACAGCGTAGAACCGTCCAGCGAGCAGCCAATCACGTTGGGCCTAGAGGCCGGGTCCGAGAACTCGGGGCCTTTGGGCATACGCTTGTAGCTGAGGCGCTTGAACATCCTCGCAAACGTGTTGAAGAGGCTGTTCGCCATGATGAGCTGCTGCGGATCGAGAGCGTCAGTAGCCCCGGTGTATCCACCGAGCTGATTGCCCCACTTGCCGTCCACGCTGGCCGCCGTCGGGTCGATACCCTGAACGGTGGTGTAGGTGGTGGCTCCGCCCGGTCGCCCGCCAGTAGTGATACTGCCAGCCGCAATCGTCGCGGTCGGGTTGTGCTCCGTGATGAAGCTACCGAGAGACTGAGGAGTTTGCCCGCCAGAAGCCTCCATCGAAGTGAAGTCAGGCGTGGTGAAGCAATCGTTCTCGTAGCCTTCGGTCAGGTCCGTGAAGAGGTTCATCAGCTTCGCGTTGATGATCTTCTTGTAGCGGTGGTGACGAGCAACGCGGCTCATCTGACCCATGTTCAGCCCGAGCTCTTGCGCGGTCCAAACAGCCTCGGCCTTAGAGAAGCGCCACGGCACGGACCACTGGCTGAGAACTTGGGGGTTGTTGTAGCTGAACGAAGCGTTCGGCAGGTAGTGCGCATAACTCGACTTCAAATCGAAGTAGATGTCATCGCGGATGGACTCGCCGCCTTGCAGCATGTCCGACATCTGTTTGCCCGTCATAAAGCGGGCGAGCAGATAAGAGTTTCGCTGAATCTCGTTCACGAACGCATCGTCTTGCGTAAGGAACGCCGGACCCGTAGAGAGTCCTACATCCGGGAAGGATGTAATGGGGGCACCAGACATAATTGGTTACTCGCTTTCGAGCGAGCAAACCGCGCTAACTACAAGCCCTGTCGATCCATCGCGTCATAGAGAAGCTTGTCGGCCAACTCGTCTTGAGAAAGCTCCCGCTCCTGATGCGCACCGGAGTACTCGCCTGTAGATACCACGCCCTGCTCGCGTGCAGATTGGATTGGATCTTCGGGAGCCTGCCCCTCGCCGTAGAAGACCCGAGACGCCTGGAGAACCGCTGTTCTCGCGTTGGGCGCTGCGCCTTCTTCGACAAGTCGAGCCGCGTGGCTCTGGACTGCCTCCCGAGCTTCCGCCCGCTTCAATTGGGGGTAAGCCCCGTCCGCGAGTTCGTTGAGAACACCCTGCGCTGCGGTCGTCCGACTGTCGGATACCACATCGCCGACCATCCCCTTCAAGGACTTGATTTCGTCCAAGAGCGGGGTAATGACGGCGGCTACAGCGTCAGCGCCTTCCTTTCCAAACTCATCCGCAAGTGCCTCGAGCCCAACAGGCAGGGTGCTGGTTTCTGTCGAGGGGTGCTCTTCGGTAGCTGGTGCCCCCAGCGCCTCCGAATCCTCTGAACCAATCTGCTTAGTCTCAGTGTCTTTGCGGAGCTCCGCGAGCTGTCGTTGAATCTCGTCCATCTGTGAACGGTTCTCCTTCAGCGGTGCGGCTAGGGCCAGGACATCCTCGCGGGACATGTTGTCCAACGCGGTATCCGAAAGCCCCTGGGTGCGCTTCAGTGCCGTCAGTGCCGAGTCCAACTCCTTGTCGAGAGTCGGGGGCGCTGCTGGCTCCTCAGTCGCGGGTGCCTCAGAGGACGCGGGCGGCGTCTCCCCCGAGGTGGTCTTTTCTGGTGCGGGCTCGTCGCCATCGTCGTAGCGGACCCCCTGAACCTGCTCAATCTGTGCGATAGTCGCGTCCAGCTCCTTGTCCGTCAGCACTTCGATGTGCTCGGCATCGTGGCGGCGCGTGAGGTCCGGCTTCTCCTTGGTTTGCTCGCTCATGCCCCCTTCGTAATCCCCGGGAGGGGCAATGTCAAAGGGCTTGGGAGGCTAACTTCCCATTATCTTCCCATCTGTTCCACGGGGAACACGAAAAGGCCCCAGCAGTGAGGGCTGCCGGGGCCTACGCGCAAAACAGAAACAATATAAGCGTTCGCCTGGCCGGAGTTGAACCGTGGCGCTGCCAGCAATTTCAGGTCTGGTATGCAGGGCCGTCCCCACAGGCGAACAGGCTCAAGTCTACCCCCAGCCCAGCCGATACGAAAGAAGCCCTTCCCGGTAACGCGGGACGTCTATTCGCCAAGCACCTAGATAGCCGAGCGAGAGTCGTCTGGGGCGGCTTGAGATGGCATCAGCTCCGTCGAGCCCACCATCTAAACCCTTCGCGTTACCGAGCTCCTTCTAGCCCCAGGGGGCTGCCTGGGCGGTTATGTAGCGGCTCCAAGGTTGGATTTGAACCAACATTCTTCTGGCTTGCCAATCGCCCACAAGAAGCTGCCAATTCAAGAATAGCAAAGATCCAGCCGATACGGTCATATGACCTTCTGCGAAATCTGGAACGCGGGCGCTAACTGGGCAATGAACCGCTGGGAAGCCTCTCTCACCACCCCCGCGTGGACATGCGGCGGGCAGCCTTTGCCGCCTTGCGCTCCTGGCTCCGCTTCACCATTTCAGCCCGGTGCTCACTCGCTGTCGGACGATCCCGATCATAGACCATCCCATGAGCCGCTCCGAACTCCTCAGCCTGAGCCGCCGTGTTGAACGCTGGCTGCCCGTCTACATAGTAGGGGGCGGCGTGGGCGGTGCCTCTCCCGAGGTTGGGCTCGGATCTTTGCGAGATGAAGCGGGTGTCTTTTTGCGCACGGATATTCGGCGCTTCGACTTCTTGGCGCTTTTCTTTGAGGACGCAGCGACCGAGGGCTTTGCTGTAGACGTAGGTGGGCATGACTTTTTGGGCTCTTTGACGGGTTCTGGCGCGGAATACTGTCCACACCACTCAATCTCATTCTTGCTAACGCTCTGCGGGTACAGGCAGCACATCCCGCGAGTGGGGATCGTCCGCTGGAAGAACCGGCAGTCTCCGCAGCGCCTCACTGAGCCGCCCCAGTCATGGCCTGACGGCCTCCCGCTGTCCCACCGAAGCTAGGGCCTCCGCCCTGCCCGGCTGCCGCCATCGGGCTCTTGGAGTCGAATCCGAGCCCTCCACGGTTGGGAGCTGGCGTGCCGCTCTGTCCCCCTGCATACCCCGCAAACTGCGGTGACGGACCACCGGAGCCCTGAACCTGCCCTTGCATGAGCTGGTCTAGCTCGAGGCCCATCATCATGGCGCCAATCTCCTGGGACTTCTTCACGTCGATCATCGCCGCGCCGTCCGCTTGGTTGAACGCCTTGGCCGCTGACTCGAAGATGGAATTCCATTCGAGCTCGGGGAACTGGCGCACCATCGGAGCGGCTGTGAGCACAAAGTTGGCCCATGCCAGCGCGTCAGCCTTCTGCTGCGCCTCGTCGGGCCGCTGCATCGAATAGGGCTCGATGGTTAGCTCAAGATCCTCGTAGGCCGTCTCCTGGACGCCATCCTCAGCCGGTCCGCCCCGGTACTCAATCTCGGGCTGGATCTGTTGGCTAAAGCCGTTCTCGTCCATAACCCACTCGGGCTCGTACCCAAGCTCCTCGGCTGCGTCCGGGCCAAGCTGAATCACCACCTTGTTGGAGTGCCAGATGTACCACAGCGCTTTGTCGAGGATGTTCTGGGCGAAGCGATAGACCTTCTTCTCGATGAAGTCCATGCGAGCATTGCCAGCCTGGGAAGCCTCATAGACCTCCGTGGCCGAGCCGCGCCCCGTGACCTGCCCGCGCTGGGCATCGGATAGCCCCTGCGAACGCTGGAGCTTTTCCGTCATGCGCTGCTCTTGCTCGAGCCCCTGCGGGTCCAAGCCGCCAGCCTGGTATTCCGCAACGTGGGACTTGTCGAAGCCAGACGCATAGAACACCGAATCGTGCTCGCTGGACTTGATCCGACCAGCCACCTTCTTGTCCGGGCCACCAACCACAACGCCGCGCTTCCAACGCTTGGCGCTCCGGGTGTTGGCAGCCGAGACCAGGTTCAGCTCGTCAGCGGCCTCCTGAGCCACTGTGATGGGGCCTAAGCCAGCCGCATCGTCGGGCACCGTGTAGACCGCGCCAACGGCGTAAGGGCCGCTAGGAGGACCGTAGAAAGCCTGGGGCTCACGGAGGTACTGGGTTCGATACTTTCCCCCATCAGCGGAGATTTCCTTGCGGATCTTGTCCCAGTGCTCTTCCTGGCTCTTGCCCGGACCTGCCGCCGTAACGGGGTCGAGAGCGATGGTGTAGAGAGTGCCATAGAAGTTATCTTCCCTTCTTTTGCCATCTATCTGCCTGTCTTTCACCCAGATGGTGACGCCTACAACCTCGTCCCGCTCAGGGGTCTCGATCTTCTTGGCGTCCTCACGTCCGAGGTCTTTTGCGTGCTCGTCGGCGTCCGCGCTGATGCTCTTGATTAGTTCGACGTTCCAGCCGCGGTCGGGGTACTCCTCGGCCTCAGCGAGCATCGACGCCTTGGTGCGCGTCCAGATGTGTCCTTGGTAGCGGCACTCTCGAGCGGACGCGGCCAGCGGGTCCCAGAAGTAGCGCCTCTGGCTGATCCTGTAGAAGCTCGGGCTCCACGGGACGCCTGCCGTGCGGGCTTTTACGTTCGCGTCCACCCCTCCGACGTACTCATCGGGTCGAGCGTCGGGGATGGGCTCCATGCTCACCAGCGCCACACCCCAGTTGAATTGCTGGTCACGAGCGCAGAGCTCGAACTCATCGACGAATCGGCGGTCTTTGATCCAGCGGTTCAGAGCGTGATGGGCCAGAATAGCCTCCTCGCGCTGCATCTGAGGGCGCCTGGTCCCCACCTTGGCGGCGGGGTTGTCGTATACCATTCGCCCGAGCACCGTGGATAGCCAATCGTGGGAGTGATTCTCGATCCGCATCGAGGTCCGGCTATCAACGTGGGTCTCTGTCACCCCGTTCTGGTAGTAGTGCTTTCCGTAGTATTGGGCGACCTGGCGCGTGTAGGACGGTAGGTGAGCCCTGGTGTTGGATAGGGCTGCCTGGGTCTCGCGCCAGAGGTTGGTCGGGGAGATGTTGAGGGACACTCGTTAGTCCTTGGACTTGGGTTTGTGGACGCGCCTGGTCTTGGCCTGCGCGGCGATGGCGTTTGCGTGAAAGGCTTTCAAGGCGCCGTGGTACTCCTCCACAATCTCACGCTGCCCCTCTGGTAGAGCGGACAGGGAATCTTCAATTTGCTCCGGGGTTGCGGGCCGGATGGCATCGTAGATAGCCTGCATCTCCGGGGTCGTGTCCGAAGGGTGCGGGTAGCCACCCATCAGTAGCCTCCCTTGGGTCGTGGCTTAGGCTTGGGGCGCTTCTTCTTCATCGTTCCCCTCCTCGCGGGCGGCCAGCATCGCGTCGGCGTGCTGATAGGCGACGGACGCAGTAACCTTGTCCCCGTATCCTAGTTTGGCGGCGAGAAGTCCGCTAAGGGCAGCCATCGCCAACTGGTCTCGGAGAGAGGTGCGCTCACTTTCCTCTACCCACGCTCTGGATAGGGTGTGTTCTTCTTCCTCCTCTTCCTGGGGGAGCTTGTCGGCACGGTCACTCATCGCTGACCTCCCTGGCTCTAAGCATCGCATCGGCGACGGCGTAGGCATCTCTCGCAATGTCCTCCGGTTCCTCAGTGGGGCAGAGGCCCTCGAAGGCCAGCGCGGCCATCGCCAGCTCGTCGCGGAGGCGGGCGCGGGCTTCGGCTGCTGGCCTAATGGGGACGCGGGGCAGACCCTCCCTTTTTAGATCACGCTCCCAACGCTCCTTCATTTGTGCCTTGAGCTTGGCCCTCTCTTCTGCGCTCATCTGCGACACCATCGTTAGTGGGTTCATCCGAACACCCCCGAGATGTCGTCCTGGTCGAGCACGAAGTAGTTCTCTTTCGCGTCCTCGCCCTCAAGGTGAAAGGCTATGTCGTGCCACGGCATGACCGTCATAAACGAGATGGTGTCGCCCTCCCGGGCTACAACAGACCCCAGTTCTCCGGTGCTAAGGTAGCGCGGCAGGCCAACGCGCATAACGTCACCCGTGAATTCTCGCTGCTCATCCTGCTTCTGCCCAAGCTTCGGCGGCGGCAGGTAGAACCCACTTTCCGTCCGCTCCTTGCGCGGATGGGGACGGATCAGGATGCGCCCTCGGGCGGGCTTGAAATCAATGGCTTTGACCACGGCTTGCTCCTCCTTGATGAGCTCCATTACATCTTCCCCCGCGTCTTCGCCGAGGTCTTGCAGCCGCGCACCTTGGGGGCGTTGGAGCCCTTCTTGTGCGGATTGCCTGCCTTGCCTGCGGTAGCCGCTGCTCCGCTGCCGTACTTGCCGGGTTCGGACCCCGCGCCTGTTCTGCCAGTGTTCTTCATGGATCAATACTCGTCGGTGTCGAAGCCCACCTCATCGTGGCGGGCAATGAATCCCATACTGTCCGGGTCGAATCCCTTCTTCAAGACATCTGGCCCGAAGTCGTGGGTAAGATGGAAGGTACATGCGTAGCGCATCGAGTCAATACCGTGGTCCTCAGACCCCTTGGCTGGCATGTCCTTGATCGGCTTCCCGTCCTCGTTCTTCTCGTTGACGTAGGACTCCAGCTCATCCTCGGTGCAGACAGGCTTTTCAGCGTACTTGCGGTCCCTATCGGGGCCGTAGCGCATCGCATCGCGCACCAGGAAGAGGTTGGCCTTGCCCGTCTGGCCGTTCTTGAGATAGTGCCTCACGGCATCCAGGCCGCCCATGTCCTGCCCTGTGGAGGCTTTCTTGTTATTGGCACCAAAGGCCAAAAGCTCGGGATTTCCTCTGATCGAGGTCCGGCAATAGCCCATCCGCTTGTTGAAGTGGTCGATCATCGACGGTTGAGCGGGATCGCACACGATGGCTTGCAGGTCGAACTCCTCTTTGAACTCCCACGCGCGATCAGCCCACCAGTCGAGTTGCTGTGACGTGCGATAAATTTCAGCGACACGGTAGAGGACACGATCCTGGCTCACGCCCCACACCTGGAAGACCCCAGGGGCCGTAGAACCCCAGTCAACGGCGCCGAAGTACCAGTCAAGGGGTTGGCGCAAAGCCTCCTCCTCGTGCCAGCCAGGGACTTCTCGCGGGCTGATAATGTGGATGTTGTCGCGGTACTCGGGGAAGACCGGGCCTTCGGCAGTGTCCCAGCGCCCCTCGAGCAGCCATGCCCGTCGAGCCCCGCTGAGCGTGTAGAGCCGTGCGAGGTACGCCTTGCCTAACTCTGTCCACTCGCCGTTCTTGAAGTAGCGCGGGTTGTGGAAGTGCCGGGACTTGAGCCGCTGCATGTTGCCAGCCTTGGCCCTCTTGTTGAGCCAGTGACCAGCCTCGCGCGGGTTGGTGTCGGCCACCATCTGCCCCGCTGGCGTGAACTTGCCGTTCCGGGTACGGGAGATGAGCACCTGCCAATCGTCCAGCGTGGCCTCATGCGCCTCGAAGACGCAGATCAGGTCGTACTGGGCCGAGAGAAAGCGATCCGGGTTGTCCAGGCCAGCGAGCTCGATCACTGAGCCGTTGGGGTACTCGTAGCTCTCGCGGTGCGCAGCGGTGGCTGTCCCGTGCTTGGCCGGGTGGCGCGGAGGGAGCACGGACGCCTCAAACTCCACCAGCACCGAGATGGTGAGACTCTTGCGGGTCTTGCGGCACCAGAGGATGCGCACCCCGGGATTGCTCATCGCCAGCAAGTGGGACCGCTGGCAGAGCGCGTGAGTCTTGCCCGTGCCCGCTGGGCCTTCGAGCAGGACTTCGGGCTCTCGGCTGTCGAGGAGCTGCCTTGCCGCGCCCCTGGCTATGAACTGGCGTCTAGGTCTTGTGGCTTGGATTGGGTGTCATCGGTCTGCTCCTCGTACTCTCGAATGAAGTCAGCTATCGAAGGCTGGTCCGTCTTCGGACTCTCCCACGTTAGGCACTCCTCCCCGTCTCTCAGCTTGCGGGCATTCATCGCTCGCCACCTGGCCCGCAATTCTGTCCAGTCCTTGTCGTTCACTCCTCAAGCCCCTCGCACGTCATCACCATGTACTCGCTGCCGTCTGGGAAGCGGCGAAGGCAGGCACGGTACTCGGTGTCGATGGGCGGCATCGCGCACGAAACCCAGCCATCGGTCCCCTCAACCCATTCGTTGGGCAGCTCAATCGGGTGAACATAGGTGCTCCCCACGCTCTCCACGTCCACCAGGAGGCCCTTTGCGGGGCCGTCTACGCACTCTACAGGAATTATATCAGCCTCCACTGTCGCCGAAACTTGATGTGCCCAATAGTGGATGTCCCAACGCCATAACTCTTAGCCATCTCGCGCCACGTCTTTTCCCCCGACTCTATCAGAGCCCTAATCTCAAGAACGTCTTGCCGCGTAAGCTTAGACCTACCGCTGGCCTCCATCTTGGGTTGATTGTTTCGCCCCTTGCGCATCATGTCCGCATTGTTCTCAGCGTTGGTGCCCAGCCAAAGATGGTCTGGATTCACGCACCCACGGTTATCGCAGGTATGGCAGATGCACAAGCCGTCTGGAACGGGGCGGCCATTGAACAATTGCCACGACACCCGATGAGCCTGTCTCGCCTTTCCGTCTAGATCAAAACGCCCATACCCCTTGTGGTTCTTGCTGGCTATCCACTCCCAGCACCCGCCCTGGGTCTTGGCGAAGCTCACCTTGCTCGCGAACCGTTCCATTGTTGTGCTCACGCCTCGTCCCCCTCGTCACCGTCCACGCCGAGACGGTCGGGCGGCCAGTTTGTGCCACACCAGGCTTGTAGGTGCTCAAACTGCTCCGGTGTAACTAGGCGCACTGGCAGCATCTCACCCGGAGCGGGCGGATCAAACTTCAAGTTATCGAACATCCGATCCATCGCAGCGAACAACTCCATCTGGTTCACCGCCGCGTTGGCCTTTATCAACCGCTGGAGCGTGGCTCGCAACTTGGCTATCTCCGAGTATGCCATCTTGAGCTCGCCGCGCAGCATTCTCCGGCTGGCGGCGGCTTCCCTGAGCAGGTTTCGGTAGCGGGGTGGGGCGTTCATTCGTCATCAGGGTCCATCATCGCCCCTTGCTCGACCACGACTCACGCCACGGATGGTTCTTGATGTGCCGGTCCGAAACCCGCCAGTTTTCAGGGTGCGCAACGATCTTGGCGAGGTTCTTTACGCGTCTTCGGCGGTTCTCCTCGATTCTCCAAAGTGGGCGCTCCTGGGTCGTATTGGTCGCTTTCTCCTCGGTCATTTGACAGGTGCTCCTTCTGTTTTTATTTTGGGCGACGGCGGTGGGGCTTTTAGAGCTTAGTTGCTTCTCAACTGCTCTTCTATCTGAGAAGTGCCCAGCAGATAGCTGCTAGGGCAAACACCGAGATGCCGATGATCGCACACCCCACGGCTAGGGATGTTGGATCACCGATTGGGTCCACTGGTTCGGGTTGGGTTTGGTCATACCTCCTCATCGGGCTCCTCCTGTACGGCATCCTCCGATGCGGTCAAACCTTCTGGCATCGCTGGCTCCTCCATGTTGGCGTCCTCGAGGACTATGAGAGTGCGCATGTCCCCGACGTGTTCGGTCTTCTGGGTGACAGTGCCTTCGGAGCGGTCCCAGAGCTGTCTCAGGACGTTATCGCTGCCCTTCTCCCCGGAGTGGACCATCTCAATCTGCTTGCGGATTAGGTCCTTGGCCCCTTCGAGTCCATCCTCCTCAAAGACCTCGCGTAGCGCGTCGGTAAGCCAGTTGCGCTTGGGCCTGCCGCCTGGGTTGGCGTTGTTGCCCTTGCCGAATCGGCCTGTAGCGGGGTCGCGCTTTGCATCTCCGACTTTTGCCGGTTTTGCGGATTGACTTTGCTCCTCAGTCATACTTTCGGTTTAGCGACTGAATTGGTCGGATACAAGTACAATCGCTGATTGGGGTTAGGGTTGGTGGGGTTGGTTCGGACGCGGTTTATCGTTGCGTTCTTGGGTGTGGTCATCTATTTATTGGTGCGTCAGTAATGTTGCTGGCTAAACCTGGAGATTTTGAAATGAGTGTAGTTCGACACACCCCTGGACCGTGGACGGTCACCCCTGAGAACCTCGACGTTGTTGGCCCGGACGGCGATCCCGTCCTAGATGCGGTCGGCGATGATGATGTAGCGATTGCTGACCTCCACTTGGCGGCAGCCGCTCCCGAGCTTCTGGAGGTCGTAGAAGAGCTTTTCAACTGGGCAAACCTGAACATACTATTCCGCCCCGAACTCCGCGAGACGATCAATGAGGCTTGCTGGGACAAAGCCCGCAAGGTGTATGACTGCGCACTGATGAGGCCGGAACAATGAGCTCCACCGAGGCGCTGCTGATGTCCTGCAAGGAGTGTGGGGGAGGCTTTGAGGTTGGCCCTGTGGCCAAATGCACCTTCTGCGGTGGCGGGCAGTTGAAGCGTGGGATTGAGCTTTTTTGGGGTCCGTGGGACTCTCGAGGAGCTCGGATTGAAGAGATGTGGGTGCCGGTGCTGGCGGTGAAGAGCCGGACTCGGAGGCGTGGTGGTCACGTTGACTACTTTTGCGAGATAGTTGGCGGTGAGGGGGGGAGGTGGTTTGACCGCGAGAAGCTCGGCTGGCTCAATAGCTAGCTGATCGGCGATTTCGGCGGGGCGTGGCTTTCGGGCTGCGCCCCGCTTTCATTGGTTAATCCTTCCAACCGAGTCCGCCGTGGCGGAGGGGTCTCTCTAGCTGTTCCACGCGGTCAGCTAGATGGCGCATGGTGACCACAGCCGCTTTGATTGCCTCCCACTTCTCTATAGCCAGTGCGTCGTCTTTGCTGCTCAGAATTAGTCGCCTCACTACGTCTTCGACTTCACTCATCGTTCTCCTTCTCGGGCTGCGCCCCGCTTTTTCGTAGGGCTTCGTTGAGCTTGGTCGGGTCGCTGTAGCCGTTGTCGCGTGCGACTTGGGCCAGCTTGCGGCTGACCTCTCGCTCGTCCCATCCATTTGGCTTGTTGCGCATGGCGGTGGTCTTTGAGAGCCCCCTGGAGTGCATGTCGCAGTAGCCGTTCGACGTTGCCGAGTGGGTGCATCGGAATGTCGCCCATCCTTGGCCGAGGGTCATCTTGCATGAGTCGGTCATTGTTCCTTCTCCAGCTCCGCCACGCGCTGGGCGAGGGCGTCGCGTTGGTTCTGAATGTTCCGGCAGTACGCGCCCCTCTCCTCTTCGTGCTTGCGCTGAAGAAGGCGGCTTGTCGCCGTCGAGCGGTCCTCTGGCTTGTGTAGAGAATTGATGAGCGTCCAGTTTCGGTTCTCATCGTTAGCCGCGCGTAATTCAATCTCCAACCGTTCGACCTCGGCCTTGAGCGAGTCGCGCTCGGTGCGGAGTTCCCGGTTCGCGTCCAGGCCGAGATTCACATCAATCCGCGCGACTCGGTTCTCCCGCTTCAACTCGTCGCGCTCGGCGGTGAGGGTTGCGGCCCTGACGGCGACGTTCTCCCGCTCAATTTCGCACGACTCATGCCGTTCGTTCGATCCGTCGCTGTCCACAATCGTTGTCCCAGGCATGTGCTTTCCGCAGATGCAGCAGCGCGGGCGTTCAAGTTTGAATTCTAGCCTAGCTATCTTTGCGTCCCGCTTCTCTACTCGGTTCTCCAGCCGCGTCCGTTCGGCGCTCAGGGTGCGCAGGGCTGTTGCGCAGCGTCGGTACTGTTCAGCGTCATCCGGGTAACCGTTGCTGACTGATTCCGGTACCTGTTCGGCGCACCACACCGCAAGCGCTTCGATTCCTTCGGGGGTCATTCGGTGGGCTCCTTCGTTAGTTCGTGGTCGCACTGGCATCCGTATTTCTCAAACGTCAGCTCGTACCCGTAGTCAATCAAGAGAAACGCGAGGTAGAAACCAACCAACGACAGCAGTAAAAAACCTGCATCTTTACGTTTCATCGCGTCTCTCCCTTCCTGCGCTCGATGCGCTTCGTGGCTTCGCGTCCGTGGTAGGCCCAGATCGCGCTCCAGCCTGTTGAGTGTGCTCGGATTCGTCGAAGGCAGTCCAGACAGTCGGCATCGTCAAGCCCACCCTCTATGGTAACCACGCGAACCTCGTCGTCTCTGTGATAGGTCCGTTTGCACCACGACTTCCATTTAAGGTAGTGCTTGCCAGACCACGCCTTCCACACATGCACCCTCTCGCGCTTAGCCATCGGCGGACTCCTCCAGCCGCTCTAACGCGGCGGCGAGGTGGTCCCGAAGCCGACGCACACTATCCGCGCCCAGGTAGTCTCGTGCGGATATTTCTCCGTCAACTAGCGACGGGAGGATCTCAAGCGCGAGTAGTCCGTGCTCACCAAACTCTTCGCCAACGTCTGTCAGCGTTCCGTCTATGTGTTTCATTTCCCTTCCCTCGCTTCCCGGTGCGCGGATAACGCGGCGCGGACGTTCGCCCACGCGGGGTCTTCGTCGATACTCTTCGCTAGTCCGCTGTCAATTATACGAGCCAACGCGGACCACCCGGCCACGCCCTCCAGCGCCTCCATCCCGGCACGCAGCGCGGCGAGTTCGGACGGATGAGGGATTCGTGGACCGAACTTGATCCCATCCGGGTCTATTGCCTTCCCGTCCGTGAACCACAGATCCGGCGCTGTTTGGTGCCCGACGATCAAGCCGCCGTCATACGGGGAATCAATCCAATACCATCCCGCCTCGCTGGGCGGCGATTCGCTCCAACCTGGGGTGCTACTCATTGCATCCAACTCTTTCAGCTCCTCAAAAACGTCCATTACATGCTCCAGCTTTCTAGTGGTTTAGAGTTCAGCGCGTTGGCCGGGAGCTGGTCTTGCGGCCAGTGTCGGTGTGCGCACTCACAAAGGTAAATCGGGTGCTTGTTCTCGTAGGTTCCCGCGATGCAGAGGGCTCGAGCGGGCTCGGGGTGGGTGATGGCGTAGCCGCGCCCCATGCAATGCGGGCAGGTGTCGCCCTTGCCACGGTCAACCTCGGCGTAGTGGCGGCAGAGGTGGCTGACGCGAATCCACTCGTTGTCCTGTGCGGTGACTTCGAGGATCTTGCTGCTCTTGTCGCGCTTCTTCTTGAGCGTGTCGCTGTCCCAG
Source organism: Phycisphaerales bacterium (assembly GCA_029260575.1). Classification (GTDB taxonomy): domain Bacteria; phylum Planctomycetota; class Phycisphaerae; order Phycisphaerales; family SM1A02; genus JAJDDB01. The sequence goes on from JAJDDB010000040.1 coordinate 36,756, forward strand.
TTGAAGTTGGTCTCCAGGTAGTGGAGCGTGTACGGGGGCTGGTGTGGGTGGAAGGGGCCTCGGCGGGTCATCGGGACTCTATCCAGGCCATGCGCCCTCCGCCGTTTTCGTGCCAACACTTGATATGGACTAAGGCAAATGTGTCGGTTGCCCCAAGCCTGATAAAGCCCCAATCAACCGGAGCCTCGAATTCCGCTCCTAGCGGCCTAATAACCCGCAGACATGATTCGCAAACAGAGATCATTCCCCGCCCCCGATAGCCTTCTGGCCCTCAACCTGCGCGTAGTGATAATCCTTCATCTCGCGGGGCATGTCCGCCCAATTGAACTCGCCGGGGTCGCCTTCCCAGTCGAACGGGACGTGGACTTCATGCCAGCGCTCAATGCAGAGCGGGCCTCCGTGGCGTTCGCGGTATCGAGCTCCGCCCAGGTCGGTGGCGTACTCGGGGACTTTGATGATGCGGCCTTCGATGCACTCGGCGAGGTCTGAGGGCTTGGGCCAGCCGAAAGTCTTCTTGGTCAACAGCGGCTCGGTCGCCTTGATGATTTGAGCGTCTGTGAAGCGCTGACAGGCCGTGTGCCAGACTTTCACCATGACATCCATCTTCCCGGTCGGGGGAGGACCGTGGAGCGCCTCAAAGGCTTGGAGGAGTTCTGCGATTGGCGTGCGGTAAGTGCTCATGGGTTGATTCTTTCTGCTTCGATGATGGGGCCGCCGTTCTCGTTCGAGAAAAAATCAGCGACCGGGGAGGGTTTCGAGTCTCTTGGTTGTCCGTTGCCCTGGGCCTTGGGCTCGAACAGACCCGTGTAGCTGTTCTCGGTTGAGAAGGTGAGGGCGGCTATAAGCCTCTGATGGTCCCAGCCCTTAACCTTCTTGATGAGCTTGTTGTGAGCCGTAGGCGTGGGTGTCTTCCCCTTCTCTTTTCTCATCTGGATGAAGTCTCGCCACTCTTCGAGAACCTCATCCGTCCAGTCGGCTGGGAGCGGTTCAAACTTCACCTTCCGAGCCTTCTTCTTGGTCTTCGGTTTAGGATATTTGGAAGCGGCATCTCCCCCCCCCAACTCCCCCCCCTTAAGTAACTGGCCGTCAGTTGCCGATTTCGGCAATGGGTTGCCACTCTCACTATCGGCAATGGGTTGCCGTTTTCGGCCACTGGTTGCCGATGTGGCAATGGGTTGCCGTTTAACTGGGCCCGTTGCCGTTTTCGGCCATGGGTTGCCGCCCTCATCCAAACCCTCAATCAGCCCTTTCCAGTGGCGAATTGTCCTAGGCGGGACTCCGAATGCTTCGGCTGCGCGAGTGGTGCTCCACAGAATTGGAGACTGCTCTAGCGCCCAAAGGTAGACCCGCGCCCCGTTCGGAAGGCTGCTCACTTCACATGCCCCCAGGTCTTGCCGGAGAGAACGTTCTCAATGCTCTGGCGGGAGACGCCACTCAGCATTGCCAGGGCCGCAGGCTTCAGGCCCGCTAGGCTGCGAAGGCGAATCAACTTTACGGACGCCTCGGTGAGCTTGGCCCGCCCGTTCACCTCGCCCAGACGGCGGGACGCATCGCCCACTTTCAGGGAGGGGGAGCGTTTGGTATAATTCAACCTCGGCTTATTCATCTGAGCCCAGGAGATCATATCTCCGCCCGTGATGCAAGTCGCGGAAGAAGACTTTCCAGGTTTTTAGCTGGCTCGCTCCCCTTCACCGGATGCGGGCCAGCTTTTTTTGTGGGGAGAGGCTTGACACCGCTTCTAGGGGTGGGGTAAAACCTCTGGTCTACCTGGAGGTTTTATATGGACGATGACATTGCCCGCGAGCCGGATACGAGTTCGCTTCGAGCCGCCCTTGAGTGGGTGCAGGACGAGAGCGAACGGCTCTCCGAAGAGGAGGGCATTCCGCCGAGTCACGCCCGAGATGCGGCCCTCTTGACGCTGGGCTTTGCGCTTGGCCGAGAGGACAAGGTGGAGCTTTCCGGCGCCCTCGCCAGCGTCATTGCTAACCCGCCCGCCACGATGGGGCAGGTTGACGCGATAGACCAGCTTGTGAGGGGGTGGGACTGATGGGGCCTCGACCACCGGCCACTGACGGCCACTACAACGAAGACCGAGGGTGCGTAGTTGTTGCTGATGTCTACATTCCCCTGCCCCTATTTACAAATCTTGCCAGCCTCATTGGCGACCTAGCCCAGCAGTCCGTTCTGCTTGATTTTAGGAAGACTCAACTCCCCGAGAGCATCTGCATCTACGGGGTTTGGTTCTACCCGGAGCGAAGCGATGACTAGCCCCCTCCCCCTCGGCATCCACAAGGACCTGACCTACGCGGAGTATGACGCCGACCCTGGCGTGCGAGCGACGGCGCTCAAGACCTTCGAGCGGTCAGACCTCCACGCCTTCCACGCCCGCACCCACCAGAAGGATTCGGCCTCGCTGATCCTGGGGAACGCGGTGCATATTTACGCGCTCGAGCGGGACGATTACGCCGAGCTGTACCAAGTGGCCCCCAAGGTGGACAAGCGCACCAAGGTTGGCAAAGCCCAGTGGGCCGAATTCGAGGCTGAGTCCGTTGGCAAAATTCTCATCACCGACGAGGACCATTTTAAGATCAAGGGGATGGGCGAATCTCTACTCGCTCACCCGCAAGCCAGGGCCATCCTGGCCGAGTCCCCTGGCGTAAACGAAGTCACCGCCTACTGGGAGGCCCAGCCTGCTCCAGACCTGCCCATGAGGCGTTGTAAGGCCCGCATTGACCGGCTCTGTAGTTGGAACGGCATTCCCACCGTCGCGGACCTCAAGAGCACCAAGGACGCCAGCCCGGAGGGGTTCGAGCGCGAAATCCGCAAGTGGGGCTATCACGTTCAAGGGCCTTGGTATCTCGGGGGGCTTCAGGCTCTCGCGCCCGCCGCCCGCCAGATGGTCTACATCGCCGTGGAAAACTTTGCCCCCTTCGCTGTGGGCGTCTACACGATGGATGACGAGTACATAGCTCTCGGGTCGAAGATTGCCCAGAGTCGCTTTGAGCGGCTTGTGAGGGCCGAGGAGAGCGGAGTGTGGGAGGGTTACAAGAGCGGCACGCTCTACCCGCCCGAATGGTTGGTCAAGCAGCACATGGAAATGGAAGAAGGAGCATTCTGATGAGCGAAGAGAAAGCAGTAGCCACCCGGATGGGCGAGCGCGGTCTGGAGATGCTGACCGTGGACGATGCCCTTCGGTTTGCTAAGACCGTCTGTGCTGAGGGCCTGGTCCCAAAGTCGATGGCCACCCCCGGAAAGGTTCTGGTTGCGATGCAAACCGGAATGGAGGTCGGACTCTCTCCTATGAGGGCGATCAATTCGGTGGTGGTCATTAACGGCGCTCCCACATGGAAGGGGGACGCGGCCGTCGCGCTCATCCTGGACAGCGGCAAGGTCACAGGGAACTTCAACACGCGGTACGACGGCGAGGGGGACGGGGCTTCTTGCACCGTGTCCATCAAGCGGGGCGGACAAGTTGTCTCGGGCTCCTTCTCCGTCGTTGAGGCGAAGCGTGCTGGCCTTTGGGGCAAAACCGGGCCTTGGTCCCAGTATCCGAAGAGGATGCTCTACTACCGCGCCCTGGGCTTCCTGGTGCGTGACCACTTCTCGGACGTGCTCTACGGGTTCCGCACAAGCGAAGAGGCCGAGGACATTCCGCAGAGGGAAGTCGCTGCGGCTGTGATTCCCAGCGAGGACCCGCTGCTAGACGAGGTGCTAAAGGCTCCTGCGATTGAAGCGCCCAAGGTCGAACCCGCAACCGTTGAAGAGGACGTGCCGCCCCTCGAGGTGCTAGCTCGCAACGAGCCAACTGTTGAGGAAATGGAAAGGGTTGACGAGTTCACCGAGCCCGTAAGCGACGAGCCCCCTAGCAACCACGAATGGGTGGCTCGAGTAGAGGACCTGATGGCTGAAAAGAACTTTGACGCCAAGGGCAAGAAGGCCACGCTCAAGGCGAACACGGCAAGCGGCAGCCTCAAGACCGCAACCATCGAAGAGCTCAAGGCAATGGCCGAGAAATTGGAGACACTATGAAATTGAAACTACTTTTTGTCGTGCTGCTAACTACATGTTTTGGCTGTACGGAATCGCAGCGAGCCAAGATAGGAGGGCTTGGGGAAAGGCACAGGGTCACCCTCTGGTCTGGCGGCATTGCCGTTAGAACCTGGGTTTCACCGGGCAAGGTTTCGTCGTCGGAAAGCAGCGACGGGTACTATTTTAGAGATGAGGATACGGGCCTCCTGGTCGAAATCTCCGGCGACGTCGTGATTGAGAGGATTGAGGAATGACCGAACTATTCAAAGCACGCGGGAAGCTCGTCGAGCAGGAAAAGATTCTGCGCGACATCCTGCTCATGGCTCTCGAAGGAGGCGACAACCATCTTCTAAGCAAGGTACAAGGGGCTGACGCCGCTCGCTACGAGACGTTCACCCACGTCTACAACGCCGCGCTCGCCCTAAACGAGAAGTGGGCGCTGAAGCTCCAGGCGGATCTGAATCCGGTTCCGGTTCCGGTGCCGCCGAGCGGGGACGACACGTATTTCGGTTACAAGCTCCCCGCGATTGATCCAACTCTTTCCATCGGGGCAACAGTTGGGGCGGGGCGCAAGCAAGTCGATAACGCGCCCTGGGGGCAGCGAGTGATTTCTCCCGACGAGCTTGTCCAGTTCGAGCGCATCTTCGGTCACCAGTGGATCGGGATGGGATACAACAAGAACGCGAAGCCACTGGACGGATTGACCGTGAGAGAGGTTCTCTTCGAGCTTGGCAAGATGTGGCACGTCCGCAACTACCGTGAGCGGTTAGAGAATGAGTTCTTTCGATGCACCTTCCGCTATACCGAGCGCGAGCACGCGCACTACTGGAACACGGCGGGAATGGGGCTTGACTTCACCGGGGACGCGGCGGAAGAAATCTCGACTCGGCATCACGCCTGCCTCTTTGAAGACCTCGGAGGCCAGGCGATCCAGTCGGCCCTTGAGGAGCGCGGAGACGACACGCCTTTCGTTTCGGACCTCATGCTGCGCATCAACGAGACGCCCGACTTCGATGAGGATGCTACCGATGGTGGCTGGCTGCTCACCGACCTTTGCAAGATCCAGCGAACCGCGCAGGACACAAGCCGCCCAGCGTTTGCAGTCTCGCACTTCCGCTCTCGCAACCCAGTTGCTATTCGCCAGACGACCATCGACAACACGCGCTGGACTGACGGGACGATTCGCGCGAAGAGCTACGGCTCTGTGATGTGCCAGGGCGTGCAAGAGTACACCGACGCCCGTGGCGTGAAGCACCCCGCGTACGACCGCCGCTTTGTGTGGGACGGCGGCTCGATCCGCGTGAGCGAACTACAACAGCCGATGTTCCTGCTCCAGTGGGGCTTGTCGGATGTTCTGATTCAGAACGCATCGCTTATCGGAAGCGGCGGTCAGAACGAGATTCGCATTGAGCACGACCCGAGACCTGGCGTTCAGACGAACGTGACGGTTCAGGGCTGCGAAGGAAACACAAAGATCCGCTACAACGGCAAGATAGTCGGCGACGTGGAAGGCGGGTTTCAATCGTGAGCAATCTGAACAAAGCGTGGCTTGTGGACGCGGATAACGAGTGGTTGGCCTGATGGGCGCGGATCAAGAGAACCCCATCGTTTACGCGATAAACCGCTGCGAAGCGCTACGGGCGCAGATCCGGCGTGCTGAGGATGATATAGAGGTGCTACTGAAAAATATCACTGCATGGAACACCGAGATCAACATTTTGGAGAAGGAGTCCCCCAATGAATCCTAGCGCGGAAAAGCTGCGGGGGATGGTTCTCCGGTGCGCCGGATTGAGCCCAGAAGACCATCTTGGTTTTCGCGTTGAAACCGCATCTAGGGTCGAATGCGGCAAGATTGTCGGCGGCCTTGTCTGCTACATGCCGGGAGAGTCTGCTCCCTTTGTGATGGACTGCGATGACTTTCTCGCCGCTGCCCGCGCCATCCTCGCCGAGCGGGAGGATGCGAAATGAAAATCGAAGTAGAACTCGAACTCCCGAAGCTGCCTAACTTTCTACGCTTCGGTTCAGACCTGAACACGGGAACTGAACTCACCGTTGACGTTGGGAATCTGAATAAAGATCAGATCGAAGCCGTCATAGATGCTTGGGGCTACGCCTTTGAGACGCATTGCGCGAGCCGACGCGGTGCCGAGCGGGACGGGGGTGCGGAGTGACTAACGATCCGATCTGGAGCGCAGAGCCGCCCGAGAAGGCGGGTAAGTACTGGGTTGATGGCGATTTCGTAAACAACCTAAAGGGGCTCACGCTCGTTGGGGTTCAGGTTCTTCGCCTCGGTGTCCGGGGGCGCTGGTTCTACGGCGCGGAGTATGTCCAGGCCACAAAATCATCGCGTTTCGGCCCGCGCATTCCCAGCCCCGCCGAGCTTGCCGCGATGGGGGAGTGTGTGGAGGTGCTCCGAGCCGCCGTTATCTCTGACTGTAACGGCGAGGTTCTTTCAGGCGTCCAGCGAAGGCTCCAAGGGCGAGAAGCTTTGCGGAAGTTAGACCGCGCGCTCGCGGACCTCGACGAAGCGAGGGGGATGTGATGGAAATCCGAGACATGCTTGGACCGTTCAGGTTTGTGCTCTGCTTGTTTCGCGAGCACCATTACAGCCCGGACAGGCCTCGGCGCGGAGCTTTCCGACTTTGCTGGCGCTGCGACCGTCTAGAACCACACGACGGAGACAAATGGGGGCGATACCAATGACCCCCGCCGAGATCGAGAAGCTGGCGGAACGGTGTCCGGCTGAGGGCATTGAGAACCTGCTCAAAGAGCCGATGACCTGGCTTCGACACAGGGAGGATGAACGCTTAGTTCGTGAGGTCTTAGGGTTTGCGTCCCAAGCATCCCAAGCCCTACGCGAGCTGAGCGTGGAGGTGGCTGAATTGGTCCGAGTCCGAGCGCAGATCCGCGAGGCGCTTGCGATCATCGAGGACGGCACCGAATACGAGAAGATCCACGTTGCTGCGATACTGAGGGAGGCCGGGCGATGAGCGAGTTGAAGCGGTATGACGTGCCCATGCAGCGACTGCTTCAAAGGGCCACCCCGGGGAAGTTTCCAGACGATTGTTGGGCGTGGACCGGGGCCAGGGTGGGGAGAGGCTATGGGCAGATTTGGTTCTTTGGGAGGACCCAACTTGCACACCGCATCTCGTTCCTGCTCTTCCGTGACGAGATCCCGGAGGGGGCCTTCGTGCTTCACTCCTGCGACAACCCGCCCTGCTGTAATCCAGCGCACCTAAAGCTAGGTTCAAGCCTAGACAATAACCGTGACATGAGATCCAAGGGGAGAGCAGCCCGCATCGTAGGGGAGAAACATCCCCGCGCAAAACTTACCGAACTGCGAGCAATCGAAATCCTAGAAGGCTTCCGGTTGGGTGCGAGGCAGGTGGATCTTGCCGAAGAGTACGGCGTCAGTAGGCATGTGATTTACGATCTAGTTCGCGGTCGCTCATGGCCGCACCTAACCGCCGAGGAGCAGCCCGATGAGTGAGATTCAGACTGGATACGAGGATCAGTGGTGGTTCCCTGTCCGCATTGACGCCGCATATTTTGCTCGGTTGCGGAAAGACTACCCCGATAAGACCGACTGGAGCGACGAGGAGCTGCGCGAGCACTTCGACGGAGAGGATGAGAAGTACTCTTTCACCTGGGATCACCTTGGCGACGCGAAGGAGGAGTTCGAGGAGTTAGCCGATGCGTTCTTCAAGCTGCACGCCGACCACCTCGCCGCGATCAAAGAGGCGCGGGAGGCGGGGATTCGGGAAGCGCTGAATTGTCTGCGCGACCCGTACGAAGGGGCGAGCATGATAACGCTAGAAGAAATGTCCAACGCTGACGGGGTGAACGATTGCCGCCGAGCCATCCGCGCCCTGCTCTCGGGAGGCGAGTGACGATGGGAATAAAGCGACTGTGGTGCTGGGCTGTGGGCCACGACTGGTGGCACACCTTTGAGGTTGACTTCTTTGAGTGCGATGGGCCTATGTTGCATAACGAGAAGTCTTACTGTGGCCGATGCGGCATGAAGGACGACCAATGACCCCCGACGACCCGGCGACCCGCGCGATGCTGAGTGACGCGACGGCGAAGGAGTACACCGCAAGCGAACGACGCAAGAACGAGCAGGCCCGACTCAAGTTCCCGACAATCCAGGCGTACCGCCTTGAGGGCTACGACTCCGAAATGATCGAGGACATGAGCGGCAAGTACGTTCTAACCTCGGAACATCGGCTCGAACTGATCGACCAACTCGCCGCCGCCGAGGAGCGGGGCTGGATCAAGGGAATGGAAATCGCCGCGAAAGCGCCAATTCTCGCATCCAGGCCCTACGCCAACAAGCGCGAGCGAGCCGCTTGGGAGCAGGGCATCTTCGATCAGCGTCAAGCTATCCGCGCTGCGATCCGCGAGAGGGCGGGGGAGAACAAGTGACGGGCACCACCTGGGAAATCTTCCTCCCCAACTTTCTAGCCCCAGGACTCAACGGTCCAAAAGGCCAAGAGCGACGACACTGGCGAGCCAAGTCACGCGACAAGAAGAGGGCGCAAATGCTCATCCTCGCGTCCAACTCCTCAAAGTACGGAAAACCCTGCCCAACCTTCACCGGGGACGTGCGCGTCACCTACATCCGATACCGAACCCGAGGGCCAGAGATGGACGACGACAACCTCTCCGCCTCATTCAAAGATGTGGGCGATGCCTTGGAGCGCATCGGAGTCGTCGAGAACGACAAGCAGTTCAAGCTCGAACCTCACCAGGAGCGGGCGAAATTCAAGGGGACACTTTTACGCCTGGAGATTCTGAATGCCGCAGTTTGACATCACAATCGAAATCGAAGCGAGCTCCGTCCACTCACTCAAGATGATGGGGAATGACCAAGAGCACGCAATCGCCAACGCCCTGGAGTCGATCCGGGTCGGAATGCTCGCCAACCCTCTGCGATACATCGAGACCCGCAAGGTGGAGCTTGAGTGCGTCGAGGCTGTGGAGATTGAGGAGGAGTGAGCACCA
>JAJDDB010000041.1 GCA_029260575.1 Phycisphaerales bacterium
CCCTCGAAGTCCTGAGTGAAGCCGCCGGGCTCGGTCACGGTGCCGCTGGGCGTGGCGAAGTAGGACAGCAGTTGGACGCCCGTCGTCTCGGCCGTGATCGACGGCGCCACGAGGCTCGTCGTGGAGACGCCCGACACGGCGACGGCGCGACCCACGGCGGGACGCCCCAGCCCGATGCGCACGGAGGTGTTGCGCCCGATCAGGCCGTACAGCGGGCTGTTGGGGTTGCGGGGCGAGTACGTGCCGTCGAGGTTGTCCAGACGCAGCTTGGCCGACCCTGGACGGTAGGAGGCGTCCTCGTCGTTGCGGCCACGCTTGATCTGCACGGAGTCGATGCGGACGTCCGCGCTGACGTCGTTCCAGGCGCCGCTGTGCCACAGCTCGGCGCGCATTGCGTAGGGCAGGGTCATCGGCTATCCACTCCCCAGCGCGGTCTGCACGTTGCCGGCGCCGTCGATGCGCACGATGCGTTGGATCTGCTGGCGCAGCGTGCCCGCCTCGTCGTACTGGTTGATCGTCAGATTGATCGCGCCGGCGCCGCCCGAGCCGCCGCGCATCTGGTTGGTGGTGATGACGTGCCCCGGCACGTCGGGGACGAAGACCTCTGGCCCTCGCTCGCCGACGATCATCGGGCCGGCCGTGGTGCGGCCACCGTTGGCGAACTTCGGAATATCGGGCACGTCCCAGCCCTTGCCGCCCAGCCCGGGCACCCAACCGGGCACGGAGAACGACAGCCGCCCGACCGTGTTGTTCCAGGCGTCGGCGATCAGGTTGAACGCCGTGCGGTACGGCGCCGTGATGATCTTGGCGACGCCGGACAGCGTCGATGCGATCTTGCCCGGCGCGGACTTGAACCACCCGAGCAGTTCTTCGCCCTTGTCGACGACCCAGCCAATCGCCTTGCGAGCCCCGTCCATCGCACCGTGGACGATGTTGCGGAACGTCTCGGACTTCTTGTAGGCGATGACGAACCCGGCCGTCAGGGCGGCGATGGCGAGTACCGCGAAGCCGATCGGGTTGGCCGCGATGGTCGCGTTGAGGGCCAGCATCGCGCCCTTGGCCCTCGCCAGCGCGGGAGCGAGCAGACCGCCGAGCCCGTCGGCCATGTCGGCGACACCGCCGGCGAACATGGCCACGTTTCCGATGGGGCCGGGCAGGGTCGCGCCGAGCGCCTCCATCGAGTCGCCGAAGCCGTCTAGGACGTCCTTGCCGTTGCGCAGACCGCCGCTGGACCCGTCGAGGGTGTCGCCGAAGTTGCCCAGGCGATCCGACGCCTTGTCGACGTCCTGCGCCAGGTCCTTGGCGCCCTTGCCGACGTTGTCGAACGCGCGGTCCAGCGATCGGGCGTCGCCGCCGAACGTCAGGGTGACCTGATTCGCCATCTAGCTCACGTCCAATCCGGAGTCGCGGGCGAGATCGGTCAGACCACGCTCCAGCCGCTCGAGGATGGATCGGCGCTCGGCGTAGTACGCGGGGTAGAGATAGCGGCCATCGCGCTCGAACGGGCGGCGGTGCGTGCCGTTCGGCCAGCGGCCCGTTTTGCCGCCGTAGTCGAGGAATCCGTAGTACGGCACTCGGGCGCCGCCGGCCTTGACGCGGGCCTCGCGTTGCGAGGACGACACTCGGATGGACTTGCGCGCCCCGCCCGTCTTCACCGGGACGTTGCGCCGTGCGCGGTCTACGACGAGCTCGGCGGCGTCGTTGAGGACCAGGCGCAGCTTCTTCTGGGATTCGCCGTCCATCTCCTTCAGGGCCCGCTGAAACTCGCGCAGCCCCTCGACGCGAATGGGGTCGATGCTGTTCGTCATTGGACCCCCTTCTGGTTCTCGACGGCGTGCTTGGCCTTGAAGAAACCCGCCCACTGGACGTACTCGGAATGCGGCATGCGCTCGAGGTCGGCCACGAAACAGCCGAGCTCCTTCGCGAGGTGGAACGCGAACACGTCCACCTCGCTGGGCCGACCGTTCAGGGCGAGCATCATGGCGCGATCAGCCCGGAAACCCGGCGCCCTCGCCGAGCCCCGAAACGTCGAAGACATCGCGGATCACCTTGATCACGTCGCCCGCCGGCGCCGTGTCGAACCACGCCTGGACCTCGCTCGGCAGTACGCCGGCAGACCACGCGATGGCCGTCACGTCGGCCTCGTCCTCGCCCATGCCGCGGACCTTGCGGACCTCGCCCATGGTGAGCGGACGCAGTTCGTGTTCGGCGCCGTTGAGCGCGAAGACCCTAGGCACTGAACGTCCCGTCGGTCACCGCGCCGCTGATCTGGATCGACGCCGTGAAGCTCACGAGATCGGCCACTGGCGCACTTTCCGTATAGGACTCCACGAGGCAGGTGCCCGTGATCTTCTCCGCGCCCGAGCCCGAGCCCTCGGGGCCCCACTCGAAGTCCACGGGGGTCGGGTGGTTGCGCAGACCCTTGAAGACGGTGCGGCTACCGACGTCGGCCGTGTCGTTCCAAAGTCCGGAGATCGTGATGCGGCCGTTGGTCAGCCCGCCCGCGAAGCTGTGTCCAATCGCTCCGTAGCAGGTGTCATCGTGGAGGTCCTGCGAGTACTCCACATCGGTGGAGTTCACGTAGGGCGAGATGTTGCGAAGCGTCGCCCCCGTGTCGTCAATCGCGAAGTACGCATCCTTGCCATGTGCCATTGCTCGGCCCTCCTAGGCCTGTACGTCAACCGAGAACACAGCGCCGAAGTAGGTCCCCGACGCCACCGCCAAGTTGTCGAACTCGACGCGCGTGACGCGTACCGAGGTGCCGACCGTGCCCGCCTCGACGGCGGCCTTGATGGACTGAGCTCCGCTGCCGGCCGCGTAGGCGGCGATGGCGTCGCGCGCCTCGCGGTCCACCTGCGAGGAGACCGCCACCCAGATCTGCAGGGTCATGCGGTCTTGGCCCCGCCCATAGGTCAGATCGAAATCGAGCGCGTCGGGAACGTCTAAAAACGCGAACGGCGGCTGAGCCGACTTCGGCGGATAGTCGAAGACGTTGAGCCCCGGGATCGTCGCCAGCCGCGCGCCCAGCGAGTCCATGACCGTGCCGACGTCGATGGCCACCTAGATCGCCCCCCACGGTCGGGAGACCGACGCGAGCATGACCCGCACGTCGGGGTCCAGCGCGGCGAGTAGGCGCACCTCGGAGCCGGTCTGCGGGGATCCCGCGACGCCGAACAGCGCATCCTTGCGGACGAAGAACCGGCCGGCCTGGATCAGCGTGGCCTGAACGACGATGGTCGGCACCGTGGACCACCCCCAGTTGCCCGTCACCTCGACGCCGCGCGCGGCGGTGGGGAACGCCGCCGCCGCACCCGGGCGCAGCACGAGGTGCGTCCACGGCTTGGCGTCGGCCTGCGCGTTGTACGGCCAGACGTCGAAGTCGGTGCCGTAGGCCAGCGCTGTCGAGTACAGGAAGTCGCCCGTGTCGACGCCGACCTCGAGGCCAGTCGTTGTCATGAGGTCGTCCACGGCCAGCGCGGGACGACGGTCGACGCTCTCCCACTTCCACGTGTAGTAGCGCGGGACCGCCGAGCCCGTCAGACCGAATTGCCTGTTGGTCGCGTGGTCCACGGCACGGGAGGCGGCGGTGATCGCGACGCCGAGCGCGTCGTCGTCGGCGCTGGAAGTGATGCCCAGCATCGCCTTTAGGTCCGTCAGATCCGTGTAGTCCTCGGTTCCGAACGCCATCCCGATCACCCTCCCTTCCATGAGGTGTGCCGCGGGTCCCCGCCGTCTCTCCAGCGACGGGGACCCGCAGCGGTACTAGGCGGCGGCGGTGAGCAGGACACCCGCGTACGGGTCCTGCACGGCGCCGTCGGCGCGCTCCCAGGCCAGATAGCCGATCTGGCCGTCGTTCGCGTACAGCTCGGTCAGGGTCGCCATCGAGAACGCCTTGACCCGTCGGATCACGTACGCCTCCTCGAGGCGGCCGAAGAATCCGAACTTGTTGGACGCCGACGGTGCGGGGCACGCCTGGTCGATCACGACGCGGTGACCCAGCAGGGTCATCCCGCCCATCCCGTTCTCCAGGTTCATGGCGTGGTCCCAAAGGATCGAGCGCCCGTCGCCGTCGACGATCTTGCGCAGCACCTCGAGCACGCCGTCGTTGAACACCCAGACCGCGCCTTCGCGGTAGTCGGGGTCCAGGTCGTGCACGATGGTCACGAGGTCGGCGTAGGTGGGCGCCGAGTTCGAGGACCACGCGGTGGCGCCGGCGATGCCGCCGCCCGTGGACAGCAGACCCTGGGGCTCGTTGACGCCAGTGCCGGTGGCCCAGTGCGGGGCCTGCGCGCGGGCGATGCGCTCGCCGAGACGCTTGGCGACGTAGCTCTGGATGTCGAACGCCGAGTCCTGCAGCAGCTCGTAGGAGACCTTGAGCGGCAGGTTGGACGCTCCACCGGAGCCGTACTTGTAGGCGCCGAGCGAGCGGGTGCCGAACACGAGGTCGGCGCCGCCGGCCGAGACGTTGCCGCCCTCGGCCACGATGGCGGCGACGTTGCTCACGTCGTCGTTGATCGGCCACGGCAGAGGGTTGCCGGAATCGGTGCTGATCGTCTCGGAGTTGTTCGCGATCCCGCCGAAGGCCTTGCGGCGCTCGACCATCTTCTGTCGGAAGCCCTCGGGGACGAGGTAGCCGCCGGCCGCGGGACTGGCCTCGCCCTGGGCACGGACGATCAGGTCGGACTCGACCCGCCCGGTGCGCATGTAGGCATCGAAGGCGCGAGAAACCTCGTCGCCCTCGTTGCGGGCACCGACGGCCACGCGCGGCGTGACGACGGTTCCGTAGGCGGCCTGCCGCTTGACGATGGCCTCGGACCGCTGAACGGCCTTGAGGTCTGCCTCGAGCTTCTCGTAGCGATCGACCTCTTCGTCGGTCAGCGACCGCTCGGCGCCGTCGTCGTCCTTGGCCCCGTCGATAATGGCCTGCAGGGCCGACAGGATGTCCTCTGCGCTCATTTTGCCCTCCCAGGCAGGTTGCGGGCACGCGCCCGGATTAGCTGCTCACGAACCCGAATCGGGCTCGCGGATCGTGCTAGAACCTCGGTGCCCTCGTAGGCGGGCGAGGTGACGACGCTGACGTCCACGAGTCGTTGGAAAGCTCGGTGGACCACGCCGCCCCTGGTGCGCTCGATCTGGCCGATCTGGGCCGTGAAGGACATGCCGCGAAGGTCGCCGCGCTCGACGAGGTGTCGGACGTCGCGACCCAGCTGCGTATCTGGCAGGTCCAGCTCGAACCCGAGCCCGTGATCGTCGGACGACAGCCGCAGCGTGCCGCTCGAGGTACGGCCCAGCAGCTGGGCCATGTCGTGGTTCACGAGCGCCACGACGTCGTCGTCCAGCAGTCCGTCGAAGGCGCCGCGGGCGATGGTCTCGGTACCCGCGAACTGCCGCTGACGGCTCGTGGGCTGGTCGTAGACAGCCGCGAACCCACGAAGGCCACCCGTATCGGTGATCTCCGCTCGGGTCACGAGCTGCCGGAAGCGATCCACGGTCAGACCGACGCCGGGGGGATCACGACGATCCACGCGTGGATCGGGACGGCCGTGGTGACCGACACGGTCTCGACGAGCTTCAGCTTGACGAACGGGCGAGCGGGGTCGGCGTCGAAGGCCTGGACCTGGACGGCCTCGTCGGTGCTCGCCGTGAAGGTGGTCAACGCGCCGTAGGTCTTCGCGGTCGCGGTGTAGGTGCCGCCAGAGGTGTCGCAGTCCACGACGCTCGGGGTCAGCGTGCCCTCGGTCTGGACTCCCACCGCAAAGCAGGCGAGGAATCGGCTGCCGTGCGCGTAGTCGCGGGCGTCGAACGAACCGACCTCGATACCGAGGGTTGCGGTACTGACGGGGGTCTGCATGTCGACGATCTGGACCGTCTCGTTGACGGCGCGACGGACTGAACTCATGCTGCATCTCCTTCTTCTGTCGGAGCAGCAGGCCGCTGATCCGTCGTTAGCGGTGCCAGATTGCGGATGGCCCGAGCCTCGTCGATCGTCAGTAGACCGATGTCGATCTGGCGGGCCAGAAGTTCGATCTCCTCGGCGGGCGTGCCCTGAAGCAGACCGGCCATTTCGAATTCCACGTACCGAGGATTGGAGAGGAGGCGCGAGAACCGTTCCTCGAGGCGAGACGTCCACGAATTGAGGGTGAATCGCGCAAAGCCCCGAACGAGCTCTTGAATGCCCGAGCCCCAGGAAGTGGCGCCGTTGGCGCTGAGCAGCTCGCGGGGGACGCCGAAGATGCGGGCCACCTCGTCGATCTGGTAGCCACGCGATTCGATGAACTGCATGTCCTCGGACGTGCCCGTCCACGGGGTGAACTTCAGCGACGCGTTTACCACCGCGATGTCGCCGGCGTTCTGCGTCCCAGACAGCTTGGCCTTGAGTCCGACCTTGAGCTCTTCGGCCTGCTCTGCACTGAGGTGCTCGTCGCTGGACACGAGACCGCCCAGCAGCATCCCGCTGGAGAACATGCGGGCGGCGGCCTTGTCGGCCGCGATGCCAGTGCCCAGCGCGTTGCGGGCCACGGAGATAGGAGACATGCCCTTCAGGCCGTCGGTGCTGAGCCCCATCACGTGGGTGAGCGCGTCGTCCCAGTAGAGGACCGCCCCCGTCGCGGTCTGCACGGTGTAGCGCTTGCGGTGCTGCTCGGCGTCCCACTCCACCGTCACGAGGCTCGGGTGGATCGGAAACAGCGAGTCGAGGGTGCCGGCGCCGTTGTACAGGTGCAGCAGGTAGGCATTGCCGTGGAGCAGAAGATGCGTCACGACGAGTTCCTTGAACTCGAACGGCGTATAGACGTCGCCGCCCGGGTCGTCGAACACGCTGGGCACCTGGATCTTGTTGCCGAATTCGTCGCGCCGATACGTCTTGAGGGGCAGCGCCGCGAGGGTCTGCGCAACGAGGCTAACCGATCGGAATACGGCGGTGAGCCCCAGCGCACTGGATTCGGTGACGTCTACGCCTGCGTCGTTCCGACCCGACAGACCGAGAAACTCTGCGAGCGCGGGATCCTGAATCGAGTAGCTCGGACCGACGCTGGAGCGCGAGACATCGTCGACCGAACTACGACGACGAAACCGCATAGTTCCAGTGTAAACGAAATAGCGAATTGCTTTAGTGGACCGCTAGAGCACGAAGATATTGGACCGTCGTTTGGTCGTCGCCACCGCCGCACGGGAATAGGCGATTACCGCCGCCACCGCCAGGTCGATCTTCGCCGGCGAGTCTTTGTCGGCCTTCGTGATGTAGTCGCCCTGTGGGCTGGTCTGCACGACTGCGTTGGCGACGTGGCGCCCGAGGCGCGCATCGCCGTCGTGGGTCAGCCGACCGTCCAGGACCGACGCGTGGAACACCGTGCACGCCGGCGCCATACGGGCACGGACGTAGGTGGGGAACTCGATCACCCGGCCCGGCCAGCGCTCGCTCCAGGCCGCGATCTCGCGCTGCCAGTACGGCGGGTCGCACAACAGCTCTCGGACGTCGTAGACGGCGAACGCGGCCTCCACGGCGTTCTCCACCTCCTCGCGGGGCACCCTCCAGCCTTTCTTGCCCGGGTTCTCCCAGACGCCGAGCGGGGTCACGAACCCGTCGGCCGTCGCCGCGACCAACGCCGTGGAGTCACCCGAGTAGCTGCCGTCGAACCCGAGCCACACCGCCTCGCCCTGCTCGAGCGTCCGCTGCACGGCTCGGCCGTCCCACGTGCCGTAGGGGAACCACGACATCGCGCCGGCCGTCCAGAGCCCGAGCCTGTACCGCTTGAACTGGTGCTCGGGGAGGTCTCGGAAATCCTCCTCGAGGGCGTCCATGAACTCGGGATCGTCCAGCAGCCGAGGGTTGGCCTCCAGCCACGCCGCCCGATCCTCGTAGGCCGTCGCGGCGTCGGTCGGCGCGAAGATCCGGCCGCGCATGGTTCCCGCGATCACCTGCTGACAGAAGCCGTGCGCAGGCGCGGTCACGTCCTGGCCGGGCGTCGTGACGCCGATCAGGATCCCGTCGCGCCTCGCGGCGCCTGCCATGCGGAAGCCGTGCCACGTGTCGTCCGTCTTCTGGAGGTGCACCTCGTCGAAGAGGGTCAGGTGCGGGTTGACCGACTGCGAGGCGGCGAACTTGTTCGGCCGCGCCTCGATGAACGATCCCGTGGACGGCACCTCGAACTTGCTTTGGAACGGCACGAAGGTGGCGGCCAGGATCGGGCTGGCGTGGACGATGTCGCGGATCTCGCGGAACAGTGCCGACTGCAGGTTCCGCTCGGAGTCGGACACGACGTAGACGTGACGCTGCGGACGGCGTGCCTCGCAGACGGCGGCGGCGGCGGCCCAGTAGGACTTGCCGCCCTTGCGGCCCATCTGCAGGTAGTAGCTGCGCGGCCGGTCGGGCGCCATGACCGTGCGCAGTTCCTCGCGCTGCCACCGATAGAGCGGCCGGCCGGTCACGTGCTCGAACCACTCGACGTCGTCGTCGATCTCTGGCAGTACGCCGTCGTAGCCCGTCTTGGGGCCGGCCTTCAAAGCCACGGCTATCGGCCCTTGCGGGCGTCCCGGATACGGCGTGCAACGCGCATCACGGCCATGTCTCGAAACGGGTGGTCGCGGGGCACCTTGGCTTCAGCCTTGCGGATGTCGGATTCCCTCACGGGATCCTCCTCGGTGTGTAGTGATCAAGAGTCACGCTGTGAGACGGAAAAAACAGGGGGCAGCGGGTTAGGGTCGCCTAACCTTGCAGACTTTTTCTGCGCGTCGTCTTGGAATTTCTCCGCCGAATTTCCGTGGTCGATTCGGCAATTCGCCGTATCCGCCTTGCTCGAATTACAGGCACGGCAGAGAAGCCCGATGTGCTGCAGGTTGGTGCCGCCCGACGCCAGCGGCACGCGGTGGTCTCGCGTCAGGTCATCGGTGGCCCCGCAGCACCCGCACGCGCCCCGTAGAGGCACCGAAAGGTAGCGGGGGTCCCGATATGCCTGCCGCTTCTCCGACGCGTTCCTAACGGCGTTTCTGGCCCTCTCGCACGGGGTGCAGCGCGCGCCGCTCTGAGAGCGCGGGTCCGCGACCGCGGGGCATTCGATGCAGAGCTTCATCGGAGCACCGCGACCGCGGTCAGAATCATGTAGGCGCAGACGAGGGCGAGGGTCATCTGTTCAGAATAGCGGAATGGGAATTGCTATCCATTCGATAGCGGAAAGGGGCCGCGCCATTTCAAGGGGGCCAGATTCCAAGGGGGCCAGCTTCTGGAGAGTGACCCCCTTGGCCCCCTTGGCTACCTTCCCAACCCGAAACACATATCCGCAGGTCAGCGCGTATATATCTATCTACTTCATGTCTCCAAGGGGACCAAGGGGACCAAGGGGGTCACTCTCCAGAGTTTGACCCCCTTGACCTTGGTCCCCTTGGCTACTCCAGCACCCAGAACCACTGTTGGCCGGCCCGCACCGAGCG
Source organism: Phycisphaerales bacterium (assembly GCA_029260575.1). GTDB lineage: Bacteria > Planctomycetota > Phycisphaerae > Phycisphaerales > SM1A02 > JAJDDB01. The sequence goes on from JAJDDB010000041.1 coordinate 9,427, forward strand.
AACTCCCAGAGCCTTCTTCGCCCGCTTGATCGTGCTCTCGGAGTGCTCTCGCTCTCCCATCAACCACTTGTCGATGGTCGTCGCCGAGACCTTGCCGTCGTGGGCCAGCTTCGCCATGCCGTCGCGAAGATCGACACAGCATCTATCGAAGGCGCTGTCGTGCTTCCCCTCCACGGCGACGAGGCTGGACACCTTGCCCGTCTCGCGCCCGAGCACGCGGATACGGCTGGAGGTGATCGGCTTGTCGCGGCCGGCGTCGTGGCCTACGTCCACCTGCTCGATTGCGTAGCGGATCGAGAACCGTGGGTCGGGCGCCAGATTGCACTTCTCCCGACCGATCAGGAACTGCTCGACGTCCTCGAACGGGTCGTCTTCGCTCTCGTTGCGGTAGCGAGAGCAGACCAACACACACCGCGCCACGGCGACGAAGGCACGCGAGCCCATGATCTTGTTGACGAGGTCTTCGGGCCCCGACTTGACGCTCTCGGATTTGTTGACGTGGATCAGCCCGAGCACGGCTAGGCGTGCGTCGTGCGCCATGTCCGACAGCGGCTGGAGCGCCTGCCGTACCTCGCTGTCCTTGTGCGTGTCCAGCTTCCCGCTGACGGCGCCCATAAGTGGGTCCAGCAGCAGCATCGCGACATCGTGCTCCCGAGCGAGGTCGGCCACCTCCGACACGTCGGTGGGCAGCGTGATCGGCACCCGCCCGTTGGTCGTCTGGCAGTCGATCCGAAGAACGCGGTCCATGTCCGCGCCCGCCGCCGCAAGGCGAGGCTTGATCGTCGCCTCCCACGAGTCCTCGTGGGCGGAAACGAGCACACCTCGCGGCCTGCCGGCAAGGTCGCCGTCGAGGGTGCCCCGAGTGACCTGGGCGGCCAAACGATAGGCCCAGGTGGTCTTTCCGGTGGACTCGCGACCGCCGACAAGCGACAGCCCAACGAGAGGGACCATCAGCTGATCGCCCTCGGTCCAGAGCCAGTCGGTGGCCTCCATGGCGATCTCGGAGGCCCGCTGCACGGTGATCCGACGCACGGTGGCTGTCGACGTCGGCGCCACGTCCCCGCGGATCAGTCCCGCCAGTCGTTCGGCGTCCACGAACCCGAAGGCGTCGGTGTAGTCGCCCTGCGCGTAGTCCAGGACGTGGCGCACGGCCTCCCAGGGTGTCTGCGGTCCCTCCCAGGGTGGAGAGCAGTCCAGGGCGCGCAGACCGACGAGAGGCGCGATTTCGGCCTCCACCATGCCCCGTGCCCGCAGCGAGCAGGCATAGCGGAACAGCTCGGCCTGGTGACTGCCGTGGGGGATCGGAGTTCCGATCGGTGAGACGTCCGCACCACTGCCCGGCTTCGACGCCCGCGTCTCGCGGATGAGGTCGGCGAGCGCCTTGCCGCTGCCGTCCTCGTTGTCGAACTCGTCCAGTCGGTCCTCGACGAGGGCATAGACGCCGTAGCCGGGCCGCTCGGTGGGCGGCAGCACGAACAGACCGCCCCCACTCTGGACGTCCACGCCGGGGTAGCCCTCGGCCTCCAGGCCGTCCTTCGGGGCTCCGAAGGACTTGACGTAGTAGTGGCGACCCCCGCGAGGCGTCGTCACGACGGCGTAGTGACGTGGCATCAGACCGTCGGCCACGAGGCGGGCGAACGACTCTTCGCCGCCGTTGCGGGGGTCGACGTCGATCACGTCGAAGACGTGCCCTCCGACGCCCGCCAGGTATTGGTACTGCTCGGGTACCGCACTGGCGTCGTGCGGTGCGGTCTGCTGCCACTTGTCCGGCGTGCGGCACCAGAAACCCGGCCGGTCGGCGCGGCGCAGCGGACCGCCGAACACGGGCACGCCCAGGTCGCGCAGACGGTTGGCGAAGTCGCTCACAGCAGACCACCGGCCTCAACGCACTGGACCGCGTAGTTCGCCGTCGTGAGGGCTTCGTCGGCGTCGTGCTCGACGGCGCTCAGGCGCCGTTCGAGCTCTTCCATACGGGCGATCAATTCCTCGACGCTCGGCATCAGGCCACCTCGCCGATCCGGCGGGCGAGCGCGTCGAGGTCGGAGAGCTTGAAGCGCAGCAGTCGCCCGCCCAGCCGGTAGCCGGGCAGGCGCCCGTCCGCGACCCAGTCGCGCAGCGTGCGGGGCGAGACGGAGAGGTATTCGGCCGCGACCTGCGGCGTTACGTATTCGTTCACGGTGAGGCCATTTCATGCAGAGCCTGCGCGAAGGTGGCTCTGTGGCCTAGATGCTGGGGCCCACCGCGTCGGGCGGTGGCGCTTCGAGAGGTGCGCTCGTCCTCTCGCCGTGAGACCAACTCTACGCCACGTTTCGCCGCACCCCGCTGTTGTGACGCCGCGTCAGGGCTTGGATCGAACTTCTTAGGCGACTCGCCAGCACAGTGCTAGCGCGGTGAGTCGCCGTAGCGCTCGGCCACCCGCTCGGCCAGCGCCGCCATGCGCTCGGGCTCGGCGTGCTGGTAGCGCAGCGCCGCCTGGACCGTGCTGTGCCCCGCCAGCGCCTGCAGCTCCCGCAGCGTGGCGCCCTCCTGTGCCGCCGCCGTCAGGGCCGTGTGACGCAGGTGGTGAAACGTCAGGTCGGGGCGACCGGCGTCGCGGGCGGCGGTGCGGAACACCTTGCGCAGCGCCGTGTCCGTGACGGGTTGCGGCGAGTCGGCCGAGGGGAACAGCCACGTGGCGTCCGCCCACCGCCCCAGGTGCGCCTGCACCTCGCCGAGGAGGCCGGCGGGCAGTGCCACGTCGCGGACGCCCGCCGCGCTCTTGGGCGCCTTCAACTCCCGGCCGGCCTGCGTACGGGCCACGCTGTGCCGCACGCGGATCACGCGGGCGTCCAGATCGATCGAGTCGGGACGCAGCGCCGCCAGCTCGCCGAAGCGCAGGCCGCACTGGGCGGCCAGCAGGATCATCAGTCGGTAGCGCGACGGGACGGCGTCGGCGATGCGCAGCACCTCGCTCGGCGTCGCGGGACGGATCTCCTTCGCCGGCTTGGCGCGGCCGGCGCCGACCACCTTGCACGGGTTGCGACTCAGCAGCTCCTGGCGCACCGCGTCGTTCAGGATCGTCCGCAGCAGGCTGTAGGCGTGCTCCCGTGCCGTCGGCGTGCCCTGGGCGGTGCCCGCGTACCACGCGCTCACCACGGCCGGCGTGACGTCCACCAGGCGCATGGGTCCGAACGTCGGGAGCAGCCGATTGCGCAGCAGGCCGTCGTGCCACTCCCGAGTTCTGGTCTGCACCCTCGAGCGCGTGCGCCAGTCCTCGACGAACTGCTCGAAGGTCATGGCGTCGGGGTCGGGTGCGCCCGGTGCCCGCCACGTGCCGTCGGCGAGCGCGGTCTGGACCCTGGCGAGCGCCTTGGACGCGTCCAACTTGGTCTCGTGCGTGGCCAGGCCCAGGGGGGTGGGCGCGGTGTACCGCTTGGCGCCGACCGTGTACTTGGCGCGGTAGCGGCCGCTGGGCAGTTTCTCGATGGTCCCGAACGAAGACGATCTTGATCGGCGCTTTCTGGGCGTGGACTCCACGTGGACTAGCGTACGGACATCTCCCGCCGTTTGCCGCCGCTTCTAGCTGCATGTTTACGCTCAGCAGGCCCCTGAACAGCAGTTTCGTTCAGGTTCAAATCCTGTCAGCCCGACCGAGAAGATGCAGGTCAGAGCCACCTTCGGGTGGCTTTTCTGCTCTCCGTGGACGGAACGTGGACTAGCCCAGCAGGCTCTGCGCCAACGCCGCGAGTCCACCGCCGGCCACGGACGCCGCACCGACGGCCTTCCACAGCGTGGCCTCTATCCGCCTGAGCCGCTGCTCGTGGTCGGCGTCGGAGGACAGAGCGGCGTCCAGCTTGGACTCGATCACGGCCAGCCGCACCATGACCTCGTCGCCCAGCGTCATGCGACTCGCCGCATCTGAAACCACGAGCTGTTGGCCTTGATCGTGGTGCCCGTGCCGCTGGAGGTGTCCTGAGACCATCGGAAGGTGAGCGTCCCGCCCGAGGCGCCGCCGCTCAGCTTGAGCATCTCGGCCGTCGAGGTGCGCGTCGTGCTCGAGGCGTCGACCATGTTGCTGACTGCCGACCCCGGGTCGCGCACCTGAATGCCGACGTTGCCGTCGGAGCTGTTCGTCTCTCCCGTCGGCATCCCGAGACAGTGACGGGCCACGATGGTCGCGGTACCCGTGACGGCCCACGCACATTGGAAGTCGCCGACTTCGCCACCCGCGAGCTCGAGCCAGATCTCCGCCAGCCACGTCGTGTTCGCGGGGATCGGAATGCCCGCGAAGTGGTTGTCGTCCTGCAGGCTCGTGGAGCTCGTGACCGTCTCGTCCGCGCCCTTGTTCACGTAGTACGTGACGAGCGCGTTGAGGTCGGCGGGCTCCACGTCCTGCCCTGCCGTGAATGAGATGGCCATGGTGGTTCCCCTATCCGTAGAGGCCCAGGCGGGCCACGTCGATGACGCGCACGGGGTCGCCCGTGGCGTGGCTCTTGACGATTCCGTTCGCCGAGCGGGTCGCGGTGAGCGTCTGCGGGCTGCTCGTGCCCGAAACGGCCGTCACGGTCCAGACCTCGCCGCCGACCTCTACGCGCAACGGCACGTCGGTCGTGGTGAGCGGGGCCCCGTCGCCCACGGCGACCTCGACGGACGTCGCGGTCGTGTCGACGTCCTCGTTCAGCGTGAGGTTGCCGTCGTCGCCGAGACGGAACAGCGCCCGGCCGTCGGCGTCGTCGGTGTCCAGCACCGCCGTGCGGTACAGGTCGGCGGGGCTCAGGTTCAGCGTCACGAGCCACCGCGTGGCGTCCACCCGCTCGTCGATGCCCTCCACGATCAGGTCGTACGGGCCGGGCGGGAACCACGCGGGGAGGTCGGTCAGGCGGATCGTCGCGCCGATCTCCAGCTCGGTCGCGGCGGCGGCCTCGGTCGCGTTCTCCGCCTTGCTCAGATCGAGCGTCAGCGACGGCCAGCGCGGGCGGTCCAGGGTGCCGCGTGCGAGGCGGTAGCCCGCCTGGTCGGCCGCCTGGGCGTCGAGGAAGAGGCTCAGCGGGAAGGTCTTCGGGTACGGGCCGACGCCGTCGGGCGGCTGCTGCACCGACAGCGGCCCCGTGTCCTCGACGAGGCGCACCGACGTGCCGCCCGTGCGGGTCACGGTCACGTCGTTCGCCGTGGCCTGGTCGTCGTCGAGCGGCTGGAGGTCGGCTATCTGCTCGGCGTCGTAGTCCAGCGTCCAGGTCGGGGCGGCGTTCGCCTTCGCGACGCGGCCACGGTGGCGCAGACCGACGAAGCCGGCGGCGTCGAAGAGGTTGCCCCCGACGGCCGTGGCCTCGCAGGCGGCGAGCGCCTGCAGCGGCGCCAGCGGATTCTCGACGTCCATCGCCTGCTCTACGTCGTTGTGCTGCACGAGCACCTTCGCGCCGGCGCCCGCGACGACGCGGTGGATGCGGTCGGTCGCCTTCTGCCCGATCCAGCCGAGCAGAGCCTGCGCACTGTTCGGCGCGAGTTGATCGCCGCCGGAAACGAAGCGGTAGGGGATGCCCTCGTCCGAGGCCCAGACGTGGCCGAACGCGGGCGCGTTCGTGTGGTTGGCGTTGAGGGTGTTCGTCTCCAAACCGACGTAGACGCTCTGGATCGTGCCCATGGTCTGGGAGGCCTGCGTACCCGTCACGGAGCCGAGGACCGCGACGGTCAGCGTGTCCGGATCGACGATGGCCGCCGAGACCGCCCAGTCGATGTCCGCGCCGTCCTGGACCATCGTCACGATGAACGTCAGCTCGAGGCCGTTGCCGCTGGCGCCGAGCCCCAGCGTGGCCGTGGGCTCGGAGCTGCCGTAGTCGAACTTGATCCGCACGTTGGAGGCGTCGACCCACTCGAGCACCGCGGCCTGCAGCGTGCCGCCGGTGAAGCCGGCGGCGACGAGGTTGGCGCCGGCAGTCGTGCCCGCCTCCCCGATCCGCACGTAGGACCCGAACGCTGCGGCGTCGGCCACGGCGCCGACGAGCGGGGCACTGTAGGCGCCGGCCGCCGTGAAGGTCGGCAACGGCCCCGCGGGCTCGAAGCCGGTGAACGCCGCGAGCGCCGGCGCCCCGACGATCTGCATCGGCGCGACGCCGGGCACCGCGCTGGCGAAGGACTGCGCGCCCGTGCCGTCGTTCATCGGCCAGTAGCCGAGGAGGCGATTGGTCGAGGCCAGCGTCGCGGTGTACACGCTGTTGGGCGCCGCCGCGTTGACAGCGCCCAGCCGCCGCCCGACGCCGTAGACCGTGATCGGCGTGGAGGCCTCGGTCCCGGCCACGTTCCAGTCCAGCGGCCACTCGGAGACCTCGCCCGCGAACCGGGGCAGGTAGTCGTCGGCGCCGTCGATCGTCTGCACGCGGCACGTGGCGGCCGACTCCGTGCGGCCGTCGCGCTTGCCTAGGAAGTTGAAGTTCCACGTGCCCGTCGCGGTGCTCGGCACGCGCATCGCCCAGGCCGTGGCGCGGGGCGTGGAGGCGTCGGGAGACACGCCGCTGTCGGCGATCAGGTACCACCCGAGCCCCTGGTCTGGCATGTCCACGCGCGGCGGCTGCATGCGGTCGTCGGGGTCGGAGTTCCAGAAGCACGTCGCGACGATCAGCGAGCCCTCGACGTCGGCGACGGTGAAGTTGACGTCGTTGCCGCCCACGGCCGACGTGCTGTTCGCGTTGGACCCCCACGAGCCGCCCGGCACGTGGACGTTGATTGCGGCGTAGGCCGTGGCGCTCGTCGAGTGCGTCGCCGTCTCGTCGCCCGTCGCGCCTGCGGCGACGGAGTCCTGGTAGGACCACGAGCGCGACCACGAGCCGACGGTGCCCTCGAAGTCCTGAGTGAAGCCGCCGGGCTCGGTCACGGTGCCGCTGGGCGTGGCGAAGTAGGACAGCAGTTGGACGCCCGTCGTCTCGGCCGTGATCGACGGCGCCACGAGGCTCGTCGTGGAGACGCCCGACACGGCG